>NZ_JACUZW010000003.1:0-912318 GCF_014851485.1 Comamonas sp. CMM02 | reverse complement strand
GGCGGTAACTTTGAAAATCTGGACACCACAGCCACGGCAGACGTGGTGGTGGCCGATACGCCTGACACGGTCAAGGTGACCTTGGTGGGCACCAGCGCCGTCGAAGGCAGCACAAACGTGACCGTGGGCGGCAGCCTTGACCATGCCCCACAAACCGAACTGGTGGTGACGCTGAGCAACGGCGCCACGATCACGTTTGGCGTGGGCTATGTGCCGGGCACGGTTGTGCAATCGACCGCGTTTGCCGTGCAGGGCGATGACGTCTACAAGGATGGCGCCACCGAGACACTGACCATTACAGGCACCAATGGCGGCGGTAACTTTGAAAATCTGGACACCACAGCCACGGCAGACGTGGTGGTGGCCGATACGCCTGACACGGTCAAAGTGACCTTGGTGGGCACCAACGCCGTTGAAGGCAGCACGAACGTGACCGTGGGCGGCAGCCTTGACCACGCACCACAAACCGAACTGGTGGTGACGCTGAGCAACGGCGCCACGATCACGTTTGGCGTGGGCTATGTGCCGGGCACAGTGGTGCAATCGACTGCGTTTGCCGTGCAGGGCGACGACGTCTACAAGGATGGCGCCACCGAGACACTGACCATTACAGGCACCAACGGCGGCGGCAACTTTGAAAATCTGGACACCACAGCCACGGCAGACGTGGTGGTGGCCGATACACCTGACACGGTCAAGGTGGATATCCATGCCATTGTGACCAAGACATCAGTGATCAATGTGGACAACGTATCGACCAGCCAAAGTTTTGTGGTCAAGGCTTATGGGGTGGATGGCAAGCCTGCTGATATCTCTACGGTGCGAGGTACAGATCACGACGGTTTTGGTGTGGCTGGTGCGGCATCGGGTGACGACAAAGAGTTGGGCTACAGCAATGGCAAGAGTGAAAAGATTGCCATTGAGTTCAAAAACGAGGTCAAGAATTTTGATGTCCAGTTCGCTTGGCGCCATAACGGCGAAGCAGCCAAGGTGGAGTTTTTTGATGCTGCTGGCAAGTCTGTAGGTTGGGCCATTGTTTCTGGCGGAGGCTCCAGCACAGAGGCGCTGGTCAAGTACTACGACGCCAGTGGCAACCTCACCAGAACAGAAAAAGCGGCAGGGGGCTCGGACAAGGTGGACTTGGCCTACACCTTTGAACCTGGCAGCGGGCAGACCTTCGCATCGGCGGTATTTTCTGCGGTAGGTGCCGGAGATGATTACTTGATTCACTCCATTGCTTATCGAGAGGTGGTGGCGGGTGGTGTGCAAAGCATTTCAGGCGTCAGCGATGTGACGTTTGAATTCCGGACCACGCATGCGCCGGATCCCAGCAAATATGATTTCGTGAATACGTTTCCTACCGCACAGGTTGATATTGCGGGACAGATTTATCGCGTGCAACTGGATGCCAATGGCTACGGCAAGCTTTCTGTGATTACCGATGGGTCAACAGATTTGCAGGCAACAGTGGTTGCTGTCGATGGCAATTTTGAGCATGTTGATGTCCCGGCGAGTTTGACTTTGACAGCTACTGATGTCGTGGCGCGCGATGACGCCTTGCAGGGCGGTGACGGCAACGACATTTTGGTTGGCGGACTGGGCAATGACAGCTTGAGCGGCGGCGCTGGCAAAGACATTCTGATCGGCGGCAAAGGCCATGACACTCTGCTGGGCGGGCCGGGTGATGACATCTTTGTCTGGCTGAAAAATGATGCAGGCACTGCCCAGGCTCCAGCCAAGGACGTGATCAAGGATTTTGGTGAAGGCGGTGCTGCCAAAGGCAATGACGCGCTGGATTTGCGTGATTTGTTACAGGGTGAAGAAAACTCAGGTGATCTGAGTAAGTTTCTGCACATCGACCGTGCTGGCAGCAACACGGTTGTCAAGGTATCCAGCTCTGGTGTCTTGGCCAGTAACGGCAATGGGTTTGATCAGCAGATCACGCTGGAAGGCGTGAAGTGGACAGATCCCGGTAACGATGCGGGGGCACAGAATGCTTTGATCAAGCAACTGATTGCACAAGGCAAATTGCTGGTTGACGGAAACCATTGATCTTGATGCTGCTGGCAGTCGCAATGCTGCTAGCAGCGTCCGCTCCAGTGGCAACTGCATCGAAGCGCATGTCCTGCAGGCATGCGCTTTTTTTATGTGCGCCCCAGCATCTGTGAACTGGTTGTCAGTGATCTTGGATGAGCAAATCTATGGCACAGGTGGTAGCGCGTAAAAACCGTGCGTTCATACAGGCATGAATGTCAGCTGTAGATAGCACTTGCATTAGAATAAAGAAATAGGAATTATTCTTATTAGTTGTTGGGTGTTCCTGACCGCAATTCTTGTAACCTCCCGCACCTCGACGGTGTAGTGCTGCAGCCGATGCGGCACGATTTTCTGACTGGAAGCTTTTCAAAATGAAACTTTGGAAGACAGCTCTGTGCATGAGCTTGGTGGGTGCTGCAACCCTGGCGCAAGCCGCGCAACCTCAGGCCGTGACCGTGTACTCCTCGCGTATTGAAGCGTTGCTCAAACCTACGCTGGACGAGTACACCAAGCAAACCGGTGTGAAAATCAATCTGCTGACCGATCGTGGAGGTTCTTTGGCAGAGCGTCTGGCCGCAGAAGGTGCCAGCTCTCCGGCAGATGTGCTCATTACGGTGGACGTGGGCAATTTGTGGAATGCTGCTGAGCGTGGCCTGCTGCAAAAGGTCGATTCCCCGACATTGAACGCCAACGTACCAGCCAACTTCCGTGACGAAGGCAATCGCTGGTGGGGCCTGTCGCAGCGTGAGCGCACCATTTTTTACGCAGCAGATCGCGTCAAGCCAGAACAACTGAGCACGTACGAAGACTTGGCTGACCCTAAGTGGAAGGGCAAGCTGTGCCTGCGCACTTCCAAGCAAGCCTATACGCAGTCGCTGGTGGCCATGTTGATTGCCAAGCATGGTGTAGAAAAAGCAGAAGCCATCACCAAGGGATGGGTGAACAATTTGGCTGGTGACGTGTTCACCAACGATGCCAGCTTGCTCAAAGCCATTGCTGCTGGTCAGTGTGATGTAGGCATCGCCAACACTTACTACTTTGGTCGCATCCTGGCCAAAGAGCCTGAATTCAACAAGACCGTCAAATTGTTCTGGGCCAACCAAGGCCCCGGTCAAGGTGGCACACACGTGAATCTGTCGGGTGCTGGTGTGGTTAAACACGCAAAGAACCCAGAAGGCGCTCGCAAGCTGCTGGAGTGGCTGTCTTCCGAGAAGGTGCAGACGGCCTATACCCATGGCACTTACGAGAGCCCGATCAACAAGAAGGCTGAAGAAGATCCTATCGTCAAGGCGTGGGGCAAGTTCGTTCCTAGCCCTCTGAATGCTGGCGACATTGGCTCGCACCAAGCAGAAGCCATCAAGCTGCTGGACCGTGTCGGCTATCGTTAATCAGTTTTTCCAATTAGGTTAGCTATTTGTCCGTTGTAGACCATACCGCGCCAGCCTACCGCTGGCGCGGTTTTGCTTTTGCGCTGCCCATTGCGTTGCTCACCATCGTGCCTTTGCTGGCGGTGGTGGGAATGGCTTTAACGCCTCAACCTGAGATTTGGCAGCATTTGTGGAACCACGTGCTGCCGCGTGTATTGGCCAATACATTGCTGCTGATGCTGATCGTCAGCATCGTGGTACTGGCAGTCGGCGTGCCCCTGGCGTGGCTGACAGCCATGTGTGATTTCCCCGGCCGTAAGTTTTTTGCCTGGGCGCTGGTGCTGCCGCTGGCCATTCCTGCCTATGTGCTGGCTTTTGTGCAGATGGGGCTGTTTGAGTATGCAGGGCCCGTGCAAAGCTTTCTGCGCGATATCTTTGGAAGCAGCCGCTGGTTCCCTGATATCCGTGGCAGCCTGTGGGGGCTGGTCATGGTGCTGGTCATGGCGTTTTACCCCTACGTGTACTTGATGGCGCGCAGTGCATTTCTCACACAGGGGCACCGCAGCATGGAAGCGGCGCAGGCACTGGGCTATAGCCCCGTAGCCGCATTCTTTAAAGTCGGCCTGCCTCTGGCACGCCCATGGATCGGTGCAGGTTTGGCCCTGGTGCTGATGGAGGTGCTGGCTGACTTTGGTGCGATTGCGGTCTTTAACTTTGATACGTTCACCACGGCGTTGTACAAGTCGTGGTTTGACCTGCACAACATTGGTGCTGCCGCACAGCTGGCGGCCATGCTCGTGCTCGTGGTTACGCTGCTGCTGGCGGCTGAGCAGCGATCGCGCAGTGCACAGCGCTTTCATGTGAGTAATCCTCAGCAGTACCGCGTGGTGCTCAAGGGGGGCAGTCGCTGGCTGGCGTTTGCGCTGTGTCTGCTGATTTTTTCTGCCGCATTTGCTGTGCCCATGGTGCAAATGGTGGCTTGGTCGCTGTCGGTATGGCAGGAAGATCTGAACAGTGATTACTGGGGCTATGCCTGGAATACGCTGTCGCTTGCATTGATGACTGCAGCCATTGCCACTGTGCTGGCGCTGATGCTGTCCTGGATTCGGCGTCGCTATGCAGATGGACTGACCAGCTGGACGGTGCGGTTGGCTGTTCTGGGTTACGCCATGCCGGGCGTGGTACTGGCAGTGGGGGTGTTCGTGCCCATTGCGTGGCTGGATGCTTGGTTGATGGCGCTCCTGGAGCCTTGGGGTGTCCAAAGTCTGGGCATCATCAAGGGCAGTCTGGCTGGCATGCTGCTTGCGCTGGCAGCCCGCTTTTTGGCAGTCGCCTACAACGCGACCGACGCTGCCATGCAGCGCATTACGCGCAGCCAGGAAGAAGCGTGTGCTTCTTTGGGACTGGGGCCGTGGCAGACCTTGCGCCGTTTGCACCTTCCGCTGCTGCGCACAGGGTTGCTGTCTGCTTTTTTGATGGTAGTGGTGGACGTGATGAAGGAGATGCCCATCACGCTGATGATGCGCCAGTTCGGCTGGGATACCTTGGCCGTGCGTGTGTTCCAGCTCACATCAGAATCCATGTGGGATCAAGCCGCTTTGCCTGCTTTGGCCATTGTGCTGGTCGGTTTGCTGCCCGTGATTTTGCTGGTGCTGCAAACGGAAAAGACGCCGTCTTCAGGCGGTTAAACATTGCCGAGATTTTTGAATGCTTGAAGTTAAAAACGTTTCGCTGGGCTATGGCGCCACCATCGTGGTGCAAAACGTGAGCATGCGTCTGGATCAGGGTGAGATTGGTTGTCTGCTTGGCCCTTCGGGCTGTGGCAAAACCACCTTGCTGCGAGCCATTGCAGGCTTTGAGCCTGTGCGGGCAGGCCAGATTGATTTACAGGGCCGGACGGTAGCTGCAGTTGCGCAGAGCGTACCGCCACAGTTGCGTGACATTGGCATGGTGTTTCAGGACCACGCTTTGTTTCCCCACCTGAATGTGGGAGACAACATTGGTTTTGGCTTGCACCGCATGACCAAGAATGAGCGCGCTGCTCGCGTGCAGGAAATGCTGGAGCTTGTGGGTCTAGAGGGCATGGGTCAGCGCTGGCCCCATGCTTTGTCCGGTGGTCAGCAACAGCGCGTGGCCCTGGCACGTGCTTTGGCGCCCAAGCCCAGTTTGTTGTTGATGGATGAACCCTTTTCCAGCCTGGACACCAGCATGCGCGAGAGCATTGCGCGGGAGGTGCGGGCCATCTTGAAGCAGGCCAAGGCCACCGCTTTGATGGTGACGCACGACCAAAATGAGGCCTTTGCCATGGCCGACAATGTGGGGGTAATGGCGCGTGGTCAGCTCATGCAGTGGGGCAACGCAGTGCAGGTGTACTGTGCACCTGCGACACAGGATGTTGCGCAGTTTGTCGGCGAAGGGGCCTTGGTGCATGCGAAAACCACCGCTGGTGGTCAATGGCAAACCGCACTGGGTCTGCTGCCCGCAGGGCACCCCCATTACGCCACTGCGCATGGCATGCAAGTTTTGCTGCGCCCTGAGCATGTGCGTGTAGCTGAAAGCGGAGTGAACGTGAAGGTGCGTGCACGCACTTTTCGTGGCAGCCACTTTGTGTTTGAACTGGAGCTGCCTGACGGGCAGCGTGTGATGTCCAAGGTATCCCTGAATGCGTTGTATGCCAACTGCGAACGTGTGAACATTGCCTTGGCGGCTGATATTTAGTCGTCAAATAAACAAGCCTGGAGCGCTCATCCTGTATAGGGTGTAGCGCTTTTTTTTATGGCTTTTTTTGCTACGAAGACACGAAGGCTGGCCGCAAATTTCCTGCGCCGTGCGGTGTTTGCAGCGCTGTTCTTCCTCTGTGCACATGCTTATGCGCATAAGGAAACAACGAATCATTCGTTGGAGTTTGGAGAGCAGGCTTTCACAATCGGCCCTCCCAAGGAGAGCATGCCATGTCCACCACCCCACCTCGCATCATCATTGTTCCAGGCTGGCGCAATTCTGGCGTCGAGCATTGGCAAAGTTTGTGGGCCCAAGCACTGCCCCACGCGGAGCGGGTAGAGCAAGAAGACTGGCTCACGCCCAAGCGTGAAGACTGGGTGCGTACTTTGGAAGCCGTGCTGCTGTCGCGCCCTGAGCCTGCCATTGTGGTGGCGCACAGTCTGGGGTGCATTACGACCACCCATGTCTCAGCAGCAGCTGCAGCGCGCATTCGCAGTGCATTGCTGGTGGCTCCGGCAGACCCTGAGCGCAGAGCTCATTTGGCCGACTTTGCGCCGGTGCCCTATAAGGCCTTGCCTTATCGCAGTGTGCTGGTTGCCAGCAGCAACGATCCATATTGCCCTGTGCGTCTGGCAGGAGCCTATGCACGGGCATGGGGCAGTGAATTTGTGCGGCTGCAAAACGCAGGCCACATCAATGTGGAATCAGGCCATGGCCGCTGGCCTCTGGGCTTTGCCTTGCTTGAATCTTTGCTGCAAGACATGGACTGGGGTATGGGCAAGCAGCAGATTGCGGCTTGATATGGGTATTGAAAGTACGGACATGCGCTGTCAGACAGGCGGATCTTGCTCATATTTTCTATATGCAATTTTTCGATAAATTTAAAAGAATATATTCTTTTGAGTTTTAAGAACTCTTCATCACAATTCGAAGCATCTCTTTAAAACGCTCCTAGTGAGCAAGGCGACCACACCATGACATCTTTGAAGCTCAAGACTCTGTTGGCAACGATTGCGCTGGCTGCCGGTGGCATGGCAAGTGCGCAGGATCAATTGCTCAACGTTTCATACGACGTTGCACGCGAGTTCTATAAGGACTACAACCAAGCGTTCGTTGCGCACTACAAGAAGACCACCGGCAAGGACGTCAAGATTGACCAAGCGCATGGCGGCTCCAGCGCTCAAGCCCGTGCCGTCAATGACGGCCTGCCTGCCGACGTGGTGACTTTCAACACCACCACAGACATTGAATTTCTGGCCAGTAACGGCGTGGTAGCCAAAGACTGGGCCAAGCAGTTTCCTAACGACGCATCGCCAACAACATCGACCATGCTGTTTCTGGTGCGCCAAGGCAACCCCAAGAACATCAAAGACTGGAAAGATCTGATTCGCCCAGATGTCAAGGTAGTGGTCGTGAACCCCAAAACTGGTGGCAATGGGCGCTACGCCTATCTGGCCGCCTGGGGCTCGGTGCGTGAAAACGGTGGCTCGGATGCTGATGCGCAGGCTTTTGTGAAAAATCTGTACAAGAACGTTCCGGTTCTGGGCAAGGGTGGGCGTGACGCAACAGCCATTTTCTTGCAGCGCAATATTGGTGATGTGCTCATCACGTTTGAATCCGAGGTGATCTCGGTAGACCGTGAATTTGGCAAAGGCAAGGTGCAGGCGGTGTACCCATCCAGCTCCATCATTGCAGAGAACCCAGTAGCTGTTGTTCAGCGCACGGCTGAGAAGAAAGGTTCAGGCGCATTGGCCAAGGCTTACCTGGACTACCTGTACTCTGACGAAGCCCAGGAAATTGCAGCCAATCATGCATTGCGCCCCCGTTCGGAAGCTGTGCTCAAGAAGCACGCCGATATATTCAAGCCCCTGAAGCAATTTACGGTGGGCAAGTACTTTGGTTCCTTGGGTGAAGCGCAGAAGGTTCACTTCAATGACGGTGGCAAGTTCGACGAAATCTACACACCAGGCAAGTAATGCACAGCGCCTTTGCGCTTTGCATGCACATAACAACAATCTAGGCTGACAGGGACACCATGGCTTCTGCATCTCCCGCCAGCCCAAGCAGTCTTAGCGCCACCGCTGCGGTTCGCCGTGGGCGTGGCGCTAAGCGCGTTTTGCCCGGTTTCGGGCTGACCTTGGGCTACACACTTTTTTATCTGAGCATCATTGTGCTGATCCCATTGTCAGCACTGATCTTCAAGACATTTGAACTGTCTTGGCCCCAGTTCTGGGAAGCAGTCTCTTCACCGCGCGTAGTGGCCTCCTACAAGCTGACCTTTGGCACATCGTTCATCGCTGCGTGCGTGAATCTGGTCTTTGGCCTGCTGATTGCATGGGTGCTGGTGCGCTACAAGTTTCCGGGTAAGAAGATCGTAGATGCACTGGTGGATTTGCCTTTCGCGCTGCCCACGGCAGTGGCAGGCATTTCACTGACGGCATTGCTGGCAGGCAACGGCTGGGTAGGGCAGTACCTGGAGCCTTTAGGGATTCAGCTGGCGTTCAACCCCAACGGGATTGTGATTGCACTGATCTTTATTGGGTTGCCTTTCGTGGTGCGCACCGTACAGCCCGTACTTGAAGACTCTGAAAAAGAACTGGAAGAAGCAGCCACCAGTCTGGGTGCTTCGCGCTGGCAGATTTTTTACAAAGTCATTTTGCCCAGCATCTTGCCAGCGTTGATGACAGGCTTTGCCATGGCATTTGCACGCGCGGTGGGTGAATACGGCTCGGTTATTTTCATCGCGGGCAATATGCCCATGGTTTCAGAAATCACACCGTTGATCATCATCGGCAAGCTGGAGCAGTATGACTACGCTGGAGCCACAGCCGTGGCTGTGGTGATGCTGGTGATCTCCTTTGTCCTGCTGCTGGTGATCAATGCCTTGCAAGCGTGGCAGCGCCGCCATACAGGAGCTCCCGCATGAACGAGCAACATTACTTTTTGTTGAAAGTGCTGCTGGCTATCCTGGTGGTGCTTGTGATTGCCTACAAGCTCACAGCCCCACCCAAAGGCAGCAGACCTGAAAAACTCTCCACGACAGAGCCACGCTGGGTGCGCTGGCTGCTGGTGGGGGTGGCACTGACCTTTATCTTGCTGTTCCTAGTGCTGCCGCTGGCCGCTGTGTTTACCGAGGCGCTGCGCAAAGGGCTGCAAGCGTATTGGGAGGGCTTGAATGAGCCAGACGCCTGGGCTGCCATCAAGCTGACCTTGCTGACTGCCGTAATTGCGGTGCCACTGAACCTGGTCTTTGGTGTGGCCGCCGCCTGGTGTATTGCCAAGTACGAGTTCAAAGGCAAAGCTTTTTTGACCACGCTGATTGACTTGCCGTTTTCTATCTCGCCCGTGGTAGCTGGCCTGATGTACGTGCTGGTGTTCGGTGCCCACGGCTGGCTGGGCCCCTGGCTGGCAGAGCATGACATCAAGATCATCTTTGCTGTGCCCGGCATTGTGCTGGCGACCGTGTTTGTGACCTTCCCATTCATTGCCCGTGAGCTGATTCCGCTGATGCAAGCGCAAGGCAATGACGAAGAGCAAGCGGCCATCGTACTGGGGGCCAGCGGTTGGCAAACCTTTTGGCATGTGACCTTGCCTAACATCAAGTGGGGCCTGCTGTACGGCGTGATCTTGTGTAACGCCCGTGCCATGGGCGAGTTTGGCGCGGTGTCGGTGGTCTCTGGGCATATCCGCGGTCAGACCAACACGATTCCTTTGCACGTTGAGATTTTGTACAACGAATACCAGTCCGTGGCGGCTTTCGCAGCGGCGTCTTTGCTGGCTTTGCTGGCGCTGGTGACTTTGCTCATCAAGACCGTGGCGGAGTGGAAGCACGAACAACAGATCAAGGCGGCAGTCAACTTGCCGCCAGAGCGTCCGACACCCCTCAAGGCATCTTGAGCGTGCAACGCATTTGAAAGAGACAGACCATGAGCATTGAAATTCGCAATGTCAGCAAGCAGTTTGGCGACTTCCAGGCCCTGCGCGATGTGAGCCTGGACATCAAGTCGGGAGAGCTGATTGCGCTGCTTGGCCCCTCGGGCTGCGGCAAGACCACACTGCTGCGCATCATCGCAGGCCTGGAGACGGCCGACGTCGGCAGCATCCACTTCAGCGGTGAAGACACCACGGACGTGCATGTGCGCGACCGCAATGTGGGCTTTGTATTTCAGCATTACGCCCTGTTCAGGCATATGACGGTGTTTGAGAACGTGGCTTTTGGCCTGCGCGTCAAACCTCGCAAAGAACGCCCCAGCGAAGCGCAGATCAAAGAAAAGGTCATGAGCCTGCTCAAGCTGGTGCAGCTTGACTGGGTGGCTGATCGTTTTCCTTCGCAGCTGTCTGGTGGACAACGCCAGCGCATTGCCTTGGCGCGCGCTTTGGCCGTTGAACCTAAGGTGTTGCTGCTGGATGAACCTTTTGGTGCACTGGATGCCAAGGTGCGCAAGGAACTGCGCCGCTGGTTGCGCCGCCTGCACGATGAGCTGCATGTGACCTCCATCTTCGTGACACACGATCAGGAAGAGGCGCTGGAAGTGGCCGACCGCGTGGTGGTCATCAATCAGGGCAAGATTGAACAAGAGGGAACACCGCAGCAAGTGTGGGACAACCCTGCCAGTCCCTTTGTTTACGGTTTTCTGGGCGACGTCAACTTGTTCAAGGGCCGTGCCAAGGATGGGCATGTCTATCTGGAAGAGGGCATGCAGCTGGAAAGCAGCGAGGCGGTCGGAGCCACTGACAAGAGTGCGTTTGCATATGTGCGTCCGCATGAGCTCGATGTGGAGCGCTATTCGCCGGGGCAGCATACCGATGGCAATGGCCGCCAGACAGGCATGGTGGTGCAGCTCAGTCGCGCGATTGTGGTGGGCCCCATCGCACGTTTGGAACTTATTGCTGCGGATGATCACCAAACCAAAGACAATGCGGATTCTGAGCATTTGATCGAGGCGCAAATCTCTGCACAGCAGTACCGTGAAATGGGGCTGCGCGAAGGAGAGACGCTGGTGGTGACACCGCGGCGCGCCAAGGTATTCTTGGACGAAGCTGCCGGCATCTAACGGCGTCGCCTGCATGGGGCAGGGGGCGTTGATGCCGCCCCTCCTGTTGATGAGAGAACCATGCAGGTTTTAAATCAGATCACCACAGCCCCGCGCCGCACTCTGGCGCTGATTGCTGCCATTTGTGTGGGCATGCTGGCCTTCGGCATGTATCTGCAGTATGTGCAGGGTTTAGAGCCTTGCCCAATGTGCATCGTGCAGCGGTATGCATTGATTTTGGTCGCTGTCTTGGCTGGACTGGCAAGCCTGAAAGGGCAAAGTGGGTGGTGGAAATCTTTTGGCGTACTGGCCTTGCTGGCCTCTGGATTTGGTGCTTTTGTGGCTGCACGCCAAAGCTGGCTGCAATGGAATCCCCCTGAGTTCGCCACCTGTGGGCGTGACTTCTACGGCATGATCGAAAACTACTCGATCAGCCGCGCCATTCCCATGATTTTCCGTGGGTCTGGCGATTGCACCGCGGTGGACTGGACGTTCCTTGGCGGCTCAATTGCCAACTGGTCTTTTATCTGCTTTGCGGGCTTTTCGGTGCTGCTGCTGGTCTTGCTGCTCAAAGGCGGAAAACGCACTTGATCTTTAGCAATCACCAGCAAAAGCCCCAGCATGCTTGTCGTGCTGGGGCTTTTTGCTTTGGCTGACAATCTGTGCTTTGAGACCTCCTGATTTCTGCATGCCCCAGTACATCCTCTTTCACAAGCCCTACGACGTTTTATCCCAGTTCACGCCTGAGGGTGGAGCGCGTTCATTGGCGGAGTTTGATTTGCCCAAGGGGGTGTATCCGGCAGGCCGTCTGGATAAGGATTCGGAAGGTCTGCTGTTGCTCACTGACGATGGCCCTTTGATTGAGCAGCTGCTGCACCCGCGCAACGAAAAGCCAAAAACCTACTGGGCGCTGGTCGAGCGTGTACCTGATGAATCGGCCTTGCAGCGCCTGCGTGCTGGTCTGCGCATTGAGGACTACACCACCTTGCCTTGCCAGGCACAGTTGCTGGAGCCACAGCCGCAAATCGCTCCCCGTGATCCACCTGTGCGTGTCCGCAAAAGCGTGCAGGATGTGTGGATGGAAATTCAGGTGGTTGAGGGCAAGAACCGCCAGGTGCGCAAGATGACGGCGGCGATTGGCCATCCGACACTGCGCCTGATTCGCCAAAGCATTGCCAACTTGGAGCTGGGTGATTTGCGCCCCGGTGAATGGCGCAGCATTGAGCGCGCAGACATCCAGTGGGGCGACAGCATGCCCGCTGGCGAGGGTCGCCGCAGTGCTGCGGCACCAGTGCTGCATAAAAAGACAAGCCCCGTGGTGTCGGCACGCCGTCCCGGGGCTTGGTTTAACAAGAAAAAATAAAAAAGACAGTGACTGGCGCTTGAAATACAGGCGCTGTAAGCCTGAGAGCGGCGAACAGTCTCTTTGATTCAGCGTCACTCTGCCTTGCCGTGCACTTTTGTGCTTTGTGAGGCTTTGTGAACTCTCTCAATCAAGAGCCCATGGCTGGCTGCGTGGTGTTAGCAAGTTTTAAAGCTTGGAGCTGTCAAAGCTTTAAGCAGATTCAATGCTGCTGGTGCTGAAAATTGGTCCCGTGGTGTCTGGTATCCAGCCTGGGTAGGTTTCCATGACTTCGGCAAACAGGGCTGAATCAATCCAGCGCTGCAGCCAGTCTTGCAGATGAGGCCAGGGCTGCTCAGCCCATTGAGCCTCATCAATGCGCGCAAACTGGCGCACAAAGGGGCGCAAAGCCATGTCGGCCAGGCTGGGGTTCAAGCCATACAGATAGCCTGTTTCTGCCAGTTGTTCATCCAAGGCTGCGAGCCACGTGATGGCATCTGTCTGAGCCTGATTGACGGCTTCGGCGGTATAGCGCTCAGGGTACTTGCAACGGTCCAGTACTTGCTTAAAAAAATCGTCGTTGCGACCAACCAAGGCCAGCATGTCATCTTGCGTGCCGTGGGTGGGGGTGAGCCAGCCATCTGGGTCATTCGTCTGCAGCGCATGCAGCATGATCGCCAGACTTTGCTCGATCACCTGGCCATCTTGCAGGACCAGCACCGGCACAGTACCCTTGGGCGATGCATCCAGCAGTGCCTGAGGCTTGGCGCGCAAATTGATTTCACGCAACTCGCAAGCCATGCCGGCATGTGCCAGAGCCAAACGCGCACGCATGGCGTATGGGCAGCGGCGAAAGGAATACAGGATGGGCAGTGCGGGAGCGGTCATTCAGTATGGTGATGGAAAATGAAAGGTAGTAGCCAAGCGCAATACGCCAGCAAGTGAAGGTTTCGAACTGTACCTGCTTGCCCAAAAACATGTGTCCAGATGCAGTAAGCTGCGCGACGCATTGAATATCGATTGAGTTGCATGTCTCCAAAAAATAGCCGGGGCTGGTTGGCCTTTGTGTGCTGGATGTGGCTGTTCACTCCAGCATTGTTAGAAGGGCTCAGCCTGCGCGCTGGTGCTCTCTGGGTTGCAGCGGCCTTCTTGTTCTGGCCATTAACGCTGTGGCGGCCTGCTTTGGCTCTGGCAATGGCGGGGCTGCTGGCTCTGGGCGCCATCAATATTGTTCACGTTGGTTTTTTTGGAAATCTGGCAGACCAGTTGCTGCTTGCGACCGCGCTGCGCACCAACTGGCAGGAAGCGCAGGAGTTCGTGGGCGTGCTGCCCTGGCCATGGGTGGCGTGTGCCGTGGCGTGGCTGGTGACGGGTATCTTTGCTTGTCGCTATGTCTGGCGTTTCGCAAGCATGTCGGCCAATGCATCGCCCGTGTTGCGCAAACTGTCCTGGGCGGGGGTGGTGATCTGGAGTGTTTTTCTTGTGTTTGTGCTGGTCAAGCGTTATGACTTTGACGAAGTGATCCGCAAGCTGAAAACCATTTACCCCATGCACATTGTGCGTGCATGGACGGCGCAGCAGCAATTGACGGACAGCTTGTTTTACACGCCACAACTGCCCAGTGCTGCGCCTGAAGCTGCACAGGTGGATACCCTGGTGGTTGTGATTGGAGAGAGTGCATCAGCGCAGCGTTGGTCACTCCTGGGGTATCAGGGTGCTGACACCAATGGTGCCTTGGCGCAATTGCAGGGTGTGCAGGTGGCGCGTGCAATGGCCCATGGTTTGAATACGGCGGCAGCGCTGCCTTATCTGCTCACTGGCATGGCGGCGCAAGACAGCGTGGAGCACCGCGCTCCCTCGTTTCTGGATATTGCCCGCCAAGCCGGCTACAAAACCTTTGTGGTGAGCAATTCGCGCTATCACAGCGCGGTAGAAGATTTTTATGGCGTCACATTCCGGCGTGCTGCGGATGTGTTTTTGAAGGCAGGAAATGGAGAGTGGGACGAGGTGCTGACACCGCATCTGCAAGAAGCACTGCAAGACCCCGCGCCCCGCAAGCTGGTGGTGCTTCACACTTACGGCAGTCACTTTCAGGTTGAAGAACGCTATCCCGCCACTGCGGCGCTCTTTCCGGATGTTTATGACAACTCACTGCGCTATTCCAGTGATTTGCTGACGCAATGGATTCAAATGGTAGAGCGCGGCGCTGGGCAGGGGAAAACAGCCTTGCTGCTGTACTCCAGTGATCATGGGGTGGCTATGCCTCCATGTGCAGATCAATACCGTACTGGCAGTGGCTTAAGCAGCCTGCAGGTGCCGCTGCTGACTTGGAGCAATGCAGCTTTGCGTGAGCGCTTCCCGCAGCTTGTGCCGCAATTTGACATGTCTGAGCGCGAGCAGCTGGAGCGCAGCAATGCAGCATTGGCAGATATCTCTGTGGCAGCGCTGGGATTTCCCGGCGTACTGACGGCGCTGACGGGGCCGCAGGGCCGTCAGCTGACATTTCATGAGCACGATTGGCCTGCGCTGCAAAAACTGGACGCCTGCAGCTTGCAGTGACGGTGTGCAGATACAAGAGTGTTGATTGCCAGGCACAAGTGATCCACTAGACCTGATGCTTTCCATCTTCATCCGATCCACGTATTCACCTTAGCCTGCTGCTTTCTGGTGCAGCAGGGGGCAGGGGTGATTGACGTGGCTACGTTGAGACGTCATCAGACGCTGGGCGCCATGTGAGCACCTGTCCATCCGAGATATCGCCTGCAAAACCGGATTCTTTCGCACATCGACGCTGTTCAGCCTCGTTCTGCGCAGCGCACCATCATCACCAGGCTAGACCTATTCGTCATTCAGCTTTCGCGCTGGCTGCGTACAGAAGCGAATCGATCCCTGCATCGACCAGATGCTCCTAGATAGCTATAGCTGCCAGTTTCACGCAATTGCGTCTCTCGAACTCTTCGCCAGCCATACACACCGCCACTACCTAGCCAGGCCTGCAGGAGTAAGCCCAGCGGGCGCTGGTCATCGGCAGCGCACTGGCTTTGCGGTTGAACTTTCCAGGCGCAGTAACCATTGGGGGGCAACTGCAGCCCCCGGCACATGCTCAGTACGTTGCTGCTTTTTTAGCATGTCACGCTCATCGGTGACCTCTTGAGCCCAGCATTCAAGCAACGTATCTCTTCGCTTTGGCTGGTTTGCTCTAAGCGTTGTGTAGCAGCAATTTGCTGCAGGCGAAGCCACTCGTGCAGGCCTTTTGTCTCGCGCTTAAACGGAGTGAATCACAAGGCCACCCTGCGGTCGTTTCGCAAAATCTGTTTAACGACCTCAATCTGAAATTTTCTTGCTAGCGTTTTGCGTTCATGCGGACTCCTATTTAAACGTAAATAGGAGGCGAAGCATTATCTTTAAAAATATGGAAAATGCAAGAGAACAGGTGAAAATTAGACCCGGACTTTCGCAAGATATCGTTTATTCATGGTTTTCGTTAACTTTTTTTCGTTGATTTATTGATTTATCTTAGTGGTTGTGTTTGTTGAAGAAATTTATATTTCGCAGGTTTTTCGGAATAGCCATGGGTAATACATGCACCCCGCGCCCCGAAAAAGCCTATGAAAGAACGAATGAAGGTTTTTTACTTAGAGTTATTAGCATTTTGTCGCAATTTTCGCTTGACAGTTGTTGCGGTATTAATCTCAGGTTTCTCGTGTTCGACTTTGGCGCAGTTGTCTGGGGTTGCAGCTATTGAACAGCAGCAGCAACAGCGGCAGCAGGAGCGGGAACGCGAGCTACGCGATCGTATGGCGCCTGATGCAGATATTTTGCGCCCCACCACAACGGCAGCGACATTAGAGATTCCTGAAAACGAGTCGCCCTGTTTCAATCTGCACAGGCTTGAACTGACGGGTAAAAAGCTCACGGAGGTTTCTTGGCTCAAGGAGTCGGCTGGTGTCGATTTCAGCACTGCGCCATGCATTGGCTCTAAGGGGGTGGAAGTTATTCTGGCTCGCATGCAGCAAGCAGTGATCGAGCACGGTTACGTTACGTCTCGTGTCATGGTGGTACCGCAGAATCTCAGAGATGGTGTATTGACAGTTGCCTTCATCCCGGGGGTATTGCGAGAAATCAGGTTCAGTGCGGACAGTTCAGGTAATACCTCATTGCTCACTGCGCTCCCTTCTAAAGAAGGTGAACTACTGCAACTACGCGATATTGAGCAAGGGTTGGAGAACCTCAAGCGCGTACCTACTTCTGATGCCGATATTAAAATTACTCCGGCAGATGGGCCCAACGTAGAGCCCGGGCAGAGCGATTTACTTATTACTTACAAAAAGGTCAATCCCCTGCGCTTTAACGTCGCTTTGGACAATGGCGGTGTCGAATCTACGGGCAAAGTACAAGGCACGGGAACGGTATCCTGGGACAATCCGCTGGGCCTGAATGACCTGATGTATTTCAGCTTCGGCGGTGGTCTTTGGAATGGTGGCAACCGTGGCACCGAGACGCGTGCCGTTCAGTATTCCTTGCCGTTAGGGTACTGGCTGCTTGCCCTGTCCGGTTCTTATAGCAAGTACCACCAAAGCGTGGCTGGCGCTTATCAAAACTACACCTACAGCGGTGAATCCAGCAACCTCGATTTCAAACTCAGCCGCGTGGTGTTCCGCAATGCCTCCTCCAAGGCCAGCGTTGGGTTCAAAGTATTTCAGCGGACCTCCAACAACTACATCGACGATGTAGAAATTGAGGTTCAGCGCCGACGAACGTCAGGCTTTGAGCTGAGCCTCAATCAGCGAAGCTATCTTGGCAACGCCATTGTGGATGCCAACCTGGCCTACAAACGTGGCACAGGAGCTTTTGCAGCCTTGCGTGCACCCGAAGAGCCCTTTGGTGAAGGCTCCTCACGCATGAAGCTCTTCATTGCTGATCTGGCATTGACCAAGCCCTTCGAGCTGGCAGACACCAAGCTCAAATTTACCAGCGCCTGGCATGGTCAGTCGAACCAAACGCCACTCACGCCACAAGACCGCATTGGTATCGGTGGCCGTTACACCGTACGAGGTTTCGATGGCGAAAGTACCTTGCTGGCCGAGCGTGGCTGGTACTGGCGCAATGAACTCAGCATTCCTTTGAGTCTGGGTGCCGCAGGAAATGCCGAAGCTTTTGTGGGTCTGGACACCGGGCATGTCAGCGGGCCATCTGCGCAATACCTCGTGGGCCAGTCATTGACCGGCGCTGCCATAGGTCTGCGTGGGGCCTGGCGCAATCTTTCCTACGAAGTCTTTATGGCAACCCCCGTCAGGAAGCCAGAGCATTTCCGTACTTCCCAAACCAATCTGGCTTTGAGCCTGGCCTACAGCTTTTGAGGGGACATCATGAACAAGAATCTTCACCGCGTTATCTTCAACAAAGCTCGTGGCATTCGGATGGTAGTGCAGGAAGTTGCCTCCAGTGAAGGCAAAGCCAGTGGCGGCAGTACTCAGACAGGCGGCTCTGGCGAAACACTGGCAAACAGTGCTTGCCCAACCAGATCGCTCCTGGGTGAGCTGTCTCTTGCCCCGGTTTCTGCTGCTGGTAAAACAGCGGGCATGCTGGCCTTGGCTCTTGCAAGCCAGACCAGTCTTGCGCAGATCATTGCCGACCCCTCTGCCCCCAATCGCCAGCGCCCAACGGTTCTGCAGTCTGCCAACGGCACGCCCACGGTCAACATTCAGACCCCTTCTGCAGGTGGCGTAAGCCGTAACACCTACAAGCAGTTCGACATTGGACAAAAGGGAGCCATCCTCAACAACAGCCGCACCAATGTGCAAACCCAGATCGGTGGCTGGGTGCAAGGCAATCCATGGCTCGCCAATGGTGGCGCCAGAGTCATCGTCAACGAAGTCAACTCTGCAGCCCAGACCCGGCTGATGGGGCCCTTGGAGGTTGCCGGCCAGCGTGCTGACGTCATCATCGCCAACCCCTCAGGTTTGGTGGTCGATGGCCTGTCTTTCATCAATGCTGCAGGCGTGACCCTGACAACGGGCAGACCCCTTTATGGTGCCAATGGCAGTTTGGGCGGCTTTAACGTTCAAAACGGGCTTATCAGCATTCAGGGCAGTGGTATGGATGCCAGCAAGGCCGACTACGCCAACATCCTTGCAAGAGCCATCTCGCTGAACGCCGGGCTGTGGGCTCAGGATTTGCGTGTGGTTACCGGCGTAAATGAGATCACAGCAGATGGCAGCGTCCAGCAAGGCAATCCCATGGCTGCAGGTGGCGATTTTTCTCAGAAGCCGCAGTTTGCCCTGGACGTGGCTCAGCTGGGCGGCATGTATGCGGGCAAGATCTTTATCGTCGGCACGGAGGCGGGGCTTGGCGTCAAGAATGCAGGCACAGTTTCTGCAAGCTCTGGTCGTTTGACCTTGAGCGCAGATGGCTTGCTGAGCAACTCCGGAACCCTGGCCAGCAATGCAGACTCTGCAGATCTGAGTATTTCTGCCAAGGGTGTCGATAACGGCGGAACGATCAGCAGCCAGCGAAATGCAGTTATTCAGGATGGAGGGGCTGGCTTCAACAACTCAGGAGCGATAAAGGCTGGACAGCAATTGTTGATTGAGGCTGGACGAATCAGCAACCAAGGCAGTGGCAGCATCACGGCTCAAAGGCTGGATGTCGCAGCAGCCGGTTTGAGCAATGCCGGAAACATCACCCAGACCGGGGCGCAAAGCCTGCTCATCAGCAGCGCCACGCTTGCTAATACCGGCTCCAATGCAGTGCTGGGGGCACCACCTGCATCAACCTCCTCTGAAGGCTCTGGAACGGGTACCGGTAGTGGCACAGGAACTGGAGAAAGCTCCGGTTCAGGAGCCGCCCCTACCTCGAGCCAAGATGGCAGCGCGATACAGACGACACCTGTTGCGCCTGTGATTTTGGCCGATGGACATATCCAGGTGGCGCAGGACATTGTCAATACCGGAAAGCTGCTTGCGAATGGGGCAAGCGATATCGCTGTGTCTGAGGCTTTGACGAACAGTGGCACCGCCAATGTTCGTCAGCTGCACAGTGAGGGCATTCTGAACAACAGCCAGGGCACCTTGGTTGCGCAAAGTTTCACTGGCTCGCAGTCCTCGTTCCAGAATGATTCTGGCTCGTTTTTTGTGCATTCTGATCTGCAGTTGAATGCACAAAGTCTGGACAACTCGGCAGGCTCCATTGGCAGTGCCCAGTCGCTGTCACTCACGATCCAGCAAGGATTGAACAACACTACAGGTACATTGGCTGCTGGCAAGGACCTGACGCTTCAGGCGCAAAGCCTGGACAGCAGCGGCGGTCGCATTGTCAGCAATGCAGGCAGCATCTCCTTGGACGTTTCTGGCGCACTGACTAACCATCAAGGGCAGATTGGCACAGTGTCTGATGCCAAAGAAGCGCAGATTGGCATTCAAGCCCAATCTTTGGATAACACCCTGGGAGAAATCTCACAAAACGGATCGGGTCAGTTGCGCATCAACGTGGCTGATGCTGTGCACAGCAAGCAGGGCAAGATATCCAGCAACGGCAGCGCTCAGATTCAAGCAGCAAGTCTTGACAACGATTCCGGAAAAATCACGGCGTTAAAGCAACTCGATATTGCAGCGGCCCAAGGCATCCGCAACGTGGCAGGCACCATGCAGTCCGGTGATGGCAATACAACCCCTGCCTCTACCTCTACTTTGGTTTCAGAGGGGTCATTCAAGATTCATGCCGGAAGCGGCATCGACAACAGAGGCGGTGCCTTGTTTGCCAGTGGTGCGTTAGATGCCTCAGCCGCTGACATCGACAACACCGAGGGGTCTGTCGCTGCCATGGGTGATGCGCGCATTCATGCATCCAGCAGCCTGACCAATACTTCCGGTAAATTGCAAGCCAATGGCGCCATAGATATTCAGGCTGGTCAGCGTGTTGACAACCAGTCTGGCGTTATTGCCAGCAGTGGCGGTGCAATTCAAATCCAGTCACAGACTCTGAACACTCAGAAAGGGCAGATCAGCACTGCCACAGATGCCACGATCGTTACGCAAACTCTGGACAACACACAGGGCTTGATCGAGCAGGCCTCCGATGGGTTGCTCTCGATTACCGCCAGCAACTCTTTGAACAACACAGATGCCAAGATTGTCAGCAACGGCGATCTTAAAGTAACGGCTGGACGCACGATCAATCAGGGTGGAGAAATCACCAGCCTGCAAAACGCACAACTGCAGGTGGCAGCGCTCCAATCAGAGCAAGGCCTGATTCAGGCTGGGGCAGCTCTTGTCATCGACAGTGCTTCTGACATCAATAACCGCAAGGGTCAGATTCAAGCCCAGGGGCCGTTGACCTTGAATGCCAAGGGTGAGCTCACCAATTCAGAAGGCAAGATCCAAAGCAGCGGGGCCATCAACGTCCTAAGTGCTTCGCTTGACAACACCGCTGGCCAACTCAGTGGCACAGAAACTGTCAGCGTACAAACCGGCGCTCTGGGCAACGTTCAGGGCACGATTGCGTCCACTAACACGCTCCATCTCAACAGTACATCACTGAGCAACCAAGCCGGGCAAATAGGTGCGCAAACCATTGCCATTGATACCCAGCAAGGCGCGCTGAACAACGACGGCGGCAAGATCATCGCCTCAGCAGGCAACCTGGATGTGCAAAGTGGATGGCTGGACAACCAGCATGGCCGTATTGCAGCCTTGCAAAATGGCACTCTTGCCTCCAGCGGCATCAACAACGATGCCGGTCGCATCACTGCCGCTTCTGTGCACATTCAAAGCAAGGATGCTGCAGGCCAATGGAGCACGGTTTCTAACCAAGGTGGCACCATCTTGGCAGATCAGTGGTTGCAACTCGATAGCTCTGCGCTGAACAACTCCGCAGGAGCCATCCAGACAACCGCTTCGACCAGTCAGCTGCAGATCAACAGCCATGGTGGAGACATCATCAATCAGCACTCGGGCAGTGCTGGCGGCATTGTCTCGTCAGGCTCGTTGCACATTGATGCGCAAGGCGCAAACATCAATAACAGCCATGGCGGCTATATCGGTGCCTATGGTGAAACCCGGTTAACGGGTGGCCAGGTCACCAATCAGGGCGGCGCGATTGCGTCCAATAACACTTTGCAAATCAACAGCACCGCAGGCAGCGGTGTGGGAATTGACAATACGGCGGGTGGAACCATTCAATCCACCACGGACGTCAAGCTCAATGCCTTGGCAGCAGAAATAGCGAATGTTGGCGGATCCATCACCTCCAACAACGATGTGCTCATTCACAGCAGTGGCAAGGTCAACAACAACCAGGGTGTGATCAAGGCAGGGCACAACCTGTCAGTGGTTGATGCTGGCATTGCCAGCGGCGCGGCGTTCAGCAGCGCAAGCCAGACACTCAGCAATCAAGATGGAACCTTGTTTGCGGGCAACAACCTCGGTATCAAAAATCAGTCTGTCTCAGGGGCTGGCAGTCTCCAGGCGCAAGGCGGCATGCAACTGGCCTTTGCTGGCAATTACACCCATCAGGGTGATCTGAGCGTCAATGGCGATCTGTTGGTTGAAAGCGCTGGGGACTTCACCAACCAGGGGCTCATCAAAGGCGGCAGCAGTGTCACCGTCTCGGGCAACAACGTTGACAACCACAGTGGAGCAGAAATCAGCTCTGCCGGGGTGACCAGCGTCAATGCCAACCAGACATTGGCCAACCGCGGCCTGATTGATGGCAGCGACACCCGCATCAATGCCACCACGGTGGACAACGTGGGTACGGGCCGCATTTATGGCAATCATGTGTCCATCCAAGCGGACACGCTCAACAACCGTGCAGAAAACGCAAGCAGCGCAACGATTGCTTCTCGGCAGGATCTGGACATTGGCGCACTTGTATTAAATAACACAGGCGGTGCCAGCATTTTGAGCCTCGCAGACATGCGCTTCGGCGCCACGCTTGATGCCAATCGAGTAGCGGCAGGGCAGGCGCAGGCCATCAACAACACCGGCTCAAAGATTGACGCGGCCGGCAGCATTAATTTGAATGCGGAGGTTGTTAATAATACTAATGCTGGAATTGAAATTGCGAAGCAAGAGCTGGTAAGAAGCCAGGCCGGTGAGAATTTGGTGCAGTTTCTAGGACAACAAGTTGAAAGTGCAAGAAACTATCGCGAAGTTGGGAGTGGAACATTCGTTCCGTATTTCAAGAATGGCAGTATTGGGTTTTTAAATCGAAGAGATATTCCAGGAGCTTCTTCCGATGGCCGAATGTTCAAGGTTGTCCATCCAGATAAATTCCTGACAACAATTCCTGTTGCAATTAAGAGCTCTAGATCTTGCTATAGCAGCGATGACAGTGATTCCTGCACGACCACTTACCAGTATGAAGCAGCAGGGTCGGCTAGATTTGCTCAGTATGGCATTGATGTTCCTGCAATATATAACACGATTAAACCTGATCCAGTTAGATATGGAGCATCTACCGATGATAGTGGCGCATTTTATTGGTACCCTAGCGATAGAACAAAAAAAACTGCTTATGAGGCTGCTTTAAAAATATACGATGAATCTATCGCTGCAGTCACTAAATTAAACGATGCGATTTTGGCGGAAATAAAAGAAAATAATAGATTTGTGGCTGCGGAGCGCAGTTATACAATTGTGAGTGGGGTCACTGACTATTTTTATAAAGATCGCGTTATATCTTCTAAAGCTGGAGAAATTACTGCAGGCGGAAATATCAATGTCAGCGGATTGCTTAATAATTTTGATTCCACTGTTATTGCTGGTGGGAATGTCACTGCAGGAAATCTGAATAATAAATCAACGGTCACTGGTACTGAGACAAAGACTTCCAATGGAACGGCAGTCCTCTATTCATGGAAATACCACGGAGGATTCAGTGATTCTCAGAAGCGGCATGCATCTGCTCCTGCGGCATTCAGCAGCTCCGAAAGCACAAGTTTTGAACTCCCAACGGTCGTATTCCTTCAAAACCAGGCAGGCACAGGTACCGGCGGCGGCGTAGGTGCCAACAGCAACACGGGTAATAACGTTGGCGATATTGGCGCAGCTTCCGGTGGAGTGGGGCAGTCCGTAGGCAGCTCGGGTTCTGGTAATGCGAGCAGCGGCGGCTCGGTCAACTCCGGCGGGTACAACGCAGCAGGCTCCGGTTCCGGCAATGCCCCTGCCACCGTAACCCAGCAGCCGGTCACCACAGCAGCGGGCGAACAGGTCTTTATTCGTACGGTGGCCTCTGGCCCTTCGCTGCCCAGCAGCAGCTTGTTCGTGGTCAATGCGCAAAACGGCAACCGCCCTTTGGTGGAAACCGACCCCGCATTTACGAGCTACAAAAATTGGTTGTCTTCGGACTACATGGTCAATGCTCTAAGGCTTGATCCCGCCTTGATGCAAAAGCGCCTGGGTGACGGCTTTTACGAGCAGCAGCTCATACAGCAGCAAATTGGGCAACTGACAGGCCGCCGTTTCCTGAGTGACTACACCAGCAACGACGAGCAATACATGGCCTTGCTGCAAAACGGCGTGACCTTTGCCCAGTCGCATGGACTGCGCCCAGGGGTTGAGCTGTCTGCAGCGCAGGTTGCGCAACTGACCAGTGATCTGGTATGGCTGGTTTCGCAAAACGTCACCATGCCCGATGGTTCGGTGCAAAGCGTGCTGGTGCCCAAAGTCTATGTAATGGCCAAGCCTGGAGACTTGAGCGCAACTGGAACGCTAATCAGTGCAGACACTATCTCTGTCAAAACCGACGGTGATGTGCACAACAGCGGCACTATTGCTGGCCGCCGTGCGGTACTGATTGCTGCCAACGATATTAATAACATCGGTGGCCATATCGTCAGCGACTCTGTATCGCTCAATGCGCAGCGCGATATCAATGTGGTGGGCGGAACTGTTTCAGCCGCACTGCAACTGCTGGCCCAGGCGGGCAACGATATCAACGTGGAGACCACCACACGCACCACCAGCGGTGGAACCGCCCAAAACGGATACTCCAACACCGTGGTGGACAGGGTTGCAGGCCTCGTGCTCACCGGCCCGCTGGACAGCAAAGCGGCAACAGGGGGATTGATGTCCCTGATTGCAGGCAATGACATCAATCTTGAGGGTGCGCAAATCGCCAATGCAGACGAAGGCGGAGTTACCCGCATCCATGCAGGCAACAACGTCAACCTCTCTACAGTCGATACCTCCTCAGACAACCGCATCACCTGGGATGCCAAAAACCATCTCTTCTTTGGCAGCAGCCAGGAAGTGGGTACACAGATCAACACCCAGGGTACAACCGTCATCAATGCAGGCAACGACATCAATGCCCGTGCAGCCCAGGTGCAAACCACACAAGACCTGCGCCTGAACGCAGGCAATGACGTCAACATCACCGCAGGCCAGGCCAGCCAGTCGCTTGATGATGCGTATTTTATGAAATTCTCCGGTACGTTTGGCTCCAGCACCCGCACCTGGGCGGACAAAGTCCACCAGACCCAGGCCCAGGCAAGCAGTCTGGGGGGAGGCACCATCGGTATCAACGCAGGTCGAGATATCACCGTGGCAGGCAGTAATGTTGTCTCTGACAGCGGCACTGCACTGCAAGCGGGCCGTGACGTCAACATCCTGGCCGCCACAGAAACATCCAGCGAGCAGCACTTTCATAAAGAGACCAGCAGTGGCCTGCTCAGCGGTGGAGGCATTGGCTTCACCATTGGCAGCAGGATGCAAAGTACAGACCAAGCGGCCACCAACAGCACTGCAGCGGCATCGACGGTGGGCAGTGTCAAGGGCAATGTGAATGTCGTCGCTGGCAATGCCTATCGCCAGACGGGCAGCGATGTGATGGCTCCGCAAGGTGATATCAACGTAGTGGCAAAAGACATTGCGATCACTGAAGCCGAGCAAACCCATAGCAGCGAAACCCACACTAAATTCAAGCAAAGCGGCCTGAGTGTCTCGCTGTCGGCACCCGTCATATCCATGGTGCAAACGGCATCCAGTCTGGCTGATGCGGCCGGTAAAACCAGCGATGGGCGCATGCAGGCATTGGCTGCGGGTGCCGCCGCATTGACGGCCTACAACAGCAAAGATGCCGTCAGTGCCCTGGCAAATGGCGATATGAAAAATGCTGGTTTTAGCGTCTCGATCACAGTCGGCTCCAGCAAGAGCCAAAGCGACAGCTACCAAAACAGCACCTCCAGCCATGGCAGTAACCTGCAAGCCGGCGGCAACGTCAACCTCATCGCCACCGGTGCCGGCAAAGACAGCAACATCCTGGTGCAAGGCAGCGACATCACGGCAGGCAAAGACGTCACGCTGATTGCTGATAACCAGGTCAACCTGCTGGCTTCCCAAGACAACAGCCGTGACAGAAGCACCAATAGCAGTAGCAGTGCAGCAGTGGGTGTAGCTATCACCTATGGCCCTAAGGGACTGGCCGCTGGTATTACCGCCAGCGCCAGCAAAGGCAAGGGGCATGCCAATAGCGACGATGTGGTCTACAGCAACACCCATGTGAACGCAGGCAACACCGTGACGATTCAGTCCGGTGGTGACACCACGCTCCAGGGTGCCGTGGTCAGCGGCAAGCAGGTGGTGGCCGATGTGGGCGGAAACCTGAATCTGGAGAGCCTGCAAGATACCAGCACCTTCAGCGGCAAGCAGCAAAACATCGGCGGCTCCGTCACTGTCGGTGCCGGTTTCTCTGGCAGTGTCAGCTATAGCAAAAGCAAGGCCAAGGGCGACTTTGCCAGCGTCAACGAGCAAACCGGCATACAGGCCGGTGACGGCGGCTTCCAGGTCAACGTTAAGGGCAATACTGACCTGAAGGGCGCAGTGATTGCCAGCAACCAAACTGCGATTGACAACAACCGCAACAGCCTGACCACCGGAACGCTTACCCACAGCGATATTGAAAACCACAGCGACTACAAAGCCAGTGGCGTCAACCTTTCGGGGGGCTACAGCCAAAGCATGGGCGGCGGTAAGTCCGCAGGTTCACCGAACACTGTTGGTCAGGGCACCAGTTGGTCGGCACAGCAATTCGGTACAGGGGTCCAGGGCGCAGCTGCAGGCGTCAGTAGCGACAGCGGCAATGAACGCAGCACCACGCACAGCGGCATCAGCGCAGGCGCTGTGACCATCACCGACGAAGCCGGTCAGCAGCAAAAAACCGGCCAAAGCGCCAGTGAAGCCGCAGCCATTATTCAAAGCAATGTGCTAACCGGCGACGGCAGCAATGGACTCCAGAAAAACTGGGACGGTCAAAAGCTGCTGCAAGAGCAAGCGGCCAATGCACAGATCATGGCAACGTTTGGGCAGCAGGCCAGCAAGGCCGTGGGGGACTATGCCGAAGCACAGATGAAGATTGCGGAGCAGCTGCGAAGTCAGGGCAAAGACGCAGAGGCTGATGCCATTAACGCGCTATGGGGCGACAACGGTAGCCTGCGCTTGGCAGCACACACAGTGGTCGGTGGACTTACGGGTGGCGTCAGCGGAGCTGCTGGTGCGGCAGCCGGAACTCTGACGGCACCAGCGGTGGCGCAGGCGTTGAGTGAAGCGGGTATCACGGGGGCATTGGCAGATGTACTGACGGCGGCGGCTAGCACAGCAGCGGGAGCGGTGACGGGTGGCGTCAGCGGAGCTGCAGCGGCGGGCAATGAGGTGACGAATAACTTCCTCAGTCATCAGCAATGGGATGAGTTAGCAAAAAAACTGGCCAGCTGCCGTTCCGAGAAAGAGTGTGCAGATATCAAAAAAGAGTACGCCCAGAAAAGCCAACTACAAGATGCGCTGCTAGCCACCTGCGATGGGCGCGGTGATTGCCAGCCGCTTACTCAGGCATTGAAAGAAGGAGCAGATCATAGAATTGCACTCATTCAAAACGGAGAGCTTGCTTTGGCATATGCCGGTGCATATGACTTACAACGCATGGGCGAACGCCTTGCAACTGATGAAAAATTTCGCGAGCAAGTTGGGAAATCTGTCAGCTTTATGAGCTGGTGTACGGAAAATCCTAGCGCTTGCAATAGTGATCAGATGAGAAAAGCCATAGGCTTGGGTGGAATCGTACTGTTGCCATTTATTGCAGCAAATCCTGGTGTGGTTTATGCGGCACTCTCTGCACAGCAAGGGATGCGTGCGACAAGTGCGACTATTGGAGCAACTGTGAATGCGGGAGTCCAAGCAATCAGCGGAAATGAATTTAGTGGTACAGATGTCATGATGGCTGCGGCCACTGCATATATAAGTTCAGGCATGAGCATGGCTGGAACTATTGGTGTAAATACAGCAGGAACTGTCGCTGGGGAGATAATTAAAAATGGGACTGATGCGCTGAGTAAAGATCGCCAAGAAACCTCCAAAAAGGTATTATTAACTGTTGCTGGGACAGCTTTGGGATTTAAGGCGGGAGAGTTGACAAAAGGATTTTTTGATCCCTTGCTAAATCCAGTTAAAAATTTATATCAAACGAATCAAGTAAATGCCATGTTTCCTAATGGAATTCCTCTTGTTCTGGAGCAGGGTATTCCTAATAGCAATATCCCATCAACAATGGGGAATAGTTTTGACAGTGTAATTCAGGAATATATAAACAGCTTTGATTATTCCAAAAAGAAATGAAAAAAATTATCGTTGCAATTATATTTGGAATCAAAGTTGGAGCTATTCTTTCTTTAGCTGTTGCATTAACTATCTACTTGTCAGTAGCTCCAATTATATATTTTGTTGATATTGTTTATGAAAGCGTATCTTTTCTTGATTTTTTCCAAAATTGGTCTTCGGACGACTTGTTTTTAATGTGGTGGGGTATATTTAAAGATTATAAAACTGCAATATATATTTTAAAAATATTTTTTTTGTTTTTTTTGATTTGTGCAGTGATTAAGTTTATTTCAAAAAACAACTGCGATTAATTTTTAGATCCCGGCTGATCATATATTCGTTAATTGATCAGTTCGGCTTGCGTGTGATGGCATTGTTTCATGGCATTAATCGGTGCTTGGCCTTTCAACGCTGGTTGCGACAATCGGTCGTTGAACAAGGGGATAAGGAATCGTCGTCTGGCATTCAAATGCACTAAAAACTCAAAAAACATAGCTGTATGCGTAAGATATGCATAGTTTTTAGATATAAAACACTTTAAAAGTGTGAAATAGAAAGCGCTAAATGCTCATTTTTTAGATGAAGCAGGCCGCTCTACACGTCACGGCAGAGCCTTTGACAGCCGCGCTTGCCGCATCACCTGGGATGCCAAAAACCATCTCTTCTTTGGCAGCAGCCAGGAAGTGGGTACACAGATCAACACCCAGGGTACAACCGTCATCAATGCAGGCAACGACATCAATGCCCGTGCAGCCCAGGTGCAAACCACACAAGACCTGCGCCTGAACGCAGGCAATGACGTCAACATCACCGCAGGCCAGGCCAGGCCAGCCAGTCGCTTGATGATGCGTATTTTATGAAATTCTCCGGTACGTTTGGCTCCAGCACCCGCACCTGGGCGGACAAAGTCCACCAGACCCAGGCCCAGGCCCAGGCAAGCAGTCTGGGGGGAGACACCATCGGTATCAACGCAGGTCGAGATATCACCGTGGCAGGCAGTAATGTTGTCTCTGACAACGGCACTGCACTGCAAGCGGGCCGTGACGTCAACATCCTGGCCGCCACAGAAACATCCAGCGAGCAGCACTTTCATAAAGAGACCAGCAGTGGCCTGCTCAGCGGTGGAGGCATTGGCTTCACCATTGGCAGCAGGATGCAAAGTACAGACCAAGCGGCCACCAACAGCACTGCAGCGGCATCGACGGTGGGCAGTGTCAAGGGCAATGTGAATGTCGTCGCTGGCAATGCCTATCGCCAGACGGGCAGCGATGTGATGGCTCCGCAAGGTGATATCAACGTAGTGGCAAAAGACATTGCCATCACCGAAGCCGAGCAAACCCACAGCAGCGAAACCCACACCAAATTCAAGCAAAGCGGCCTGAGCGTCTCGATATCGGCACCCGTCATATCCATGCTGCAAACGGCATCCAGTCTGGCTGATGCTGCCGGTAAAACCAGCGATGGACGCATGCAGGCCTTGGCTGCGGGTGGTGCGGCATTGACGGCCTACAACAGCAAAGATGAACTCAGTGCTCTGGCCAACGGCAAACCTGCCGACGCCAACGTGAGTATCTCCATCACCGTCGGCTCCAGCCAAAGCCGAAGCGACAGTGTCCAAAACAGCACCTCCAGCCATGGCAGTAACCTGCAAGCCGGCGGCAACGTCAACCTCATCGCCACCGGGGCCGGCAAAGACAGCAACATCCACGTGCAGGGCAGCGACATCATGGCAGGCAAGGACGTCACGCTGATTGCTGACAACCAGGTCAATTTGCTTGCATCCCAAGACACCAGTAGCGACCGCAGCACCAACAGCAGCTCAAGTGCCGCCGTCGGTGTAGCCGTAACGGTGGGCCAAGGAGGTGCATCATTCGGCATCACAGCCAGCGCAAGCCAAGGCAAGGGTCATGCCAATAGCGACGATGTGGCCTACAGCAACACCCATGTGAACGCAGGCAACACCGTGACGATTCAGTCTGGTGGTGACACCACGCTCCAGGGGGCCGTGGTCAGCGGCAAGCAGGTGGTGGCCGATATTGGCGGAAACCTGAATCTGGAGAGCCTGCAAGACACCAGCACCTTCAGCGGCAAGCAGCAAAACATCGGCGGCTCCGTCACTGTCGGTGCCGGTTTCTCCGGCAGCGTCAGCTATAGCAAAAGCAAGGTCAAGGGTGACTTTGCCAGCGTCAACGAGCAAACCGGCATACAGGCCGGTGACGGCGGTTTCCAGGTCAACGTCAAAGGCAATACTGACCTGAAGGGTGCAGTGATTGCCAGCAACCAGACAGCGATTGACAACAACCGCAATAGCCTGACCACCGGAACGCTTACCCACAGCGATATTGAAAACCACAGCGACTACAAAGCCAGTGGTATCAACCTTTCGGGCGGCATCAGCGTGGCGGGCAGCAAGCCGGCAGGCAAGCCAGAAAGCTCAGGAGGCAACACGGGTAACAACGGAGCCAACTGGTCTTGGCACAACCCAAATAAATCAGGAGTGAACAGCGCAGCTGCAGGCATCAGTAGCGACAGCGGCAATGAGCGCAGCACCACGCACAGCGGCATCAGCGCAGGCGCTGTGACCATCACCGACGAAGCCGGTCAGCAGCAAAAAACCGGCCAAAGCGCCAGTGAAGCCGCAGCCAGTATTCAAAGCAATGTGCTAACCGGCGACGGCAGCAATGGACTCCAGAAAAACTGGGACGGTCAAAAGCTGCTGCAAGAGCAAGCGGCCAATGCACAGATCATGGCAACGTTTGGGCAGCAGGCCAGCAAAGCTGTGGGGGACTACGCAACTCAAAAATTCAAAGAAGCGCAGGCCTCCGAGGACAAAGCAGGAATGGAGGCCTGGAGGGAAGGTGGCGCAGCCCGAGTGGCATTGCACACCTTGGTCGGAGGTTTAGGGGGCGGGTTGGCAGGGGCCCTCGGAGCGGGAGCCGCCAGCGCGGCAGCACCTGCCCTTGATCAGCTGCAACAGCAATTCCAGAGCGCTCTTCAAAACTCGGGGCTGGGTGAGGAAGCTGCAAAGGCAATTGCCAGCCTAGCTGGTGGTGCTACAGCTGCGACTGTGGGGGCGGTAGCCGGCGGCGGGAGTGCAGCAGGCGCTGCAGTGGGTTTCAATGCTGATATGAATAATCGCCAGTTACACCCGAATGAGAAGCAGCGCGTAAAGGAGCTTGCTAGCAACAAAGCCAAGGAAATATGCCAAGCTGATACTACTTGTTTAACTAGAGCAACGCTGTACTGGACAGATATGCTGGAGCGAGTGGCAGAAGCTCGGGTTGACATTCAGGAGGCTTCTAAAAACCAAGCTTACTATAAACAGATCATTGGGGCTGCGGCGCAGTTTGGCAGCGAAGCTGCTATGGGTGGAACACAGTATTTTTTTGATAATTTGAATCAAGCTATACAGATGCTCAACGCCGACGCTGGGAAAATTATTGTGAATAGTCAAGGAGTTCCAGTACTTGGCTCTGATGGAAAGCCTCAGACCTATTTCAGTGCGACGCAGGCCCAACGGGAAAACTCTTATGGAAACATATTTCCAGGAGGTTCACCAGATACGCAGATTTCGATAATTCCTGGTAGGGAAAGACGAGATCAGGAATGGTTAGACCGGTTGAATACACTCAATGGTCAAACTAAGCCTGACACTACCTTTGAAGAATTTTTCATGGGTGGTAAAGCTGCGGAATCTGTGGCGAAAGGTATTGTACGGCTTTTAGGAAGTGAAGCAGATGTTCTGTTTGCTGGTAGCGTGAATCCATCGTTGAAGGGGAATATAGGCATTCGCCAAGTAACAGAGCAAGCTTTACCTGTTCAATTGACTAAAGAAGAAATATTGTTGCTTGGTCAACTAGACAATGCTCCCTCTGCAGAGGCAGGAGGGTATTTAAGGGAATATATTTCGAATAATTATTTTCTGAGAAATGGATATCGTTCTTTAGAGGGTAAATGTGGGGGCGGAAATTGCTTTGACGGGGTTTATATCAGAGGTGATAAAGTTATAATTAATGAAGTTAAGCCAATGAGTGCTAATGGTTCGATAAAACTGAGTGGAGCGAATCCTGCAACTGGATTACCTACACAAATGACAGATGCATGGGTGAGAAATGCTGTCGCACGGCTCGAGAACTCTGGGAATGATGCCGCGAAAGAAACTGCAAAAATTATAATCGATGCCTATGATCGAGGAAACTTAATTAAGACGATAACAGGTGTTCGCAGCGACGGAATTAACTTGGTGAAAATTCCATGAAAATTATGAAAGAATTAAATATTGATGCTCTGATCGGCGCAATAAAATTGTGCGAGGAACGTGAGGAAAAAAATATTTCATCTGTTATTTATAATAAAAATAGAGGATCTATTGGAGCTGTTCTCTGTTTCATGAGCCATCTTCCGGAATATCGAGGAATTTACGAGTATTTCGTCAATGGGAATAAATTTTCACTCAAACAAGAGTTTTATTTGAGAAGTAAGCTTGTTTTGGCCAGTGTTGGTCATGCCGGTGGAGCCTCCTTTGAGGTCAGCATTGATTTTTTATTTGCATTGTTATCAGATAATATTGAAGCCATTAAAGAGATGGCTAGATTGGAAACTCCAGAATTAATATCACAAAGAGATGATCCTAGAAGTTCAAGATTTCAGGTTTACATGCTGCAGCAAGCTATTTTGGGAAATGATGAGAAGTTAAGTGTATTGATTAATAAGTTTGTGAAAGGTGGAGGGAGTAAAATTCGCGAAGAGTATGAACGGGGTGAGAATTTTTTCTATTTATTACTAAATGGCGATAAGTCGGCGCTTGAGAGTTTGATTGAAAATAAACACTCCAAGATTAAATCTTCTCTGCCGGTAATTTCTGACTATATGGCCGTTACTGCTACTATTGAGACAAAGCTTTGCTGGTTTAGAGGTGTTGACGTACATATTAAAAATCCTCGAGTACCAATGGATCTAATGCCAATTGAACCGTTGGAGGTATATGATGATGTTTATAATTTTCTCAGGCCTGGATGGACGCAACCTAAATTTTCAATAATTGATAGGATGCGGCGTTTTTTTTAAATGCGTCGGTGCATAAATAGCTCGTGCTTAAATATATACCAAATAAAATCAATGCTTTAGGGTTGATTAAATTTTTCAAAATTAGAAGAAATAATATAAATTATAAAAGATGGAAATTTTGTTTTTACATTTAGAACTTTTTTGATTTTTCTGGATGCTGGAATAATATCTTTTCAGTTTTCTTTTTGGAAAATAAAAATCATATATACATTCACAATTCTAGGGGTGTAATAGGTTCTGTTGGTGCATACACAATTTGTGTATGAAATAAAAAATTATATAAAAACTAAATTTTCATTAATAAACCATTTGCTCGGCGATGTTGCATAAATCAACTTTGGTGAAATTCACTCGAGACCCTAGCCGTAGCTAGCAACTGCTAGTGTCTATCGTATTATCAATAATGGCGTTGAGCAAAATATCGCAATTGGGGTTTCGTCAAATGGTTTTGTTGTTCGAGTAAATCCTGTAAGTTTTTGGAAATAAGAGCTATGATAAATTTAAAATTGGTTAATGAGTATTTAGCTCCCCCATTATTTTGTTCTGACTTGGGGGGATGGGATATATTGATAATTTTCCTCTTTCTCGTAGTTTAAAGAAAGAGCTGTTTTTATGGGGTAAAGAATATCGAGAAACATTCAATGATGATTATCCTCAAGATTCTGGTTTCTCTTCTTTGGAGGACGAAATTCAACATAAAAATGTAGGAATGCTGCTTGCAAAAAAAATACAAAAGGAGCTTGAAGGGAGATATCTGATTGAATATCTTCCATACAACGTCAAGGGCAATACTGACCTGAAGGGTGCAGTGATTGCCAGCAACCAAACAGCGATTGACAACAACCGCAACAGCCTGACCACCGGAACGCTCACCCACAGCGATATTGAAAACCACAGCGACTACAAAGCCAGTGGTATCAACCTTTCGGGCGGCATCAGCGTGGCGGGCAGCAAGCCGGCAGGCAAGCCAGAAAGCTCAGGAGGCAACACGGGTAACAACGGAGCCAACTGGTCTTGGCACAACCCAAATAAATCAGGAGTGAACAGCGCAGCTGCAGGCATCAGTAGCGACAGCGGCAATGAGCGCAGCACCACGCACAGCGGCATCAGCGCAGGCGCTGTGACCATCACCGACGAAGCCGGTCAGCAGCAAAAAACCGGCCAAAGCGCCAGTGAAGCCGCAGCCAGTATTCAAAGCAATGTGCTAACCGGCGACGGCAGCAATGGACTCCAGAAAAACTGGGACGGTCAAAAGCTGCTGCAAGAGCAAGCGGCCAATGCACAGATCATGGCAACGTTTGGGCAGCAGGCCAGCAAGGCCGTGGGGGACTATGCCGAAGCACAGATGAAGATTGCGGAGCAGCTGCGAAGTCAGGGCAAAGACGCAGAGGCGGATGCCATTAACGCGCTATGGGGCGACAACGGTAGCCTGCGCCTGGCAGCACACACAGTGGTCGGTGGACTGACGGGTGGCGTCAGCGGAGCTGCTGGTGCGGTAGCCGGAACTCTAACGGCACCAGCGGTGGCGCAGGCGTTGAGTGAAGCGGGTATCACGGGGGCATTGGCAGATGTACTGACGGCGGCGGCTAGCACAGCAGCGGGAGCGGTGACGGGTGGCGTTAGTGGTGCGGCTGCTGCTGGCAATGAGGTGACGAATAACTATCTCAAGCATGCCGATGTTCAAGCTCTGGAGAAAAAACTCAAGGCATGCACCAGTCAAGAGTGCAAAGACGATGCCATTGCAGAGGCTTATCGCATCAGTGCGAAAAACGATCTCGAACTGCTCAACTGCAAATCCAACTGCGATGCGCTGATTGCTGAATACCGCCAAGGCTATACAGAAATTGCCAATTTACTCGATAGAGGCGTTAGCGCTAACGACGTAGAGAAGATCTTAAAGTTAGAAAGCATTGCGCAAGTTGCCATTCGCAATCAACTGTCAGAGCGTCAATGCAGCACAGCCGCATGTCAGGCCAACACCCAATACCTTGTGGGTTTGGCAACAGGACTGAGCAATGTCACGCCAGCAGGAGCAGTACTAGGGACGGTGCAGGCTGTCGACCAACTGGTAACTTCCCTTGCGAACAGAGGCTTGGAAGGCACGGCTCTATTAATTGTCAAGGGTATAGCAGATCTGCCTGAAAACATCGTCAGCGGTCTTAACAGCGAAGATCTGAAGGTACGAGGAGAGACGCTGGTCAATGCTTTGCTGATTGGCGGAGTTGCTACCACCGTAGGGGGCAAGCTTGGAATCAAGGTGCTGGACAATGCGGGGGCAGGGCCTTTGCCTGGTTCCTTAGAGTCACAGCGGGGCGGAGTGAAGATCTCAAGTGGTGATAAGAGTGGTGGCTCGAAGGTGGAAATGGGGGGCGCCGAGAAGGCCGCAAACGTCATCGTGCCTAAGGGTTACCTCACTAATGCAGATGGTACGATCACAGGACCAAGAGGTGGGACATACTCACCAACTGGTGCTTTTGACGGTGGAGGTAATCCGGTATTCATTGATGGTACAGGTAACTATTACAAGATGACACCAAGCGGAGCGGCAAGAGTTGTGTCGCCGAATCCGTCATCAAACATCGGTGTGACAGGGCAGATTGGAGAAAATGCACTCAAATCCCTAGGCGGTCAGTCACAAGCACCATTCCAAACCAGTCAAGGGGTGCGTGTTGTCGATCAACTCACTCCAAACGGTATTGCGAATGAATCAAAGGTAGGCTACACATCACTCGATCCAGAAACGAGAATGCAGGTGGCGAAAGATACGGAGCTATTGCTGAGCAATGCCGTTAATGGGGGTACTTGGAATTTCTACACCAGCCCGGTAACAGGGCAAGGGGGACCATCCGTACCTTTGCTTAAAGCATTAACGGATGCAGGCATTAAAGTGATAATTCATTAAATATGCATAATACAAATAATTACACCATCCGTCCGGGAACTAATTATTCGCCCAATTCGGATATCTTCCTGGCGATGGATAAGAAGAAGCTCAACGAATTTTTTCAGTGGTTTATGGAAATTAAGCCTTACTGCATTGAGGAATTGATGCAGTTGATTGGAGATACTCCTGGTTTTGAAAAGTGGGAGGCAAACGATTCAGCGGATTCACTAGATGGGCTTGGCGAATGGTTTGCTAAGAAAGTCAGAAAGCGGGATTATACTCCAGAGGAAATTGAGAAAATTAGAAATAAATTCGATCCAGATTCAAAAATTGAATTTCCCACTTGGGATTTGACGGATGAAACGAAGTCATTGGCTCTCTATGTAGGCATGTACTACGGAGATGTTGCGCTAAAAAATAACTCGCCACTTAAATGGGAGCAATTCTTAGTCAGTAAAAAAAATGCTGATTATGGTCAGCCTGTATTAAATGGGCGTGGTTTTGTGTTAATTAATCCTGTACGGGTTGCTCATTCAGTTGCTTTCGGGTTGATTGATGGTGCAAAGAATGGGGGGGATTTGCGCAAAGGCTATGATTATTGGAGAAATCTTCGAATATCTAGTTGAAAACTCAGAAGATAGTTTCTTGTTTGATACCTATTTTTATAATAGAGCATGATTTTTTAAGGTGCGCGGTAATCTCAGAACCGCAACCGCAACTCCTATGCCAGTGGCGTCAACCTTTTGGGCAGCACCAGCCGTGGCAGCAACCTTCAAGCCGGTAGCAACGTCAAACTCATCGCCACCGGAGCCGGCAAAGACAGCAACATCCTCGTGCAGGGCAGCGACATCACGGCAGGCAAAGACGTCACGCTGATTGCTGACAACCAGGTCAATTTGCTTGCATCCCAAGACACCAGTAGCGACCGCAGCACCAACAGCAGCTCGAGTGCCGCCGTCGGTGTAGCCGTAACGGTGGGCCAAGGAGGTGCATCATTCGGCATCACAGCCAGCGCAAGCCAAGGCAAGGGTCATGCCAATAGCGACGATGTGGCCTACAGCAACACCCATGTGAATGCAGGCAACACCGTGACGATTCAGTCTGGTGGTGACACCACGCTCAAGGGGGCCGTGGTCAGCGGCAAGCAGGTGGTGGCCGATGTGGGCGGCAACCTGAACCTGCAGAGCCTGCAAGATACCAGCACCTTCAGCGGCAAGCAGCAAAACATCGGCGGCTCCGTCACTGTCGGTGCCGGTTTCTCTGGCAGCGTCAGCTATAGCAAAAGCAAGGTCAACAGCGACTACCTCAGTGTGGTGGAGCAAAGCGGCATCAAGGCCGGCGACGGCGGCTTTAATGTGCAGGTGAAGGGTGACACCAGCCTGAAGGGTGCTGTCATCGCCAGCAACCAGGTGGCGGTAGAGCAAGGCAAGAACCACTTCAGCACCGAAGGCGAGCTGACCACCAGTGACCTGCAAAACAGCGCTAAGTACGAAGGCAAAGCCATAGGCGTGAACGCCAGCATGGGCAAAGATAGCGGCAAGTTTGGCGTATCTGGCATGGGGGCAGGGGGGGGGCAGGACAGCGGCAGCGCAAGCAGCACCACTACCGCTGGCATCTCAGGCATGGCGGGCGACACAGCCGTCAGAAGCACCGATGCCGAGACCGGCATACAGCGCATATTTGACAAGGAGAAAGTACAAAAAGAGATCGATGCTCAGGTGGCGATCACGGCGGAGTTTGGCAAGCTGGCGGCCAAGTCATGGGGTGAATATGCCAACAACCGATTTGTCAATGCCGAAAATGAAGAAGAGGTGCGTTGCTGGGGCCCGGATGGCGTATGCCGCGCTGGTGGTCATGCACTACTTGGCGGATTAGCTGGTGGGGTGGCAGGTGCGGCAGGTGCAGGGCTCACTAGTGTTGCTGCACCGCATGTCGCAGGTTATCTGGTTGGGCAAGGGGTCGAGCCAAGCACAGCGGCTGCGCTGACGGGCTTGCTAGCTCTTGGGGCCGGCAACGCCGCTGGTGGTACGGCAGCAGGAGCCGGTGCGCTCAATGAGGCTGCGCAGAACACCCTAGCTGTTATTACTGCCGTTAATGCTACTGTTCAACAGGGGCAGCGCTTTGGGGCGGGAGGACTGATGTTGCTGGACCAAGCCGGCCAAGCGCTATTGCGCACGTGTGCGAGCAGTAGCGTGTGCATGAATCTACTGCCTGCGGCAGCGGCGGCGTGGTTGGCTGCACAGTTGACCCAGGAGTTTGAGGCGAAGCAACCGAGTCTGGCGGATCAGATACCCGGCTACGGTGGTGGCTACGGACCGAAGCCGGGGCCGAGCCACACGGGCAATGACAAGCCTGCAAATCCCACGCCAGGAGGTTCATCGACGGAATATCCTGCGGAGGGGCCGAAAGAGAGCGGGGTTGTGGGTGGCAAACCACTTGACCCCCAGACGCCTGAGGGCAGTATCCTCCCCGGAAAGCCTGCAGATCCTTTGCCGGGAATTGGGCCAGTCTTTAGTGATGACGCAAATAGCCCAAAAGGAGGCAAGCCGATTGAATTTGATGGTCAGTTCTACTCGGTTGATGGACTAAAGTTTAGTAAAAGCTACTATGAACGCTTATGGCAGCAAGGTAGGCCTGCTCCTTTCGTGCAAGCCAAAGAGGTTTTGGCTAGCAACCCTAAAATTACTCCTGACCCACGTGGTGCAGAAGGATACTTTCGTTATGAGGGAGCGGGTTTGGAAATGATTTACAACCCATCGACAGGGCAGATTGGACACATTCAACCAATAAGGTCTAAGTAATGGATATTTGGGAAAATTTACTGGAAAATTTAGAGAGCTATAGAAATGTTAATATTGCTATTCGGCACTGTATGAGTTTTTATGAAAATAGGTGTTCTGCAATTATTAAAGAAATCAAAAGTAAATCATATGATGAGTCTCAGACACTTTTTAATGAGATTTTTGATATTCAAAATAAATTAGCGACTGCAAAGTATAAGTATGAATTTAAATTGAATGATAAGCTTGAGGATCTTGTTTTTTGCTTTGAAAGAGATGATTCTTATTCCAGAGAATATTGGTATAAATGTTTCAAAGAAGGCCTTGAGTGGCCTGAAGAAAAATGAAAGGCTAGTTAATAAGCAGCTGTAGTCGGCGGCGTAATCAATTCAAGACTGACGGTAGCTTGCAACTGGAAGACCTGCACAACAGCGCACACTATGACGGCCAGGCCGTGGGGAGGCAACGACGCGGGCAAGTTCGGCGTCAAGGGCGTGGGAGCCGGCGTAGGCCAGGACAGCGGCAGTGCCCAAGGCACCACCACGGCGGGTATCTCGGGCATCGCCGGCGACCAGAGCGTGCGCACGGGCGATGCTACGGGTATCGAGCGGATCTTTGATCAGGACAAGGTGCAGCGCTACATCGATGTGCAAGTGGCGATCACGGCGGAGTTTGGCAAGCTGGCGGCCAAGTCATGGGGTGAATATGCCAATGGCCGATTTGCCAACGCCAAGAACGAAGAAGAGGCGCGTTGCTGGGGTCCGGATGGCGCATGCCGCGCTGGTGGTCATGCACTACTTGGCGGATTAGCTGGTGGGGTGGCAGGTGCGGCAGGTGCAGGGCTCACTAGTGTTGCTGCACCGCATGTCGCAGGCTATCTGGTTGGGCAAGGGGTCGAGCCAAGCACAGCGGCTGCGCTGACGGGCTTGCTAGCTCTGGGGGCCGGCAACGCCGCTGGTGGTAAGGCAGCAGGAGCCGGTGCGCTCAATGAGGCTGCGCAGAACAACCTAGCTGTTATTACTGCCGTTAATGCTACTGTTCAACAGGGGCAGCGCTTTGGGGCGGGAGGACTGATGTTGCTGGACCAAGCCGGCCAAGCGCTATTGCGCACGTGTGCGAGCAGTAGCGTGTGCATGAATCTACTGCCGGCGGCAGCGGCGGCGTGGTTGGCGGCACAGTTAACCCAGGAGTTTGAGGCGAAACAACCGAGTCTGGCGGATCAGATACCCGGCTACGGTGGTGGCTACGGACCGAAGCCGGGGCCGAGCCACACGGGCAATGACAAGCCTGCAAATCCCACGCCAGGAGGTTCATCGACGGAATATCCTGCGGAGGGGCCGAAAGAGAGCGGGGTTGTGGGTGGCAAACCACTGGATCCTCAGAAGCCTGGGGATAGTGTCTTGCCTGGAAGTCCTGCAGAGCCGTTGCCTGGGATAGGGCCAGTTTTTAGTGAAAATGCAAATAATGGCATTCCGCGAGCTTTTACCTCTGCAGATCCGATCGTTGGGAGCACTGCTACGACGATTGATAAAGCCTTACCGGGTGTTGTTCAGGATGTCAATGTGCCCATAAAAAATTCGACAGTGGGCTTGTCGTCAGACGCAGACATCATGCTGAAAAATGGAGATGTAATTGAGGTCAAGTCCGGCGGAGGGAAAGGTGCAACTACGCAAGTTATTAATCAAACTAAAATAATTGGTGATTCTGGGGAAGTAATTGTTTATGGCCCTGAATTGAAGTCCTCAGTAATAAAAGGAATAAGAAATTCAGGTACAAAAGTTTTTGTAAATTTAGATGATCTAATTTCTTATATAAAATCTAAAGGTTTATAGCATGTTTACTTTTATAATAATATCAAATATCGTAGATATTTCATCCAACGTTAATTTGGCTTTTTCTTCATTCGGCTCTCCTAAAGAAGAAGATGGCGGCAGGTTAATCGTTGAAAGCATAAATGGGATGCAGGATGGATGGATTGCATTCCAGCCGATTGGAGATGCTCAATATGACTATGAAAAAGACGAGCTTTATGAAATCAAAAAAGTAATTAAAAATCCTTCTTTTTATTTAATTGAAGGTCGAGATGGAATAGAAAATTTCTCTAACGAATTTATCAAAAATTTTAATTGTCAGGGAGAGGTATTGATTGATAATGATCATGGAAAAATTAGTGATTTGATGACTATTAAAAATTATATTGAGTTAGGTAAGGATTGGCTCCATTTAAAATCGTGACTAGAGATTGTCCAAATACGGCCCACTTGTTACACGGCTGCTGATGGTTCAATATTTGGAGTGCATGCATATCGCAATGCGATTACCGGTCAAGTAGTGGAGCCAAAAACTATTCAGCCTGTAACGTTCCCAGGGGGTAAGCCATGAGTGTGTCCGTGAATCCGCAGGAGGTAAAGGTAACTGCACGCAATCAACTTGTGCAAATTGTGCAGGCGATGCTCAATAATCAATGCACTTTCTTTGAGGGGGCCAAAACTGTCTTTGAATTGCGTAGCCAAATTGGCGGAGTGTCGGAGTCTGATCCGGATTTCAATGCGTTCGTTGCAATCTATTCAGAAACCGATCACTTGCCTTATGAGGCGCAACGTCATCTTTGGAGCCCTGACGCACTTGCCAAACTTAAGCCTGAGTATGAAAAAACCGAGTTGTGGGCTGCATCATTTGCTCCAGAGGCTTGTGAGAATTTATTGAAACGCTTTGGTGGCAAGGGTGTGACGTAGGTTCTCTGCCCAACATTCAACTTCAGGCGCTACGCGCAGAGCGTCGATTGCAGTCCAGTCCAGGCATCGAGCCCGGCCCGTCCTGGCAGGGTCTGCGGGGTAAATTGCCCTTCGGTCAAGTCAACATAACTGCCTGTTTGGCAAAGTACGGACCGAAGCCGGGGCCGAGCCACACGGGCAATGACAAACCTGCAAATCCCACGCCAGGAGGTTCATCGACGGAATATCCTGCGGAGGGGCCGAAAGAGAGCGGGGTTGTGGGTGGCAAACCACTGGATCCTCAGAAGCCTGGGGATAATATTCTTCCGGGCAGTCCTGCAGACCCTCTGCCTATTATTACGCTTGCTGTACCCCCAAGAGATAAAGAGGCTATAGATTCAAGTCTATCTGGTGTAATGGGAGGTGCCCCGGTCCTAGATGATATAAAAGGGAAAAATTATATTTCGCATTATCCTAGTGGAACACAAGAGAATGCGGAAAAAGTTTTTAATAGCATGCCATTACGGGATGTTATTTCTATTAACTCTGATTACGGGGGCTGGGGGCGTCGTGGAACTTTGCCAGATGGAACTATGGTGATAGTTAGGCCAAGCAAAGATGGGCGTCCAACTATTGAAATTCAGGATACAAATCGACCTGGCGGTACGCGCAGAGTTCAAGAAATTAGATTTGGGGAAAAATAATCATGAATTTATCTAGTCAAAATAAGAAAAACATAGAGATTTCAATTGATTCTATTAGAAAGTGCTTTACTTTGGAAAAATTCCCACTGAATCTAATCGAGGAGATAGAGAACTTGGTAAAAGGGAGTACAGAGTTTAATATTGACAATATCAAAGCTATTAATTGGCGGGTAATTGTAAGTAATAATAGTGCTGGGCAAATTTATTCTGAACTTGAAGCGTTGGTTAAATGGTGGCGAAAAGAAGGTATTTCCCCAATCTATGCAACCTCGTTGCAAAGGTTGAAAAATGGAAAAAGCGAACCCACTATTGTGATGAAATTCAGTCGTGCTAGTTTTTGGGAGATAAATCAGGTTCAACAAGGGGCGTGGATGTTTGGTGATGACCTACCAGATATCGCATCGAAGAGGATCTCAGACTGGAGAGATGATGTTTATTTTTCATGGCCACTGAGATTTTTGGTGTTGTCAACATATGATGGCGATGGAGGAACTGCAATTGCAGGGCCGTCAGAATTGATAGACATCATATTGGATGCATCAAAAAATAACTTAGAGGAAGATCATATTTCTTGGCAAGAGATATGATGAAAATATAGTACAGCGACACTCGAAGTCAATAATTCTGAAATTCTTGCTATAAATAGAAACGAACAAGCAAAGTTTAAATTTCCAAAAAAATGATAAATATTAAATTCTCCTCAGTTTTATATCAAAAAATATTAATCTGTGCATCATTGGATAGTATCAATGGGTTTGATATTTTAGACGAAAAAAACTATGAAGAACTTTCCCCTCCTGCAAGATGGAAGGGGCGTTATTTTGTTGCTGATTTTATTTATAGAAATTTGCAATCAGAATTAATCAAAAAAGTAACATATGGAGAGATTGCTGCTGGGGATGAAAGCAGTCTAAGTATAGCTGAAAGGTTCCTTGTTACACCATTTGATAATAATTCTGAGAATTCTCTTTTGTTATGGAATGCAGTGAATTTTGAAGGTACAAATAAACTTATGGAAATACTGGGTAAATATGGATTGCTTGACTGGAGTGCAATCGATAGTAATGTGAATGAGAAATTTATTAATGAATTAAGTAGTCTCTATCATGATTATGGATTGGGTGATTTTGAATTTTGTATTTAATAAAAAGTTTTATTATTAAAATTAGCGTTCTCATCGGCGTTTTTGCATAACTAGGTATGAGGATGGGCCTCCCCTTACTCTAGGCGCAGTTATGCCACGCGCGCAGTGGCATTCCCAGGCTGGTAAATCTATTGAGTATGGAGGCAAGGGTCTGTAGCTCCGTGATCTGCCGACCGAAGTCACGGACCATCATCCACTCACCCTGTCGCTTGAAGCAGCCCATCTTGGTCTCTACCAGGCTGTGGCGGTGGTAGCCGTTCCACTTCCTCCAGATGGTACGCCACGCTTGTGGGGTGTTCTCAGGATCTCGTTGCAGGCAAAGCGTCACCGAGCAAAGCGGCATCCAGGCAGGGGACGGCGGCTTCCAGGTCAACGGCCAGGGCGATATGACCTCAAGTGCGGTGTCATCGCCAGCACCCAGGCGGCGGTAGAGCAGGGCAAGACGTTTTAGCACCGAAGGCGCACTTACCACCAGCGACCTGCAAAACAGCGCCAAGTACGAAGGCAAAGCCGTAGGCGTGAGCGCCAGCGTGGGTAACGACAACGGCAAGCTTGGTGTATCTGGCGTGGGGGCAGGGGTGGGTCGGGACAGCGGCAGCGCAAGCAGCACCACTACCGCTGGCATCTCGGGTATTGCCGGTGACCAGTCCGTCAGGCCAGTTGAGCCCACCAGCAGGTGCAAGCCTGCTTTGCTGCGTGTGTACGGAATCTGAACATCCAAATCTCGTTGGCGTCTGCACAGGGTGCTGAAGTCTGGAACAGACCAAGCAAGGCCGCACAACTGAAGCACCGACTCCACCAAGCCTGTGGTTTGCCTGAGCGCTAGGCCAAATAGGTTCTTGAGGGTCAAACAGAATTGAATCGCTGCATCCGAGAAATTCGGGCTCCGCCCGCGTTTGCCGCTGGCAGCGGCAAACCAAGTCAGGCGCTTATCCACCCAAATTGACAGGGAGCTCCGAGCCTTGAGGGCAGTGTTGTAATGTTTCCAGTTGGTGGTGCGGTAGCGGGGCTTGATGGACTGGCCCATGCTGCAAGCGTACAACCGCTAGCACTGCGATTTATGCAACAACGCCGCTAATTTCCAGATAAGAGATCCGATCACTGGTTCATTAATTTCGAACGGACATATGATAATTAAATGAGTAAATTGAATCTTAAAGGAATAGATTTTGGAGCAGAAAACCTTGAAACTTATATGCCAGAGGTGTCAGGAAACTTCTGTGTTTGGCTAAATCTGACAATTGGATTGGAGAATATTGATGGTGGCCATATTTTTCAGGTTGGCATATGCACGGTTTCGTGGGTTGAGCATCAAATATCGGCTAAGAGGTTTTATATTCCTAGGCACATGATAATTGTTGATAATTTTGATTATGATTTGATCAAATCTGCAATTGAGGAAATAATTATTAGCTCTGAGCGTTCAAATTGGGAGCAATCATTGAAAATACTCTGTAGATTTTTCTCATGGGAGTACGAAGATTATAAAGCATAGGTTGATTTCACATTAAAAATGGCACTGTTGCTTCAAGCTATATTAATTAAATCTAATCTTTCAGTTGTACTAGGGCGCTGTTGCATAAATCCAATTTGAGGAGAGTTACCCCAAACCCCGGCCGTGGCTATGCCACGGCTGCCGTCTGAGGGCGGCTCAGTTCAGTAAATCGGTTCAATATGGCTGCTCGGATATGCAGCTCGTTGACTTGTCGCTTAAAGGTGCGAGACATCACGCGTTCGCCCAGTCGTTTGATACAGTTCATCTTGGTTTCCACCAAGCTTCGCCGGTGGTAGCCAATCCAGTGCTTCCAAACACTGCGGCCCAGCCGTTTGCACACTGCAATAGCTGCATTGCGATGCCCAAACACAGCACCCTTGCGAATTCGAGCATTCTTGCGGGGAGGAATGATTGGAATAGCACCATGCATAGTCACCGCTTCGTAGATGGGCTGTGTGTCGTAGGCACCATCGCCAGTAAGACTCTTGAGCGCTTCATCTGCTGGCAACTGCGCAAGCAAATCAGGCACTACCGAAGCATCACTGACGTTATTGCTTGTTACGCTGAGAGCCCGAATTAGCAAGGTATCCGCATCAATACCTATGTGCAGCTTGCGCCACTGACGGCGGTATTCAGCACCGTGTTTTTTACACTTCCACTCACCTTCACCCAGGAACTTGATGCCAGTTGAGTCCACCAGCAGGTGCAAGCCTGCTTTGCTGCGTGTGTACGGAATCTGAACATCCAAATCTCGCTGGCGTCTGCACAGGGTGCTGAAGTCTGGAACAGACCAAGCAAGGCCGCACAACTGAAGCACCGACTCCACCAAGCCTGTGGTTTGCCTGAGCGCTAGGCCAAACAGGTTCTTGAGGGTCAAACAGAATTGAATCGCTGCATCCGAGAACTTCGGGCTCCGCCCGCGTTTGCCGCTGGCAACGGCAAACCAAGTCAGGCGCTTATCCACCCAAATTGACAGGGAGCCCCGAGCCTTGAGGGCAGTGTTGTAATGTTTCCAGTTGGTGGTGCGGTAGCGGGGCTTACAGGACGGGCTCATGCTGCAAGCGTACAACCGCTAGCACTGCGATTTATGCAACAACGCCATATATAGACAAATTTTCAAATGAATTGAAAATTGTAAAAGTGAATGTATAAAATGTTTATTTCTGATTACCAAGAAAGTCTAAACCAAGGTTTGACACATGTAAAAGGATGGGGTGATCCATCAACAATTGAAAGAGCAATTGAATTGCTTGAAAATAACGAGGGTTCTAGAGTCAACTGCCTTACAGCAATTGAACGTTTTTTCAAGTGCAAAGCAATTATAAGTTTTTTCGAAGAAAAAGATTATTATGATTTTAAAAAAAATGTATCTATAGCTTCTAAAATATCCATAATGATACAAGCCGATGATCCATCAAAAGAGTATTTGTCAAAAAATCTTATTTGGCCACTAGTTAGCGAGAATAAAAAATATATTGACTGGTGGTGTAAAAATGATTCTATGTTTACGAATGTAAATAGTGGGGGGGGCAAGGATTTAGTGGGGAATTGGTTATTTTATCGTTATCAAATCTGGCTCGCGATAAATTCAAAATGGAATGAGTTAGGTGAGCGATCAGAAAAACTATTATCATGTGCCAAAGAATTAAAAAAAGATAGGGCATATATTATTGACTATGAATTCTATCTTGCTTTATCAAGAGGAGATAAAGCAAGCATGCAGAATATTATTCTTGAAAAATGCACAGTTAAAAATAGAAGGCTTAGATACGAAAAAGATTCAGGATTAACTAGAGATGTTATTTGTACATATGCAACAATGTTTGCAAAGTTAGCAAAAATTTCTGGATTTGAATTGACTATTGATAGTCCATGGGTTCCAAATGGATGGGTTAGCACATCGAGTGTTGGAGAAGTTAAATCAGGGTTGAAGTTTATTGATGACTACGACGTATCGGAATGACTATCAACAGGTATCTGCAGGTAAGAGCGGATGTATTGGTGATGACGGAGGTCACTTGATAGCTTCGAGCTTGGGCGGAGTAGGTGATCGGTTGAATATCGTTCCGCAGGCATCCACTCTCAATCGAGGGGACTGGAGAGCAATGGAAAACTATTTACGTGGTGAGTTGCAGGCGGGGAAGAATGTGAGTATGAGAATTGAGGTAGGGTATCCGGTTTCGGACGGTGTAAGGTCTGATGGTTTTATAGTCGATGCAATAATTGATGGCGATAAATTTCAATTCAAGTTTAAACAGTGAAAGAGCATGTAATGAACATCGTAGAAGATGCATATCAAGAAATAGCTAAATCAATAATTGATTTTGTGAGTGATCGATCATGGGATATAGGTGTTTTTGAATCAAAAATTTATTCAAAAATGGCTAGAAGTAATTGGTATTTAATTTCTGCTGGAGTTAAGAATACAAAGGCCGTTGGATGGGGAGATAGTTCAATAGATAGCGGAGGCGCTGCGATCTTCCTGCGCGATAATTTGTTGCACACTACAGGTCAACGCATTTGGGGATTGACGTTTACGCTTTTCCCAGATGGTAAATTCAAAATAGAGTATGACTACATCAAGCCCGATGGATATGAAGAGACGGATGAGGTCATTACGGGAGATGAAATCAATGCTTCTCTTTTCAATTTGAATGAGAAAAACAAAAAGTCATAACTGACTTGCTTCCGCCTTTTGTCATTGCAGGCTGTTCAGAATACGGCCAGCGCTCAGCAGTGCAGCAGTGGGTGTAGCTATCACCTATGGCCCTAAGGGCAGGCAACACCGTGACGATTCAGTCCGGTGGTGACACCACGCTCCAGGGGGCCGTGGTCAGCGGCAAGCAGGTGGTGGCCGATGTGGGAGGCAACCTGAATCTGCAGAGCCTGCAAGATACCAGCACCTTCGACGGCAAGCAGCAAAACATCGGCGGCTCCGTCACTGTCGGTGCCGGTTTCTCCGGCAGCGTCAGCTATAGCAAAAGCAAGGTCAAGGGTGACTTTGCCAGCGTCAACGAGCAAACCGGCATACAGGCCGGGGACGGCGGCTTCCAGGTCAACGTCAAGGGCAATACTGACCTGAAGGGTGCAGTGATTGCCAGCAACCAAACAGCGATTGACAACAACCGCAACAGCCTGACCACCGGAACGCTCACCCACAGCGATATTGAAAACCACAGCGACTACAAAGCCAGTGGTATCAACCTTTCGGGCGGCATCAGCGTGGCGGGCAGCAAGCCGGCAGGCAAGCCAGAAAGCTCAGGAGGCAACACGGGTAACAACGGAGCCAACTGGTCTTGGCACAACCCAAATAAATCAGGAGTGAACAGCGCAGCTGCAGGCATCAGTAGCGACAGCGGCAATGAGCGCAGCACCACGCACAGCGGCATCAGCGCAGGCGCTGTGACCATCACCGACGAAGCCGGTCAGCAGCAAAAAACCGGCCAAAGCGCCAGTGAAGCCGCAGCCATTATTCAAAGCAATGTGCTAACCGGCGACGGCAGCAATGGACTCCAGAAAAACTGGGACGGTCAAAAGCTGCTGCAAGAGCAAGCGGCCAATGCACAGATCATGGCGACGTTTGGGCAGCAGGCCAGCAAGGCGGCTGGCACTTACGCAGATCAGCAAGCCATTGCCGCACGCAGGGCAGAAAACGAAGCCGAGGCTCGTAAATGGGACGAAGGAGGTGAATACCGAACTGCGCTTCACGCAGGAATCGGTGCATTGACCGGAGGAGTGCAGGGAGCGGTAGGGGCTGCTCTAAGCGCCACTGCATTGCCGGAAATCGGAGAGCGCATAGCAGCGCTTAACTTGCCAGATAGCGTGCGAGATGCGTTGAATGCGTCGATTGGAGCGGCTCTAGGCGCTGTTGGCGGCGCATCAGGTGCCGCAGAGGGCCTGAATCAGGCAGGCAACAACTACATCAGTCACAGCCCGTTCCGGCAGGTCCGTCAAACCGTCAGTCAGGAAAATGCCCGGCTGCTCAACGAATGTGGCGCTAACTGCACTCAGGCGGACTTTCTGAGCATCGACCAGCAAGTAGCTCAGGTGGAGCGAGCGGCTAATCTGGCAGCCATTGGACAGATAAGCTCCATGACACAGCGTCAAGCCCAGGAACTGGCGCAACTGATGTTGGAGTTGGCTCCGTTCTATGGCACGGGAGAGTCTGCGCTGCAACTGATTACAGGCCAAAGTAGCATGACAGGGGAGGAGGCTAGTCGCTTCTGGGCTGCTATTGGGGTAGTGCCAGTGGCGGGGGGGTGTTGAAGAAAGTGGGAGAGGCTTCTGCTTTGTTGAAGGATTTGCGTGTAACTAATGAGGTAAAAAAGGGTACTGACCTTGCCGGTGATCTAGCTGATTTTCGAAAAACCCTCGGACTTCCGCCAGCTGGTTCTGTTGCGGATAAAAGCACTTGGCGGTAATCGAAGTTAATGGTAAGAAAATTTATGGTATCAATGCCCATGGTCAACCAGTTTCTGGGGTAAACGCAATTTCGGCTACGCATGCTGAAATTGATGCACTAAATCAAATCAAGCAACGAGGACTTGATGTTTCAGGTGAAAATTTGATACTTTATGTAGATAGAATGCCATGTGTTGCCTGCGGAGTAAATGGTGGCATCAGGTCAATGGTAGAACAATTAGGATTGAAAGAATTGAAAATTATTGGTCCCGATGGGCCGTTGATAATAACCCCTAGATAAATTATGAAATTAATTATAGATAGCCGTATTGGTGTTCATGGAGAAAATGAGGAAATTTTAGACGCAAGCGTTGATGTTGCTTTTGCGTGGTTAAAAAAACTGAATGGAAAAGAGCGCACACTTTTAAATATTGATAGATTAGATGGTAGCAATCTTATGATCGGAGGAGGTCCATCTTGGTATATAGTTGTTTTGAACGATGGGCGAAATAACTTGACGCTTAAAAATTCTCATGGTCTTGAAGCAGAGTTAATTGAGCTATGTGCAGGTGGGCAATATGGTGAGTATCCTAAGTCAATGTGTGTAGATGAAGATCAAGTGCAGCAAGTTGTGAGGCAATTTTTCGAAGGAAAAGAAGACTTTGCAGATTGGGTTTAGATTTCTATATTAAGAGATTTAAAATTTATCTGTCATTTATATAAATTAATTAATTCTTCTGTTTTCGAAAAGGCGTTGTTGCATAAATCGCTGTGCCGCAAACCGTAGGCTAGTGGCATGATTCCTGCCAGCAAGCCTCGCTACCGAATCACGAGCTAGAAGCAGTACATCGCAGCCCTTAAGGTCAGTGCACACAGAAAGCTGAAGATTATTCGATGGCACTTCAAAAATGGTTAGATGCAAACCCAAGTGCATCATTTAGCGATCGTTCTGCAGCAAAAAATGTTTTACGCGATCTTCAGAATGCCTTACAAGGAAAATGATGGGAGAAGCAAATAATTTTTTAAAAAATCTGACCAGTATTGACCTCATTTGTCAAGCAGAAGTAGAAGCTGTTAAATATTGGGGGGCTGATATTCCGACAACCGTTCTATTCGCAGAAATAGGAAGATCTATTGTTAAAGATTTTGATAAATTTTCAAATAAAGAGCTAGCTTATATTTTTGATTTAATAGAAAAAGGACTGAATTCTTTAGATGCCAATCTTAGTACCGCTGTCGCAACTGGCTTACTAGAAGCCTTAAGTGGACAGGCTTCGAAAGATACTATTCTTGCAAAAAGAATTGATGCAGAGCTCCAAGAGAAGTCAAGAAAGTATTTGGCTGATTGGAATAGTTGGCCTGGGACCTGATAATTTTATTATTGGGGTGATCTCAACGCTGAAGTGCAGCGCTTGATTCGCGAGGAGGTGGCCTAGGCTGGAAGCGGGTATTACGGGGGCATTGGCAGATGTGCTGACGGCGGCGGCTAGCACAGCAGCGGGAGCGGTGACGGGTGGCGTTAGTGGTGCGGCTGCTGCTGGCAATGAGGTGACGAATAACTACCTCACTCACAATCAAGCTAGGGAAAAAGAGAGAAAGTTAGCTAGTGCAGAGACTGAGGATGATAAGAAGAAAATTATTCAAGAATACGCTCAGCTTGATGAACAGCAGCGCAAGGAAGCCGGTATGTGCTTGGTCAACGACCAATGCCAGAGTGTATTTGACAAAGAATCACTCAAATCCGTGCTTGCCGAGTTGAACTCGGCTTGTTTGCAGCCGCGCTACTGCACGGCAGATGAGAAAGCCAGTATCCAGGAACTTAATCAGTTCTATGCGATGCGTGACAGCGTCAATCCTTACACGGCGGTAGAAGAGTTACTGCTGGGTAATAAAGTCATAAGTAGTGCCTTTAAGGGTGTGGTTGCATTGTATGGAAAATTGATAGAGCGTACAGCCACAGATAATATAGTAAATACCGCTAAAATATTGTCAGAATATGGGAATTCTTCGTCCAAGATGATTCATATATTTGATGATTTCTCTCATAATCTAGGGCCACTAGTTACAAAATATGGAAGTAACGAGGCTGCATTTTCTGCTGTTCACACTGCGGCACAAAAAATGGCGGGGCAGCCAGGGGTTGTTACGGCATGGATCGATGTGGGCGGAAACCCTGTATGGGTCCGTGGAATGACCGTTAATGGATCATTTCGAATTGGTTCGTTCTCTGGAAATACTATGAATTCCAAGTATCCATTACCTAGGAAATAAAATATGCTTGACCCATTTGAAATTAAAGTTATGAAACTTGCTTTAAGAGGTGATACCCCTTGGATCGTTGGGATGCGAAATCAGATTCCATACCTAACTGTGACTGATCGCCAGTCACATGCTGGTGGTTTTACGACAAAATTCCACTGCAGTGATGTTGCAATTCCAGTCGAAATTCCTCGTGGAGAGGGTGATCTACCTGTGAGTGGATATCCACCTGCGATTAATGCTAAGCGTCGTGAGCCAGCCGAAGGTCTTGTTAGTTTCATTGTTTGGCTAGGTGATGACGGAAGAATTCGTCAGCTAGAAGCATGTTCATTAATAGATGATCAGTGGCCGAGTGATATATTTAATGGTTTTTATGAGTTTCAAGACGACTCGGGCAATATTTTGGAGGTATAAGGTATTTACGAGTGGTAGCTCCCATTAATAATAATTTATATTTAAGATATAAAATTAAACAAAATATTGATCTACGGCCTCATCAAACATGACTGATGGTTATTAATTCAACTGAATTTCCCATGGGCATATAATAATGGCGTTGAGCAAAATATCGCAATTGGGGTTTCGTCAAATGGTTTTGTTGTTCGAGCCAATCCTGTAAGTTTTTGGAAATAATAGCTATGATAAATTTAAAATTGGTTAATGAGTATTTAGCTCCCCCATTATTTTGTCCTGACTTGGGGGAGATGGGACATATTTCGTTTAAATAGGAGTCCATATGAACGCACAGCGCTACCCAGAAGCATTCAATTGAGGCCGTTAAACAAATCTTGGAACAAGGCCTGTACAAGTGAATTCGCCTGCAGCAAATTCCTGCGGCACAACGCTTAGAGCAAGCCGGCCAAAGTGAAGAGATGTGTCGCTTGAAGGCTGAGTTCAAGCGGGTCACCGAGGAGCGTGACATCCTGAAAAAAAGCGGCAGCGTACTTCGCTCGTCAGTGCGACTGAAGTACGCCTTGCGATACGGTGATTTGTGCAACAACTCCCAGCAGAAGTCTGGATACAAAAAAGCCTGAGCGGTGAAGCTCAGGCTTTGTATGGCTGGTGGCAGGCCTGATAGTTCGGCCAAGCTAGTGGTATGAGATTGAAAAAATGCAATGGAGATGCTGCCGGTGTCTCAACAGATGGCCGGTTGAGTTCGATCCAGTACGGAACAATCAGCTAATTGATGGCAGGCAGGAAGGGGGATAAAAATAAAAGCCCCGTCTATTGCTAGACGGGGCTTCATTTCTTGGCGGAAGAGGCGGGATTCGAACCCGCGGTGGGGATTAACCCACACACGCTTTCCAGGCGTGCGACTTAAGCCACTCATCCACCCTTCCGAAGCTGAAATTCTAACCTGTTTTTTAGAGGTGACTGGCTTTAAAGGCCTATTGCACCTAAAAAAACGAAGTTAGTTGCGTGCGCCTTGCTGAACCACGCGCATGGCAGAGGCGATGAGGCCCGAGACTTCAGAGATATTGCTGGGCACGATGAGGGTGGTGTTGGCGTCTTTGGCGACCTTGCTGTAGGCATCCACAGCGCTTTCAGCCACTTTCAGTTGCACAGCCTGCTCGCCACCGGGTTGCTGAATGGCAATAGCCACACGCTCCAGCGCTTGCGCGGTGGCCTCAGCCACGGTGGTGATGGCCGAAGCTTCACCCTGGGCTTTATTGATTGCGGCTTGCTTTTCACCTTCAGAGCGGGCGATGAACGCTTCGCGTTCGCCGGTGGCAATGTTGATTTGCTCCTGGCGGCGGCCTTCAGAGGCGGCAATCAAGGCGCGCTTTTCACGTTCAGCGGTGATCTGGGCCTGCATGGCGCGCAGAATTTCGGCGGGCGGTGTCAAATCCTTGATTTCATAGCGCAGCACCTTGACGCCCCAGTTCAGGGCGGCTTCGTCAATGGCGTTGACCACTTGCGCGTTGATCATGTCGCGCTCTTCAAAGGTCTTGTCCAGCTCCAGTTTGCCGATCACGCTGCGCAGCGAGGTTTGCGCCAGTTGTGTCACCGCCATGATGTAGTTGGACGAGCCGTAGCTGGCGCGCATGGGGTCGGTGACTTGAAAGTACAGGATGCCGTCGACCTGCAGCTGTGTGTTGTCACGCGTAATACAGACTTGGCTGGGAACGTCCAGTGGAATTTCCTTGAGGCTGTGCTTGTACGAGACTTTCTCGATGAACGGAATGATGATGCGCAAACCGGGGCTGAGGGTGCCTGCGTATTTGCCGAAGCGCTCCTTGATCCATGCGTGTTGCTGGGGAACGATTTTGACGGACATGCTGACAAAGATGGCAGCTATCACTAAACCGACAATGGCGATTTCCATGGTCTAAGCCTTATAAGAGAAGAAAAAACGGGTTGAAAAAAAGAGGGCGCTCAGGCCTTGTCTACGATCAGGCGGTTGCCTTGCACTTCAATCACGCGGTGCAGGCCTGCTGCGGGCATGCTGCCGGGGCGCAGTACCACGGTCCACTGGCTGCCGCGGTAGGGAATGCGGGCGGTGCCGTCGCTGTTCCATTCGGGGACATGTACGGTCTCGCCAATATCCAGATTCAAGTCGGGGTTGGCGGCAGCGGGCAGCTCTGGCATGCGGCGGCCACGTATGCGGCGGCACAGCATGACCGACAGCACGCCTACGATGGCTGCAGTGCTGATCTGAATGGGCATGTCCAGCCCCAGATGCGCAGCCACGGCACCGGCTGCCATGCCCAGTGCAATCATCAAGAGGTAGATACCCCCTGTGAGCAGCTCGGCGGCAATGGTGATACCCGTCAGGATCCACCACAAATTACTGTCCTCCATGTATCGACTCCCTTGTCTTGTTGATGGCAGTGTCATGAAACTGCCTGTAAATGTAGGAAAAGCGTCTGCAAATTGCAGTCTTGACTGCGATATTACTTACACTGCGCGCCTATCTGACTTTTATTGATCCCCGATTGCAAAGGGTTGCGCATGAAATTCCGTTTTCCCATCGTCATCATCGACGAGGATTACCGCTCCGACAACACGTCTGGTTTGGGCATTCGCGCCCTGGCACAGGCCATTGAGGTTGAAGGTTTTGAGGTCTTGGGTGTCACCAGTTACGGTGACCTGAGCCAGTTTGCGCAGCAACAAAGTCGCGCCAGTGCCTTTATCTTGTCGATCGACGACGAGGAGCTGACTGGCGACAATGATGATCCCATCATTCACAGCCTGCGCAATTTCATTGGTGAAGTGCGCCGCAAGAATGAGGAAGTGCCGATCTACATTTACGGCGAAACCAAAACGGCACGCCATCTGCCCAACGACATTTTGCGTGAACTGCACGGCTTCATTCACATGTTTGAGGACACACCGGAGTTTGTGGCCAAGCACATCATCCGTGAAGCCAAGAACTATCTGGAAAGTGTGCAGCCACCGTTCTTCAAGGCACTGCTGGATTACGCCGAAGATGGCTCGTACAGCTGGCACTGCCCCGGTCACTCGGGTGGTGTTGCGTTCTTGAAGAGCCCTGTGGGCCAGATGTACCACCAGTTCTACGGTGAGAATATGCTGCGCGCTGACGTGTGCAATGCGGTGGAGGAGCTGGGCCAGCTGCTGGACCACAATGGCGCCATTGGCGAGTCAGAGCGCAATGCAGCGCGCATTTTCAATGCCGATCACTGCTACTTTGTGACCAACGGCACATCCACTTCCAACAAGATTGTCTGGCACCACACTGTGGCTCCGGGCGATGTGGTGGTGGTGGACCGCAATTGCCACAAGTCCATCCTGCACTCCATCATCATGACGGGTGCGATTCCGGTGTTCTTGAAGCCTACGCGCAACCATTTCGGCATTATTGGTCCGATTCCGCAAAGCGAATTCAGCGTGGAATCCATTCAGGCCAAGATTGCCGCCAACCCGCTGCTCAAGGGGGTGGATGCCAAAAAGGCCAAGCCCCGTGTGCTGACGCTGACGCAGTCCACCTACGACGGCGTGCTCTACAACACCGAAACCATCAAGAACATGCTGGACGGCTATGTGGCCAACCTGCACTTTGATGAGGCGTGGCTGCCCCATGCGGCGTTCCACCCCTTCTACGGCACTTACCACGCCATGGGCAAAAAGCGCCAGCGCCCGAAAGAGTCGGTGGTGTATGCCACGCAGTCCATTCACAAGCTGCTGGCCGGTATCAGCCAGGCTTCGCATGTGCTGGTGCAGGACTCGCAAAACGAAAAGCTCGATCACCACCTGTTCAACGAGGCGTACCTGATGCACACCTCGACCAGCCCGCAGTACAGCATCATTGCCAGCTGCGATGTGGCTGCCGCCATGATGGAGCCGCCCGGGGGCACTGCGCTGGTGGAAGAGTCGATTGTGGAAGCGCTCGATTTCCGCCGCGCCATGCGCAAGGTGGACGACGAATTTGGTGACGACGACTGGTGGTTTGAAGTCTGGGGCCCCGAAAAGCTCGCCGAAGAAGGTGTGGGCCGTGCCGAGGACTGGATCATTCGCGGCAAGGACGCCACGCCCAAGTCCAAAGCCAAGAAAAAGAACGGTAAAGAGTTCGACAACTGGCATGGCTTTGGCGATCTGGCCGATGGCTTCAACATGCTGGACCCCATCAAGTCCACCATCGTGACGCCCGGTCTGGATCTGGATGGCGACTTTGCCGACACCGGCATTCCCGCCTCGATCGTGACCAAGTACCTGGCAGAGCATGGTGTGGTGGTGGAGAAGACGGGCCTGTACTCGTTCTTCATCATGTTTACCATTGGCATTACCAAGGGCCGCTGGAACACCATGCTCACTGCGCTGCAGCAGTTCAAGGACGACTACGACCGCAACCAGCCGCTCACGCGCATCCTGCCCGAGTTCTGCCAGCAGTTCCGCCGCTATGAGCGCATGGGCCTGCGCGATCTGTGCCAGCACGTGCACCAGATGTACGCCAAGTACGACATTGCGCGCCTGACCACCGAGATGTATCTGTCGGACCTCAAGCCCGCCATGAAGCCTTCGGATGCCTATGCACACATTGCCCAGCGCAAGACCGAGCGTGTAGAGATCGACCACCTGGTTGGCCGTACCACGGTGGGTCTGGTGACGCCTTACCCACCGGGCATTCCGCTGCTGATTCCCGGCGAAGTCTTCAACAAGAAGATCGTGGATTACTTGCTGTTTGCGCGTGACTTTGCCAAAGAGTGCCCGGGCTTTGAAACCGATATCCACGGTCTGGTGGAGATTACGGACGACAGCGGTGTCGTGCACTTTTACGCAGATTGCGTGGCAGAAGAAAAATCTGCGGCGGTCAAGCCCCGTGCACGTTCGCAAGTGCGCAAGCCAGCGGCCAAATCCACAGGTGCTGCGGCTAAATAAAGACTGACCAGTCCATCAAGGCTTGGGATTGAAGCCTTTAATAAAGAGAGCTGCTAACGCTTATGCTGCTTGGTTTTTAGATATAAAACTATCTGAAAACTATAGTGTGTAAGCGCTGGTAGCTCTCTTTTTATTGTTTCTGCTGCAGGGCAGTGTCACTGCGCACCCGCCAGTAGCGGGCAAACCTTGGCAGGCCACTGGGGTGGCTGCCGTTAAAACGGTAGGTGATGGTGCTGCCCATGGCGGGCGGCTGGGCGCGGTCGGCATCGCTCAAGCCACTGCCAATCTTGAAGCGCTGGCCGCTGGGCATTTGCACCAGCAGCGCACCTGTCATGCCCTGGTATTTGCCTTTGCCGGGCAGGTGGGCCACCACTACGGCCTCGGCATCTTCAAACAGTTTGAGCTTGATGAGGTCATCGCTGCGGCCTGCTCGGTAAGGGCTGTCAGCGTGGCGCAGCATCAGCCCCTCAGCCCCGGCTGCGCTCACGGTGCGCAATTGCCGCATCAGCGCCTCATGGCTGGCAACCTGCCATTGCGCAGCAGCCTGCACCCAGTCCTTGCCAATGGCTGCCACCAGTTTTTGCAGCGCTTGCTGGCGCTGTGCAAAGGGGCCGCTGTGCGCGGGCAGGTCAAACACCATGTAGCGCAGTGCGCGCCAGCCAGCCTCGTCTTTGCGGCCCTGGCCCACACTCGATTGCACGGCTGCAAACTGCTCACGCCCGGCCCACAGCTCGCCGTCCATGGGCTGTGCAGGCCAGTGCTGGGTAAACCATGCGGGCGCATCAATCGGCACACCCTGTCGGCTGCGCAGCTGCTTGCCATCCCAGTGGGCGCGAATGCCGTCGTATTTTTCGCTGACCCAATAGGCGCGTACATCGATGTCAGGGCGGTAGGTGTTGGCCAGCGTCAAATCACTGGCCAATGCCACGGTGGCGCAGGCTGCGGCAAACGCTGCACACAGCATGCGGCGCAGCACCATCCATGTGGACATGGCAGCTCCTTTCCGGTCTGACGTTGGGTATGGGTCTTGGTGTGGCTGCATTTCACCAAATTGGTGCTGCAGTGCCAAGCCCGGGCGTCAGATGGGCACAGGTGACTAACCCTGTGCCCTGCAAGGAGCCGCCGTGCCGCGGCCCTAAATCACAATCTGGCTGCCCAGCTCCACCACGTTGCGATGGGGCAGGTGCAGAAAGTCGGCCGCTGAGCCCGCGTTGCGGTACATCTGGGCAAACAGCTTTTCACGCCACAGGGCCATGCCATGGCCGCGCTGGGGCACGATGATGTCGCGCGAGAGGAAGTAGCTGGTTTCCATGATGGATGTGGACGGCAGCTCCCCGCGCTGTGTGAGCATGGACAGAGCGTTGGGCACGTGCGGGTCATCCATAAAGCCAAAGTGCAGCAGCACCTGCCAGCAGTCATGGCCCAGATCGTGCGCCGTGGCGCGGTGTGCAGGGGGAATGTGGGCCAGCTCATGGTGGCGCACCGTAACAAACACGTTGCGGGCGTGCAGCACCTTGTTGTGCTTGAGGTTGTGCAGCAAGGCGCTGGGCACCGTGCCCGATTGCGACGACAGAAAAACAGCTGTGCCTGCCACGCGCGTAACGCTGTCACGGCGCAGCATTTGCAAAAACTCGGCCAGTGACAGCGCATGCGGCTGCATGGCGCTTTGTACCAGCTGACGGCCTGTGTGCCAGGTGCGCATCAGCACAAACATGCCTGCACCAATGGCCAGGGGGAACCAGCCCCCATCAGGCAGCTTGATGAGGTTGGAGGCAAAAAAGCTCACATCCACGACCAGAAAGAACAGCGTTGCCGCAGCAGTTGGGAGCAGCGGGTACTTCCAGCCCCAGCGCACGACAAAGAACGTCAGCACCGTGGTGATCAGCATGTCCAGCGTTACGGCAATGCCGTAGGCTGCAGCCAGATCGCCAGACGACTGGAAAAAGATGACTGCCAGCGCAATACCGGCGCACAGGCCCCAGTTCACCAGAGGCAGGTAGATCTGGCCGGTATCGGTTTCGCTGGTATGCAGCACCTGCAGGCGCGGCAGATAGCCCAGCTGGATGACTTGTTTGGTCACGCTGAAGGCGCCGGTAATCAGGGCCTGAGACGCAATCACGGTGGCAGCTGTAGCCAGCACCACCAGGGGCAGCAGCATGGCGCGCGGTGCCATGGCAAAGAAGGGGTTGCTGACGGCATCGGGTTGTTGCAGCAGCAGCGCCCCCTGACCCAGGTAGTTGATCAGTAGCGCAGGCATGGCCACGCTGAACCAGGCCTGGCGAATGGGGCGTTTGCCAAAGTGGCCCAGATCGGCATACAAGGCCTCGGCACCCGTCACGCAAAGCACCACGGCACCCAGCAGCAAAAAGGCAGTGCCCGGCTCTTCGGCAATGAAAGCCAGCGCATAGTGGGGGCTGAGTGCCCACAAAATCTGGGGCAGCTGCACGATGTGCCAGATGCCCAGCGCGGCCAGACTCAGGAACCACAGCAGCATGATGGGGCCAAACCAGCGCCCAATCCCTGCGGTGCCGCGTTTTTGCACGGCAAACAGCACGAACAAGATGCCCAGCGTCAGCGGCAAAATGGCTGACGACAGGTTGGGCGAAATGACCGCCAGGCCTTCAACAGCCGAGAGCACCGAGATGGCAGGCGTAATGACACCATCGCCATAAAACAGACAGGTGCCGAAAATGCCAATCGCCATCAGGTAGCGGCGCAGGCGAGGGTGCCCTTCTACAGCGTGCGCAGCCAGCGCCAGCATGGCCACCAGGCCCCCTTCGCCGCGGTTGTCAGCGCGCAGCACCAGGGTGACGTATTTGAGGGAAACAATGACCGTGACAGTCCACACCACCAGCGACAGTACGCCGTAGACGTGCTGGGTGGTGAGCGAGACATGGCCGGAGTTAAAAACTTCCTTGAGAGCGTACAGAACGCTGGTGCCTATGTCGCCATAGACGACGCCCAAAGCACCCAGCGTGAGGGCGGTAAACGATGATTTTGTAGATTGCACAAAAAAAGCAGGCAGCAACGATGAGCGCGATTGTGCGATGGTGGAAGCTGCGCGTCGATGCGTGTGCAAAGCTACGCTGTAGGCATGGACTAATGCTTGACGCCATCCAAAAACCTGAGCTCTTTTAAAAAAGGAGCGCTGCACACAGGCTGAATGGACGTCAAGCGACTAAAACATGGTGTTACTGGGCAGTGAAGGTGCAGTGTCCAGCCCACTGGGCTGGTTGCTTACTGGCGCTCAATCACGCCGCAGGCCAAACGTGCCCCCGCATTGCCAGTCGGCTGGGTCTGAAAGTCATCGGGGTTGGCGTGCACGATCAAGCCTTTGCCCAGAATGTCGCGTTCACCTTTGCCCAGTGCCAGCTGAGTGGACTCAAACTGCACGATGGCCAGGCCATTGGCATTGGCCCGCAGGCTGGGTAAGTCCCCCGCATGGCTGGCCGTTTGGCCATGCTTGCCGTGCGCGCTGGCTGCAGGGTTGAAGTGCCCGCCTGCGCTGGTGCCGTCGGGGCTGCTGCAATCGCCTTTTTCGTGGATGTGAAAGCCATGCTCGGAATTGGGCTTGAGGCCACTGACCTGGCCCGATACCTTGACCACGCCGTGCTCGTGCTGGCTGAAGTGCACCTTGCCCGTGACCGCATTGCCTGCGGTGGGCTCAAGCTCTGCGGTGGCAGAAATGCCTTTGTAAGTGCCTGCACAACCGATCAGGGACGCAGCTGCAATACTGCCTAAAAAATATCGATAGAACATGGCAACCTCCGGGTTTGTTGGAATAGGGAAACAGGATTTGACTATGCAGGGTATAGCCCCTCGGGGCATGTCCACCCCGTCCGAGCTTTGCGTAATAGATTACCGCTTGTCACTGAATTTTCCCAGACAAGCTGTGGCTGTGTACGCACTCAGCTCAGCTCAGCTCAGCGAGGTGTCCATGATCATCATCAGCACAAAGCCCAGCATGAGTCCGCCAGTGGCATAGGTTTCATGGCCTTTGCGGTGTGATTCCGGAATGATTTCGTGGCTGATCACAAACAGCATGGCACCTGCAGCAAAGCCCAGACCCCAAGGCAAAATGCTCAAGGAGGTGCTGACAATGGCTGCACCCAGCACCGCACCGACGGGTTCAATCAAGCCACTGAGCATGCCCAGCAGCACGGAAAGCTTGCGGCTGTAGCCTGCAGCGAGCAGGGCAACCGCTACCACCAGCCCCTCGGGCACGTCCTGAATGGCAATCCCTGTGGCCAGCGCATTGCCCGCCGCACTGCCGCTGGCGTAGCCAACGCCAATGGCCAGGCCTTCGGGCAGGTTGTGCAGGGCAATGGCAAACACAAACAGCCAGGTGCGCTGCAGTTTGCGCGCAGCATCTACATCCAGCCCCTCACGGCCTTTGATGAAGTGCTCATGGGGCAGCATCTTGTCCATGACCATCAGAGCCAGCGCACCCAGCAAGATGGCAGAACCAATCACACCACCTGCCGCCCAGCCGCTGCCCCCAAACATGCCCTGGCTGCGGACAGCCTCCAGCCCCGGCAAGATGAGTGAGAAAGCGCAGGCGGCCAGCATGACCCCGGCCCCGAAGCCAAAGAGAGTGTCTTGCGTGCGCTCGGACATGCGCTGCGACAGCATGACGGGCACTGTTCCCAGGGCTGTTGCAAGGGCTGCAGCAGAGCCACCAGCCAGTGCCTGCAGAACCACCGGATGGTTTTGTGCATAAACCCAGAATTGGTGGCACACAGCCCAGACGCCAACCATCATGATGGTCAGCCCGATCCACAGCCTGATGCTGTGACGCACCTCCACAGGCGAGCGCAGGCGTGGGTGCGAATCGTCAATGGCTGCGGGGTGTTTCTTCATGCACATGCTCTTTGAAGTAATGGTCGTACCTGCTTAGCCTTGTGGGGCATTTCGGGCGGCGGCAAAGCGACGGGAAACTTCGGCCCAGTCAATGACGTTGTAAAACGCGGCGATGTATTCGGGGCGACGATTTTGGTACTTGAGGTAGTAGGCGTGCTCCCACACGTCCAGCCCCAGTATGGGCGTAGAGCCCGAACCAATACCTTGCATGAGCGGGCTGTCCTGATTGCCACTGCTTTCAATCGCCAGGGTGCCTTGCGCGTTGACGACCAGCCACGCCCAGCCACTGCCAAAGCGCGTGAGCGCAGCCTGTGTGAATGCGGCCTTGAATGCGTCCATACCTCCCAGGTCTGCTTGTATGGCCTGGGCCAGTTGATCTGTCGGGCCTGCGTCACCCTGCCCGGCAGGGGTCATCACAGTCCAGAACAGGCTGTGGTTGGCGTGTCCGCCACCGTTGTTGCGCACAGCCGCGCGTATGCCTTCGGGCAGACGGGACAGGTCGGCAATCAGTTGCTCCACCGGTTCATCGGCATGGGCGGTGTCTTTCAACGCTGCATTCAGGTTGTTGACATACGCCTGATGGTGTTTGGTGTAGTGAATCTCCATGGTTTGCGCATCAATATGCGGCTCCAGCGCGTCAAAGGCATACGGCAGTGTGGGCAGGGTGTGAAGGGTCATGTTGAAGCTTTCAGTTAGAGAGCATGGCCATCAGTGCAGATGGCTGGAGGGGAAACGAATGCTTGGTGTCGATGGTGCAAAGCAAGCACTGTCAGGTTGCCCGGGCTCGGGAGCACGCAAAACGGCATCAATGCAGGTGCAGCTGCCGTAGCGGGAGTGCCACTGCAGCAGGGCAGCGTGGGTTTCGCGCATGTGGCGCAAGGCAGCCTGCTGCACCTCGGGGGCTGTGGCTGGAGCGCTTTGTATGCTGCGCAGCCCGATGTGTGCATCACACAGGTAATCCAGCGCGAGCACCAGTTGCTGGCGCTGTTCCAGCAACTGGGCAACGTTATGGTGGCTCACCACCCAGGCAGCCATGCAGCGGTCAGGGTGTGCATACAGCATTGGACCGACCAGAAGGCGTGCCGCCACCTGCAGTGCGTTGATCTGCAAAGCCATAGCGCTTTCTATCTTGCCGTGCTGGCTGAACTGCAGGGCGCGCCTTGCAAGTTGCTCCCAAGCGTGCAAAGTGCTGTCGTCCTGTGCAGTGTGCGGGTCCAAAGCGAGGAAAATGTTGGTGGCTTGCATATGCAGGCGGTTCTTGTGGAGTGCGGATGCCAAATCTTGCGCAGCATCAATTGATTGAGAATTATTATCATTCAATATTTATTCTGCTGCAGATAAAAAGACCAGAAAGTCATCGCAGGCATCTAAGGAGCAGGGCGTTTGCAAAAGCGATCAGCGGCTGATCAATGGGCCGCAGACGCAAAAAAGCCCCGCAGGCCTTGCAGACCCCCCGGGGCACCAGTGGCTTTATGTGCTGTCAGTGAATGCGGCAGCAGAGCCTGAGCACATCGAGTGAATGGCTTGCCTGCAGGTATTTCATGGAACACTAGACAGCTCGAGAAAAAGCCCTGCTCTGTGCGCTGTGGCAGACGTCAACGCTTGGGGGGTGTGTGTTCCAGCAATGATCCAGGCCCCGACATCCGGACCAAGCAAGCGGCATCAAGGAGTGCTTTACTGAGGTGCTCGCTGTGCTTGAGGGGTGAGCTGGTGATCAGAGTGCGAGTTGCGACTGGAGAGAATGCTGCTGATCGCACCGAGGGTGAGCTCGCCCACGTGGGCATACGCCAGCTGGCCCTGGGCATCAAAGAAGTAGGTGCTCGGCAGACCCTGCGCGCCTAGAGTCTTCATGGCACTGGAAGAGGGGTCGAGCAGCACATGAGACAGATCCAAGCCTTGCGCTTGAAGAAAACGCACGACTTGCTCAGGTTTTTCACCTTGATTGACCATCACGAACACAGTGTCAGGGAATTTTTTCTGGGCTTGCTCAAACGCAGGCATTTCACGGCGGCAAGGTGGGCACCAGCTGGCCCACAGGTTCAGGACGACAGGCTGGCCCTTGAGGCTATGCAGTGCAGTGGGTTGACCAGTCAGCGACAGCAGCTCTAAATCTGGCAAAGGCGCTGCTTGACGCTGCGCAGCTTCCAGGACAGCGCTGGCCAGGAACCAGGTAAGGATGCCCGCTGCAGCCCCCGTAAAAACCGCTTGGCGCAAGTCACGCTGCTTCATGGTCCGCCAGTACATGAATGCCAGCCCGGCAGCTACGCCTGCCCACCACAGGTAGCCGCCATCGCCAATCGCCAGCAAAGACATGGGAGATGACAAATATTCTTCGCTCCAGCGTGCAATGTGGGCCAGCCTTGCAGTGACGAGCCCCACAAGCAAACTGCTGTACACCAAGCTACCTGCTGACTTATAGCGTTCTGCAGAGGTTTTCCGTTTGGCGAGCACTCTTGAAATGAACCACCCGACCACAAATGCCGCTAAAACCATGAGAGGACGAATAGGAAGTGGACCAATGCTTGTCATGGTGTGCCTGCTGTATTGAGTTTTTCTAAGAAGCTGGCTGCACAGAGTTCATCCACCATGCGTAGAGCACAGCGTTCCCCGACATCAGGAGCAATCCGATCAAGACTGGAACTGCTGCCCAGGCCAGCGCTTGCCCTTGAGCAAGACCCGCGTCTTGGGAGGCGTTGTGTGGAGCATCGGGGCCAATGACTGGCATCTGCCGCAAACACGCTTAGACTTTGGAGCGGCCAAAGCTATTCTTTTTGATCATATGACAGCTGGCACACCACTGAGCAAAGAAGTCGATCAGTATTCATTGGTCTTGCAGCGGAGCTTCTTGCAGCAGCTCTTTGATATCCTGAACCTGTTTGGGAAGCCAACGACAGCCGCCAATCGGCCAAGAGCAGCCCTCTGATGCATTGCCACAAGCGACGGCTTTAGGCTGGTTGCCGTCGCTCACCTCAGTAATTCCAATGACTGTTGTTGCCCAGAGCAGTCATTGAGCCAAGACTTTCGAGAAAGTCTGCTCTACATCTCAAAGCTGTCGCTGGAGTGTGACGAACACCAAGTGACTGCTTTGGAGCCTGCTGAACTGGCGCTATCAACCCAAAGCGGACATCCACTAACGTTTGAATTCACCGGCCTGCGCGGCTTTTCGTGCAGGTCCGGTGGAGTGATGGGTTAGCCTGCATCTGGTTCATCTCTATTGACCCATTCAGTGACGGTCCTTGCAAACCCCTGATCGTGCTCCATGAACATCGCCACGATCTTATGAACCTCTTCGACATTTTCTTCTATTAGGCTTGGGAGGGAGCCCTTAATAGGGTGCGGCGACACAACGACTGAAGAGCCTTGAATGCGAACTCGCTCAGGCCCACTTTCCTCTTCCCTAAAGACTGAGTACCGTAACCCCAGTTCTTTCATGACGTCGATATTGCTGCTGCGATGTTCGCCAAAGTGGTGCGTAATGAAATAGGTGAATGGGTCGTTGCCAAAATGTGACGACAGCACTTTATCGAAGTCTGGAGCGGTTCCATCCCACTCAGGAAGACCAATGAACCGTTCGCGCTTTTTCGTAGGTCGGTCGATATCAAGTCGGAACGTCGGCAAAAATCCGGGATAGCCAAATGCCGTTCCCGCGATCGACCTCAGAATATCTTCGTTACTGAAAGCTGTGAGTCTTACAGTTGCCGGACCCGTACGTTGCGCATAGGCTATTAGATCTCTGCAAGCCCCTCGCCAATCGTTGTTGAAGAAGAAGATATTTTCTGCTGCCTTCGTTAGTGCCTCGATCTGAGGTGGCGAGTCTGTTCGAGCGGTAAGATCAAGATGGTAATCAGATATTCCGTCCCGCCCGATTATTTCGGTGACTATTGTTTCATCAGAAATTCCATCGTCGCGGAATCGACCGAAGCGTTCGATACAGATAGAGCTTTGTGCCCCTTCCGCGAACCAATATGCGGCCTTCTCGGGATGGGATATTTCGGAGTGGTCGGAGTTGATCCGGCCAAAGAGCTCATCGTATCCGGGCAGCCAAACCTGGTCGGCAGACTCCCCAAGTTGATCCTCCTCTTCGCTCAGATCGGACAGGTTGTTCTCGAAATCTTCAAATGCCTCATCATCCAGTAAGGCATGAATCCTTTCTCGATACTCAGCCAAACTCAGTTCTTGCTGAGCGAAATATACGAATCCTTTTTCGATGATCCGAGGATCGTTTGACCGAGTTCGTATGAGTACAAAATCTTTTAGTCCTACTCGATGCATGTGATCTGAAATTAACGGCACCGCCGCAATGGCGCCGGCTTCATCAGCAAAGCGCCAAAGGAACTGGCGTTTTGAAAATCTACGCTGAGCCACGGTAGGCAGAGGTACCACAGGTTCGATTCTGGTTGGTAGCCCGTCTTGGTCAAGAACTATGGTCCCTGCCGACAATTCATACGGTGCCCGATGGGCTAACTCTGAATAAGGTGTGAGCAGCTCGTGCCATTCAACTGACAAGACGATAAGTCGATAGTCAACATCTCGAACCAAGTAGTTTTTCCGAAGCAGAGTCGCGTACTTGAACAGTTCCTGTATGGCCTCGCGAGCGGCAGCGTTAGTACGTTTGATTTCAATGATGAGTAGCTGCCCGTTTGCCGCCCGGGCGAAAATATCCAGGAATCCCGATGCGCCAACAGAATTCCTCAAATAGTGCTCACGGGCGACCAAGGTCAGTCCTGTCTCGATGAGTTCAAGATGTGTCGCTAGGTAGTCGCGGATTGCGCTTTCGTTCGGAGGACTCATCTCAGTAGACTTGGAGCAGTTGGGTAAGAAAATCAGCCGTTCGATGCAGGCTAACTAGATTTAGACGACAGACAGAAAATCCTGTCGTTCTCATAAAAATGAATCTATTCGGATTTATGAAAGTGAGCAATCGCAAGCAATTTTTAGGCAAACCTAAAAATTTCGAGATTGGGGCTTGTTGCAAGTCGTCCAAAGACCAAGGAAGGAATGACGGCTTATGGCCGATCTGCGACTGTCGCTGACTGACCCATTGCAGCTGTTCAGAGTCACCAATGCCTAAAGCAATTCAGATGGTCTGATTCGTGATGAAAATTCAGGTTGAAGACGAGTCTCGCAATATGTCACGATTGCACGCAACAAAGTGATTGCATCACCAGTTGGCTCACTTTTTACTAACATGAGAGCACGCTCAATCTCTGACTTCTGCGCATTAAATAGCTGGCGAGCGAAGGCAGGCACCATCGGTGACTCCAAAGCTTTCTCTATATCTTCAATACTCGTTCTTGGAGCTTCTATGTGACCAAGCGAGTCAAGACGTAACACGAGAAAATTGCTGAAATCTTTTGCGAACTCAAGACAAAATTGGGCTGCGTCCACAGTCGGTGCGAGAATTTCAATCAGCTTGCCTGAAGAATCAAACCGATGAATGTCTTTAGGCACAAAGTATCGCCCTTCAGTCCACCCGCTGATCACTGGATTGCCATCATGAGTAGCTGCATTTCTGCTGAGCCATATAAACGTTCCATGTCGCAAGCCTTCAATGTCGCTCCAAGCAATCTTTGGTTTGAGAAATGTTGAGCCCGCATCTTTAAGAGATTGAACCGTATTGCTAAACGCTGAGAACGCATAGACGATTCTGCTTTCTGTTTGTTCGTTACCTTGCTGCCCTTTGTGAAACCTATCCATTGATTGATCGCAGCACTCCACGACGGAGCGCAAGCAAAAATCAAATTCTTTGACCTTGGATTTGAAGAAGCTGGACACCCAGATGCGATGCTGATCTTGAGTAAGGCTCATGTCCGTGCCTCCTTTTTGAGAAATTCGAATTGTAGGAGTCGAAATGCAACTCTCTGGATGCTTAGCTATCGAAGCGGCAATTTGAGGTGCCTCTGAAGGTCGGCTATTGGCCGATAGTGTGAGCACACGTATGCGCTAGGAAGCAGACACCCCGCCACGCGAGCCAGTTCGAAGAGGTCAGCTCTCAGCGAGGCAACTGGTGCTATCGGCCAAACGACGATATTCGTTGAATTACATTAACAGACTCTAGGCCAATTTTTTGTTGACGACCAAGAGTCAATTAGTTTTAACGCATCGAAGTAAATATTATTCAACTCCTTCAATTTTCTTGATGATTGTTGTTGCAAATAAAAATATTTTTGGATATAATGCATTATCCCAAGTCCACTTAGGGTAATGGGTGCAACCACGAGTTCGACTCTCGCAATTGCGTTTTCTCCCGGTCTCTTTGCAATGGTAGTTTTTCTGGCGTTCGTAGCGCTAAAACTTCAATCATTCACACAGGCATCTAGTGATGCTGGAAAGGAATCAGGTGAAAATATGGGTATTAATATCAGTTTAATCGGTGCAGCTTTGTTTAATGTTTTAACGATGCTGGGGGTTAACGCGATGTCGGTTACAGTAGTACCCTAAGTGGATTTAAAAATCAGTTAAAAGCCCTGGCTTCTTGATGGAGTTGGGGCTTTTATCATTTCTCGGGTGTAGGTTGCCCCTCCCGCATTACAACTTATTCGCCACATTTCCTGAATGACAGTTTGGAGGTACTGTCCTAGATGGCTGCCTGGGGGTTGGCCTGATCCAGTGCCTCGGCCAATGGTAGACCTCGTCGCTGGTTCGCGACTATCGTTGCTCGACTGGTACTTGCCCATGCGCACGGAGCTGATCCCACAACCGCTCGTTGAACTCATAGAGCTCATCACGTGCTTTACTGATGAATTCCACATCACCCTGTACTCGCGCTAAGTCATAGCGTTTACAGCGGTAGCTAATGCCGGTGCGTTTGGACTGCTGCTTGACGCGCACGTACCCATCAAGCTTCATTCCAATCCAATCTGCATGTGCGTACTCATTTCGCCGAGTCGCACACTCAGTGAGCAGCACGTCCACCTTACGTAAATCCTCATGAGTAATCTCTAAGCCGCCATGCTCGATCATTTGACCGTACAGGTCGAGAAGTGCTCGTGCCTTTGCAGAAAACAGCATGCCTGCGAGAAAAACATCCATGCGCTCATCTTGCAAAGCATCCCGAAGAATGGCTTCACGAATGCAAGTTGATACCTCATCTTCCAGCGAGTTGAAGAAGATGATGATCCAGCCAATTTCGGGCGCGAGATCAGACAAGTAGTCCGAGAGCCCGCTGTCATCAACAGCATCCATCTCATCCGCTTGGCGCTGGGTTAAATAAAGCGGCGCTGTGGGATCGTCATGTTTATGCATTGCTTAAGTCTACGAGCAAGCAGACCACATCACTCTTTCCGCACCCGCCTCAGTGGCAAGAAGATGCTGCCATCGAAAGTTGGTGGGGGATTAAAATGTCAGGAGGGATGCGCTATTTTTCGCAGTGTTCGCTCACGGAGCTTAAGTGTGCGTTTTGAGCATTGAGTGAACAACTCCTTTGGAGCAAGCGCAATATCTGTTTTGGGTCGATAACACCTATTCGCGGGCCGAGATAGCGGACTTCCAGCATCCCGAGGACAGCCTGTTAGCGAGGGGCTGCTACTGACCTGAAAGCATCCATTGGAGAAGTGACTGTCTTGGCGCTCTGAATGACCGCTATGAGGTGGTGACCGGTAGTTCAGCCTGCGGATACGAGCAGCAGCAATCGCTGCACAGCTGCCGATGGCCGAACGACAGAAACGGGTTGACCTGAGGCTCTTGTCATCGAGCCACAACCAGCCGTTAGCCATTCCGCCAGCAAACGCACTGAGGAGAGCCCCAGTGGCGCAGCCCTATGACTTCTTGCGTCGCGTTTCTGGAAGAAAGGCGGTCGCAATGCCAAGCAGAGGCAGAAAAGAGGTCACGCCATAGACCCACACGATGCCGTGGATGTCTGCCAGGTCACCGAGTGCGGCTGCGCCAATGCCGCCGACCCCGAACATCAGTCCAAACATCAGCCCGGATACGAGTCCCACCCGACCGGGTACGGCCTCCTGTGCATAAACCACCAGAGCGGCAAAAGCGGATGACATCACCAGGCCGATAACGATGGCGAGGATGCCTGTCCAGACCAGGCCAACGTGCGGTAACGCGAGTGCGAACGGGGCCACACCAAGGAACGATATCCAAATGACGGCCTTACGGCCAATCCGGTCTCCAACAGGTCCGCCGGCGAAAGTACCGGCGGCGACTGAGGCCAGGAACATGAAGAGAAACAGCTGGCTGGACTGGACGCTGAGCTCAAAGCGCTCGATCAGGTAGAAGGTGAAGTAGTTGGTGAATGATGCGATGTAGACAAACTTTGCAAACATCAGCACGCAGATGACGGACACCGCACGTATTACGCCAGCGCGGTCCAGTCCCTCGCCGTGGCTTTTTGACAGAGCCTTGGCTTGGGCTGTTCCGTGCTGACGTACCCAAATTGTGAGTCTATATAGAACGAAGATAGCAACCAGAGCAACCACCATGAACCAGGCCACTGCGGGCTGTCCATAGGGAATGACGATGGCTGCGGTCAGCAAGGGACCTATGGCCGAGCCGGTGTTGCCGCCCACCTGAAAGGTCGATTGTGCGGTGCCAAAGCGCCCACCCGACGCCAGCCGGGCAATGCGAGAGGCCTCCGGGTGAAAAGTCGCAGAGCCGACGCCCACCACCGCCGCTGCGATCAAAAGCATCTCGTAGCTGCTGGCTGTTGCCAGGAGCGCGATTCCGATGAATGTCATGCCCATGCCTGATGGCAGCAGGTAGGGCTTGGGATGCTTGTCTGTGTACAGGCCGATCCAGGGCTGCAGTAGCGAAGCCGTCACTTGATAGACCAGGGCGATGATTCCGATCTGCCCAAAGCTCAAGGCAAAGCTTTGCTTGAGCATAGGGAAGATCGAAGGCAGCATGGCCTGGATCATGTCGTTGAGAAGGTGGGCAAAGGCAGCGCCACCCACAATAGGCAGGAGAAAGCCTTGCGGCTTAGCTTCAGGAGTCACCACTGGAGTTGCATCCGAGGAAGCGATAGTTGCGGTTTGAACGGTCATTGAGATACGGGGCAGGGCGATGGCGCTGATCTGTTAAGAGGCAGAACTTTGAGATTACGGGTTTGCTAATTGGCTGTCGCGCGCTCATCTGCCAATACCTGTAGAGTTTCTGCCATGACCCCGCACCCATCCCATAAGCACAAGCAGTACGACGACATGGCCTGGCCGGTCGTGGTCATGGAAAACAGGTGGCCGGCAGGTATGTCCACGGGCTGGCATTTCCATCCCAAGGGGCAGCTTCTCTACGCTACTGAGGGGGTGATGATCGTACACACCGATGCCGGGTCCTGGATTGTTCCGCCCAACAGAGCGCTCTGGATGACCACAGGCCTGAGGCATAACGTCACGATGGTTGGTGACGTGTTGATGCGTACGGCGTATATCGATGTTGAGAAGGTCTTGATCTTGCCGGGGGAGAGCAGCGTCATCAACGTCTCTCCTTTGCTGCGCGAACTGCTCGTGGAGGCGGTTGGCATTAATTTTCGCGTCGAACCGAAGGGCCGTGACGCACGGCTTCTCGAATTGCTGATTGATGAGATTCGCGTCTCAACGACCTTGCCGCTGCACCTGCCAATGCCCAGTCACGAGCGGCTTCGCACCATCTGCGACAAGCTCTGTGCAAACCCATCGAATTCCTTCAGCGCTGCCCAATGGGCAGCATCGATTCATGTTGCAGAGCGAACGTTGCACCGGTTATTTATGAAAGAAACCGGCATGACTTTTGCCCAGTGGCGCGAGCAGGCCAGGTTGGTTCACGCGCTGCGTGGGATTGCTGCGGGTGACAAGGTGATCAATGTGGCGCTTGACTGCGGTTATGGCAGTGCCAGCTCTTTTGCCGCTATGTTTCGCCGATATTTTGGGGCCTCGCCTTCGAGCTTCTATCAGTAACAGTGCCAAGTTAAAAAGTTGTCACTTGGGTGTGTACTGTTGACGAACTGGCATCTGCTAATTGGCAGTTGTTAATTGGCCTCTGTTTATAGGCTGCAACTGTCCAGATCCAGGAGCGATTAAGTCCTGGCCACAAGGTCTGTGCACGCCTGAGCTACCTAGATTGCAGCCTGCTCTTCGCGGTCTTTGGCAAAGCTCGATCAGGTACTCTTATCTGAAAAAATGATTGAAAACAGCCATGTATACCCACTTCACGCGTGGGATGCGGATATTTGATCTATCTGCATTGAAGTTGCAGCCTCTTGGCATATCCAGTCCATGAAAGCTTTCACCTCTGGCCGTGTAGCCGCACCGGGGCGAGTTACCAAGTAGTAAGCAAATCTCGCAGGCCAGGGCTTATCCAGAACCTGCACAAGTCGTCCCGCTTCAATCTCGCTGCGGGCATAGGCTTGCGCAACCAGTGCCAAACCTTGTCCAGCCTCCGCAGCCCGGATGAGTAGAAATTCATCTTCAAATGCACTGCCTCGTTCGGCTCGTGGGTCTTCGTGTACGCCATGCGCGTTGAGCCAAAGCGCCCAATCAGCACGGTCACTGTCGTGGAGCAGTGGAAAGCGCAGGCAGTCGGCAGCATCTGTGATCGATTCTTGCTGATCTTTCAAAAAAGCAGGGGATGCAACGGGTACGAGTACCGGCGCCATTAGGTGCATGACATCAAGGCCGGGATAGTTGCCCAGCCCATGGCGCAGTGCAATATCTACACGAGCTCGTCGCAAATCCACCAGCTCAGAGGTGGCTTCCACGCGCACTTCTATATCAGGGTTATGTTGCTTGAAGCGTCCTAGTCGAGGAACTAGCCAGGAAGCCGCAAATGTAGCCACGGTACTGACCGTGAGGCTTTTTCTGCTTGTAGTGGCTTCCAAGGTGTCCACGGCCTTGTCAATTTGCAGGAATGCCTCCAACAGCTTGGGGTAGACGCTTGCACCGGCTTTGGTAAGACGCATACCCAGACGTTCGCGCTCCAGCAGGACTACGCCCAGCCTGTCTTCCAGTAATCGAATCTGTTGGCTGACCGCCCCGGGAGTGACGTGCAATGCCTGGGCTGCGGCCTTGACGCTTCCGCGCTTTCCGACTTCGACAAACGTGCGCAGAGCTTGTAATGGGTATGTCATGCTGAATTTAGTTTTGCTAAATACAAAAGGTAGAAATCATCGCTTTTCTAACCATTAAATAAGAAGAAAAATGTGAACTGTCGATTAATTTCTAATTTAGTTTATCTAAAAAATGTTGCATCTTTATACCGACAGTTCTCCGAATGGTTTCAAGGTAACCATTGCGCTTGAAGAGCTTTCATTGCCGTACAGCCTTCACCACGTGCGTATCGATGAAGGCGATCATCAACAACCTGACTTTCTTGCCCTGAATCCGCATGGCCGCATTCCGGTGCTCACGGATAGCGATACAGGCGTTGTTCTTTTCGAGTCGGCGGCCATCTTGCTTTACCTGTCAGAAAGGACGGGGAAACTGCTGCCTCAGAACGCACGCGCACGCTGGGAGGCCATCAAGTGGTTGCAGTTCCATGCGTCCAGCGTTGGCCCGCTGCTGGGTCAGCGTGTGTACTTTGAGCTGTTTGCAAATGCGCCTATTGCAGAGGCTATAGACCGCTATCGAAACCTCACGCAAGAGATGTTTGCAGTGCTAGACCGTCTGCTGGCCAATCGCCCCTATCTGGCAGGGGAGGACTATTCGATTGCAGATATCGCTCATTTTGGCTGGATGCACATTGCACAAATCGTCCATTTCGACTTCAGTCAGTACCGTCACTTGAGTGCATGGTATGCGCGCATCGGGGCTCGAGCCGCAGTGCAAAAGGGCATCACGCTGCCAGCACCGGCAACTGGCGCATGAACATCAATCAGACCTATCCAGAAATGACCAATTCACATTTTTCTGCGCGCACGCGTGGCGCGCCCTGTGCCGCTTTTTATGCACATCCGGGCTACACACGCATGTTCGCTGCGGATCGGCTGACTGTGGGAATCTTCTTGCCGTTGCGAAGCTACCAAGGAGACATGGCTGTGCTTGCGGGTCAGGCGCATCTGGTCACTGAAATCGATAGACATGGTTTTGCCGCAGTGTGGGTGCGAGATGTACCTTTGTTTGATCCATCTTTTGGAGATGCGGGACAGGTTTTTGACCCGTTCACCTACCTTGCTTTCCTGGCTGCAAACACCAAGCATGTGGCTTTGGCAACAGGTAGTGCCGTCATCTCTTTGCGTCATCCCATTGACTTGGCGAAAGCAGCTGCCACGATTGATCAGTTGTCTGGTGGGCGCTTGGTGATGGGTGTGGCCTCGGGTGACAGGCCTATGGAGTTTCCCGCGTATGGACTTGAGCATGCTGCCAGGGCCGATCGATTTGCTCAGGCGCTCTCCTATATGCGGCAACTGACACAGACCGGGCTTTTGTCCATTGATTCCCCGCTAGGGCACTTCAAGGGGGCAGAGTTCCTGCCAAAACCTGTGGCAGGGTCCATACCGCTGGTTGTCACGGGTTCATCAGGTCAATCTCTGTCCTGGATTGCAGAGCACGCAGACGGCTGGTTAACTTACCCCAATGAGACGCATACCCCGAGAGGGCCGCAACATTTGGCGGAAAAAATTCGTGCTTGGCGAGACCTCATTGCAGATGGTGCGTTTCGTCCGCACATGACCAATGAGTGGATCGATCTTGTCGATGACCCCGAGCACCCTCGCACGCCTTTGCACGGGGGTTATGTGTTGCGAACAGGGCGTAACGGTCTGATCACTCTGCTCCAAGAGTGGCAGGCTGCTGGTGTTAATCATGCAGCACTGGGTATTCAGTTTTCTCAGCGCCCTGCTGCTGAAGTACTTGATGAGCTGGCCAAGGAGGTGCTGCCGCATTTCCCATCCCATCAGGGGGCTCGTGCATCGGCAGTCACCTGGTAAATGCTTGAGCACGGCCATACAGCAAAGGAGGCGTTATGAATATTTGTGACCCAGTGGTGGAGGGTGTCCAGGTGCGACAAGTGCAACCACACGATCAAACGCAATGGATGCATCTTTACCGCCAGTACGCGCACTTTTATGGTGTGCCCATGAGCGATGCAATATTGGAGCGCACTTGGTCGTGGCTTTTAGACCCTATGCATCCGTTGGAAGGGCTCATCGCTGAGTCTGCAGGGCAGCGCCTGACTGGATTGGCTCACTTTCGTGCCTGCCCGGAGCCACTGATGGCCCAGGAAGTGGGGTACCTCGATGACCTTTTCGTTTTGCACGATCACAGCGGCCTGGGCATCGGGCAGTGTTTGATGATGAACATCGATGCCATTGCGCGCGAACGAGGCTGGCCCCTGGTGCGCTGGGTCACTTCGGATGCCAATACCCAGGCACGCCACCTCTACGATAAGCTTGCCCAGCTGACCTCATGGGTCACTTACGACCTGGATACTCAGAGATAGGCGGGGCGCAGATGCCATGCTGTTTGCTAGCCCGGCCTGCATCACAGTCCGAAGTCTGAATACTTCGGCCAATGATTGCTCTGTGGCTTTACGCCGATGGCCTGACACCCTGCCTTATGCTTGCCGCAACGCTACCCCACACTTGGATTGGTGCCTGCACCATTGACTGCCATGACAGATATCCGCTTTGCCCGTTTCCCTGATGATCTTGACTCGGTGCTCTGCATTTTCCGGGAGTATGTGGCCAGTCCAGCCGCCAACTTGGACTTTCAAGACTTTGAATCCGAGTTCGCATCCTTGCCAGGAAAATACGCTGCACCCGAAGGCTGTGTTCTGCTGGCTTGGAAGAACGGTCAGCCCGTGGGATGCGCTGCGCTGCGTCGTGTAGATGCCCAAGTGGCAGAGATGAAGCGCGTCTATGTGCGGCCTGCAGTGCGTGGTGAAAGCCTGGGGCGCCGATTGGTGGAGGGTATTTTGGAGTCTGCGCGGCAGGCTGGCTACACCCGCATCTGCCTGGATGTGCTGCCCGAGTTTCAGGCAGCGCAGCGGCTTTACGAGTCGCTGGGGTTTGCAGATGCGGCGCCCGTAAGTTTCAATCCTGTGCCGGGGACTCGGTATCTCGGACTGAACCTCAAAGAGCGGTAAATCTGACAACCCACAAAGTCTGGACAGATGATCGAGACGGCCATGCAAGAACAAGGCGTGGATATTCCCGTTTGACCGGCCACAGGCTGTCCATGCTCGATCCTTTGAGCCATCTCTAACTTTTTCCCCTTTGCGCTCGTGCTCACCCAACAACTCCAAGGATTCATCCTGACCCGCAACTGGCGAGACACGGCAGCGGGTACCGAAGTCGAGTACTGGCTGGCCACGCAGGCAGGCCCCTTGAAAGTCCTGCTGACAGGGCAAACGTCCGTAGCATTTGTAGAGGCCAGACACAAAGCTGTGGTGCAGGCACAGCTCTTTAGCATGCCGGATGTGACGTTGCGTGAGCTGGGGCTCAAGAGCTTTCAGCAAGAGCCAGTTCTGGGGGTGTACTCCAAAAAATTTCGTCAACTGGGGCGGCTGGCACGCGCACTTCAGCGCCAGGGGGTTGCTTTGCTTGAAGCCGATGTGCGCCCGCATGAACGCTATCTGATGGAGCGTTTCATCACTGCGAGTGTGACGATTCAAGGAGGGCGGCTAGAAAACTCCGTGTGCGTCGACTGCAAGCTCCTGCCTGCACCGGATTACAGGCCACATTTGAAAGTTGTTTCGCTGGATATCGAAACCAGCCAGCACCAGGAGCTTTACTCCATTGCGCTGGATGGCATGGCGGAGCGCGTCGTTTTCATGCTTGGTGAGCAGCCCTGCGAGCCTGTTGAATCTACCAACTTTGCGTTGCGCTATTACTCAAGCCGTAAAGCGATGATTGAGTCTCTCAACGAATGGTTTGAGCGCAATGACCCTGACGTCATCATCGGGTGGAACGTTGTTCAGTTTGACCTGCGTGTTTTGCAAAAAACAGCAGATGATGCGCAAACACCTCTTTTATTAGGGCGCGAGCGCCAACCTATCGCATGGCGTACCCATCCTGGCAAACAGGAATATCTCTTCGCCCCCATGCCAGGCCGGGTAGTCATTGACGGCATCGAAGCGCTCAGAGCCGCGATTTGGAGCTTTCCCTCTTTCAGTCTTGAAAATGTTTCGCAGCAACTCCTTGGCGAGGGTAAAGACATTGGCGATGAGTACGACAAGATGGCAGAAATCGAGCGGCGCTATCAGGAGGACAAACCTGCGCTCGCCGTTTACAACCTCCGCGATTGCGAGCTGGTTCTGCGCATTTTCGAGAAAGCGAATTTGCTGCCTTTTGCCATGGAGCGTGCACATACGACAGGTTTGCAGCTCGACCATTTTGGTGGATCTATCGCCGCTTTCAGCCACCACTACCTGCCGCGCATGCACCGCTTGGGCTATGTAGCACCCAATGTGGGGGAGATTCAGGGCAAGTCGTCTCCGGGTGGCTATGTCATGGATTCCAAACCCGGCTTCTACGATTCAGTTTTGGTTCTGGACTACAAAAGTCTCTACCCCTCCATTATTCGAACCTACCTTGTGGACCCGGTGGGTCTTGTCGAAGGCTCACGTGCAAGTGAGCCCGGGAAACCTGTCAAGGGGCCGATGGATACCCTGTTCTCAAGGGATAAGCATTGCCTGCCGGGGATTGTGACCACGCTTTGGCAGGCACGTGATGAGGCTAAACGCAGTAAAAACGAGCCTTTGTCGCAGGCGCTGAAGCTGGTGATGAATTCTTTTGCCGGGGTGCTGGGGGCATCAGAGTGCCGCTTCTTTAACCCCAGGTTAATTTCTGCGATCACCTTGCGCGGCCATGAGATGGTGAAGGTCACCCGTGACTTTGTAGAAAAACGAGGCTACCAGGCGATTTACGGTGACACGGACTCTATTTTTATCTGGCTAAGACGTAGCCATACTGACGAGCAGGCACGCGCTGTAGCGGCTGACCTTGTCAGCGATATCAATGCGTGGTGGTCGCAGACTTTGATGCAAGAGCAGGGCTTGGAGAGTTTTCTTGAAATCGAGTTCGACACGCATTACAAGAAGTTCTTCATGCCGACAATCCGGGGCTCGGATATTGGCAGCAAGAAGAGGTATGCGGGCCTGTGCAGCGATGAAGAGGGCAAGGATGCGATGGTTTTTCGTGGTCTGGAGATGGCGCGAAGCGACTGGACACCTTTGGCTCGCCAATTCCAGGAGGGCTTGCTTTCACGCGTTTTTCAAGGAACCCCTTATCAACAATACATAGCCGAGTATGTGCATTCCACTCTGGCTGGTCATAAGGTTGATTCGCTGATCTATAGAAAGCGCCTGCGGCACAGACTCGATGCCTATGTGACGAATGTGCCCCCGCAAGTGAGGGCAGCCCGCATTGCTGATGCATACAACGTACGTCTGGGGCGGCCCGCACAGTATCAAAACGGGGGCTGGATCCGATACGTCATGACCCAAAACGGCCCCGAGCCACTGGAGGCTCGCAGTTCACCAATTGACTACGATCACTATCTGACAAAGCAGCTTCAGCCAATTGCAGATGCCATCTTGGTGCCGCTGGGCGACAGCTTTACAGCGTTGACGTCGCCCCAAAAAAATCTCTTTTAGCGAATGGACTGCCCCTGATCGGTCCACATCGAATGTGTCAGCTTTAAAAAATCTAAGCTAGCAGCAATCGATGGTCAATCACTCATGCCCTATCGATTGATAAGGCATGAGGTATCAGCGAAGTACGGGGCGTTGTCTCAAGCGACTGCGGCTTACACCTGATCGGCTGACAGGCCCGCAGTCTGGCTGAAGCCACCGTCTACATAGGTGATCTCGGCGGTTACGCCAGAAGCCAGGTCTGACAGCATGAAAGCTGCTACGTTGCCGACATCTTCAATGGTGACATTGCGGCGCAGTGGCGATGCATCGGCCACGCGGCCCAGCAACTTGCCAAAGTCCTTGATGCCCGAAGCGGCCAAGGTCTTGATGGGGCCAGCAGAAATACCGTTGGCGCGGATGGCGCGGCCATCTGCGGTGCGGCCCACGGCTTCAGCCAGGTAGCGCACCGAAGCTTCCAGCGATGCCTTGGCCAGACCCATGGTGTTGTAGTTGGGGATGGAGCGCAGTGCGCCCAGGTACGACAGTGTCAGCAGTGACGACTTGTCGTTCAGGTAAGGCAGAGCCGCCTTGGCCATTGCGGGGAAGCTGTAGGCGCTGATGTCGTGGGCGATCTGGAAAGCTTCGCGGCTCAGACCTTCCAGGAAATTGCCTGCAATGGCTTCACGGGGCGCGAAACCGATGGAGTGCACAAAGCCGTCAAACTTGCCCCAGGCATCGCCCAGGCCCTTGAACATGGCTTCAATCTGTGCGTCGTCGGCGACGTCGCAGTCAAAAATCAGGGTCGAATTGAATTCAGCCGCGAAATCGGTGATGCGGTCCTTGAAACGCTCGCCCACGTAGCTAAAAGCCAGTTCAGCGCCTTGCTCATGGCAAGCCTTGGCAATACCGTAAGCGATGGAGCGGTTGGACAGCACGCCAGTGATCAGCAGCTTCTTGCCGGTCAGAAAACCCATTGTTCTTCTCCTTAGGAAATTCAGTGAAGGCCAGCCGCAGGTTTTGTACAACGCAAAAAACACAGGGCGGCGGGCCGCAGTGGTGCAGAATTGTCGCATGCGCTTTTGGAAGTTTTGTTTCTTGCTCGCAGGAGCCACTACGGTTGCCCCGACTTGGGCTGGCTACGCCTATGCTTTGTGGGGACAGCCCAAGTACGCGCAGGACTTTGCACACTTTGGCTATGTCAACCCTGACGCCCCCAAAGGCGGGGAGTTGCGGCTGGTCAGCAACCTGCGGGTTTCAACCTTCGATAAATACAACCCGTTCACCATTAAAGGCAATGCACCCGCTTACTTGTCCAACTTGATGTTTGATACCTTGCTGACCGGCAGCATGGATGAAACAGCGACAGGTTATGGCCTGCTGGCAGAAGACGTAACGGTGGCCGCTGATGGCATGTCTGCCACCTTTCGCCTGCGCCGCCAAGCCCGTTTTCACGACGGCACACCGGTTCTGGCCCAAGATGTGCGGCACAGCTTTGCCACGTTGATGGGGCCACACACCTCGCCCGCCTACAAAACCATGCTGGCTGAAGTCGTGGCTTGTGAGGTGATGGACAGCCGCACGGTGCGCTTTACTTTTCGAGCGCCCAATCGTGAACTGCCACTGACCGTGGGTAGTCTGCCCATCTTCAGCCGGGCGTGGGGTGCAGGCAAGCCTTTCAGCGAGGTGGTAATGGACACCCCGATTGGCAGTGGCCCCTACAAAATTGGCCCAGTGAGCTTTGGCAAAGACATTACCTACGTGCGTGATGCGCATTACTGGGCCAAAGATTTGCCTGTGCGCCGTGGCACGATCAACTTTGACCGTATCAACGTCAAAATTTACAAGGACAACACCGCCAGACTAGAAGCGCTGAAGGCGGGGGAGTTTGATTTGATGCGTTTTTACAGCGCGGGCGACTGGGCGCGGCGTGTGGATGGGCGCAAGTTCAAATCTGGCGAACTGGTCAAAGGTGAGTTCGCGCACAAGCAGCCCACTGGCTTTCAAAGCTATGTGCTCAATGCTCGCCGTCCTTTTTTGCAAGACGTGCGTGTGCGCGAGGCGCTGGGCCTGGCGCTGGACTATGAATGGATGAATCGCCAGATGTTTTACGGCGCTTACCAGCGCGTAAATGGTATTTTTGGCAATACCTTGTGCCAGACCACAGGGCTACCCAGCGCTGCCGAGCTGGCGCTGATGCAGCCTTGGGGCGATGTGCTGCCCCCTGGTGCTTTTGGTCCCATGACGGTTGCGCCACGTACGGATGGCGATAGCAGCCTGCGCGAGAACCTGCGCAAAGCCAAGGGCTTGCTGGCTGCAGCGGGCTGGACAGTGCAAGGCGGTGTGCTGCGCAACAGCGCCGGCCAGGCCATGGAGCTGGAGTACTTGGACAGCAGTGAAGTGGGCCAGCGCACCGTAGCGTCATGGCAGCGCAATTTGCAAAAGCTGGGCATCCAGCTCAATTTCCGCGCCGTGGACTATGCGCTGTACCAGCAGCGTTTGCAAAAGTTTGACTTTGATATCACATCCATTGCCTACCAGGGCACCAACAACCCGGGGCAGGAGTTTGCCGACTTGTTTGGCAGTGCATCAGCCGATCAAGAAGATTCGGGCAATTTCCCCGGTGTGAAGAGCAAGGCGGTGGATGCGTTCATTCAGGCCATGGTGTCGTCCAAGACTGAGGCGCAGTTGCTGCCTGCCTGCCATGCACTGGAGCGAGCGATTGCCCATGGGCACTATCTGATTCCGCAATGGTCGTCCAGCACGCACCGCATGGCCTATAACCAGTGGCGTCTGGAGCACCCGCAGGTGATTCCTCCGTACTCCAATGGTGAAAACTGGGTGATCGACACGTGGTGGGCACGCATGCCCCCCTTGACGGCGGAAACGGCCCCGGTGGTCTTGAAAGAACAGGCGCAATAGACATGCTGGCCTACATTCTTAAACGCATTCTTTTAATGGTGCCCACGTTGATGGGGGTGCTGCTCCTGACTTTTGTGGTCATCCAGTTCGTTCCCGGCGGCCCTGTCGAGCAGTATCTGGCCGAGGCCAAAGCAGGGGTGGGTGGAGGTGCTGAAGGCGGGGGCATGGCTTACCGGGGTGCGCAGGGGGTGGATCCACAGCGTATCGAGCAAATCAAGGCTTTGTACGGGTTTGATAAGCCGGCGCACGAGCGGTTCTTTCAAATGCTGCGCCAGTTTGCCCAATTCGATCTGGGCACCAGTTTTTTTCAGAACAAACCCGTCTGGGCACTGATTGTGGAAAAGCTGCCAGTGTCCATCAGCTTGGGGTTGTGGACGTTTTTCATCAGCTATCTGGTTGCGGTGCCGCTGGGCGTGGCCAAAGCGGTGCGTGCAGGGTCGCGTTTTGATTTGATGACCACGCTGCTGATCTTGATTGGCTACGCCATTCCGGGCTTTGTGCTGGGCGTGGCGCTGCTGGTGATTTTTGGCGGGCAGTTGCAGTGGTTTCCGCTGCGTGGGCTGACTTCGGCCAACTTCGACGAACTCAGTGCCATGGGCAAGGTGGTGGATTACCTGTGGCACATTGCGCTGCCGGTAACTGCCATGGTGGCGGGCAGCTTTGCGGTGACGGCCATGCTCACCAAGAACGCTTTCCTGGAAGAAATTCGCAAGCAATACGTGCTGACTGCGCGCGCCAAAGGCTTGAGCAAGCGGCAGGTGCTGTGGAAACACGTATTTCGCAATGCACTGATTCCCATCATCACGGGCTTTCCGGCCGCGTTCATTGGGGCGTTCTTTGCCGGGTCGCTGTTGATTGAAACGCTGTTCTCACTGGACGGTCTGGGTCTGCTGAGCTACGAGAGTGTGATTCGCCGTGATTACCCCGTGGTGCTGGGATCGCTCTATCTGTTTACCTTGATCGGACTGGTGACCAAACTCATCAGCGACCTGTGCTACGTGTGGGTCGATCCACGCGTTAAATTTGATTGAATATGGCTCCGATCCAAACACCGTCTGTGCAGGCAGCTATGTTTATTGAGTCTTTGCCCACCGTGGCACCACGCTCTGTCTCACCGGGGCGCAGGGCGTGGCAGCGCTTTAAGCGCAATAGGCTGGGTTTTTACAGCCTCATTTTGTTTTGCGTGATGGTGGTTCTCAGTCTGTGCGCTGAGGTGGTGAGCAACGACAAGCCGCTCATCGTGCACTATGAAGGGCAAACCTATTTCCCGCTGCTCAAAGACTATCCAGAGACAGTGTTCGGCGGCGATTTTGAAACGACCACGGACTACCTCGACCCCTACATCACAGAGCAGTTGCACAAGGGCAGCAACTGGGCGCTGTTTCCTCTCAATCGCTATGGCGAGGCAACGATCAATTATTTCGCCCAGGCCCCAAATCCTGCCCCGCCATCAGCCGCTAACTGGCTGGGCACCGATGACCGGGGGCGTGATTTGCTGGCACAGCTGCTGTATGGCTTTCGCGTAAGTGTGCTGTTTGCGCTGGCTCTGACTTTTGTTGGGGTGCTGCTGGGGGTGGTGACGGGCGCGATTCAAGGCTTTTTTGGGGGCAAGACTGATTTGGCCTTTCAGCGGTTCATTGAAATCTGGGGCTCCATGCCAGAGCTGTACCTGCTCATCATCTTCAGTGCCGTGCTGGCGCCCAGCATCAGCTTGTTGCTGGTGCTGCTCAGTCTGTTTGGCTGGATGGGGCTGTCTGACTATGTCCGGGCCGAATTTCTGCGCAATCGCCAGCTGGACTATGTCAAGGCTGCACGCGCCCTGGGCGTGCCCAATGGGCAAATTATCTGGCGACACATCTTGCCCAACAGCCTGACACCGGTCGTCACATTTTTGCCGTTTCGCATGAGCGCCGCCATCTTGGCGCTGACATCGCTGGACTTTCTGGGGCTGGGTGTGCCCCCTGGAACGCCCAGCTTGGGCGAGCTGCTGAGCCAGGGTAAGAACAGCATTGATGCATGGTGGATTTCGCTGGGCACATTTGCTGTGCTGGTCATGACGCTGCTGCTGCTGACCTTTATGGGCGATGCCCTGCGCGATGCGCTGGACCCACGCAAAGCGCAAGTGACCGATGCCAAGGGGGGTGTGTGATGCAAGCGGCCGATGACAAGCTGCCACTGCTGTCTGTGCGTGACCTGAAGGTGCGCTTTGGCCGCAAGACGGTGGTGCAGGGGGTGAGCTTTGATATGCATCCTGGCGAGAAACTGGCTTTGGTAGGCGAATCCGGCTCTGGCAAGACCATCACAGCTTTGAGTTTGCTGCGGCTTGCGGAAGACGCACATATCAGCGGCCAAGTCTTGCTCAATGGGAGGAATCTGCTCTCACTGACTGAGCGAGAAATGCGTGCAGTGCGTGGCGGTGATGTGGCCATGATCTTTCAGGAGCCCATGACAGCGCTGAACCCGCTGATGACGGTGGGGGTTCAAGTGGCAGAGGTGCTGCAGCTCAAAGAGGCGCTGAGCAAGCAGCAGGCATGGAAGCAGGCTGTGGAGTTGCTGGCGACCACAGGCATACCAGAGCCTGAACGCCGCGCACAAAGCTATCCGCACCAGCTCAGCGGTGGGCAGCGTCAGCGCGCCATGATTGCGATGGCGCTCGCGTCCAAACCGAAATTGCTGCTGGCAGACGAGCCCACCACGGCACTGGATGTCACGCTGCGCATGCAGGTGCTGGAGCTGCTCAGTGATCTGCAGCGTCAGACGGGCATGGCAATTTTGCTGATCACGCACGACTTGCCACTGGTGCGCCGCTTTGCCGATCGTGCGGCCGTGATGGAGCATGGTGTATTGGTAGAGCAAGGGCCAGTGACGGCACTTTTTGATTACCCTAAACATGCCTATACACACAAACTGCTGCACAGCCAGCCTGTGCGGGATGTACTGCAGACCCATCCCGGGGCCAGGCCAGTGGTGCAGGCCAGTCAGTTGCGTGTGAGCTATCCCGTACCGCTGGCAGGCATCAAGGGCTGGTTTGGCAAGGGTGAGTTTGTCGCAGTACAGGGCGCGCAACTGTGCATGCGAGAAGGGCAGACGCTGGGTGTTGTCGGAGAGTCCGGCTCAGGAAAATCCACCTTGGCGCAAGCCATTTTGGGGTTGTTGCCCAGCCATGGTGAATTGCACATCAGTGGCAAAAACTGGCAACAGCCCGCCATGCGCAATACACCTGCCAACCAGGCACTGCGCCGCCAGGTACAGGTTGTTTTTCAAGATCCGTTTTCATCGCTTTCGCCGCGCATGACGGTGGAAGAAATTGTGGGCGAAGGCCTGCGCGTGCACGCCCCTGACATCAGTGAAGCAGGGCGGCGTGAACAAGTGCTGTCCGTGCTGCTGAGCGTAGGCTTGAGTGAGCAGCAGTTCCCCGGTTTGCTGCAGCGTTACCCGCATGAGTTTTCGGGGGGGCAGCGCCAGCGTTTGGCGGTGGCGCGAGCTTTGATCTTGCGCCCCAAAATTTTGGTGCTCGATGAGCCTACCAGCGCGCTGGATGTGACGATCCAAAAGCAGGTGCTGGGTTTGTTGCAGCGTCTGCAGCGAGAGCTGGGGCTGAGCTATCTGCTGATTACGCACGATATGGAAGTGATTCGCGCCATGGCGCACGACGTCTTGGTGATGAAAAACGGCGAGGTCGTGGAGCAGGGCACGGTCGATGCTGTACTGGGGAAGCCCCAGCACCCCTACACCCGGCAACTGGTTACAGCAACCTTTTAGGTCGCTTGGCTGTGCAGCAGGCAGTGCATGCTGCGTTGCATGTTTTGCCGCATCTTTACAAGGTGTTGGGCTGACTGTTGCTTGGCGTGCCTAGTATTGGAGTCGTCAGCAATTACCCACGAAAGGGGTCGCTATGAACAAGCAATACGTGACTGCAGCTATGACCGCACTGGTCGTGGCTGCATCCTCCTTCTCCGCCGTCGCCCAGCCACGCCATGGTGGCGGTGACTGGCAAGGCCAAGGGGCTTCTCAGCGCCCTTCGCATGGCGCCCATAAGGGCCAGCAAGCGCACCGGCCTGCAAAGCCTGCCGCTCCTGCGTATCGCCCTGGCGTGCAGCCACACCAAGGGCATCCGCATGGAATGCCTCCCGGGCAGGCCAAACGCATGGGTGCAGGCCCGCAGCACAACTGGGTCAAGGGTAGCCGCGTGCCGCCGCAATACCGCTCATCCCACTATGTGGTCAATAACTGGCACGCCCACGGCCTCAAGCGTCCTGCGCGTGGTCAGCAGTGGGTGCAATACGGCGGCGACTATCTGCTGGTGGCGGTGGCCACGGGTGTGATTGCGCAGCTGGTTCTGGGCTATTGACAGCTATCCATGCGCGCACGTGCGTGCGTGTGGGCGGGGGCCTTTGGCAGACACGCGGTATGTGTGTGGAGGTTAAAAAGCACTTGCTTTTGAGTGTCTGCCTCGGGTTCGACGGAGTGTGAGCAGAGCGAAGTTAAAGCTCTGTAAAACCAAGAACCGATGCAAAAGGCATCGGTTCTTGTTTTTTATAGCAGTCAACGTACGACTGGTAATGAACTTAGATATAAAACAATCTAAAAACACCAGTGCATAAGCGCTGATAGCTTATTTATTTGTAGCTGCCTGTTGGATTGACGCCGTCCTGGTGCACCCACAGCACTTTCTGGGTGTCGATGCCTAGTGATTGCGCTTGTTGTAGCAGCCGCTCTTCCACGCCGTCTGGCAGTGATGGCTGGCGCGAGAGAATCCAGAAATAGTCCAGGCTGGAGCCAATCACCATGGCCCATTGGTAATTATCATCCAGCGCTACAACGTTGTAGCCGCCATAAAACGGGCCAAAGAACGACACTTTGAGGGCTGCAATATCCGGCGCAATCGTCGGATGGGCTTTGCCGTGAGAAATTTTCCACTCACCGCGCTTGGGGTCGTAGCCACGGTTGATGACCTGGATGCTGCCGTTGGGGTTGAGGTTGTACTCGGCTTGCGTGCGCTGCAGGCCTTTTTCAAAACTGTGCTCAATGCGGGCCACTTCGTACCATTTGCCCAGATAGCGGTCTAAGTTGAAGCCGTCGACAGGCTCAATTCCCTCTGGAATGCGCGGGTTGCGCGTTGCATAGATGGCGGTTCCCGCCAGTGCTGCCAGGCCAATCGTGCACAGCACGGCATTGCCTACCGTCACACCCGAGCGGCTAGATGACGAAGCTGGGGGGGCGATAGTAGGGTGCAGAGCCGTTTTGAGGCTTTGCACCGTATTGTGTAATTTGTTGGAGGTCTTGCACTTGTGGCAAGAGCAGTGGATGTTGGCCTTGCAAGAACGGTCAAAGAAAGACATGGGCATGATCCTGTGGCAAAAAACGCAGAAACAGGCACTTTTTGGGTGCGCTCGAATGCACACAGTATTTGTAGCAGAAGGCTTGCGCCGGTGTAGGTCACGTCCGTAAATCCGTGTGCTGATGTGCTGAGCTTGTGGTGCGCATGCCCAAAAATGGCAGTAAAAAGAGAAGAATGCCCAGATGTGAGACAATTTTTTGAATCCCGCCGTCACGTTGCCTTGCAGTGTGTGGAAAAATAACGGGTTTACTGAAACCTCAACTGGAGAGATTGCCATGGGCAATAAGATCGTTACTGAAGCTGACCGCAAGCGCACACCCCGTCCTGTTGCCCCTAACGGCGTAACTTTGTTGCCACAAGGCCGTGGCCAGCGCTCGAGCTTGGAGCGTGGTTCGCACACTCGCAGCAAGAAGAACGCCGGCAAGCGCCCTCACTCGGGTTAATCCATCGATGCATGTTTGGGTAATTCGTTGCCCAAATCTGACCAAGAAAGCCTCAGGCCCTGTCTGGGGCTTTTTTTATGGATGATGCGAAGTGGGCAAAGCTGCCTGCTTTGCTCTGCTTTCGGAAAAAAGAAACGGTGTGCGGGTTGGTTGTCGTTAGGATGCATGGCTTTAAAGCCATGATGGTGCCCCTGTGAGGGTTGTGGAGCCAAGTTGAAGATGTACTGTGACAAGCCCTCAGATACCATGCAGCCAGTGACGGCACAGGATGGCGCACCCTGGCGGGTGGTGTGCCTGTGTGCTGCGTGGTGCGGTGTGTGTCGCCAGTACGAGCCTGAGTTTTTGGCGATTCAGGAAAAATTTCCCCAAATCCGCTTTTCCTGGGTGGATGTAGAGGACCAGGAAGAAATAATGGGCGATGTCGATGTTGAGACATTTCCCACATTGCTGATTGGACAGGGCGCTCAACCGCTGTTTTTTGGGCCTGTGCTGCCCCAGGTGAAAGTGCTGGAGCGGTTGTTGACCTCTTTGCTGCAGGCCCCGCAGGAAGCTTCTGGCATGCCGTCTGAAGCTGTACCACTGTGGCAACGGATTGCAGCGCAATAGCAATGATTGCTGCAGGAAATCCGGCTGCTTGACATTGCGAATCAATGCTTTGCGGATACAATAGAACATTCACGACCAAACGGGCGGGTATTAACCGCCCTTTTTTTTGGTCGCTTGCATTTGGAGCTCGAAGCCGCCAGCAAGCAATTGCAGGATGGTTATCGGGTTTTTTGTACTTCCGGGATTGAACTGAGCACGTGGCACTACAGCAAATTGTTGAACAAATCGTAACGGGTCTGGGCTATGACCTGGTGGAGATCGAGCGTTCCGCTGGCGGATTGCTTCGTGTCACCGTTGACTTGCCTTGGCAGGCGCCGCAAGAAGGTGCGGATCCTGTTCCTGAGGCTTTCGTGACCGTAGAGGATTGCGAAAAAGTCACACGACAACTGCAATTTGCGCTGGAAGTCGACGGTGTTGATTACACGCGTCTGGAAGTTTCTTCTCCGGGCATCGATCGCCCCCTGCGCAATGAACAGGACTTTGTTCGTTTCGCTGGCGCAGAAATCGATATCACCCTCAAGGAAGCCATTGGTGCAGCTGGTGGTGGTGTGGTGAATGCAAATCGTAAGAAATTCCGCGGCACGCTCGAGCGTGCTGAATCGGGTGGCTGGCAAATCGTCTGGAGTGACGAGCCGCCGCGCAAGCCCGGTGCGAAAGTGAGCAAAAAGCGTGAACCTGCGCCGTTACAGGCAATGGGCTTTACGCTGCAAGAGCTGCGAGAGGCGCGTTTGGCGCCCGTGGTGAGTTTCAAGGGGCGTGGCGCTAAGCCCGCTTGAGATAGAGCACATGAGCTAGATGGGTGCCCAAGCTGGTGCCACCGCTTGAAAGAATTGAAATTAGGAGAGTCATCGCATGAACCGCGAACTGTTGATGTTGGTTGAGGCCATTTCGCGCGAAAAGAACGTAGAACGCGATGTGGTGTTTGGCGCCGTTGAGTTGGCTTTGGCGCAAGCTACCAAAAAGCTGTACGAAGGCGAAGCGGATATTCGCGTTGCGATTGATCGCGACAGCGGCGATTACGACACCTTCCGCCGCTGGGTGGTGGTGCCTGATGATGCCGGTCTGCAAAACCCCGAGGCTGAAGAAATGCTGATGGATGCGGAAGACCGCGTTCCAGGTATTCAGGTCGGTGAGTTCATTGAAGAGCAAATCGAGTCGTTGCCAATCGGGCGTATCGGTGCGATGACTGCCAAGCAAGTAATCTTGCAAAAAATTCGTGACGCAGAGCGCGAAATGCTGCTCAACGAATTCATGGCACGTGGCGAAAAGATTTTCACCGGCACCGTCAAGCGCATGGACAAGGGCGACATCATTGTCGAATCCGGCCGTGTTGAAGGCCGCCTGCGCCGCAGCGAGATGATCCCCAAGGAAAATCTGCGCAACGGTGACCGTGTGCGCGCCATGATCATGGAAGTGGACTTGACCCTGCGTGGCGCACCTATCGTGCTGTCGCGTTCGGCCCCTGAGTTCATGATTGAGCTGTTTCGCAACGAAGTACCAGAAATCGAGCAAGGTTTACTGGAAATCAAGAGCTGCGCACGCGATCCCGGCAGTCGTGCCAAGATCGCAGTTGTTTCGCACGATAAGCGCGTGGATCCAATCGGAACCTGCGTGGGCGTACGCGGCACCCGAGTGAACGCTGTAACCACAGAGTTGGCGGGCGAGCGCGTAGACATCGTGCTGTGGTCGGAAGACCCTGCGCAGTTTGTGATCGGTGCTTTGGCGCCTGCCAATGTTTCATCCATCGTTGTAGATGAAGAGAAACACGCCATGGATGTGGTGGTAGATGAAGAAAATCTTGCCATCGCCATTGGTCGCGGCGGTCAGAATGTGCGCTTGGCGTCCGATCTGACAGGCTGGAAGATCAACATCATGGATGCAGCAGAATCTGCCCAGAAGCAAGCTGAAGAGACCGATGGTGCTCGCAAGCTGTTTATGGAGAAGCTGGATGTGGACGAAGAGTTCGCTGGCATCTTGGTAGATGAAGGTTTTAGCAGCTTGGAAGAAGTGGCCTATGTGCCCTTGTCCGAGATGCTGGGAATTGAAGCTTTTGATGAGGAAACCGTGACTGAGCTGCGCGCCCGTGCCAAGGATGCGTTGCTGACCATGGAAATTGCTCAAGAAGAAAGCGTCAGCGAAGTCTCGCAAGAGTTGCGTGACTTGGAAGGTCTGACACCTGAGTTGGTGGCCAAATTGGCTGCTGGCGGAGTGTTGACTCGTGATGACTTGGCCGATTTGGCCATCGATGAACTGACCGAATTGACCGGTCAAACTGATGACGAAGCCAAGGCTTTGATCATGAAGGCGCGTGAACATTGGTTCACCGACGGTCAGGAATAAGGGTCAGGGAGGATCGAACGGAGTATGTCTTTGAACACTGTTGCTGAGTTCGCTAGCGAACTTAAAAAATCCCCTGAGACTCTGCTGGAACAACTCAATGCCGCTGGTGTGGCAAAGAGCTCTGGCACTGATGCCTTGACCGAAACGGACAAGCAAATGCTGTTGTCGCACCTCAAGGCCAGCCATGGCTCTGAAGGCGACGGCAAAAAGAAGATCACGCTGACGAAAAAGTCGACCAGCGAGATCAAGCAGGCCGATGCCACTGGCAGAGCCCGCACCATTCAAGTGGAAGTGCGCAAAAAACGTACTTTCATCAAACGTGACGATGCCCCCGAGGTAGTTGCCGAAGCTGCTGCCCGTTCTGCGCAAGCTGCACAGGCTTCCCAAGAGCTGGTGCGCCGCGAGGAAGAAGTCCGCAAGCAAGCAGAGATGATTAGCCAAGAAGAAGTTGAATTAGCGCAAACGCGCCATGAGCGTGAAGAACGCGAAGACCGTGTGCGCAAAGAGCGCGAAGCGGAAGAGCGCGCTGCTGCTTACGCAGCCGCCGAAGCCGCCAAGGCTCGCCAAGCCAAGGAAGCGCAAAAGGAAGCTGCTGCAGGTAATGCAGCTTTTGCTGAAGCACGTGCCAAAGCACAAGCTGATGCGCGTGCCAAGGCCGATGAAGAATCCCGTCAGCGCCAGGCTGAAGAAGCTGCTCGCGCCAAGGATCTGGAAGATCGTCGTCGCAAGGCTTTGCAAGAAGCAGAAGCTATTCGCGCCATGATGGCTGCACCTAAGAAGGTGCTGGTTGCCAAGAAGCCTGAAGAGCCCAAGAAGGTTGTTGCTCCAGCTGCGGCTGCTGATGCCAAGAAGACCACCGCTTCCAAGGATGCCAAGCCTGCTGCAGGCGCAGCAACGGCTGCACCTGGCCGCGGCGGCGCGAAGGACAAGGAAGTCAAGTCTTCCAAGCTGTCTTCGACTTGGTCGAACGACGCCAACGGCAAGAAGAAGGAAATCAAGACCCGTGGCGACAGCTCGGGTGGCGTGGGTAATCGCTCCAGCTGGCGCGGTGGCCCTCGTGGTGGCCGTCGTGGTAATGACCGCAACGATCACCAGCAGCAACAGCAGCAGCAGGAATTCCGCGCGCTGGAAATCTCGGTGCCAGAAACCATCACTGTGGCCGAATTGGCTCACAAGATGGCGGTGAAGGCGTCCGAGCTGATCAAGGTGCTGATGAAGATGGGCCAGATGGTCACCATCAACCAGCCTCTGGACCAGGACACCGCCATGATCGTGGTGGAAGAAATGGGTCACACCGCCAAGATCGCTGCACTGGATTCTCCAGAAGCCTTCAGCGAGGAAGATACTTCCAAGTACACCGGCGAGCTGGTGTCGCGTGCTCCTGTCGTTACAGTCATGGGCCACGTTGACCACGGCAAGACTTCGCTGCTCGATTACATTCGTCGCAGCAAAGTGGCAACCGGCGAAGCGGGTGGTATTACCCAGCACATTGGTGCATACCATGTGACGACTGACCGCGGTATGGTGACGTTCCTGGATACTCCGGGTCACGAAGCGTTTACCGCTATGCGTGCCCGAGGTGCCAAGTCCACCGACATCGTAATTTTGGTCTGTGCGGCTGATGACGGCGTGATGCCTCAGACCAAGGAAGCCATCAAGCACGCCAAGGCTGCTGGTGTGCCGATCGTGGTTGCCATTACCAAGTCTGACAAGCCTGAAGCGAACCCTGAGAAGGTCAAGCAAGAGCTGGTGGTCGAAGAGGTCGTGCCAGAAGAGTACGGTGGTGATTCTCCGTTCATCTCTGTGTCGTCCAAGACCGGCGCTGGCGTTGACGCATTGCTCGAGCAAGTGCTGCTGCAAGCTGAAGTGCTGGAGCTCAAGGCTGCAGTGGACGCAGCTGCCAAGGGTCTGGTGATTGAGGCTCAGCTGGATAAGGGTCGCGGCCCGGTCGCTACAGTGCTGGTGCAATCCGGTACGCTGAAGGTCGGTGACGTGGTGCTGGCTGGTCAAACCTATGGCCGCGTGCGTGCCATGCTGGACGAAGACGGCAAGCAGACCAAGGAAGCTGGTCCTTCGATTCCTGTGGAAATCCAGGGTCTGTCCGACGTGCCTTTGGCCGGTGACGACTTCATGGTCATGGCCGATGAGCGCCGTGCCCGCGAAATCGCGACTTACCGTGCAGGCAAGTTCCGTCACACCAAGTTGGCCAAGCAGCAAGCTGCCAAGCTGGAGAACATGTTCTCGGACATGACTTCTGGCAACGTGCAGACTCTGCCTTTGATCATCAAGGCCGACGTACAAGGCTCGCAAGAAGCGTTGGCAACATCGCTGCTCAAGCTGTCGACCGACGAAGTCAAGGTACAGATCGTGTACTCTGGCGTGGGTGGTATCTCCGAGTCCGACGTCAACCTGGCGCTGGCTTCCAAGGCCATCATCATCGGCTTTAACGTGCGTGCTGACGCCCAGGCTCGTAAGACGGCCGAAAGCAACGACGTGGATCTGCGCTACTACAACATCATTTACGATGCCGTAGATGAAGTGAAGTCCGCCATGTCCGGCATGCTGGCTCCTGAAAAGCGCGAAGAGATCATCGGTATGGCCGAGATCCGCACTGTGTTCGTGGCAACCAAGATCGGTACGATCGCTGGTTCCTACATCACCCAGGGCCATGTGGTCCGCAACGCACACTTCCGTTTGCTGCGCGACAACGTGGTTATCTACACGGGTGAGATCGAATCGCTGCGCCGCCTGAAGGACGATGTCAAGGAAGTCAAGGAAGGCTTCGAGTGCGGTATCAAGCTGCGCAACTACAACGACATCCGCGAAAACGACGTGCTGGAAGTTTTCGAAATCAAGGAAATTGCACGTACGCTGTAAACCATAGCTTTCAGCGCTGATGAATAAAGGGTTTGAAGGTCGAAAGGCTTTCAAACCCTTCTCTGACTAGCGCTACTAGCTCATAATTTTTAATGCCACCTAAACGTAAATCTGCTGCGCCTAACCGCAGCTTCAAAGTTTCTGACCAGATCCAGCGTGATCTGTCGGAGCTGATCGCCCGCGAGTTGAAGGACCCGCGTGTTGGCATGGTCACACTGCAAGGCGTTGAAGTGACGCCCGACTATGCACACGCCAAAGTGTTTTTCAGCTTGCTGATCGGTGACCCGGATGAGTCGCAAAAGGCGTTGAACCAGGCTGCAGGCTTCCTGCGCAATGGCTTGTTCAAGCGTTTGCACATCCACACCGTGCCTACTTTGCACTTCGTCTACGACCGCACCTCAGAGCGTGCTGCTGACATGAACGCCTTGATTGCCAAGGCTGTGGCGTCACGCGGCCCTGAAGAAGGCTAAGCAATGAACGCCACTCGCACCAGGGTGCAGCGGCGCCCTGTGCATGGGGTGTTGCTGCTCGATAAACCGCTGGGTCTTTCCAGCAATGACGCTTTACAGAAAGTGAAGTGGTTATTGCGTGCGGAAAAGGCCGGCCACACTGGCACTTTGGATCCCCTTGCCACCGGCGTGTTGCCGCTGTGTTTTGGGGCTGCCACCAAGTTCAGCCAGTTGCAGCTGGAAGCTGCCAAGACCTATATTGCTGTTGCCCGCTTAGGCCAGACTACTACCACTGCAGATGCAGAAGGTGAAGTGCTGCGTGAGCGGGTGGTGGATATGTCGGCCATCACGCCAGCGCTGCTGGCGCAGGTGCAGGCCCGCTTTACGGGCCCTATCCAGCAAGTGCCGCCTATGTACAGCGCCCTCAAGAAAGATGGTAAGGCGCTGTATGAATATGCGCGCGCAGGTATTGAAATTGAGCGTCCTGCGCGCAATGTAACTATTCATGCACTGGACATTGTTTTGTGCAAGGATGCGGACGGTTTGGATGCCCTTGAGCTGACAGTCACCTGCAGCAAGGGCACTTACATTCGTACGCTGGCAGAGGATGTGGGGGAGGCGCTCGGTTGTGGCGCACACCTGCGTTCGCTGCGCCGTACAGACACGGGCGGCATTGGTGTCGATCGTTGCATCACTTTGGATGCCTTGATCGCCATGCCCGAAGAAGAGCGCATGAGCGTGGTGCAGCCGGCAGATTGTCTGCTGCATGCCCATACGCGCGTGACGCTGGATGCGAGTGAAAGCGGCCGGTTTCTGACTGGTTTGCGTCGCCGCGGCGATTGGCCCGATGCCGAGGCTGTCGCAGTTTATGGGGATGAACCACGCGCCTTGCTGGGTGTGGGGCACATCACAAGTGGGGAGCTGATTCCTGATCGCCTGCTCAGCCCCCTAGAAATTCAACAAATTTTGGAAGGCACGCCGCGCCCACAAGACCGCGGCATTTTGGAAATCGTATGAGCAAACAAATCCGCAACATCGCCATCATCGCGCACGTTGACCATGGCAAGACCACAATGGTTGACCAACTGCTGCGCCAATCGGGCACTTTTGCCGAGCACGAAAAAGTGGTCGACACCGTCATGGACAACCACGCCATTGAACGTGAGCGTGGCATTACGATTTTGGCGAAGAACTGTGCCGTATCGTGGAACGATACCCACATCAACATTCTTGACACACCCGGTCACGCGGACTTCGGTGGTGAAGTTGAGCGCGCTCTGTCCATGGTGGACGGTGTGGTGCTGCTGATCGATGCGCAAGAAGGCCCCATGCCCCAAACGCGTTTCGTGACCAAGAAGGCTCTGGCCCTGGGTCTGAAGCCTATCGTGGTGGTCAACAAGGTGGACAAGCCCGGTGCCAACCCCGACAAGGTGGTGAACGCTGCGTTTGACCTGTTTGACAAGCTGGGCGCTACTGACGAGCAGCTGGACTTCCCCGTGGTGTACGCATCGGGCATCAACGGCTGGTCTTCCAAAGTAGAAGGCGTACCAGGTGAAAAGTGGGGCGAAGACATGTCGGCCCTGTTTGACACCATCTTGGAGCACGTGCCTTTCGTACAAGGCGATGCCACTGCACCTTTGCAGTTGCAAGTGTCTGCGCTGGACTACTCCACGTTTGTGGGCCGTATCGCTGTGGGCCGTATCACTCAGGGTACCTTGAAGGTTGGCCAGAATGTGCAAGTGATGGCCGGTCCTGATGGCAAGGCTTACAACGGCAAGATCAACCAGATCCACAAGTTCCAGGGTATCGACCGCGTGCAAGCCACTGAAGCCGGCCCTTCGGAAATCGTGCTGATCAACGGTATCGAAAACATCGGTATCGGTGAAACCATCACTGATCCCGCCAATCCTCAGCCTCTGCCGATGCTCAAGATTGACGAGCCGACACTGACTATGAACTTCTGCGTGAACAACTCGCCTTTGGCGGGCCGCGAAGGCAAGTACGTGACCAGCCGTCAAATCTGGGACCGTCTGCAAAAGGAACTGCGCTCCAACGTGGCTCTGCGCGTCAAGGAAACCGGCGAAGACGGTATCTTTGAAGTGATGGGCCGTGGCGAATTGCACCTGACCATCTTGATCGAAGAAATGCGCCGTGAAGGCTACGAGCTGGCCGTGTCCAAGCCCCGCGTGGTGTTCAAGGACATCGACGGTGTCAAGCACGAGCCTATCGAGCTGGTGACTGCGGACATCGAAGAAGGCCATCAAGGCAGCGTGATGCAAGCCCTGGGCGAGCGCAAGGGTGAACTGGTGAACATGGAACCCGATGGCCGCGGTCGCGTCCGTCTGGAATACCGTATTCCTGCCCGTGGCCTGATCGGCTTTACCAACGAGTTCATGAACATGACACGTGGTTCCGGCCTGATCGCCAACATCTTTGACAGCTACGAACCCCATAAGGGTGACATCGGTGGCCGCAAGAACGGCGTGCTGATCTCCATGGACGATGGTGAAATCTTCACCTACGCTCTGGGCAAGCTGGACGACCGCGGTCGCATGTTTGTGAAGGCCAACGACCCCGTGTACGAAGGCATGATCATTGGTATCCACAGCCGTGACAACGATCTGATCGTCAACGCCACGCGTACCAAGCAGCTGACCAACTTCCGTGTATCTGGCAAGGAAGACGCGATCAAGATCACTCCTCCTATTCAGCTGTCGCTGGAATACGGCGTTGATTTTATTGAAGACGACGAGCTGCTGGAAATCACTCCTACCAGCCTGCGCGTGCGCAAGCGATTCCTGAAGGAGCATGAGCGCAAGCGTGCTCAGCGCGACAACTAAGCCGCGTTCAGTGTGCTTTCAAAAGGCCGCCTTGTGCGGCCTTTTTTTACGTATGCCTGGTAGTCAAATGCAGCCAGAGTGACAAAACAAAAGTGACGCTTGCGGTATCGTGCTCACTTTGTTGGAGACAGTTGGAGCACAAAAATATGTCACAGACCCCTGCAGACGTTCTGGCCGAAGTACGCGGCCATGTTGGATTCATCACCCTCAATCGACCCAGAGCCATCAATGCCTTGTCACTGGGCATGGTGCGCGATTTGCTGGCGCAGTTGCTGATCTGGAAAGATGATCCCAAGGTGTTGGCGGTGGCCATTCGCGGCAGCCACAAAGAGGGCGTGTTTGGGCATTTCTGTGCAGGCGGTGATATCCGCTTTCTGCACCAGGCGGGCAGCACTGGCAACCCAGAGCTGGAGGACTTCTTCACGGAAGAGTACGCGCTCAACCACCTGATCTTTACCTACCCCAAGCCTTACATCGCCTTCATGGACGGCATTGTGATGGGCGGCGGTATGGGCATCAGCCAAGGTGCCAGCCTGCGTCTGGTGACTGAAAAAACCAAGATGGCCATGCCAGAGACCATCATTGGCCTGTTCCCCGATGTGGGGGGGGGCTACTTTCTCTCGCGCTGTCCGGGTGCTGTGGGCGAGTGGCTGGCGTTGACGGGCGATACCATCGAGGCGGCTGAAGCGTTGGCCTTTAATTTGGCAGACGCCTATTTGCCCGCCGCTGAGCAGGGTGCCCTGTGGGAGGCACTGGGCGCGCAGCAGTTTGCAGATGGCGATGCCGTGCACGCCTTTGTACAGGCGTGCAGCCAGCCCCATGCACCGCAACCCGTGCGCGATGTGCAGCAGATCAACCGTATTTTTGCTCTGCCCACGGTGCGCGACATCATCAGCACCTTGGAGGCAGATACCAGCGAGTGGGCACAGGCCACCGCAGCCGTACTGCGCAAGCGCTCGCCTCTGATGCTGTTTGTGGTGCTCGAGCAGATCCGCCGCGCGCGCAACATGGGTGTCGCCGAAGATTTGCGCATGGAGCGCGACATGGTGCGTCACTGTTTTTACCTGCGCCCCGGCCAAAGCGAAACAGTGGAAGGCATCCGCGCGCTGGCAGTGGACAAAGACCACAACCCGCGTTGGAACCCGGCACGCATTGAGGACGTGCCTGAAGATCTGTGGAAGGCGTTTTTTGTCAGCCCATGGCCTGCGCACTCACACCCTTTGGCTTACCTCAAAGACTGATGCAGGTGTAAAAAAACCACGCAGGCACAGGCGTGGTTTTTAAAAATAGAAGCATCAAGCGCTGGTACTTAAAGGGTTTCAGATAGTTTTATATCTGAAACCCTCGTGGATAAAGCGCTGGATGCTCTTGTTTATTGCTTCTGGCGTTTAACGGTTGCGGCTTTTCATGGCGCGTTCCACCTCGCGCTTGCCTTCTCGATCTTTGATCACATCGCGCTTGTCATGCTCGCCCTTGCCCTTGGCCAAGGCAATGTCGCATTTCACCAGGCCGTTTTTCCAGTGCAGATTCACGGGCACCAAGGTAAAGCCTTTTTGCTCCACTTTGCCAATCAAGCGCTTGATGTCGTCTTTTTTCATCAACAGCTTCTTAATGCGTGCTGAATCGGGGCTGACGTGCGTGGAGGCGGTCTTGAGTGGCTGAATTTGGCAACCAATCAAGAACAGCTCGCCGTCTTTGATGATCACGTAGCCGTCGGTCAACTGCGCCTTGCCACTGCGCAAGGCTTTGACTTCCCAGCCGTGCAGCACAATGCCTGCCTCGTGGCGCTCTTCAAAGTAATAGTTGAACGCCGCTTTTTTGTTATCCGCTATGCGGGATGGTGTTTCTGATTTTGTTGCCATGGGTCTTTCTGGGCGGGTGACCCGCAGATGCCGGGCTCTACCTACAATGGGCGTTTCTCCCGCTGAACAGCAATTCTAGTTTCTCCAGCCGTGCGTGGTCCGTTGGTGCAGCAATGCCCCAGGCATGTGCCGTGCTGGCTTTGTGCTTTCATGAAAAACGTTAACAAGTCTGTTCTTATTTGGTATAGCCCCGAAGAAATGTTTGCCTTGGTGGCGGACGTGGCAAGCTATCCAGAATTTTTGCCCTGGTGCTCGCACACCAAGGTGCTGGAGCAGGACGCAACGAGCATGACGGCGGAAGTCGGCATGTCGATGGGTGCACTGCGTAAATCCTTTGTGACACGCAATGTGCACGAAGGCAAGACCAAGATCAGCATGCGCTTGGTCAAAGGCCCGTTTTCGCGCCTAGAAGGCCACTGGATTTTTCACCCCGTAGGCGATGGCTCACAGCGTGCCTGCAAGGTCGAGCTGCAGCTGGACTATGGCTTTGACAGCGTGGCCATTGCTACGCTGATTGGCCCTGTTTTTGACCGCATTGCCAACTCCATGGTGGACGCCTTTATCAAGCGTGCTGAAAAAGTCTATGGCTGATACCAGCAAGCTCAAGGTGCATGTGGTCTGGGCCGATAGCAGCGCCGCTGTGCAAGAGCGAGCGGTAGCACTGCCTGAGGGGGCGTGCTTGCAAGATGCTCTTGACGCCTGTGGCCTGCAGTTGACGGCGTCGCAATCTTGCGGTGTCTGGGGGCGTACCAAACCATTGGATTGCGCCTTGCAAGACGGTGACCGTGTGGAGCTGTATCAACCGCTCAAGGTTGACCCCAAAGTAGCGCGCCGCGAACGGTTTGCCAAGCAGGGCGCGCGCAGTGCAGGGCTGTTTGCCAGCCGGCGCACCCACAGTAAAGCAGGCTACTGAATCAAAGCGTGGAGGGGTGGGGCCGCCGGTTCATGAGCAATTGCTCTTGATCGTTTGCTGGGCGCGTTGCAAATCGGTTTGGCGTTGCTCGTCGGTCATAAAGCCACGCTCGCCTTTTGCATTGACGGTGGCCAGCAGGCTGCCCGACTGCAGCGCAGCTTGTGCAGCGCGTGCGCGCTGGCAGTTTTCTTGGCGAGCCTGAGCTTGCTGGGCTTTTTGCTTTTTTTGCTCAGCTTCTTCGGCTTTGTGCTTGGCGTCCTCTATGTCTTTTTCCTTGGCTTGATCCTGCGCAGCTTGTTTGGCCTGTGCAGCCGCTTCTGGCGTCTGAGCTGCGGGCGTAGCTTCAGCTTCAGTGGGGGCAGCTTGTGAGGGCTGAGCAGACTTGGGTGGCAAGCCAGCAGTCTCTGCGCTGGGGTAGACCACGCGTGCACTGGCAGAACGTGTGCCGTGAGGCTGCTTCAAAATCTGCTCAGGCGCAATGTGCGCAGGTGGTGGCCGATCACTGAACACTTTGCGACCGGCTTCATCAACCCATTGCCATTGGGCCAAAACACTGCTGCTGCAAATGCTCAAGACAGCTGCAATCCATAGTTTGTGGGTGTTCATGGCTTTCAGTTTAGCGTGATCGTGCAAGGTTTCTTGTTGCATGTTTGGCACGGGTTAGTGCTGAGAAAGCTACAATCTTTCTTTTGGAGCCTTCACAATGCGCCTTCTCGGAAAAGCACTGACATTCGACGACGTTCTGCTCGTTCCCGCCTACTCCGAAGTCCTGCCCAAGGACGTAACTCTCTCCACACAGTTCACACGCAACATCACGTTGAACCTGCCTTTGGTCTCTGCGGCCATGGACACGGTGACCGAAGCGCGTCTGGCGATTGCCATTGCCCAAGAAGGTGGCATTGGCGTGATCCACAAGAACATGACAGCCCAGGAGCAAGCGGCTGAAGTGGCTAAGGTCAAACGCCATGAATCCGGTGTGGTAATTGATCCTGTCGTGATCACCCCTGACCACACGGTGCTGCAAGTGCTGCAGCTGTCGGAAGAGCGCGGCATCTCCGGCTTCCCTGTGTGCGATGGCGGCAAGGTGGTCGGCATTGTGACCAGCCGTGACGTGCGCTTTGAGACCCGCTACGACGTCAAGGTCAGCCAGATCATGACGCCCCGCGAAAAGCTGATTACTGTCAACGAAAAAGAGGGCACCACGCCCGCTCAAGCCAAGGCACTGCTCAACAAGCACAAGCTGGAGCGTATCTTGGTGGTCAACGATGCATTCGAGCTCAAGGGCCTGATCACCGTTAAAGACATCAACAAGCAAACCAATTTCCCTAACGCCGCGCGTGACTCGGCTGGCCGCCTGCGCGTGGCTGCCGCTGTGGGCGTGGGCGCCGGCACCGAAGAGCGTGTCGACCTGCTGTCCAAGGCTGGTGTTGATGCTGTGGTGGTGGATACCGCCCATGGACACTCCAAGGGCGTGATTGATCGCGTGCGCTGGGTCAAGCAAAACTACCCGCACCTTGAAGTCATCGGCGGCAATATCGCCACAGGCGCTGCCGCACTGGCATTGGTTGAGGCAGGTGCTGACGCCGTGAAGGTGGGTATTGGCCCCGGCTCGATTTGCACGACACGTATCGTCGCCGGTGTGGGCGTACCCCAGATCATGGCGATCTCCAACGTGGCCGAAGCCCTCAAGGGTACGGGCGTACCTTTGATTGGTGACGGTGGCATCCGCTTCTCGGGTGACATTGCCAAGGCGCTGGCTGCCGGTGCTTCTACCATCATGATGGGCGGCATGTTCGCGGGTACCGAAGAGGCTCCTGGTGAAGTGATTCTGTACCAGGGCCGCTCGTACAAGAGCTACCGTGGCATGGGCTCTATCGGTGCCATGCAGCAGGGCTCGGCCGACCGTTACTTCCAAGAGTCGTCCACTGGCAACCCCAATGCAGACAAGCTGGTGCCAGAAGGTATTGAAGGCCGTGTGCCCTATAAGGGCTCGATGGTCTCCATCATTTACCAAATGGCTGGTGGCGTGCGTGCCTCCATGGGCTACTGTGGATGTGCCACTATTGCAGAGATGGGCGAGAAGGCCGAGTTTGTGGAAATCACCGCTGCCGGTATCCGTGAATCTCACGTACACGATGTGCAAATCACCAAGGAAGCGCCAAATTACCGCGCCGACTGAGTGATGGGCTGATTGGCCTGCAGGTCACAAGCGGGGTTGGCATGGCTGGCTCCGCTTTTCTTTTTCAGGAGTCCCTCATGAAACTTGCCGAAGCACTGTTGCTGCGCGCTGATCTGAAGAAAAAACTGGCCTCGCTGCGTGAGCGGATTGGCCGCAACGCCATGGTGCAAGAGGGTGAGGCGCCGCAGGAAAAGGTCGAAGATCTGCTGGCCCAAGCGACTAGTGCATTGCAGGAGCAGCAGAAATTGGTGCGCAGCATCAATGCTACTAATGCATCCGCCAAACTTGCCGATGGCCGTTTGCTGTCGGATCTGTTGGCGCAGCGCGACATGCTGATTGAGCAGCATTCTCTGCTGACCAGTACGATTGCGGCCACGCACAAAGAGGTTGATCGCTACAGCCAGCGCGAGATCAAATGGGTGCCGCAAATCAACGTAGCCAGTTTGCAAAAGCAGGTGGATGACCTGTCGCGCAAAATTCGCGAGGTGAATGTGGCTGTGCAGGCGGCCAACTGGCAGATTGATATCTGACCATCGCTATCGAGTTTCGGAGCGCCACGGGCGAGTGCAAAGACCTCGGTGAGGCCAAGAGGTTGAAAATAAGTTGGTCTCTCCTGTAGAGCGTGAAGGGCAGCGCTGGTGCTAAAACCACCTGACCAATCAGCCCATCACCTTTGACAGCGTACATGTGACACCGCACACCGCACTACCTTGCACTGACTTGGCGCTCCCCTTTATGCCAATAACCATCCATTCTTGGCTGGAATTTGAGATTCTGGTCAGAATGCTAAAATCTAGTCTGATTTAACGCCAAGCTAGCTTTCTCATCTTCCACTCCATGCAATCCGTCGGTATCTACGAAGCCAAAACTCGTTTCTCTGCCTTGATCGAACTGGTCGAGCAGGGCGAGGAAGTGCGCATCACGCGCCATGGCAAAGAGGTGGTGCGCATGCTGCCCGTGCGCCGACGCCCCGTAATTACCGATGAGCAGATTGCCCGTGAGCTGGAGCAAATTCAGGCGCTGCAAAAGACAGTGCGGGCGCAAGCAGCTGCAGACACTGTCGTGATGCTGCGCCAAACAGGACGCAGTCAGGCATGAGCGCTTTTGTCATTGATGCGTCTGTAACGGCTGCGTGGCTGCTGCCCGATAGCGCCAGCGCAGACACCCAGCGTTTATATGCACGCATTCGTCGCCATGAGGTTGACCCGCAAGCGCCCAATGTTTGGCAATGGGAATGCGGCAACCTGATTGCTTCGGGTGTCAATATTGGCCGTATTCCACACAGCTCGGTTGAGGGGCTGTGGGGGGTGCTGGAGGCCATTCGCCACCGTGTTGAGCTGCACGAGCTGGCACCTGCCCAGCACAAAGCTGTGCTGGACGTTGCGCTGGATACGGGCTTGCCCGTGTACGACGCCGCTTATTTATGGCTGGCGCAATCCCTGCGATTGCCGCTGGCCACTTTCGATCCTGCCCAGATCACGGCAGCGCAGCAGCGTGGAATCGCGTTGCTGGCTGCGGCTGATTTTTGAAACGGATACTCCTTTCTCTTGCCTTTGGATCACACCATGCAACACGACAAGATTCTGATTCTTGACTTTGGCTCCCAAGTCACACAGTTGATCGCACGCCGAGTGCGCGAAGCCCACGTTTATTGCGAAGTTCATCCCTGCGATGTCAGCAGCGAATGGGTGCGCGAATTTGCCGCTGACGGCCACCTCAAGGGTGTGATCTTGTCAGGCAGCCACGCCAGCGTTTACGAAGTAGACGACCGTGCTCCGGATGCCGTGTTTGAGCTGGGCCTGCCCGTGCTGGGCATTTGCTACGGCATGCAGACCATGGCTACCCAGCTGGGTGGCAAGGTTGAAGGCTCCAACAGCCGCGAATTTGGCTACGCCGAAGTGCGCGCCCATGGTCACACCAAGCTGCTCGACGGCATTGAAGACTTCGTGACCACCGAAGGCCACGGCATGCTCAAGGTCTGGATGAGCCACGGCGACAAGGTCACCCAGCTGCCTGAAGGTTTCAAGGTAATGGCATCGACCCCTTCGTGCCCGATTGCCGGCATGGCAGATGAGGCCCGCCGCTTCTACGCGGTGCAGTTCCACCCGGAAGTCACGCACACCGTGCAGGGCCAGGCATTGCTGAACCGTTTTGTGCTGGATATCTGCGGCACGAATGCAGACTGGATCATGGGCGACTACATCGAAGAAGCCGTGGCCAAGATCCGCGAGCAAGTCGGTGACGAAGAAGTCATTCTGGGCTTGTCTGGTGGCGTGGATTCGTCCGTGGCCGCAGCTCTGATCCACCGCGCCATCGGCGACCAGCTGACTTGCGTTTTTGTCGATCACGGCCTGCTGCGCTTGAACGAAGGCGACGCGGTCATGGAAATGTTCGCAGGCAAGCTGCACGCCAAGGTCATTCGCGTCGATGCGGCCGACCTGTTCCTGGGCAAGCTGGCTGGCGTGAACGAGCCAGAAGCCAAGCGCAAGATTATTGGTGGCCTGTTTGTCGATGTGTTCAAGGCCGAGGCATCCAAGCTCAAGGCTGCCAACGCAGGTAGCAAGGGTGCAACCTTCCTGGCCCAGGGTACGATTTACCCCGACGTGATCGAGTCCGGCGGTGCCAAGAGCAAGAAGGCTGTGGTCATCAAGAGCCACCACAACGTAGGCGGTCTGCCTGAGCAGCTGGGCCTGAAGTTGCTGGAACCTCTGCGTGACCTGTTCAAGGATGAAGTGCGCGAACTGGGTGTGGCTCTGGGCCTGCCCCGTGGCATGGTCTATCGTCACCCCTTCCCGGGCCCCGGTCTGGGCGTGCGTATCTTGGGTGAAGTCAAGAAGGAATACGCCGACTTGCTGCGCCGTGCCGACGCCATCTTCATCGAAGAGCTGAACAACTGGATCGACGAAGCCACAGGCAAGAGCTGGTACGACCTGACCAGCCAGGCATTCACCGTGTTTCTGCCCGTCAAGAGCGTGGGTGTGATGGGTGATGGCCGCACTTACGATTACGTCGTGGCACTGCGCGCTGTGCAAACCAGCGACTTCATGACTGCCGACTGGGCAGAGCTGCCTTACGGCCTGCTCAAGAAAGTGTCTGGCCGCATCATCAACGAAGTGCGCGGCATCAACCGCGTGACTTATGACGTGAGCACCAAACCACCAGCAACGATTGAGTGGGAATAAGCAAGCGTCTAGCAGTGTCTAGCTGCTAGTGCAGAAAAAGCCTCGTAGATCATTGATTTGCGAGGCTTTTTTTTGCCGATCGGGTCAATCCTCCGCACTCGGATTCCAGAAGGCCTGCAGCACACCCTTTTCCTGCTCCAGTGCGGCCACCAGCCGGTCAAGCGCCTCGGGCTCCACCGCCGTGGCGTACAGCGCGGCCTCAATCTCGATGTCGTTCTGGCCGAAGGCGTGCTGCGCCACATCGCGCACCGGGTAGCTGGCAGCCTCTAGCAGAGCGACCAGTTTTTCGCGCACGTCGGCCTGCACGTCGCGCTGGCAGATGGCATAGACGGCGTAGCTGGCTTCGCTAAATTGCTCGTTCACGGGGCGCCGGTTGATGCGGTTGACCACCGGGCGCAGCAGGGTGTTGGCCGCCAGCACGAACAGCGCCGCCAGCAGCGCCTCGCCGATCAGCCCGGCCCCGGCGCAAGCGCCTACGGCGGCTGAGCCCCAGAGTGTGGCGGCGGTGTTCAGGCCGGTGACGTTGGCACCTTCTTTCATGATGGCGCCCGCGCCCAGGAAGCCGATGCCTGACACCACGTAGGCCACCACACGCACCGCGCCCTCGGGCCCGCCTAGGCGAAACGCCATGTCGACGAACACCGCCGCGCCCACGGCGACCAGGGTGTTGGTGCGCAGCCCGGCGGTGCGCTGGCGCACTTGGCGCTCGAAACCGATCAGGCCGCCCAGCAGGAAGGCGGTGCTCAGGCACACCAGGGTGTTGAGCAGGGCGGCGGGATTCAGGGAAGTTAGAACTTGCATGGCGGGTCAGTGGGGTAAGGAAGGTGGCAAGAAAGGTGGCAAGAAAGGTGGCAAGGAAGGGCTGGCACAGGGGGCAAGGGAGTCCCGAGCGGGCGCGGGCTTTGGCGCAACACGGTATGGCACGGCCCTGCCGCATGGCCTCAGCGGTCGAAGGCCCAGGTCGCACCCAGCGTCCCCCATGCGGCCACGCGGCCATGGTCGCCACGGGCATGACTCAAGTCGATGCTCAGGTCTGGGGTCACCATCCAGCGCACGCCGAGCCGCCAGTGGTTGAACGTCGATTCGCGAAAACGCTCCGCGACGAAAGACCACTGCGCGGCCGGCGACCATTCGAGAGCGGCGCCGGCTCTGGTGGTGCCGGGGGCATGGCGCATGAAGTCGCGCCCCAGGTTGAGGTGCAGCTTCACGCTGTCGCTGGCATGCCAGGTCAGCGGCACCAGCAGCGTGCTGCCGGCGGCGTGGAGCGAGGTCAGGGCTTCGCTCTGCCAGTGCGCCTGCGCCACAACGCCCACGCTCAGCCGGTCGTGGAGTGGGAAGACCCATTTGAGCTGTGGGCTGACGTTTCCGGTCCGGCCGATGTCGTTTTCGCTCTGGTGCTCCAGTCCCAGGCTGAGTTCGACCGGACCGATGCGGCAACCCGGCTCCAGGTGATATAGCGTGCGGTTGCCTTGCCGTTCGCGTTCGCTCCAGGCTGACAGCTGGCATTGGCCCTCGTCCAGGATCGTGGCGTCGTCTACTGCGTGGTGGCCGCCGGCCGCGTGGGCTAGGCTGGCGCCCAGCCCCAGTGCGGCCACGGTGGCCAGCCTTGTACGTGCCGTGGTGGCAACGTGCCGCGCGACAAAGTGAAGGTGCTTCATGAAAACCTCGTGCGATTCAGAGGGGAGGGTGGCGTTCGGGCCGAGGGCCAGCCAGGCCACCCGGCCCGGGAATTTTTTAAAAGGGAACGCTCGAAACAACAGGCCGCCCGGCCCTCGCCGGGGAGGATGCATGGCTAGGGCCAGCCTGCTGAGGCCGATGCGGTGCCATGGCCGCCACGGCGGCTGCGCGGTGGGCGGCCGTGGACCGGCTCAGAACCAGTGGCCGAAGCGTCGGATGTAGATGGTCTTGACCGTTTGCGCCAGCGCCATGTACGCAACCATGGTGGCCAGCAGCCAGCCAAAGTAGCTTGGTTCGAGCGCAATGAAGCCCAGCGAATCGGCAAACGGCGAGTACGGCAGCCAGCAGCCGACCACGATGGCGAGGCTGGTCGACAACAGCACCGGCAGCGTGGCTGTGCTCTGGAGGAACGGGATCTTGCGCGTGCGCAGCATGTGCACCACCAGCGTCTGTGATACCAGGCCTTCGATGAACCAGCCCGAATGCATGATCGAGGCGCCACCGCCATCGGCATGAAACGCGGCGCCGGCGCCGAACACCGTCCACAGCAGCACGTAGGTCGTGATGTCAAACACCGAGGAGGTCGGGCCCATCCAGATCATGAAACGGCGGATGTTATTGGCCTCCCATTTGCGCGGCTTCTTGACGAAGTCGGGGTCCATCTTGTCCCAGGGCAGGAACATCTGCGACATGTCGTAGATCAGGTTCTGGATCAGCAGGTGCACCGCCAGCATCGGTTCCCACGGCAGCCAAGCTGAGGCCACGAGCACCGAGAACACGTTGCCGAAGTTCGAGCTGGCCGTCATGTTCAGGTACTTGAGGATGTTGCCAAAGGTCTCGCGCCCCTTGATCACGCCTTCTTCCAGCACCATCAGGCTCTTTTCCAGCAGGATGATGTCGGCCGTTTCCTTGGCGATGTCGGCACCACTATCCACCGAAATGCCCACGTCCGCATCGCGCAGCGCCGGCGCGTCATTGATGCCGTCGCCCAGAAAGCCCACGGTGCGCCCGTTGGCCTGCAGCGCCTTGACCACACGTGATTTCTGCAGCGGCGTAAGCTTGGCAAAAATCGTCGTGAACTGCACCGCTTCGCGCAGCGTGGCGTCGTCCATCGCCTCGACGTCGCGGCCCACCAGTGGCGTGCCGGGGTCCAGGCCGACGTCGCGGCAGACTTTGACCGTGACCACAGGGTTGTCGCCGGTTAGTACCTTCACGGCCACACCGTGCGCCTGCAGCGCGCGAATGGCGGGAGCGGCGCTTTCTTTGGGCGGATCGAAGAAGGTCAGGAAACCGCGCACCACCAGGTCCACCTCGTCGGCCATGCGGTATTCGGCCTTGACCTGGTCGCTCGGGATCTGGCGTGTGGCGACAATCAGCACGCGGTAGCCCTCTTCGTTGTAGTCGGTCGCGCGCTGCAGCAGGGCGGCGCGGGCGGTGGCGTCAAGCACCTGCACCTGCTCGCCCTGTTGCCAGTGGGTGGCCACGGCCAGCATTTCTTCGACGGCGCCCTTGGACACCATCATTTGCGCGCCGTGCTCGTCGGCCACCACCACCGACAGGCGGCGGCGCACGAAGTCGAAAGGCATCTCGTCCACCTTGCGCCAGCCCGACAGCCGTGCTGCGATGGCAAGCTCCTCGGCGCGATGGACCACCGCGATGTCCATCAGGTTCTTTTGACCGCTCTGGTGGAAACTGTTGAGCCAGCCCAGCTCCAGGATGTGCGGATCTTTCTTGCCTTGCAGGTCGAAGTGGTGCTCCAGGATGATCTTGTCCTGCGTCAGGGTGCCGGTCTTGTCGGTGCACAGCACGTCCATGGCGCCAAAGTTCTGCACCGAGTTCAACCGCTTGACTACCACCTTGCGGCGTGACATGGCCAGCGCGCCCTTGGCCAGATTGGCCGACACAATCATGGGCAGCATCTCAGGCGTCAGGCCCACCGCTACGGCCAGCGCGAAGGTCAGCGCCGACATCCAGTCGCCCTTGGTGAGACCGTTGAGCAGGAAGACGATAGGCACCATCACCATCATGAATTTGATGAGCAGCCACGAGACGCTGCTGACACCGCGGTCGAAGCTGGTCTCGATGCGTTTGTGGCTGACCACGTTCCTCGCCAGCGAGCCAAAGTAGGTTTCTGCGCCGGTCGCTACAACGATCGCCGTAGCGGTGCCGCTGACCACGTTGGTGCCCATGAAGCAGATGTTGGCCAGGTCGAGCAGGTCGCTGGGGGCCTGCTCATTGACCTGTACCGACTTCTGCGACACCGCGCCCAGCGTGTCGTACTTTTCGACCGGCAGGGCCTCGCCAGTCAGCACGGCCTGGCTGATGAAGAGGTCGCGCGACTCGATCAGCCGGATGTCGGCGGGAATCATGTCTCCGGCCGACAGGTAGACGATGTCGCCCGGCACCAGCTCGCGCATCGGCACTTCCTGCTTGATCGGGCTGTTGGCACCTGAAATGCGGCGCAGCGCCGTGGCCGTGTTGCCCACCATCGACTTGAGCCGCTCGGCGGCCTGGCCCGAGCGGTACTCCTGCCAAAAGCGCAGCAGGCTGCTGATGATCACCATCGTCACCAGAATGATGATGCCGGTCCACTCGGCTTCACCCGGCGCCGCTAGATACACGTCGGTGACTGCGCTGACGCAGGCCAGGAACAGCAGCACCAGTACAAAAGGGTTCTTGAATGCCAGCAGCAGCTGGATCAGCGCGTGCGGCGGCTTGTCGTGCGCGACCTCGTTGAAGCCGTGCCGGGTCAGTCGTTCGCTGACCTGCGATTCGGTCAGTCCCGAGAGAGAGCCGCCGACGTTTTTGAGTGTGCGCTCCAGCGAGTTGTTGGCTTCGCTTTCAATACGGGCCGAGATTTTTTCTCCCTTGCCCAGCGCATTGCTGATAAATCCTATTTGCCGGGATTCGGTCTTGATGCTGTCGTGATGTGTCATGGATGGCTCCTTGCGGATGGGTCGGTGGCATGCGGTCACCGACGCCAGGGTTTTTCAGGACGAGTGAGGGCTGGCCAAAGAGAGAGAAACTCATGGCAAAGCCTGTAGCGTGGGCGCTCAGTGGCAAAGGGCTGGCCGCGCCAAGTCGTGCTCGGGTGGGCGCGCGACCGGGCGACGGGCCGCCTCTGGGCGGTCTCGTGCGGGGTTGAGACGGGGGGAAGGGGCCAAGGGCACGCCGGTCGGTGCGACGTCACGCGGCGGGTGGGCAGCGGCTGGCGGCGTGTTGCGGGGCGTCAGGCCCGCCGCGCGCAATGCACGGCCGTTGGCGGCCGGCAGGTGGAGCCAGACCGCCGTGCGCATGGCCGGCGGCAGGAGGGACAGCACGTCGGCAATGGCGCGGGCCGACCATGGGGACAGCGCCTGGGCAAACGCCACCAGACCGTGGCGCTGCAGCAGCTCGTAAATCTCGGAAGTGGCGCGCTGCGCAATGGCGGCGCGAAGAAAAAAAGACAGGTCGTTGTTCTTCACAGGAGTTCTCCTCGGGCAGGCGCCGAGAAGAATTCCTTTACGTGATCACGCGCAGGAACACCACCGAAGCCAAGCCGGGTTCATTTGAAAAAGTCAATTTGGAAATAAGAGGCGCAATCAAGCGCCAACTAGAACTGGGGTCCATGACTTCTCCTTTCGTATGAATGTGGTGAATGCGAAATGCGCAATATCAATCGCCGCGACGATGCGTTGCCTGCAGCGGTTGCGTGATGAGAAAACTGCGAATGCGATGGGTCGGCCAAAGCGTCACCTGATCCAGACGTGACTCGTGGCTCAGGGTAGGCGCATGCGCCGCCAGCGCGGGGGACGCGGTGGCGGGCAACTGCTGGGGTGGGTTGCAGAAACGCACGACAAAACTCCTTGGCGACAAGGGAGTCGTTCACGCAAAAGGGCGTTGAAAACAGATGGCCGCTTCTGGATGGCGCTGCAGGTTCAAAAGAACCCAGCCACGCCAGACCAGAGTGCTAAGCCTCAGTGCGTGTAAAAAAAGACCGGAAAGGACGAGGTACCTGATTGAAGCGGGTCAATCAAGCGGCTGCGGTACGCCAAGGTGGCTCCGCAGCCCAGGGAATTGGGTGTCAGGAAGCCAGGCGTGCCGCACCGACCAGGTCGGGCTTTACATCACTGAAATTACAACTGCCACTATCCACGGACGGACTCCAAAATAAAGATGTGGCGATTATTGCATTGCAGCATGGCCTCGGCAACCCCCATAGCCAACGAATCGATGCTGTTTCTTTGAAATACTGTGGAGTGGTTGCTGGCGCTGGGTTGTCTTGCCCGTTGCTGCGCGGGGCCGTGTTCGATTCATCGCTGACACTGCAAAAAGCCGCTGCGCAAGGGACAGCACATGGCCCACCTGTCTTTGGCGCAAAGCCCTGCCGGTTCAAGCTGGCAGGGCTTTTTTTGCTGTGTTTTAGGAAGTCAGAATCCCGAGCCGTCGGGATAAGCGCAGCAAGTTAGACCGATCAACGTGCAGCGCACGTGCGCTGCTGGCAATGTTGTGGTTATGTGCTTGGAGTGTCTGCATGATCAGCGTGCGTTTGAACTGATCGACGTGGGCATTCAGACTGGTGCTGTCGCTGGTGATGGCGTCGGGGAAGGCGCTGGCAGCGTCGCTCACAGGCTGTCCGGCGCTCTGTCTGGGCGCGGTCGGTGGTGTGTGAGGCAGCTTTAAATCTTCGGCAGTGATGCCCAGTGTTTGCTGGTGCGTGCGTGGGCGGCGCATGGCGTGCAGCACACTGCGGCGTATGCAGTGTTCCAGCTCGCGGACATTACCGGGCCAGTGGTAGTCCAGCAGGGCCGCTTGGGCGGCAGTCTCCAGCCGCACTTGGTCAAGCCCGAGTTCTGAGCGGGCCCGCTCCAGAAAATGGCCAGCAAGTACCAGCAGATCACCGTCACGATCCCGCAATCGGGGCACCTGAATGGGGAAAACGCCCAGACGGTGAAAAAAATCAGCGCGCATGTGCCCGCTGCGAACGGCCCTCTCCAGATCTTGATTGGTTGCGGCAATGATGCGCACATTCACCGTGCGTTCACGGTCCAGCCCCAGGCGCTGGATGTGGCCACTTTGCAGTACACGCAGCAGCTTGGCTTGGGTTGCCAAAGGCAGCTCACCCACTTCATCCAGAAACAGGGTGCCCTGATGGGCTTGCTCGAATTTTCCGGCTCGCTCCTGTACCGCGCCTGTGAACGCGCCACGGACGTGGCCAAACAGCTCACTTTCGACCAGGTTTTCTGGCAGGGCTGCGCAGTTGATGCTGACAAATGCCTGATCGGCGCGCAGCGACTGCGCATGTACGGCTTGTGCAACCAGCTCTTTGCCCACGCCTGTTTCTCCGGTGATCAGTACCGCTAAGTCGCTGGCTGCCACGGTGGCAATGTCGCGCTGCAGGTTGCGCATGGCTGCGCTGTGACCCAGCAGGCGGGTGTGGATTACCGGTGTGTGCCGACGAAAATGCTCCGCGCGTTGGCGCTCTTGCGCTGCGGTCTGCTCCAGCTCACGCATGCGCGCGGCAGTGGCGACGGTTGCTGCCGCCAAATTGCTGAAAGCCTGCAAGGCCGCCAAAGGCGCATCGCCTGCAAAGCTGCCGGGCTGCAGTGCATCGAGGGTGAGCAAACCCCATGGTTGCTCGTTCACCATGAGCACACAGCCCATGCAATCGTGCACGGGCAAAGGGGCATCGGTGTGGTGGGTGACCAGGCCGTCGTAAGGGTCGGGCAGCTCGGTGTCGGTGGGAAAGCGCATGGCCTGCCCGGCAGCCAGCAAGGCCGCAAAACGTGGGTGTTCGCTCACCCGGAAGCGGCGACCCAGTGTGTCAGGGCTCAGACCATCGATAGACAAGGGGCGCAGCCATGTTCCATTTTCTTCAAAACGTAAAAGTGCAGCTGCGTCTGCTGGCAGCACCGTGCGCAAAGCGGCCAGCAGACGGCGGTAGCGTTCAGGTTCAGACAGGTGGTTGGAGAGTTGCGCGATCAGTGGAAGCAGGGCGCTAAGCAAGCTGGCATCGGGAGTCATTTTGACATCTTATGGTGTCAAATTGACGGACATCATGCAGTGTCAAAAAGACATGGGTGCATGTAAGTGCATGAATTACAAGCTGTGCAAACCTGGCATGTACTTTGCCAGTGCTCAAGATGTCCTGGCGCATTGCGCTGCCGTGACTTTGTAAAAAGGAAAGATCTCATGCTGAATGAACGCCAACGTGCCATTGTCAAATCCACCGTGCCTTTGCTGGAAGCCGGGGGCGAAGCGCTTACTACCCATTTCTATCAGCTGATGCTGTCTGAAAACGAGGCTGTACAGCCACTGTTTAACAGCGTGCACCAGCAAACCGGTGCACAGCCTCGCGCACTGGCGCGCAGCGTGCTGATGTATGCCAAGCACATTGATGACTTGTCGGGCCTGGGCGATTTGCCTGCGCAGATCATTCATAAGCATGTGTCTTTGCAGGTGCAGCCAGAGCATTACCCCATCGTTGGTGCTTACTTGCTGCGTGCTATCCGCGAAGTGCTGGGTGCAGAAATTGCGACCGATGAAGTGATTGACGCCTGGGGCGCTGCCTACGGGCAACTGGCTGATATTTTGATCAGCGCCGAAAAAAGCATGTATGCAGACAATGCGCAGCTAGAAGGCGGCTGGGCAGGTGTTCGTCGTTTCGTGGTGGCACGCAAACAGGCTGAGACGTCAGAGATTACGTCGTTTACCTTGCACCCTGAAGACGGCGGCAAAGTGGTGGCTTACCAGGCGGGTCAATTCATTGGTTTGCGTCTCTTGGTCAATGGCAAAGAGCAGCGGCGCAACTATTCGCTGTCGCAGGCGGCGGATGGACGCAGCTTGCGCATCAGTGTCAAGCGTGAGGCACAGGGCGTGGTGTCATCGCACTTGCATACGCAGGTGCATGAGGGTGATGTGCTGGAAGTGTTTGCACCTGCCGGTCACTTCACGCTGGACGACAGCGACAAGCCTTTGGTGCTGATGGCCGCGGGCGTTGGCATCACCCCCTTGATGGCGATGCTGGAAAAAGCATTGGCTGCACAGCGGCCCACTACCTTGATTCATTGCACACGCAGCCCTGACTTACAAGCCTTTCGCACCCAGCTGATCGAGCTGGCCGCGCAGCATTCCCACTTGCAGCTGCGCTTTAGCTACGAGCAAGAAGCCGCACCCGAAAACACTGAGGGTGTGCAAGTTGCCACGGGCATGCCAGATGCCGCTTTGCTCCAGGCCTGGCTGCCGGTGCAGCGTGATGTACAGGCCTACTTTCTGGGCCCTGTCGGCTTTATGCGTTTGGCGCAAACCGTTTTGCGTGATGCTGGCGTGCCTAAGGCACAAAGTCATCACGAGTTTTTTGGCCCGGCACAGGCGCTGGCAGCTTAACTGGCATGATGGCCAAAGTTGGTTGGTGAGTGCTGACAAAGCACTGATCCACTGCGTTGGCACTTGAGCAACCCCGTCTGCCGTGACGGGGTTTTTTTTGTTATTAGATGAATATTAAAAATGCCTGGAAGCCCGCTGTTGCCCCTGCGGCGCGCCTTGATGTCTTTCGTGTAGGGCTGGGCGCTACGCTGGGTCTGGCCTTGGCCATGTTGCTGGTCTTTGAGGGCCGGCAACTGGGGTTTGCCATGGGCCTGAGCTTGTTTGCCCCTTTGGGGGCCAGTGCTGTTTTGCTTTTTGCAGTGCATACCAGCCCGCTGGCACAGCCTTGGTCCTGCGTGGCAGGTAACACTGTCTCGGCGCTGTGGGCGTGTCTGGTGGTCAGCTGCATTCCGCTGCAATGGGGGCCTGCTGTCGCTGTGGGGGGCTCCATCGTGCTCATGCAGCTGACGCGATCTCTGCACCCGCCGGGTGGGGCCGTGGCGCTGTTGTGGGCGTTAGAGGCACAGGCCGGTGTCGTGCATGACTGGGCGTACGCTCTGTGGCCCATAGGTGCCATGACGTTGTGCCTTGTGCTGGTGGCCATGCTCTACCACCGACTGTGGGGCAAAACGTACCCGCTACAGCCGCAGGCACCTGTGCGCGCATCAACAGCCCAGCACTTGCCGGCCATGGATTTGTCCACTGCGGATCTGCAGGCCTTGCTGGCGCGGTTTGACCAAGGCAATAACTTGACGGCACAAGAGCTGGGGCAACTGGTGCTGGCAGCCGAAGAGCAAGCGATTGCGCGGCGATTTGGCAGTGTGTCTTGCGGGCAGGTGATGTCGTCTGCCTTGTGGACGTGCGGCCCGCACGATTCACTGGCCTCCGTGGCGCTGAAGTTTCAGCAGCATCCGATCAAAAGCCTTCCAGTGGTGGATGCGCAGGGCCGTTTGCTGGGCGTAGTGGCGCGGGCCGCCTTGCTGGACTGGGCATTGGCACAGCGCACCAATGTTCACGAGCGCAGGCGTCAGCGGGTGTGGCGTTTGTGGGGCAAAAAACCCGTTCATGACACCGCATGTGCCGCAGATTTAATGCACGACGCGCCCATGCATGTGGATGCCAGCACGCCTGTGTCTCAGTTGCTGGAAACGCTGACACACCATGCTGTGCCTTTTGTGGCAGTGCTGCAGGCAGGCAAACTGGCTGGGCTGATTACGCGTACCGATGTCATGCGCTTGCTGCTGCACTGACCCTCAGTCAACCTCTGCATCAGCGCGCGTCAGCCCGCATCGCCCCGAATCTGGCCAGAAGCATCACTCAGGCACAGGTGCTAGAGCGATTACCTACAATCGGTCTGCCCACAAAACCGTCCAGCGCTGCTGCGTTCGATGGTTTTTGTTTTTGGATGCGTACGCCTTTTCAGGGAACGCAATGCCTGCGTACCCACTCTCTTTTCTCTATGCGCCTTTTCGCTTCGATTCCAGAATTTTTTCGCGACAACTATCCCTCATCTGAACGCCTGGGGGTGCCGGTGGCACGCTGGCGCCAGAGCATTTATCGCACGGTGTTTGAGAGCAACACCGAGATGGGCAAGCGCTTTGAGCGGCGGCTGACACTGACCATTATCTTGAGCCTGTGCGTAGTGATTGCGCACAGCATTCCATCGATTGCACAAGACTGGCGCCTGTACTACCTGCTGCGCGCGCTGGAGTGGGTGTTTACGCTGGGCTTTACTGTGGAGTATGCGCTGCGCCTGATCTCTGTGCGCCATCCACTGCGGTATGCGCTGAGTTTTTATGGGCTGGTGGATTTGCTGGCCATTGTGCCCACGTATCTGGGTATCTTCTTTCCCGAGGCGCATTTTCTGGTGGCCGTGCGGGCGCTGCGTTTGGTGCGCACGTTTCATGTGTTCCCGGTGTTGCGCAATTTCCTGGATGAATACCTGATGCTGGGTCAGGCGCTCAAGGCCAGTGCGCGCAAAATCTTTGTGTTCTTGAGCGTGGTGGCGCTGATTGTGTTTGTCATGGGCACGCTGATGTACGTCATCGAAGGCCCAGAGCATGGCTTTACCAGCGTGCCACTGGGTATTTACTGGGCCATCTCGACGGTGACCACGGTGGGCTATGGCGATGTGACGCCGTCCACTGCCATTGGCCGCATTTTTGCGTCCATCATGATGTTGCTGGGCTGGGGCGTGTTGGCCGTGCCAACCGGCATTGTCGGGGCTGAGCTGTCACGCAGCGCAGGCACCAAGGCCCGACTCAAAGGGGTGGACTGCGAAGTGTGTGGCCTGGCCCGGCATGAAGATGATTCGCGCTATTGCCGTCGCTGCGGCTCTCGGCTGCAACTGCCCGGCGCTGCGCGCGCGGGGGCCACGCCCACGGCCCCGGCCACGGCTGCGCAGCCAGCGGGAGCAGCCGCGCCGGCCCCATCCCGCCAAGACCAGGCATCAGCCACAGAGGCAGAAACTGCCTGAATGCGTTATTGATTTTGATAGTGGCTTGCGCGCATGGTTACCTCATTTGGTTACGTCATTTGAAGTACGAATGCATTGCAAAGTGCTGCGAACAGAGTGCAGGCAGCTCTTGTTTTAAATAATTTTCAGCCCATCTGTCATAGCTGATGCGCTGTGATAGCGCGGTATCCGGAGTAAAAAAATGCTTTTTAGTACCTACCAGCTGGGTCACCTGCAACTGCCTCATCGCGTGGTATTGCCGCCCATGACGCGCTCGCGCGCCGCAAAAGGCGATGTGCCTACCGATTTGATGGCCGAGTACTACGCCCAGCGCGCAACGGCCGGGCTGATCGTCAGCGAGGGTACGCAAATCAGCCCTGAGGGCCAGGGCTATGCGTGGACGCCCGGCATCTACAGCGCCGCGCAAATCGCGGGCTGGAAGAAAGTCACCGATGCCGTACACGCCAAGGGCGGGCGCATTTTTGCGCAGCTGTGGCATGTGGGCCGCGTGTCGCATGTAGCTTTGCAGCCGGGTGGCGTGCAGCCCGTGTCATCTTCTGCATTGCAGGCGCAGGGCGTGAAAGTGTTTGTGGACCCCGAAGGCAAAGGGCCTGAAGGCGGCGTGGGCGGCATGGTGCAGCACAGCATGCCGCGTGCGCTGCGTGAGGATGAAATCCCCGCCATCGTGGCTCAGTACGCACAGGCTGCGCGCAATGCGCTGGAGGCGGGCTTTGATGGTGTTGAGCTGCATGCGGCCAATGGCTACCTGATCAATCAGTTCATCGACTCGCAGGCCAATCACCGCACTGACGGCTATGGCGGCACCTTGTCCAAGCGCCTGCGTTTCTTGAAGGAGGTGACGCAGGCCGTGATTGCCGTGCTGGGCAAAGAGCGTGTTGGTGTGCGTCTGGCACCGCTGACCACGCTCAATGGCGCTGTGGACGATACCCCGCAAGCCACCTACCTTGCCGCAGCCAAACTGCTGGATGACTTGGGCGTGGCCTACATCCATATTGCGGAAGTAGATTGGGAAGATGCCCCGCAGATGCCGCTGGCGTTCAAGGAGGCGCTGCGCATGGTCTACGGCGGTACGCTGATTTATGCCGGCAAGTACACCAGGGAAAAGGCCGAGGCCGCACTGCAAGCGGGCTGGGCAGATCTGATTGGTTTTGGCCGCCCCTACATTGCCAACCCTGATTTGCCGCGCCGCCTGCAGCATGATTTGCCGCTCAATCAGCCCGATCCCAGCACCTTCTTTGGTGGCGCTGCCAAAGGGTTGACTGACTATCCGTTTGCGCAAGCTTGAAGGCAGCCCCGGGCATTCATGGCAACATAGGCGCTTTGAATGATTGGTGAGGGAATTCGCATGAAGCAGTGGCTGTGGGCAGTGGTGGGTGCAGTGGCTCTGGCAGGTTGTGCCAGCTCGGGGAAAAATGGCGTAAAAGACGCCGTTGTCCAAGTCAAAGAAGACAAGGTTGCACGCGTGAAAACCGTGGAGTTTGCCCCGCAACTGATTGATTGTGGCCGTACAGCGCAGTGCCCGACACTGGGCGTGCACTGGAGCAGCGAAGCCCCCAATCGCGCCATCTTGCTGGTGGGCACCTGGGGCGGCAAAGCCAAGGTAGAGGCGATTGAGTTCAACGTTCGCCCGCATGCACCATTGCGCGTGCGCTCCAAGGCGAGCGTGGCATCTGCATTGCCGGGCGTGACGGCATTTGCCGTTCCCATGGACACGCTCGAGCGTGTGGCCCTTGGCAAGGGTGCATGGGTGCGTGTGACCACCGATGGCGGCGTGCTCGAAGAAAACATGTACACCGGCGAGCGTTCCAGCCCTGCGGCAGACGCATTCAAGCGTTTTGTCTATGAAGCCTATAAGGGCACGGACAAGGAAATCAGCACCGGGCTGTCAGGCATCTTTGGTGACAAGCCCTATGAGCCTAATTACGCAAAATAAGAGCTACTAAGGCTTTCTGGCTCTACGTTTCAATGCTCTAGGGCATTGAAAGCTAGAGCCATTAAGCGTTAGGCGCTCATTTTTATAGAGTAATGGGGCAGAGCGCCACGTGTATTCGACATGGTTTTAGCCCGTGGTGAAGCGAGCCTGGCGCTATTTCAGGCATCATCGTGGGTTAGCCTTAGGCTCGTCGATATAACCAATGCATCTTATTACTTAAGCATTGCTTCTTTGGTGTTTTTATACCGACGCGTTACATTCCAACATCCCAATTTTTGAAAGCACGTAACTGGCGCCGGGTGGCGCAGCGTGCTGTGGCTCAATACATGATCGACATTCGGGATCTGTCCCTGACTTACCAAGGCTCCAAGGGGCCTGTCGAAGCGCTCAAGCACATCAATTTGCATATTGAGCAGGGCGAAATCTTCGGCATCATTGGTCGCTCCGGCGCGGGCAAAAGCTCGCTGGTGCGTTGCATTAATTTGCTCAACCGCCCCACATCGGGCCAGATGCTGGTTGATGGTCGTGATCTCATGACCATGAACGATGCGCAATTGCGCGCGGCACGCCATGAAATTGGCATGGTGTTCCAGCACTTCAACCTTCTGTCGTCGCGCACCGTATATGACAACGCTGCGCTGCCGCTGGAGCTGGCGGGCATGACCAAGGCACAGATCAAGGAACGCATTGATCCGCTGCTGGATCTGGTGGGGCTGTCGCACCTGTCAGACCGCTACCCCGCGCAAATCTCGGGCGGCCAAAAACAGCGCGTAGGTATTGCTCGCGCGCTGGCCTCCAACCCCAAGGTGCTGCTGTCGGACGAAGCCACCTCCGCGCTGGACCCTGAAACCACCCGCTCCATCCTAGACTTGCTGCGCAAGGTCAACCGCGAGCTGGGCGTGACGGTGGTCTTGATTACGCACCAGATGCAGGTCATCAAGCAGATTGCTGACCGCGTGGCCGTGATTGATGCGGGTGAAATCGCCGAGCTTGGCGCTGTCATTGACGTCTTTACGCAGCCCCAGCAAGCCATTACCAAGAGCCTGATTGACGAAATCGTGCCGCAAGAGCTGCCCGAAAGCGTGAGCAAGCGTGTGCGCACCCTGGCAGCCAAGTTGCCAGAAGGCCAAAGCGGCCAGTTGCTGCGCCTGTCTTATGCAGGCGAGAGCGCGTACGAGCCCATTTTGTCGCACCTGATTCGTGAGCTGGGGCTGGATTTATCCATCCTGCACGGCCAGATCGATGAGATTCAGGATCAAACCTTTGGCTCTTTGGCGGTGTACGCCAGTGGTGAGGCAGCCAAGATTGAAGCGGCCATTACGCACCTGCGAAACAGCGGCGTAGTGGTGCAAGTGGTGCAAGTGAAGGGCTAAGCGATGTTCGAGAATTTTTCCGAAATGATGATCGAGTTGTTCATCGACTCGTTCTGGGAGACGCTGATCATGGTCGGTATCTCCGGCCTGCTTGGCGGCATTATTGGTATTCCGCTGGGCGTCTTTCTGCGCCTGACCGACAAGGGCGGCGTGCTGGAGAACGCACCGCTGAACAACTCGGTGGGCTGGGTGGTGAATGCCGTGCGCTCCACGCCTTTCATCATCTTGCTGGTGGCCATTATTCCGTTCACACGCCTGATTACGGGCTCTTCGATCGGCACCTGGGCCGCCGTAGTGCCTTTGACCATTGCCTCCGCGCCGTTCATTGCGCGTCTGGTGGAAACCTCGCTGCGGGAAGTAGACAACGGCTTGGTAGAAGCTGCACAGTCCATGGGCGCAACCACCGGACAAATTGTCTGGAAGGTGCTGCTGCCTGAAGCCATGCCCGGCATCGTGGCTGGCCTGACCATCAGCTTTGTCAGCTTGACGGGCTACTCGGCCATGGCTGGTGCCATTGGCGGCGGTGGCCTGGGTGACTTGGGTATCCGTTACGGCTATCAGCGCTTCCTGCCGGACATCATGCTGGCGGTGGTGGTCATTCTGATCTTCTTTGTGCAGGCCATTCAAAGCTTTGGCGACTGGATTGTGCGCCGTATCAGTCACAAATAACTGGTGCTTCAAGCCCCAAAAAGCCCCGCAGGTTTTAAGCCTGCGGGGCTTTTTTAATGGGCGCCTGGTGCGGGTGAAAGTTCGTCAGGTTCTGCGCGAACACTTCGCAGCATCCGCTCAATCCTGCGAGCCGGGTGCAAGCTGCTCGCGCAGCGTCTGCAGTATTTCTTCTGACAGCTCGGGGTTGCCTGCCGCCGTTGCACGGGCGAGCACCAAGGCCCCCACCATGCTGCTCAGTGTGGAGATGGTCTGCGCGCGTCTTTCCGTGTTGTCGCCTTCTATGACACGCATAAACCGCTGAATATTGCGCTCTACCCCCTGGGCAAACACTTCAGACATTGCGGGGCCGGCACGCGCTGCATCCGTGGCCAAGGCGGCTGCCGGGCAGCCTTGGCCGGGTTGATCGCGGTGGCTGGTTGAAAGATAACCATGAACCAGAGCCCGGAAGTGGTCTGCCGTGGTGATGTCTGCAGGGGTGTCTGTGTCTGCAGTGGCACAGCCCGTGTGCTCCAGAGCATCCAGTGGTGTGATCGTCCATTCAAAAGCGCGCAAACACGCCTCGCGTGCCAGCGCGTCTTTGGATTCGAAGTGCCGGTACAAACCACCGTGCGTTAACCCGGCATCGCGTGTGATCTCGGCGACGCCCACGCCATCCAGTCCTTTTTCACGGTAGAGGCGAGCCGCTGCATCCACGATGCCTGCGCGGTTCTCTGCGGCCTGTGTTTTGCTCACTTTCATAAGTTAGATGATAACCATCATCTAAACTCATTTATGATGATTGCCATCATCAATAAGACCGGGCACACGAGACGTGCCTGGCAAGACAGGCGAAAGGCGCAGTATGAACAGGCGTGTTGTCATTACGGGCATGGGGCTGGTATCTCCTTTGGGCTGCAATGTGGAGCTGGCATGGAAGCGGCTGCTGGCAGGCCAGTCGGGTGTGCGTACCCTGGATCCTTTACTGGGCGCAGGCACGGGTGTTGCCGTTGCGGGGCGTGTGCCCGGACTGGATGAAGACGCTGAGGCTGGGTGGAATCCTGAGGCAGTCATTGCAGCCAAAGAGCTGCGGCGCATGGATCGTTTCATTGCATTTGCGCTAGGCGCTGCAGACCAGGCCATCGCGCAAGCGCAATGGAGCCCTCAGACAGCGCAGCAGCAAGAGCGCTCGGCCACTGTCATTGGCTCGGGTGTCGGGGGCTTTAGCACGATTGCAGAGGCGGTTCGTACCACCGATGCCAAGGGCCCTCAGCGCCTGTCACCGTTCACGGTTCCCGCATTTCTGGCCAATCTGGCAGCAGGGCAGGTGTCCATACGGCATCAATTCAAGGGTCCGCTGGGCGCACCTGTGACGGCATGTGCCGCCAGCATTCAGGCCATAGGCGATGCGGCACGTCTGATCCGTAACGATGAAGCCGACATTGCCTTGTGCGGCGGCAGCGAGGCCACGATCGATCGCGTGGCCCTGGGCAGTTTTGCGGCAGCCAAAGCACTGTCAACCCATTTCAACGACCATCCCGCCCAAGCGTCTCGGCCCTTTGATCTGGCTCGCGATGGTTTTGTGATGGCTGAAGGGGCAGGGCTTTTGGTGCTGGAGTCGCTCGATCATGCGCTGCGCAGGGGTGCAACCCCGCTGGCGGAGGTGATTGGCTATGGCACATCGGCTGATGCGCACCATGTCACGTCAGGCCCTGAGGACGGATCAGGGGCCGCACGGTCCATGCAGATGGCCCTGCGACAGGCGCAGCTGCAGCCTTCACAGGTGCAGCATTTGAACGCACACGCCACCTCGACCCCCGTGGGCGACCGCGGGGAGCTGGCCGCTATTGGCCGAGTGTTTGGTGCCGGCCACGGGCCATCCATCACGGCGACCAAATCAGCGTTAGGCCACATGCTGGGTGCTGCAGGTGGCGCAGCGGCCATTTTTACAGCGCTGGCCTTGCGCGATCAGCTGGTACCGCCTGTGCTCAATCTTGAAAATCCGGACCCATTGGCTGCGGGCCTTGATCTGGTCACAGGTGGTGCCAGAGCGCAGAAAATTGAGCACGCCATGCTCAACGGTTTTGGCTTTGGCGGGGTGAATGCCTCGCTGATACTCAAGCGTTATTGAGCTTGAGCACTGGGCTGGCCTTGCGGTTATTTGACGCGACACTGCCGCTGCGTTGAATCCGCATTCCACTCCATGGAGGCGGTGGTTTGTCTGCCCATGCCTTGTGCAGCCACGCAGATGGCCTGAGCGGCACTAAGAACTCTGGCGAGCCAAGGTGTGCGACCCCTGGATGCATAAATCTTCACTGACTTGCTCGTGCAGTACATGCTGGGTCAGCACCGGTTCAATATTGCTTGAGTCCATGGGGCCGTACCACTGGCCACCGGGGTAAACAATCATCAAGGGGCCATGGTTGCAGGGGTACTGGCAGCTGGTTTGCAGCAGCATGACCTTTTTCTTCAGGCCCGGGTTCTCGCGCACTGTGCGGGCCAAATGTGGCCACAGCTGCACGGCACCCTTGGCGGTACAGCGCGGGCCTGTGCACCACAGCACATGGTGCTGATGCTCGGGCACTATCGACCAGCCCTTGGGGTCGTGCTCCCAGTCGTCCTCACCCACTACGGCAGGCACATCGTGTGCAGGGGGTTGCGCTAACGCACCCTGCACCGTTGCGGCCAGTACATCGGCCAGCTGCGGTGTCTGCACCAGGGGGGCGGCAAAGATCAAGCGTTGGCTGTGTGGGCCGCTATCAGTACGGTCAATACGGTCAGCACGCCAGCGCATGATCAATTTGTGCAGCCAGCGGCGCAGCGATGGCTCGTCAGGCACCATCACCGGCAAGATGACGATGGTTTGCGCCGCGGCACACAGGTCCAGTGCTTGGGGCAGCGCGGGCTGAAAACGGTCCACAAACGCGGGCTGCACCGACAAGAGTGGCAGCCCCCGTGCCACCAGCGTGGCATGCAAGTGCTGGGCCAGTACAGTCAGCTCGCTCTCACCGCTGGCGTAGCCAGCACCCCGGCTGAGAAGAACGATGGCCAGTGATGCTCTGCAGCCCGCCGCGGCACTGGTACTGGGGGGCAAGGGGGTGCAGGTCATAGCAAGTTATCCGGCAGAAATTCAATCAAGGGCTTGCCACTGCGCGGGCTGGTACGCACCAGCGCACGCACGCCATACACATCGGCAATGATCTCGGGCGTCAGCACCTGTGCCGGCGTGCCTTGAGCGACTACAGCGCCATCCTTGAGCAGGTACAGCCGGTCACAGTAATGTGCGGCCAGGGGCAGCTCGTGCAGTGCAGCCAGCGCTGTCATGCCCAGGCTTCGGATCAGGTTCATCAGCTCGAACTGGTGTCGCACATCAAGATGGTTGGTGGGCTCGTCCAAAATCAGTAACGGCGCTTGCTGTGCCAGGGCGCGGGCCATGAGTACACGCTGCTTTTCACCGCCGGAAAGGGTGGAGAACATGCGCTCTGATAAAGCCTGCGCATCCACCCGCTGCAGCGCCTGTGCAACGATGCGAAAGTCTTCTTCACCATCCCGTGCGAACGGGGACTGGTGGGGGGTGCGACCCATCAGCACCACATCGCGCACGCGCAGCTCAAACTCGCTGGCGTTTTCCTGTGCCAGTACAGCCATGGCGCGGGCATTCTCGCGTGCACTGGTGTGCCAGACATTGCGCTCGTTGACTTGCACGCTGCCGCTGGCCGGTTTCAAGATGCGGTAGATCATGCGCAACAGCGTGGACTTTCCGCTGCCATTAGGGCCCAGCAGGCCAACCAGCTCACCTGGCGTCACATGCAGGCTGACATCGTGCACGATGCGAGCTGCAGCGGCTTGCCAGCTCAGGTTCCGGGCCTGCAGATGCGCGCTGTGTGATGGGCCGCTCATACAGACAATCTTTCACGTGCGTTCTTGCGGCACAGCATCCAGACAAAGAAAGGGCCACCGAGCAACGAGGTGATGACGCCGACTGGCACTTCTGCCGGTGCAAATGCAATGCGTGAAACCACATCCACCCAGATCAGAAAAATCGCCCCTACCAGTGCAGCCACAGGCAGCACGCGCCGGTGCTCGGCCCCCACCAGCATGCGGGTGACATGGGGCACGATCAGGCCCACAAAACCAATCGGACCGGTCAACGCCACCAGCACGCCGGTGACCAGCGAGACCAGTACAAACAGCCAGCGCCGTGTGCGCGTGGTATCCACGCCCAGCGTGGCGGCGCTTTCTTCGCCCGACAGCAGGGCGTTGAGCGCACGTGCCTGCGTCAGCAGCAAAGCGGCGCCCACCACCAGCAGCGCAGCAGGCAGACCCAGCTCATCCCAGCGGGTGCCGGCCAGGCTGCCCAGCGTCCAGGTCAGTACCGAGTTGGCCAGCTCACGCTGATCGGCAGTCAGAACGATGAGGCTGGTGACGCCGCCCAGACAATACGCAATGGCAACGCCGCCCAGGATCAGGCGCGATGCCTGCAAGCGCCCATTGGCGTAGGCCAGCAAATACACGCTCACGCAGGCGATCAATGCGCCGCCAAAAGCGCCCAGCGGTAAGGCCAGTTCACCCGCAAAAGCCAATGCACCAAAGGCAAGCACACTGACCGCACCCACCGATGCGCCCGACGACACACCCAGCAAATACGGGTCGGCCAGCGGATTGCGCACCATGGCCTGCATCGCCACACCCACCAGCGCCAGCCCTGCGCCAGCAAGCGCCGCCAGCAGTACGCGCGGCATGCGCACGCGCCAGACAATTTGAAATTGCGCCGTGCTCCAGTTGCCGGGCTGCAGATCCATGCCCAGCCGGGTGCCGATCTCATGTGCAGAAATCAACCAGGCTTGCTGTGGCGCAATGCGCACGGGCCCCAGCGTGATGGCCAGTGTGAGCGACACCAGCAACACAGCCAGCAGGGCTGCCAGCCATAGCGTCAGCTGGCGACGTTGCAGCGCAAAGGCCACGGTGGTGGATGTCTTCATGGCAGGGTGACTAGCTGGGGGTGCAGCGCGTGGGCCAGCCTGCGCGTTGCCTCCACGTTGCGTGGGCCGGGCGTGGCTTCAGAGAAATCCATCAGTACAAAATTTTGCTCGCGTATGGCGGTGACATCTGCCAGTTCAGGCTTGCTGAGCAAAAACTGGCGCTTGCCGTCGGGTGTGGGCTGGTCGTTGTCCACGATGACAATCCAGTCCGGGTTGCGCGCAATCACGTCTTCCCAGTTGCCTCGCATCCAGCTGCTGTTCAGGTCGGCAAAAATGTTGCTGGCCCCCGCTGCTTCGATCATGGCATGTGGCATGGCATAGGGGCCCGTGGTGACGGGAATGTCGGTGCCGCTGTCAAACACAAACACCTTGGGCTTGTGCGTCACATGCTGGAGTGCGCCGGTGATGCTTTTCAACTGGGCGCGCTGGCCATCCACCAGTTTCTGGGCCAGTGCTTCGATATCAAAAATACGGCCCAGCGTGAGCAGGTCTGCAAAAGTGTCTTCCAGCGAGACACGTTCACGCGCCACTTGGCGAATGCACGATTCAGTCAGTACATAGCTGGCAATGCCCAGCTCTTTGAGGCCGTTGGGCGTGATCTGCCCTTGGCGGAAACCGTAAGACCAGCCGCTGAAAACAAAATCTGGCTGTGCGTTCAACAAGGTTTCCAGATTCATGTTCTGGTTCGACAGATCGGGTACCTGTGTCAGCTGCGTTTGCATGGCGGGTGGCAGGCGGTGGATGTCTCGCAAGCCACCGTAACCGACCAGACGATCAGCTAAGCCCAGGTACAGAAATGTTTCAATGAGATTGATGCCGTGGACCACAGCGCGCTGCGGTACGCGGTCATAGGTGGTGGGCTGATCGCACACGGGCACGGTAATGGGGCCGCGCGGCGGTGCAGCCGCTTGCGCCATGTCTGGCTTGGATGACGCAGCATGGGAGGCTGTGGCCACCGGTTCTTTAGAGCAGCCCACCAGCACTGCGCTGGTCAGCAAAGAGGATATTAAAAATAAGAGCTGTTTGCGCATGAATACTGCGGTTTTCATATAGTTTTATATGTGAAATCGTTTAAATACAAGCGCTGATAGCTCTTATTTTTATAAAATTTGCAGATTAGAACGCGAACTCTGCAGTCACATCAAAGCGACGGCCTTCGCCGGGATAAGCCTGCCCCGCACCGCTGTTAGAGACTGCGGAAGAGACTGCTGAGTAGGTGTAAAGCTTATCGGTCAGATTGCGTACCGTCAGGCGGTAGGTAGTGCGGGCGCTGGGGTTCCAGCTCAAAGCAGCATCCCATACGGTATAGCCGGGGCTTCGGGACGTGTTGGCATCGTCCGCAAAGCGTGTACTTACAGCGCGCGCACCCAGTGATGCCTGCCAGTAGCCCATGGCATTGACGGTGTTGTAGTGCACCCAAAGATTGGCAGTTTGGCGTGCCACATTGGAGGGGGTTTTGCCGCTGAGGTCCTGGCCGCTTTTGATCAGCTCGTCATATTGGGCATCTACGAGCGCGAGGTTGCCGTCAATACGCCAGTGTGGGGTCAAGCGCAGCGCGGCAGTCAACTCCAGCCCTTGCGAGTATTGCTTGCCACCTTGTGTTTGCAGCTTCGTTTGCTGGTCGGTCGTGACGATGTCATTTTTCTCGATGCGGTAGGCCGCGACGGTCCATTCGCTATGTCCATTTGCAGACTGCTGCTTCAGGCCCACTTCCACCTGGCGGGCGGTTGTCAGTTTGTAGTGTTTGTTGGTGGTGTTGAGCGTCAGGATGTTGCCGACGGGGTCATGCCCTTGCGTGAACTGGCCGTAAAGGTTTGTGTGTGCGTTCAGTGCGTAGGTGCTACCCAAGCGCCAAGCTGTACCGTGCAAACGTGTGTCAAAAGCACCCACGCCAGATACCGGGTAGCGCGACATATCAGTCACGCCCTGGCGGATGCCACCCAGCAGCAGCCAGCGTTCAGACAGTGACCAGGCATCTTCGACATAAAAGTCATGCGTAGTGGCCTCTGTACGGAAGTTGGGCAACAGCGGCGAAGTATTGGGCCAGTGACTCCATCTTGGATCATTGACCCCGATGGTGTCGCTACCGGCGTAATCATTGCGGGCAAAGCGGAACTTGGCTTTGCTCACCTCCCATCCCAGCACCAGCTTGTGCGTACCGGCGTTGACGACAGCTTCCAGCCGGTTGCCGGTTTGATCCAGGTCGTGCGACAGTTCCAAATAGTCTGCAAGCTTAATCTGCTGAGTTGCTGGCCGGTAGCTGTACGCCTCAATATTGCGCCAGTAGCGGTCTGCCTTGAAGTGGTAGAGCTCATTGCGCACGGTCAGCTGGTCGTTGAGCTGGTACTCCACGCGCGCCCGCACACGTTGATCCTTGATGCTGATGGCACTGTCTTGCGTGTTGAAGTTGCGGCCCAGCAGGCTCTTCACGATGCGGCCATTGAGAGTAGGTGTACCAAAGTAGCGGGCCGGTTTTTGGTCGCTGCTGTCAACCAGCAACTCTGCGCGTAGTACGCCGCTGGGTTGCCAGCGCAAGGTGCTCATGAACTTGCTACCGTGGGATTGGCTCATTGCATGCTCGCCGCTGCTGGTGTGGCCGTACACGTCCATGCGGTAGCTCAGCGTTTCGCCCAGAGGGCCACTCATGCCCAGGCCTAAACGGCCTGTGTCGTACGAGCCAGCACCCACCATCACTTCACGCATCAGCTCGCGCGTGGGCTGCTTGCGTACCACGTTGGCTGTTGCTCCCACGGTGCCGCTGCCGTACAAAATAGACGCTGGGCCGCGCAGCACTTCGACGCGCTCGTAACCCCAGCTATCACTGGGGTAGGGCGTGGTGCTGGAGGCCACACCCAGCTTTACGCCATCTTCGGCAATTCCAACCGAATTGGTGCCTGTAAAGCCCCGTGCGCTAAAGTTCAGGCTGCTGTAACTGGTAGGCGACAGCGGCGTCATGCCTACGGTGCGGCCAATGATGTCGGCCATGCGGCTGTCGCCACGCTCTTGCCAGGTTTGTTCGTCCACATAGTCCAGGCTGGCTGGCAAGTCGCGCGTGGCAATGCCAGTGCGGCTGCCGGAGGTGCTGGCTTGCGACAGGCCCAGGCCGACATTGCCCAGGACCTCAACTGTTGGCAGTACAGGCAGTGCATAAGTGCTGGAAGGTATGGCCTCCTGCGTCTGCTCAATGCCGATATGCACAGCAGCAGGCTCAGCAGCGATAGCCATAGAGGCGGGCACCAAGCCGATCAGAACGGCAGGCAATTTGAAATGATTCATGGTGATCAGAGAATGCTGACCGCCTGCCTGCTGCTGATGAGATCTCGCTAGGGTTGTGGGCCGGTATCTGGTCCTGCCACTAGCTTGTTGCCATCACGCTGCTCCCCGCAGACGGTCGTTGCAAATGCTGGCGAAGAGGGGGGTGAACCCCATGTTGCACAGCGTTCAAACAGGCCGGTATCCGGGCTCACAGATGGCTTTGGGCTTGCCGCTCGCCTTCCCAATGTTGCCGCGCACCTCATGTTGAGGCCACGTAAAACATCAGTGGCTGGCCCTTGCACTGCATGCAAGAGCCTCGAGTCGGATTTATCTGTTTACCGTTGCGGGGGCAGCCAGGGCATTGCACCCTGTTCCCGTTTAACCCGGGAGTGAACCCGAGCACCTGTTGTACGAAATTGAATAAAAACATGGTGCACATCAGTTGTGCACAGCATCTTCATTCAATAAGCTGCGCAGTATATCGTGGCAAATCTCCGCACCGAGCGGCAGCGCCATTGAACAGCTGGCGCTTTGGCAAAGCGTGCATCGTCTTTTTCGAAGGGGCAGGCGTGCGCAAGCGACGTGTATGTCGATTGCCGGTGCTAGCAGCGAACGGCAGGTGATCGGAAAAACGGTGCACCAAGCAATTTCAGCAATGAAAAAGCCCCTTTCGGGACTTTTATGGGTTGCTTTGAACCCTGAATTTGGCGGAAAGCAGCTTCCGCCCCGAGCCTATATTTCATGCGCCTTGCGACGAGATTTATGAAACCTATAGACCATCCTACAGACCAATTCGTTTAGGACGCACGGGATACAGGCGGCTGCATTCGACCTCGAGCAGTCAGTGAGACGCCACTTTCTATTCGTAAAGGAAGTCATTAGACTCCAGCCAGTTTCACGTCACTAGCCTTGTTGAATGCCTGAAGAACCGACCTACTCACTCACTGACATCCCATTTATCGATCTTCAGAACGTCCAAGGACGATTCCTCATCTCAACATTGTTCTATAGCCAAAAAGCGTGGCGTATGTGGGTGCCTGCAGGAGGAAAACTGATGGAGATGCAGGTTGTTAGACCGGCGGAAATGTTCTACTTCGGGTCCGAGCCAGCATCAACAAACGATACTAAGTTTGACTTCCTGACCTTTATTGCCCAACAAGCAAGCTTTCCTCCGGTCAAGAAAGCGGTTGGAGGGCTGATGGATGACATTTTCAACCTCACCGCTTCAATAGCCAAGATCAAGCACTTGCACACCTCTAGAGCGGTACTTGGTGAGGGTGTGTCAAGGATGGCTGTCACGGAGGTTGAATACCTGATCTTCTTGTGCAGAGGAATCTTCGACTTTTTGCAGGAGGTGATATCCCGCTTATGGGAGGATGTAACTTTCTCCAACTTTTCACAGCAAAAGAGAAGTCTCAAAGATCGGCAGACGTTTTCCAAGGTCGTTGTTTACAACGGCGCTGAAGCCAGCTTCGAACAAATCAAAGAGCGTACTTCGATGCCTGACAGGCTGGTCGCTTGGTACTGCCGTCATACTCGCTTTTTTATGAGTCTCCGGGCGTTTAGGGATAACCTTGTACACTGCGGAACTCCCATTCAAACTCTTCTGGTTATGGAAGATGGTTTCGCTATCCAAGAACGAATGACGGCCTTCAAGGATATGGACGTTTGGTTTGACGAAGAAAGAGGGGCTAACAACATCGTTCCTCTGATGCCTGCCCTAGCGATGATCGTCTATAACACCTTGGCTGCATGCGAGGATCTCAGTCTTACCATGCGCGAGTGCATCAAATTCCCAGATGACCTCGCTCCAGGTATGAGCTTGTATATGCGCAGCTACTTCAACGAGACGTTCATGGAAATGCTCTTTGACCTCAACAAGCGCATGCAACTCTTGAGCCAACAACCAGGAGCGACGATGACAGGGATACGCATTAAATGACAGCAATGGGTCGATCTGCGACTGTCGCAGTCCGGTCATCTTGAGTCGCCCAACGGTCGACCCGCTCCGTCATTCGAGTATCAGCAATGATCCCAAAGCGCCGACACGTTCAACATCTCAATTTGCAGTCTCTTGCTGGCGCTGGAAACGGCCCAATAGCAAGGTATCGTGTCAGTCGCATCGCACGTCGTCAACCCAACATTAGGGTGACCGACGACATCGAGCTCGCGGGGTCGCCACCCCTCCACGCGTGTCACATGCTGATGACGACCGGTGACAGGCCCATCGATGTCACCACGACAACATATTGATCAATAAAAGGTTCTCAAACTATGAAGTTCATTCACGGCAGTGACATTCAGTGTGGGCTGCGTGAGATTTCACCGATCCAGATTGCAGTCGCGTACGTCGGAATCGATTGGAAAGCCTATATCGTTCCCGAGAAACTCCAAGACATCGTGGTATCTCCGACTGTCGGCACTAACCCCGCCGCGATCGTCGAGATCGCCGAAGCGATCGGCTGGGAACACGTCCATTTCCTCGACAACTTGCATGCCAAGATTTACCTCGGAGAGCACAGTGCAGCGGTCGGCAGCTTCAACCTGACGGCTAACGGCCTGAGCGCCGAAGGACTACAGGAAGCCGGTTTCCTTGTCGAGGATGCGCGGACGCTACTCGAATTGCGCGCGCGGGTGGATGACTACCGACAGCAGGCAGCAATGGCCTATCCGACCACTTCGGCTAAACTCGCGCGCCTCGCTGAACTGCGTGCGCTTTGGGATCGCGCGATCAAGCAGGGCGTAATTCGCAACGATGCGCGTGCTACCGCATTGGATGCTTACCGACCGGTGTCCGGCGATGAAATTTACGTGTGCTGGGGGCTCGGCAACATCGCATACACCGATCAGATCGTTTCGCCCGGGACGGTTAAAAACTCAATGTCGTTCCTCGAATCCGATATGGTGCGGTCTGACCGCTGGATTCTCTGCTGGACATCGACTAGCAGCGGGCACCCGGACAAACGCTACCACCCCTACTGGCTGCATATCGACGAGGTGGTCGAGGGGGGTGCGCAGGAAGTGCCCTATACAAAGGTCGCGGTCGAGCGAACCGGCCGGGCCGAGCTCTCTCCGCCGTTCGAGATTACTGACGCGGCTAGGAATGCATTGTATGCAGTACTGAACTCGGGTGAATTCCCGGAATTTCTCGACCATCACGAAACATGGTCGGTCGAGCCCACGCTGCCGCGCCTACCCGCGTTCCTGCGTGCGATGAGTGAGGCCGCAAGGCGCACCACCGTCAGCCCCCCCGAATCGGATGAGGCGCTGGTCCATGAATTCGATGCGCGCATCCGTGAGGCGATGGATATTTCGCTTTCGAAAAAGTACGTTAAGACAACAATTGATGGCCTGCTAAAGAAGTATTCGCCCGTCATTCTGGCCAAGCGGCTAGTGAAGCCCAACTCCGACATCAGGAGCGGCCTGAAAAGCCTCGCGAAGCACGGAGCGCTGCACCTGTCATTCGAAAGCATCATGCTCGAAACGTGTTTCGCCTCCCTGTTCAACAAGAACGACCTCGATTGCGCGCGCTTCAACTTGCGTGAGGCAGATCCGTCCTACCGACCTCCATTGGCGTAGCATGTCTTGGCTGGTGCTGTCCCTGCAACTGGCCCTAGCCGCCCCTCCTGCGATTCTCGAATCTTGACGGTCGTGAATACCGACCAGAAAAACAACGCCAGGTGACCGCTGAACTCCGATTTCTGCCTGTCGTGCAATTACGCAATGAATGGCTGCAAAGGGTCGAATTGCGACGGTCGCAGAACGGCCAGAAGCAGCCTCTCGCCAGCGACTGCTTAGCGGGCCACGCCAATGCATCCACGACAACGACGTTGTCATTTCAGGCAACAGCGTTTGTACTTACTCCCGCTCCCGCAGGGACACAGTTCGTTGCGACCTATTTTTCCGAACTCTACCGTCGACCGAGCAACTCGTCGCTCCTTGAGTGTCTTGGCTTGTTCACGCAAGACTTCGACCTCAGCATTAGACAAGCCCTTCAACGTTACTAATGTCATCGACAGCTCGCAGAGCACTAAATCGTCATAGGTCAGCTCTAGAAGCATACGGGCATCTTCGCCTGAAGCAGCCATGACTGTCCGACAGTGCTCAACAGATTTGTCGTGCGCCATGGCCACCACGCGCTTGATCCCCAGCACGACTGTCAGGCGTCCTTCCTTTACCACTGACATCGGTACGCAGCGGCCCCGAGCAACGACATCTGCTAACTCCGAATCGATCCAATCATTTAGTGCTGCGCGAACGTCAAATGGTAAGTCGAGTAGGTAACTTGCATTTTGTGATCTGCCTGACTGCGACTGTGACATCAAAAAATTGATGATCTCGTGAAGTCGATGCGGCACTTGCTGCAACGGTGCTTGCGCCGTATTTGGTGCAAGCAATTTTTCAGTATAGAACCTGTCGATGGACGAGCGATAGCCGTTGAACTGCACCCTAGCATTACTCTCCGCCAGAGACTCTGCATACTTGGCGTACTGATTGTGCGCAAGGTAGAGACCAAAATGATCCAGTTCGTCGTCTAGGCGCAGTGTGCTCGATATGCTCGCACGCATACGTTGCTCCACGAAGTGCAAGAACTCAAGCGGCCCTGCGAAGACATCGCGATACACCCGCAAGTCAGAGATCGATAGCGACCAGACTGGTCGACGTGCAAGTTCAACTCCCACTGCGTGCAAATGCTGGGACTGGGCAGCAAGCTCGGTGAACGGGTCCAGCGTCACCGCGCAGATCGTCTTGACCCGAAAGTCGGCCTTTCTCAGCGATCCGACCACCCGGTGTTTCGCGTCGAAGATTTCCACTTCGTCAGCGCTGTCCAGGTAATCCAAGAATCGGTCACCTTGTTGCGCAGGTGCACCCACCAGCGCCTGCAACGACTTCACGTAGGCCGGCAAGTCGTTAGAGGGCGACGTATAGGTAAATGCACCGGCTTTCACCTCAATGGCGAAGAGATGGTCGTCGTATATCAATATGCAGTCAGCTTCTGCAAAGTTCCGTCGCTTGCCTTGCTCTGCAACCATCGGGTAATACACCTCTGGCAAAACTGTTGCGCCCGGCAAGAGGCACAAAAAATGATCAATAGGCAATCTTTCGGAGATGTCCTTACGGTTTGCGATCCAGCGTTGCTTTTCCATCTCCGAGCGCAGAAAAATTCTCTTCTCGATCTGACGGTAAAAGTTATCGAACAAACATTGCAGATCGAAGCACAGGTATTTCCCGCTGACTTTAATGAACGGTCTGCGAAAAATAGGTTGAATTCGCAGCGGCCATCCCTTGAACACTCCCTCCGCCAGAAACTCTGAATCCTCCCCGGGTGACCAAGAGAAGTCGTCTAAGAATGCTTGGGGCAGGTTTGTGATCTGCTGCACATCGAAAAGTCCAAGACCCATGACACGCTCTGTATTTTTCTGTATTTTCTCAGTGAGCCCCAAGCGTTCGGTAATCTCCCGGAAGAAATCGCCTGGAGTCTTCCCCTTGAACTCCATATCGCCAGACTCGGACAGACGTTCGAGCTCAACCTTGAATACTTCATGTGCGTTCTTCAAAGCCGTCATTGCTTCGCTCAACCCATAAGTTTGAGCATGCCAAAGCTTATTTAGAGCCTCAATCAGTTGGGCTGTAGTTATCCCGTAGGCAGCCTCAATAAGCTCTGATTGGTTGAGTAAGAGGCCAGAAATGGCTTCAATCTGATGCTGGGAGTAGTGATCTCCACGAACGTTGCACCATTGCAACTGAGCCCGGACCATGAACTCCTCCAGCTCAAGCGAAAGCGGGGCATCGCTGGCCTGGCGGTGAGCAGTAGCGCAAATCAGGTAAGCGCCATGAAGCAGCTTGTACAGCTTCTCCACATTTGTTTTTAGCTCTGCCCAATCGCCGTCTGAGACTTTGGTTTTCTGGTCATTCCCCCGAGGAGCTGACGCGATAACACTCTGTATATAGTCGACCATTCGAGATGCGAGCGCATCGTCTTGTGTCACCTCAGCCTCAACTTCGATGTGCATGACTTGAAGGACTCGCTCGTGCCATGCACGCGATAGCAGTTGATCTGGCGGCAGGTTTCCTACGGCGGCGACGATCGAAGAGACATGCTCGTCGATCTTGTTCACAACCTGCGGATAGTCAGCAACTGCCTTGGCCATCATCTGGGCGTGCGCTGCTTCGTTTATTGTGGACTGCATAACTAGCCGGTTTCCAAACAGTGCGCCACTAATTGGTCCAAAGGAAATGACCTCATCCGGTCTCGCCGTCAAATTGTGTTGTGCGCGTTTTCTTTTGCTTCTCATGAGATATTTTCTAAACAGTCGAGTAATACAGTGCCCGTCGGCGTCGATAGCGCTGTTGGGGCAATGGCAGACTAGCGAAACCACAACCAGGAAATCAGGGTGGCGCTGCTGCGGGTATCGGAACCGTCAATCTGCGGCGGGATTCGCAAATGGTCAGGGTACCTGATGAGGTGTCGGAGCGCCCATGTACCTCCAAGAGTTCGTGAGCCAACTTCTGCTCGACTTATCTCTGTAACTCACAGAAGCGCAACAGTACACAGTGTACGTAGTTGAGCGTCCGCTCTGACGACCTACGTTTATCCAAGGAGTTGGCCGTTCCGTATCGCAAGCAGGCCTTGCCAGTAGGTTGATACCGGCCCATAACAGTGGCCTCGGCAGATAAGCAGCTTTGCAGGCCAACGTCAAAAGAGATTTACAAAACTGAGAACCGTCGACCAGGCCAGCTCAAGTAAAGCAAACGCAGAAAATAGTCCGTTCACAACAAGCAAAATCGCGCCAACGACAGCCACTAGCACTATGAGTTGCACAGTCTTCATACGGTGAAGTCTCCCGAAAAACCCATTCAATGATCCATCTTAGGTTGGTTATGCGCTGCACCCACTAGTTCGTTTGCAGTCAAAGGTAATGATGGTTCTTAATAAAAAAGCCCGGTGAGCTTTGATCACCGGGCTTTATGTCTTGTGGGCAGTCCCAATCGGAATTTAATTCAGGGCTTCCGCCAGCGCGACAGTGGGGCGGCTTTCCAGCCACTCGTCCACGTTGTTGGCCTTCCATCCAACTGCGCGGGGGCCCAGCTGGATGGGTGGCGGGAAGCCTTCGTTCAGCATCCAGTTACGCAGCGTTGATTTTGAGATGCCCAGCTTTTCCAGCAGCGTGGTACGGCGATAGATAAGGGTTTGAGTTTTTGCCATGGTGGTGCTCATGCGGGAATCGGTCGTTGTTCGGGGCGTAGCGATGGCTTGCTTGCCAGTTGCTGCAACTGTTCTTGCAGCACGTCGTCTTGTTTTACGTGCTCATAAACCGCCCAACCCAGCTGCTGGGCCACCATGTATTCCAGGCTGGCGCCTTTGGACTGTTGCCAGCCGGGCAGCAGGTAGATGGCGTGACAGGTCATGAGCTGGCTGACGCCCATGCGCATGTATGCGGTCCAACTGCAGTTATCGTTTACGTGCGGTACGGGGTTCTCGGCGGGGTTTTCTACATGCCAAGCCCTTTTCCGTAAGCGTGCTGCAGCGTCGTGAAAGGCGGGGTAGTTGTTATCTGGCAGGCCCGTCATGGGGCCGGCAATGTAGATGCGCAGGCTAGGGCACTCACGCATCAGCCACATCTGCATGGTGCTGATGCAGTGGAGTTCTCTTTTTTGCTAGAGACAAAGTCACCAAAGCGCTGGCACTCATCCACGATCAAGCGAGTGGCCATGCGCCAGCCGGTAGACCGGGTTGAGGGCACGCTGGAAATGTGCATGTGAACCTTGATGAACAAGGACAAAAAGACCAGTGGTGATTTCAAGGAAATTGACCTGCTGGGCCGCCAGATTGAGCATCTGGCCCGAGTGCACAAGTACAGCGAGACGGGCAAGGAAAGCGACCTGAACCCAAAGATTGACGCTGGCAACGCTGGCCCCAAGGCGCAGCCTGAGCGCAATCAGCTCGGTGGTCAGGAGAGGCTGGAAAGCTCACTCAGAAGGCCAATTGAAGTTGATATTAGTGGTCAGTAGCTGACCGTTAAAAACCAATAGGTGAGCAGTCGCCCCAATGAAAAAGCCCCTTTCGGGGCTTTTATGGGTTGCTTTGAACCCTGAATTTGGCGGAAGACAGCTGGAGTCGAACCAACCCAGGAGTGACTGACACCCCTCACCGGGTTTGAAGCCCGGCCGCACCACCGGGCACGATTGCCTTCCTTAGAAGAAGCTGCAGATTGTAGCGCGCAGTGGGTGTCGTTTGCCGCAAGTGCAAGTCAAACGCGGTATCAGCTTTGGGTATGCCACTGCGTATCGGGGCGCAGAACGTGGGCATCGCGCACGCGGCGCGTGTAGCCCAGGCGGTCAAAGCATTCAATGATCTGGATAGCGCGCTTGCGGCCCAGACCTGTGACATCGCGGAACTCGCGTGCCACCACTTCGCCGTTGGGGGTGGCGCTGGCCAGCTCTTTGATGGTGCGGGCCAGCTCATCCATGTTGGCAGCAGTGTAGAACAAGTCTTTGACCACCTGAAACACCAAGCCCTGGCGGGCCAGTTTGCGCAGTAACTGGCGCACAACCTCCTCGCCTGTGCCGGTGTCTGCGGCCAAGTCACGCACCCATGGTGGGTCAAAGCGGCCTGCGTCCAGCAGGGGCAGTAGTTGTTCTGACAGGGCTTGCTCCTGGGCGCTGAACTGCACGCTGTGGCTTGGCAGGTGCAGCCACGCGCCGCTGCTGGCCAGTTGCTGACCTTGCAGCAACTGATCAATCAGTGCTCGCCACAGTTTGTCGTGCTGGCTGTGTACCAGACCGGGCCATGCCATGCGGCGCAGGCGGGCCGCGTTGATACCGGGTTCGTCGGGGTACTTGTCGTGAAAGCGGGCAATGGTGTCCATGACCTGCTGCTGCAGTTGCTGCCAGCGTGCGCTGTCAAGCAGCAGTGCGTCGCCATCGGTTTGTGCAATACGCTGGGTGCCGGGTAAGTCCATGCCATCCATGGTGCGGCCACTCAGGCGCTGTAGTTGCGACAAGCTGATGCCGTGTGCCGCATGCGTTACTAAGGCCGCAGGTGCGCCTGTAGTAACCAGCGACTCCAGCGCTTGCAGATAGGCCAAACGCGCAGCACTGCGGCGCTTACGGGCCGGGGCGTAGGGGTCAAGCACCATGCCGCCCGCAATGGTGCGGCTGGCTTGGGCATTGCGAATGATGAGGCGGTCGCCCGGAATGGCGTAGACGGGGTGGTCCAGCACCAGTTGTGCGGCCACTTCCGTGCCCGGTTCAATCGCGCCATCTTGCAGCAGGGCTACGTGAGCGGTGCAGCGCTGGGTGCCGATGTGCACATGCACGGCAGTCCACTGCTGCATGGGCTGGGCTTCTGCCAGCAGGTGAAGGCGAATGTCTATGCGATCACTGGCTTGCAGTACACGTGCGTCGGCGATCCAGTCACCGCGAATGATGCCCTCTTTGGCAATGCCTGCCAGATTCAGTGCGCAGCGCTGGCCCGCCAAGCCCACTTGTGCCGCCTGATTTTGTGCGTGGATGCTGCGCACGCGCACGGCTTGACCACTGGCCGAGTGCTGCAACACATCGCCCACAGCGACTTGGCCGCTGAACACGGTGCCCGTCACCACCGTGCCTTGGCCGGGCAGGGTGAAAACGCGGTCTACCGCCAGGCGGAACAGTCCGTCTTGGGGCCTAGAAGGCATCATCAGCGCCTGTACTTCCAGGTACTCGCGCAGCGCCTGCACACCGCGGTCGCCGGGTTGGCTGGCTGCCGTTTCAAAAATGGGGCTTTCGTGCAGGCTGGAGACGGACAGGATGGCTGCAATTTCCAGCTTCACTTCTTCGATGCGCTGGGGCAGCACGCGGTCCACCTTGGTCAGGGCGACGGTGCCTTTTTTGACACCCAGCAGCTGCAAAATTTCAAGGTGCTCCAGCGTTTGCGGCATCACCCCGTCGTCGGCCGCCACCACCAGCAAGGCGTGGTCAATGCCCACAGCGCCGGCGGCCATGGTGTGCACAAAGCGTTCATGGCCGGGTACGTCAATGATGCCCAGCACATCTCCGTTGGACAGGGGGGCATAGGCATAACCCAGCTCAATCGAAATGCCCCGCGATTTTTCTTCTTTGAGGCGGTCAGTTTCCACGCCTGTGAGGGCGCGTACCAACGTGGTTTTGCCGTGGTCAATGTGTCCAGCGGTACCGATGATCATGCAAACACTTTCTAGTCAGCAAAAATATTTAAGCCAAATATGCCTCTGGCGCTTATCTAGTAAGCGCTGGTAGCTATTGATTTATTGAAGTGCGGCCAGTTGCTGCACAAACTGCGCTTGCATGGGCTCTTCCAGGCAGCGCAAGTCCAGCCAGAGTGCATCGTCGTGCAAGCGGCCAATGACCGGGCGGGGCAGGGCACGCAGCCGCACTTCCAGCTGGGTCAGCTGGCGGCCAGCTTGCTTGCCGCTGGCTGGGTAAAGCTTCAGCCCAAAACTGGGCAGGTTCTCTACGGGCAGGGCGCCACTACCAATTTGGCTGTGCATTGCGGCAGGCTCTACCACCCACGTATCCCCCAGCACGGTTTGCAGCTGTGGTGCCAGGCTTTCGGCCTGGGCCTGCATTGCAGCTTGGGGGCGGGTGAACAGGCGCAGCGTGGTCAGACGTTCGGCCAGTTTTTCTGGGTGCAGGTACAGGCGCAGTGTGGGCTCCAGGGCGGCCAGCGTGAGTTTGCCCACGCGCAGGGCACGTTTCATGGGGTTCTTTTTGATCTGCGCAATCAAATCCTTGCGGCCTACGATGATGCCCGCCTGCGGGCCACCCAGCAGTTTGTCGCCAGAGAAAGTGACAATGTCGGCCCCGGCATCCACCGTTTCTCGTACGGTCACTTCGTGGGGCAGGCCCCAGTGGCGCAGATCGACCAAAGTGCCGCTGCCCAGATCCACCATCATGTTCAGGCCGCGCTCATGGGCGATGGCTGTGACTTCAGCGTCTGAGACACTTTTGGTAAAGCCCATCACCTCGTAGTTGCTGGTGTGTACCTTCATCAGCAAGGCGGTGCGATCGCTGATGGCTTCTGCATAGTCTTTGGCGTGGGTGCGATTGGTGGTGCCCACTTCGAGCAGCTGGCACCCGGCACGCTTCATGATGTCGGGGATGCGGAACGCACCGCCAATTTCCACCAGTTCGCCGCGCGAGACCACAACCTCTTTGCCTGGGGCCAGGGTGGACAGCGCCAGCAGCACGGCAGCAGCATTGTTGTTGACGATGGTGGCAGCCTCGGCGCCGGTCAGCTCGCAAATCAGGGCTTCAACCAGATCATCGCGGTCGCCACGGCCACCGGTTTCGAGGTCGTATTCCAGGTTGGCAGGGTTGGTCAGTGCTTCGACCACTGCATCCACGGCCTCTTGAGGCAGCAGGGCACGGCCCAAATTGGTGTGCAGCACCGTGCCCGTGAGGTTGAACACGCTTTTCAGGCGGGGGGAAAAACGCTCGGTCAAGCGGCTTTGTACGGCCTGCGTCAAAGCGTCAGCGCTGACTTGTCCGGCTTGCAGGCTGCCATCGAGCAGGTGGTGACGCAGGCCATCGAGCACATGCCGTACTGCATCGGTCGTGCTGGAGCGACCAAATTCAATCTGCAAGCCTTGCAAGACGGGGTGTTGGAGCAGTTTGTCAACCGAGGGAAGACGTGGGGCGGCAGTGTTCAATGCAGCACTCTCAATGTGAAAACAATAAAAAAAGGCCGCCGCAGCGGCCTTTCGGCAAGTGGGCACAAGTGCTTATTCTGCCGCAGGGTCAACCAGAGCTTCGTCTTGGCTTTCTGTCTGCTCTTGCGAGACAGCGACAAATAGCAAGGGGTTCGCACTGGCGCGCTTGAACGTGGTGCTTTCGCTCATCAGCAAATCCAGCATCAAGCTGGCCAAGTCGTCTGCCAATGGCTCTGCCATCGGGTCTTTTTCTTGATTGACGATTTTGCGGTAGGTGCCGCATTCATCACAGGTTTCTGCTGTGATGACGTCTTTGCTGCCCTCAATGGTCTGGTAGTGAATGCCTGCAGTGGACTCGCAGTGCGAGCACTTCACGCGCACCATGTGCCACTCGGTACAGCAAGTGCCGCAGTGCAGGTAGCGGTGGCCGTTGGCCTTGCCGCCAATGCGCAGAACGCTGGCCACAGGTTCGCTGGCGCAAACAGGGCAGATGGAGGCCGGGTCGGTGTAAGGCACATCTGCTGCATTCAAGGCCGCTGCGCGCTTGGCGTAGGTGACCTGCAAAGCAGCCATGATGAAAGGTGCCATGCCAATGTGGCGGGCAGCGACTTCTTTTTCCAGCAGACGTTGAGCGATCTCATCGCGCTCTTCGTGGCTCAGTTCGCGCAAGGACTGAATCAAGGGCTGTAATGGCTCTGGCAGACCTTCGCTGCCTGCCAGGGTATCGAGCATGGCATTGAGTACTTGGTGCCATGCCGGATCGATGTGCTCAGCTGCAGGCAGCAAGGGCATGGAGTGCTGCTGTGCACGAGCCACGTCCGTTGTGTTCAGTGCTTGCAACTCTACTTTGGAGACAGCAGCATGCTGTGCATCCACAATTTTGGCTGCAAATTGCAGGTAATCGGCAATCGGATTGCCTTCGGAAAGCTGACGCAGTCGGGCTGCGCGCTCGGCAAACAGGCTGGCTACTTGAGGCAGCAGGATGCGAGGGAAGGAAGTCTTGTCCAGCGATTCAATTTCGCCGGGCTGAAGAATGCTTTGTTGCATGAAAAGGGGTTCCCTAAATTGAAGCCGCCGGTACGCCCAGCATGGGCTGTACCGGCGGCAATCAACAAGCGTCTAAGTGACTTTTATTTCGCGGCCAAACCAGCGACTTAGTCGTTGTCGCCGGTCATCTTGCGATACCAGCCGCGGTGGTGTTGCTTGGCCCAAGCACGTGTGACTGTGCCATACAACATTGCGCGAATGGTTCCACGGGTCCAAATAGCCGCGTAGACGTGCATGACGATCAGGCCAATCATCCATACTGCTGCAATAGCATGCAGGACGGATGCTGTGCGGACCAAGTCCACAGGCAGGTTCCACCAAGCGCGCCACATCAGAAAACCAGTGATGGTGATCAATGCCATGCCAATGACCAGACCCCAGAACAACAGCTTTTGACCACCGTTGTACTTGCCTTGTTCAGGCATGTCGTGGTCATCACCATCAATCATTTTGTTCACGTTCTTGAGCCACTCGATATCGCGAGGCTCAATCACGTTCAAGCGCCAGAAGCGGAACGCCATGATGATGAAGAACACAGCCATCACTACACCAATGTAGGGGTGCAGGATGCGGGTCCAGGGTCCGCCACCGAACAATTGAGTCAGTGGGAAGAACGCTGGATGAAAGAACGCCAAGCCAGACAGAGCCAGCAAGATGAAGCAAATGCCTACCACCCAGTGGTTGGCGCGCTCCGATGCGTTATAGCGCACGAGGTCGCGTGGATTGCGTTTCATTGGCCGTTCTCCTTCTTGTCGGCTGCTGCATCCTTGCGGTCCATTTCATCTTCCAATTCTTTGGACACGTCGTTCGGGCCCTTGGTGATGTAATGGAACAGGCTGCCGACAGCGGCTGCGCCCAAAGCTGCCATGGCCAGAGGCTTGGCAACACCCTTCCACAGAGAAACCATGGGGCTGATCTTGGGATCATCCGGCAGGCCCTTGTAGAGCGATGGCTTGTCAGCGTGGTGCAGCACGTACATGACGTGTGTACCGCCGACTGCAGCTGGGTCATACAAACCAGCATTGGCATAACCACGGTTTTGCAAATCGCCAATGCGGCGTTCTGCTTGCTCATGCATTGCTTTCTTGGTGCCAAACATGATGGCACCCGTTGGGCAAGTCTTGACGCAAGCAGGCTCGCGGCCCACAGCCACGCGGTCAGAACACAAGGTGCACTTGTACGCCTTGTGGTCCTTCTTGGAGATGCGTGGAATGTTGAATGGACAGCCTGTTATGCAGTAACCGCAACCCACGCACTGGTCTTGCTGGAAGTCCACGATGCCGTTGGCGTACTGCACGATCGCACCAGGCGATGGGCAGGCCTTCAGGCAACCGGGGTCTTCACAGTGCATACAGCCGTCCTTGCGGATCAGCCATTCCAGATTGCCTGTTGCTTCGTTTTCGTACTCGGCAAAGCGCATGACAGTCCAGGACTCGGCCGTGAGGTCGGTAGGATTGTCATAAACGCCAGCAGCCAAAGTGCCGACTTCGTCGCGCAGGTCGTTCCATTCCATGCACGCTGTTTGGCAAGCCTTGCAGCCAATGCATTTGGAGACGTCAATCAGCTTGGCCACTTCTCCACCATGCGCACCGCGTGCGCTGGGGGAAGGGGTAGTGGTCGCGGAGCGACGCTTGATATCGAGGGACATGGTTGAAGACATCAGCTATTTCTCCTTATGCCTTCTCGACCTTGACCAGGAAGGTCTTGGACTCAGGGGTGTAGCTGTTGCCGTCACCAATCGAGGCGGTCAGATTGTTCGCCAGGTAGCCCTTGCGTCCAGTTGACGAGAAGCCCCAGTGAATGGGCACACCCACGTGGTGGATGGTCTTGCCGTCAATCTGCATGGGCTTGATGCGCTTGGTAACTACAGCAGCGGCCTTTACAAAACCGCGTTTTGAGGAAACCTTGACCTTCTGACCCGTCTCGATACCCAGCTCCTTGGCCAGCGCTTCACCAATTTCGACAAACTGCTCAGGCTGAACAATGTTGTTCAACTGAACGTGTTTGGTCCAATAGTGGAAGTGCTCAGTCAGGCGGTAAGTGGTGCCTACGTGTGGGTACTCCTTTGGATCGCCTGCAGTGCCCTTGGTTGATTCCAAGATACGTGCAGCAGGATTGATGACCGCCAGTTTGTTTTCTGGATACATCGGGTTGTAGCCCAATGGATTGTCAAACGCTTCGTAGTGCGTTGGGAACGGACCTTCGTTCATTCCCTTGCGAGCGAAGAAGCGGGCCACGCCTTCCGGATTCATCGTGAACGGGTTGCAGCTAGGCGGCAGTGTTGCGCCAATGTCTGGTACGTCGGCGCCTGCCCACTTTGCACCATCCCACTTGACGAGCACGCGGTTCGGGTCGAAAGGCTTGCCTTGCGTGTCGCACGATGCACGGTTGTACAAAATGCGGCGGTTTGCAGGCCATGCCCACGCCCAGTTCAGCGTATTGCCGATGCCGGTTGGGTCGCTGTTGTCGCGGCGAGCCATCTGGTTGCCCGAAGACGTCCAGCAGCCCGACCAGACCCAGCATCCGCCCATGGTGGTGCCGTCTGCACGCATTTCACCAAAGCCAGCCAGCTGTTCACCCGCCTTGCGGATGACCTTGCCGTCAGCATCGGTCAAATCAACCAGTGCCTTGCCGTTGTATTCCTTGGCAATTTCCTCGGAAGTAGGGTGTGCAGCTTGCGCGTAAGGCCACCACAGGTTGACGATGGGGTCGGGGAACTTGCCACCGTCCGTTTCGTACAACTTTTTCATGCGCAGGTGCAGCCCGGACATGATGGCGATGTCAGTCTTTGCTTCACCTGGGGCATCAGCCGCTTTCCAGTGCCACTGCAGTACACGCGAAGAACTCACTACTGCGCCATCTTCTTCGGCAAAGCAGGTGGTGGGCAAGCGGAATACTTCAGTCTGGATAGACGCGGTATCTACATCATTGAACTCGCCGTGGTTCTTCCAGAACTCGGAGGTTTCAGTGACCAGCGGGTCCATGATCACCAAGAACTTCAGCTTCTTCAAGCCTTCACGTACGTTGTTCGAGTTCGCCAACGCAGCCAATGGGTTAAAGCCCTGGGCAATGTAACCATTGACCTTGCCTTGCACCATCATGTCTGTGATCTGCAGCATGTCGTACTGCTTGTCCAGCTTGGGCAGGTAATCGAACGCCCAGTTGTTTTCAGCAGTTGCAGCAGGGCCGAACCATGCCTTCATCAGGTTGACGTGGAACTTGGGCGTGTTCTGCCAGAAGTTCATCTGACCCGGACGCAGCGTCTTGGGTGTGCGAGCACCGATGTACTTCTCGTACTCTTGTTCGCTTTCGTTGGGTAGCGTCAGGTAACCCGGCAACGAAGCAGACAAGATACCCAGGTCAGTCAGACCTTGGATGTTGGAGTGACCACGCAGCGCATTCATACCGCCGCCAGCAACCCCAATGTTGCCGCACAGCAGCTGAATCATGGCGCCGGTACGCAGCATCTGTGCACCGGTGGTGTGCTGTGTCCAGCCCAGGGCGTACATGATGGTGGCGACACGGCCTGCTTCAGCAGTCGATGCAAACTTCTCCGCTACGTGCAGGAACTTTGCCTTGGGTGTACCGCAGATGCTTTCCACTTTTTCAGGTGTATAGCCTGCGTAGTGGCGTTTGAGCCACTGGTACACGCAGCGTGGGTGCTGCAGTGAAGGATCGACCTTTACAAAGCCGTCTTCACCCATCTCGTAGTCCCACGACGATTTGTCGTAAGTACGAGTTTCGGGGTTGTAACCCGAGAAGATGCCTTCGTCGAACGCAAAGTCCTCACGCACGATAAACGAGAAGTCTGTGTAGTTCTTCACGTACTCGTGGTGGATCTTGTCGTTGGTCAACAAGTAATTAATGATGCCGCCGAGGAAAACGATGTCCGAACCCGAACGGATAGGGGCATAGAAATCGGCAACCGAGGCAGAACGGTTAAAGCGCGGGTCGACCACCATGAAGTGGGCACCGTTGTGCTCTTTCGCTTCTGTAACCCATTTGAATCCGCAAGGGTGTGCTTCTGCTGCGTTACCACCCATCACCAAGATGACATCAGCATTTTTGATGTCTTCCCAATGATTGGTCATGGCTCCACGGCCAAACGTCGGGGCAAGACCTGCCACCGTCGGGCCGTGTCAGACACGTGCTTGGTTATCGAGCGCCAGCAGACCCCAGGAACGGGCTACCTTGTGTGTGACGTAACCGGCTTCATTGCTGGAGGCCGAGGCGGCCAGCATGCCAGTGGTGAGCCAGCGGTTAACCGTCTGACCCTTTTCGTTCTTCTCAACGAAGTTGGCATCGCGGTCATCTTTCAGATGCTTGGCGATGCGGTTCAGTGCTTCGTCCCAGGACATGCGCTTCCACTCATTGGAGCCAGGAGCGCGGTACTCGGGGTACTGAAGGCGGTGGGGACTGTGCACGAAGTCGAGCAGCGAAGCACCCTTGGGGCACAGTGTGCCGCGGTTGACAGGGTGATCGGGATCACCTTCAACGTGCATGACGGACAGCTTGGCATTTTTCACGCCGTCGCTGTACGAATACATCAATAGACCACAACCGACCGAGCAGTACGTACATGTCTGCCGTGTAACGGTAGCTGCGGCCAGCTTGAACTGGCGAACTTCAGCTAGTGCAGCGGTGGGCGAGAAGCCCATCACTGCCAAGCTGGATGCCGCCAGACTCGAACCAGTCACTTTCATGAACTGGCGTCTGGAGAATTGCACCATGGGGTTACCTTTTTTAAAACTTGACGCTTGTAGGCGGAATTCTAGTTATATGTCTCATACAAGACCCACTCACCTGCCTTTATCCGATGGCAGTGGCTGGTGAATGTGTGCATATGTTTGCATGGATCAAGTTTGCATATAGATGGGCAAACCCTTGGGAGCGGGTAAGACAACGTCTGAAATACAGCTGCTGCGCTTGCGGACAGCACAGTCAGACAAGAGCGGAGACAATTGCAGGCTGGTTATGAAGGTTCTCTGCAGCGCAGAGGGGTGTCGAGGCTCGACCAAGCTTTCTCTTGTCGTCCACACGGTTCTTGGATGCTTTGTTGAGCCTGAGCACCTTTTCTTTTTTGCACTGTTGAATTCTGATGTCCCACCGCCAACCCGTTCGTGTCACTGAGATTGCACAGTACAGCGCCATCATTGATGCCCGCACACCTGCTGAATTTGAGCTGGACCACATTCCGGGGGCCATCAATTGCCCTGTGTTGAGCAATGAAGAGCGGGCCATTATTGGCACTATCTATAAGCAGGTCAGTCCGTTTGAAGCCAAGCGTTTGGGCGCATCCATGGTGGCGGCCAACCTTGCTTTGCATTTGAAAGAGACATTTGCAGACAAGCCTGCCAACTGGAAACCATTGGTTTACTGCTGGCGAGGCGGCTTGCGCAGTGGCTCCATGGTGACTTGGCTACGCTTGGTAGGCTGGGATGCCCAGCAACTGGCTGGTGGCTACAAATCTTTTCGCCACCAAGTGGTCGAGCAAATTGATGCCATCGTGCCGCAACTGCAGTTGCGTGTGCTGTGTGGTGCCACAGGAAGTGCCAAGACGAGTGTGTTGCTTGCGCTACAGCAGCAAGGTGCACAAGTGCTGGATTTGGAGGGGCTTGCAAGGCACAAAGGCTCGCTGCTGGGTTCTCTGCCTGGGGTTGCCCAGCCCAGTCAAAAGAATTTTGAGACGTTGCTGGCACAGCAAATGCAGGCGCTGGATTTGAGTCGGCCAGTTTATATCGAGGGGGAGAGTCCCAAAATTGGCCGAGTGGGGTTGCCTGTATTGCTGGTGCAGCACATGCGTCAGTCTCCGGTGGTCGAAATCAAGGCCACCCCCGAAGCGCGCTTGGCATATTTGCTGCGTGACTACGCATATCTGGGCGACGACGTGGATACTTTGTGCGAGCGCTTGGGCTTTCTCAAAGAAATTCAAGGCGGCGAAACCATTGCACGCTGGCAGCAGTGGGCGCAGGAAGGCAATCTGCCAGCCTTGTTTGAAGAGCTGATGCGATTGCACTATGACCCACAGTATGAGCGCTCGCAGTCCAAGCATTTTGAGCAGTGGAGTCAGCGATCGAGCATTGCTGCGAATGACCTGTCTGAAACTTCTATTCAACAGCTCGCACAACGTATTGCTGGGTTAAATTCACCAGTATCTGTGACGTGATGACTGATTTCTTCTAAGCAGGAGCACCGTATGCCTGAACATGCATTTCCCCCCATCGATCGCATCCTTGCCAGAAAAGGCAGCTTGGGAGAGGGGATGGAGATTTCTCGTGCACTGCCCACACGCGGACGGCGCATGGTCGGTGCTTGGTGCTTTCTTGACCATCTCGGGCCTATCGCTTTTGATGAAGGTCAGGGCATGCATGTGGGGGCGCACCCGCATACGCGCTTGCAAACCTTTACCTGGATGATTGAAGGGGAAGTCATGCACCGCGATAGCTTGGGCTCGGAACAAGTTGTGCGGCCGGGGCAGGTCAATTTGATGACGGCCGGCTATGGCATATCGCACACAGAAGATTCAGTGACGCCCGGTGTACGCTTGCATGCTGCGCAGCTGTGGATTGCGCTGCCCCATGCGGTGGCGGATCAACCCCCCGCTTTTTCGCACTACGCTGACGTGCCGCAGTGGCAAGAGCAAGGCTGCCAATGGTCGTTGATGTCCGGTAGCTATCGCGCTTACACAGCACCCACCGATTTGCACTCGCCCATGCTGGGTCTGGAAGTGCTGAGTGCACAAGGTGCTGATTTCGTACTGGAAATGCGCCCAGATTTTGAATACGGGCTGTTTGCACTGACAGGTGGCTTTGCCCTCGAAGGCGAAACTTATGGGGTTGATGAGTTGGCCTACATAGCGCCGGGGCGCGTGTTTTTGAATGTACAAGTGCCCGCTGGTACGCGTCTGCTGGTGATCGGAGGAACTCCGTTTACCGACCCTATCACCATGTGGTGGAACTTCGTGGGTGCAGATATGGCCAGTATTCGCACATACCGTGCAGCTTGGGAGGCGGGCGATGCACGTTTTGGCAGTGTGCCTGGTGGTGAGCACCGCCGTTTGTCCGCACCGGCCTTGCCTTAGTCATTCAAAGCTCTACTAAGAGCCTGCCTTTGACAGGCAGTGGCAGCGCTTCGTGGTAGAGGCCGCATACCCCTGCTGCGTTGATTTGATGAGGTTTGAAATAGATCTTTGTAAGCCATTTGGACGGGGAGAATTTCTTCAGTGCATTCTCAGAGCAACGCCGCGCGCCGGTCACTGTGGCGCATGCAGGCAGGCATGGCGATTTTTTGGATGGTGGTGCTGGGTGTGATGTATGTGGCCATGGACCGGTACTTGCAGCCCTCGGCCTCCGTGATCACTTCTGACGGAGGGCTGCAACTGCAGCGCTACCGGGATGGGCACTTTTATGTAGACGGCAGCATCAATGGTCAGCCTGTGCGGTTTATGGTGGACACGGGTGCTACGTCGATTTCCGTAACCGATGCCCTGGCTCAGCGCGCAGGTCTTGAAGGTGGAGAAGTAGTCCAGTTTCGCACCGCCAATGGCGTGCGCATGGGGCGTCTGGTGCGTGCGCAAAGCGTGACTGTAGGGCCGTTGCAAGCGCGCAATTTGACCGTGGGCACCGGCTATACCGGCACCAGCGAACAAGACGCCCTGCTGGGGCAGAACTTCTTGCGCCAGTTTGATGTGCTGATGCGTGGAGACGTTATGGAGTTGCGGCCTCGCTAAATATTCATAGCTGTTAACACACGCTTTAGATGTGCTAACAGCCATTTTTATTCAAGTTTTGATGTGTGCTCACGCTGCAATGGCAGGCGTCGGTTCTTTGGTCTCCCGCAAAACCTCTACGGACAAAAACCGCGATGGCATGGTGAACTGCTTGACCGCCTTGTCCAGCACGCTGGCCTGGTCGTGCAGCGACGATGAAGCCGCACTCGATTGCTCCACCAAGGCAGCGTTTTGCTGGGTCATCTGCTCCAGTTCATCGACTGAGCGCATCACATTGGCAATCTGGCGGTGCTGCACGTGTGTGGCTTCGGTGATTTCGGCAATCACCTGGGCCACGCGGTCAACGCTGCCCACAATGTCATCCATGGTGCTCCCCGCCTGGCGCACCAGCGATGTACCGCTGTCGACACATTCTGTGGATGCGGTAATCAGCGCCTTGATTTCGCGGGCCGCCTCGGCACTGCGTCCAGCAAGTGAGCGCACTTCGTTGGCCACCACGGCAAATCCCCGGCCTTGCTCGCCTGCGCGCGCGGCTTCCACTGCTGCATTCAGTGCCAGGATATTGGTTTGAAAGGCAATGCCGTCAATCACTCCGGTGATTTGGGCAATACGCTCAGAGCTGTGTGCAATTTGCTGCATGGTGTGCACCACGTTGGCGGTCACTTGCTTGCCACGCTGTGCCACATTGGTAGCAGCCTGCGCTTGCTGGTGGGCCATTTCGCTGGATTGGGCGCTGTGTTGGACGCCCTGACCCAACTCTTCCATCGCGCCTGCAGTGGTTTGCAAATGGGTGGCTGTGCCTTCGGTGCGCTCACTCAGGTGGTGGTTGCCACTGGCAATTTCTGCACTGGCGGTAGAGACCTGACCTGCCGCTGCCTGCACTTGCGCGACCAAGCTGCGCAGAGCGCTTTGCATCTCGGCCATGGATTGCACCAACTGACCCACTTCGTCTCGGTTGAGCGGCACGATATCCTGCGATAAATCTCCTGCGGCCACCCGCTGGGCCATTTTGCGAGCCATTTGCAAGGACCGCATGATGTTGCGCACACTCAAGACTGTGATGGGCAGCATGACGAAAATGGAGGCCAAAACCACTGCTGCCATCAGCATTTTCATGTGCAGGGCTTGCTGTGCAATGGTGGCGCGGCCCGTTTCTAGCTCAGACTGGGCCTGCATGACCGCTGCGCCCAGCAGTGCATCGGCGTCATGGATGGCGCTGCGCACCACCTCAGCTTGCTCGGCGCCTTCCGCCGGGCTGACCAGACCTTTGTGCACTTGTTCCATGACAGGGGCGAGATCTTCACCGTAGCGCTCCAGTGAGGTGCTGACGACGTTGAGCTTTTGCGCATATTCGGAGGAGGGCGGTTGCAGCATCAGCAGCATCTGGACACGCTCTTTGAGGCTGGCAAGAGTGGTTTGCCAGCGTCCCAGCATTTCTGCGACCATGTCCGAGTTGTCGGAATTGACAATCGTGTTTTTTTCGGCCAATTGCACATTCCCTAAGTTGGTGCGCAGCTCGCTGATGTCTACCAATGTCTGCACCCGCGTGGTGAAGATATCTTCTACTGTCTTGCGCGTTTGCTCTAAGGCATAAAACCCTGCCCCGCCAATAATGACCAGCATGGCCAGGCAAAACAGGGTGCCGCAGTAAAGACGGCTTTTGATCGACAGGTTGGCTACAAACTTCATCCCAAATCCCTTCCATGTGCACCGCAACTTGTGGCTGCGATAGATGTAAGCATTCGTTGCAACATTCGCGCCAGCCATCGGGTTGTGGCGGTAAATGTTGAGAGTGGGCTTAGAGACCCAGATTTTTTGCAAGATAGTCGGCGTCTTTATCGCCACGACCAGACAGGCTGAACAGAATGTGATGTGCTCAGATCAGCGTGGAAGCCATTGCACATGGCCTATCCCACGGGGTGTTCGATTTTCAGTGCAGCAATGTTCAGCGTAAGAGGTTCACCCATATTGATAGCACACGATGTTTGTTCTCCACCATGGGCGATTGCCTGGCTTGTCAGAGCTACGGTGGTGCGATGGTGGATTCTTTATCGTTGCTTGTGTGCGGTTTGATAGCCGATTGCGGCACTAGGTCAGCACACTGACACCAGTCAACATGCCGACCGCTCTAAGCCAAATTGGCTGGAATGTCTGCTTCCACCAGCAAACTCAACAAATGCAGCGATTGCTGCCAGCCCAAATAGCAGGATTCCACGGGAATCATCTCAGGCAGGCCTTCTTGGACGATCTGTATTTCCGTGCCACAGGCAACTGCGCGCAGGTCGACTGTGGTGATCATGCTGCCGGGCAAACCGGGATCGTCAAATTGGTCACTGTTGCGAATGCGGGTGTTGGGTACCAGCTCTAGATAGACGCCACCAAAGCTGCTGCGCTCACCAGTGCTCAGGTTGATGAAGGCCATGCGAAAGTGCCCCCCGGGGCGTGCATCCATTTCCTGTACTTCGCAGACAAAACCGTGTGGAGGCATCCATTTGACGAGGGCTGCAGCGGTAGTAAAGGCGCGGTAGATGCGTTCTGGTGGCGCCTGAAGTACGCGGTGCAACTGAATGGTGTGCGACATGGCTGGATCTCCTGAACATTGAGCGAGCAGAACCAGCCTAGCTGCATCGCGGAAGCAAAGCGAGTCAAACCCATGGCGGCGAAATGGCAAAACAGGTACCACTGGTGCAGCCATCTGAGCGGTAGCGAACGAGCACTGGTTACTTCACTCAGGACTGGCCAGGGGTGCCCACGCAAAAGGTTGGATAAGCGTGTTAGCGATATTTTTAGGACTGTTTCAATGAATGTGCGCAGGCCTGAATACCCAGACGATAGGTTGTACCTGTCTATGCTGCAAGGGTGCCGCCAGCAGGGCTGTCAGGCTTGTCAGTGGCGCAGCAGGCTGGGGTGTCTTGTGCAGCTACACACGAGAGCGCCATGCTGCCTCCAGTCATGACGCTTATAGGTTGCAAGCTGCGCAGCGTTGTCTGCGCGGCCTGCCCTTACGGAATTCAAAAAGTATCAGAGCATTACTGCTTTTGCAGCAGCTTGATCACGCTGGAGAAGTCTTCTTTGCCATTCCCTGCAATGCTGTGCGCTGCATAAATGGCGCGTGCCATGCCGCCCAGCGGGGTGCTGGACTGGGTTTGGATAGCGTTTTCTTGTGCCAGCCCCAAGTCCTTGAGCATCAAGTCGGTGCCAAAGCCACCGACATAACCTTTGCTAGCCGGAGCGGCCTCGTGCACGCCTGGAAAAGGGTTGTACTTTTCCAGCGCCCAGTTTCCACCCGAGCTGCGGCGCATGATTTCGCTCAGCACTTTGGGGTCTAGTCCGTTGGCTACGCCCAGAGCGATGGCCTCGCTGGTGCCCACCATCAATATGCCCAGCAGCATGTTGTTGCAGATCTTGGCAGTCTGGCCTGCGCCGACGGTGCCAGCGTGGAAGATGTTGGCACCCATTTTTTCCAGATAAGGTTTCGCGCGCTCCAGTTGCGATGCAGTGGCACCCACCATGAACGTGAGCGTACCGGCAATTGCGCCGCCGGTGCCGCCAGAGACGGGAGCGTCAATAAAGTCGATACCTGCGGCATCAGCTGCTTTGGCCACTTTTTGGCTGGTGGCGGCCGCAATGGTGGAGCTGTCGATCACGAGGGTGTCTTTGGCAATGGCTGACAGCAGGCCGGGTGCCCCGTCTTTGCCTAGAAACAGCGCTTCTACGTGCTGACTGGCGGGCAGCATGGTGACCACCACTTTGGCACCTTGGACTGCATCTTGCGCGCTGAAGGCCGCGGTAGCCCCTTCGGCCACGAGCTTTGCGACGGCATCTTTGGACAGGTCAAACACGCGCACGTCGTGCCCGGCTTTTTTCAGATTGATGGCCATCGGGCCGCCCATATTGCCCAAACCGATGAATGCAATCGTTGTCATGTGTTGTCTCCTTGGGGTGGTTGTAATTGCGGTTTCAATAGCTGTCAGTGCTAGATGTGTACGCCTTAGACGGCTCAAAGTCTTTGTTCTTATGCATTGCAAATGTTTGCGCTACGTGCTGCCAGCAGACTGCGCAAAATGCTGCGGTGACAGTGCGCCTCGTCTTTGCAGTAACAGCCCACGGAGAAATTGGTCTGGTGTGACAGCGTGGCCAGCAGTTGCAAGGTGCGCTCGGCAGGTGGGTGGGCCAGTTGTTTGTGAAATTGCCTGGCAAAGAGTGCCCACTGCTTGTTAGCCTCTGCGGTCTGGCCAGCATCGTATAGGCGGTGCGACTCTTGTGCCAAGGCCATTGTTTCCGGCTCGGGCGACAGTTCTGGGTACCACACATCGTAGAAATCGCGACTTGCAAACGCGGTTTTTGGCACGCCACGCGGTGGGCGGCGCACAGTGCCAATACGCAAGCCTTCGTCGGGCGTGCGTGGGGTACCGAGCTGGACGATGCGAAGTGCCATGGTGTGTTTCCTGCGTGAGTCGAGCTTTTAAATACGGTGAAGGGCCTTGTTACAGCACATCGTCGTCATCAAACACCGAGTGCTTGCGCGCAGGTGCGGCGGCGCTGGAATGGTGGGCAGCATCGCTGCCCCTTGCTTTGACAGTGCGTTGGCCTGGTAACGTGGGCTGAGCTGCGGTGGCAGACGTCTTGCGTACTTTTTTGGGTGATGCCTTGGCCAGCGGGTTGTAAGTCAGAGCGGCATCTATCCAGTGCTGCCATTGCTCACGCGTGGCATAGGCAGTTGGGCTGATGTAGAAGTAACCGTCCATCAATCCCCTGCTGGAAAGAGGGCGCACGCCCGGTGTTTCTGCCACTTCAGCATGGGTAGCTGGCAGCAGACGCACCAATACCTCGTCACCTTCAACACCCAGACACAGCTTGCCATTGACCATGAAGACATGGCAACCAAACATGCGCTTTTCCTGCACATCACTGCAGTCTTGCAACGCACTGCGTACGGCGTCGATCAGGTGCAGGGTTTCGTCAGACAGTGGCTTGGCAGGCATTTTGAGTTGCAGTCAAATCGGTATTTTTTTTGGTGGCGTAAGCGTGTACAGCTATGGTTGTTGAGTTTAGCGAATGGCCTCAGGTGCATCGCCTTCCAGCATGCGTCGCGCAATGATGACGCGCATGATTTCATTGGTACCCTCCAGAATCTGGTGTACGCGTGCGTCGCGCACCAGGCGTTCCAGCGGGAAGTCGCGCAGATAGCCGTAGCCCCCGTGCAGTTGCAGTGCTTCGTTGCAGACCATAAAGCCAGCGTCGGTGGCAAAGCGTTTGGCCATGGCGCAATAGGTGGACGCATCGGGTGCTCCCGCATCCAGCTTGCTGGCAGCCAGACGCACCATCTGGCGTGCAGCGACAAGTTCGGTCGCCATGTCGGCCAGCTTGAACTGCAGTGCCTGAAAGCTGGCAATTGCCTTGCCGAACTGTTTGCGCTCTTGCATGTACTGCTGTGCTTGAGTCAGAGCCCCTTGGGCTGCACCCACCGAGCAGGTGGCGATGTTGATGCGCCCGCCATCCAGCCCCTTCATCGCAATCTTGAAGCCTTCACCCTCGTGGCCCAGCAAGTGGTTGGCCGGAATGCGCACATTATCAAAATTGATAACACGCGTGGGTTGGCTGTTCCAGCCCATTTTTTCTTCTTTTTTACCGTAGCTGATGCCGGGCAGGTTTGCAGGAACCGCAAATGCGCTGATACCTGCTGAGCCTGAGGCAGCTTCTCCTGTGCGTGCCATAAGCACCAGTACATCGGTGCTGCCCGCCCCGCTGATAAAGGCTTTGGCTCCATTAATCACATATTCGTGGCCCACTAACTCAGCCCGTGTCTTGAGCGAAGCCGCATCGGAGCCTGCACCTGGCTCAGTGAGGGCATAACTTGCCAGTTTCTGGCCGCTGGTCAGTGCCTCACCCCATTCAGCGCGCACGACATCGGTGGCCCAGGTGCCCAGCATCCATGTGGCCATATTGTGAATGGTAATGAAGGCGGTCGTGCTGGGGTCTACAGCAGCCATTTCTTCAAATATCAGGGTGGCATCCAGACGGGGCAGGGCCAGACCACCAGCATTTTCGGGGGCGTACAGACCGCAAAAACCCAGTTCGCCAGCTTGAGCAATCGCTTCGCGCGGGAAGATAGCTTCTGCATCCCAGTTCGCTGCGTGCGGTGCCAGGGCGGTTTGCGCAAACTGGCGCGCTGTGTTGGCAAAGGCGCGCTGGTCTTCGGTGAGTTCAAAGTCCATGGCATTGTCTCCTGGTCGATTGTTGTTGTTCTAGCTTGGGTCAGCCTTGAGTGCTAATGTGCTGCGCGCCCGTTGTGCAGCCAGTGCAGCAGGGTGGTGCGGCGGGTTTGCGTCTCTGTGTTCAAGCAGTCATGCAAGAGCTGTGGCCATTCGGCGCGCTGTTCATCGGTAGCGTGGCGGGCCTTGCAGGTCTGACTGCGCTGCCGGCTCCAAGCGTTCTGGTCTTTGCGCAACGCTGGGCGCTCGTTGGCCGATAGTGCCAGCATCACATCGCCGTAGAGAATGTTCTGCGCAGTATCGGTTTGCTGAAAACGCTGGACAGCACAGGCATTGCGGCTGGCGATACTGTCTGACTGAGGGTCGCAGGCTGCGCCCGCTTGGGCAAAGCTTGTACACGGCAGCAGCAATCCCGCCAGCACGGCCAAGGAAGAGAGGTTCAAACGCATGCGTTCAATCATCTCAAATCCTTGGCAATGCGCGTGCGTTTTACTTGAGGCTGATGGTGGTGTTCACGCCGTGACTGGTGGTGCTGTCATCAAACCAGCGGGCTGTAATGGTCTTGGTCTGGGTGTAGAACATCACCACTTGCTTGCCGTAGGGACCCAGATCACCCAGTTTGGAAGCGCGGCTGCCGGTGAACGAGAACAAAGGTACAGGCACAGGGATTGGCACGTTGATGCCCACTTGGCCCACATCAATGTCTTCCTGGAACTTGCGCGCGGCTGCACCCGACTGCGTAAAGATAGCTGTGCCGTTGCCGTTGGGGTTTGCGTTGATAAATTCAATGGCCTGATCGATGTTGTCGGCCGACACAATGCACAGCACGGGGCCAAAAATCTCCTGGTCATACACGCTCATGCCGGGTTTGACGCCGCTGAAAATGGTGGGGCCAACAAAGTTGCCCTTGTCGTAGCCAGTCACTTGGGGCTTGCGGCCATCCAGCTCCAGCACAGCACCATCGGCAATGCCGCGCTCGATAAGGCTTTCTACACGTGAAAGCGCAGCGCAGCTGACCACTGGGCCTACATCGGTTGCAGCTTCGGTGCCGCCAGACACTTTCAGGGTCTTGGCCTTGGCTACCAGATCAGGAATCCATTTCTGGCTTTCGCCCACCAGTACCACCACTGACAGAGCCATGCAGCGCTGGCCTGCTGCACCAAAAGCTGCTCCGGCCAAGGCGTTCAGTGACTGCTCTTTGTTGGCATCAGGCATGACGATGGCGTGGTTTTTAGCACCCATCATGCACTGCACGCGCTTGCCATTCAGGCTGGCGCGGTTGTAGACGTGTGTGCCGACCTTGGTGGAACCCACAAAGCTGATGGCCTTGATGTCTGGATGGTCGCAAATTGCGTTGACTGCATCTTCACCACCGTGGATGACATTCAATACGCCCGGTGGAACGCCAGCTTGCAGCGCCAGCTCGCACAGGCGCATGGTGACCATGGGGTCTTGCTCTGAGGGCTTGAGTACAAAAGTGTTGCCAGTGGCAATCGCCATTGGGAACATCCACAGCGGAATCATGGCCGGGAAGTTGAAGGGTGTGATGCCGGCACATACCCCCAATGGCTGGTTCAGGGTGTAAGTGTCAACGCCATTGGCCACATTATTGGCCAGCTCGCCCAGCTGCAGGCTGCCAATGTTGGCAGCGTGCTCCACCACTTCCAGGCCGCGGAAAATGTCACCTTCTGCGTCGGGCAGCGTTTTGCCTTGCTCGGCGGTCAGAGTGGCCGCCAGCTCTTTCATGTTCTCGCGAATGAGCTGCTGCAGCTTCAAGAAAATGCGGGCACGGGTGCCAATCGGGGTTTTCTTCCAGCTCTTGAACGCTTCTTTGGCGTTGCTCACTGCCAGATTGATTTCTTCAGGCGTGGCAAAAGGCACGCGGGCCAGCACCTCTTGCGTGGCGGGGTTGACCACATCACGCCATTGCGTGGTTTTGGATTCCACCAGCTCGCCGTTGATCAGCAGCTTGACGGTGGGGGCCAGCACATTCGAAGAAGTAGGTGCGTTCATTGGGCTTGTCTCCTTGTTTATAGGGTTGGGCTGGCCTTGTAAGCCATTCGTCGCATGGTAGATGTGCAAATCTGCTTGGGCAATACGCGTTTACGCACCTTGGCTTTGCAAAAAAGCACAGGCAAACTGCGAGCATGGACTGGGATCACTTGCGTTTTTTTGCGGCTCTGGCTCAAACAGGTACTCTGGCGGGTGCTGCGCGTGCTCTGGAGGTTGAGCACACCACGGTAGCGCGCCGCATTCAGGCGCTGGAGCAGCAACTGGGCCATCCACTGTTTGTGCGAGAAGCCTCGGGGCACAAGCTCAGTGAGGCTGGGCGTCAGCTATTGCCCGTGGCACAAAGCATGGAAAAAGCCGTGCGCGGCATTGAGTATCTGACGCAGCAGACCGCCTCGCAGCCAACCTCGGTGTCTGGATTGGTGCGTGTAGGAGTGACGGAGGGCTTTGGCGTTCAGCTTCTGGCCGCTCCCTTGGCGCTGATGGCCCAGCAATATCCGAAACTGTCTGTCGATCTACTGGCTTTGCCACGTTTAATGCAGTTATCACGACGTGAAGCCGATATCGTAATTTCACTCGAACGGCCCAAACGTGGCACGGTGGTGGTCAGCAAGCTGGCCGACTATCACCTCTACTTGTATGGCGAGCGGCAATATCTGGCGCGCAAACCACTGGTACGCACCAGCGAAGATTTGCGTCACCACCAGTTCATTCATTACGTGGACGACATGCTTTTTTCTAAAGAACTGCAATTGCTGGCGCAACTGTATAAGCCCACGCAGTTTGTTTTTCGCAGTACCAGTATTGCCGCACAGTACGAGGCAGTACGCGCAGGTGCTGGTTTGGCAGTGCTGCCCGCGTTCATGGCTGACCGTGATCCTTTGCTGCAGCGGGTGTTGCCAGAAGCAGCAAAATTTGAACGCACGTTTTGGATGTCTATGCCGCAAGAGGCCAAGGGTGTGGTGCGTATTCAGACGGTCTGGCGCATGCTCAAGCAACTGGCACTGGAGCGCCTTGCGCAGTTAAGGCCGATTTGACCCGGGTTTAGTTCTTTCATTAAACGACTGAGATTGTTGTAGCACGTGCTGTAGCAGGGTTATGCTTGAACGCTGGTTAATCTTTGTTAGCAATCGCTGGCAAGCCTCACCGTCTTTCTTCTTTTTTGTGCTTTGCTAATGAAATCACGCTCCAAACTCCAACAGCGGCTGCAAATGTGGTGGCCTACCGTTGCTGTGCTGGCTTTTGGCTGCGCGTTGAGCGTAGGTCTATGGCAGAGCCTTGAAGAGCGGCAAGCGCACACCGTGCAGCTGCGACTGGATCAGCAAGCTGAGATGTTCAGCGCTTCAGTGGCGCAAAGGTTCTATGCCTATGGCGACATCGTCCATGGGATGAAGTCTGTGCTGGAGATGAGCACAGTGCCTGCCCATGAGGTGTTTGCAGCCTCCAAGCTCACGCAGGACGCTGCTTTTCGCTACCCGGGTCTAGAGGCATTGAGCCTGATACGGCGAATGGATGCGGCCACCTATGCAGAACATAGGGAGCGCTTGCTGCGGGATATATCCGCGCAGCAGCGCGTTGATGAAAGTCAAATGCCTTCGCTGCCTTTGGTGCAGCCCGATTACTACATCGTCGACGATGTATGGCCTCTGGGCGCGCGGCGTGCTTTGAGGGGCATGGATGCTGAACGTTACCCGCCAATCAAAGCGTTGATTGCAAGTGTGCAGCACGTGTCCGGGCCTGTCATGAGTGCGCCGTTGGTACTGTCGCCAACGAACAATGCAACCACAGGGGTTCTGATCAGTGTGCCCTTGCGTACGGCTGGACAGGGAGGCGAGCTGGGTGCCCTGACGGGTGTCTTGAATCTCAGTGTGAATTTGGAGCGCATGATGGAGCGCTTTCTCGCACGAGGCATGCTTCCGCATACGGTGGTGTCCATTGAGGATGTAGGCGTTGTACCTGAGGGAATTCCTACCACGCAAGCAGACCAGGTGGTCTATGTCTCAGAGGGATGGGCTGATGTACCAGCTTCTGCGCCAAGGGCCAAAAAAGCGATTGTGATCTGGGGACGCATGTGGTCTCTGGAGTTTGCCTCCAATGGCTCGGTTCTGTCGGATGTAGAGCGCTCGTTCCCGGTGATTATTGCCAGCAGTACTTTGGGTGCCACATTGCTCCTGGCGGCCGTTGTGCTGCTGCTTTCGCTGCAGCGAATGCGTGCGCAAATTCAGGCAGAGGCCAAACACAATTTATTGAGCGAGCGTACGGACAGGCTCAAAGCCTTGTTCAACCAAACTGCGGTGGGTGTGGCTGAGATAGAACCAGCTAGCGGCCGCTATCTCAGCGTCAACGCGCGTTTCGCAGATGTCGTAGGGTTCGGCTTGGAAGCGCTTGAATCAATGACGATTTATGAGCGTATTCACCCGGACGACCGTGCTGAGTGCGAGAGGCTGGAGCGACAGCTGACCAGTGGCCGGCTTCCGCACTTTGTGAGCACACAGCGGATGCTGCGTGCAGACGGCGGGGTTATTTGGACCGAAGTCTGGGTTTCTCCACTGTTGAATGCGGGCGGCAGGGCTGTTGGCCGCCATATTGTCTTGCTGATGGATGTGACCGAGCGCCGTTTGCTGCAAGAGCAATTGCAGGCGCGTGAAGCTTATTCCAGCGAAATGTTGCGTTATATGCCGGTGGGTCTGGTGGTCGTCGGACCTGTAGGCAATATCGAGTTTGTGAACCACCAGTTTGAGGTCATGACAGGCTGGGAACAAAGCGATGTGCAGGATGAATCTGCTTTGTGGCGGCATTTGTGTGTTGATGCGCAGCAGCATGCAACGCTGTTGCAGCGTTTGAATATGGGCCGCTGTGAAGTGGTTCCAACAGGTGTGAACATGCCAGCCATGGAATACCTGTTGCGCAGCAAGAGTGGGCAAGAGCTGACGATGGAAGTCTCTGGCCGTTTCTTGGGTGGGCGCATCCTCTTGAGCTTTGTTGATGTGACGCAGCGCAAGGCAGCCGAGGCCGAGATTCGCTGGCTGGGCTTTTACGACAACTTGACGCAGTTGCCCAACCGTCGCCTGCTGCTGGACCGTTTGAGCGAGGCCCTGACACGCAGCCAGCGTGGCCATGCGGGGCGTGGTGCATTGCTGCTCTTGGATATTGATAACTTCAAGTCGCTCAACGAAACCCTGGGACACCAGCACGGTGATGCATTGCTGCGTCTGGTGGCAACGCGGTTAAGCAACTGTATTGCAGGGCGGCACACTCTGGCGCGGCAAGGGGGCGATGAGTTTGCGGTGGTTCTGGAAGATTTGCCAACTGACGCTTTGGAGGCGGGGCGTTACACCGAGCAAATGGGGCGCTCTATATTGGAGGCCTTGAGAACGCCTTTCTATTTAGGCAACCAGGATTTCCACGTCACCGTCAGCATGGGCGCTGTCATGTTTTGTGGTGCAGGCGATTCGGTGGAGGAGTTGCTCAAGCGGGCGGATCTGGCCCTGTATCAGGCCAAGAGCGCCGGACGCGATACTTTGCAGTTTTTTGATCCCAGCATGCAAAAAGCGGTCAGTGCGCGTGTTGAGATGGAAAAGGACATGCGCCTGGCTTTGGAGCGCCATGAGTTTGATCTGTTCTTTCAACCTCAGGTTCAGAGGGACAAGGTCATTGGCGCGGAAGCCTTGCTGCGCTGGAAGCATCCCACCAAGGGATTCATTCCACCAGGGGTATTTGTTCCAACGGCAGAAGAGTCCGGCCTGATTTTGCCTTTGGGCGAATGGGTGCTGTACGCGGCATGCCGGCAGTTGGCGCATTGGGCGCAAAACCCGGCGTTGGCCGAGTTGACCATGTCGGTGAATGTCAGTCCACGCCAGTTCTATCAGCCCAATTTTGTTGAGCAAGTGCAGCAAGCTTTGCAAGTTACAGGCGCCAAGCCGGGTTTGCTGGAGCTGGAGCTCACGGAGGGCATGCTGCTGACCGATGTGGAAGACACGATTCAGAAGATGGTGCAGCTCAAGGCCATCGGCGTCATGTTCTCGCTGGATGATTTCGGCACGGGCTATTCGTCGCTGAGTTACCTCAAGCGTTTGCCGTTGGACAAACTCAAAATCGACCAAAGCTTTGTGCGTGAAGTAGTCACAAGCACCAATGATGCGGCGATTGCACGCTCCATTATTGCCTTGGGTAACAGTCTGGGGCTGCAGGTGATTGCTGAAGGTGTGGAGACTGAAGCGCAACGGGTATTTCTGGCCAAAAATGGCTGCAGCTACTGGCAGGGCTTTTACTTCAGTCGTCCGCAACCAGCAGCTGAGTTTGAGGCGTGGGCCCATGCGTATGGTGCCGAGGGTAAGGCGCTGAGCGAAGCAGGTTGAAACTCAGTCTGTACTGAATGGTGTAGCACTCAGGCTGTAGTCTGCGTCAGATCTGCAGCGTGTGCTTTGTTTCTACTCCTGAATGTAGAGCTGCAAGCGCTTATTGTGTAAGCGTAAAAGCCTATTTTTGTTACAAACTCGCTGCTATCGCGTTCTCAGTATCTGTAACCGGGGGCGTTATCATCCCTGTTCATCTTCCCCCGTTGCATCGTCTGCTGCTGATTTCAAACCTCTGTGCGCCTTAACTCCATCAAGCTTTCTGGCTTTAAGTCTTTTGCCGAACCCACCAATTTTCTGCTGCCCGGCCAGCTGGTTGGCGTGGTGGGGCCCAATGGCTGTGGCAAGTCCAACATCATGGACGCCGTACGCTGGGTGCTGGGTGAAAGCAAGGCCAGTGAGCTGCGCGGCGAGAGCATGCAGGACGTTATCTTCAATGGGACCACGCACCGTAAACCCGCCAGCCGCTCCAGTGTAGAGCTGGTGTTTGATAACAGTGATCACCGAGCTGGTGGTCAGTGGGGGCAGTTCACCGAGATCGCCGTCAAGCGCGTGCTCACGCGTGACGGCAACAGCTCTTACTTCATCAACAACCAGCCAGTGCGCCGACGTGACGTGCAGGATGTGTTTTTGGGTACGGGTTTGGGACCGCGTGCCTACGCCATCATTGGTCAAGGCACGATCAGTCGCATTATCGAATCGCGCCCTGAAGAGTTGCGCCTTTTTCTGGAAGAGGCTGCCGGTGTTTCCAAATACAAGGAGCGCCGTCGCGAAACTGAGAACCGGCTCTCTGATACGCGTGAGAACCTGACACGTGTAGAAGACATCTTGCGCGAGTTGAATGCCAACCTCGACAAGCTGGAAAAACAGGCCGTGGTTGCTGCCCAGTACAACGCACTGCAAGGCAGCGTCACCCTCAAGCAGCACCAGTTGTGGTTCTTGAAAAAGCAAGATGCGGAAGGCGATCTGTCAAGAATTCGCCAAGAAGGCATGCAAGCCGTCAATGACCTGGAAAGCCGGATGGCAGAAATCCGCCATATCGAGGCTGATCTGGAAGCCATTCGCCAGGCGCACTACGAAGCGGGTGACAAAGTCAACCAAGCACAAGGCCGCCTGTACGAAGCAACTGCTGAAGTCGGTAAGTTGGAGGCGGAAATTCGCTATGTGGTGGAGGGTCGCCAGCGCGTTGAGCAGCGCATGCAGCAACTGGCCGAGCAAATTACCCAGTGGGCGCAGCGCAAGGACGATGCAGACATGGAGCTGGAGAGCCTGGCCTCCAGCGGCATGGATGCCGAAGAGCAGGCTGAAATGCTTGCAGCGCAACTGGAGGAGCAAAGCCTGCGTTTGCCTGACCTGGAAGACGCATTGCGCGTCACCCAGAACAAGGCCAATACCCAGCGCCAGCAAGTGGTGCAGGTGCAGCAGCAAATTCAGGTGCTGGCTGCCGAGCAGCGCAGCATCAACGAACAAAATCGTCAGCATGAAAGCCGCTTGGAGAGGCTGCGTAACGATCGCAATGCTTTGGCAACCCCCGACGAAGCACGGTTGCAGCAAATTACGGAGCAGTACTCCGATGCCGCTGAGATGGCAGAGATGGCGGAAGCGGCCTTGGTGGAGCTGCAAGACAGCGTTCCACAGCTTGATGATGGGCGCCGTAGTCGCCAGCACACACTGAATGCAGAAACAGCCAAGCAAGCAGAGCTGGCCGCGCGCATGGAAGCGCTTAAGGCGCTGCAGGAAAAGGTCAAAACCGACGGCAAGCTTCAGCCCTGGCTGGCCAAGCACGGCCTAGATGGCTTGCAGGGACTGTGGACACGGATTGCTGTGGAAAGTGGTTGGGAAAATGCGCTGGAAGCCGCCTTGCGCGAGCGTATGGGCGCGCTGGAAGTGAGCCGCTTGGACATGGTGCGGGGGTTTTTGGGCGCATCGGCCAAAGATGCTCCTCCCGCTCGCTTGGCCTTCTATTGCAAACCCGATGCCAGTATCAACCTGAGTGGAAATGGCTTGCCGCTGATGGCGGAGTTGTTGCGTGTCAGCGATGCCAGCCTGAAGGCGTTGCTGACCGAGTGGCTCACTGGCTGCTACACCGCCCAGAGTTTGGATGAAGCGCTGAACCACCGTGCCCAGCTTAAAGCCGGTGACACCATTTATGTGCCGACAGGCCATGCGGTCACCGCGTACAGCGTGAGCTTTTATGCCCAGGATTCTGAACAATCAGGCTTGCTGGCGCGAGCGCAGGAAATTGAACATCTGGAAAAAGAGCTGCGGGCACAGGCGCTGATCAGCGAGGAAGCGCGCAGCGCCTTGGTGAAGGCTGAGGCTGCCTATGCCGATGCCTCGCAGCGTTTGGTCAGTGCGCGCCGTGAAGCAACGGAGGCCAAGCAATCTGCCCACGAATTGCAGGTAGACATGCTGCGCCTGACACAGCAAGCAGAGCAAGCACGTGCACGCACCGCGCAGATTGAGGCCGACGTGGCCGAAGTGCAAGCTGCACTGGATGATTTACAAGAGCGCGCGGTGGCTGCAGAAGCGCGGTTTGAAGAACTGGATATGCAGCTGGCCGACAGCCAGGAGCTGCACGCCCAGCTGGATGACAAAGTTATTGAGTCTGAGCGCAAGCTGGCAGAAAGCCGCGAACAGCTTCGCACTTTGGAGCGCCGTGCGCAAGAGGCAACCTTCAGCCAGCGCAGCATGCAAGCGCGGCAAGGAGAGTTGCAGCGCACGCTGGAAACCGCTGAGCAGCAAACCAAGTCACTGCTCGAAGAGCGCGAACGAGCCCAGGTGGAGCAAGGGCGTTTGAACGACGCCGCCGCCCAAGGCGGTCTGCAGGATGCGTTGAACCTCAAAATGGAGCGTGAGCAGGCCGTGTCTGCTGCGCGCAGTGAATACGAAGACCTGACCAACAAGCTGCGTGCCAGTGATGAGCGCCGCGTCCAGATTGAACGGGCTTTGGAGCCCATGCGATCGCGTATTACGGAGTTTCAGCTCAAAGAGCAGGCCGCTTCGCTGGGCAGTGCGCAGTATGAGCAGCAGTTGGCGGAAGCGGGGGCTGATCTGGCCGCTGTGGCGCAATCCATTTTGGAAGGCAACGTCAAGCTGCATGGATTGCAAAGCGAAATTGATCGTTTGCAACGCGACATTGTGGCGCTGGGCGCGGTGAACTTGGCGGCTCTGGAAGAGCTGCAATTGGCCAAGGAGCGCAAGACCTTTCTGGATGCCCAGATGGCTGATTTGACGGAAGCCATGAGCACGCTGGAAAACGCGATCAAGAAGATTGACAACGAAACGCGCGAGCTGCTCTCGGGGACCTTCAACACCGTCAATGAGCACTTTGGCCGCATGTTCCCTGAGCTGTTTGGTGGAGGGCAGGCCAAACTGGTGATTACCGGTGACGAAATTCTGGATTCTGGTGTCCAGGTGATTGCGCAGCCCCCGGGCAAAAAGAACCAGACCATTCATTTGCTCTCGGGTGGCGAAAAGGCGTTGACCGCAATTGCGCTGGTGTTTGCCATCTTCCAGTTGAATCCAGCGCCATTTTGTCTGCTCGATGAGGTGGATGCCCCCTTGGACGATGCGAATACAGAGCGCTATGCCAAACTTGTGGCCAGCATGAGCAAGGGAACCCAGTTCCTGTTCATCAGTCATAACAAAATTGCCATGGAAATGGCGCAACAATTGATTGGCGTGACGATGCAAGAGCAAGGTGTCTCGCGCATCGTGGCCGTGGATATGGAATCTGCCCTGTCCATGGCCCACGCCTGAGTATGGATAACGGGACAAAGCACTTTCATGAGTACCCTTCAAATCAGTTTGGCCGTGGCGGGCGTGATCCTGCTGGGTCTGATCGTTGCCTACAACACATGGTTGTACCGTCGCAATGCACCCAAGCGGGCAGATGCGGATACCCGCGTCAGTGATGGTCACTCTCGCTTTGACCCCGCGCTGGATGGCGTGGATGTGACCAATCTTCCAGAGCACGCACATGTATCAGCGGCAGATCCGCTGTTTGACAGTACCCCAGCTTCTGCGGAGAGCAGCGGGCACACATGGGGCGCAGATACCGCTTTGGATGCATCGCCTGCTGCCGATGCTGCCGAGGGCATGTTGACCGCAACGCCTGAATCTGCTGCACGTGTTGCACAGCAAAATGCGGAACGCAAGCAAGCGCTAGACGGGTTGATTGATGCGATTGCTCCTATCCGTATAGAAAATGTGGTGACGGGTGATGCCGCGTTGATGGTGCAGCCCACCACGCGGCGTGCGGGTAGCAAGCAGTTTCGGATTGAAGGCTTGAATGCAGCGTCTGGCGAATGGGAAACCGTGCGTGCCGGGCAGCGCTATTCGGCTTTTCAGGGCGGTGTGCAATTGGCCAATCGTCTGGGTGCACTCAACGAGATTGAATTTTCTGAATTTGTGGCCAAAGTGCAGGGCTTTGGCGATGCACTGAACGCTGCAGTGGACTTGCCAGACATGCTGCATGAAGTGAGCCGCGCACGCGAGCTGGATCAGTTTGCCGGGGAACACGATGCCCAACTGAGCTTTATGCTGCGGCCCCGTCGTGCAGCCTGGAGCCCAGGCTATATCGAGCAGCATGCTGCAGCGGCGGGTTTTGTCTCTGCGGCGATGCCAGGACGTATGCAATTGCCCTCAGTAACACCGGCCCATGCACCACTGCTGACGTTGGTCTATGACGCACAAGCTGCGCAGGCTGACAATCTGGACCAGACTGCAGTGCACGAAGTGTGGCTGAGTTTGGATGTACCGCAAGTGCCGCGCACTGAAGAGCCATTTACGCGCTTGCGTGAAGTCGTTCAACAACTGTGCGAAGGCATGGACGGCATGCTGTGTGATCAAAATGGCTACCAGTTGCTGCCTCAGGTGCTGGACCCGATTGCTGCGGATCTGGACAAGCTGTACGACAAGCTCGACAGCCGTGAGCTTTCTGCAGGCTCCATGCTGGCGCGTCGTTTGTTTAACTAAGATGGTCAACGTGTGAATTTGGATCTTTTTGGCGATGCAACGCCTGAACAGCCTGCTCCTGCAGCGCCCAAAGCTGTGGTGGAAAAGGTGCAGGCGCTGCGCAGTCAATTGCAGCAGTGGGCACATGAATACTATGTGCAGGACGCCCCGACAGTTCCTGATGGTGAGTACGACCGTGTTTTTCAGCAATTACAGGCTTTGGAAGATGCCTACCCCGCATTGCGTACAGCGGAGTCACCCACCCAGCGCGTGATTGGTGCGGTGCTAGATGGTCTGAAACCTGTGCGCCATGTGGTGCCGATGCTTTCCATTCGTACTGAAACCGACAACGAGGCAACGGGCGCACAGGCATTTGATGCGCGCATTCGCCGCGAGTTGGAACTTAGTGACAGTGCCCCCGCGGTGGAGTACGTGGCTGAACCCAAGTTTGATGGCTTGGCCATGAGCTTGCGCTACGAAAATGGCCGCCTTGTGCATGCAGTCACTCGCGGCGACGGTGAGGTGGGTGAGGATGTCACCCACAACGTTCGCACCATTCGCCAAATCCCCTTGGTGCTGGGGGCATCCAACGTGCCTGCGGTGCTGGAAGTGCGTGGCGAGGTCTATATGCGCCGTGCAGATTTCGCCCAGCTCAATGCCAGGCAGCAAGCCGCGGGCGGCAAGCAGTTTGCCAACCCTCGCAATGCCGCTGCGGGTTCGGTGCGTCAGCTCGATTCCAGCATTGCCATGCAGCGACCCTTGTCGTTCTTTGCCTATGGTGTGGGCGAGGTGACTGCTTCTGCCCAGGGTGGGCCAGCTTTTGCGACGCATTACGACATGCTGCAGCAGCTGAAGGTTTGGGGCTTTCCGGTTGCTGAGCAAGTACGGATTGCGCATGGCGCTCCTGACCTGATTGCGTTTCATGCTCAATTGGGCGCGCAGCGCGCTGCATTGCCTTACGAAATTGATGGAGCGGTCTATAAGGTCAACAGTCTGGCTTTACAGCGGCAACTGGGTTTTGTGACGCGCGAACCCCGTTGGGCGGTGGCGCACAAGTACCCGGCTGAAGAGATGCCAACAGTGATGGAAGGTATAGACGTACAGGTGGGGCGCACAGGTAAGCTCACCCCCGTGGCGCGCCTGGCACCGGTCAGCGTGGGTGGCGTGACCGTCACCAACGCCACGTTGCACAACCTGTTTGAAATTCGCAAGAAGCGCGTGCGTGTGGGCGATACCGTTATCGTGCGCCGCGCTGGCGATGTGATTCCAGAAGTAGTAGGCAAAGTGCCTGGTGAGCGCCCCGCTTATGTGCCCAACTTTCAGATGCCCAAGAAATGTCCCATTTGCGGCTCTGAAGTGGTGCGTGAAAAAGGCGAGGCCAACCACCGTTGTACAGGGGGGCTGTTCTGCCCCGCACAGCGCAAAGAGGCGATTTTGCATTTTGCAGCGCGCCGGGCTCTGGATATTGAAGGCTTGGGCGGAAAACTGGTAGACCAGCTGGTCGATAGTGGTGTGGTGCGTACCTTGCCTGACTTGTATCGCCTTGGTTTGTCTGGGCTGGCCGCACTGGACCGCATGGCCGAGAAATCTGCGCAGAACCTGCTGGATGCGCTGGAACAATCCAAATCAACGACGCTGAACCGTTTCTTGTTTGGTTTGGGAATTCGCAACGTAGGCGAGGCAACGGCTAAGGATCTGGCGCGTCACTTTGGCCTGCTGGACGCCATCATGGATGCAAGTGTCGAGCAGTTGATGGAGGTGCGCGATGTAGGGCCTGTCGTGGCTGAAAGCATTCACACCTTTTTTGCCCAGCCGCACAACCGCGAAGTGGTAGAGCAATTGCGCGCTTGTGGCGTGCAGTGGGCAGAAGGCGCACCCGCTGAGAAGTCCCCGCAAATTCTGGCGGGCAAAACCGTGGTGCTGACTGGCACGTTGCCCACCATGGGGCGTGATGAGGCCAAAGAATTGCTGGAAGCAGCAGGGGCCAAGGTCAGCGGATCGGTCAGCAAAAAAACCAGTTATGTCGTCGCTGGCGCTGAAGCGGGCAGCAAGCTGGCCAAAGCCCAGGAACTGGGCGTGCCAGTGCTGGACGAGGCTGGCTTGCTCGCATTGCTTCAAGGCAAGGAACTCTAAATGGCACTGACCCCGCGCGCACCGAAGATTGGTTTAGCGCTGGGCAGTGGTTCTGCCCGTGGCTGGGCGCACATTGGCGTGCTCAAGGCGCTGGATGATGCAGGCATCAAGCCCGATGTGGTGTGTGGCGCTTCAATTGGTGCGCTGGTTGGCGCCGCCTATGCCGCAGGGGAGATAGAGCGGTTTGCTGATTGGGCGCAGAGTCTGGGCATGCGCGATGTGTTCGGCTTTATGGATTTCAACCTCTCGGGCGGCATGCTCAAGGGGGAGAAGCTGATTGATTTTTGGCGCCGCAATTTCGCTGACTTTGACATCGAAGACTCTGCGATCCCATTCGGATCGGTGGCGACCGACCTGCATTCAGGCGCTGAGGTGTGGTTGCGCCATGGCTCGATTGCCAGGGCCGTGCGTGCTTCTATTGCCTTACCAGGTTTGTTCACGCCTGTGGTTCGCGATGGTCGGTTGCTGGTGGACGGTGGTCTGGTCAATCCCGTGCCGTCTTCGTTGGCCCGTGCCATGGGGGCCGACATTGTGATTGCCGTGGATCTGAATGCGGATCTGGTGCATCGGCACATGCGCCCTCTGGCGGTAGTCCCAGCTATTCCTGGCGGCCAGCTGCCCGAAGTGGTGGAGGCGCAAAGTGCCGCATGGATCAGCCGCCTTCAGCAGGGTCTTCGAAGCTGGATGCCCGGGCAATCGCCAGCAGACTTGGCACCAGAGGAAACGATGCAAGTGCCTTCGTTGCTGGATGTGGTTATGACCAGTGTGAACATCATGCAAATGCGGATCACGCGTAGCCGCATGGCAGGTGACCCTCCAGAGCTGGTGATTGCACCACGCCTGGCACACATGGGTTTGCTGGACTTTCACCGTGCCAAAGAAGCCATGGCTGCTGGTTATGCAGCAGCGCAGGCCGCTTTGCCCGGTTTGCAACACTTTGGCTGGAAACCGGTCGATCAGAAAAAATAGCTGTTAACGCTTGTGCAATAAGCGATTACGTTGATTTTCGTTATTGCAGCGTTTGCTTATCGGCGGCGTACAGCACCCGCACGGCCTGCTTTGCTCCAGTCGTACACTTCGCCATCCGGGGTTCGGCCATTCTCAACCGCTGAAACACCCATGATGCCGACCATCTCGCGCAGCTCTGAGGAGATGCACACATGCGCATTGCGTGGGTCCATGCGCAGGCTCTGGCAGTGTGCAAGGGCCTGACTCATCTCGCTGTCGCTGTAGGCATGGGATTGGGGTAACCACTCGGGTGTCTGGCCTTCAGGCTGGAGGTTGTACATGTGGAAGACAACAATGCTCATGGCAACTCATTTACGTGGGTCGAAAAAATACTTTGTAACGCAAGCGCGGCTTGGTTGCAGTGCTATAGACCTACAGACCCCAATGTTGGCAGTGCAAAAGTAAACTGCGGGGTTAGATTTTTCGCACAAATCCCCCGATGAACGCACCGATTGATGTTTCCTTTTTTCAGCGTGATGCCAAGCCGCTGACCAGCTATCGTCCCTACTGGGCGAAGCGCTTTGGTACGGCACCGTTTTTGCCCATGAGCAGGGCAGAGATGGATCAGCTGGGCTGGGACAGCTGCGACATCATCTTGGTCACGGGCGATGCCTATGTGGATCATCCCAGCTTTGGTATGTCTGTCATTGGCCGTGTGCTGGAGTCTCAAGGCTTTCGCGTCGGCATCATTGCCCAGCCCGATTGGCAAAGCGCTGAAGCCTTCAAGGCTTTGGGCAAGCCCAATCTGTTTTGGGGTGTGACAGCAGGCAACATGGACTCCATGATCAATCGTTACACAGCGGATCGCAAAATCCGCAGTGACGATGCCTACACTCCTGGAGACGTGGGCGGCAAGCGTCCAGACCGTGCTGCCATTGTGTATTGCCAGCGCTGTCGCGAAGCCTTCAAGGATGTGCCCATCGTGCTGGGTGGTATCGAAGGCTCGCTGCGCCGCATTGCGCACTATGACTATTGGAGTGACAAGGTCCGCCGCTCTATTGTGGTAGACAGCAAGTGCGATATTTTGCTGTATGGCAATGCTGAACGTGCGCTGGTAGAGGTTGCCCACCGTATTTCACGCCGTGAGCCGGTGGAGCAAATTACCGACGTGCGCGGTACCGCCTTTGTGCGTCGTGCCTCTGAAGAAGGCTGGTTTGAGGTGGACTCCACCGAGGTGGATGAGCCTGGTGTGGTGGAAGCCCACATCAATCCGTACATGACAACCAGCGAGCAGGCAGCGGCACAAGGCCAAAGCTGCTCCAAAGAAGATGCACCAAATACAGTAGCTGTTAACGCAGGTACAGATTGCGCTACGGGCCAAAAAGATACTGCATCTGCCATGCCTTCGGTACAGCCCATTCAGTTTGTGCCTAACCTGTCTTTGCGCAGCAAGAGCAAGATGCCGCCTCGTGACAAGACGGTACTGCGCTTGCCCAGCTATGAACAGGTCAAAAGCGACCCCATTTTGTATGCACACGCCAACCGCGTTCTGCATCTGGAAACCAATCCTGGCAATGCCCGCGCCATGGTGCAGGCCCATGGCGACGGTGCCACGGCGCGTGATGTCTGGTTGAACCCGCCGCCCATTCCGTTGACCACCGCGGAGATGGACTGGGTGTTTGGCTTGCCGTATGCGCGGGGGCCGCACCCTAGTTACGCCGACGCAAACGGCAGCCATGAGGGCGAGACCAAGATACCTGCCTGGGAGATGATTCGCACTTCGGTGAACATCATGCGTGGTTGTTTCGGTGGCTGCACTTTCTGCTCGATTACTGAGCACGAAGGCCGCATCATTCAAAGCCGCTCCGAAGACTCCATCATTCAAGAGATTGAGGACATCCGCGACAAGGTCACCGGTTTTACAGGCACCATCTCTGACCTGGGCGGCCCCACGGCCAATATGTACCGTCTGGGCTGCTCCAGCCCCGAGATTGAAAAGCACTGCCGCAAGCCCAGCTGCGTGTTCCCCGGCATCTGCCCGAACCTGCACACTGACCACGGCCCGCTGATCAATATCTACCGCCGTGCCCGCAAGCTCTCGGGCATCAAGAAGATCTTGATTGGCTCTGGCCTGCGCTATGACCTGGCGGTGAAATCACCCGAATACGTCAAGGAGCTGGTGCAGCACCACGTGGGCGGCTACCTGAAGATTGCCCCTGAGCACACCGAAGCTGGCCCGCTCAATAAGATGATGAAGCCGGGCATTGGCAGCTACGACAAGTTCAAGCAGCTGTTTGAAAAGTACAGCGAAGAAGCAGGTAAGAAGCAATTTCTGATTCCATACTTCATTGCTGCGCACCCCGGCACCAGCGATGAAGACATGATGAATCTGGCCATCTGGCTCAAGAAGAATGGTTTCCGTGCTGACCAGGTGCAAACCTTCTACCCCAGCCCCATGGCTACGGCGACAGCCATGTACCACAGCGGCCGCAACACCTTGACCAAGGTGCGCAGAGAAATGCGGGACGAGGATGAGGAGCGCGTAGACATCGTGCGCGGTGAAAAGCGCCGTCGTCTGCACAAGGCCTTTTTGCGCTACCACGATGCAAACAACTGGCCGCTGCTGCGCGAAGCGCTCAAGGCCATGGGGCGTGCTGACCTGATTGGCAATAGCAAGCAGCATTTGATTCCTACGTTCCAGCCTTTGGTGGATGGCAGTTACCAAAGTGCCCGTAAGAAGAACAGCACGCAGACCAAGGCGACAACGTCAGGTCTGGGCTATACGGTGAACAAGGACGGAAAGGCTGTTGCCATGCGTCCACGGCCTATCGACGAGAACGCAGCCAAAGAACCCAAGGGTGATGTGCGATTCCGCGGCAATGATGCCGGTGGACAACCGCGTCCCGGCAGGTTGCTCACCCAGCACACAGGCCTGCCGCCACGTGCAGGTGTGAAAGCACGCCCTCAGGCGGGTAAAAAGCCGCAGCGCTAAAGCGGTGTTGCAAAAAAGGGCTGGTACAAATTGTGCCGGCCCTTTTTTTATGTACGCGGGATGCCTGCAGGCGTGCTGTTTTTTCTGGCCGGTCTTAGCTGTGGCGGTGGGCGCGATGCCTGCGTGAAAAAAGCAGCATCCAGCAAGACGGGGGGCGCAATGTAATAGCCCTGTGCGTAGTCGATGCCCATGGCCTGCAAGGCTTCGAAGGTGGCTTGATCGCCGACAAATTCTGCGACGGTTTGCTTGCCCATTACATGGCCAATGTGGTTGATGACTTCCACCATGGCGAAATTGTTGGGGTTTTTGAGCATGTCGCGCACAAAACTGCCGTCTATCTTCAGATAGTCAACGGGGAGCTGTTGCAGGTATTTGAAGCTGGCCATGCCGGAGCCGAAGTCATCCAGCGAGAAGCGGCATCCCAGTTGGCGCAATTCATTGATCATGGATGTTGCGCTGTCCATGCTGGCAATCGCACTGGTTTCCGTGATTTCAAAACACAGTTTTTCTGCAGCAACACCTTGGCTCAAAATGTTGTGGCGAATGAATTCGAGCAACTCGCTGTCGCCCAAACTGGTGCCAGAAAGATTGATGGAGCAGGTGCTGATATTCGCACCCTGGGCAAGGTGCATTTTCAGCAGCGTGAGGGTATTGCGCACGACCCAGCGATCAATCAGCGTCATCAGGTCATAGCGTTCAGCAACCGGAATGAATTCGGCAGGAGATAGCGGTTGCCCGGGCTTGTCAAATAGACGCAGCAGCACTTCAAAATGAATGCCGTCCATGCCCTTTCCCTGGGGTGTCAGGGGGTACACGGTTTGCGCATACAAGGTGAACTTGTCCTCTTCCAGGCTGGTGCGCAGGCGCTGCACCCAATCCATGTCGCCCTGATAGCGTTGAAATACACGGTTGTAGGGGTTGTAGACGGTGATACGGTTGCGGCCACTGTCTTTGGCGTGCTTGCAGGCACTGTCTGCCATGCCCAGAAGGTTTTGCGGATCGTTGTTCTGGCTGGGGTCAATGTGAACGACACCAATGCTCACCCCGGTGTGCAGGTTGTGCTGTCGCCACTGCACATTGAGCTCATGCACGGACTTGCGTAAACGCTCGGCAGTTTGCATGGCTGCATGGGGCTGGCAATGGTTGAGCAGGACGGCGAATTCGTCACCACCGACACGCGCCATTACGTCGCTTTCCCGCAAGGCCAAACGCAGCTGCTGGCACACCTGGCGCAAGATTTCATCACCTGCGGCGTGACCGTAGCTGGCATTGATCATCTTGAAATGATCCAGGTTCAGATGCAGCAGGCTGGCTTGGTATTTGCCAACGGCTTGAAACAGATACTTTTCAAAGGCTGCGCGATTGTCCAGGCCGGTGAGCAGGTCGTGGCTTTGTTGCCATGCCAGCATGCGCATGTAGTTTTGCTCTTGAGAAACATCGTGCAAGACCATCACCGAGCCAGAGTGCACGTCGTCTTGCTCCAGCGAAGTGATGGAAACACGCACAGCCACACTGTCTTGCTCTGCCCGGGTAAGCCAATGTACGCTTTCATCTCGGTGCTGGTGAATGCCTGGTGGCTGCAGCATTTCTGCGGAAAATGGCAAGACTTCAATCACGCTGCGACCCAGCAAGCGGCCAAGAGGCATATCCAGCAGGCGCGATACCGCTGGGTTGGCATATCGAATGCGTTGCTGCGTGTCCAGGGTGAGTACACCATCGCCTAGCGCCGCTAAGGTGACGTTGCTGCGCAGACGCTCTACCTCCAGTTCGCTGTTGGCTTTAATGCTTTCAGCAATGGCGCGCTGTACAGATAGCCAATACAAAATGCTCAAGACGAGCGCAGTCAGCAAGTTCACCAAAAGCAGCATATTGCCCAGACTGCGAGAATTTTCGCCCAGCGATGCGCTGAACTGCTTGGCCAGCGGCATGACGGTGCTGTCTATGGCCGCAATCTGCTGGTGCCATGCGGCGATTTCTCTGGGAGAAACTGGCTTGTCTGAGGAGCGGCGGATAAAAATCTGTTCACCCAGTTCACGGATGGACTGAACGTGTGCATCTCCTTGGCGCCATAGCGCTATGGTCGGCTGCAATACCTTCATGTTCCAAAACCATGGCAACACACGCAGCAGGCTGTCGATGTCTGCGGGGTGGTTTTCGCCTTGCAGCAGCCCTTCCCGCATAGCGTGCGTATCTTGCTGGCCTGCATCTAATGCTTCTCGGGCCTTGCCAACGCCCAGCGGAATGGAGAGTGCTTCTTGAAAGTTGATGTAGTCTTGCGCTGCCCCGCTGTCTGCATATTGGTGAAGGTTGGAGAAAGCGACATACAGCCCTTTGCTCCACAGACTTTCACCACTGACCACGACACGGACAGAGGACATCAGCACAATGCTTGCACTGGCGACCAAGAGCTGTACGGCCACAGCGCTGATGAATAACCAGCGCCGCCATTTGTAATGTTTACTGGTGAGAAGGCGGTTGGACATACAAGTCAGCTTTAAAGGGTTAAGAGGCGACTTGCTCTGGCGCTAGGGGAGTATGTGTCTCACACAAAACAGGTGGCAGGTGGCTTGCGTGCGGTCTGCGTGTCTCAGTGCAGCGCGCTGCATGTGTTAGTGGCTTGCTAGCTGCGACGCCATGGTGTGGCATGCATTGCTTCAGTGGCAGCGTTGTCAAAGGCACCATGGCCCTTGGTTGCTGGGCCTTGCCGGTGGTTAGGCGTACAACTTGAACTTGCAAACGACTGGCGGCGCACAGCGCTGAAAGCTGAACCATCTGAACCTTTCAAACAAGGCAATACACAGGGTGAGCAGTAAAGATTTAACGCGGTATGCCAATGCTGTGAACGCACCGTACTTGACGGTGGGTGCCTGATGTAATTATTTGTGCTTGACAGGGGTTAAATGTAGGGGGATGCCGCTTTGTCCTGCCATCGCCGCCAGTTCGTTGCATGTATGGCGCGCAAAAAAGCGTTTAAACGCTTGGTGCGTAGCGTGTTCGCGCATGTGTTCAATGCTGCCGTCAGCGCTCGGCAGCCCTGCGACGACGCACAAGCGCTGTGCAAAATGGGGCTCCAGCGCAGCCAGTGCGACCCAGCCGTCAGCGCAGCGGTACATGCCATAGCCTGCATGCGCGCCACCGACATCGCCTTGTGGTGTGGTCATCTGCCACTGGCGGGGCAGGGCCGTCCAATGGGCGGCCTGGGCCAGGCCAATGTCCACGCAGTGACCGGAGCCGCTGTGCGCTCGTGCCAGCAGGGTCTGCATGATGGCTTCACTGGCCATGACTGCGCCGGTCATGTCTGCAAATAAGCTCGCGGGCATATGTCCGCTATCGAGCAAGCCTGCCTCAGCTTGGTAGGTCAGATCGTGGCCGGCATGCCCCGCTTCTTGGGGGTCAGTGCTGCCAAAAATGCGCACCATGCACAGGCGGGGGTACTGTGCTTGAAGCTCGCTCCAATCCAAGCCCAGCTTGTGCAGAGCGTTTGGGCGAAAGGAGGTGAGCAGTACATCAGCTTGGTTGAGCTGCTCGTGCAGCAGTGCCTGTCCTTCAAGGGTTTTTAGGTTGGCCTGCAGCAGCTCAATGCCCTGATGCAGTTGCGTATACGCTGGCGCACTGTAGGCCTGCATGGGGTCTGCACTGAGCTGGCCCTGCGCGGCCACGGGTTCGAGCTTGAAGCACTGCGCGCCCATTTGGTGGCAGCGCATGAGGGCTGCAGGGCCGGGCAGATTCAGTGCCAGACTCAGAATGCGAGTGCCCTGCAAAGGCTGCAAAGTGGTAGAGGCTGATGGTGCGTGCATGCTGCTTTGTATGCTCAGCCGAGGGAAAAGTCTGCCGCTTTGGCGTCAATTTATTTATTGATAGCTGTCAGCGCTTATGAGATATGACTTTCAAATAGTTTTATATTTGAAACTGTTTGACAGTAAGCGTTAGTAGCTACCCTTTATGAAAACTGTGAACAACAAAAAACCGCCCGAAGGCGGTTGATTGCGCACAGGCGCAGCGCTTTAGATCACGGCAGCAATCGATTTGCAGACGTGCTCGATGTTCTTGCTGTTCAGTGCGGCCACGCACATGCGGCCAGTGTCTGTGCCGTACACGCCGAACTCGGAGCGCAGACGAATCATCTGTTCTTTGCTCAGGCCGGAGTACGAGAACATGCCGATTTGCGTGGTGATGAAGGACATGTCTTGCGTCACGCCAGCAGCCTTCAGGCCGTCAACCAGCTTTTGGCGCATGGCCTTGATGCGCACGCGCATTTCGCCCAGTTCTGCTTCCCACTGCGCACGCAGTTCGGGGTTGTTGAGCACTGCGGCAACCACGGCACCACCGTGTGTAGGTGGGTTGGAGTAGTTGGTGCGAATGACAATCTTCAGTTGCGACAGCACGCGTGCCGCTTCTTCCTTGTCGTTGGCAACCACAGACAATGCACCTACGCGCTCGCCGTAGAGGCTGAAGCTCTTGGAGAACGAGGTGGACACAAAAATATTCAGGCCAGCGGCCACGAACTTGCCGATCACGGCGCCGTCCTCGGCAATGCCATGGCCAAAGCCTTGGTAAGCCATGTCCAGGAACGCCACCAGATTCTTGGCCTTGACCACTTCAATGACCTGGTCCCATTGCGCGGCCGTGATGTCGTAGCCAGTAGGGTTGTGGCAGCAGGCGTGCAGCACAACCACGGTGCCAGCGGGGGCTGCGTTCAGGTCAGCCAGCATGCCGGCAAAGTCGATGGAGCGGGTGGCTGCATCGTAGTAAGCGTAGTTGACCACTTCAAAACCGGCATTTTGAAAAATGGCGCGGTGGTTTTCCCAACTGGGGTTGGAGATCATCACCTTGGCGTTGGGGTTGAGCTTCTTCAGGAAGTCAGCGCCAATCTTCAGGCCGCCCGTGCCGCCAATGGCTTGCACTGTGGAGACGCGGCCAGACTTGACCACATCGGAATCGGCACCAAACACCAGCGCCTTGACGCCGTTGTCATAAGCGGCAATGCCATCGATTGGCAGATAACCGCGGGGTGTGGGCTTGTCCATCATGGCTTTTTCAGCGGCCTGCACGCATTGCAGCAGGGGCAGCTTGCCGTTGTCGTCGAAGTACACGCCCACGCCCAAATTCACCTTGCTGGGGTTGGTATCGGCAGCGAATTGATCATTCAAACCCAAGATAGGGTCGCGGGGGGCCATTTCGACGGCAGTAAACAGAGACATGAATCGTCCTTGAGGGTAGAAAAATTGCAGCTCGCCCCCAACTGACTCCTGCGTTAGGCTTGAGGGTTAGCGCGCCATTTTACCCCGGCATCTGCCTATGCGCTGAAGACATAAAACCATGCAAGAAGAAACAAAAGCTGCGGTGCTGTCTGGCACCTTTGTCACTTATCCAGACTCGCCGTTTGAGTTGTTCCAGCCGTACCCGCCGGCAGGCGATCAGCCTGCGGCCATCGAAAAGTTGGTGGAGGGGGTGCAGGACGGCGAGGCTTTTCAGACCTTGCTCGGGGTTACGGGTTCGGGCAAAACCTTCACCATGGCCAATGTGATTGCGCGCTTGGGTCGGCCCGCCATCATTTTTGCGCCCAACAAAACGCTGGCAGCGCAGCTGTACAGCGAATTTCGCGAGTTTTTCCCCAAAAACGCCGTGGAGTACTTTGTCAGTTACTACGACTACTACCAGCCTGAAGCCTATGTGCCGCAGCGCGATCTTTTCATTGAAAAAGACAGCGCGATCAACGAGCACATTGAGCAGATGCGCCTGTCGTGCACCAAAAGCTTGATGGAGCGGCGCGACGTGGTGATTGTGGCCACGGTCTCGGCCATCTACGGTATTGGTGAACCAGAGAGCTACCACCGCATGGTGATGACGGTGCGCACTGGCGACCGCATGAATCAGCGTGATGTGATCGCGCAGCTGATTCGCATGCAGTACCAGCGCAATGATCAGGATTTCTCGCGTGGCACGTTCCGCGTGCGCGGCGACACGATTGACGTGTTCCCGGCAGAGCACTCAGAGCTGGCGCTGCGCATTGAGCTGTTTGACGATGAGGTGGACAGCTTGCAGCTGTTTGACCCGCTCACTGGGCGTATCAAACAAAGCATTCCACGCTTTACGGTCTACCCGCGCAGCCACTATGTAACGCCCCGCGACAAAGTGCTGGCGGCGGTGGAAACCATCAAGCTGGAATTGGCAGAGCGCAGCAAGCAACTGGTGGGCATGGGCAAGCTGGTGGAGGCGCAGCGCTTGGAGCAGCGCACGCGCTTTGATCTGGAAATGCTCAGCGAAGTGGGCCACTGTAAAGGGATTGAGAACTACACACGCCACCTGTCGGGCGCTGTGCCAGGTGAGCCACCCAGCACGTTGACCGATTACATGCCCAAAGACTCGATCATGTTTTTGGACGAGAGCCACCAGATGATTGGTCAGCTCAACGCGATGTACAGCGGTGACCGCTCTCGCAAGACCACCTTGGTGGAGTACGGCTTTCGTTTGCCCTCTGCCATGGATAACCGGCCACTCAAGTTTGAAGAATTTGAGCAGCGCATGCGGCAGGTGATTTTTGTTTCGGCCACGCCGGCCGATTACGAAAAAACCCATTCCGGGCAGGTGGTCGATCAGGTCGTGCGACCCACAGGCTTGGTGGATCCGGAAATTGAAGTTCGCCCAGCTACGCACCAGGTGGACGATGTGCTGCAGGAAATCCGTCTGCGTACGGAGCGTGAAGAGCGGGTGCTGATCACCACTTTGACCAAGCGCATGGCCGAGCAATTGACAGACTATCTGACTGAAAACGGCGTGAAAGTGCGCTACCTGCACTCGGATATCGATACGGTGGAGCGTGTCGAGATCATTCGTGATTTGCGTCTGGGTGTGTTTGATGTCTTGGTCGGCATTAACCTGCTGCGCGAAGGTCTGGACATTCCCGAGGTGGCTTTGGTGGCCATCTTGGATGCGGATAAAGAAGGTTTCCTGCGTGCTGAGCGCAGCTTGATTCAGACCATTGGCCGTGCGGCGCGCAATTTGAACGGCAAAGCCATTTTGTATGCAGACCGTATCACCGACTCCATGCGCAAAGCCATGGATGAGACCGAGCGCCGTCGTGCCAAGCAAATTGCGCACAACGAAGCCAATGGCATCCAGCCGCAGGCCATTGTCAAGAGAGTGAAAGACCTAATTGATGGCGTGTATAGCGAGAAAAGTGTGCGGGCATCCGATGAGCAAAGTCGGGCAATGGTTCGCCATGGCGCTTTTGAGCACATGTCCGACGCCGAGCTGGCCAAAGAAATCAAGAGAATGGAAAAAGAGATGCTGGAGCGAGCCAAGAATCTGGAGTTCGAAGCCGCAGCGCGCTTGCGAGATCAGTTGGCAGTTCTTAAACAAAAACTGTTTGGGGCTTGATTTCAAAGCTTTTTTTCTGCGGCAATAGTCTGAGTTAATGGCGTTGATTGCGTGTATCCGACAAAATTGATGGGGTTTCTGATATACTTCGTTTCAACATTCAACAACAACAAAAGACTTCTTAGAAGAAGGGCTCTGTGCCTTGACGAGGTGGCAGAGTAAGGGCGGAGACGGTAGTCAATCCGGTTGCCGCGATTGATGTTTCTGTAACTAACAGCCTGACTGAAGGAGCTCACGATGCGTCTTACTACCAAAGGCCGCTTTGCGGTCACAGCCATGATCGATTTGGCACTGCGCCAGAACAACGGTCCTGTCACGTTGGCTGCTATCAGTCAGCGTCAGCAAATTTCCCTGTCTTACCTTGAGCAGCTGTTCGGTAAGCTGCGCCGCCACGAGCTGGTTGAATCCACACGTGGTCCTGGAGGTGGCTATACCTTGGCACGCAAGGCTTCTGAAATCACTGTCGCAGACATCATTGTCTCGGTTGACGAGCCAATCGACGCTACCCAGTGTGGTGGCAAGGAAAACTGCATGGGTGAAGCAGGTCGTTGCATGACCCACGAACTGTGGTCTGCACTGAATCAGCGCATGGTGGAGTTCTTGGACTCTGTCACCCTGCAAAAGCTGGTGGATGAGCAACTGGCAAAGGGTATCCAGATCGAGGATAAGCCTGTTGTGCGTCGCGCCATCTCCACAGCTCCTGTGGTCAAGCCGATTCGTGTGAATGCGCCCAACTCAGTCTTTGCACTGGGCAACGTATTCGCCAAGTCTTGAGCGCATGAGTAGGCCCGCCGAACGTATTCGGCAGGTGTTATGAGTTTTCAATAGGCAGCTTGGTGCTTGCCAGACAGATATCAGTAGAGCCAGCCATGGACATGACCCCACATTTCCCCATCTATCTTGACTACGGTGCAACAACGCCTTGCGATCCTCGCGTGGTGGATGCCATGATTCCGTGGTTGCGCGAGCACTTTGGTAATGCGGCTTCCCGCAGCCATGCTTGGGGCTGGGAGGCGGAAGAGGCTATTGAGAAGGCGCGCACACAAGTTGCAGACCTGATCGGCGCTGATCCCCGCGAGATCGTGTGGACCAGTGGTGCCACAGAATCTGATAATTTGGCCATCAAGGGCGCTGCACACTTTTACCAAGGTAAAGGTAAGCACCTGATTACTGTCAAGACCGAGCATAAGGCAGTGCTGGACACCATGCGCGAGCTGGAGCGTCAGGGTTTTGAGGTGACCTATCTGGATGTGCAAGAAAATGGCTTGCTCGATCTGGAAGTATTCAAGGCGGCTGTTCGCCCTGACACTATCTTGGCCAGCGTGATGGCCGTTAATAACGAAACTGGTGTGATTCAGGATCTGAATGCCATTGGTGCCTTCTGCCGTGAAAAAGGCGTTATTTTCCACGTGGATGCTGCGCAGGCAACGGGCAAGATGCCTTTGGACATGTCCAGCATGCCGATTGACTTGATGAGCCTGGCCTCGCACAAGTCATACGGCCCCAAGGGGATTGGTGCGCTGTACGTGCGTCGTAAACCTCGTGTGCGTTTGGAAGCGCAGATGCATGGCGGTGGTCACGAGCGTGGTATGCGCTCTGGTACGTTGCCCACCCATCAAATTGTGGGTATGGGTGAGGCCTTCCGCATTGCCAAAGACGAGATGCAGCAGGACTACGCGCATGCACAACGCTTGCAGCAACGCTTGTTAGATGGTCTCAAAGACATCGAGCAAGTGTTTGTGAATGGTGATCTTGAGCACCGTGTGCCGCACAACCTGAATATCAGCTTCAACTATGTTGAAGGTGAGTCGCTCATCATGGGTATCAAAGGCTTGGCGGTTTCTTCGGGGTCTGCCTGTACATCGGCTAGCTTGGAACCTAGCTACGTATTGCGCGCCTTGGGCCGCAGCGATGAATTGGCACACAGTTCGCTGCGCATGACGATTGGCCGATTCACCACGGAAGAAGAGATCGATTACGCCATCTCGACGATTCGACAAAATGTGGCCAAGCTGCGTGAGTTGAGTCCTCTGTGGGAAATGTACAAAGATGGTATTGATCTGAGCACCATCCAGTGGGCTGAGCACTAAGCACACTGACGAACAGATTTTTTGAATTTGAAGAGGTAAACACCATGGCTTACTCCGACAAGGTTATTGACCACTACGAAAACCCCCGCAACGTTGGCTCCTTCGAAAAGGGTGACGACACGGTTGGTACCGGTATGGTTGGCGCTCCTGCTTGCGGTGACGTAATGAAGCTGCAAATCAAGGTCAATCCTGAGACTGGTGTGATCGAAGATGCACGCTTTAAGACTTACGGCTGTGGCTCTGCGATCGCCTCTTCGTCTCTGGTGACTGAATGGGTCAAGGGCAAGACGCTGGATGAAGCAGCTGCGTTGAAAAACAGTGTGATTGCTGAAGAGCTGGCTTTGCCTCCAGTGAAGGTGCATTGCTCCATCTTGGCTGAAGACGCAATCAAGGCGGCAGTGAATGACTACCGAGCCAAGCGCGGTGAAGCGGTTGTTGCTGAATAAAAATGGCAATTACGCTCTCTGACGCAGCAGCGCGCCACGTGAATCGCTATTTGACGAAGCGTGGCAAGGGGGTTGGGGTTCGCTTGGGGGTAAAGACCACGGGCTGCTCAGGCCTTGCCTATAAGCTGGAATACGTGGATGAACAAGATCCGGATGACGTTGTCTTTGAAAGCAATGGCGTAAGGGTGATGATTGATCCAAAAAGTCTGGCGTACATCGACGGCACAGAACTGGATTTTGTGCGCGAAGGTCTGAACGAGGGTTTTAAATTTCACAACCCGAATGAACGTGACCGTTGCGGTTGCGGTGAAAGCTTCCGCATTTAATTGCTAACGGGCTAGAGCCTTTAAAACAGAACCGCCAATGCTCCCGTGCTGGCGGTTTTTTATTGACATGAATCTGCAGTCTGATGATTTTGAGTTGATGGGTTTGCCCAGGCAGTTTGCGCTGGATCGTGTGCTGCTGGATGAGCGCTGGAAAGCGCTGCAAAAACAGGCTCACCCCGATCGCTTTGCAGGTGAGGGTGGGGTGGCTCAGCGTGTGGCCATGCAATGGTCAGTGCGTATCAATGAGGCATACCAGCGCCTTAAGCACCCCCTCAAGCGTGCAGCCTACCTGTGCGAGCTGTATGGCGTGCCGGTGCGTGCGGAGGACAACACGGCCATGCCTGCTGCATTTTTGATGCAGCAAATGGAGTGGCGCGAAGCGCTGGACGATGCGGTCAGCGAAGAGGGCATCAATTCTTTAGCGCTGGAGGTGGCATCAGCCAAGCGTGAGATGCTTGAAGAATGCGAGCAATTGTTGACATCTTCAGAGGGCGCTAAGGCGGCGGTTCAAACGGTGAGATCCCTCATGTTTGTTGAGCGCTTTGCGCAAGACATCGAACGTCGTCGCGAGCAACTGGAACAATAGTTGGCTACATCGACCTGCAGCTTGTGCTCAGGGTATTGGGACGGAGTGCCGTTCATTCAGAGACAGATTTACCATGGCTTTATTGCAAATTTCCGAACCCGGTCAATCGCCCAATCCGCACCAGCGTCGCATCGCGCTGGGTATTGATTTGGGAACAACGCACTCCCTGGTAGCTGCTGTACGCAATGGTGTTGCAGAGTGTCTGCCGGATGATCAGGGTCGTATCTTGCTGCCTTCGGTAGTGCGCTATGCGCCTGAAGGCAAACGCCAGATTGGATATGACGCGCGCGTGCATGAAGTGGATGACGCTGCCAACACCATCGTGTCCGTCAAGCGCTTCATGGGGCGCAGTCTCTCTGACCTGGGTGATCAGGTGCAGCATTTGCCGTACGCATTGGCGCAGGTGGCCGAAAACGCAATGGTTGCGGTGCAAACCCGCACAGGTCTTAAAAGTCCGGTAGAGATCAGTGCGGAAATTTTGGCCACTTTGCGCTACCGTGCAGAAGATACGTTTGACGACGATATTCACGGCGTTGTCATTACGGTGCCTGCATATTTTGATGATGCACAGCGCCAAGCTACCAAAGATGCAGCGCAATTGGCTGGACTGAATTTGCTGCGATTGATCAATGAACCAACCGCAGCAGCTATCGCCTATGGTCTGGATAATGGCAGTGAAGGTATTTATGCTGTCTATGACCTGGGCGGAGGTACGTTTGATATTTCAATATTGCGGCTGACAAAGGGCGTCTTTGAGGTGATTGCAACCGGTGGTGATTCCGCCCTGGGCGGGGATGACTATGACGCAGCTTTGGGTCAATGGGTGCAGGAGCAGGCTGGCGTTGCTTTGGTGGCGGCAGAAGATCGAGCGGCGTTGCGGGTGGCTTCAAAAGCCTGCAAAGAGCGCCTGACGCAGGCTGCGAGTACGCGGTTTGTTGTGACTTTGCCAAGTGGCCCCACTATCGATCAGATGGTGTCGCGTGAAGACTTTGTGCAATCTACCGCTGCCTTGACAAAACGATCACTGCAGGCCGTGCGACGTGCATTGCGCGATGCAGATTTGGCAGTGGAAGACGTCAAGGGTGTCGTCATGGTGGGAGGAGCTACTCGCATGCCTCAGGTGCAGGATGCGGTGGCGCAGTTGTTTGGGCAGCCTCCCTTGACGAACTTGAATCCAGATGAAGTGGTGGCGCTGGGTGCATCGATTCAAGCCAACCAGCTGGCAGGCAATAATTCAGCCGGTGAGCTGCTGTTGCTGGACGTGATTCCGCTGTCATTGGGTGTTGAAACCATGGGCGGTTTGGTGGAGCGCATTATTTCGCGCAACGAAACCATTCCCACGGCACGTGCACAAAACTTCACCACCTACAAAGATGGTCAAACCGCCATGGCAATCCATGTCGTGCAAGGTGAGCGAGACCTGGTGCAAGACTGCCGCAGCTTGGCACGCTTTGAGCTGCGCGGTATTCCTCCGATGGCGGCTGGTGCAGCCCGTATTCGCGTGAGCTTTACGGTAGATGCAGATGGCTTGCTTGCTGTGCATGCCAAAGAAGAAATCAGTGGCGTTGAGGCGCAGGTGGATGTCAAACCATCTTATGGCTTGTCGGATGAGCAAGTTGCCCAGATGCTGCAGGACGGATTTAGTACAGCGCAAGAAGATATGAAAGCGCGTGCACTGGTTGAGGCCCGTGTGGATGCGGATCGCATGTTAATGGCAACGCAAAGTGCGCTGGATGCGGATGGAGATGTCCTGACCGCGCAGCAGCGTGACGACATTTTTGCGCTGATGCAAGCCTTGCGCCAAGCTGTAACTTCTGAGGATGCTGCGCACATTGAAGCTTCGACGCAGGCGCTGGCTAAGGGTACTGAGGCATTTGCTGCAGAGCGTATGAACCGCGGCATTCGTGAAGCCTTGGCGGGCAAGAGTATTCAATCTATTTCGTGAGCGATATAAAACATGGCTGTTATTAAAATTCTTCCCCACCCAGAATACTGCCCTGAAGGCAAGCAACTGGAAGTGCCTGCCGGCACTTCAATTTGTGAGGCACTGCTGGACAACAATATCAAAATTGAACATGCATGTGACATGAGCTGTGCATGCACGACCTGTCATGTGATCGTGCGTGAAGGTTTTAACTCGCTCAATGCAGCAGAAGAAGAGGAAGAAGACTTGCTCGATCGTGCATGGGGCTTGGAGCCGCAATCGCGTTTGAGCTGCCAGGCCATCGTTGCTCAAAAAGATCTGGTGGTCGAAATTCCAAAGTACTCGATCAATCACGCTAAAGAAAATCACTGATCTATGTCGCGTCTCATCGTTCTGGATACGGAAACAACAGGCTTGTCTGCTGAGGGTGGTGATCGCATCATCGAGCTGGGCTGTGTAGAGCTGGTAAATCGCAAGCTCACTGGCAATAATTTGCACCTGTATTTCAATCCAGGGCGTGACAGCCACCCTGATGCGCTGCGTGTGCACGGCTTGACCACTGCTTTTTTGAGTGACAAAGCCAAGTTTGCTGAAAAAGCGCAAGAAATTTTGGCTTATCTGCAGGGTGCAGAACTCATTATTCACAACGCACCATTTGACGTGGGCTTTCTGAATAAGGAGTTTTCGCTTCTGGGGCTAAAGCCTTTGAGCCATTACGTGGATGGTGTGACCGACACGCTGGCCATGGCCAAGGATCTGTTCCCAGGCAAGCGAAATTCTCTCGATGCGCTTTGCTCGCGCCTTGAGGTGGATAACAGCGGGCGAACGTTGCACGGGGCTTTGCTGGATGCGGAGCTGCTTGCGGATGTCTACATCAATATGACGCGCGGGCAAAACGCCCTGGTCATGCCTGATGACGATGATGTCAGTGAGCAGCAATCGGGTGCAGATGTCCCGCAGGGCATTGATTTGCGTTCCATTCGCTTGCCTGTTTTGCAGGCGAATGAGCAGGAGCTTGTTGCTCACGAAGCGGCACTCAGCGAGCTTGACAAGGCTTCTGGCGGCAAAACAATTTGGCGTATTTGAAAAAAGCATAAGTCAAGCTGTGCAATAATCTAAGTCTTGTCGAAATAAAGGCAAGGGTGATTAGCTCAGCGGTAGAGCACTGCCTTCACACGGCAGGGGTCACATGTTCGATCCATGTATCACCCACCATTTTTAAGTCTGCAGCAATGCTGATTTGCGTGATTAGCTCAGCGGTAGAGCACTGCCTTCACACGGCAGGGGTCACATGTTCGATCCATGTATCACGCACCATCTCTTTGAAATAAAAAAGGGCTTAGCAAATTGCTAAGCCCTTTTTTGTTTTTGGAACAAAAATCTGACGAAGCGGCATTTTTGCAGCAGCACAATTTATATGTGGCGGTCAATGCTGCCCAGCTATTAGGGATGAATAGCTTGCGTTTGTCAGTGCGTCGTTCAAAGTCGCACCAATGGTGCCACGTCCCGCTAGAACGGGGGTGAGAGCGGGGTAAGTTTCATGCCTCAACTGAGCATGCAGGTACTTGCCCAGTAGGTGAACCATTAAAATGGGGCGCTGGCATGAGTTCTATGCCTCTTTTTTGCGGAATAACCGTTAAGGATTTGTTGTGCAGGTTGCGGCTTCTATTTTCAAGGCTTATGACATTCGTGGCGTGGTCCCTTCCACTTTGACGGATGAGGTGGCGCGCAGTATTGGCCGTGCTTTTGGAGTTGCAGTGCTGTCGGAGGGCGAGCGAACCGTGGCGGTTGGTCGTGATGGCCGTATCTCCGGACCCGCGCTGAGCCAAGCCTTGATGGCGGGGCTGGTGGATGTGGGTGTTGAGGTGATTGACATCGGCATGTGTACAACACCCATGCTGTATTTTGCAGCCAGTACGCTGTGTACCAGCGGCATCATGGTGACGGGTAGTCACAATCCCAAAGATTACAACGGCTTCAAGATGGTGCTCGCTGGCCGCGCCATTTATGGCGCAGAAATTCAAGCACTGAGACAGACCATCGAAGCCGAGAGCTGGGCGTTGCAAGAGGGTGGCAGCATCCGTAGTGCGGATGTGCTGGGTGACTACACCGCACGCATTGTGGGTGATGTGAAGCTTTCGCGCCCTGTCAAAGTGGTGATTGATTGCGGCAATGGCGTGGCAGGGGCAACCGCACCTGGTATTTTTCGCGCACTGGGCTGTGAGGTGCTGGAGCTCTTTTCTGATGTTGATGGTAATTTTCCCAATCACCATCCGGACCCCAGCAAACCAGAAAACTTGCTCGATGTGGTCAAGGCCCTGCAAGAGACTGATGCTGAATTAGGCTTGGCATTTGATGGAGACGGCGACCGGCTGGGTATTGTGACCAAAGATGGGCAAACCATTTATCCCGATCGCCAGATGATGCTGTTTGCCAAGGATGTCCTGTCACGCGTTCCTGGTGGCACGATCTTGTTTGATGTGAAGTGCACCCAGCGTCTGGCGCCAGTCATTCGCCAAGCAGGGGGTGTCGCTGAGATGTATAAAACTGGGCACTCCTTGGTCAAAGCGCGGATGAAAGAGTTGAACTCTCCTCTCGGTGGCGAGATGAGTGGCCACATTTTCTTCAAAGAACGCTGGTATGGATTTGACGATGGAACTTATGCTGGCAGCCGCTTGCTGGAGATTTTGAGTCGTGAATCCAACCCCAGCGCAGTACTTAATGCATTGCCTACCAGTTTTTCAACACCAGAGCTGAACGTTGCGTGTGCCGAAGGCGAGCCGCATGTCCTGACTGCGCAGTTGCAGGCGCTGGCACCAGATGTATTCGCCACGCCAGCACACATCAGCACAATTGATGGTTTGCGTGTGGATTGGCCCGACGGATTTGGTTTGATTCGCGCCAGCAACACGACGCCTGTGCTGGTGCTGCGCTTTGAAGGTCACACCGAAGAAGCGTTGGCGCGTATTCAGGCGCAAATGCTGGCACTGCTTGAACGCGTGAAGCCTGGTGCACAAGTCGGCAGTGCCGCGCATTGACTGATGGTGGGCTAGTAGCAATGGCGCAATACGTATGAACTGGAGTTTGGCCGCTTACTCGGTTTTGGCTTGGGCGGCGCAGCCGTTGCTTAAGCGCAAGCTGCGCAGACGTGCACAGGCCGAGCCTGGCTATGCTGAGGCTGTGCCTGAGCGATTTGGTCATTACACCCCGCCTCATTTTGGCGCGGATGGCAAGGGGCAATGGGTGTGGGTTCATGCCGTCTCGCTGGGCGAGACGCGTGCAGCGGCACTCTTGATCACAGAACTGCGTGCAGCACTGCCTGGCATGCGTTTGTTGCTGACGAATGGCACGGCCACAGGTCGTGCACAAGGGCGCAAACTGCTGCAACCAGGCGATGTTCAAGTTTGGCAACCCTGGGACAGTCGCAAGGCCGTGCGCCGGTTTTTGAAACAGTTTCAGCCCGCTATTGGTGTGCTGATGGAAACCGAGGTATGGCCCAATTTGGTGGCTGGCTGTCACCAAGCCGGAGTGCCCTTGGTGCTGGCCAATGCACGTCTCAATGCCAAGTCGCAGGCGGGTGCTCAGCGCTGGCCGTCCTTGTTCTTGCCTTGCTATGCGGCGTTGAAAGCGGTGTGGGCGCAGTCTGAGCAAGATGCACAGCGCTTGCGCAGTTTAGGGGCGCCTGTGCGCGCGGTACTGGGCAATCTCAAGTTTGATGTCCAACCTGATGCGGGTTTGCTGGCGCAAGGCACTGCATGGCGTGCTGCAAGCCCCAGGCCGGTTGTGATCATGGCCAGCTCGCGAGAGGGGGAAGAAGAGCAGTGGATTGCCCAGTGGGTCGGGCGAAAATTTCATGGTGTTGCCGGTCAATGCCAATGGCTGATCGTGCCACGCCACCCTCAGCGTTTTGAGGAGGTGCATGCGCTGCTGGAGAGCGCAGGCTTGAGTGTGGCGCGGCGCAGCCAGTGGGGCAGTAGCCTGCCTCCCATGGATGTCGACGTGTGGCTGGGCGACAGCCTGGGTGAAATGCCGCTGTACTACGCCGCCTCGCATGTGGGTTTGCTGGGTGGAAGTTTTGAGCCGCTGGGCGGGCAAAACCTGATCGAGGCTGCAGCCTGTGCTTGCCCCATGGTACTGGGGCCCCATACGTTTAATTTTGCGCAGGCTTCTCAAAATGCCTGTGAAGCGGGGGCGGCGTTTCGTGTGCTGGACATGGAGCAGGGCGTACAACTGGCCGCTGCGCTGGCACGCGATGCGCAAGGACTGGATCGTGCCCGGCATGCAGCCTTGGAGTTCGCACAATCACATCGAGGCGCTGCCAAGGCAACGGCACAGGCCATTGCCGCCATCGTGTGTTTGAAGCCTGCTCGCACTCCATAAATAATGTGAGCGGCTAGCGATTGCTGTATATATGTTTTCGGCCCATTTGGCTGAAAGCGCACACTTGCTTTTAATTGTTCATGCACAACACCCACGATCCCCGAGTTCTGCCTTTGCGCGAGGGCGTCAAGCCCAGTTGCATCGTCTTGCCGGGTACGGGAGCTGGCAGTTGCCTTGATTTTTTGGCGCAGCGGTTATCCGGTGTATCGCGCCAAGGCTGGCTGGACCGTATCGAGCGGGGGGAGGTTGTGGATGAGCTGGGGCGCTGCATTGAAGTGGCCACGCCTTTGCTGCACGGTCTGCGCGTGTATTACTACCGTGAGGTGGTGACTGAGCCAGAAGTGCCTTTTGAGGCTAGGGTGCTGTTTCAAGATGCACACATCCTGGTGGCGGACAAGCCCCATTTTTTACCCGTCACGCCCGGCGGCAGTTATTTGCAAAACACCTTGCTGATTCGCTTGAAAAATCAGCTGGGGCTGCCAGATTTATCGCCTGTGCATCGGATCGATCGCGATACTGCAGGCTTGGTGCTGTTTGCCATCAGGCGGCAGGACCGCGGCGCATATCAAGCCTTGTTCAGGCAGCGCACTGTGCATAAAGCCTATGAGGCGATTGCGCCCTGGAACCCGGCTGTTGCTTTTCCGCGCGAACATGCCAGCCGCATGCAAGAGAGTGAAAATTTCATTCGTATGCAGGAGGTCGACGGTGTTCCCAATAGCTTCACGCACATGGAGTTGCTGGAGCACAACGAGCGATGGGGGCGCTACGCGCTCAGTCCTGTCAGTGGCAAGCGGCATCAGTTGCGCGTGCATATGGCATCGCTGGGCTTGGGTCTCAAAGGTGATGGCCTGTACCCGGTTGTAGATGATGCTGCAGAGGGTGATTTTTCTCGGCCTTTGATGTTGCTGGCAAAAACACTAGAGTTTCAAGACCCCATTACCGGGCAGCAACACAAGTTCTCAACGCAGCAAAGCTTGGGTGCATTGCCCAGCGATTGACGTGTAGCAGCCAGCGCCAGTGGCTAGTGCGCATGTGCTGTATTGGTGGGCGGTAAGTCGCATACCGAAATGGCAGGATTTCTCAATCCTTTGCACGTCAAACAGCATGTATTTCTGGTGCTTGGCTTCATAAGCCTGCTGGGTTGTCGGTACGATGAAGACTCTCTCGTACGAAGCAGGGCATGAAACCTATAATCGCAGGTTGTCCCGTGCCGCAGGTTTGCGCACAACGAAAACACATATCCATGAGCACTCCCACTTTTTCCGTAGCTGACATTCGTAAGTCGTTTCTGGACTTCTTTGCATCCAAGGGCCACACCATTGTGGAATCAAGCCCTCTGGTGCCCGGCAATGACCCGACTTTGATGTTTACCAACTCCGGCATGGTCCAGTTCAAGGACGTGTTTTTGGGTACGGACAAACGCCCCTACACCCGCGCAACCTCGGTGCAGGCTTGCCTGCGTGCCGGCGGCAAGCACAACGATCTGGAAAACGTGGGTTACACCGCGCGCCACCACACCTTCTTTGAAATGCTGGGCAACTGGTCTTTTGGCGATTACTTCAAGCGCGAGTCGCTCAAGTGGGCCTGGGAGCTGCTGACCGAGGTGTACAAGCTGCCCAAAGAGCGCCTGCTGGCCACTGTGTACGCAGAAGATGATGAGGCGTATGACATCTGGACCAAGGAGATTGGCCTGCCCCCAGAGCGCGTGATTCGCATTGGTGACAACAAAGGTGGCCGTTACAAGTCCGACAACTTCTGGATGATGGCTGACACTGGCCCCTGTGGCCCCTGCTCGGAAATCTTCTATGACCACGGTGATCACATTGCCGGTGGCCCGCCAGGCAGCCCCGATGAAGACGGTGACCGTTTCATCGAAATCTGGAACAACGTGTTCATGCAGTTCGACATGGACGAAAACGGCAAGGTCACGCCACTGCCAGCGCCGTGCGTGGATACCGGCATGGGGCTGGAACGCCTGGCTGCCATCTTGCAGCATGTACACAGCAACTACGAGATCGATCTGTTTCAGAAATTGATCGCTGCTGCTGCCCGTGAAACGCACATTACGGATCTGGAAACACCGTCGCTGAAGGTCATTGCCGACCACATCCGCGCCACAGCGTTTTTGGTCAGCGATGGCGTGATTCCTTCCAACGAAGGTCGTGGCTATGTGCAGCGCCGCATCGTGCGCCGTGCCATTCGCCATGGCTACAAGCTGGGACAGAAGACACCGTTTTTCCACAAGCTGGTCAAAGACCTGGTGCAAGTGATGGGCGATGCCTACCCCAAGCTGCGCGAGCAGGAGGCTCGCATTACTGAAGTGCTGCGCGTGGAAGAGGAGCGCTTCTTTGAAACGCTGGCTCACGGCATGGAAATTTTGGACAGCGCACTGGCAGGCGATGTCAAGGTGCTGCCTGGCGACGTAGCCTTCAAGCTGCACGATACCTATGGTTTTCCGCTGGATCTTTCCAACGACGTGGCCCGTGAGCGTGGTTTGAGCGTGGATGAGGCCGGCTTCAAGATCGCCATGGAAGAGCAAAAGAACAAGGCCCGCGCGGCCGGCAAGTTCAAGATGGACCGTGCGCTGGAGTACACCGGTGCAGCCAACACTTTCACGGGCTACGACAAACTGGCTGAATCTGTAAATATCGTAGCGCTATACGCTGACGGTACGCCAGTCTCCGTATTGAATGCTGGTCAAAACGGCGTCGTTGTTACGGATAGCACTCCTTTTTATGCTGAATCCGGTGGACAAGTGGGTGATCAGGGCGTGATCTTTGCACCCGCAGGGCGCTTTGTGGTGGAAGACACGCAAAAGATACGAGCAGATGTGTTTGGTCACCATGGTGTACTGGAGTCGGGTAGCCTGAAGGTGGGCGATGCGGTGCAGGCCCAAGTGGATACACAGTTGCGTGCGGCTACCATGCGCAACCACTCTGTCACGCACATCATGCACAAGGCCTTGCACGAAGTGCTGGGCAGCCATGTGCAGCAAAAAGGATCGCTGGTCAATGCAGACCGTACCCGTTTTGACTTTACCCACAACGCCCCAGTCACCGCCGCTGAAATCCGCGAAATTGAACGCCGCGTGAATGCCGAAATTTTGGCCAATACGGCAACCGATGCCCGAGTGATGGACATCGAAGCGGCCAAGGCCACCGGCGCCATGATGCTGTTCGGTGAAAAGTACGGTGAAACTGTGCGCGTGCTGGACATCGGCACCAGTCGTGAGCTGTGCGGTGGCACGCACGTGCATCGCACGGGTGACATTGGTATGTTCAAGATTGTGGGCGAAAGCGGTGTAGCCGCTGGCGTGCGTCGTATTGAGGCCGTGACAGGAGAGAACGCATTGGCGTACCTGCAGTCTTTGGAGTCCACCGTAGACCAAGCTGCCGCCGTGCTCAAAGCCCCTGTGGCCGAGCTGACCACCCGCATCGGTGGCACGCTGGAGCAGATCAAGGCATTGGAGAAAGAAGTCGCGGCGCTCAAGGGTAAGCTGGCTTCCAGCCAAGGCGATGAAATGCTGAGCCAAGCGGTAGAAATCAACGGCATCAAGGTGCTGGCCGCCAAGCTGGAAGGCGCTGATGCCAAGACGCTGCGCGACACCATGGATAAGCTCAAAGACAAGCTGGGCGCTGCTGTGATCGTGCTGGCGGCTGTGGATGGCGACAAGGTGCAGCTGGCTGCAGGCGTGACCAAGGCCGAGACTGCCAAGGTCAAGGCAGGTGAACTGGTGAACTTTGTGGCCCAGCAAGTGGGGGGCAAGGGCGGTGGCAAGCCCGATATGGCCATGGCTGGTGGCACAGATGCTGCGGCGGTGCCTGCGGCGCTGGCATCGGTGCAAGCCTGGGTGACTGAGCGTATCTAAACCGCAATCACTGTATGCAAAAAGCCAGAGTGCATGAATGTGCTCTGGCTTTTTTTATCGGCAGGTGGTGGTTGGCAATGGGGTGGGAGGCGTTGGCCGGAAGCCGAGTCGCTCAATCAGCAGTACAAGGTCTTGTCACAAAGAGAGTGGTGCTGCTTGCAGATTGATTGAAGCAGCTCTGCCCACACTGCGCTTGAGCCAGAACTTAGAAAAGTTCAACGTCGTCGTGAGAAACCTGAGAGTTTTGCAGCAAGCCCTGGTCTTGCAGACATTCGTAGTGGCATACACGGTTGCGCCCATTTTCTTTGGCGTAATACAGCGCCTGGTCTGCTTGGCCCAAGATTTCGACAGGCGAGGACAGCTTGGCGCCCGCAAAGCCGACGCTGACAGTGACACGGCCCACTTGCGGAAATTCATGTGCTGCCAGCAGGTTTCTGAATGCTTCCAGGGCGGCCCTCGCTGCCTCTTTGCGTGAAGGGGGCATGAGGACGACAAACTCTTCACCACCAAAACGGAAGATGCGGTGCTGTGAGCCAAAGGCTGTGCGCAGTAAATTGGCGACCAAAATTAGCACTTCGTCGCCAAACAGATGGCCAAAGCGGTCGTTCACCTGTTTGAAGTGGTCAATGTCAATGACTGCCAGCCAAGAAAACTCTTCCGATGCCGTGGTCTGCGCTGCAGCAGCAAATCGCAGCAGATGCTCATCGAAGGTCTTGCGGTTAAGTAATCCCGTTAAGGCATCACGCTCGCTGTAATCGAGCAAGCTTTGGTAGTTCTGGTAGACATTGAAAACACCCGTAATGACGTCCAGGCTGTGCGCAGAAATTGGCTCTGACTGCGTAATCTCCACGCAGGCGCGCACTTGATCGTGCATCCATACGGGCAGCCAGATAATGTGCTGGCCAATGCCGGGTGAATGCTGCGCTTGCTGCTGCTTGTTTGCAATGCAGGCGTGCAGGTACGGTAATTCGTGTAGCGCAAAGCGCTGCGGGTCGTTGGCAAAGTCTTGGGGCGCCGAGACCAGTTGCCCGGCTTGCTGCCAGGTGCGTGGGCGAACCCAGTATTCATCGTCCAGTTTGAGTAGTTCCAGCGCCCGAACATTCGTAATGCGAGGTAACTGCAAAAAAGTCGATAAAACGGAGAGTTCCAAGCGCAAGTGATCGCGCTGGCCGGTCATCTGAACCAAGTTTTGCAGGATATGCATGAAGTTCGGGTCTGTTGGGGCGATGGCAGTGACGGGTGCTAGCGCTTGGTAAATACCAAGTCCCAAACCCCATGACCGAGCCGCAAACCACGGTTTTCAAATTTGGTCAGTGGCCGGTAGTCTGGCTTGGCGGCATAGCCCTGTGCAGTGTTGACCAACTGACTGTCAGCGCTCAGCACTTCCAGCATCTGGACAGCGTAAGGCTCCCAGTCTGTCGCGCAATGGAAATATCCACCCGTTTTCAAGCGCGAGGCCAGTTTGGCAACCAACGGGCTTTGAATCAAGCGGCGCTTATTGTGCTTTTTCTTGTGCCAGGGGTCTGGGAAGAAAATGTGCACGCCATCAATACTGCCTTCAGGCAGCATGTTGTCGATCACTTCCACTGCATCGTGTTGCAGGATGCGGATATTGTGAATGTCTTGTTCGCCAATGCGCTTGAGCAGCGCACCTACGCCAGGCTCGTGCACTTCGCAGCACAGAAAATTGTCTTCTGGTCGCACGCGTGCAATGTGCGCAGTGGCCTCGCCCATGCCAAAACCGATTTCTAGAATCAGTTTTCCTTCACGACCAAACGCAGCCTGCGCATCCAGAGGGGCGTTCGTGTAGGGCTGCAAAAATTGCGGGCCGATATCTTCGAATGCCTTGGCTTGGCCCGTGGTGACACGGCCAGTTCGGCGTACATAGCTGCGGATAGTTTTGGGAAATGCCACGTCCGCTGGAGGCTTGCCTTCAGCGGATTGGGAGGGGGAGGCTGCATTGGTGTCAGCCATGGGGTTGATTTGATGCTCAGTCACGGGGCACATTGTAAATGCCTTGCCATATGTTGACCCATTGAGCTAGCGCATCAGTCATCGTAGTTTCAGGGCATACCGCAGGTAGCTCCAGGCAGATTGCTGCAGCGTTCAATGCTTGGAGTGGACAACTGACATCCAGGGGCGGTGCGCCGTGCTGCTTGGAAAGTTTCTCGCCGTCAGGCATGCGTACCAGTGGGGTGTGCATATAGGTAGGGTGCGGCAGACCCAGAGCATGCTGAAGCAGCAGCTGGCGTGGGGTGTTGTCGGTCAAATCTTCGCCGCGTACCACGTGGGTGATGTCTTGCAAGGCATCGTCCACCACGACGGCCAGTTGGTAGGCGTACAAGCCATCAGCACGTTGCAGGACAAAGTCGCCTGCCACATCTGCGGGTCTTTGCTGCTCAGTGCCCAGACGGCGGTCTTGCCAGCACAGGAGGCCCTCTTTTATGCAAAAAGGAGCAGCTTGAATTTGTCTATCTTCGGACTGAGGCCAGCTGGATATATATTTTTCTAAAGCAAAACGCCAGCTGCGTGCGGTTTTGCCATGCAAACCGTCCCGGCAGGTTCCAGGGTAGGGGCGTTCGATGTGGCGCGCATGCGTCAGCCCCATGTGTGTCCAGGCTGCTTCGATGTCTTTGCGGGTGCAGCCACAGGGGTAAGCCAGTTGCGCGTCTTGAAGCTGAGCCAAGGCTGTTGCGTAGTGGCTGTGTCGTTGCGACTGCCAGGTGGGTGGCTCGTCCGGGATCAGCCCGCATTGGGTGAGCTGCTGCAAGATCACCGTGTCGGCACCTGCAGGACAGCGCGGAGGATCGATGTCTTCAATACGCACCAGCCATTTGCCGTGGTGGGCGCGTGCGTCCAGCCAGCTGGCCAGGGCAGCCACCAAAGAGCCTGCATGCAAAGGGCCCGTGGGAGAAGGGGCAAACCGCCCGCGATAAGCGCTAGAACGCATGGCCTACAGTTTTAGCGCGCTGATGTGGTCAGCGACAGGTGGTGATTTTCAAGCAAGGCTTGCTGTGTCACGGGGCTTTGCAGCTGGGTCAACCACCAGTGCAAAGCTTTACCCAATCCACCATTGCCTGGTTTTTTCCATGCATAGCGCATGCGGATCTGGCGTGTAGGGCGGGTGACAGCCTTGGTGAGCAGTAAACCTGCTTGCGCATAGGGCTGCACCATCGTCTCGGGCAGGAACCCGCAGCCCAGGCCACGCACCTGGGCATCAATCTTGGCTTGCACGGTGTCGACCGTGAAGATGTCCTGCCCATTAAGCAGTCCCATGGAGACGCGTTCTTTTTGTGCCGAGTCAGCCACTACGACCAAACGGTGCTCGAGCAGCATTTCATCTGTGATCGGCGTTTGTATTTGTGCCAAGGGGTGAAAAGGTGCCACGGCAAAGGCGAAGGTGATATCGCCCAGATCGTCCAGTTGCAGTCCCGTCACGCTGGTGTTGGTGGTGCCAACGCCCAAGGCTAGATCGGCACGCCCGGTGGTCAGGCATTCCACGGGGCCGGTGAGCGTGCCCATGCCCAGCTTGAGCTTGGTGGGTGAGCCCAGTGCATAAAACGCCTCGACCAGATCAAACAAGGTGGCCTGAGAGATTACGCCATCTGCCACGATGGTCAGCTCTGGCTCCCACCCTGTTGCCACACGGCGAACGCGGTGTGCGACTGCATCAATGTCTTGCAGCAGGCGTATGCCTTCGGATAGCAGCGCCTGGCCTGCTTCCGTGGGCTGGGCCTGGCGTGCGCTGCGGTCAAACAAGAGCACGTCCAGTGCTTCTTCCATTTGCCGAACCCGGTAGGTCAAGGCGCTGGGCACCAGCCGCAATTGCCGCGCTGCAGCCGCAAAACTACCAGTGTCGGCAATGACTTGCAGCATGGCGAGGCTGTCTGGGGTTAAAACGTCACGAGGGCTTGGCATGCTGCGATACGTTCATTCAAAGAGTTTGAATGATGCCATCAAACTGGCTTGATCTGTAGCAAGGCTTTCACTTTTACAGTCGAGGTATTGCAGCAAACCGCTGCCGATATTAAGGAGCCACTCATGATTCATATTCGCAAATCTCAAGACCGTGGTTTTGCCAACCATGGCTGGCTCAAGTCATTCCACAGTTTTTCATTCGCAGGCTATTACGACCCCAAACATATGGGCTGGGGTAATTTGCGTGTGATCAACGAAGACCGTATTGCAGCAGGTACGGGCTTTGGCGCACATCCCCACAAAGACATGGAAATTGTCAGCTATGTGATGGATGGTGCGCTGTCTCACGAAGACAGCATGGGCAATGTGCAGACCATTCAGCCCGGGGAAGTGCAGCGCATGACGGCGGGCACTGGCGTGGTTCACAGTGAGCACAACCGTGCCGAAGGCAAGGCCACCCATTTCCTGCAAATTTGGCTGCAGCCTAGTGGCACGGGCCTGGAGCCTGGTTATGAGCAAAAGCGTTTTACAGATGCAGAAAAAACCAATGTGCTGCGTTTGGTGGCCGATCCTCAAGGGTTGCAAGGTTCAGTGCATTTGAATGCGGATGCGCGTATGTATGCCAGCTTGCTGCGCCCCGCTGCAGGCCAGGTCGTGCAGTTGACCCATGAGATTGCTGTTGGCCGTAAATGCTATGTTTTTGTCATCGACGGTGAGGTGGTCGTTGCGGGCAAAAAGCTGACAAGCGGAGATGCCTTGCTTGCAGAAAATGAGCATGCGTTGCCGTTTGAAAGTGATCAGACCGCTGAATTACTGGTATTCGATTTGGCTGCATGAAAACTGCTCGGCATGGGGGAAGAGTTTTTATTCACAACACGGGCATTGCCCAAGGAAAGTACCGTATGAATCATTCAATGACTGCCACATTCGCACTGGTTGGTCGCATCTTGATGGCCTGGCTGTTCATTCCCGCTGGATTTGGAAAGCTGATGGGTTTTTCTGGTGCGGTCGGTTATGCCAGTGCCATGGGCCTGCCAATGCCAGAGGTCGGCGTTGCGGTGGGCCTGCTGATTGAACTGGTGTGCGGCATCATGATCTTGATTGGTTTTATGACGCGCCCTGCGGCTTTGCTGCTGGCTTTCTTTACGCTGGTTGCAAGTTTCTTCTTTCATGCTTACTGGTCGTTGCCAGCAGATCAGGCCATGGTGCAGCAACTCATGTTCAATAAGAACATTGCGGTCGTGGGTGGTTTGCTCGTGCTGGCCGCCTTTGGTGCAGGCACTTTCAGCGTGGATGCCAAGCGCAACCGTCTGTAATGCCAATCAACGCCACATTGCTGTGGCGTTGATTGCGGTGTAGACAAGCATTTGCACTGCTTTAAATGAAAAAAGAGCTACCTGTAGGTAGCTCTTTTGAGTGGGTGTTCTCTATGCTGGTGGCTTACACGGGCTGTGTGGGGGTCACCATGGTTTTGATGCGGTTGGCCAACTGGGCAATTGCCAAAGAGGCTGCGCAGCCTGGAGAGGCTTGAATCAGTAGCTGGCGACGCATGACGGCCTCACGAACTGCTTTGTCTGCAGGAATGTCTCCCATGTGAATCAGGCGCATAGGCAAGCCTGATTCAGAGTGAACAAAGCGATTGAGCACCTGCTGCAATTGACCGGTGATGGCGCGGCCATCGCCTGGACGCGCAGCTTGGTTGATCACCAAGCGCATGTTGTGGCGCTTTTGTTGCGTGGTCAGTACTTTGATGGCGGCGTAAGCGTCGGTCAGAGATGTGGGTTCCGGGGTTGCCACAATCAAAACTTCGTGGGCCAGAGAGACTGAAAACAGCACTACGTCCGAGATGCCGGCGCCTGTGTCCAGCAGCATGATGTCGTAGTTGGGAGCCAGGGTGTCAATGACATGAATGAGCTGGTTGCGCACTTCAGGGGTCAGGCGTGAATACTCCACCATGCCTGAGCCGGCAAGCAGCACATGAAAGCCGCCCGGGGCTGTGACAACCGCTTCTTGCAGCGAGGCCTTGCCGGTGAACACGTCATGCAATGTGACTTTGGGGTACAGGTTGAGTACCACGTCCAAGTTGGCCAGACCCAAATCTGCGTCCAGCACCAGAACGCGCAAGCCATGGCGCGTCAGAGCCGCAGCCAGGTTGGCGGAAACAAAGGTTTTACCCACACCGCCTTTACCGCTGGTGACAGCAATGATGTGGGCGCTGGATGCGTTGCGCGGGCGCGGGCCGTAGGAGGTGGTAGCCACTTTGGTCGGAGAGAGGGGGGACAGCACGTCGCTCATTTCAATGCATGCCTTCAGTTGACGCCATCAGCCGAATCCGTAGACGCGGCCAACACTTCGATCCAATCACCAGACCACGTGGACGTGTCGGCGCTTAACTCAGGGATGAAGAGCAAGTTTTTTTCCTCTGCAGTCACGGTGCTGTCAGGTTGTTGTTCGATTTCAATGCGGTTGCGGCCAGCGCCTTTGGCCACGTAGAGCTGCTGGTCTGCACGCTCTACCCAAAGTTTGCGTGTGCTGCGAATCCATTGCAGGGCATAAGCGCCGCCGATGCTGACGGTCACCTTGATTTCGTGGCCAGAGGCAATGCGAATGTGCAATGCTTCTACAGCCCGGCGTACTCGATCCGCCACGTTTTGGCCATAAGCCGGCTGGCAGGCGGGCAGCACAATGGCGAATTCTTCACCGCCATAGCGCGCCAGTGTGTCCATGGGCCGCACACATCCAGTCAGCGCATGCGCAACTTGCTGGAGTACAGCATCACCGACGTTGTGCCCATATTGATCGTTCACTTGCTTGAAGTGATCAATGTCAATCATGAGCAGCAAGGCCACATCCCCAGAGCGCGCAACGCGATCAAGTTCCCGGTCCAGTACCGAGTCAAAATGGCGGCGGTTGGCGGTGCCTGTTAAGGGGTCTCGCAAGGACAAGTCACACAAACCGTCAATGATGGCTTGCAGCCGGGCGACTGCATCGATTTGCGCGTGGGGCAGTGCGACACTTTCTTCTTCTCCAAGCAATGCCAAAGCTCCGTCCAAGCGGAGTTGCTGAAAAGCGGTCAGTGATAAGAAGTTAGTGCCAGTCACAAAACGATGGTTTAGCGCCATTAATGCGGTCAAGTGTAGCAGTCTGTGCAGTAACGATGCGGGCTTTCAGCCTATTTGGTTGTGCAAGATACACGCATTGTTAGCAACGCTTGCGCGTTGGTGCGTGACAGTTGCAAATCAGGCCCTGACGCCAGAGCGCCAGCCTTGTCCAGTATGGCCTGTACTGGCAACTTTAAACCGCCAATATGCAGGCAAATACCCTGCTTTCTCAAGCTTTGGCGCAGTCGCATGAAACTTTCTACCCCAGTCACATCAATGCGGTTAATGGGTTGCGCATCCAGGTACACGATTTGAATATGTGGCTGCTGCTGGAGTACTTGGGTGACGTAGCGCTCCAGAGCGGCTGATGAAGCGAAGTCCCACTCTGCATCCATGCGCAGTGCCAAGACGTGCGGAGCAATGGCAGGCAGGTCCCAAATGCCACGCGAACGCAAACTGCCATCGGCGTGTTCCCCAATTTCGAGAATGCGAGGGTGCAGCCGCTGGTAGAGAAAATGGCACAGACTGAGCAGCACACCTGTTAAAACGCCCCAGTACAGGCGCGGAGCAGTGGCCAGAGTGAGTACAAATGTTGTCAGTGCAATGCCGCCTTCAATGGGCGAGATGCGGAACAGGGCGCGCAAGCTGCGTGGCTGAATCAGGTTGATCACGGCAGACACTACCACTGCAGCCAATGCCGCCTGTGGTACGTGGTAGAGCACAGGGGTGAGCCACAGCACAGTCACCAGCACCATGGCAATTGCAAAGACAGTTGCCCAGCCTGTTTTTGCGCCCGAGTGCAAGGTGACTGCGGAGCGCGAAAAAGATGCGCTGATGGCAAAACTGCCACTCAAACCAGCGACAACTTTGGCCATGCCCTGTGCAATCAGGTCCTGGTTTTCATTCCAGCGCGTTCCGGTGTGGCGGTGTTCCACTTGCGCGCTGGATGCAACCTCCAAAAAGCTCACCAGGCTGATCATGAGCACCGGCAAAAGTAGCCGGGTGAACTGATCCATGGTGATGGCGGCAGGAATCGCCAGGCCAGGCAGGCCTGCAGGTAAGTGGCCTACGATGTTGCCATCGTGTTCGGCATAGCCCACTGCAGCGCTGATGATGCCGCACAAGGCAACCACCATGACGGCAGCCGGCAGTTTTGGGGCCAGCTTTTTGAGCAAGAGCAGGGCGGCCAGCCCACCGGCACCAAAGCAAAAGGCCAATCCATCAAAATGGTGAAGACTGGGGTCGTGAAACAAGGCGCTCCAGGAGCTGCGCAAACCCAGCAAGTCAGGCAACTGGGACAGGAAGATCAAAATGCCTGCAGCTTGGGTGAAACCGTTGAGGACAGGCGAAGTCACCAGATTCACCAGCCAGCCACTGCGCAGCGCACCCAGCAGCCACTGCACTGCACCCGCCATGATGGCCATCCATGCGGCCAATGTGACCCACTGGGCACTGCCGGGCTCGGCCATGCCTACCAATGAAGCGCCGATGAGCAAACTGGTCAACGCCGTAGGGCCAACTCCCAGACGTGGAGATGCGCCCCACAGAACTGCCACCAGCGAAGGCAGTAAAGCGGCATAAATGCCTGTAACCAGTGGCATGCCTGCCAGTGCTGCATACGCCACGCCCTGTGGCAGCAGCATGAGGCCAATGGTGACCCCGGCCAGCACCTCATCGCGCGCCATGGCGGGACTGAGTCTGGGCCATGACAAAAAGGGGAACCACTGTTTCAATTGCATAGGTTCGCAATTGTGGATGCTTTTTAGGCCTCGTTACATGATCGCGATTGTCCTACGGATGCTTAGGAGCCATCCCACCAGTTGTAACAAGCAGAGAATCTACATTGCATCCACGTGGTCATGATGCGCAGTCTTGACCTTTTTTCATTACGACCAAGGATGAGGAGCTTTCACACTATGTCTATTACTCAAAAGAATTTGCTGCAGGTATTGGCTGTTTCTGCTTTGGCACTGGGTTTGACCGCTTGTGGCCCTAACGATGGTCAAACAACTGGCCAGAAGCTGGATAACGCTGTAGATCGCACGGAGCAGGCGGCTGAAAAAGCCAAGAGTGAAGTCGAAAAGGCAGCAGAGACCACAGGCCAGAAGCTGGAAAATGCGATGGATGCCACCAAGGATGCTGCCAGCAACGCAACCGCAGCCATGGGTGAGGCCGGTGTGACTGCCAAGGTGAAGGCAGCGCTGGTCGGGGATTCTGAACTGAGTGCACTGAAGATCGAAGTAGACACCAACGGCGGTGCGGTCACCCTCAGCGGTGAAGCGCCCAATCAAGCTGCCAAAGACCGTGCCGAACAATTGGCCAAGGGTGTAGAAGGCGTCACGTCGGTCAACAACTTGCTGACCGTGAAGTCCTGAACCCATTCACCAGAGCATCTCTAAACAGCAAGGCTGCCTTCGGGCAGCTTTTGTTTTGGGGAGCCAGCGCAACTTGCCGCTTAACATGTCACCATGACTGAACAAGCACGCCACATCTCGACCGACTTGGTGCATCACAGCTACCAAGCCCCGCAAGCATTTTCTGCGCCACAGCCCGCAGTGCACAAAGCATCGACTGTCATTTTTGACAATGTGCAAGACATGCGTACACGCCGGTGGCTGGATAAAAGCGGCTACACCTACGGCCTGCATGGCACACCGACGACGTACCAGCTCGAAGAGCGCCTGTGCAGCCTGGAAGGCGGCAAGCAATGTCTTTTGGTGCCCAGTGGGCTGAGCGCCATCAGCACGGTGTCTCTGGCGCTGCTGTCGGCAGGCGATGAGGTTTTGATGCCTGATAACGCTTACGGGCCGAACAAGGACTTCGCCGCGCATGAGCTGTCACGCTGGGGCATTCGCCATGTGCTGTATGACCCCATGAATGTGGCCGATCTGGAGGGCAAGATCACACCCGCAACCAAGCTGGTCTGGCTGGAGGCACCGGGCAGCGTGAGCATGGAGTTCCCGAACCTGATCGCCATGGTGCAGACATGCCGTGCACGAGGGGTCACCTCGGTGCTGGATAACACCTGGGGCGCTGGTCTGGCCTTCAAACCTTTTGATTTGCTGGCGGATGGCGGAAGTCTGGCGACCGATGTGTCAGTCCACGCACTGACCAAGTACCCCAGCGGTGGTGGTGATGTGCTGATGGGCAGCATCATGACAGTCAGCCCGTCGCTGCACATGCGCATCAAGCTGACGCACATGCGCCTGGGAATCGGTGTGGGCGCCAATGATGCGGAGATGGTATTGCGTTCGCTATCGAGCATCGCGTTGCGCTACCACGCACACGATGTCAGCGCCCGCGTTCTGGCCGCTGGCCTGCAGCGCCAGCCTGCGGTGGTCCAGTTGCTGCACCCGGCGTTCGAAGGGGCGCCGGGGCATGCGCACTGGAAAGCACTGTGTGGCAGCGCACACCAGGGGCAAGGGGCTGCTGCAGGTTTGTTCAGCGTGGTCATTGATGCACAGTTTGGTCAGGATGCGATTGACCGTTTCTGCGACAGCTTGCAGTACTTCAAGCTGGGCTACAGCTGGGGTGGGCCCATGAGTCTGGTGGTGCCTTACCAGATTGAAAGCATGCGCGGCTGCGGCGGCGGGGCCCTGAAGGCAGGCACAGTGGTGCGCTTTTGTGTGGGGCTTGAGGACACGCAAGACTTGCTGCGCGATCTGGCGCAAGCCTGGGAAAAGGCGTTTAGCCAAGCTTGGCAAGCATAGATATCATTGAAAATAAGAGCTGCAATCGCTTGTATTAAGGTGCTTTCAAGATAAAAACTATCTGAAAGTGCCGGCTGTACAGCGAAAGCAGCTTCTTTTTTTGTGCACGTGTTTCTCTGATTGACGCCCGAACGAGGCTGTGGTCTTCTGTCTTCATACAGGAGGCAAGGCTATGGCGACACCTGATTCCCAGACGATGGCTGCATCTTCCACTGTGGGGGCTGCGATTCATCTGCGGCCAGTGAGCTTGGCTGCGCCACTGCACTGGCTGGCGGCAGGCTGGCGCGACATGCAGCGTGCATGGAGTGTGTCGCTGTTTTATGGGCTGTGTTTTTGGGCAATGGCGCTGGTGCTGGGCTGGGTATTTAATGCCAGCCCGCAATACACCATGTCGATTGCCAGTGGTTGCCTGCTGGTAGGGCCTTTTCTGGCGATGGGCCTGTACGACACCAGCCGCAGACTGGAGCAAGGGCTGCAGCCTGACCTTGGTCAGTCCATTACCTGCTGGGACAAGCAACTGGGCAGCATGGGCATGCTGGTGTTTGTTCTGATCGTGCTGGAGCTGCTGTGGGGACGCGCTTCTTTGGTGGTGTTTGCCGTGTTCTTCAATACCGGCATGCCATCGACCACAGGGGTGCTGCAGGCGGTCTTTAACCCTGAAAACTGGCAGTTCTTGCTGGCCTACGCCGTGGTTGGTGGTGTTTTTGCCGCCGTCGTCTTTGGCAGTACCGTAGTGGCTTTGCCGCTGATGCTCGATCGCGGCACCGATGCGCTGACCGCTGCCATCACCAGCTTTCGGGTGGTGTTCAGCCAGACAGGGGTTATGCTGCTGTGGGCAGTGCTGATCGTGACTCTGGTAGCTGGGGCGCTGGTAGTGCCCTGGCAACTGCCGTTGATTGTGGTTGGCCCCTGGCTGGGCTGTGCCACCTGGCATGCATACCGCGCCTGCATAGCGCCTGCAACTGGCTTGTCAGCAACATCTGAAGATGGGTGTTAGAGTGGCCGCATTCACTGCAAGCCCTTCAACGAAAGCAAACATTGGCTACACCCAACTACGGATACGAAAAGCGTCAACGCGAACTGGCTAAGAAAAACAAAAAAGCAGACAAGTTGCGTGAAAAATCGGAGCGCAAGACTAACCCAGAGCAAGCGCCTGAAGGCGAGCCGTACCAACCGCAAAACTCGCTGCCCACACCGCCTGCAGCGGAGTAATGCCTCAACCAGCCTCGGGCTGGTTTTTTTATGGTTTCAGCAGCGGTTGCAGTAGCGGCCAGACGTTGTTGAGCATGAGGGGCTGCGCGGCCGCGGTGGGGTGAATGCGGTCAGTCTGGAAAAGGGCCGTAGGATTGGCGGCATCAGCCACCCCCTTCAAAAAGAACGGCAGCAATGTGGCCTTTTGCTCTTTGGCCACTTGAGCGAACAGCTGCTCAAAGTCTTGCGCGTATTTTTTTCCATAGTTTGGGGGCATTTGCATGCCAAGCAACAGCACCTTCGCCCCCGCGTTTTGTGCAGCCTGCGTCATGGCGCGCAGATTGTCCAAAGTGCCGGTCAATGGCAAACCGCGCAGCGCATCGTTGCCGCCCAACTCAATCACCACCACACTGGGCTGGTGCTGCTTGAGCAAGGCTGGCAAGCGTGTACGGCCGCCAAAAGTGGTTTCACCGCTGATACTGGCATTGGCCACCTTGGCAGGGCGTTGCTCGTGAGCCAGTTTTTGTTCCAAAAGTGCCACCCAGCCAGTGCCTCGTGCCAGACCATATTCCGCGCTCAGTGAGTCGCCCAGAACCAGAATGTGCGGCGTATTGGCCGCGTAAGCCAGTGGCCAAACTCCGAGTGCGGTCACAGACGCGATAAAGTGACGGCGGTTTCCCCATGTGTATGCGTTGTGCATGCTTGCTACAAGGTCTTTCATGTCTAAGAATGCTCCCCTTTTGCCCGTGATTGAGGTTGATCACCTGTCCAAAGCAGTATCTGACTCCACTGGCACTCTGGAGATTTTGCGCGATATTCACTTTAGCCTGCAGCCGCAGCAAACGGCAGCCATTGTCGGCGCGTCGGGCTCTGGAAAAAGCACTTTGCTGTCGATGCTGGCGGGGCTGGATACGCCCAGCCAAGGCACTGTGCGTCTGCAAGGCCAAGATATTTTTGCTTTGAGTGAAGATGCTCGTGCTGCGTTGCGTGGGCAAAAGATCGGTTTTGTTTTCCAGAGTTTTCAACTGCTGCCCAATCTGACTGCGCTGGAGAACGCCATGCTGCCTTTGGAGCTGGCAGGTGTGCGTGGCGCGCGGCAGATGGCCTCTGAGATGCTGCAGCGCGTGGGTCTGGGGCAACGCCTGGGGCATTACCCCAAATTGCTATCCGGTGGCGAGCAGCAGCGCGTAGCGCTGGCGCGGGCTTTTGTGGTGCAGCCTGCAGTGCTACTGGCCGATGAGCCTACGGGCAGCCTGGACCATGCCACCGGAGCGTCCGTGATGGACTTGATGCTTGAGCTGAACCGCGAGCAAGGGACAACCCTGGTGCTGGTCACGCACGATAGAAGCATTGCAGCGCAGTGTGAACGTACGCTGACCATTGAAGCGGGCTGTTTGGTTTAACTGCCAGGATGTTCCAAATGCTGGACAATCGCCGCATTCGTGAATTGGGGGCTTGATCCCCGCTGACTTGGAAAAACTATGACTGAAGCTACTGCGCGCCCAGAACTGCCTGATCACCTGTCGATCGACCCTTCCAGCAAATTTTTCAATGCTGCCGTGTTTGAACACGATATTGGTATTCGCCTCAACGGCAAAGACCGCAATGATGTGGAAGAGTACTGTGTGAGTGAAGGCTGGGTCAAAGTACCTGCCAGCAAGACGCTGGACCGCAAGGGCCGCCCTTTGCTGATCAAAATTAAAGGTGTTGTGGAAGCCTACTACCGTTAAGTCGTGTCGGCTTTGGCCCGCCAGGCAGCCCCTTGAGGCTGCTTTTTTATGCCTGCTGCGCATGCGCAGGAAAGAAAAAAGCTCCCTCATGGGAGCCTTTTTCTTTGAGCGCACCAGCCAGTTACATCAGCTGTTGCGCTCTTCCTCAGCCATACATACCGCAGCGGTAAAGATGACATCGGTGGAAGAGTTGAGCGCTGTTTCTGCAGAATCCTGCAGCACCCCAATGATGAACCCAATGGCAACCACTTGCATGGCAATGTCGTTGGAGATGCCAAACAACGAGCACGCCAAAGGGATGAGCAGCAGCGATCCGCCGGCGACGCCGGATGCACCGCAAGCGCACACCGATGCCACTACGCACAGCAAAATGGCGGTGGGAATGTCTACCACGATGCCCAGTGTGTTGGCCGCAGCCAGCGACAGCACGCTGATAGTGATTGCCGCACCCGCCATATTGATGGTGGCCCCCAAAGGAATGGCGACGCTGTAAGTGTCTGCATCCAGATTCAAACGCTTTGCGATCGCAAGATTGATCGGAATGTTGGCTGCAGAACTGCGTGTAAAGAAAGCAGTGACACCACTTTCACGCAGGCACATCAGTACCAGTGGATAAGGGTTGCGACGAATTTTGCACCACACGATCAGCGGATTGATGATCAAGGCAACGACCAGCATTGAACCCAGCAGCACGGCCAGCAAATGGGCATAGCCTGTCAGCGCCTGGGTGCCGGTAGAGGCAACGGTCGAAGCCACCAGGCCAAAAATACCGATGGGTGCCACACGGATGACGGCCTGAATGATCAAGGTAATTCCGTTAGAAAAATCGGCCATGGCCTGGCGGGTGCTTTCAGCGCCCCGACGCAGGGCGATACCGATGGCAATGGCCCACACCAAAATGCCGATGTAATTGGCGTGCATCAAGGCGTTGACGGGATTGTCGACCGCATTTTTAAACAGTTGCATCAGCACTTCTGCAATGCCGCCTGGTGCGGCCATGCCTGTTGCGGCATCCTTGAGCATCAGCGTCGTAGGGAACAGCATGCTGGCAAAAACGCCCACAATGGCAGCACTTAAAGTGCCAATCGCATACAGCCACAAAATAGGCTTGAGGTGGCTGGTCTGGTCAGGCCGCTGGTTGCTGATGGCCGCAATCACCAGCACGAAGACCAAAATGGGGGCCACAGCCTTTAGTGCGGAAATAAACAACGTGCCGAGAAACTCAACGCGCAGGGCCGCCTGTGGCCAGAAGATGGCCAGCGCAATGCCCAAAACGAGTCCAATGACAATTTGCGTGACGATGCTGGTTCGCTTTGACCAGCTCAGCAAAGGTTGAAAGATCATGGAAAAACTTGCACCACTTACATTGAAAGACGGCGAGTTTAGGTGCTCAAGCTTCAATGCTGATGGATATACCCTCATAACTGCATGGCATGAAGTGATGCTTTGGAACAAAAGATTTATCTAAGTCAACACAAGGTATCTTGAAGCGGCTGTTCTGCAATGTGCGCTTCGCTGGATAATCCCTTCCCTATGTCGTCCCCCAAAGTTCTTTTCGGCTTTCATGCCGTCGGCGTGCGCCTCAAGACCGCGCCCCAATCCATTATTGAAATTTATTACGAGTCCACGCGCCGTGATGCCCGCATGCGCCAGTTTTTGGAAAGAGCCAAAGAAGCTGGTGCACGACTGATTGAGGCCGATGCCATGCGCATTGCCAAGCTGGCTGGCAGCCATGGTCACCAGGGTGTGGCAGCGCGTGTGCAAGAGGTTCAAGATACCCGTACGCTGGACGAGTTGCTGGATGATCTGGAGGAAGCCGGAGTCAAAAACCCTCTGCTGCTGGTGCTCGATGGCGTGACCGATCCCCACAATCTGGGTGCTTGCCTGCGTGTGGCTGATGGTGCCGGCGTGCATGCGGTAATTGCGCCCAAGGACCATTCCTCGGGCATCAATGCCACTGTGGCGAAAGTGGCCAGTGGGGCTGCCGAAACCGTGCCGTATTTCATGGTGACCAATCTGGCGCGCACGCTCAAAGAACTGCAAGCGCGCAATATCTGGATCATTGGCACCAGCGGCGACGCAGACAAGCACCTGTATCAGGTGGACTTGAAGGGGCCTGTGGCTCTGGTGCTGGGTGCCGAGGGCGATGGCATGCGCCAGCTGACCCGCAAGACCTGTGATGAACTGATCAGTATTCCGATGCAAGGCGCAGTGGAAAGTCTGAATGTGTCTGTGGCCAGTGGCGTTTGTCTATACGAAGCGGTGCGCCAGCGTCAGGCCCATTGAGTTTTAAAACTGTAGTTGCGAGCCAGCGTCATGCCAGACTTAGAGGTCGAAAGCGCGAAGAGCCTTGAGCTGGCGCGCCAATGGGCGCATGCGGCGCAGCACTTGGTGGTCCTGAGCGGGGCTGGCGTCAGTGCGGAATCGGGTGTGCCCACGTTTCGTGATGCTCACACGGGCTACTGGGCGCAGTTTGACCCGCAGGAGATGGCTTCTGAGGCTGGCTTTCGTGCGCATCCACAGCGGGTATGGCAGTGGTACAGCTACCGGCGCGAGCTGGTGGCTGCTGTGCAGCCCAATGCGGCGCACCTGGCTTTGGCAGCTTTTGCAAAAGCTCATCCCGGTAAGCTAAGTGTGATTACGCAGAATGTGGATGGTTTGCACCAGCGTGCAGGCAGCCACGATGTAATTAGCTTGCATGGCGATGTAATGCGCAACCAGTGGCTCGATGCCTGTGGCCCGTGCTGCGAGATGGCCAAGACAGTGGCGCTGGGTGGACAGCCGCCACGCTGCAGCACCTGCGGCAATATGCTGCGCCCTGGTGTGGTCTGGTTTGGAGAGCATTTGCCAGTTGATGCGCTGGCGCGCGCAGAAGCGGTCGTGAATGCCTGTGATGTGATGCTGGTGGTGGGTACATCGGGCGTGGTTTATCCTGCTGCGGGTCTGGTATTTCAAGCCCACCAGCAAGGTGCCAAGGTTGTGATCGTGAATCCGCAGGCCACTGAGCTGGATATGCTGGCAGATGCTCTGCTGCGAGCCCCCGCAGCGAAGGTGTTGCCAATGATGCTGGACGGCGTTGTTTAATGCGGCTCTAAATCCAGCCCAAAGCACCGAGCAGTGCACCGGCAGCGAGCATCCAGAGCAAGTGCAATCTTGTTTTCCATACGAAAAGTGTGGCTGTGGCAGTCAGCAGCCATGGTGCCCAGGCATGGGCTGCGCCGGTATCACGAGCCGCCAGAATCCAGCCCGTGGCGAGCACCATGCCAACCACCAGAGGCATCATCCCCCAGCGAAAAGCGCGCACGCTGCGTAAAGCGTGGTTGCGGCGCATCCAGCGGGTACTGCTCCATGTGAGCAAAGAGCTTGGTAGCAGCATGCCACCCATGCAGGCCAAGCAAGCGGCCAAAGCCGCCAGCCAAGCAGACCAGCCGGTGTAGGGTGCCATGGCGTTCAGGCCAATGTTCCAGCCCAGCAGGGCCACGTACATGATGTTGGGGCCCGGGGCGGCTTGGGCAATGGCAATCGAGTCGGAAAATTGCTGCGCAGACAACCAGCCTTGCTGTTCTACGGTATGTCGGTACATCTCGGGTGCAGTGGCCATGGCACCCCCAACAGACAGCAACGAAAGCGACAAAAAATACGCAATCAAATGCAGCCAAGCAGAGGTATCCAGGGCCAGTGGCGTCAGCGTAGAAGTCATGGTGTTGTTCGCAGCCAGGTTAATCCACAGCCAATGCCGCCAATAATGGGCAGCACCCACCATAAGGGCCACTGCAGAAAGACCACCATGGAAAATGCAAGCATGGCCAGGAGCCAGCCCAGCCACAAGGGCAGTGGGTGTTTGTGCAGCGCCACTGAAAGTTTCAGGCCCGTGCCAATGACCAGTCCTGCAGCAACTGCACCCATGCCGCGCAGCGCACCACTGACTGCCGGGTGGCTGGCCCACTGAAGGTACAAGCTGCCTACAGCCAGTACCAGCAGCGTAGGCGCAATCAGCATGCCTGCTGTGGCTGCAAAAGCCCCGCGCCAGCCAAAATGCCGCTCGCCAAACATGATGGAAAGGTTGACCACGTTAGGGCCCGGGAGAATCTGTGCCACAGCCCAGTCCTGCGCGAACTGTTCTTGCGTCATCCAGCGTCTGCGGTCCACCAGTTCGCGTTGAACAACAGCCATGACGCCGCCAAAGCCTTGAAGTGCCAAGCTTGCAAAAGCCCAAAAAAGAGCACGGGGTGAAGCTGGGCTGGCAGTGGGCGCAGGGGAGGTCATGGGTATCTAGAAAAGGACTGCGCCGATGCTAGCGCAGGAATCCGCGCTCGGCATGGTTCGTGGGTTGCTGCAGTCAGTCTGTGTCAGGTGAGTGAGATGGCCCTGCTTACACCGCAGTGCGTTCTTGTAGCCATTGCTCGTGCGCCTCATGCAGTTGAGCCGGAATGACAACCAGTTCCTGGCCCAGCACCCGGGCCATCTCTTGCAAGGTGGATAGACGTGGGTCTAAGCCGTTGCTCTCCAGGCGCTGTACGGTCATGCGCGACAAGCCGGCCTGGCTGGCAAGATCGGCCTGCGTCATCTGGCGTGACTTGCGTACGGCAGTCAGTGCAGCAACCAAAGGGTGGGAAGGCTTGTCAGCTAGTTCTGGCGTTGGCGTGGTGTGGTTCATCCCCGCAATGTAATGCGATTTACCTCTGCCAAAGTCGTGGCTCACGCCTTAAGCGAACAGATTAAGTTTGGTGCCCAGGTTGCCATAGCGCGCCAACTCGGGTTGCAAAATGCCCATCTGTGTAGCGTTGAGTGTGGTTGCCGTCTCTTGCGCAGAATTTTTTTGTTCTGTGTGCGCGCGCCTTTTGAGGTCCTGCATGGTGGTGGTGTCGGTCACACGGTTGTGAGACCAAGCATTGGTCGCGTTGCGCAAGGCATTGGTGTAGCGAAGATCCATGATGTTGAGCCCATGCAGTCAGAAAGTCAGAATGGACTGACTCTAAAACTGCACCGCCACAGCCAAAGGCGCAATAAAAAGTGCAATCGCCGCCTTCATCCGGCATTGGTGTTTTCAATTGGGCCAGAACTTCAGCCAGTCGATGCGCCCCTGACCGCCTTCGTTCAGGCGCTGTATGAGGGGGGCGCTTTGCGATTCAGCGAGGCTCCACTGCATGTGCACTGCAGTTTGGTGGCGCACGTTCAGCAGCGTGGCCTGGGCCAGCTCCAGTTCGCGCCGCAGCCATCCTTCCATGGAATAGGGGATGCTGCATTGCAGAGTGATCACGCGTTGCAATGTGATTTTTTCGGCGAGGAGCAATGTTTGTGCAACGCTGTCTGTATAAGCCCGCACCAGCCCTCCAGCACCCAGCTTGATGCCTCCAAAGTAGCGCACGACGGTGGCCAGAACACCTTCTAGCTCTTGATGTCGCAGCACTTCCAGCATGGGGCGGCCCGCAGTGCCGCTGGGCTCGCCATCATCAACCGCTGCTGATTGCCCGCCCGCCAGCAGTGCCCAGCAGACATGGGCTGCACCGGGGTGCTCTTTGCGCAGCGCATCGACAACAGCCTGGGCTGTGGGTCGATCTTGCATGGGTTGCACGCAGCAAATGAAACGGCTTTTTTTGATGATGAGTTCGTGGTGCGTAGCACGGGAAATGGTTTGCGGCATAGCCCGGCGAGCTTAAACCAAGGGAGTGGGCCCGCAGCGCAGGGCTTTGGGATCTCCGTGCGCGACAGTGTATTGAGCGACACGCCAAAAGCAAGCTGTCCTACGGGCTGCTGGGCGGTATCTTTTTAAAGTGTGCACAAGGAGATAACTGCCATGACCACGCTACCTTCTACGCCCAGCCTGCTTGCCAGTCATACTTTTGGTCGCGAGCATCTGGAGCCACCGCCGCTGCCATCGTCGACGCAGCTTGGTCAAGGTTTGGGCGCTGGATCAATGGGTGTTGCCAGCTCTCCAGCTGTTGCTGGTGCAAGCCTGCCGCAAGATTTTGATCACATAGTTCGCAGCGTGGGCGAATGGTGATCAGCGAATTACCGCGAACTCAGAAACAAATAATCCGCCAGTTGGCGGATTATTTGTTGAAGCCTCGGCTCACCCTTTTTCGGGCAGTTGCTGCGGGCTAAAAATATCCCAGCATGCAATAAATAGGGCGGCAATAGCAGGGCCAATGACAAAGCCCGTGAGTCCGAAAATGGACATGCCGCCTAATGTTGAGATCAAGACAATGTAGTCGGGCATCTTGGTGTCCTTTCCGACCAGGATAGGACGAAGTACGTTGTCAACCAAGCCGATGACGAGGACACCATAAGCTGCAAGGACCAGTCCTTGTGTGGGGTTGCCAGTGGCGAGGAAATAAATGGAGACAGGGCCCCATATCAAGCTGGCGCCTACGGCAGGCAGCAGCGACAGGAACGCCATCAAAACACCCCACAGCACTGGGCCTTGAATATCCAGAATCCAGAAAATCAAGCCACCCAGTGCGCCTTGTGCGGTAGCCACTGCAAGATTGCCTTTGATCGTGGCGCGAATCACCGTAGCGAACTTTTCTATCAAACTTTGCTTGTGCTCTTTTTCCATGGGAATGGCATCGCGGATGCGAGTGGCCAGCCTGGTTCCGTCGCGCAGCAGGAAAAACAGCAAATAAAGCATGACACCAAAGCTCACGACAAAGCCCAGTGTGTTTTGTCCAACCTCCATGGCTTTGCCGGCAATCAATTTTCCGGCTTCTGCGGCAACGCCAGAGAGTTTTTCTTGAATTTCTCGGGCAGATGCCAGGTCGATACGCTCTAAAAATTGCAAAAGCCAGCCGGGCATGGCGGCATTGATTTGCTGAAAGTAATTGCCAAAGTCCAGTTGGCCAGAAGACATGCGGTTGTAGATAAGCACTGTCTCATTGACTACCGATGTTCCAATAAGGACCAGTGGCAAGATGACCACCAGCAAACACAGGACTAGAGTGACCAGTGCCGTTAAATTGGGCTTGTTGGGAAATCTGTGTAAAAGCTTTTTGTTGAGGGGATGAAACAAAATCGCTAAGACCAGTGCCCAAAATACTGCGCCGATGAATGGCCACAAAATCATGGCAAAACCAGCGCTTACTGCCGCAAGCAGCAGTAGGAAAGTTTTATTGGTAGTGTTTTGAGAAGGCATGAGCCAAAAGTGCAGGGCACCAAGAGCAGGGAATATCCGGAATGTACGCGAGTTGCCTGTGTCTCAACAGATGGGCAGCGTCTGCGTGCAGCAACTTGGGCGATGAGGCCGGGGTTTCTGAACGTGGTAAGCCAGCCAGGCCATAACAGGGATCTGCATGACTAGCATTGGTAAATTGAACATTAATGATCTGACACCGGGTGCGTTTTGGCCTTACGGCTGGATGCTGGGTAAACCCATGCCCGATGGCAATGGCGTGCCGCTGTTTTCGAACCCTGCCACCGATTTCTGGCAGGAACACCTGTTCAATACAGGCGAGGGCGGTGATGCAGAACTGTTGTGGGTCAACTACCGCAACCGCTCTCCAGAGTTCTCCAATCTGGAAAAACACCTGCTGACGCAGCAAGCTATCGTGCCGCTGACAGGGGAAGTCATCCAGGTTGTTGCGCAAAGCGCTGTGGATGGCAGCCCCGATCTGGACACCTTGGCCGCATTCCGTGTGCTGCAAGGGCAGGGTGTATGCATGGCGCCGGGGTGCTGGCACACCACGCGTGTCGCAGGTGCAGAGGTTACATGTTTGATGATGACCCGTTGTTCGACCACGGCGGACCTGATTCAGCACTTGACGACGTCTGTTCGCGCTGCGGAAAGCGCCATCGTGGATATCCCTGTGCAGCGGTTGCAAGGCCTGACAGCACGTGCAGAAATATCGGAATAAGCAGCGCAATAGTGTGGCATCGGCCTGAGTGCGCACTTGTGGATGCGATTTTTGCTGCAGTGCAAGAACAATTTACTTCAGTCTTACATAAGACCTTCGCCGCTAACTATTGCTTTCAATGGCACAATACTGGCAGCAACATCAGGCCCTTCCTTAGCCACAGTCGCATCCGCAAATCGGTATAGCCGTGTCGCGGGAGGTTTACCAACCAGCTAATGCTTTCTCAAGGAAAGCTGAGGTCAGCGGAATATGAGCGATCAGCCCACTGTCTACCAAGCCTATCAAGGCAACACGTATCTCTTCGGCGGCAATGCCCCTTATGTCGAAGAAATGTATGAGAACTATCTGTCTAACCCAGGTAGCGTCCCAGATTCTTGGCGCGAGTATTTCGACGCCCTGCAGCACGTTCCTGCTGTAGATGGCTCAGATGCCAAAGACGTTCCTCATCTTCCTGTCATCAATGCTTTCGCTGAACGCGCCAAGCAAGGTGGTACCAAGGTGGTGGTGGCTTCGGGCGCAGATTCTGAGCTGGGTCGCAAGCGCACCGCAGTTCAGCAGCTGATTGCGGCATACCGCAACGTGGGTCAGCGTTGGGCGGATCTGGATCCCCTCAAGCGCACCGAGCGCCCCGAAATTCCTGAACTCGATCCTGCTTTCTACGGCTTCTCTGATGCCGACCAGGAAACCGTGTTCAACGTTGGCAACACATTCTTCGGCAAGGAAACGATGTCCTTGCGCGAGTTGCTGAACGCACTGCGCGAAACTTACTGCGGCACCATTGGTGTCGAGTACATGTATGCCACAGACCAGGTGCAAAAGCGCTGGTGGCAGCAGCGCCTGGAAACCATTCGTTCCAAACCCGTACTCAATGCAGACCAAAAGAAGCGCATTCTTGACCGTCTGACTGCTGCTGAAGGCCTTGAGCGTTATCTGCACACGAAGTACGTGGGCCAGAAGCGCTTCTCGCTGGAAGGTGGCGAGTCGTTCATCGTTGCGATGGACGAGCTGATCAGTGCCAGTGGCAAGCAAGGCGTGCAAGAAGTTGTGATGGGCATGGCCCACCGCGGCCGTCTGAACGTGCTGGTGAACACCCTGGGCAAGATGCCCAAGGACTTGTTTGCCGAGTTTGACCACACTGCACCTGAAGATCTGCCTGCTGGTGACGTGAAGTACCACCAAGGTTTCAGCTCTGATGTCTCGACCGCAGGCGGTCCAGTTCACCTGTCACTGGCGTTCAACCCTTCTCACCTGGAAATTGTGAACCCGGTGGTGGAAGGCTCTGTGCGCTCGCGCATGGATCGTCGCAATGACCCTCACGGCAAGCAAGTACTGCCTGTGCTGGTGCATGGTGATGCAGCTTTTGCTGGCCAAGGCGTGAACCAAGAGACTTTGGCGCTGATGCAAACCCGTGGTTACTCCACCGGCGGCACAGTGCACATCATCATCAATAACCAGATTGGTTTCACCACCTCTGACCCTCGCGACAAGGGATCGACCACATACTGCACGGACATCGTGAAGATGGTGGAGTCGCCCGTGCTGCACGTCAACGGTGACGACCCAGAAGCCGTGGCGCTGTGTATGCAGCTGGCACTGGACTACCGCATGGAGTTCCAGCAAGACGTGGTGGTGGACATTGTGTGCTTCCGCAAGCTGGGCCACAACGAACAGGACACCCCTGCGCTGACACAGCCGCTGATGTACAAGACCATTGCTGCCCACCCCGGTACGCGCAAGCTGTACGCAGACAAGCTGGCGGCCCAAGGTCTGGGTGACACGCTGGGCGAAGACATGGCCAAGGCATACCGCGCGGCCATGGACGAAGGCCGTCACACGCAAGAAGTGGTGCTGACCAACTTCAAGAGCCAGTACGCTGTGGACTGGAGCCCCTTCCTGGGCAAGAAGTGGACCGATGCCGGTGATACCGCCATCCCGCTGGCCGAGTGGAAGCGTTTGGCTGAAAAGATCACTACGCTGCCTGAATCTGTCAACCCGCACTCGCTGGTCAAGAAGGTTTATGACGACCGCGCAGCCATGGGCCGTGGTGAAGTGAATGTGGACTGGGGCATGGGCGAGCACATGGCTTTCGCATCGTTGGTGGCTTCTGGCTATCCCGTGCGTCTGTCTGGTGAAGACTGTGGCCGTGGCACCTTTACCCACCGTCACTCGGTGGTTCACGATCAAAAGCGTGAAAAATGGAGCGAAGGCACCTACATTCCGCTGCAGAACGTGGCTGAAAATCAGGCTCCGTTCGTTGTCATTGACTCCATCCTGTCTGAAGAAGCAGTGCTGGGCTTTGAATACGGCTATGCCTCGAACGATCCCAACACACTGGTGATCTGGGAAGCGCAGTTCGGTGACTTCGCCAATGGCGCACAAGTGGTGATTGACCAGTTCATCGCCTCGGGTGAAGTCAAGTGGGGCCGTATCAATGGTCTGACATTGATGCTGCCGCACGGCTATGAAGGCCAGGGTCCTGAGCACAGCTCGGCCCGTCTGGAGCGCTTCCTGCAATTGGCAGCAGACACCAACATGCAGATCGTGCAGCCCACTACGGCCAGCCAGATCTTCCACGTGTTGCGTCGTCAGATGGTGCGTAACCTGCGCAAGCCTCTGGTCATCATGACACCCAAGTCGCTGTTGCGTAACAAGGATGCAACTTCGCCATTGTCTGAATTCACCAAGGGTGCGTTCCAGACCGTGATTGGTGAGCGTGATGAGTCGATTGTTGCCAAGGGCGACAAGGTCAAGCGCGTGATTGCCTGTTCTGGCAAGGTCTACTACGACCTCGTCAAGAAGCGTGCAGAGAAGGAAGTTGACGACGTGGCCATCGTGCGCGTTGAGCAGGTTTACCCCTTCCCGCACAAGGCTTTTGAGACTGAACTCAAGAAGTTCCCCAACGCCAAGGACCTGGTGTGGTGCCAGGACGAACCGCAAAACCAAGGTGCGTGGTTCTTCATTCAGCACAACATCTACGAAAACATGCAAGAAGGCCAAAAGCTGGGTTACGCTGGTCGTGCTGCCTCTGCATCTCCAGCCGTCGGTTATGCACACCTGCACCAAGAGCAGCAAAAGAACCTGGTCGAAGCCGCGTTCTCCAAGCTCAAGGGTTTTGTCCTGACCAAGTAATCAAAGCTGACAGACCCTGCGCATGACGCAGGGTGTCAAACACTTTTTGGAAAGAATTCAAAATGGCAATCGTAGAAGTTAAAGTTCCCCAGCTGTCCGAGTCCATCGCTGAAGCGACCATGCTCACTTGGAAGAAAAAGGTCGGCGAGGCCGTCGCAGTGGACGAAATCCTGATCGAAATTGAAACCGACAAGGTCGTGCTGGAAGTGCCTGCCCCTTCGGCTGGCGTGATCACAGAGATTTTGCAAGGTGACGGCGCTACCGTGACGGCAGAGCAGTTGATCGCCAAGATCGACTCTGAAGCTGTTGCCGGCGCTGCCGCGCCTGCTGCAGCCCCCGCTGCTGCTGCTCCTGTGGCCGCTGCGCCTGCCGCTGCTGCCAACAAGGGTGATGTGGCGATGCCCGCTGCAGCCAAAATTTTGGCTGAGAACAACCTGTCGGCTGCCAATGTGGCGGGTTCCGGCAAGGATGGCCGCGTCACCAAGGGTGATGCACTGTCCGCCATCAAGGCAGGTGCAAGCATTCCTACAGGCGCACCCAAGGCTGCGCTGCCCCAAGTGGCCGCTCCTGCAGTCAAGGAAGACCTGTCGGGTCGCCCAGAGCAGCGCGTGCCCATGACACGTCTGCGTGCACGTGTGGCTGAGCGTCTGCTGCAATCGCAATCGACCAACGCCATCTTGACCACGTTCAACGAAGTGAACATGGCTCCCGTGATGGCCCTGCGCAAGAAGTTCCAGGACGACTTCACCAAAGAACACGGTGTGAAGCTGGGCTTCATGTCCTTCTTTGTGAAGGCCGCAGTGCATGCTCTGAAGAAATACCCCGTGCTGAACGCATCGGTGGACGGCAACGACATCGTCTACCACGGCTACTTTGACATCGGTATTGCGGTGGGCTCGCCCCGTGGTCTGGTTGTGCCGATCTTGCGCAATGCTGACCAGATGAGCTTTGCCGATATCGAAAAGAAGATTGCTGAATTTGGCAAGAAGGCTGCTGACGGCAAGCTGGGTCTGGAAGAAATGACTGGCGGTACCTTCTCCATCTCCAATGGCGGCACTTTCGGCTCCATGATGTCCACCCCCATCATCAACCCCCCACAGTCCGCTATTTTGGGCGTGCACGCCACCAAGGACCGTGCTGTGGTGGAAAACGGCCAGGTTGTGGTTCGCCCCATGAACTACTTTGCCATGTCGTATGACCACCGCATCATTGACGGCCGCGAAGCTGTGCTGGGCCTGGTTGCCATGAAGGATGCGCTGGAAGACCCATCGCGCCTGCTGTTTGACCTGTAATTGCTACGGGTTCACAGATCGATAAAACCCACCCTCGGCCACGCCCAGCGGTGGGTTTTTTCCAAGCACTTCAGACAAGAGATTTTGAGTTATGAGCAAGCAATTTGACGTTATCGTGATTGGCGCAGGCCCCGGCGGCTACATCGCAGCCATTCGTGCTGCCCAGCTGGGCAAGAACGTGGCCTGTATTGATGCATGGTCCACCAAGGCCGGCACACCAGCACCTGGTGGCACCTGCACCAACGTGGGCTGCATTCCTTCCAAGGCGCTGCTGCAGTCGTCCGAGCACTTTGAACACGCCAAGCTGCACTTTGCTGACCACGGTATCAGCACAGGCGACGTGGCCATGGATGTGAGCAAGATGATCGCCCGCAAGGACGCCATCGTGAAGCAAAACAACGACGGTATCCTGTACCTGTTCAAGAAGAACAAAGTCACCTTCTTCCACGGTACGGCTTCGTTTTCCAAGGCCGTCGAAGGTGGCTACGAGATCAAGGTGGCAGGCAAGGCTGAAGAGACTTTGGTGGCACCGCAGGTGGTGGTTGCAACTGGCTCCAATGCCCGTGCATTGCCCGGACTGCCTTTTGATGAGCAAAAAGTGCTGTCCAACGACGGCGCGCTGGACATCGGTGCTGCGCCCAAGAAGCTGGTGCTGATTGGCGCTGGCGTGATCGGTCTGGAAATGGGCTCCGTATGGCGCCGTCTGGGTACCGAAGTGATCGTGCTGGAAGGTATGGACAAGTTCCTGCCTGCCGTGGACGAGCAAATCGCCAAGGAAGCCAAGAAGGCCTTTGACAAGCAAGGTCTGAAGATTGAGCTGGGCGTGAAGATTGGCAACGTTGACACTTCAGGCAAGGGCGTGAAGCTGGAATACACCAACGCCAAGGGCGAAGCACAGACGCTGGAAGCCGACAAGCTGATCGTCTCGATTGGCCGTACTGCCAACACCAACGGCCTGAACGCTGAAGCGGTGGGCCTGGCGCTGGACGAGCGTGGTCAGATCGTGGTGGACGACAACTGCAAGACCAACCTGCCTGGCGTGTGGGCGGTGGGTGACGTGGTGCGCGGCCCCATGCTGGCACACAAGGCTGAAGAAGAGGCCGTGGCCGTGGCCGAACGCATCGCTGGCCAGCATGGTCATGTGAATTTTGCGACACTGCCTTCTGTGATTTACACCAGCCCTGAAGTGGCATGGGTGGGCCGCAATGAGCAGCAGCTCAAGGCTGAAGGCGTGAAGTACAAGGCGGGCTCTTTCCCCTTCCTGGCCAATGGCCGTGCCCGTGCGCTGGGTGACACCACCGGTATGGTGAAGTTCATTGCCGATGCTGAAACCGACGAAATTCTGGGCGTGCACATGGTGGGCCCGATGGTGTCGGAGCTGATCTCTGAAGCCGTGGTAGCCATGGAGTTCAAGGCCTCGGCCGAAGACATCGCCCGTATCTGCCACGCACACCCCTCGCTGTCGGAGTCGACCAAGGAAGCCGCTTTGGCGGTGGACAAGCGTACGCTGAACTTCTAATCTTTTTTTAGAAGCCACATAGCCGCCAAGCCCAGGTTTAGCCTGCGCTTGGCGCTATCGTTTTAAAGGTTTGTGTTTCACCACCTGCGGGTTGGGTTGCACAACGAGAAAGCTGGATGAGCATGAGTCTGTCTGTCCGTGCGGCCTACGAGGCCGAACTCGCCGCTAAAGGTTTTACCGCCGACCCCGCCCAGCTGCGCGCCGTAGATGCGCTGCAGCGCTGTGCCGACGACTGGGCGGCGTACAAATCCAAGCGATCGAACGCGATCAAGAAGATTTTTCAGAAACCAGAGATTCCGCGTGGCGTGTACATGTACGGCGGGGTAGGGCGTGGAAAAAGTTTTCTGATGGACTGTTTTTTCAATGCAGTGCCTATCAAACGCAAAGTGCGCTTGCACTTTCACGAATTCATGCGCGAGGTGCACCGTGAGCTGCACCTGCTGCAAGGTACGCAAAACCCGCTGGATGCCCTGGGGCTGAAGATTTCCAAGCGCTACAAGCTGATCTGTTTTGACGAATTTCACGTGGCGGACATCACCGACGCCATGATCTTGTACCGCCTGCTGGTGTCGCTGTTTGATAACGGCGTGGGTTTTGTGACCACTTCCAATTTCACGCCAGATGGCCTGTACCCGGATGGCCTGCACCGCGACCGTATCCTGCCAGCGATTGACCTGCTCAATACCCGCATGGATGTGGTGAATGTTGACAACGGCACAGACTACCGTCGCCGCACGCTGGAGTTGGTGCAGCTTTACCATTGCCCGCTGGGGCCTGAGGCCGATGCCTCCATGCAGGAGGCTTTTGAGCAACTGGCCGATGTGCCGGACGAAAAGCCGATATTCAAGATCGAGTCACGTGAAATTGCAGCAGTGCGCCGTGCTGGTGGCGTGATCTGGTTTGACTTCCGTGAGCTGTGCGGGGGCCCGCGCTCGCAAAATGATTACCTTGAAATTGCCTCGCAATTTCACACGGTGCTGCTGTCCAACGTGCCCTTCATGCCTGTGAACATGGCTTCACCTGCACGCCGGTTTACCTGGCTGATTGATGTGATGTATGACCGCCGTGTCAAGCTGGTCATGTCTGCCGCAGTACCGCCCGAGCAGCTGTACACCGAAGGGCCACTGGCCCACGAATTTCCGCGTACAGTGTCACGCTTGAACGAAATGCAATCTCAGGAATTCCTTGCCCTCGAACGTCGGGTGGTAGATACAGGACTGACCTGAACTTAGGCACTATGAAATCTTCTTGCTTGCTCTCCCGTACTCTGAGTGTGCTTGCCTTGGGCACGCTGACCTTGACTGCTTTCGCACAGCCTGCAAATGCCGTGAACGAGCAGGCGCACCAGGCCGAGCTGCAGCACGGTGCGCAACAGCGTGCGAAAGAGCGCCAAGAAATTGCGACCCAGCGTGCCCAGATTCAGCAGCGCAAGCTGGAAGCGGAAAAAGAGTGCTGGCAGCGCTTTGCAGTTGAAAGCTGCTTGCGCCAGGTGCGCAGCAAGGCGCGTGAGCAAGACACGGTGCTGCATGAGCGCGAACTGCAGCTCAACAGCGCAGAGCGGCAGGAAAAAGCGGCAGAGCGCTTGCGCACCATTGAGCAAAAGCGCAACGAAAAGCGCGTTCCTGCCCCTGTCAACGCTACATCCCGCTCGCAGGAGTCGGGGGCGCATCCGGCAAAATCACAGGCGGATGTGGAGCAGGCGCTGTCTGAGCGTGGCACGGTAGCCGGGGAGCGTGCGGCGGCGCAAGCTGCGCGGGTGCAAAAGCACCAGGCAGACACGGCCAGCCGTGAATTGACTGAGGCTGAGCGAAGTGCCAAGGCTCAAAAAGACACGCAAGACAAGCAAAAAGCCGCACAAGCGCGCCGTGCCAACAAAGCCAATGACATCGCCAATCGCAAGGGCGTGCCGTTGCCAATTCCATCAGAATTACCCAAGCCTTAAAGAAATAGGAGCTGCCAGCGCTGTGTTTGCAAGGGTTTCAAATAGAAAACTATTTGAAAACCCCGTCAATAAAGCGCTTTAAGCTACTTTTTTAATACCTTTGCCCAACAGCCCATGAGTTTGCACGACCAAGTGGCCGCCGCTTTTGCACAAGACGGCTGGCTTTCGCGTGCAGAACCCCACTTTCGTCCCCGCGCCGGGCAAACCGAGATGGCAATGGCGGTGGCACAGACCATTGAAGATGGTGGCGTGCTGGTGGTGGAGGCGGGCACCGGGGTGGGTAAAACCTTCTCTTACCTGGTGCCTGCGCTTTTGAGTGGGCAGCGCGTGCTGGTTTCCACGGCCACCAAGGCATTGCAAGACCAGCTGTATCTGCGCGACTTGCCTCGGTTGGTACAGGCGCTGGGCCTGCCACTGCGTGTGGCCCGCTTGAAAGGGCGCTCCAGCTATGTCTGCCTGCACCATCTGGGGCAGGTGCACCAGAGCAAAGTGCCGCTGGATCCACAAGTGCTGCGGGCTGTGGCACGGGTACAGGACTGGTCGCGTGGCACGCGCTCAGGAGATCTGGCCGAGCTGCCCGGGCTGGCAGAAAACTCTACGGTGGCGGCCTTGGTCACGTCCACCAAAGACAACTGCGTGGGCAGCAGCTGTGCGCACTGGGAACAGTGCCACGTCAACACGGCACGTGCGCAGGCCCTGCAGGCTGATGTCTGCGTGGTCAACCATCACCTGTTTTTTGCCGACATGGAAGTGCGTGACTCTGGCGTGGCGCAGTTGCTGCCAACGGCTGGCGTAGTGGTCATTGACGAGGCGCACCAGCTCAATGAAACAGGCATTCAGTTTGCCGGCTGGGTGCTGGGAACGCGCCAGCTGCAAAGCTATATCAAGGATGTGCTGGCCGATGTAACGTTGCATGCACGCGGTCTGGCAGACTGGATGCAACTGCTGGGGCAGCTTGAGCAAGCGCTCAATGAATGGCGTGCTGTAGGCGCCGGCATTGCCCCCGGCAGCCGCCTGCGATGGCTGGGGGCCGCCCCAGAAGGGGTGTCAGACAAAGCCTGGCGCGGTGGCCTGCATGCCGTAGGGCAATCCTTGCGCGCCTTGCTGCTGGTTTTGGCCAAGGTGGCAGAAACCGCCCATGCCTTGGTGGCTCTGTATGAGCGCGGCGCACGTCTGCTTTCGCAACTGGCCAGTTTTGCGCAGCCGGTGCCCGATGATGCCGTGCGCTGGCTGGAAGTAACGCGCCACCACCTGCGCTTGATGGAGTCACCCCTGACCATTGCGCATTTAATGCGTGCGCACATGCAGCCGCAAGAAGCGGACGATCCGGCATCGCAGCCCAGCAAAGCGTGGGTGTTTACCTCTGCCACGCTGGGAGATGACGAAGACTTGCGCTGGTTTACTGAAACCTGTGGTCTGCGTCAGGCCCAGGTGCTCAGAGTAGACAGCCCCTTTGATTACGCAAGCCAGGCCGTGCTGTATGTGCCCGAGGACATTCCAGAGCCCGCGCAGCAGGTGGCACACAGCGCTGCTGTGGCTCAGCTGGCGGGCGATGGCGCCGCCGCCTTGGGAGGGCGCACCTTGGTGCTGACCACAACGCTTAAAGCGCTGGGTGCCATTGGGCACCAGCTGCAGCAGCGCTTTGGGTTGCTGGAACCCATGGACGTACTGGTGCAGGGCCAGGGGCCAAAACATGTACTGATGGAGCGCTTTCGCGCAGGCACGCTCCATGGCCGTGGCTGCATTCTGGTGGCGTCTTCCACGTTCTGGGAGGGGGTCGACATTCCCGGCGATGCGCTCCAGCTGGTGGTCATCGACAAGCTGCCTTTTCCGCCGCCCGATGATCCACTGGTAGAGGCGCGTTCACGGCAAATGGAAATGCTGGGACGCAGCCCCTTTGCCGATTACATGCTGCCCGAGGCTTGCATGGCCCTCAAGCAGGGAGCAGGGCGCCTGATCCGCCGTGAGACGGACCAGGGTATTTTGGTGGTGGCAGATGCACGGCTGCGCACCAAGGCCTATGGTAAACGCCTGGTTGCCGCGTTGCCGCCCATGCAGCGCATTGGTACCCAGGAAGCCTGGCAACAAGCCTTGCTGCAACTGGTGCAGGGCAGCGCGCCCGTGCTCAGCATTCCTGCCAGCACACGCAACGAAGATGACACGTCCAAAGACCTGGGCTGAATATGGCGCAACTGCAGGGTTGGCCAGTCTGGCGCAACGAGGAGGCGGGCTTGAACGCCCTCAAGTCGCAGTACATGCAGCGCAAAGAGCGGAAGAGCGGATATAGATCCTCCAACCCTCAAGCTGCCCCCGTATGCCTAGTGTTTGCTGAGTTCTCTCGCCGCCTCGTCTATCAGCGCCGAGACCTCGGCCGCCCTCGAAGCCAGGGACGCATGGCTTGCTGCCAAGGTGAGCACCTTGCGCGGATTCATTCGGGCCGACATCATCTTTTGGTTTTCCGGATGAATCATTCGGTCTTCGCTGGAAATCTGGTACCAGCAGGGCTTGTTCTTCCATGCTGGTGCTGTGACGTTGTCGCCAAAGGTGCTAGCCAGTGGCGCTTTCTGCGTCACCGCCATGACCAGTGATTCATCTGCGGTCAAGTCCTGACAGAAACTCTCGTGAAACTTGTCATACCGGGCCCACAGGTAGCCATCACTGTCGGGTGCAAGATTGGCAAGCGCGGCAGGTGGGTGGGCTTGGCTGATACTGGCCGGGCTTTCGCCGGCGTCGGGTGCAAAAGCGGCGATGTAGACCAGGCCGACCACATTGTTCATGTCGCCTGCTTCAGTGATGACCGCGCCGCCGTACGAATGTCCAACCAGCAGCACCGGGCCCGGCTGCTGCGCCACCATCTTGCGCGTGCGCTCAGCATCTTCGGCCAGCGAGGTCAGCGGCATCTCAACCGCGCGCAGCTTGGTATAGCCCTTGCTCGAAAGTTCAACGATAACCTTGCTCCAATGTGCCGCCCCTCCCCAGAAGCCATGCACCAGGACGATTGTGGGTTTGTCGCTCATGATTTAACTCCGTAGTATGGAAAAGTTGCCCTTGTGCTTGCACATTCCATCGGATTTCGACGGGAGGGGCCTACGCATCCTACGCGCAGAGCAAGTGCTGGCTCAAGTTCTATCCACCATGAGCAGCGAGCCGCAGCCGCCTCGCTATGCTGGCCAACGCGCGCAGAGCGTGCACTCAGATGTGACCTGCATCCGCAGGCAGAAGGTGGCCGTTGCATCCACATTCGAGAACAGCCATCCCTCATGGGTGAAAGCATTCTGAGCCGGCTTAATCACGCGTTCAGCTCAGGAATTTCTACCTTGGCGTAGACCCAGCTTCATAAAACTGTATAAATGCACAGTAGACTTTGGATTTGTTAGCTGCAAAAAAGGCCCAGCATGTCAGTACAACTCGAACAAGAAGACCTCTCCATCTTCGAAGACCGCCTTTGGCATCACAAGGGCTGGCAAGCCCGCGTAATCAAGAATGAAGACGACGATGGCTGGGCTGTATCAATGACCCAAGACGGCCAAGCGGAACCCGCCTTGGTCGGCCCATGGACCATGGGCCGTGACAAGAAAAGTCCCAAGCCACTCGACGTGTCGGCCTTCAATACGCTGGTGAAAACTGCCAACGAAATAATACGTCGGCATGAACAGCACCAGGCAGCGCTGCTGCACAAAACGATTGAGATTGAAGTTCGCGGATTTCGCGTGACGGTGGCCCTTGATATTGAGCCTGATGAGGAGAACCCCACCGCCACTCTTACGGCCACTGCTGCAGACGGCAGCCAGCTGGCCAAGGTACAAGCCCGCCCCGATCACAGCCTCACCCGCACATCTGCGCAGCGCTGGGCAGATGCAGGCTACCCGCGCGCCAGTGAGGACTAAACCTCAGGGCAGGGCCCTTGCCCTGAGCATATGAATGATTAGAAAACGATGAGACCCTCATCGATCAGGTCTGTGGACGATTGCAACGAGTCGTTTGCGGCAGTCGAAAAACGGCACCAAGCAGCCACTCAGGAATCTTTGGCTTTACGAACTGGCGACGCTATCGGCTCACGTTGCCTAGAGATGGCTGCACGCATCAAGCGCTGAAATGTTGGGCACTCCAGATGATTTTGTTCAGGGCAATTGGCCGCATGTCTCAAGCCATCTCTGACTGCTTTTAGCCTTTTGATGTCGCTGTCCACCTGCTCGGCCTTGGCGAGAAGCGTGTCGCGCGATACCTGAATTTTCTCGTTCACAGGCAGCATCGAGTGAATTTCTGCGAGCGAAAACCCCGCCGACCGACCTAAGGCTATGACTGACAAACGCTCCAGCACCTTAGCGTCGAACAAGCGCCTTTGCCCTTGTCGGCCCACAGACTTGATCAATCCCTTCTCTTCGTAGAAGCGAAGGGTAGATGGGGGCAGCCCTGTTTGTTTTACTACTTCAGAAATATCCATATTTAGAGTTTGCGCTCAAGTGCACTTGAGCTTTTACAGTAGTTCTCCTTACTGTAACCACTCTGACTAGGGACAAAAAATGATGAACCAAACAAGCCTCTTGGCGATGTCGTTGGGCATTGGCATAGGCGCCACATTGATCATGGATTTATGGTCTGCAATCATGCGCCGCATAGGCATTGCTACCCTGAACTATGGATGGCTTGGGCGCTGGTGCCTGCACTGGAAAAACGGCATCTGGTTTCACTCATCCATCAGGGATGCTGCTCCAGTAAGAGGCGAAAACATCATTGGCTGGGCGCTGCACTACCTAACAGGAATTGTCTTTGCATTTGCACTGCTGAGCATCGTATCTCCTGCATGGATACACAGCCCAACAGTTGCACCCGCTTTACTATTTGGTGGAGTCACGGTTTTGATTCCTTGGCTGGTGTTGCAACCCGCGTTAGGAGCAGGTTTGGCAGGCACAAAGATGCCTCACCCATGGAAGAGTCGTGCAGCAGGATTTGCAACACATCTGATTTTTGGATTGGGTGTGTATCTCTCTGCTAAAGCCATTTCTCTGACCTGAGACTCATCGGTACAAATGGCTGCTTCTGGCCGCTTCTGATCGATTTGCGATTACCGCTATCGACCCTGAGCAGCCATTGGCTGCTCATCCTTTTGCAACTATGCTACCGTCAGTATCAAAAGGAAATTGAAGATGTAGATCGGATATGACTACCTGCAGTGCAGAGATGCCTTATGTCTCGCGCATGAATTTCAACCCAACTATTTATTAGCAAATGAAAATTTTAAAAAATATATTTCTTGCTTTGAGTTTTCTGCCAATACTAGGTACTGCTGCTGATCTTTCCCCAAAAGAAGAAAAAGAACTTTCTGAGCAAGTTGGCAGTATTTTTATTGCATACGAAAATGATGATGTAGATAAAATAGTAAAAATGACCATCAAACCTATTGTTACTATGTCTGGTGGTACTGAAGCCATGAAATCCATGATTTACAAATCACTTAATGCACAGAAGAATGCAGGAATATCCATCGAAAGTACGAATATCGGAAAACCAACTGAGCCAATAGTAGCGGGTGATGATATATTTACATTTATTCCTAAAATTACGATCATGAAATCGCCCGGGAAACGCGTTAAAAGTACTTCTTTTATGATCGCCTCACGAGGAATTAATGATAAAGATTGGTATTTTATGGATGCATCTGGTCTTAGAAAAAACCCAGGTATGCTTTATGTGATTTTTCCCAAACTACCTAAAGATATAGTTCTACCCAGCAATAATATTGAATTCATCCAATAGAATAATAGCATCTATTGGATGGAATTTAAATTCATCACGACATTGATATTGCACTGGTAAACCAATCGCGGTAACTAACTCTTTTTAATTCGCACTGGTCGGTCGGTAGTTAAAATAATCTTGCAGTTTTTTGCTGAGTTTTCTCCAAAGGCAAGGACTGCTTCTGGCCGATATGCGACTGTCGCTGATCGACCCAAACGTGACATTGGACACCATACCTCAATACTGTTGACTGAATTTCCAGCATTGCCTTTTCATTCAATTTAACGCTTTTCCCAGAACACTCTCAGTTCACAATAATTTGTAAAAAGTTAAATTTAAATTAATATTTGGGATTATTACTATGGATTGGAAATACTGGATCACAACAGCTATCGCTCTGTACGCCGCAGTTGTAGCTTGGATGGCACGTAAAGAGGCCAGAGAAACGTCGGAGAAAACACACTATCTGCAGGAGCGATTAGAAATTTATGAGCATTATCCAATTATTAATATTTCAATTGAGCCGGATGATAAAAAAATTCGGATAACCTTAACGAATTCCAGTTCAAAGAATATGGCGCTCAACGCTGAGATAATGGTCAATATAAGAATAACAGCAGGTAATGGAATGTACAGGGTCGAAAAGGAAAGAGTTAAATTTTCGACGGGCGTGATTGAGCCTAACTCCACTATATATATTGATCCAAAAGAGATTAATGATTTGATTTTCGATTCAATTCCTTTCTTGAATAGATATCCCAAAGAACAAAATCACTTCGTTGTCCGCGCTAATTTGGAGTGTTCTGCTCCACATCCGAAGTCGGAGAAAATACATGAAACAAAAGTGGCTTTCTTTTTAGTTGAAGGAGGCTGCCTTGCATTACAGCCTGAAGCCCATGGCTATATATAGCGCGCCAATCAAACCAAGGCTTGAACGTCTGCTCACTAAAAATTGCGATGACTGCTCCTGGCCGAATTCTGACAGTCGCAAATCGATCCAGAGCAGCCACTCCGATCAATGCCGTAAAAGCGTTATTTACCGTATCGATATGATCGCGCCATGACCCAAGAGACTCAGGCAGAAGAGGACACCAGCCAACGGTCGATTCCACTCGAGTGGCGACAAATGCTCCGAGATATCGTGACTGCATTTGTTGCTAGCGACCATCCACTAAGGGACGGCATCACTGGGGTCGAACCTATTCCTGCTGAGACAGCCAGCCAGATTCAAGATTACGTCCGAGACTATGGCGCCACATTAGTAGAGCTACCGGAAGCGACGTGGGAGTCTTCGGTTTGCATCTGGACCGGTAGTCATTGGAATGCGCTCATTGACCTATGGACTCAAGAGGAAGGAAGGAGCGACTTGGTGCTCGAAGTGCACGTAGCCGAGTCCGGCTCCGGTTTATGTGTCAAGGTTCATATGGTTTATGTGCCGTAACAAGGTAGCACCTAGCAAATTAGTCAGGCCGCGCCTCCTGATGCGAGACTGCGTATTTTTGCCCAGAATGGCCGCTTGCCTTTGCCACCATCGGCTGCTTCTGGCTGACCTGCGACTGTCGCAAGTCGACCCGTTGCTGTCGTTCGAGCTTCAACCGGCAATGTCTGATGTGCAGCGTGCTGCCGGTCACATCAGCCAATCGAAGACAGCTTTCAGCTTGATAACAGTCATCCTGATTACTGCTGCGGCCGATCCTCAATGACAGGTTTCTGGGGTGCAGCAGACAGTCGCGACGCAGGCCAATCTGAATGGCTGCGATCATGAGGTTGGTGTCATCGCTCCGCAAGGGAACGGACGTCGTCCGGAATTCGGTCTTCATCTGAAAGCGTCTTCTCTTATTCAATCACTGAGCGCTCGACAGAACTGCTGGATGGCTTCGCCGGCACGTTGCAGCGACGCATCATCCAGCGCGTAAGCGATTCGGATGTAGGGGCCCAGACCAAAGGCGCTGCCGTGCACGGTGGCGACGCCTGCCTCATCCAGCAGGGCGTTGACTACGTCTTCGTCGCTCACGAGCCGCTGGCCCGCAGCGGTCGTCTTGCCCAGCAGACCCTCGCAAGAGGCAAAAGCATAGAACGCACCTTGTGGCACTTGGCAATGCAGCCCCGGTGCCTGGTTGAGCAAATCGACTACCCTGTTGCGTCGGCGCTGGAACACCGCGCGCGACTGCTGGATGAAGTCCTGCGGCCCGGTGAGCGCGGCCAGCGCGGCGTGCTGCGAGATGGTGCAAGCCCCCGAAGTTTGCTGGCCCTGTAGCTTTTCCATGGCCTCGATCAACCAGCCGGGGCCAGTGCCGAAGCCGATGCGCCATCCGGTCATGGCGTAGGCCTTGGACACGCCATTCATGGTCAGGACGCGCTCGCGCAGCCGTGGTTCGATCTGCGCCAGGGTGAAGTACGCCAGCCCATCGAAGATCAGGTGCTCGTAAATGTCATCCGAGAGCACCAGCACCTGCGGATGGGCCAGCAACACCTCGGCCAGCGCCTGTAGATCCGCGCGGCTGTACACCGCGCCAGTGGGGTTGCTGGGCGAGTTCAGGATCAACCAGCGCGTGCGCGGCGTAATCGCGGCTGCCAGCGCATCAGCCGTGAGCTTGAAGCCGCTGTCAGCCCCGCAGGCAATAGTCACCGCCGTGGCGCCACATAGCTGCACGATCTCCGGGTAGCTGACCCAGTACGGTGCTGGCACGATGACCTCGTCGCCTTCATTGAGCGTGGCGGCCAGTGCGTTGAAGATGACCTGCTTGCCACCGCTGCACACCAGCGTGTCCTGCCAGCGCACGTCCAAACCGTTCTCGCGCTGGAACTTGGCGGCAATCGCCTCACGCAGCGGGCGCAGACCGGCCACCTGCGTATAGCGCGTGTGGCCGGTGCGAATGGCAGTGATGCCAGCCTCGCGCACATGCTCAGGCGTGTCGAAATCCGGCTCGCCGGCACTCAGCGAGATAACCTGAGCACCGCTGGCGCGGTGGGCGGCTACGCGATCCATCACCTTGTAGGTGGCCGAGGGCTTGGCACCCGCCAGGTGGCGGTTCAATTGATGCGGCTCGACTGTCATGCCTTGTACCTCCACTGGGTCAGGCCCATCAGTTCCAGCGTGGACTGTCCCTGGGACAGCGCCTCCATCATCTTGGTTTCTTTCTCGAAACGGGCTTGGCCCTGGTTCAGCGTGGCTTGCACATGGGCTGCTGGAATCACCAGCACGCCATCGTCATCGGCTACCACCAGATCGCCAGTGGCCACCGGCGTGCCGGTGAAGCTGATCGGCTGGCCCACCGACGGTGCGCTGGCTTTGATGGTGCCGCGCATCGAGATACCCCGGCTGAACACTGGGAAGCGTCGCGCCTTCAATGCCGCGATGTCGCGCACGCCGCCGTCGATCACCAAGCCAGCCACGCCAGCGGCCTCGGCGGCCACCGTGAGCACCTCGCCCCAGTAGCCTGCCACGAAAGCGCTGGTGGACACCACCAGAATGCTGCCGCGTGGCACACGCTCCATTGCAATGTGGATGGCCAAATTGTCAGCCGGATGGCATTCCAGCGGATAGGCCGCTCCCGCCACCGAAGCACCTGCCCACACGGGACGGATTGCCGGATCGACAGAGCTAGTGGCTAGGCCCGAGGCCTCGAACAGCGTGGAAGTGCCCAGTTGCCGGGCCTGCGCCAGTTGCTCGGCGCTGTAGGTGTGCGCTGTGTTCATGTGCTCATTCCTTGGTTTGCAGCGTGTGGTAGCCCAGCGCGGCGCGGGCATCGCCCAGCGATTTGCCCAGCGCGATCTGTTCACGGATGCGGGATTCGACGTTCTCGATCTTGCGTGCGGTTTCAGCCACTTCACGGGCACGCGCACGCGGCACGATCAGCACGCCGTTGGCGTCGGCCACCACGATGTCGCGCGATGCCACGCGCACGGTGCCGATGCCGATCGTGGTGTTGACCGATTCGACCTGCACGCGATCCTTGCCAGTGCGCATGAAGCGCCCTGCGGTGAACAGCGGGTAGTTGTCGTTCAGCGCCTTGCCCACGTCGCGGCAGACGCCGTCGATGACGGTGGCGGCGATGCCGCGCAGGCCGGCGTACTGGGTCATGATGTCGCCCCATACGGTGCAATCGGTGCGACCGTCGTTATCGATTACCACCACGTCGCCCTCAGCCACGTCATCGATAAAGTCGCCCACTGTGCCCGGCGGGTTGCTGGCCGGAACGTATTTGACAGTGAAGGCCGGCCCGACCGCAGCCTTGGTGTAGTCGGCCAGCGGCATGATGGCCAGCGCTTGGCCGTGCAGGCCCAGCTTGTCTAGGGCGTCGGATACGCCAGGCGTGTCAAGCCCTTCGAACAGCGCGACCAGTTCCTGGTCTTCGGCGGTGGCCTTCTTGGGATTTGTGCTCATGAAATTCTCCTTGGGTTCAGTGAGCGGCCTTGGCGTTGATCGCCTCGAATTCCTTGTCGTGCATGACATCGGCGACCGAGCGGCCCTCGCGCACGGCGGCTACCATGCCGTCCTGTCGGCGGGCAATTCGTTCGCCCAGATCCAGTACCTCCTCAATGCGGGCCGCCGCAATGAACACCGCGCCGCAGCGATCGGCGATCACGTAGTCTTCTTCGTGCACGGTCACACCAGCGATCTGCACGGGCTTGCCGGAGTCGATCTGGATCACGCGATTGCGCGCGCTGATCATGGTCACGCCGCGACCGTAGACCGGGTAGCCGATGGACTCGCTGCCCTCGATGTCGCGCGATAGTCCGTCGATGACCGAGCCTCGAATGCGCTTGGTCGTCGCTGCGTTGGCCAGGATGTCGCCCCAGCACGAGATGCCATCTACGCCGCCTGCGATGACCAGCACGCGGTCGTCGCTGACCACTGCGTCGATGACGGGCGAGATCAGATGCACGGTGGGTTTGGCATCAGCCTTGGGGCCAAGCTGGATGGTGCTGGCGCGGCCCACGATCTTGGGGCAGCCCCACAGCGGGCGAAGTCCGTAGGTGGCACCGGTCAGGCTCAAGAAGTCCAAGGCATCGGACACTGTATTGGTGTCTAGGGAGGCAAGGCGGTCGAGCAGGGAGGGCGAAGACATGTCGGTAAGGCTCCGGGTCAATAAAGCAGCCCGAAGCATCACTCGCTTCTTCTGATATGTAAATTTTCAATCTAGTATTACGGTGATACTAATTATTTAACACGCAATCAGGAGAACTCGCATGCTCGATAGCAGCTTTGACGTCCGGTTGATCCGCCAGCTCTGGATGTTTCTGGCCGTGGCTGAGGAAGAACACTTCGGGCGTGCAGCACAGAGGTTGCACATGTCGCAGCCGCCGCTGACGGCGCAAATCAAAGTGCTGGAGAACGCGTTGCGCCTGCAGTTGTTCGAGCGGTCTCGCCAGGGTACCAAGCTCAGCCCGGCCGGCGCGGCTATCCTGCCAGCCGTGCGCCAGTTTGCCGAACAAGCGGCACGGCTGGAGCGTGTGGTGCGCGAGGTTGCCGCTGGCCAGTCGGGTGTGCTGCACATCGGAGCAATCACCTCAGCCATGCTGGACACGGTGCCGGGGCTGTTGCAGGCATTACGCCAAAGCCATCCTCGGCTGACCGTGCTTGTGCAGGAAATCGACAGCGTGGAAGCGGTGCCACGACTTCAGGCTGGCGAATTGGACTTGGCCTTCGTGCGCCTTGACGGCGAGGTGGGTGGCGGCATCGCGACATTGCCGCTGACCGAGGATCGATTGGCCGTGGCCTTGCCCAAAGATCATGCGCTGGCCGCGCTGCCGCGTGTGCGGCTGCGTTCGCTGGCCGACGAACAGTTGGTGATGTCAGCGCGCCAGATCAGCCCGGTCTATTTCGACATGCTGACGGCGGTTTGCCGTGAGCATGGTTTCGCGCCACGGATTACGCATGAGGTGCGTTCCGTCACTGCGCAGATTGCCTACGTCGGTTGTGGGCAGGGTGTGGCCCTGGTGCCCGCATCCATGCGCAGGCTGGCACCCGAGAATGTCGTCGTGAGGCCATTGAAGGAGCGTGTCATGGTGGTCACGGCAGCTTTGGCCTGGAATACCGAGCGGCACCACCCATTGGTAGACGTTGCGGTGGCCTGGCTGCGGGGACAGCGGCAGCCGAATCTGCGTCCTCAGTCTTGAGTCCATCGGGCTATCCGTCTGAAATCGTGAGTACGAGAGTGAAAATAGAGATTCCTGGCCCCGTAGGCTGTATTCAGTTGATGATTGAAATGCCACGGCAGGCGGCTGCTGGAATTGCGTTAGTGAGCTATCTCCAACTGATGTGCCGCTCAGGTTGAACGTCTGCTGTGGGGATTCTTGTCGACCTCACGCTCCTGGCCAACAGACGACTCTCAGTGAGCCACAGAATGCAGATAAAAAGAAAGGTATGGTGAAGCTCCCGCCGGGGCAATACAGCGATACTTCAGCACCATGAACACCTCGCTCTCCACATTGCTCATCTATGCAAAGGACATGCAGCGTACAGCGCGTTTCTATGCAGAAAACTTTGGATTTGCCACGAACTATGAGGTGGTTGATGGCCTGATTGAACTAGTTGCTGGTGACGATGGTGCAGGGATTCTTATCCACCAAGCCGCAAAGAGTCTCAAGTTTGGCTCGGCGGTTCTGAAACTGTCTTTCAGCGTGACTGATGTCGACCAATTTGTTGCAACAGCAACTGCTGCTGGCCTCAAGTTCGGAGCAATTCATCGTGCTAACGGCTACGCTTTTGCCAATACAAAGGACCCGGACGGGAACTCCATCAGCGTATCGAGCCGCAAATACAGAGCGTAATACGACCTGTGCAGCAAACATGCCAATTGCTCGGGCATGAGCGCAGCTCGCCACAAGGCAGTTATCGGCCACTACCGGTCTTTTGCAGTTGTCGATTGAACGGTCGCTTGTTCAAGAAATTGATATTCCATGCCGAGTAAATGAAAATTTCTATCGCCTGAATCATTTATGGAGTGACTGCAATGAATGAAGCACTTGATTTCGTGATAGCTGACATGGCGCCACTCAGAGTAAAGCCCTCCAACTATCCGGAAGAATTTGCGCGACGCATGGGTGGACGCGATAAGCGACCACTTGGCGACCTATTTGGGTTGGGTCAGTTCGGAGTCAACTTGACAACATTGCACCCTGGCGCAGTCTCGGCACTTCACCACCAACACTCACTACAAGATGAGTTTATTTATGTGTTGTCTGGGGAGGTCGTGCTCCATATAGGTACTAAAGAGCACGTCTTGAAGACCGGTATGTGTGCTGGCTTCAAGGCCAGTGGGAAAGCGCATCATCTTCACAACTGCTCACAGACAGCCGCAACAATTCTCGAAGTCGGTAGCCGAGTTCAAGCAGATCAAGTTAGCTACCCTGAAGATGATTTGGTCGCCGTAATGGATACAAAAGGTCAGTGGTCCTTTGAGCACAAGAACGGTCAGACGTATTGAGTCCTGAACGGCTCAAATGGGTTGATAGCACCAAGTCAGCACACGCCCAAGCAATCACCTGGTGATCGTCAGATTCCAGTGGCAGCTTTGAGGCCTAGACCTGAGCTTCTCGAAAGTCTTGGTGCGATGACTGTTCTTGGGTAACAGCAGTCATTGGAACTTCTGAGGTGAACGACGGCAACCAGCCTGAGCCTGCTTCTGACAGTCTTGTGCTGAATGGCAGCTGATGACCCAGAGCACCAATTCAAGCACATTGCTCAATGTGATCTATGGCAGCCATGGCAATCAAATCGAGCATCTGCTGGCGCAGGCCATTTCCACCCCACACATTCGGCCAAAAGCTGCCATTTGATGTGTCGCGCATGGTGTCTGGCCGAAAGCGAACATTCCATAGCCCTGGAGTAGTCATGAGGCTGCTTGGTCATTCTGGCAATAATTCAACAATAGTTGTATTATTGAATGATGCAAGAAGCCCAAGTTATCCGTTCTCTTTGCGCTTTGGCCCATGAGGCACGGCTGCGCATTTTTCGTGCATTGGTCGTTGCCGGGCCAGAAGGCCTAATACCCAGTGCATTGGCAGAGCAGCTGGGTATTGCACCCAATGCACTGTCGTTTCACCTCAAGGAGCTCACCCATGCGGAGCTCGTGAGTCAGGAAAGGCAGGGGCGCAACGTGCTGTATCGAGCGGCGTTTCCTGTCATGAACAGGCTGCTGGCCTACCTCACCGAGAACTGCTGTCAGGGCGCAGCCTGCCCTCAAGACGCTGCGGCTTTGTGCAAGTGCTGATCACCAGCAGCCTTAGTTGCTAGGAACACTTCATCGTGCTGACGGCCATCCTGATTTTCATCTTCACGCTGACGCTGGTCATCTGGCAGCCACGCGGCCTTGGCATTGGCTGGAGCGCCTCGATGGGGGCGACTGCTGCGCTGCTGCTGGGGGTCGTGCATTTGGCTGATATCGCCGTGGTCTGGATTATCGTCTGGAATGCCACGGCGACTTTTGTCGCGGTCATCGTCATCAGCCTTTTGCTGGACGAAGCCGGATTCTTTGAGTGGGCCGCATTGCACTTTGCCCGCTGGGGGGGCGGCAGCGGAGTCAGGCTATTTGCTTTCATCGTGCTGCTGGGTGCCGCCGTATCGGCCGTGTTTGCCAATGACGGGGCTGCCCTGATTCTCACGCCCATCGTGATGGCCATGCTGGTGGCATTGGGCTTTTCTGCGGCAGCAACGCTGGCGTTTGTCATGGCTGCCGGGTTTATTGCAGACACAGCAAGCCTGCCATTGATTGTCTCCAATCTGGTGAATATCGTGTCCGCCGACTTTTTCAAGATTGGCTTCAACGACTACGCGTCGGTGATGGTGCCTGTCAGCATTGTCTCGGTCCTGGCCAGCCTCGGTGTGCTGCTGCTGTTTTTCCGGCGCGATATTCCTGCCACCTACGATGTGGCCCAGCTCAAGCAGCCGTCGGCTGCGATCAAGGATGTGGCCACCTTTCGGGCTGGCTGGGTCGTACTGGTCTTGCTGCTGGCCGGCTTTTTCGCGCTGGAGCCTCTGGGCGTCCCTGTCAGTGCGGTGGCAACCGTGGGTGCCGCCATCTTGCTGGCTGTCGCGGCGCGTGGCCATGTCATCAGCACCAAAAAGGTGCTTCATGGCGCTCCATGGCAGATCGTGGTGTTCTCGCTGGGGATGTATCTGGTGGTCTACGGGCTGCGCAACGCGGGTCTGACGGATTACATCGCCGTGTTACTCAATCAATTTGCAGATGGTGGTGTGTGGACCGCATCACTGGGCACAGGCGTGCTGTCTGCGGTGCTGTCTTCCATCATGAACAACATGCCCACCGTGCTGATCGGAGCCTTGTCCATTGATGCTTCCACGGCCAGCGGGGCGGTCAAGGAGGCCATGGTCTACGCCAATGTGATTGGCTGTGATCTCGGTCCAAAAATCACCCCGATTGGCAGCTTGGCCACGTTGTTGTGGCTGCATGTGCTCGCCAAGAAAGGTACAAGGATTGGCTGGGGCTACTACTTCAGAGTGGGGGCTGTGCTGACCATGCCTGTGCTCCTCATTACCCTCGCAGCGCTGGCCTTGCGGCTCAGTGTGGGTTCATGAACCTTTGCAACGTAAATCTAGCGCTATGAGTGACATCACGATTTATCACAACCCAGCTTGCGGCACCTCCCGCAATGTTCTGGCCCTGATCCGCAACAGCGGGGAAGACCCCACGGTCATCGAATACCTCAAGACGCCCCCGGATCGCTCCACGCTGGTGGGCCTGATCCAGGCCATGGGAATACCAGTGCGCGATGTGTTGCGCCAAAAAGGCACGCCGTATGAAGAGCTGGGCCTTGGCGATCCCAAATGGACGGACGAGCAATTGATTGATTTGATGCTCCAGCACCCCATCCTGATCAATCGTCCGATCGTGGTCTCCCCTTTGGGAACCCGTTTGTGCCGTCCCTCGGAGGCCGTGCTGGACATCCTTGCGCAGCCTCAACAGAACGCATTCTCCAAAGAAGACGGGCAAGCCGTCATTGACTCCAAAGGAAATCGAATTGGCAAGCTCTGACCTACCGAACCTCGACGAACAAGTCTTTGAAAAGCCCAGCCTGGAAGGTCTGTTGCCCGCACAGCGTGCTGCACACGGGCCGCGCATCTTGCTGCTGTACGGCTCGGTTCGCGACCGCTCCTACAGCCGGCTGCTGACCGAAGAGGCGGCGCGATTGCTGCGCAAGATGGGGGCAGAGACGAGGGTCTTTGACCCACGCGGACTGCCGCAGCCCGATGGCGCACCTGACGATCACCCCAAGGTCAAAGAGCTGCGCGAGCTGGCTGTTTGGGCCGAAGGTATGGTCTGGACGTCTCCTGAGCGCCATGGTGCAATGAGCAGTATTCTCAAAGCGCAGATTGACTGGATTCCTTTGTCCGTTGGCGCGTTGCGTCCAACACAAGGCAAGACGCTGGCGGTGATGCAAGTCTCGGGCGGCTCTCAGTCCTTCAACGCAGTCAACCAGATGCGGGTGTTAGGCCGCTGGATGCGCATGATCACCATCCCCAACCAGTCCTCGGTTGCCAAGGCATTCATGGAGTTTGATGAGGCTGGCCGGATGAAGCCCTCTTCGTATTACGAACGGGTGGTGGACGTGATGCAAGAGCTGGTCAAGTTCACGCTGCTGACGCGAGACTGTGCGGGCTATCTGGTGGATCGCTACAGCGAGCGCCGTGAAAGCGCTCAAGAAATGTCCAAGCGGGTCAATCAACGCAGCATCTAAGTGATATGGGCAAATAGCCCCCCCACATTTTGACGAAATTCTGTGGCTGCCTACCTTCTTTTAAAAGTGCAGCAATGGGTCAGCTGCTCAACTTCAACGTATGCGAGAGCGGCTACTTGCTCTGTGTCACTCTCCAATGAGCGCTTTAGGGGGGGGCAGACATGCCAGTGCCGCAGGTAGTGCCCCAGCTAGTGCCCCAAGCAAAAAGCCCAGCAACAGATGTGCTGGGCTTTTTGTTTAGGAGCCAAATTTCTCCAGCGCTGAGCTGGCAGCGCTGGCAGTTATGCATGCATTATTGAATGCTGGCACCAGATGCTTCAACCACTGCTTTGGAGTTGGTGAAGTCAGCGCGGTACATTTTGTCGAATTCGGCAACGCTCATGGCTTTAGGCTCGGCACCCTGGGCCAAAATGGCTTGCTGCACTTCGGGCTGGGCCAGCAGCTTGTTGATCTCGGCGTTCATCTTGGCAGCAATGTCGGCAGGGGTGCCCGCTGGCATGAACAGGCCGTACCAGGTGCTGACGTCAAAGCCCTTCATGCCTTGCTCTTGCATGGTGGGCACATCGGGAAGCGATGTAGAGCGCTGGGCCGATGTAACGGCCAATGGGCGCAGCTTGCCAGCTTTGATCTGACCAATAGCGGATGGGATGGAGGACACCAGCAGATCGACATTGCCCGCGATGGCATCCATCAGTGCCGGGTTGGAGCCTTTGTAGGGTACGTGCGTGAGCTGCACGCCAGCGGCTTTTTCAAACTGGTGGCCAGCAATGTGAATGCTGGTGCCGTTGCCTGGCGAGCCGTAGGTCACCTTGCTGGGGTGGGCCTTGGCGGCGGCAACCACGTCAGCAATTGTTTTGTACGGGGAGTTCACGCTGGTGGCGATGATGACGGGCGTGTAGGCCACGTGTGCCACGGGCGTCAGATCCTTGAGCGGGTTCCAGGGCAGATTCTTGTAGAGGTAGGGGCCCAGAATCAGGTTGTCTTTCTGGCCCATCACCATGTCGTAGCCTGTGGCTGGTGCTTTGACCGCTTCAGAGATACCAATGGTGCCGCCAGCGCCGGCTTTGTTCTCGGGAACCACGGTCCACTTGGTGGCTTCTGTCAGCTTGTTGGCCATCACGCGCGAGAGGATGTCGGTACCGCCACCTGGAGGAAATGGAATCACCAGGCGAATGGGCTTGCTGGGGTACTGGTCTGCCGACTGGGCAAAAGCGGGTGCTGCGGCACCAGCAGCCAAAGCCAATGTGGTGCAGGTGATCAGTTTGCGGTACATGAAGGTCTCCAAAAACACAGACATCTAAAACAGCGGTTGGTTCTGACATTGCAATGCAGAACAAAAACCATTTTCAAGCGAATTTGTGGGCCCTTAGATGGCACAAGGGTGGGGGCCATCGACATGGAGTACCTGTATGAACCTAGTCTGCGCACAGCCTGCCGGGGTTTGTGGCAGGTTGATCACGGGCTGCTACCACCGATCGGGTGGTGCAGCGCTGTGTGGCCCACTTGGCGCAAACAGGTTCTTGGGAATCGTCGATATTAGCGCTGGAATGCTCAAAGAGAATTCAAAACGAACAAAAAATGCATTCCGTTTGGGCATCAAGGCTTGGGCTCAAGCCTGCCGGACATCGGCCACTACAGGCTGGCCAAAGTCAGCACGATCGAGCCATGCCAGAACGCGAGCGCCAGCATCTTCAGCCGAGGTCAGCGCTCCGCTTTGCTTGAGGTTGGCAAACCGATCCACATCTGGAAAAGCCTGCGCACTGGCGCTGCGCAATTGCAGCTGCATGTCGGTGTCGATCACGCCGGGTGCGAGTGAGCAGATCTTGGCCCCATTAGGTTTGGCGGCTTCATCCAGTGCCACGGATACAGAAAAATGGTCCATGCCCGCTTTGGCTGCGCAGTAGGTTGCTTGTGAGGCAATCGCACGGCGGCCTAAACCCGAGGAGATGTTGAGTACCTGGCGCTGAATCTCCCATTCCTGTGTGGCTTGAAGGAATGCGGAAGTCAGGATCATGGGCGCTTCCAGACCTACGCGCAGGGCCTGACTGATAGCGGCCCAGTCGGTGTGGGACAGTGGGGCAATGGGCGGAATGACGCCGGCATTGTTGATGAGCACCACGCGGTCAAAGTTTTGTGCATGGTGCGTGCCCAGCCACTGCTGCAATTGCTCGGCGGCAGCGTATGGCTCGGCCAGATCATGCTGCCATTGACTGAGCTGGGCCTGATGCTGCTGGGCGAGCAAATCCAAATCTTCATTGCGCTGGCGTGCAATGGTCAGCAGGTGGTGGCCCTGGCTGAGAATTTGGCGGGCCATGGCCAGACCCATGCCGCGTGAGCCACCAGTGAGGATGTAGAGCTGAGGTTTCATGGCTGTCATCGTACTGCCTGCAGCTTTGCGTTTTGCCTTTACAGCAAACCTTCGCTCGACAGCGCTGACAGCGCGGGTCGGGTGGTGGGTGAAGTGATATTCGTAAAAGAAGAGCTACCAGCGCTTGCCAGTGCTTGTTTTCAGTATGAATACGTTCTGAAAGCTAGCATCAGCAAGCATTGGTAGCTCTTTTTATTGAATGACCTTTACCCGCCCAGATAGGCTTTGCGCACTGCGTCGTTCTTGAGCAGGTTGGCGCCGGTGTCTTCCAGCACCAGCTTGCCGGTCTCCAGCACGTAGCCGCGGTCTGCAATTTGCAAGGCGCGGTTGGCATTTTGTTCGACAAGGAAAACGGTCACGCCTTCACTGCGGATGGTTTGAATGATGTCAAAAATCTGCGCAATGATCAGCGGCGCCAGGCCCAGTGTGGGCTCATCCATCAGCAGCAAGCGGGGTTTGGACATCAGGGCGCGGCCAATGGCCAGCATCTGCTGCTCGCCACCGGACATGGTGCCTGCCCGCTGGGGCGCGCGCTCTTTGAGGCGCGGGAACAGGTGAAACACATGCTCAATGCCCGCCTCAATGTCTTGCTTGCTCAGGAAGAAAGCGCCCATCTGCAAGTTCTCCACGACCGTAAGGTCCGGAAAAATACGGCGACCTTCCGGAGAGACGGCAATGCCGCGCTGCATGATGTGGTGCGTGGCCAGGTTGGTGATGTCTTCGCCTTCAAAGTGAATACTGCCACCGGTGGCGCGCGGGTTGCCGCAGACGGTCATCAGCAGCGAGGTTTTACCCGCACCGTTGGAGCCGATCAGACTGACAATCTCACCCTGGTTCACATGCAAAGACACCTTGTCTACCGCACAGATAGAGCCGTAGTGGGTGCTGATGTGCTCAAGCTTGAGCATGGGGTTGGATTGCGTCATCAGGCTTCTCCCAGATAGGCCTTGATGACCCGCTCATTGTTTCTCACTTCTTGCGGCGTGCCATGGGCAATGGGCTTGCCATATTCCATGACGGTAATGCGCTCAGACACGCCCATCACCAGACCCATATCGTGTTCGATCAGCAAAATGGCCACGCCATACTGGTCACGCAACTGGCGGATCAGGGCTTGCAGGTCGAGCTTTTCCTGGGGGTTCAGGCCCGCTGCTGGCTCGTCCAGCATCAACACCTTGGGCTCGGTGATCATGCAGCGCGCAATTTCCAGACGGCGCTGGTGGCCATAGGCCAGGTTGCCGGCCTCACGGTTGGCAAATTCACGCAGGCCCATGTAGTCCAGCCAGTGCAGGCTGCGCTCCATGGCTTCTGACTCCTGGCGGCGAAAGCTGGGGGTGTTGAACAGTCCGGCCAAAACCGATGCCCGGTTCTTCTGGTGCTGTGCAACCAGCAGGTTTTCCAGGGCCGTCATTCTTTTGAATAAACGCACGTTCTGGAACGTTCTGACGACACCTTTGCGCGCCACCGTGTGACTGCCTAAACCGGCAATGCTCTGGCCCTGCAAAATCACGCTGCCGCTGGTGGGCGTGTAGAAGCCGCTGATGCAGTTAAAGACCGTGGTTTTACCGGCCCCATTGGGGCCAATGATGGCGAGAATTTGCTTCTCGCTAAGTTCGAGGTTGACGCTATCGACCGCAAGCAATCCGCCAAAGCGCATGCTCAGATCCTTGACGTCCAACAAATGGCTGCTATGCATGTTGGAGTTTCTTCTTCAATGTGTGCATGGGATGGAAGGTATTAAGGGGCCGTTTTCTGCGGCACTTGCACCTGAGGTCGCGTCACGGGGAACAGCCCCTGTGGACGCCACACCATCATCAAGATCATGACCAGACCAAAAATCAGCATGCGGTATTCCGAGAACTCACGCGCCAGTTCCGGCAGCACGGTAATCAAGATGGCAGCCACGATCACACCCAGTTGAGAGCCCATACCACCGAGCACCACAATGGCCAAGATCAGTGCTGACTCGATAAAAGTGAAGGATTCGGGGTTCACAATGCCCTGGCGGGCGGCAAAGAACGCCCCACCAAAGCCGGCAAACATGGCTCCCAGGGTGAAGGCCGACAGCTTGATGCGCATAGGGCTCAGGCCCAGTGAGCGGCAGGCAATCTCATCTTCACGCAAAGCTTCCCAGGCACGGCCAATGGGCATGCGGATCAAGCGGTTGGAGATCCACAGCGTGACCAGGGCCAGCATCAGTGCCATCAGGTACAGGAAAATGACCATGTGCACGGAGCTGAACTCCCAGCCCATCAGCTGGTGAAATGTGGTGCCGCCTTCCACGCTGGCGTTGCGGCTCATCTCAAAGCCCATGACCGTAGGCTTGGGGATGCCGGAGATGCCGTCAGGGCCGCCCGTCCAGTCGTTCAAATTGATCAGCAGCAGGCGAATGATTTCGCCAAAGCCCAAGGTCACAATCGCCAGATAGTCACCGCGCAGGCGCAATACCGGAAAGCCCAGCACAAAACCGAACAGGGCAGCTACGGCGCCCGCCAGCGGCAGCGCTTCCCAGAAGCTCCAGCCCGCCCAGTGAAACAGCAGGGCGTAGGTATAGGCACCGACGGCATAAAAACCGACAAAGCCCAGATCCAGCAAGCCAGCAAAGCCCACCACAATGTTCAGACCCAGCCCCAGCATGACGTAAATCATGGCCAGCGTGGCAATGTCCACTGCGTTGCGGCCTGCAAAGAACGGCCAGGACACGGCCATGAGCAGGGTGGCAAAAATCAAGGCATTGCGCACACCGGGCGACAGGCTGGGCACGCGGGGCAAGACAATACTTTTGGTGGCACCTTTGATTGCCGGCTTGAGCAGTTGCACGACAAAGACGAGCAGCGCCGCCCACAGCACGTAGCTCCAGTGGGGCTCCAGGCTCATCTGACCGCCTACGCGCTGCAGCTGCAGACCAAAAATCGGGGTAACCACCAAAGCCGTAATGACCGCAGCCATCAGCGCTGGGCCCAGGTTCAAGAGAAGACGCTGCATCAAACTTTCTCCACTTCAGGTTTACCCAGCAAGCCTGTGGGGCGGAAAAGCAAAATGAGCACGAGCAGGCTGAACGCCACGATGTCTTTGTATTCCGAGGAAATGTAGGCGGCGGCCAGCGTCTCGGCGACGCCCAAAATGACACCCCCCAGCATGGCGCCAGGAATGCTGCCGATACCGCCCAGAACAGCGGCAGTGAAGGCTTTGATGCCAGCAATAAAGCCAATGAATGGATTGAGCTTGCCCACAGCCAGGGCAATCAGGACACCACCCACGGCGGCGAGCATGGCACCCAAGATGAAGGTGAACGAGATCACGCGGTTGGTATTGATGCCCAGCAGGCTGGCCATGTGCATGTCTTGCGAGCATGCACGTGAAGCGCGGCCCATGCGTGAGTGCTTGATGTAGATCGTCAGCAAGATCATCAGCACCACTGCCACGGCAATGATCAAGATACGGGTGTAGGGGATAAAGACTTCAAAGCCATTTCCCATCTCAAACTGCAATGCGCCCGGCAGCAAGGATGGCACGGCCATGTCACGCGCGCCCTGGCCCAGAGCAACCCAGTTTTGCAGAAAAATGGACATACCGATGGCCGAAATCAACGCCACCAGTCTGGGGCTGTTGCGTACAGGCTTATAGGCGACTTGCTCAACAGCAAAACCATAGATGCCGGTGAGGATGACGGCAACGATCAGCATCAGGCCAATCACCATCCAGATGGGTACGGTGCCCTGAATGCCCACGGCAGACAGCGTGACCAGACCCACATAGGCACCGATCATGTAGATGTCGCCATGCGCAAAATTAATCATGCCGATGATGCCGTAGACCATGGTGTAGCCAATGGCGATCAGGGCGTAAATGGCTCCCAGAGAGAGGCCATTGAAAAGCTGCTGTAGCAGCTGGGGGAGAAATTCGTTCATGTGCGCGGAGGTCTAACAAAAAGGGGGGGCGCAGCAAAGCAAGCGGTGAACTGAAAAGCCCACAGGCTTAGAGGCAAGCGCTGTGGGCTATTTCTTTGGCTACGGTTTACTTGGCTGCAATGGATTTGCTGCCGTCCTTGTGCCATTGGAAAATTTGGAAATCAAATGCGCTCAGGTCGCCTTGCTTGTTCCAGGAAACGGGGCCAATCACGGTGTCAATCGTTGCCTTGTGCAGGTGGTCAGCTACTTTTTGTGGGTTGTCGCCCACGGCCTTGATGCCTTCAGCAATTGCTTGTGTTGCGGCATAAGCGGTCAGCTGGAAAGCGCCGGAAGGATTGCGCTTCTTGCTTTCGAACGCTTTGACAATGGCTGCGTTCTTGGGGTTGGATGCAAAGTCAGCAGGCAGTGTCACCAGCATGCCTTCGACAGAGTTGCCAGCAATGGCGTTGACTTCAGGGTTGCCCACACCTTCAGGTCCCATCATGCGTACTTTCAGGCCTTGCTCAGAAGCTTGGCGCAGTAGCAGACCCATTTCGGGGTGATAGCCACCGTAGTACACAAAGTCAACGCCAGCGCCCTTGAGCTTGGTGATGATGGCGGAGTAATCGCTGTCGCCGGCATTGATGCCTTCAAACAAGGCGACGTTGACCTTGGCCTTTTGCAGTTCATCGCGAACGGAAGAGGCAATGCCTTGCCCGTACGACTGCTTGTCGTGCAAGACAGCAACTTTGCTTGGCTTGGCTTTTTCGATGATGAACTTGGCTGCTGCAGGCCCTTGCTGGTCATCGCGGCCAATGGTGCGGAAGATGAAGTGGAAGTTCTTGCCTTCAGTCAGTGCTGGCGATGTGGCAGAGGGCGTAACAACGACAACGCCTTCGTTGTTATAGATAGGTGCTGCGGCAATCGAAGCGCCCGAGCAGACGGGGCCAATGACGTAGCCGATTTTGCTGTTAACCACGCGGTTGGCCGCTACAGGACCTTGCTTGGGCTCGCATGCATCATCGACAGCCGTCAATTCGATTTTCTTGCCATTGATGCCACCCGCTGCATTGATTTGCTCAACGGCTGTGGAAACACCTTCCTTGACCATGTCCCCGTACTGTGTCAGAGGGCCAGTGGTGGGAATCACCATGGCAAATTTGATATTTTGTGCGTGGACTTGGCCAGTCACGGCTGCGCCAAGCAGACCCAAAGTAGCCACAACAGTTTTCAAACGAAACGAAGCACGCATGGTTCAATGTCCTCTTAGTTAGTTTTACATCAGGCAGTTTCAGAAAAGATGACTGCAAATTGCATGCCTGACGCTAAGGGTGCAAGCTTAAAAATTAGCCCATAGAGGACGCAACCGGGTTTGTATCTATAGCGAGAAGGCGCGCAGGAAAGTTTGCATTTGGCTGCGAAAAATCAAAATAAATGCGTAGTTATGGTTGCAGTAAAACTGCATTTTTGTGGTGTTGCACCATTGCACCAGACCAGCACCGCTGCAGTGCAATGCCTTAAAACGGTGCAGGGCTTTCGATGTGCAGCGGGTTGCCATGCACGGGATGCGTGAACTTCAGCTCCATGGCGTGCAAAAAGAGTCGAGGGCTCAGCGCTGCAACCGGCGCGGGCGCGTACAAAGCATCGCCCAGCATCGGGTGGCCGATGTGCATCATGTGCACCCTGAGCTGGTGTGATCGCCCTGTCACAGGCTCCAGGCACAGCCGGGTGCAGCCACCGGGAACGCCTGCTTGATCGGAGGCGGGCCGGTATTGCGTCAAACTGGGTTTGCCTGTTACAGCGTCAACCATTTGCAGCGGCCTGCGCTCCCAGTCGCAGATCAGGGGGGCATCCACCAGACTCCAGGAATTGTCAGCATTTGCAGCAACATGGCCATGCACGATGGCTGTGTAGCGCTTGTACACCTGCCGGGCAGCAAATGCGTCACCCAGAATGCGTTGAACCTCTTTGCTGCGGGCGAAAATAAGCAAGCCAGAGGTTGCCATGTCCAGCCGGTGCACGACCAGAGCATCCGGCCAGTCTTGCAGTGCGCGGTGGATCAGACAATCTTGCTTGTCTGGTCCTCGCCCGGGTACGGACAGCAAGCCTGCGGGTTTATCGAGCACAAGCAGGTGCTCGTCTTCATAAAGACAAGTGGGGCGGGGCGCAGTGAACAAAATACTCAGAGTTTGGGGTGAATGAGGCGATCCACTGTTTCACACAGTTCATCGACATCATTGGGCTTGTAAATCAAGGCCATCGCGCCCGCAGCAATAGCCTGGGCTTCAATTTCTGCGGTGATATAGCCAGAGGCCAGCGCGACAGGCAGATCGGGTCGAATGATTTTGGAGTCGCGCACCAAATCGACACCGCAGTACCCGGGCATGTTGTAGTCAGTGACCACCAGATCGTAGAAAAACGGGTTTTTGCGCAGTGCCTCAGTGGCTTCTCGCGGGTCCAGAAAGCCAGTCACCTGATAGCCGCGGCGGCGCAGCAGTCTTTGCACCAAGGAAACCAGGGCTTGGTCATCATCGACATACATGACATGTTTGGGGGCATCCACCTGGGGGGTGGCGCTGGCAGGCGGGACGGCACTAATGGCAGAGTTGGCCGGCGGCGCAGGCGGGCGATCAGCCAGAATGTCTGGGTCCACGGTCGTGGGGAAATACAGCGTGAAGCTGCTGCCTATGCCCATCTGGCTGTGAACATCCACAGCACCACCGTGGGTGCGCATGACCCCGTGAACCACCGCCAGACCGAGCCCTGTGCCTTGCCCTACGGGTTTGGTTGTAAAGAAGGGCTCAAAAATGCGCTGCAGGGTTTCAGGGGGGATGCCCGGGCCGTTGTCCTGTACGGAAATGACGATGTAGTCGCCCAGCGCAAGGCCCAGGCGATCGCACATGCGCTGCTCGGACATGCTCAGCGTAGCTTCCATGCGAATCAGGCCGCGTGTCTCTCCCAGTGCATGTACGGCATTGGTCGTGAGATTGAAAAGAGCCTGTTCCACCTGGGTGGGGTCTGCCAGCATGCAAGGCAGCTCATGCGGTGCATTCACATGCAATTCAATCGCTGGGGGTAGGGTAACCCGCAGCAAGCGCTCTGTATCGCGCATGACTTCGTGGGCCTGAACGGCATAGCGTTTCGGCGGTTCATTGCGGCTGAACGTCAAAATCTGTCGAACCAGATCGCGTGCGCGGCGACCTGCTTTTTCAATTTCCAGCAGGCTTTCGAGTGCTTGCGGGTTGTGGCCGCAATCAGCCTTGGCCAGCTCCACATTGCCCAGGATGGCGCCGACGATGTTATTGAAGTCGTGTGCAATTCCGCCAGCCATGGTGCCCAGGGCTTGCATTTTGTGGGATTCACGCAGTTGCAGCTCCAGCTCGCTGCGCTGTGCTTCTGCACGCTTGCGACTGGTGAGATCACGTGCAAAGACCGTGGTGACTTCGCCATCGGACAGTCGCTCAAACGACATGCCCACTTCAACCGGCAAAGTTTTGCCCATGGCAGTGCGTGCCGTCATTTCGCCCAGCATGGCTTGCGTAGTCAGGGGCGCAAAGTCCAGTGCGTGAACGGCGCCGGGCAAAAAACGCTCCAGCTTGCTGCCCAGTGCATCGGCGGCCGGGCAGAGAAACAGTGCTGCAGCGGTGGGGTTAAACACCGTAATGCGCTGATCCTTGTCGACGCAAATGATGGCGTCGAGCGAAGAGTTGATGACGGATTCAAGCCGTCGTTCGCTGGCATACAGCTGGTCATTGCGCTCTTGCAATTGATGGCGTTCTGCCAGCAGGGGGCCTTGGTCAACCACGGCGCACATGAACTGTGCGATGGCTGGCCCCTCGCGCTGCGGAATCTGGATGCACGCAATGTGCAGGTCACCTTGAATTTGCTCGCCGCTGCCCAGCGTGAAAACGACCTCGTGGGCTTCACTGCTGCCTTGCACCCGGGCGCTCAGAAAGGCCTGGGCCACCCGATCGGTGTCTGTGGGGCAGACAAAGGGCATAAAAGAAACCAGCAGCCGGTCATGCCCTTCCGCCTGGAATGCGTTGTGTGCCATGGCATTGGCCTGAATGACCATGTCATGCTCATCCAGCACCAGCAAAGGCAGGGGCACGCTGGAAAACAGCGCCTCAAAGCGCTCAGAAGCACTTTCCGCTACGGCCTGGCTGTAATCCAGTACTTTGTTCTGGATTTCCAGCTCATTTTGGTAATTGCGCAGCTCTGCAATGAGCGCGGCCAGCGGATCATCGCCCGGCAGCTCATCCGGGAAATCGAATGACGGCAATGCATCCAGTGGTGCCACATCCAGTTCAGGAGGCAATGGGGGCTGTGATGGGGCGTCTTCGCGGTTGATCAGGAAAGAAAGGTCTGGACGACTCATAAATGGCAGCGCGCGGCTGGAGCAAGAGCCGCAGTGTAAGTGCTTGACTGATCAGAGAACAATGTGGCGGCAGATGGTCCGGGGCTTAACTCAGGTAAGTCTCCAGCGGGGGGCAGGTGCATACCAGATGACGGTCGCCATGCACATTGTCGATGCGCGCAACGGGGGGCCAGTATTTGGTAGCCAGCGTTGCGGTGCCCGCTGCCTCTGCGCGGCTGTATGGGTGCGCCCATGTCTCTTGCAGCAGCACAGATGCTGTATGGGGCGCATTTTTGAGCGGGTTGTCATCACGCGGCCACGTGCCGTTTTCAACTTGCTCAATTTCTGCACGGATGGCCAGCATGGCGTCAATGAAGCGATCCAGCTCTTGCAGAGGTTCGCTCTCGGTGGGCTCAACCATCAGGGTGCCGGGCACAGGAAAGGACAGTGTCGGGGCGTGAAAGCCGTAGTCCACCAGGCGTTTGGCAACGTCTTCGGCCGTGACCCCGCTGGTTTCCTTGAGAGGGCGCAGATCCAGAATGCATTCGTGGGCAACAAGCCCACCAGGGCCGGCATACAGCGTAGGGTAGTGCTCCTGCAGGCGTGCGCTGATGTAGTTGGCGTTCAAAATGGCCGTTTCAGTGGCGTGGCGCAGGCCCTGGGGGCCCATCATGCGGATATACATCCAGCTGATGGGTAAAACGGCTGCATTGCCATAAGGGGCGGCAGATACGGCGCCTACCAGCGCGGCCTTGCCAGCGGTGGCATGCCCGGGCAGGAACGGCACCAGGTCTTGCGCCACACACACCGGGCCGACGCCGGGGCCCCCACCTCCGTGCGGGATGCAGAAGGTTTTGTGCAGATTGAGGTGGCTGACATCGCCGCCAAAATTGCCGGGTGCGGCCAGGCCTACCAGGGCATTCATGTTGGCGCCGTCTACATACACACGGCCGCCGTGCTGGTGTACGAGTTCGCACAGCGGGCGCACTGAATCTTCAAATACGCCGTGCGTGCTGGGGTAGGTGATCATGATGCAGGCCAGCTTGTCGCTGTGCGCCTCGCACTTGATGCGCAGATCGTTCATGTCCACATTGCCTTGCGCATCGCAAGCTACCACCACCACCTGCATGCCGCACATTTGCGCGCTGGCAGGGTTGGTGCCGTGCGCGCTGGATGGAATCAGGCAGACTGTGCGATCGGGCTGGCCGCGCGATGCGTGCCAGGCGCGAATGGCCAGCAGGCCCGCGTATTCACCTTGCGAACCAGCGTTGGGTTGCAGGCTCACCCCGGCGTAGCCGGTGATGGTGCACAGCCAGTCGCGCAGTTGCTGGTCAAGCAGGGCGTAGCCTTGCTGCTGATCGGCGGGGGCAAAAGGGTGAATCTGTGCAAACTCTGGCCAGGTAATGGGCAGCATTTCGCTGGTGGCGTTGAGCTTCATGGTGCACGAGCCCAGCGGGATCATGCAGCGGTCCAGCGCCAGGTCTTTGTCCGACAGGCTGCGTATGTAGCGCAGCATGGCCGTTTCGCTGTGGTGGCTGTGAAAGACCGGGTGTGACAGATAGCCTGAGCTGCGTTGCAAGGCGGCTGGAATGCGCGGTGCTGCAGATGTCTCAATGACTGCAGGGCTGCTTGCCCCGAACAAGCGCAGCAGCAAGCCAACATCGGCTGGGGTACTGGTTTCGTCCAGCGATATGCCCAGGGAGGATTCAGAGACTTTTCGCAGATTAACGCCTGCCAGCAAAGCGCGGGTAGCAATGTTTAATGCATTTTTAGGCGCAATGACAGTCAGGGTGTCAAACGCGGTGGCGTGCTCAAGTGTCAGCCCCAGCTCCTCCAGCCCTTGTGCCAGTGCAGCAGTCAGTCCGGCAATGCGCAGCGCAATATCTCGCAGGCCTTGGGGGCCGTGATAGACCGCGTACATGCTGGCTATTACTGCGGGCAGGACTTGCGCTGTACAGATATTAGAGGTGGCTTTTTCCCGGCGGATGTGCTGCTCGCGTGTTTGAAGTGCCAAGCGCAAGGCGGGTGCACCCTGCACATCGACACTGACACCGACCAGACGGCCTGGCAAGGAGCGCTTGTGCGCGTCTTGGCACGCCATGAATGCCGCATGCGGTCCACCCGCTCCCATGGGCATGCCCAGGCGCTGGCTGTTACCAACGACGATGTCTGCCCCCCATTCACCGGGAGGTGTCAGCAAGGTCAGCGCCAGCAAATCCGTGGCGGCAATCAGCAAGGCTTTGTGGCTGTGGCAGTGCGTGGCGGCTTCGCGCCAGTCATCGATGGAGCCGGTGCTGCTGGGGTACTGCACCAGTGCGCCAAAGTGCGGGCTGAGCAATGCGGTGGTAAAGGCGGCATGGTCTTGCGGGCAAGCAATGCTCCAGGCCATGGGTTCTGCACGGGTGCGCAGCACTTCCAGTGTCTGTGGGTGCACGTCGGGATGCACCAGAAAAACGTTGCTGCTGGCGCTGGAGCAGCGGCGTGCCAAAGCCATGGCCTCTGCTGCTGCGGTGGCTTCATCGAGCATGGAGGCGTTGGCAATGGGCATGCCGGTAAGGTCGCACACCATAGTTTGAAAATTCAGCAAGGCCTCCAGCCGGCCTTGTGAAATTTCCGCCTGATAAGGCGTGTAGGCGGTGTACCAGGCCGGGTTTTCCAAGATGTTGCGCTGGATAACGCCAGGGGTGTGCGTGCCGTAATAGCCTTGGCCAATAAAACTTTTGAGGATGCGATTGCGACCGGCAATGGCTTTGAGTTCTTGCAGCGCTTCGTATTCAGTGGCCGATGGCGGCAAGTCCATGGGCGTATGGCGCGCAATATTGGCGGGAACCAGGGCGTCAACCAGTGCCTGGCGTGATGGCAGGCCAATGGTGTGCAGCATGTGCGCTTCGTCCTGCGCACTGGGGCCAATGTGGCGTCGCGCAAAAGCGTCGCCCTCGTGCAGTTGAGACAAGGGTGCTTGCAGTCGCTGATTCATCATCCAACCTCCCTCATTGCCGTGCGCGGGAAGGGGTCGCCAAAGCGGCGTGCCCCATGGACCTGACAATGCGCCATCAGGCCACTTTGGGTGAACGGCAGACCCATCGAAATGTGAGCCGGTGGATCTGGCCGTTGGGTCGCTTAGCTGTTGGCTGCGAAGTCGCCGTAAGCAGTTTCATCCATCAGGCCATCGAGCTGGCTGGGGTCGCTGAGCTTGACCTTGAAGAACCAGCCGGCGTTCAGCGGGTCGGAATTGGCCAGCGAAGGATCGGCGCGCAGGGCTTCATTCACTTCCACAATTTCGCCCGTCACGGGCATGTAGACGTCGGCGGCGGCTTTGACAGACTCCACCACGCCAGTGATATCGCCTTGCTGGAAGGTGGTGCCCACGGCGGGCAGGTCTACAAACACCACATCACCCAGCGCGTCCTGGGCGTGGACAGTGATGCCCACAACAGCCGCCTGCGGGTTGGCGGCGTTGATCCATTCGTGTTCTTTGGAAAACTTGATGCTCATGAGGTAGAACTCCGGTACTCAATTAACGTTGGCAGGTCATGACATGCATGGGCATGTCTGAATGGCTGACACTTTAGCGGTTTGCAATGACTGTGGCGCGCTACAGCACCAATACGGCCTAGTTTTTGCGATAGCGTGTGCCTACAAAAGGCAGTGGAACCACTTCCATGGCAACCGGTTTGCCGCGCACCAAAGCGTCAATGCGCGTGCCGATCTGTGCATGTGCCGGTGGCACATAGCCCATGGCGATGGGGCGATCTAAAGTGGGGGCCAATGAGCCGCTGGTGACATAGCCGATGGCCGCGCCATCAGGAATGTGCAAAGGCGTGCCATCGCGCACGGGCACCCGCTCCATGGCGTGCAGGCCGACGCGCACGGTATCTACCGGGGCGCTGCCTTCAATTTGTGGCAGCACCACATCGGCTCCGATAAAACCTGCGGCACGCTGGCCGCCTGTGCGACGTACTTTGGGAATGCTCCAGTTAAGCGTAGCCTGGGTTGGTGTGGTGGTGGCGTCCATGTCGGTGCCGTACAGGCACAGACCGGCTTCCAGCCGCAGGGTGTTGCGTGCGCCCAAACCTGCGGGCTGTACGCCGGGCTGTTTGAGCACCCAGCGCGCAAAGGCTTCAATATGGCTGGCGGGCAGCGAGATTTCAAAGCCGTCTTCGCCGGTGTAGCCGCTGCGTGTGATGTAGCCGCGTGCGTCCTTGAAATCAAAGGGTGTGCCCTGCATGAAGCTGAGCAGACTGGTGGCTGGCACGGGACGCTGCAGCACCGCCCCTGCTTGCGGGCCTTGCAGCGCAAGCAGGGCCATGTCTGGCAGGGCTTGCACCGTACATTCATGGCCGATGTGTGACTGAATCCAGTCCAGATCTTCGTGCTTGCAGTTGGCATTGACGATGAGCAGGTAGTCCTGGCCGCGGTTGACCACCATCAGGTCATCCAGGATGCCGCCGTTTTCGGCCAGCAGCAAAGCGTAGCGCTGGCGGTTAAGACCGAGATCCATGACGTCAATGGGCAGAATTTGCTCCAAAGCCGCAGCGGCAGAAGGGCCGCTGACACTGATCTGCCCCATGTGCGAGACATCAAACAGGCTGGCCTGCTCACGCGTATGACGGTGCTCTGCTACCAGGCCTTGCGGGTATTGCACGGGCATTCGGTAGCCTGCAAAGCGCACCATGCGTGCGCCGAGTTCTTCGTGCAGTGCATGCAGGGGGGTGTCGAGCGTGTCAGGGTCAGCCGGGGGAATACTGGTCATAGCCTCGTCCTCGTTCAATTGTTGGAACGATTCTAGGTGCGAGGCTGGCGCTTGTCGCTGCGCATTGTTGCTTGGATGCAGCGCTAGCCTCAACGCCCATGGACGATGCAGTCAGACAGCCTGCACAACACGTTGAACATAAATAAAAAGGAGCTACCAACGCTTGTGTTTAAAAGGTTTTAGATGAAAAAGTATCTGAAACCGTTTGCTTGTAAGCGTTGGCAGCTCTCTTTTTAATAAATCAGTCAATCCGTCAATCAGACTGCGGACGCACTTCAAAGTAGCAGCCGTCTTCACCGCCCAGGCCTTGCATACCGGCCTCAGCGGCTGCGCGTGCAGCTTTTATCCAGCGGTGGTAAATGGCTTTGACTTCTTCGGTGATCTCTTCTGGGGGCGCGTCTTCCAGGCTTTCAATAGTGCGCAGCGCGTGGGCCACTTGGGGCTCTCCGCCGAGCTGGCGCGCCAGTGTGCGGGCGTAGCGCGCTTCAGCACGCTGGCGCTCGTTGTCGGGCAGGCTGGGGTAGTCGCACAGGGCAACGGTAAAGCAGGGCAGGTCTTGGGGAGTAGAGGTTGCAAACATAGGTATGTATAAAACAACAGTGACTGTATGAATGTACAGTTTTTTGATGGCGCTGTGTAAATTTTTTCTTGGTGCATTCACTAGGCTTTGGCTTCGCCATGGCGACAGGCCGCAGGCGCGTTGCCCACGCACAATGAAATCGAGACCTGTCCCGTGACTTTTCCCTTCACTTTTCAAGCTATCGCAGGAGATACAAGCTATGACACGCAGCGTGCAACAACTGTTTGACCTCAAAGGCAAAACCGCTTTGGTAACCGGGGGCTCACGCGGTTTGGGGTTGCAGATGGCGCAGGCGCTGGGCGAAGCGGGTGCGCGCGTGGTGCTTACGTCGCGCAAGGCGGGGGATCTGGAGCAGGCGGCAGACATGTTGAAAGCGCAGGGCATCAACGCGCAGTGGATTGCCGCCGATTGCGCTAATGAGGCAGACATTCATCGTCTGGTGCACGAGACCACGCAACTTGTGGGGCAGATAGATATTTTGGTCAACAACGCGGGTGCCAGCTGGGGTGCGCCTGCAGAAGACCACCCCACGGCGGCGTGGGACAAGGTGATGAACCTGAATATTCGCGGCTACTTTTTGCTCAGTCAGGCGGTGGCAAAAGCAGGCATGCTCGAGCACGGCGGGCGCATTATCAATCTGGCATCGATTGCTGGCCTGGGCGGCAACCCGGTGGAGATGAAAACCATTGCCTACAACACCTCCAAGGGTGCGGTGCTGAACTTCACCCGTGCACTGGCTGCCGAGTGGGGGCCGCGCAATATCAATGTGAATGCGATTTGCCCCGGTTTCTTTCGCACCAAGATGGCTGAGGTGCTGATTGACACCATGGGCGAAGATGTGATGACCAGCCGTGCACCGCTGCGCCGCCTGGGTGACGATGAAGGCTTGAAGGGACTGACCGTGCTGCTGGCCAGCGATGCAGGCAAGCACATTACCGGCCAGTGGGTCGCAGTGGATGGTGGCGTGAGTGCGGTGCTGGGGTGAGCCATCGCGCAATGAGAATGTCGCCATCACCGCAATGTGACATCTTTGTGTCTCGCGCACAGGCTGCACGCCGCTATGCTTGCGGCGATTTCTTAAGCGCCCACGGAGACAACCTATGCTAAGTTTTGGCAACCATCCCATTCCCTTTGTGAACCATTTGGGCTTTACGCTGCACAAGATGGAGAACGGTGAATCGGAACTGCGCTACACCGCCCAACCTGAGCACCTGAACACTTTTGATGTGACCCACGGTGGTGCCAGCATGACGCTGCTGGACGTGACCATGGCAGTGGCAGCACGCAGTCTGGAAAGTGATGACTTTGGCTGCGTCACCATTGAAATGAAAACCAGCTTCATGCAAGCTGCACGAGGCCCTTTGGTAGCCAAGGGGCTGGTGCTGCACCGCACCAAGACCATGGCTTACTGCGATGGCAAGGTGTATGACAGTGACGGTCGTTTGTGCACCCATGCAACAGGTACCTTCAAGTACATGCCGCGTACGGTAAAGCCTGGCCAAAAAGCGGGCCAGACACAGACGGTCATTGCTACGGATTGACTCTCAGGCCAGCAGGCGCTGGCATGAGTTCTTTGAATGAAATTGCCCTCTAACGCTTGTTCATCAAGCGCTGTTAGCTATTTAAAAGGAGATAAACCATGCCACGCAATCAACAAATCCTGCTGGACAACCGCCCGCAAGGCGAAGCTGCGGTCAGCAACTTCAAGCTCGTAACTGTCGATACGCCTGCGCTGCAAGAGGGGCAGGTACTGGTGCGCCACCACTACCTGAGCCTGGACCCCTACATGCGCGGTCGCATGAATGACTCCAAAAGCTATGCAGCCAGCCAGCCTTTGGGCGAGGTCATGATTGGCGGCACTGTCGGTGAGGTGGTGCAAAGCCGCCACGCCAAGTTCGCAGTAGGCGACAAGGTGGTTGGCATGGGCGGCTGGCAGGAGTACAGCGTGGTGGATGGCGATGCCCCCGGCATGCTGCGCAAGGTCGATACCCAGCACGTCCCGCTGTCGTATTACCTGGGCGCCGTGGGCATGCCCGGTGTCACGGCCTGGTATGGCCTGGTGAAAATCATCAACCCCAAGGCGGGCGAGACCATGGTTGTCAGTGCCGCTACCGGGGCGGTTGGCAGTGCTTTTGCCGCCTTGGCCAAAGCCCGTGGCTGCCGTGTCGTAGGTATTGCCGGTGGGCCAGAAAAATGTGCCTACGCAACCAACGAGCTGGGCTTTGATGTGTGCATTGACTACAAGCTGCACCCAGATGTGAAGTCCATGAGCAAGGCGCTCAAAGAGGCTTGCCCCAACGGTATTGACGGCTATTTTGAAAACGTGGGCGGCCACATTCTGGATGCGGTGCTGCTGCGCGCCAATGCGTTCTCGCGCATTGCCATGTGCGGCATGATTGCTGGCTACGACGGCCAGAGCCTGCCTTTGCAAAACCCGGCTCTGATTTTGGTCAACCGCATGAAGATAGAGGGTTTCATCGTCAGCGAGCACATGCAAGTGTGGCCCGAGGCGCTGACCGAGCTGGCCACCCTGGTGGCGCAAGGCAAGCTGCGCCCACGCGAGACCATTGCGCAAGGTATTGAAAGCGCACCACAAGCATTCCTGGGCTTGCTCAAGGGCAAGAACTTCGGCAAGCAACTGGTCAAACTGGTCTAAGCAACCGCGCAAAGGCAGCCATGTGCTGCCTTTTTTACGTGCCACCCCTTCGTCATAAAAAAACCTAGGTCATAAAAGGAGACAAACATGCTCAATGGATTGGCGGGCAAGACCGCCGTGCTGACTGGCGCAGGTTCAGGCTTTGGTCTGGAGTGCATGCGCATAGGTGCCAAAGCAGGCATGCGCCTGGTGCTGGTGGATGTGCAGGCCGATGCATTGGCCAAAGCCGCTGAGCAAGCGCGCAGCCTGGGTGCCAAGCAGGTGATGGCCTGCAAGGTGGATGTCAGTGATGCCCAAGCCATGGAAAAACTGGCCGCAGAGGTGCAAGCCACCTTGGGCGCTCCCCACTTTGTATTCAACAACGCTGGTGTTGGCGGTGGTGGTTTGCTGTGGGAGCAATCCGTGCGCGACTGGGAATGGGTGTTGGGCGTGAACCTGTGGGGCGTCATTCATGGTGTGCGTCTTTTCACACCCATGATGCTGGAGGCAGCACGGCAAGACCCCAGCTGGCAGGGCCACATCGTCAACACCGCCAGCATGGCCGGTTTGCTGGCGCCGCCCAATATGGGTGTGTACAACGTCAGCAAGCATGCCGTGGTCAGCCTGACGGAGACGCTTTACCAGGACCTGCGCCTGGTGACGGACCAGGTGCACTGCAGCGTGCTGTGCCCCTACTTTGTGCCCACTGGCATTGCCCACAGCGAGCGCAACCGCCCTGATGTGGTCAACCCGCAGGGCGTCACCACCAGCCAGAAGATTGCGCGTGCCATGTCGCAAAAGGCGGTCAGCTCAGGCAAGGTGACGGCGCAAGACATTGCCAGCAAAGTGTTTGCAGCCATGGCTGATAACCAGTTCTACATCTTCAGCCACCCGCATGCGCTGGGGAATGTCAAGACGCGCATGGATGACATTCTGGAGATGAACAATCCCACCGATGCTTTTGCCGATCGCCCGGAAGTGGGCGAGCAATTGCGCGCAGCGTTGCGGGCCACTCCTACTGCCTGACCGGGCTTGAAGCATGCAACAGCCCCGCTGAGCGGGGCTGTTTTTGTATGCAGGCTGTGAATTGCTGACGACTTCACCAATAAGTTGGTGTGAACGGTGCCAAGCAGTGTTACAAATCTGTTCGCTCCATCGACTGGGAAACATTCGTGCGTGAATGCTAAACAGAGGTGAGTGCGCATTCCATCTGCGCGTGTTGCTATGCATTTCCCCTATTTTTCGCCCAATGCTTTACACAAGCGCAACATTGCGGGCTGAGAATGGCATCGTTTTCCGAATCTTTGATTGCTCTCATGACGTTTGCTTCTGCCTTTTTACGTGCCGCTGACCGTTTGCCGGATCATTTTTTACCTGCGCACCAGCAGTTGCAACGCACAGCAGGCATGGTCGCCGTGATGTTGGCAGTCGCCTTGCTCAGTGCTTGTGGCAACAAGTCCGATGCACCCGAGGCACAGGCAGCATTTGCCAAGGTGGGCGTGGTCGTTTTGCAAAAGCAAAGCCAGGTTCTGGATACCGATCTGCCCGGACGCACCAACGCATTCTTGAGCGCTGAAGTGCGGCCTCAGGTCAGCGGGATCGTGCAAAAGCGGCTGTTTACAGAAGGCGGCATGGTCAAGCAGGGGCAGCCCCTGTACCAGCTGGATGCATCCAGCCTGCGTGCAGCAGAGGCCAGCGCAGTGGCCGCGTTGGCCAAGGCAGAAGCCAGCCAGCAAACCCTGGAAGCAACGGCACGCCGCAATGCCCAGCTGGTCAAGATTACTGCCATCAGTCAGCAGGCATTTGACGAAAGCCAGGCCGCTGCCAAGCAGGCGCGCGCTGATGTGGCAGTGGCCAAGGCCAATGTCGAAACGGCCCGCATCAACCTCAAGTACAGCCGCATTGAAGCGCCCATTAGCGGGCGCATCAGTCTGTCTAGCGTCACGCCTGGAGCGCTGGTCACGGCCAACCAGACCACACCGCTGACTTCCATTGTGCAGATGGACCCCATGTACGTGGACTTCACCCAGTCCACCGCAGATTTGCTGCAATTGCGCAATGACTGGGCCGCAGGCCGCTATCAAAAAGTGGAAGGTGACCGGGTTCCCGTGCGCATCCGGCTGGAAGATGGCAGCACTTACGGGCATGAAGGCAAGCTGGAGTTCTCTGGCCTGATCGTCAACACCACCATGGGTACGGTCACGCTGCGTGCGGTGGTGCCTAACCCCGATGGCATCTTGATGCCCGGCATGTTCGTGCAGGCACAGCTGCCCACGGGTCTGGCCCCCGAAGCTATCTTGGTGCCCCAGCGTTCGGTCACGCGGGACTTGACAGGGCGCCCCAGTGTGCTGGTGGTCAAGAGCGATGACATCGTCGAAAAGCGCACGGTGGAGCTGGGGCGTGCAATAGGCGTGAACTGGCTGCTGGACAGCGGCCTGCAGGCCGGAGAGCGCGTGGTGGTTGATGGCTTTCAGCGCATCAAGCCAGGCGATCAGGTCAATGCCGTGGAGATTGATCTGAGCAAGCGGGCGGCTGATAAGCCAGTGGACCCCAAAGCCGCCGCCGCTGCACTGCGTGCTGCCAACTCCTCGAAGTAATAGCTAAGGTCGCAGTTCATGGCGCAGTTTTTTATCAACCGGCCCATTTTTGCGTGGGTCATTGCCATCGTCATCATGCTGGCGGGGGCGTTGTCCATCTTTACGCTGCCGCTGGAGCAGTACCCCGACATTGCTCCGCCGCGCGTGACGATTGGCGCGCAGTACACCGGGGCCTCGGCCGAGACGGTCGAAAACTCGGTCACCCAGATCATTGAGCAGCAGCTCAAAGGTATCGACAACATGCTCTATATGAGCTCCACGTCTGATGCCTCAGGCCGTGCGCGTACCACGCTGACCTTTGCCCCGGGCACCGACATTGACGTGGCCCAGGTGCAGGTGCAAAACAAGCTGCAGGCAGCCATGAACCGGCTGCCAGATGCCGTGAAAAGCCGCGGCGTGTTTGTCAACAAGGGCGGGCAGGATTTTCTGGTTACCTATAGCTTTTACTCCACCGATCCTTCCATGGACCAGGTGGACATTGGTGACTACCTGAACTCCAACCTGGTGGATGTGATTGGCCGCATCGACGGTGTGGGCGATATCAACGTCTTTGGTACCAACTACGCAATGCGCATGTGGATGGACCCGGCCTTGATGCAAAAGTATGCATTGATGCCTTCGGACCTGATCAGTGCGCTGAATGCCCAGAACGCGCAGGTCTCAGCCGGTCAGCTGGGGGCTTTGCCTGCGGTGCCAGGCCAGCAGCTCAACGCAACCATTACGGCGCGCACCAAGCTGCAGACGGTAGAGCAGTTTGAAAACATTGTGCTCAAAGCGGCACCGGATGGCTCCGTGGTCACCATGAAAGATGTGGCGCGCGTAGAGCTGGGGGCCGATGGCCTGACTGTCAAGGCCAAGCTCAACGGCATGGTGGGTGCCGGTTTGGGCATTGTGCTGGCCGATGGTGCCAACGCCATGCAGGTGTCAGATGCGGTCAACGCAAAGCTGGCCGAGCTCAAGCCTTTCTTTCCCAATGAGATCGATTATTTCGTCAGCTCAGACTCGACGCCTTTTGTGCGCGCCTCCATCCACGAAGTGGTCAAGGCGCTGGCAGAGGCCATGCTGCTGGTGGTGATCGTGATGTTCATCTTCCTGCAGAACTTCCGGGCCACGCTGATTCCGGCCATTGCTGTGCCTGTGGTGCTGCTGGGCACTTTGGGCGTGCTGTCGGTGGCGGGCTACTCCATCAACACCTTGACGATGTTTGCCATGGTGCTGGCCATTGGCTTGCTGGTGGATGATGCGATTGTGGTGGTGGAGAACGTTGAGCGCGTCATGCACGAGACGGGCCTGTCTGCCAAAGAAGCGACCAGGCAGTCGATGAAAGAAATCACCTCAGCGCTGATTGGCATTGGCGTCACGCTGTCGGCAGTGTTTGTGCCCATGGCCTTTTTTGGTGGATCGACGGGTGTGATTTATCGCCAGTTCTCTATCACCATCGTGGCGGCCATGGCCTTCTCGGTATTCGTCGCGCTGACGCTGACACCCGCGCTGTGCGCCACCATCTTGAAGCCCCCATCGCAGCAGGGCCATGAAAAGCTCATTCGCCGTGGCTTGCTGGCCTGGAATGACCGGTTCTTTCGCTGGTTCAACCACCACTTTGACGCCACCGCAGCGCGTTACCAGCGCACGGTGGCATGGAGCCTGCAACGCGCCAAGCGCATGATGCTGATTTTCCTGGTGGTTCTGGCTGCGGTGTGGCTGCTGATGAGCCGCCTGCCCACGTCTTTTCTGCCTGATGAAGATCAGGGCTTTGTCAGCGTGAGTGTCAATCTGCCTGCTGGCGCTGCCGATGCACGCTTGCAGGAGGTGCTGGACCAGGTGCGTGAGTACTTTGCGCAGCAGCCCGATGTGATCAGCTTTAACCAGGTCTCGGGCCTGAGCGGTGACCAAAGTTCGGCCCGTGGTTTTGTGCGTCTCAAACCTTGGGATGATCGTCCTTTGAGTTCGCAATCGGCTGCAGCGATTGCACACCGCGCAACCGAGGATCTGGCCGCCATTCGTGACGCCCGCATCTTTGTGCTGCTGCCGCCAGCGGTGCGGGGGCTGGGGTCTAACTCTGGTTTTAATTTTGTTCTGAAAGACATCAATGGACTGGGGCACACAGCATTGCTGGATGCCAAGAACCAGTTCATTGCCGAGTCGCGCAAGCACCCGGAGCTAACGCGCGTGCGCTCGACCAATCTGGATGACGCCACGGAGCTGCGACTGGACATTGATGACCGCAAGGCTGCGGCCTTGAATCTGTCGTACAGCGATATCAACAGCGTGCTCTCCAGCGCCATGGGCGGCACCTATGTGAATGACTTTTTGAACAATGGCCGCGTCAAGCGTGTGTACATCCAGGGTGATGCGCAATACCGCATGCTGCCGCAAGACATTGCCAAATGGAGTGTGCGCAACAAGAACGGAGAGATGGTGCCTTTCAGCGCGTTCTCCAGCACCTACTGGGCCTATGGCTCGCCCCAGCTCATGCGCTACAACGGTGCGCCGGCCTATGAGCTCGAGGGAAGTGCCGCACCGGGTGTCAGCTCGGGCGTGGCAATGAAGGTGGTCGAAGACATTCTCAAGACCATGCCCAACGGCATTGGCTATGAATGGACAGGCGCTTCGCTGCAGGAACGCCAGTCTGGTGCACAGGCTCCGCTGCTGTATGCCATCTCTATCCTGTTCGTGTTCTTGTGTCTGGCCGCCTTGTATGAAAGCTGGACCGTACCGCTGTCAGTGATGCTGGCGGTACCGCTGGGGGTGGTGGGTGCGCTGCTGGCCACTTACACCCGGGGCCTGACCAACGACGTGTACTTTCAGGTCGGGCTGCTGACAACGGTGGGCCTGGCCTCCAAAAATGCCATCTTGATTGTGGAGTTTGCGGTGCAGCTGCAAGAGCAGGGCAAGAACCTGTTTGATGCCACCGTAGAAGCTGTGCGCATGCGCTTGCGTCCCATTTTGATGACGTCGCTGGCCTTTGGCTTTGGCGTGGTGCCACTGGCCATTGGCTCGGGCGCTGGTGCTGGGGGGCGCAATGCCATTGGTACTGCGGTGCTGGGGGGCACGGTGGCCTCGACCGTGCTGGGCCTGTTCCTGGTGCCTGTGTTCTTCTTGCTGGTGCGCAGCTGGTTCAAGAGCCGATCGCGCATTGAAGACGCACCTACCAACCCACAGGAACCTGTCGCATGAAGACGTATTTGACCTTGCGGCCTGTGGTGGCCGCAGCAATGGCTGCAGTTGCACTGTCAGCCTGCAACCTGGCCCCGAAGTTTGTACAGCCTGCACTGAGTGTGCCCGAGACCGTATCGGCTCAGGCGGGCACGCCTGTGGTGGCGAATGCGCCCGCGCTGAGCTATGCACAGGCGCAGGCCTGGATCCAAAGCAGCCAGCTGCGAGAAGTGGTGGCACTGGCGCTGACGCACAACCGCGACCTGCGCATTGCCGTAGAAAACATCGAAAAAGCACGGGCCCAGTACGGCATCACACGGGCTGACTTGTTGCCCAGCATTACGGCGCAGGGGCAGGGCACGCGCAGCCGTACCAGTGCAGATCTCAACAGCAGTGGGCAGTCCAGCATCAGCGAGCAATTTACGGCGCAGCTTGGTTTTACCAGCTACGAAATTGATTTCTGGGGGCGGGTGCGCAATCTGAGCGAAGCGGGATTGCAGGCTTTTTTGCAGTCTGAAGAAAACCAGCGAAATGTACAAATTGGCCTGGTAGCGGACGTCAGCAACGCCTGGCTGAATCTGGCTGGCGACATGGCACGCCTGCAGCTGGCAAAAGACACCTTGGCCAGCCGCGAGAAAGCCTATGCACTGACCCAGCGCATGTTTGAGATTGGCTCCACCTCCGGGCTGGTGCTGGCACAAAACCTTTCTACGGTGGAGACTGCGCGCGCCGATGTGGCTGCCTTTACATCGCAGGTAGCCCGAGACCGCAATGCACTGCAGTTGCTGGTGGGCGGTGTGGTAGCTGCTGATTTGCTGCCCACTGCGCAGACGCTGGTGGTGGCAGATGCCAACAACCTGGCCTTGCTGCCGATGCCAGAGCAATTGCCATCAAGCGTATTGCTCAAGCGCCCCGATGTGCAGGCTGCCGAGCACAACCTGCGCGCCATGAACGCCAACATTGGCGCTGCGCGCGCCGCCATGTTCCCCACCATCTCGCTCACGGGCAGTGTGGGCTCTGGCAGCCGCGAGCTCGATGCCCTGTTTGGCAGCGGCACTGGCACGTGGAGCTTCATGCCGCAAATCAGGCTGCCTATTTTTGATGGCGGGCGCTTGCGCGCTGGCGTTGAGGTGGCCAACGCAAACCAGCGTATTGCGGTGGCGCAGTACGAAAAGGCTGTGCAGACCGCTTTCAAGGAAGTGGCCGATGCGCTGGCTGACCGCTCGCAATGGGGAGAGCGGCTGGGTGCCCAGACGGGCATGGTGCTGGCCACGCAAAAGGCGTTTGACTTGTCTGAAGCACGGTTTCAGGCCGGTGTTGACAACTACCTGACCGTGCTGGACGCCCAGCGCAGCCTGTATGCCGCACAGCAAACGCTGATTACGCTGCGCCTGGCCGAGCAAACCAACCGCACCACGTTGTGGAAAGTGCTGGGCGGGCAGGAAGTGCCGCTGCAGTAATGCGGTGCTGGCAGGCGCTGCATGCTGCACGGCGCCCAGCAAAATAAAAAGGCCGATTTGCGCGGGTGTGCAAATCGGCCTTTTTACGTCAAGCACTGGGTGCTAAGGTCACATGGCAGCGGGCAAACGGTAAATTGCTGTAGCGATGAAATGGCGTTGAACATCGCCGGTGGGCGCTGCTTCCATACCTTGTAGTGTGCGCACATTGCTACAGAAAATGATGCTGCATTTTCTAATAAATCAGGCTGCTACAGAAAAAATAAGAGAAATCAACAAAAATGCAGCAAAATTTACCGCATGGACAAAATTGATCGAAAAATTCTTTATGAACTGCAGCGCAATGCCCGCGCCAGCTTGCAAGAGATTGGGCAGGCCGTGGGCTTGAGCCCCTCACCGTGCTGGACACGCATCAAGCGCATGGAAGAAGAGGGCGTGATCGAGGGCTACACCGTGCGCCTGAACCCCCAGGCGCTGGGGCTGAGCGATACGGTGCTGCTCATGGTGACGCTCAACAGCCACAGTGACAACACGCTGGAAAAGTTTGGCGAGCAACTGGCCACCATTCCCGAGGTGGTGGAGGCGCATCTGGTCTCAGGCACTTACGACTATCTGCTGCGCGTCATGGTCAAAGACACGCGCGACTATGAGCGGCTGCTGCGCGAGAAACTCTACAAGATCAAAGGCATTCAGCACAGCCAGTCCATGTTTGTGCTGCGCACGCTGAAACGCTCCGAGATGCCGCTGGGGCAGTAAGGCGAGCTTTGACACTGCGAATCTTGGCGCTGTGAATCTTGGCGCTGTGAATCTTTGTGTTGCCAAGGGCGGACGGCGATACAGGCCCTTAATGTTCTGGATGCCCTTTGTGCATTGTGAAAAAGCGGCTCGATGCAAGCTGCTGGTTCAGGCTGCGCAAAATGGTGTTCTTTGGAAGAACTCGCAACCGTGAGCTATCTATAAGAGAGCTACTTACGCTTATGTATAAACGTTTTCAGATATAAAACTATCTGAAAACCCCGCTCAGTAAGCGCTAGTAGCTCTTTTAAACTGAGCGGTCAAGAAAAACGGCCTGTTTTCAGGCCGTTGTCAGCGCACTTGTTGCGTGCATTGTGTGAAGCGATGACCGCCTTGGGGCTGTGTGCCATTACCCCGTTGCCCCGTTGCCTATTGCGCAGGCACAGGGTTGCTTCAACGGTAATGCCAGCTCTTTAGTGGCAATCCTCAAAGCGCCCACTGCTTCTGTCTCATGCCTTATGCGCTATGCCTTGACGCTGCGCTGGCCCATGGCCAGCAAGGCTGCAATGTTGCGTGCCGCCGAGCGCACATTGTGCTCGGCTTCTGCAACAGCCTCCTCAATAGAGCAAGGGCGGCTCAGTACGCTGAAGATGGCATCAATGCCATGCGCATGCACCACATGGGCATTGGTGCCCAGGCTGCCCGCAATGCCGATCACGGGTACGCCGTGCCTGCGTGCCACAGTGGCCACACCAAATGGTGTTTTTCCAAAGATGGTTTGCTGGTCAATGCGGCCTTCACCGGTGATCACCAGATCAGCGTTGTGCACCGCCGCATCCAGATCGACCGCTTTGGCAATGATCTCGCAGCCGGGGCGCAGCTGGCCTTTCAAGAACGCCAGCATGGCTGCACCCATGCCGCCCGCAGCACCTGCACCGGCTACGCCGTCCACATCAACGCCCACATCTCGCAAGATGACTTGCGCAAAGTGCTGCAGGTTGGCATCCAGCGCCTGCACCATGGCCGGCGTTGCCCCTTTTTGCGGACCAAAAATGGCTGAGGCGCCACGCTCGCCGGTCAAAGGGTTGTCTACATCGCAAGCCACTTCAATGGTGCACTCCAGCAGGCGTGCATCCATGGCTGAGACATCAATGCTTGCCAGCAGCGCCAGTGGGGCACCACCGGGGCCAATGCTCAAGCCCGACTTGTCCAGCAGTCTGACGCCCAGCGCTTGCAGCATGCCGGCACCACCGTCATTGGTGGCGCTGCCGCCAATGCCCAAGATGAGGTGGCGTGCACCGGCATCCATGGCAGCAGTGATCAGCTCACCGGTGCCGTAGCTGGTGGTCACCTCGGGATTGCGCTGCGCCGGGGGCACCAGTGCCAGACCGCTGGCGGCCGCCATTTCAATCATGGCGGTGCCGCCATCACCTGTCAGGGCGAAGAAACTGCGAATGGTCTGGCCCAGCGGGTCCGTCACATCCACATCCACGCGGCGGCCTTGCGTGGCCTCAATCATGGCCTGCACAGTGCCTTCGCCGCCATCGGCCATGGGCACTTTGACGCAGTCGGCATCTGGGAAAATCTCCTTGAAACCCAGCTCAATCTGCGTGGCAACCTCTAGTGCAGACAGGCTTTCTTTGTAGGAGTCTGGAGCGATGACAATTTTCAGTTGGCGATTGTTTTTGGAAGTCACTGATTTATTTGTATAAGTCGTTGCGGGCATTGCGTTATTTGCGAAGCTGATAAAGAACTTACGCATAAAGCTACGCCACCACATGCCCAATTCACACCCACTACACTCCACATTTCGGCGTAGGTTTTGTCGTAGTTTTAGAAGATCTACGCTTTAAAGCGGAGAGTATGGATGTTTTTTGATGCGCGATCAGCGAAAAGCCTGACCATTGATGACTGTGAGGTTTTTCAGGGACTGCAATGACTTGAGGCCCAGATCACTGCCCCACTGCATGGCGATCAGGCAATTGCCGGGCTTGCCCTTGACGTCTTGGGGCACCATGTCACTTTCTGCCAAGTAGTTGGAGAAGGACAAAGCCTGCTTAAACGCCTGAGGGCTTAAATCAAACTGACCAGTAAGGCGCAAAGCGGTGCTTGTGGTTGATTGGACTACGGCATTCATTCAAACCTCACAGTGGAAAAACAGGGTTGCTGGTCCACTGAGCGATGACGCCAGCGCAAAAGAGAGCAATGCAGGGGATTGCGACCAACCAAAACATGGCGGGCTTCTGGGGGCGGCGGCGCTTGGGGATGCACTGCAGCTGCGAAGACGGTGTGGACATGTGGAGCACTCCATGCACATCAACGTGACTGAGCGGGCCATGGGCCAGCAGACTTGGGCCCAGGTGCGGGCAGCGAAAAACGAGGGGAAGGGCAGTTCAAACTCTCCTGCACCGCGCACTTTGATTTTGAAAAGCATGGCTTCCTCCTAAAGCGCGTCTGCGCTGTGTTCTGAATCCGTGAGCCCCAGCAGCTCGCGCATCTCTTCGGGTGGAAGTAGGCCTGGGTACTCAGGGGGCGGGGGGTGTTCAAACTGCACTTGGCCCCCCGTTATGTCGCGCCAGTTGTACTTGGCCATGAGCGACGCCAGCGCCAGGCGCAGCTTGATTGCTGCTGGGGCTGGATCAGTCATCAGCTCGGCAAAGGCGTCAGTCACATCGTCATCGTTGCCAATAGCGTCGCTCAGGGCTTCATCAGGCGTCAGCAGCATGTCACCGACGTCGTGCGCCTTGTACTAGCTGGCTTGTCTGGAGCTGATGGCAGCCAAGGCAATATCGTAAGCCTTGATTTCCAGTGATTCGGCCTGAGTCGAGTGGCAGTCTTGCTCGTTTTGCCAGCGCTCGGTATCCGCGCATGGGAAATGGAGGAATATCTCAAGTTTGGGGAGACGACGAATGGCAGGATTAGGCTTGTATAAAAACACGCGTGTCGAAGAGTTGTTGAGGCGCATTGCTGCATCGACACAACGGGTTCATGAAGGCAAGGTCACGTACGTTATTGGAAATAACGGAAGCTGAAAAAGCAACGTATTAGGTGGCACCACTTCTGTTTGCATAAAAAGTTACCAATAGTGAAATTTATCCGACCTGAAACAAAGCGTTTCTTGTTGCGGTTAACTTCGGCGCTCGTGCAGGAAAGCTGCATGGTTTTGAAAGCGTCTCTTGTGTGGCGTACATGGATTGTGGGCGATGTGGAGACTCAGATTGAACGTATGTAGTAGGTGGCAGCCCGCGAAAGCCCGCGGCTTTACGCTGATTGAGCTGATGATTGTGGTTGCGATCGTGGCCATTTTGGCGGCGGTAGCCATGCCTTCGTACAACCGTTATATGGAAAAAAGCCAAGCACGCGCTGCATCCGCCGATTTGGTTGCGCTGAGCTTGGTGATGGAAAATCGTTTCCAAAAAACACTGCTCTATCCCAGCTATAGCAACGCCGTCATTCCCGCCTCTGTGGCGGGGCGTGATAGTGACATGACCCGAGACTTCAGTGCCTGGACTCCCACGCAGGGAGCATTGTTTGACTACACAGTGGACTCCGACGGTGCGCACTACACCTTGATAGCGACACGTAAAAATGGTAGCTGTACGCTGAGCATGGATGCCCACAATGTGAGAGATGCCAGTGCTTGCAAAGTACTGGGTTCATGGTGATGGGCTGCGCTGTTCAAGGAAACTACTCCCGCGCACATGGGCTAACGCTGGTTGAACTGATGGTCACGCTGGCGGTGCTGGCTTTTTTGTTGTTGCTCGGTCTTCCTATGGGGAGTGACTGGATCAATAGCGCACGCACCCAGCAAGCGCGCAGCGATATCGAACAAGGCTGGGGCATGAGCAAGGCCTTGGCTTTACGCAATCCATGCCAGACCTTTAGCGAAGATGCCGCAGCTTATTTAGCGCTGCAACATGACGCAGCAGGTGGATATACGGCTGCGGTACATGCATGGGGCACAGCAGAGAACTGTGCGTATGTGGCGAACCGTCCGGACCCGGTATGGACTGTGCAGCTTCCTAAAGGCATAGAGATTCATATCAATGGCGTGGTGTTGGCAGCCGGTGTACAGCAGCGTTGGTTGATTAATAGCCGAGGCTTGTTGGCCAGTGGCGGAGCAGATACAACTTCGGTCGTGGTACGCAGAGGTGGGACACAGAATGACGAAACCATTCAGTGGCGCTAAGTACCGCGTCCAACGCGGAGATATGCTGTTAGAAGCTCTGGTGGGCTTGGTATTGCTCAGCATTTTGGGGCTCGGCCTCACTTATGCGGCAGCGCGTGTGCTTGCGCAGCAGCGCTATGCCAATACTCATGACATCGCTTTGCGTCAGATGCGGCATACGCTTGAGACTCAAGGCGTTGCTGCACTGTGTGAATCCGGCAGCTCAGAGCTTCAGCTTGCTACGCAGGCTCAGACGTTTCAGATGACCGCCACTGTGCAGTGCAGCAGTCACGCGGTGATGGTGACGGTTGCTGGAGACTTGCCTGCCATCAATGCACCAATTACGAATGTTGTGACCGAGATGCGTTTTGCCACATCAGCGCAGGAAGCTCAGGCGGTGCAACTGCTGGGTGAAGGAAGTTTGGTGATTCAGCAGTGAAGACAATACGGATGCAGGGTGTGAGTTTGATCAGCCTGATGGTAGGTTTGGCCATTGCCTCAATGGTAATGCTGGCCGCGCTGGGGCTCTTTCAGCGCATGGCGAAATCGACAGGTGAAGCGCGGCAAGACGCGCAGCGCAGTGCCCAGCGCAACGCGGGGCTGGCTGCGGTGGAGCTTTTGCTGCAGTCTGCTGGCTTTGGCTTGGAAGGCGCACAGTGGGGCCTGCATGTGCAACAACTGAGCGTGCAATGGGATGCCGAGCGAAAAAAGCTGCTGCCCGCTGACGGTCAAAGCAATGCGGTAGTTTGGGCAGAAAATACAACGGGCACGGTGCAATGCCATGTGCTCTGGAGTCCCTATGACGCGGGAGGGCTGCGCTTGCTGGGGCCTGCAAGCTGTACAGACACCGAAGCGTGGCAAGACAGCGTAGATTGGGGTGAGCCTCGGAGCCTTAACGGTGCTGGTGCGGACGTAGTGCATATGCAGTATGACGCTGTCGCTTGCATGCCTTTTGGGATTGGTTCCGCGCTGGATCGTGAAACTGCTCGCGCACAGATTACGTTGAGCGCCACCAGCAATCAAGGGCAGGTGCTTGCGTCCAGCGTGTGCTTGGTCAATGTCAAATTGCCAGCAGCGGCACCATAAAGAAGGGGCTGCGATGCGCAGTGCAGTGAAATCTTTCCGACGAGGGGCGGCCTTCAGCTTTCCCGCAGCACAACGAGGGGTAGCCACCATTTTGTTGATTTTAATGGTGGGTTTGATGCTCACGGTCATTGTGTTGGGAACTTCCGCTTATTTGCGTCAGCAGCAAGCATTTTCAGTGAGCACCCATGCGCAAACACAGGCGCAATTGAAGGTGTGGACCGGCGCTGAGCTGGTGCGCCAGTACTTGGCGCAGGTGCAAGCACAAGGGGCGTGGACACAGCTGGCGGGGGCTACATTGCCACAAGTGCTGACGCTACAAGGTGATGGCGTGGATGGGCAGATTCAAGCCACTTTGATGCGCTTTGACGCGGCGACGAAAACGGTGACGGCACAAATTGCAGGAGCGACAGCACAAGGCTCACCCGCTGAAGCCCGTTCAATGCTGGAAGTGGTGTACGCACTGGAGGCTGGTGAGGGCGATGATGGAGGTAGCACGCAGACCCCGAAACCGAACAACGTCATTAGGTTCAGCCGCAATTTACGCTTGGGAGGAAACATCAATGTGCTCCAGGATACTGATGCAGCGCAAGATTATGAAATTGCGGTGCTGGGCGATGTTTCGACGGGTGGAAACTCGATAACTGGTGTGAAAAAAATCACATCGACGGGATCTATCCGTATTAGCAGCGGCTCGCACTTTGAAGAGCTGCATGCGAACTGCGATGTCTATATCGATGGCAGTGTTACAGCCACCACTGTCTTGGCACGACGCAATGCCTGTGTATTGGGCGGGGCCGGAGTATCTGGAACTTTGCGTGTCAACGGCTCTGCCAAGCTGGATAGTTCCATGTCGAAAAATGGTGCCATCTATTCTCGAGTGAATGCGCTAGATGCTGGTGCGTGCTCTGTCTCAGGCTTCAAACCTTCTTGGAATTCTGCGGAGGCGGAAACTTGTGCCTCGCCGGTTATCCAAGGTGTGGATCTCACCGCAGGCTCGGCAGGCGCGCAAAAGGTAGAGACCCTAGGAAATGTCAGCATCGCTTCGGGCTCTGTTGCAGCTCTTAAAGCCCACGGGGATCTGGATGTGAACAGCAACGCCAGCGTGGTCGGCAGTATTGGTGGGGTGCTGCGTAAACCGGATTGGAATCAGAACGTCAAAGTTGATGCTTTGGCTGGTGCTTTAAACATTGCTGCGGTGCCCAAGGTAGAGCTGGCGCAGGAAACTTTCAATGCCAATGATGTACGCGCTTTGGCGAACTATGTATTTTTTACCGATACAGCCGGAGCCAAAAAAGTCACCGTACGCCATGTCAATGGCGTGAAAGATGGCGAGTATTACCTCGCAGACTATGCCAGCGGAGCCTACAAAGATCGGTTGTGCAGCCAAATCACAGGCTCTGGTTTGAATGTGCGTTGTGCGGATCCTTATCCTGAAAAGTCCATCACGGTTTGCAAGGGCTACTCGACATCGAACAACTGTTTTTCCTACGATGCCAAATCGCAAACATGGTCGATCAACGGGGTGAGCGCTGCGCAAGGCGTAGCTTGGTTTCAGGGTAATTTGGTGGTGGGCAACGGGGTTTACTACAACACATTCATTGCCAGCGGCAATATATCCACTTCCGGCAGCACCAAGGTATATGCCCCCAACTACGCTGGTTACAGTGGGCTAGCAAAAGGCGTGCAATATGCGCCGACGGGCATTTGTGACAACGTGCACTTTCCGCTGCTATATCCGTTGGATATCTGTAACAAGAACACGCACGAATATTTGCCGTCTGGATTGGGGGGCTTGGGCAACTACTCCATGATGGCTGGCAGCCGGTTAGACCAGCATTACGATGATCTGAGCGGCTATATAGGTGGAAATATTGCAGTGGGTGCTTCGGTAGAACTGTTTGGCAGCGTGAAGGCCGGTAATGAATTTACTAGTGGTGGCAGTACCACGGTGCATGGTTATGCCACTGCGCTCGCTTTGGGACAGGTTCACTACAACTCGATGGGCGGCAGCACCACTTTTGATCTGCGAAAACTGCCCCCCACCATGCAGCCAGGGGGGGAGAACCCCTCGCAGCCAAGCGATGGCGGCGGGAGTTCAACAAATACCGAAGCACAGATTCGTGTGAAGTGGTCACGCTACCTTTAGCGTCAACTGATGAATCTCCATGGCACGAATAGCGCTGTCTTGCAGTGCTTGCCGAAAGGTTGCTTTCGTTCAGGCGCATCAATACCTTGCAACCTGACTTTGACTTGTTCATATTGACCAGGCTGACCACAGCGAGCGGTGAGGGTGTCGCCGTCTAAGATGTCGACGACAAGGCAGAGAAGGGCGGCAGAGAGCATGCCAAAAAGTCTAGCTACAAAGCCTAAATAAAAACGCCCCGGTACTTAATTGCATCGGGGCTTTTTTTATTTTTGGCGTAGCTTTTTAATTTAGAGCATCGCCTTCATTGGAGGTTGCATTCCGGAGCGATGACAATTTTCATGGTCACTTGTGCCTGAGTCTTTAGAGCATGAAGGCAGAGGCCAGCCAGATGAAGGCAAAGCTGACCAGGCCCATGACCAGTGTGGACGTGGAGAAGACGCGCAGTGACTGCTGCATTTCGATGTTGGAGAACTTGGTGACCACCCAGAAATACGAGTCGTTGGCGTGCGATACCACGATGGAGCCGGCGCCGATGGCCAGCACCGCAAACAGGCGGCCCATCTCAGAGTCCAGACCAAAACTGGCTAGGCTGGGGGAGATGATGGCCGCGCTGGTCAGTGCAGCCACGGTGGATGAGCCTTGTGCAGTCTTGAGCAAGGCCGCAATGATGAAGGGCACCAGCAGACCGATGGATGCATTACCCAGCGCTTGTCCCAGTGCCGCGCCGACACCGCTTTCCTTGATGACTGCGCCAAACATGCCGCCAGCGGCGGTGATGATCAGGATAGGACCGGCCTTGACAATGGCTTCTTCCAGCACGCGGGTGAAGTCCCCTTTTTGCCCGCCGTGCTTGCTCAGCAGCCACAGGCCACACAGCATGCCGACCAGCAGGGCAATCACAGGGTTGCCCAGAAAGTGAAAGAAGTTGGCTACGCCTGTTTTGTGGCCCAGAGTGGTCAGCAGTGTGGAAATCGAAATCAGCACCAAAGGCAGCACCACAGGCAGCAATGCGTGTGTGAAGGCGGGCAGGGCACGGTCGTCGCCTTGCTGCTCGTTTTCTTCTGCCGCTGCAGGCGCATAGTTCTGGCCCTTGCACATGAAGCCCGCCCAGTAGTAAGCGGCCAGCAGACCGGGAATGGCAAACACCACCCCCGCCAAGATGAACAGGCCCAAATTGGCGTTCAAGGTGGTGGCCGCAGCCAGCGCGCCGGGGTGGGTAGGCACCAGGCAATGCACGGCAAACAGCGAAGAGCCCAAAATGGCGGCCATCAAAGGCATGGGGGTCTGGGATTTGGCGCTGATACTGCGGGCAATGCCACTGAGGATGATGTAGCCGGTATCGCAAAAGATAGTCAGGCCGGGGATGAAGCCCGTCCACGCCATGGCGGGTTTGGCGTTGTGTTTGCCTGCTTTTTGCAGGATATGCGTGGCAATGCTCAGCGCTCCACCACTTCGTTCCATGCACACCGCAATGGCCGCGCCAAAAATAATGATGAAAGAGATGCTGCCCAGCGTGTTGCCAAAGCTGCTCTTGAGCAAGTCCACCACTTTTTCAAGCGGCACATTGGTTGACAGTGCCAGCACGATGGACACGGCAAACAGTGAGCCAAACACACTGAATTTGACTTTCGCCGTGAGGTAGACAATGGCTACGATACTGAGGGCCACCAAGGTGGATGAGATAGCGATACTGCTCATGGTAATTACCTGATCTTGGGGAAATCGTGCGCAGGGGCGGAGCCTGCGTCTTGGTGCCAGGCGCTAGCGCTGTGGTGAGCCTGCGGTAGCGTTGTGCACAGTGATGCATCAGGGAATGCATGTGTACGTGCCATCGGCTCGCAATTATAGGAGCGCACCTGGGCACGGCAGTCGCAGTTGTTCAAGTGCCGGGGCTGTGAAGGCGCAGACAATGAATTATTTAGTTTTAATAGCTTGCATCGCTTGTCAATAAACGATTCCAAATACAAAACACTTTGAAAACAAGAAAGGGAGCGCGTAAGCAGCTCCCTTTTTATGTATTTAAAACCCAGATGTGTGGATTACAGCTTGCGCAGTCGCTCCAGTGCGGCCTGCAGGGTTTCATCTTTCTTGGCAAAGCAAAAACGAATCACTTTCTGGTCAAAGCCATTGCCATAGAACGCTGACAGCGGAATCGCCGCCACGCCCACTTCTTTGACCAGCCATTGGCAAAACTGGGATTCATTGAGATCGGTGACCGCTGAAATGTCCACGCACTGGAAATAAGTGCCTGTGGTGGGCAAAAGCTTCAAGCGTGTCTCACGCAGGCCCTGTGCAAACAAATCGCGCTTGCGCTGGTAAAAGGCTGGCAGCTGCAGATAGGGCGCGGGGTCAGCCATGTAGGTGGCCAGTCCCACCTGCATGGGTGTATTGACCGTGAACACATTGAACTGGTGCACTTTGCGAAATTCAGCCATCAATGCGGCAGGCGCTGCCACGGTACCCACTTTCCAGCCGGTGACGTGGTAGGTCTTGCCAAAACTGGAAACGATGAATGCGCGTGCGGCCAAGCCGGCAAAGCGGGCGGCGCTTTCGTGCTGTGCACCATCAAACACCATGTGCTCGTACACCTCATCGCTGATCAGCAGCACATTGGTAGGCGCCAGCAAGGCCTCTAGCTGGCGCATCTCATCGGCGCTCCAGATGGTGGCGCTGGGGTTGTGCGGGGTGTTGACGATGAGCAGGCGCGTTTGCGGCGTGATGGCCGCAGCAATCTTGGCAAAGTCAGGGCGAAACGTGCCCGGCGTCAGGGGCACGCGTACGCAGGTGCCGCCTGCCAGCTCAATATTGGGTGCGTAGCTGTCGTAGCAGGGGTCCAGCACGATGACCTCATCGCCGGCATGTACGGTGGCCAAAATGATGGTCAAGATAGCCTGCGTGGCACCTGCCGTGATGGTGATTTCGCTGTTGGCGTCATAGCGGCATCCGTGCAAGGCTTGCATCTTGCTTGCCACGGCTTCGCGCAGCTGTGGCATGCCGGGCATGGGTGGGTACTGGTTGTGGCCCGCCTGCATGGCTGCCGTAACAGCGTCTACCAGCTTGGGGTCGCAGTCAAAATCTGGAAAGCCTTGACCCAGATTGACGGCCTGGTGCTGGTTGGCCAGCGCAGACATGACAGAAAAAATAGTGGTGCCCACATTGGGCAGCTTGCTGGGAAATGCTGGAGTCACAACAGTCATGGCAGGAAACACGCCCTGGCGGGGCAAAAAAAGGGTGCCCTTTCGGCACCCGGATCAAAAAGTGCTTACAGCTCGTAATCGTTCACATGGCCGCTCATGGCCCGCAAGATGAGATCGCGCGAGAGGCGGTCACTCAGCGTCTCGGCAAACTTGTAAACAAAATTGCGCAGATAAGCACCGCGTTTGAAGGCAACGCGCGCCACGCTCTGACCAAACAGATGGCCCACAGGGCGAGACACCAGGTCTTGCCCATGGTCATCGCGCATGGCCATCTCGGCCACAATGCCGATGCCCAGGCCCAGTCGCACATAGGTTTTGATCACGTCGGAGTCAATGGCTTCCAGCACGATGCGCGGCTCGATTTTGCGCGTTGCAAAAGCGGCATCCAGCTTTCCGCGGCCCGTGAATGAGGGATGGTAGGTGATCAGTGGCTCGCCAGCCAGATCGTCCAGCCCAATGCGCTCCTTGGTGGACAGGGGGTGCCCGCTGGGTACAACCAGCACGTGCTGCCATTCATAGCAGGGCAGGGTGACCAGCTCGGGGTAGTCGGCCAGCGACTCAGTGGCCATGCCGACCTCAGCGACTTCATCGAGCACCATGCGTGCCACTTCGTGCGGGGTGGCCTGGTGCAGACTGATGTTGACTTTGGGGTAGCTGTTGCGCAGCTTTGCCACTGCCTGCGGCAGTACGTAGCGAGCCTGCGTGTGGGTGGTGGCAATGCTCAAGGTGCCGCTGTCCTGTGCGCTGAACTGTTCGCCAATGCGCTTGAGATTGCCCACCTCACGCATGATCACTTCAATGCTCTTGAGTACGTGCTGCCCGGGCTCTGTAATGCGTTTGAGGCGCTTGCCGTGCCGGGCAAAGATATCCACCCCCAATTCCTCCTCCAGCTCAATGATGGCTTTGGAGACACCGGGCTGCGAGGTGTGCAGGGCTTTGGCCGCTTCTGTCAGGTTCAGATTGCGGCGGGAAGCTTCTTGGACGAAACGGAATTGATGGAGATTCATAAGAGGATGACAGCAAGGATGCTTTCATCATTATGAATCAAATATCTAAAGAAGTGTTGTTTTATGCAAGATGCTCGGCCGCAATGCTGGCCAGCAGTGCAGTCACGCGGGGGTCTTCACCCACTGGGGTGGCGATGTGAAAAAGAACCTGCGGGTAGGTTTGTGCCAGTTGTGCCACCAGTTTGGGCAGGTCGTTGCGTGCGTGGCGACCAGTCCCCAGGAACATGGGCACAACAGTGATCTGGGTGCAGGCTTGCGCCACAAGGCTTTGACACGCTGCAGGCAAATCTGGCTCAGTCAGCTCCAGGTATGCGCAAGCGCACAGTGCTTGAGGGTGCTGGGCTTTCAAGGCTTGTGCAGCAGCCTCAATGGGCGCGCTCCACAGCGGATCGCGTGAGCCGTGGGCAAAGAAAATGACGCCGCGCAACGGCGGCGTCATGTTTAGCGGCGAATCACCAGCCATGCAAAAGCACCCAGTGAAAGTATGGAATAGATCAGCCCCGGTGCTGCTGCCGTGAGCATTGGAGACCAGTTTTGCAGGTTGCCAGCATAGCCAAAGACGTTGTTCAGCAAGAAAAAGCTGATGCCGGCCATTACGCCGCCAAACACGTAGCCGGCAATACCACCGGAGCGAAAGTGCAGGTAGGCGAATGGCAGCGCCAGCACCACCATGACCAGGCAGCTCAGGGGGTAGAAGACCTTGCGCCAAAACTCGATTTCGTACTTTTGGGCTGACTGATCGTTGGCCTTCAAATGCTGAATGAACTGAAACAGCTCCAGCGTGGGCATCCGGTCTGGTTTGTGCACAGCGGCCACCAGCATTTCGCTGCTGATGGTGCTGGGCCATTGCAGCGTGCTGCTGTTTTCGCGCGTGAGCTGTGCCGCCTCTGTGCCACCGGTGTCGGTGTACTGAAAGCGCGTCAGCTGGGCATTGTTGAGCATCCAGATGTCCGCATCTTCCAGCACTTGGCCGCTGTCAGCGTGAATTTGCAGCACCATGCGCCCTTGTGTATCAAATTCGAAGATTCGCACCTTCGTCAATGCACCGTCGGCACGCACAGCGCGGACATTCACCGCCAGGGTATTGCCCTTGTTTCTTTCCTTCAGCCAGGCGCCAGTGGAGCCTACGGTAGAAGTCTTTCCTAGGTACTTGGCTTTGGCAGTCAGCGCAATGCGCTCGGCTGCTGGTGCAATGTAGTCCCCCACAGCCACGGTGAGGATGACAAAACAGGCACCCAAGGTGAGCATGGTGCGCAATGCAAGCCATGGACCCAGGCCGCTGGTGCGCATGATGGTGAACTCAGAGCTCTGGGCAAACCGCGCCATGACAAAAATGCTGCCAATCAGTACGGCAATAGGCAGCAACTCATAGAGGTGATTGGGCAGCCCCAGGCTGACAGACAGCAAAGCGTGCCAAATGTTGTAGGTGACATCACCAAACTGGCGGCCTACATCACTCATTTCATCGAGCAGATCGAAGAAAAAGAACATGGCAAGAAAGGCCAGAACGACAAAACCAATCGCACTGATGGTGTCGCGGTAGATAAGCTTGCGCAGTGTTTTCATGCGGTCACCTCACGACGCTGCCAGAGGTCTTTGAGGTGCCAGCGGTTGTGCCGGATGGTCAGCCCTATGGCGGCAATGGCAAAAATACCGCCGTGCATACCCAGCAGATAGGTTGGCAAGGAAATGCGCCCGGAGGCAACCCAGCTTTGTCCCATGCTCATTAAATTGTAGTAAACCACAAAGGCCAGAAGGGCGACCACCAAGCTGGTGCTTTGGCCTGCCCGGGGATTGACGATAGTGATTGCCAAAGCAAGCACCAGTAGATTGAGCGCTGCCAACGGCAGGCCAGCACGCCAGCCAGCTTCAGCCAGATTGACTGCGGTGGGTGCTTGGAGCAACGCAGTTGTTGACAGCGCCCGCGCTGTCAGGTTGGTTTGCGCCGCAGAGGCAGGCTCTAAAAGCAGGGTGTATTTGTCGAAATGAGTCAGCTTGATCTGGCCTGTGGCCTGGTCTGTTTCCACGCGCTGGCCTTCAGTCAGCACAACGTTGCGCTGGTCTTCAATGGTCTGCAGCTGGGCCGTTTTGGACGATGTCACATATTCGCGGCCCTGGCGCTGCTCGACCAAGAAAATATTGCTGGCCGATTCATCAGAAACACTGTCTTTATCGATGAAGATCACGCGTGTGCCATCGGAAGATTCCTGAAACTCGCCCGGAGCAATCCGGTCAATGTCGCTGCGTTGTTCAAATTGACTGCGCAATTCCTGAATCTGCTGGTTGCTCCACGGCCAGACCAGCAAACCCAGCACTGCAATCGTGACCACGATGGGCCATGCAAATCGCAAAATGGGCTTGAGCTGGCTGGCAAGACCCTGGCCGCTGGCGAACCAGATAGCCATCTCGCTGTCGCGGTACATGCGAGACAGTGTGCCAACGACAGCGACAAAGAGGCTGAGCGTCAAAATGGTAGACATCTGCCCCAGGACCGTAAAACCCATAACGAGCATCACATCGGAGGGGCTGACAGTGCCTTTGGTGGCTTGACCCAAAGTGCGGATCAGCATCATGGTCATAACCACGGTGATAAGTACCACCAGCGTGGCACCGAAGCTGCGGCCCAGCTCCTTGCGTATGGATGAATCGAATAACATTGGCAGAAAAGGAAAACGCCGATTATGAACTTTGAACTGAAGACTTTGAACCTGTCCAGCGCCGCTGCAGCAAAGTGCGATCTTCTTTTATTGTTGGTGCCTGAGTCATTCAAGCCTCAACAAGACCCCTTGTCTGCCTTGGTGCAAAACGCTGTCAGTCATGGCGACTGGTCTGCAGCGACCTCCAAGCAACTGCACTTGTACCAAACTCAGGGCGTGCAAGCACGCCGTGTTTTGTTGCTGGGTGTGGGCAAAGGAACTGTACGCGATCTGCGCAGCGCATTATCGAGTGCAGCCTCTGTTTTCAAGGCTGAAGGTGTCAAACACGCCATTGTGTGCCTGAGCGCGCTCAATGATGTGAACGAAGCCGTGCGCACTGTGGTGCAATCTGCTGCCGATACCACCTACGCTTATACGTTGACCAAATCGCAGAGCAAAGTTGCAGAACTTACCAATATCAGCATTGGTGTTCTGGACAAACGCTCGGCAACCAGCAGTTTTGATCAGGCTGTAGCTGTTGCGCTGGGTCAGGCGTTGGCCAAGGAATGGGGAAACCGGCCCGCTAACCATGCAACGCCCACACTGCTGTCCAAGGCAGCCAAGGAGCTGGCCAAGCACTCATCTATCCAGTGCAAGGTGCATGGCCCCAAGGAAGTGGCCAAGCTGGGGATGGGCGCATTCTTAGCCGTTGCGCAAGGTTCTAGAGAGCCACTGCAGTTTATTGAGCTGACATACAGCGGGGCCGCCAAATCTCAGGCCCCAGTGGTGCTGGTCGGCAAGGGTATTACGTTTGATACCGGTGGCATTTCGCTCAAGCCAGCAGCCGCAATGGATGAGATGAAATTTGACATGTGCGGAGCCGCCAGCGTTTTGGGCGTGTTTCGTGCATTGGCACAGCTCAAGCCTGCGATCAATGTAGTGGGCTTGATCCCTGCCTGCGAAAACATGCCCGATGGTGCTGCGATCAAGCCTGGCGATGTGGTGACCAGCATGAATGGGCTCACCATCGAAATTCTGAACACGGATGCCGAGGGGCGCTTGGTGCTGTGCGACGCTTTGACCTATGCCGAGCGCTTTAAGCCTTCGGCAGTCGTTGACATTGCCACATTGACGGGTGCATGCGTCATCGCTTTGGGTGGCGTGCGCTCTGGCTTGTACGCCAACCAGGACTCTTTGGGCGAGGCACTGCAGCAAGCTGGCGAAAAGAGCCAGGATCTTTGCTGGCGCATGCCTTTGGATGATGACTATGCCGAAGGCTTAAAGAGTAATTTTGCAGACATGGGCAACGTTGCCGGTCGTGCGGGTGGATCCATTACAGCAGCAAAATTCCTGCAGCGTTTTGTGGGTAGCATGCCCTGGGCGCATCTGGATATTGCGGGCACTGCCTGGAAAGAAGGCGCGGCCAAGGGTGCAACCGGCCGCCCGGTGCCTTTGCTGATGCAATACTTGCTCGATGCGGCGCAACAACCGGCACCCAAAGCCAAGAAGGCGGTAGCAGCTGTCAAGCGCGCTAGCAAGCCAGCCACGGTGCTGACAGGTGCGCAAGCCAAGTCTTCAGGCAAGGCTGCCAAAGTTTGATGACAGAAACACCCATGCCCCAAGTGTCTTTTCACTTTAATGCGCCAGACAAACTGGAATATGCGTGCCGCTTCATTCGCAAAGCCATGCGCCATGATGCACGCGTCACTGTGGTGGCTCCCATGGAGCGGCTGCGCCAGTTGTCTGCGCGTTTATGGAAGTTCGCGGGGCATGAGTTTCTGGCACATGCTGTGCAAGGCGAGGATGCTGAAATTTTCACCCTGGCACCCGTGGTGCTTGTTGAGTCTGCAGCCGCCAGCACGCACCAAGAGGTGCTGCTTAATCTGGGGGGCGAAATGCCTCAGGGCTTTGAGGCGTTCGCCAGAGTCGTCGAGGTGGTCTCCAGTTTTGACGAACAGGACCGCGCTCAGGCCCGTGTTCGCTGGCGCGCCTATCAAGAGGCGGGCCATGCCATCGAGCGCTTTGATTTGGTACTGAAGGAGGGTTGAGCGATGTTCAATTCAGATGCTCGCCAGCCTCCGCGCTTTGTACCGACGCTGACCGACGTCGTGCTGGAGCAGGCAGCACCGGCGCCACAGGAGCCAATGCCAGACAGGCTCAGTACCGTTACACCAGAGCCACCTTTAGAGGAGAACTGCGCAGAACCGCTGGCAGAGGTGGCAGAGGTGGCAGAGGTGGCAGAGGTGGCAGAGGTGGCAGCAGTATCACTGCCAATGTCACCGCCGATCCAAGCGCCTGTTGCCACGCAAGACTGGTCATTGATGGCACAGGCCATGCAGGTCAGCGTGATGGCTCGACTGGATGGTGCGCTGCAAGAGCGCCTGCGCTATGCGCTGTCTGACTTGGTGCAGATGCACACGCAAAGCCTCTACCAAGCCATTCGGCAAGATGTGGAGCAACTGGTCAGCGTGTCGGTGCACGAAGCCATTGCTCAAGAACTAGCGCACCTGCAAAAAACTCAGGAAGACTGAGCAGGCGGCAGGGCGCTTTATGTGCGCAAGGCTTCAGGGTTCAGAATATTGTTGGGCTGGCCTTGTGCAAAGTGCAAAATATTTTCAAACGCTGCACCAAAGTAAAGCTCATAACTGTCTTGCTCCACATAGCCAATGTGGGGTGTGCATATGCAGTTTTCCATTCGCAGCAATGCATGCCCCTGCAAAATAGGTTCGCTTTCAAATACATCGACAGCAGCCAGGCCGGGTCTTCCTTGCTGCAGCCCTGCAGCCAGTGCATCAGGCTCGATCAGTTCTGCGCGTGAGGTGTTGACCAGCAAGGCGGTGGGCTTCATCCACGCCAGATCAGTGCGTTGCACGATGTGCGTCGTCTGTGCAGTCAGACGCAGGTGCAGGGAAAGAACGTCACTGTTAGCGAAAAATTCCTCTTTGCTGCTGCAAGCGTGATAGCCATCTTGCTGCGCTGATGCACAGGACGAGGCGCTACCCCAGACCATGACATTCATCCCAAAAGCTCTGCCGTAGCCAGCCACAATGCGGCCGATGCGCCCATAACCCCAGATGCCCAAAGTGCGTCCACGTAACGCACTGCCAATTGCAAAATTGGGCGGCATGGAGGCTGCTCTGAAACCGGATTGCTGCCAGGCACCGTGCTTGAGGTTGGAGATGTACTGCGGCAATCTGCGCATTGCAGCCATGATGAGCGCCCATGTGAGCTCGGCAGGAGCTACCGGTGAGCCAACGCCTTCAGCAATAGCAACGCCATGCTCGGTGCAGGCTTGCACATCAATGTGCGGGCCAGCTTTGCCCACTTGCGCAATGAGTTTGAGTTTCGGGAGTTTTTCAATCAACTGGCGAGTAATGGGGGTGCGCTCGCGAATGAGCACAATGACATCTGCATCACGCAATCGAACAGCCAGCTGACCAACACCTTTGACCGTATTAGTAAAAACTTTGGCGTTAAAGCCGTCCAGGCGTGTGGCGCATTGCAGTTTGCGCACCGCGTCCTGGTAGTCGTCCAAAATGACAATGTTTAGTGACATGCTTTAACTGTAAGTTGTTGGTTTGTTTAGTTAAGTGGCTGTTGTGATTGACGTTTTTTTTCGAATGTCGGGACAAAAGCTTACGCCAAGACTACGCCAGTACATACCCGGCAGTCTGACTTTACACTCCCCGCTTTGGCGCAAGTTTTGGCATAGGCTTTCAGTATTCAAACCATGCCGCCGCACCCACTCGGTGAATGTATTTTGATGCAAGAGCAGCTAAAGTCTTCGCAGCCAAAGGCTACATTGTCACCGAAGGTTGCCTGACACTTGTGCTGGTGGCGATGACACCCCGCGCTTGAGCCGCACCTGGATTGCCCCGGATCTGCATCAGCCAAGCGCCAGACGCGCACACTGCCGTGCCCAAGCGCTTGGTGAATTTGATGACTTTGGCGGCATGCTGGGCTGCAGAACGCTTCAATGCAGTCCAGTACATCGGGATGGGCAATACCCCAACTGACATGTTGCACGATGAAGCAGCAGACACCAGCAAAGGTATTCAAGCCGCTTGAATGCAGCCGGCAAGCGCTATTGCTGAAACACAATGCGCCCAATGCCGGCGTCATCCGCCGGACGAAGGCTCCGCATGGTCAGCGCTGATGACAGATCTTTGCTGGCGCATGCACAGTGCCTGCGCTCATGGTCAGGTGGGTTGCTGGGGCTTGTCTTTGCCCTCGCTCTGCAGTGGTGTGATTGCCAAGTCTGCGCCTACGGCTCGGCGTTCATCAAACACAAAGCAACCACCGTCGTAGAAAGCACCATCAGTTTCCTCAAAGTATTTGAGAATGCCGCCTTCGAGCTGGTAGACGTGCTCAAGCCCCTCGTTGCGCATGAGGATGGCGGCTTTTTCACAGCGAATGCCGCCGGTGCAGTAGCTCACCACAGTTTTGTCGGCCAGACTGGCCTTGTGAGTACGCAAAGCCGGAGGGAATTCGGTGAACTTGGTCAGGCGCCAGTCCACTGTATTGCGAAAGGCGCCTTCATCCACTTCGTAGTCGTTGCGAGTGTCCAGCGTGATGACCTCGCGCCCCTCGTCGTCATGGCCTTGTTCCAGCCAGCGGCGCAGTGTGGCGGGAGCCACAGAGGGCGCGCGACTTGCTGCGGGGCGAATGGTGGGATGGTCCATGCGGATGATTTCACGCTTGACCTTGACCAGCATCTTTCGAAACGGCACGGTATCTGACCAGCTTTCCTTGGGGTCCAGGTCCGCAAAGCGGGGGTCTTCACGCAGGGCGTTGACAAAGGTGTAAATGGCTGCGGCCGGGGCGGCCAGAAAGAAGTTGATACCTTCTTCGGCCAGAAGCACTGTGCCCTTGAGGTTCAGTGCACTGGCACGCTCTGCCAGGGTGGTGCACAGGATGTCGGCATCCGGCAGGGGGGTGAACTTGTAGCAGGAAATATTCAGAATATCGGGCACGTTGTATATCTGGTTGTGCGCTGAGGCCACACATGCCCCCTGCAGGGTTTACAGGGTCGTGGCGTGTGCAATTGGACTTGGGGACTTGATACCCAGTTTAAAACAAGCATCGCCATCCAAGCGGCAGCCGTGCGGCAGCGGCTGCGGGGGCATTGCTTTGCAAGTCGGCGCGCGTGAAGAATGTGCAAGCCAGAAGCGAACTCGAAGCTTGCACTGGCTGCTAACCATAATTTTATTGGACCGTGGCGAAGTCAGTGGTTCAGCGGGTTGTAACGGGACTGTCGCAGCACTGTCCTTACTTGGGCTTGAACGGGTTGCCTGCCTGTAATTCCTGTACATAGCCTTCAACAGCCATGGTTTCCTGCTCCAGAAAGTCTCGAATGGCTTGCGCAAACTGAGGGTGGGCCACGTAATGCGCGGAATAGGTGCTCACGGGCAGCAGGCCTCGCGCCATTTTGTGTTCACCTTGGGCGCCGCCTTCAAAGATCTGTAGCTGATGGGCAATGCAGTAGGCAATCGACTGCATATAGCAAGTTTCAAAATGCAGGCCACGAACAAACTCCTGGCTTCCCCAATACCGGCCATACAAGGTGTCTGCGGCACGTACATTCAGTGCACAGGCCACCGGCTGCTTGTCGCGCTCAGCCAGTACAAGCACAAAATGCAGCACGCCCTGTGCATGGGCCTGCTGGAAAAAATCTTCGCTCAGATAAGGCTGTGAATGGTGCTCCACATAGGTTTGCACGTAGCAGCGGTAGAAAAAGGACAGGTGCTCAGGCGTGAGCTGCTCGCCTTCCAGCCAGCGATAGCTGATGCCAGCGGCGGCCACATACTTGCTGTCCTGGCGCATCTTTTTGCGTTTGTCCTGGGATAGCTGAGCTAAAAAGCTTTCTGTGCTGTCATAAGCCTCGTTGCGCCAGTGAAACTGCACACCTTCACGCACCATAAATCCGGCGCGCTGCAGGGCGTGGCGATCTTCGGGGTTCACAAACAAGCTGTGTACGGATGAAGCCTGTGACTGCTCACAGAACTGACGAAGCCCTTGGGCCAGGGCCAATCGCGCCTGCGCATCCACGGCCAGCAGGCGCGGGCCTTGCACTGGTGTGAAAGGCGATGCGATGACCAGCTTGGGGTAGTAAGGCAAGCCATGCGCTGCAAACGCCTGCGCCCAGCCTTGATCAAATACAAACTCGCCGCGTGAATGTGTTTTCAAAAAGCACGGGGCTGCGCCAACCAGAACACCCCCTTGGTGCAGCAGCGCATACTGTGGATACCAGCCTTGGCGAGCATGTACGCAGCCGGTCGCTTGCAGCAGACGCAAGAAGTGGTAGCCCACGAAGGGACTGCCCTGGGCCATGGCTTTCCAGACGGCAGGGTCTACCTCATCCAAGGTATCGGTGACAGTGAGCGTATAGGCAGTGTTCATTCAAATGACAGGACAGATGCCTGCGCGTGCTGATGCAATGGGCGTGGGGCGGATTGCCAGCAATATGCTCGCTTGCTGCTGACAAGCTTGCACAGCAAGTGCGATAGGCATTAAAAAACGAATGGCTCCGTGGCAGTGGCATGTTCAGTCGCCTGTCGCTCTCAGGTCGATGTCGCAGCAAGAGTTGTTGCCAGAGTGTGTAGGGGCGATTGTCTGAGATTTGGCCGGCGCAATCCGTATCTCTTTGAGCACCGTTTTCCGTGAACGGTTTTCATGGGGCACAAACAAGAATGCCCGCTTGCTAGCGGGCATTTGTGCTGCAAGCCTTGGTTGAGCTTGCTAAATTTGGTAGGCGCGATTGGATTCGAACCAACGACCCCCACCATGTCAAGGTGGTGCTCTAACCAACTGAGCTACGCGCCTGTGTCTGTTCGAAGCTGTAACTATAGCAGTGTTTGTATGCCTCAAAAGAGAAAAGCGACAATTGCATCAAACAATTGCCGCTTCTAAGCCTGTCAGTACAGAAATCGGGATACGAGTTCTGACTCAAGCGAACGCAATTACCAAATTTTCCACCATGGGCCTTTGGCTGCTGGTGTTTTTGTCACATCAGCTGCATTGGCAAAATTTCCATCGCGAACGCGTTTGGCGTCATCTCGCAGGTCGTTCATGCCCAGCTTGTCGTAGGAATTGATCAAAATATCCAAAGCCTCAAGGCTTGCAGGGACGCCCTGGTAATCAGACAGTGCGGTTTGCGCGCGTGCAATGGCCGCAACGTAGGCGCCGCGCGAGTAGTAGTAGCGTGCTACGTGTACTTCGTACTGAGCCAGCGAATTGACAATGTAAGTCATGCGCTGGCGTGCATCAGGGGCGTAGCGAGAAGCGGGAAAGCGCGTCACCAGTTCGCTGAATGCCTGGTAAGAGTCTTTGGCGGCTTTTTGATCGCGTTCAGACAAATCCTGGCGCGACAGCCATGCAAACATGCCCAAATTGTCATTGAAGTTCACCAGACCCTTGAGGTAAAGCGCGTAATCAATGGCTGGGCTGGCAGGGTGCAGACGGATAAATCGATCCAGCGTTGCGTGAGCTTGCTCTTTTTCACCGGCCTTGTACTGGGCGTAGGCTTTTTCAATCTGAGCTTGTTGTGCCAAGGGCGTGCCTGCTGCACGGCCTTCCAGCTTTTCAAACAAAGGCACAGCTTTGTCAAAGCCGCCAGCCTGGACTTCATCGCGTGCCTCGGTGTAGATCCGGTCAGTCGACCAGTTTGCTGTGGGATCTTCTTTGGTTGAGGAGCATCCGGACAACAGGCCTGCTGTGAAAATAATAGCAAGAGCAGGTCGTGAAATACGCGGCATAGCGAACAGCTTTCGGACAGAGGTTGTCATAAATTCTAGTAAGGCGGCTGCTCTAAATGAGCTGGGTGCAGTCTGCAATATGTGCTGCATTGTATAGGGCTAAATCTTTCACTTCGCAAGCCTTGTGCTGCCACTTATTGCTACGGACATGCAACGAAGTTCAGGCATGGGCGGCAGGGTGTTTCTACAATGGCGGCTATGTTTGTTCACTTGCGCCTGCACACCGAGTTTTCCGTCATCGATGGAACTTGCCGAATCAATGATGCCATCAGTGCTGCTGCGGCAGATGGCCAACCCGCACTGGCTATTACAGACCTGAACAATTTGTTTGGGGCACTCAAATTTTACAAGGCAGGCAGAGGCAAAGGGGTAAAACCCATTTTGGGCGCAGAGCTCAATATGGAAGGTTTTGCCACGGGCACGACTTGCCGTGTACTGGTCTTGGTGCAGAGCCAGCAGGGTTATCACAACCTTTCGGAGATACTGGCCCGAGGCTGGACAGGCAATGTCTCCAAAGTCCAGGCACAACCGTTTTTCAAATGGGAGTGGCTGCAGGAGCTCAATGAAGGGCTGCTGCTGCTTTCTGGCGCAAATGCGGGGCCAGTGGGGCAACTCTTGCTGCGCGGCGACTCTCAGGGGGCAGCAGATGTTGCATTGCAGCTGGCCAGTACGTTTACACACAGATTTTATTTAGAGCTGCAACGCGCCGGACGCAGTGAAGATGAAAAGCTGGTGGTACAGACTGCACAACTGGCTTCGCGGCTTAACTTGCCTGTGGTTGCCACGCACCCCATTCAATTTTCCAAGCCAGACGACTTTGAGTCGCATGAGACGCGGGTCTGCATTGCCGAAGGCGAAATTCTTGGCAATGCCAAGCGTGTGCGCCGTTTTACGCGCGAGCAATACTTCAAAAGCAGCGCGGACATGGAGCAGCTGTTTGCGGACATTCCTTCCGCCATCGAGAACACGCTGGAAATTGCGCGCAGATGCAGTGTGTCGTTGAAGCTGGGGACCTATTTCCTGCCAGATTTTCCGGCCCCTGGCGGTATGACCATGGCGGATTACTTTCGCAAGGCTTCGTTCGAGGGGCTGGAGGACCGGCTTCAGTTGCTGTTCCCAGACGCCAAACTGCGCAGTAGCAAGCGACCAGAGTACGTAGAGCGGCTGGAGTTTGAACTGGGCATCATCTTGAAGATGGGCTTTCCGGGCTACTTCCTGATCGTGGCTGACTTTATTAACTGGGCCAAGAACAATGGATGTCCGGTAGGGCCGGGGCGTGGTTCTGGCGCTGGTTCGCTGGTGGCTTATGTGCTCAAGATTACCGACCTTGACCCTATTCACTACAACCTGCTGTTCGAACGTTTCTTGAATCCAGAGCGTGTTTCCATGCCTGACTTTGACGTGGACTTTTGTCAGGCTAACCGTGATCGGGTGATTGACTATGTCAAGGACCGTTACGGGCGCAACGCGGTGAGCCAGATCGCCACCTTCGGAACCATGGCTGCTCGTGCGGTGATCCGCGATGTGGGCCGGGCCATGGACATGAGCTACGGCTTTTGTGACGGTATCTCCAAGCTCATTCCAAACAAGCCGGGCTTGCATGTCACGCTGAAGTACCCGCCCAACCCCAAGAAAGACGGTGACAAGTACACCTATGCGATTGAAGCCGAGCCTGTGCTGGCGCAGCGCATTGAGCAGGAAGAAGACGTCAAGAACCTCATCGAGCTGGCGCAAAAACTGGAAGGGATGACCCGCAATATCGGCATGCACGCGGGCGGCGTGGTGATTGCGCCGGGCAAGTTGACCGATTTTTGTCCCTTGTACCAGCAACCCGGCAGTGACTCCGCGGTCGCGATGTTCGACAAAGATGACGTGGAACAGATCGGCCTGGTGAAGTTCGACTTCTTGGGCCTGGCCACGCTGACTATTTTGGAGATCGCGCGCGAATTCATCATGAAGCGCCACAAGGGGCAGGAAGACTTCAGGTTTGAGGAAATCCCGCTGGATGATCACCCAACTTACAAGTTGTTCCAGGAAGGCAAGACCGAAGCCGTCTTCCAGTTTGAATCACGCGGTATGCAAGGCATGCTGCGCGATGCCAAGCCTTCCCGCCTGGAAGACTTGATTGCCTTGAATGCGCTGTACCGGCCAGGTCCAATGGATCTGATTCCTTCTTTCGTGGCGCGCAAGCATGGCCGTGAAGAGATTGAGTATCCCCACCCTCTGGTAGAGAAGGTGCTCTCGGAAACTTACGGGATCATGGTCTACCAAGAGCAGGTGATGCAGACCGCGCAGATTCTGGGCGGGTATTCACTGGGTGGCGCTGACTTGCTGCGGCGGGCCATGGGTAAGAAGAAAGTGGAAGAGATGGTCATGCATCGCGCCACTTTCTGTGAAGGTGCTAGCAAGCAAGGCATTAGTGAAGACAAGGCGGGCGAAGTTTTCGACCTGATGGAAAAATTCGCCGGCTATGGCTTCAATAAGTCGCACGCAGCCGCGTATTCTTTACTGGCCTACCACACGGCCTGGCTCAAGGTGCACTACACGGCGGAGTTCTTTTGCGGGAATATGACCGTGGAAATGGACAACACCGACAAGCTGAAGGTGCTGTACGAAGATGCCTTGAAGATGGGCATGACGTTTGAGATGCCTGACGTGAACCGTGGGGGCTATCGCTTTGAGCCTGTGACAGACAAGGTGATTCGCTACGGTCTGGGTGCCATCAAGGGCACCGGCCAGCAGGCCATTGAAGCCATCATCGCCGCCCGTGAGGGCGATGGTGTCGGGCCAGATGCGCATGTCAAAGGCCCATTCAAGAGTCTCTTTGACTTTTGTACCCGCGTGGACCGCAGCAAGTTGAATAAACGCACCTTGGAGGCGCTGATCAAAGCCGGTGGGTTCGACAGCATCCATCTCGATCGTGCATCGTTGGTAGCCTCGGTGGATACCGCGTTTGAGTATTCCAGCGCACAGCTGGCCAATGCGAACCAGGGCGGGCTGTTTGACATGATGGGCGCCGACGCCCAGGGCTCAAGTGCGCAGGAGCCGCCCCTGGCAGATACCTTGCCCTGGGGTATCAAAACACGGCTGACGCAGGAAAAGCTGGCGGTGGGCTTTTATATCTCCGGCCACCTGTTTGACGAAGTAGAGCAGGAGGTGCGCAACTTCATCCGCACCCCCTTGAGCGAGCTGAGCGACAGCCGTGAGCCTCAGTTGCTGGCAGGCATTGTGAGCGACCTTCGGGTAATCAACGGGCAGCGCGGCAAGCTGTGTCTGTTCAAGCTGGACGATAAGAGCGCGGTGCTGGAAGCCTCTATTGATGAGGCAACGCTGAACGCCAATAGCGACCTCTTGAAGGACGATGAGTTTGTCGTCATCAGCGGCCGCGTGCAAAACGACCATTTCAGCGGTGGTTTACGCCTGAAGGCCCAGAAGGTTTTCAGCTTGGGCGATGCCCGCTGCCGTTTCGCACGCTATCTGCAGATCGATGCTGCGCACAAGATGCCCGACGTCACGCGTATTTTGCGAGAGTTCCCTGCCTTGGTGGACTCAAGCGAAGAGGGCGAGGTGGTGCGTGGCTTGAAGATTCGACTGGGGGTGCGCTGCCAAGATGGTGATACTGCAGCCTTGGCGGAACTGGACATGGGGGAGCGAAACAAGTTTTACCCCAGTGATGCAGCCCTGGCAGCATGGCGTGCTGAAGCCGGCAATGTCGGCTGCCAGATTGTGTGGCGTAACGCTTGACCGCAGCATGTAGTCCATCAACTTACGGTGTCCTACATGATGTTTCTTGAAATGACCCTTTTCGAGCCCAAATAAAAGCATGAAAAATGAATGCGGGCTGATCGCTAGAATGAAATTCATGGCTACCCAACAACCTCCGCATCGCCCTACATTGCCAGACCAGATCCATAGGGAGGATGATGGCAACTCAGTGGTGCTGGAAAGGCGCAAGCAAAAGGTTGCGCCGCCCCCGATGTACCAAGTGGTCATGCTCAATGATGACTTCACTCCTATGGAGTTTGTGATTGAAGTGCTGCAAGAATTCTTTAGCAAAGATAAGGAGCAGGCTACGCAAATCATGCTCAAAATTCATCTGGACGGACGCGGCGTATGTGGTGTCTATTCCCGCGATATTGCTGCCACCAAAGTGGAGCAAGTGCTTCAAGCTGCCCAGCAAGCTGGTCATCCGCTGCAAGCTGTAAGCGAGCCTATTGAATAAATGGTGTTCGCCCTGACCTATACACACAGTCTCATAAACCGCAAGCACAAAGGAGTTCGTACATGATTGCCCAAGAACTGGAAGTCAGCTTGCACATGGCATTCGTGGAAGCCCGTCAACAGCGCCACGAATTCATTACCGTAGAACATTTATTGCAAGCGCTGCTGGATAACCCCAGCGCTTCCGACGTGCTGCGCGCCTGCTCCGCCAACGTGGATGATCTGCGCGCCTCGCTGAGCAACTTCATCAAAGACAACACCCCACAGGTGTCTGGCTCTGAAGAGGTCGATACACAGCCTACGCTGGGTTTTCAGCGCGTGATTCAGCGCGCCATCATGCATGTGCAGTCCACAGGCAATGGCAAAAAAGAAGTCACTGGCGCCAATGTGCTGGTAGCTATCTTTGGCGAGAAAGACTCGCACGCCGTGTATTACCTGCACCAGCAGGGGGTGACGCGCCTGGACGTGGTCAACTACATTGCCCACGGCATTCGCAAGAGCGATCCGCCAGAGCCCGCCAAGTCTGATACAGGCATGGAAGGCGAAGATACCGGCGGCATGGGCAGTGAGCGTGCAGAAAAAGCTTCTCCTCTGGAGCAATTCACGCAGAACCTGAACCAGGCGGCCAAAGACGGCAAGATTGATCCGTTGATTGGTCGTGACTACGAGGTAGAGCGCACCATCCAGATCTTGTGCCGCCGCCGCAAAAACAACCCGTTGCTCGTGGGTGAGGCAGGGGTGGGTAAAACCGCCATTGCCGAAGGCCTGGCCTGGCGCATTACGGAAGGCACGGTGCCAGAGGTGCTGTCCGAAGCGGTGGTCTATTCTCTGGACATGGGCGCCTTGCTGGCCGGAACCAAGTACCGGGGTGATTTTGAGCAGCGCTTGAAGGGCGTGCTCAAAACACTCAAAGAAAAGCCCAACGCGATTTTGTTTATCGACGAAATCCACACCCTGATCGGTGCCGGTGCGGCCTCTGGCGGCACTTTGGATGCCTCCAATTTGCTCAAGCCTGCGCTGTCCAGCGGTCAGCTCAAGTGCATTGGTGCGACCACCTTTACTGAATACCGCGGTATTTTCGAAAAAGACTCGGCCCTGTCTCGCCGCTTCCAGAAAGTGGATGTGGTGGAGCCTACCGTGGTTGAGACCATTGAAATTCTCAAGGGGCTCAAGTCACGGTTTGAAGAGCACCATGGTGTGCAGTACACCACCGAGGCACTGCAAGCTGCGGCGGAGCTGTCTGCCAAGTACATCAATGACCGTCACTTGCCTGACAAGGCCATTGATGTCATTGACGAAGCTGGCGCTGCCCAGCGTGTCAAGCAGCCCGCTGCACGCAAAGACACCGTCACCCGCACCGAGATTGAAGAAATCGTTGCCAAGATTGCCCGCATTCCGCCTGCCAACGTCTCCAATGACGACCGCAGCAAGCTGCAAACCCTGGAGCGTGACCTCAAGAGTGTGGTGTTTGGCCAGGACAAGGCTCTGGAAGTTCTGGCCAGTGCCGTCAAGATGGCGCGCTCTGGTCTGGGCAAGCCAGAAAAGCCGATTGGCTCGTTCCTGTTCAGTGGCCCCACCGGTGTGGGCAAGACAGAAGCGGCCAAGCAGCTGGCCTACATTCTGGGCGTGGACCTGATTCGCTTTGACATGTCTGAATACATGGAGCGCCATGCAGTCAGTCGCCTCATCGGTGCGCCTCCCGGGTATGTCGGCTACGACCAGGGTGGCCTGCTGACAGAGGCTGTGACCAAGAAGCCGCACTCCGTGCTGCTGCTCGATGAAATTGAGAAGGCACACCCTGACATCTTCAACGTGCTGCTGCAGGTGATGGACCACGGCACGCTGACGGACAACAACGGGCGCAAGGCAGATTTTCGCAACGTGATCGTCATCATGACGACCAATGCGGGCGCTGAAGCCATGCAAAAGTCGGTGATGGGCTTTACCACCCAGCGCCAGGTGGGCGATGAAATGGTGGACATCAAACGCCTGTTCACCCCTGAGTTCCGCAACCGTCTGGATGCCATCGTCAGCTTCAAGCCGCTGGATGAACAGATCATCTTGCGTGTGGTTGACAAGTTCTTGCTGCAACTGGAGCAGCAGCTTGCCGAGAAGAAGGTGGAAGTTTCTTTCAGCGACAAGCTGCGCAAGCATCTGGCCGCCAAGGGCTTCGATCCTTCCATGGGTGCACGCCCCATGCAGCGCCTGATTCAGGACACCATCCGCCGCTCGCTGGCTGATGAGCTGCTGTTTGGCCAGCTGGTCAACGGTGGACGTCTGGAGGTGGAGTGGGATGCGCAGGCCAACGAAGGCAAGGGCGATGTGGTGCTGGACATCACGCCGTTGCCGGACAAGGAAAGCAAGTCCGAACCTGCAGAACCTCAGCAGGCCACTGCGGCAGATTAAAAGCGCCGCATGCTGCAAAAAGCCGACAGCTTTCAAGCTGCCGGCTTTTTTTATGGCTGCACGCTTTTAGCCGCACTTCACAGGCTACAGTCAGCCCCAAACAATTAAGCAAATCAGGAGCAGATGTGGGCACTATGTTGCAGTGGTTCACCCGTGAACATGTCATGTTGACGCTGTCCATCTTGTGGTCGGTCTACGTGGTCATTGTTGGCGTCTGGATTTTGTTGCAGCGCCGCGCTCCGGTGGCAACGCTCAGCTGGCTGCTGTCGATGGCGGTGATCCCCATCATCGGCCTTGGGGTGTACTACTTTCTGGGCCCCAGGCGATTAAAGCGCCAGCGTTTTCGCCGTTTGCGCAGCCGCCGCCGCTCACGCGTGCGCGGCAGCATTGCCCGTTTGAAAGAGAAGGTGCCCCAGGCCCCAGAGCGGCTGCACCAGGTGGCCAAGCTGGTGACGGCATCCACCAATTTCCCGGTCAGCACTGCAGACAATGTGGAGCTGCTGGTAGGTGGTGCGGCCACGTTTGACAGCATCATGGCTGCCGTGCGCAACGCCCAGCACTCCATCCACATGGAGTACTACATTTTTGAGCCCGACCAAACGGGCCTGGGCTTGCTGGAGGCCCTGTGCCAGAAAGCACGGCAAGGCGTGGCCGTGCGTTTACTGGTTGACGCCCTGGGCTCCAAAAAACTCATGAGCAAGCACTACCAGCTTCTGGAAGAGGCCGGTGGTGAATTTGCGCTGTTTCACCCCACCAAGTTTGGCCGCCGCGTGCGGCCGGTCATCAACTTTCGCAGCCACCGCAAGATTGTGGTGATCGATGGGCGCATTGGCTACACCGGCGGCGTCAACATCACTGATGAAGAAGACAAGCGCATCTTGCACAATGCCTACCACGACGTACACGTGCGGCTGGAAGGCCCGGTCGTGAACTGGCTGCAGACGGTGTTTTTGGAAGACTGGAGCTATGCGCTCGATTACAACCGCAAAAACGAGCCCAGCGATATTGAGGCCTTGCTGCCTGACCTGCCGGATGGCGATCAGGTGGTGCAGATCATGGCCTCTGGGCCAGACAGCAGCATGGAAGCCATTCACCGCGTGCACATCTCCGCGATTCATGCCGCACACAAGCGCCTGTGGCTGACCACGCCGTACTTTGTGCCCACTGAGGCCGCCATGCTGGCGCTGACCAATGCGGCTTTGCGCGGTGTGGATGTGTGCTTGCTGGTGCCGGAAAAGTCAGACTCCAAAATCGTGACCGCTGCGGCGCGCTCATACTTTGATGAGCTGATCAGCTGTGGCGTCAAAGTGTTTGAATACCACGCCCGCATGCTGCATTCCAAAACCATGGTGGTGGACGACATGGTGGGCATTATTGGAACGGCCAATTTTGACAACCGCAGCTTTCGCCTGAACTACGAAGTGTGTGCCGTGGTTTATGGCGAGAGTTTTGCCGCCAAGCTCGATCAGCAGTTCCAGGAAGACCTGACCCACGCCCGGCGCGTAGGCTATGCGCGCCCCCAAAGCTTTCTGCAGCGCTTGGGTGATTCGCTGGCGCGGTTGTTTTCGCCTTTGCTTTAGTTGCAGTTGGTGCGCGAGAGGTGCAACAGGTGCAACAGGATAAAGCAGTGTTTATATTCTTTTAATAGCTGCTAAGGCTTATAGGTAAAGGTTTTCAGATATAAAACTATCTGAAAACCTTTGCTAATAAGCGCTGGTAGCTCTTCTTTTAATATATTTGAATCATGGCGCCCAGGCAGCTTGAGCGCTGTGCACGCTGCGCCAGCCAGCCAAAGGGTGGCAGTAGCGGCCAGGTGCAAAACCGCCATGCAGTGTTCGATGGCGCGGTGTCGGGCCTAAAAAAAAGCGCCTTGCGGCGCTTGGGGGTTCAGTCGGCGGTGATGCCGGCCGATTTGATGAGGGCTGTCCAGCGGTCGGTTTCAGTCTTCAGGTGCTGGCCCAGCGCCTGCGGGGTGCTGCCAATGGGCTCTGCGCCAATAAAGTCCAGACGCTTTTTGACCTCCGGGTCGGTCATGGCTTCGTTGAGCGTTTTGCCCAGCTTTTCCACAATGGCCGGTGGCGTGCCTGCAGGCATGAAGGCGGCAAACCATGGCGAGACTTCGTAGCCGGTGATGCCCGCTTCTGCCAGCGTGGGCACGTCCGGAAGGCTGGTGGAGCGGGTTTTGGTGGTCACGCCCAGTGCTTTGAGCTTGCCGGCCTGAATGTGCGGGCGTGCCGAGGTGATGCTGTCAAACATCACATCGACCTGGCCACCCAGCAAATCGGTGATTGCAGGGCCGCTACCACGGTAGGGAATGTGCAGCATTTTGACGCCGGTCAGCGCGGTGAAATTGGCGCCCGCCAGGTGAATGGATGTGCCATTGCCTGCCGACGCGTAGGTCAGCTTGTCGGGGTTTTGCTGCGCCTTGGCGACCAGATCCCTGGCGGTCTTGATGTCTTTTTGATGGGGGCTGACCACCAGCACATTGGGCACCACTGCCAGCAGGCTGACAGGGGCAAAGTCTTTGATGGGGTTGTAGCTCAGCTTGTTGTAGAGCGCGCCATTGGTGGCCATGCCGATGGAGGTGATCATCAGCGTGTAGCCGTCAGCAGGCTGCTTGGCCACGTAGTCAGCGCCAATATTGCCGCCAGCGCCGGCTTTGTTTTCTACGATGAAGGGCTGGCCCAGCTTGCGGCTGGCCACCTCGCCCAGCGTGCGTGCAATGGCATCCATGGCACCGCCGGGTGGAAAGGGCACCACCCATTTCACGGGTTTAGAGGGCCAGTTGCTGGCGTCGTCCTGCGCCCATGCGGGGCTGCCCACGGCTGCCAGTACGGCCAGTGCAAGTGTTTGCTGAATAAAAGTGCGCTTCATGGTTTGTCTCCCTGTTCGGGTTTTGTTTGTGGTGGTGAATGTGGCGTCTGAGGCTGGCGCTTAGCTGGCGATAGCCGATGGGTGGCACGCCAAAGGTGTGACATGGATATCCATGTAGTCAAACAGTGGCAGGCCTTGCAGCAACTGGTGCAGCTCGTCGTTGGAGCTGACGTTGAAGATGCTGTAGTTGGCGTACTCGCCCACTACGCGCCAGATGGACTGCCAGCGGCCATCGTGCTGCAGCGCTTGCGAGTAGGCCTTCTCACGGGCTTTGATATCTTGGACTTGTACGGCGGGCAGGTCATGGGGAATGCGGACATCCATTCTGACGAGAAATAGCATGGTGAATCTCTTAAAGGAGGGATGAAAGAAGGGGCGAAAACTCAGGCAGTGGCACTGCGCCCCAAGTCGATATGCACAGGCGTTTGTCCGCTGCGCTGGCGGTCAAACCTGTCTAGCTGCTGCAAAGACACCTGCACCCCATAACCGGGGCCGTCGGGCAGTTGCAGGCAGAAATCGCGAATCGGCATGGGGTTTTCAACAATGTCGTCTACCAGCAGCTGCGGGCCGAACAGCTCGCAGCCGTGGTGCTCGCCGCTCAGGGTGGAGAACACATGCGCAGAGGCGGCGCTGCCAATCGATGTCTCCAGCATGGTGCCGCCATACCAGCCGATGTCAGCGGCCTGCGCCACCGCGGCGACCTGGCGCGTGCGCAGCAGGCCACCGTGCTTGGCCACCTTCAGTGAAAACACATGAGAAGCGCTGGCGCGCGCCAGCATCATGGCGTCCTGGGGGGTGCACACGGTCTCATCGGCCATCACCAAGGCACCGCGCAGCTCCTGGCACAGCTGCGCCATTGCGGGCACATTCCATTTGGCAACGGGCTGCTCAATCAGGCTCACGCCTGCGTCGATAAGCTCGGGCAGGTAGCGGCGGGCGGTATTGCCGTCCCAGGCCTGGTTGACGTCAACGGTCAGCGTGGCGCTGTCAGGCAAACCGCGAGCAATCTGGGTGACATGAGCGACGTCGGCCTGCGGCGAGCGCGCACCAATTTTCATCTTGAAAATGCGGTGGCGGCCTTGCTCCAGCCGCAGTTGCGCCTCTTGCAGATCGCGCTGCACATCACCGCTTGCCAGCGTCCATGCCAGGGGCAGGCTGTCATGGACTTTGCCCCCCAGCAATTGCCAGGCGGGAATGTCCAAGGTGCGTGCCAGCGCATCAATCAAGGCCATCTCCACAGCCGATTTGGCAAAGGCGTTGCCTTTGCAGGCCTGATCCATGCGGGTGAGCACGTGTTCAATACAGCCAGCCTTTTGCTGCACTACGGCAGGAGCCAGATAGTGCGCAATCGCATGGGCAATGCTTTCGGGGGACTCTTCGTTCCACGAAGGCCCGCCAATGGTGGCGGCCTCGCCAAACCCGCATGCCCCGTTGTTCAGCCATAGCTGAACAATCACCGGGCTTTGGCGCTGAATCGCACCAAACGACAGCTTGTGCGGGCGAATGGTGGGAATGTCGAGGATGCGCGCTTCAATGCGCTCAATGGTGAAGGCGTTGGTCATCAACTGGCTCAAGCAAAACGGGGCAAAGGTGCCGCAATGAAAGCAAGCTTAGTGAAGCCAGAGTCAAGAATCTAATGATTTATTTAGCTCGTATTCATCGATAATTTCGAACGATTGAAGGGGCGAGCATGGAAATACGGCAACTGAAGTACTTTTTGGAAATCACGAAAACTGGGCACTTGACCACCGCTGCCAAGCAGCTGTTTGTGACCCAGTCCACGCTCTCGCATGGGTTGCGCCAGATTGAAGAGGAACTGGGCGTGCCGCTGTTTGACCGTGTTGGCCGGGGCTTGAAGCTGTCTGAGGCCGGGGAGATATTCCGGGTGTATGCAGCCCGCGCACTGCAGGAGCTGGAGGCGGGGCGCATGGCACTGGAGGGGCTTGCCAACATGCAGTCGGGCACGCTGACGGTGGGCATCATTCCCACTTTTTTGCATACCCTGGTGCCTGCCGTGGTGGCGGAATTTAACCGCCTCTATCCCAAGATTCAGCTGGTGTTCCGTGAATTACTGGCACCAGAGATCGAGGCCTTGCTGCTCAGTGGTGACTTGAATCTGGGGCTGGCCTTTGACCGGCGAGGCGTTGAGGGCATGGATTCAGAGCCCGTGTTTGAGGAGGAAATGCTGTTTGTGGCCCACCAGGGCCACAGCCTGGCGCAGGCTAAGTCATTGCATCTGAAGCAATTGCAGGATGTACCACTGGTGCTGCTGTCGCAGCGCTTTGCCACGCGGCGCATTGTGGAGCAGCACTTTCAGGCACAGGGGGTAAAGCTGCGCGTCAGCGTCGAGATGGAGTCTGTGTACGCCTTGATTGAAGCGTGCCGCTACAGCCAGGAGCTGGCCTGCATCGTGCCAGACCGGGCCGCGCACCAGCATGCGCAGGGCATGTGCCAGATACCCGTGCACCCCCGCATACGGCGCACGGCCAGCTTGCTGTGGAACTCCAATACCTCCAGAAGCCCTGCGGCGCAAGCTTTTGCCAGCCTGCTGCAGCAGCGCTGTGGCGTCTTGCAGGCGCAACACTGAGTTTGCGGGTGCAGATGGTGGCTTATCGGGCTGAACGGGTGGTAAGCAATGCATACTTCAGGCCATGGCTGAACACACTTTTCTCTGGCACGACTACGAAACCTTTGGTGTCAATCCCCGCTATGACCGGCCCGCACAGTTTGCGGCCATTCGCACTGATATGGAGCTCAACGAGATCGGCGAGCCCCTCATGCTGTACTGCCAGCCAGCGCCGGACTACTTGCCCAGCCCCCAAGCCTGCTTGCTCACGGGCATTACCCCCCAGCAGTGTCTGGAGCAGGGCATACCTGAAGACCAGTTTGCACGCACGCTCGAGGCTGCTTTCAGCCAGCCGGGCACAGTCGGGGTGGGTTACAACACCATCCGTTTTGATGACGAAGTCACGCGCTTTCTGTTTTGGCGCAACCTGATCGATCCCTACGCCCGCGAGTGGCAAAACGAATGTGGCCGCTGGGATTTGCTGGATGTGGTGCGCATGGTCTATGCGCTGCGCCCTGACGGAATTCAATGGCCGCGCAAGGAAGACGGCAGCGTCTCCTTCAAGCTCGAAGATCTGGCCCGTGCCAACGGCTTGCTGCACGAAAGCGCCCACGATGCGCTGAGCGACGTGCGCGCCACCATTGCCCTGGCGCGGCTGATCCGCCAGCACCAGCCCAAGCTGTTTGAATTTGCACTGGGCCTGCGCAAGAAAGACAGGGTGCTGCACGAAATGGGCTTGCCAGCCGAGCAGGTGGATGCACGGCCGTTCTTGCACGTCTCCGGCATGATCAGCCCAGAGCGCGGCTGCATTGCCATGATGTGGCCGCTGGCGCAGCACCCGAACAACAAGAATGAAATGATCTGCTGGGATCTGAACGCTGACCCCAGCGAGCTGGCCAGCATGGATGCCGACACCCTGCGCCTGCGCATGTTTACCAGGGCAGCCGATTTGCCTGAAGGCATGACGCGCCTGCCCATCAAAGGCATTCACATCAACAAGTCCCCCATGGTGGTGCGCAACCTCAAAACACTCAGCCCGGAGATGGCGGCACGCTGGGGCATGGACATGCAGGCGTGCATCGACAACGCAGTCAAGGCCCGTGCACTGCCCGATATGAGCGCGCTCTGGAAGCAGGTGTACGCCAGGCTGGACGCCCACGGCGCGCACGATGTGGATCAGGACCTGTACAACGGTTTCGTGGGCCCGGCAGACCGTCGCCGCCTGACGCAATTGCGCGAGCTTTCACCGCAGGAGCTGGCAGTCGACAAGACCGGTTTTGACGATGCACGCCTGAAAGAGCTGGTGTTTCGCTGGCGTGCACGCAACTGGGCAGACAGCCTGACGCCACAGGAGCAAGCACGCTGGCAGCAGCGCTGCGCGGCTGCGTTGATTGACGGCGAAGGCGGGGCGCGCACGGCAGCGCAGATGTTTGCCGAAATTGATGCGCTGTCTGAAACCGTAGAAGACGAGCGCGCCGAAGAAATTCTGGGTGCGCTGTATGACTACGCAGAGGCGATTGTTCCCGAGCAGTAATGGCCCGCCCGGTGTAGCACGCAACAAAAAAGGAGGCCTGGGCCTCCTTTTTTACTGACTGGGCAACCTGTCTGGGTGAGCAGGCAGGGTGACCTTGAATCAGGCCGCCAGAGGCTCTGCCATGCCTTGGTGGCGCAGCAGGGCGTCCAGCTGTGGCTCGCGCCCACGGAAGGCCTTGAAGTTGTCCATGGCACTGCGGCTGCCACCCATCTCCAGAATGCTGTGCAGGTATTGCTTGCCGGTCTGGGCGCTGTGGCTGCCATCTGCAGCCTGCGTTTCTTCAAACGCGGCGTAGGCATCAGCGCTGAGCACTTCGGCCCACTTGTAGCTGTAGTAGCCCGCAGCGTAGCCACCTGCAAAGATGTGGCTGAAGGTATTGGTAGAGCGGTTGTAATCGGTCGTGGGCAGCACAGACACTTCGTCGCGCACTTGCTTGAGCAGCGCCATGTAGTCACCATTCTTGGCAGCGCCGGTGTGCAGCAGCATGTCAAACAGCGAAAACTCAATCTGGCGTAGCGTGCCCATGCCTGCCTGGAAGTTCTTGGCCGCAATCATCTTGTCGTACAGCGCGCGGGGCAGTGGCTCGCCGGTCTCGACATGCGATGTCATGTGGCGCAGTACCTCCCACTCCCAGCAGAAGTTTTCCATGAACTGGCTGGGCAGCTCTACCGCATCCCATTCCACGCCGTTGATGCCCGAGACATCTTTCTCGCTCACCTGCGTGAGCATGTGGTGCAGCGCGTGGCCGGATTCGTGGAACAGGGTGATCACGTCGTCGTGCGTCAGCAGCGCAGGCTTGCCATCCACGCCTTCGGCAAAGTTGCAGACCATGTGCGCCACGGGCGTTTGCAGCAAGCCGGTGTCGGGGCGCTGCCAGCGGCTGCGCACATCGTCCATCCATGCGCCACCACGCTTGCCCTTGCGGGCGGGCTGGTCCAGGTAGAACTGTCCGATGACCTGGCCGTTGCGCTCCAGGCGGTAAAACAGCACATCCTTGTTCCACACGGCGGCTAGATCTTTGGTGATCTTGACGTCAAACAGGTTCTCAATGATCTTGAACAGCCCCGCCAGCACCTTGGGGGCCGTGAAGTATTGCTTGACCTCTTGTTCGCTGAAGGAATAGCGTGCTTCCTTCAGTTTTTCGGAGATGTACGTCCAGTCCCAAGGCTGCGGGTCTGTAATGCCCAGCTCCTTGGCGGCGAACTCGCGCAGATCGGCCACGTCTTTTTCTGCATAGGGGCGGGCACGCCGGGCCAGATCACGCAGAAAGTCGATGACTTGCTGGGGCGAGTTGGCCATCTTGGGCACCAGCGAAACCTCGGCAAAGTTGGCGTAGCCCAGCAACTGGGCTTCTTCCTGGCGCAGAGCCAGCATTTCTTTGATGATGGGGGCGTTGTCGTACTTGGTCAGATCGCCTTCGGCCTGATCGGATGCGCGAGTGACGTAGGCGCGGTACACCTTTTCGCGCAGCACACAGCTGTGCGCAAACTGCATCACCGGCAGGTACGACGGAATCTTCAGGGTCAGCTTGTAGCCTTCCTTGCCATCGGCTTGCGCAGCGGCCCTGGCGGCTTGCTGCACGTCGGCGGGCACACCATCGAGCTCTTGCTGCGTGGCGTAATAGGCCCAGCCGTCGGTAGCGTCCAGCGTGTTCTCGCTGAATTTCTGGCCCAGCTCGGCAGAGCGTTCCTGAATTTTGGCAAAGCGCTCGCGGTCAGCGCCTTGCAGCTCCGCACCCGAAAGCACAAAGCTGCGCAGCGCATTGGCGTGGGCCTTCTTTTGCTCGGCTGTGAGGGTGTTCACATCAATGGCCTTGTACTTTGCGTACAGGCGCTCATCGGCACCCAGATTGGTCCAGAACTCAGTGATGGTGGGCAATGCTTCGTTGTAGGCAGCGCGCAGCTCGGGGCTGTCGGCCACGCTGGACAGGTGGCTGACCGCGCTCCACGCGGTGCCCAGCTTTTCGGTAGCCACATCCAGCACCTTGGCAATGGCATTCCACTCAGCCGGGAAGTCCGGTGCGGTGACCGTCTCCAATGCCGCTTGTGCGCGTTCAATCAAGGTGTTGATGGCAGGGCCGACATCTGCAGGCGTAATGCGGTCAAACTGCGGCAGGCTGGAGGATTCAAGCAAAGCATTGGTCATAGGTGGCATTTTGCGCCAAAAGCCATTGTTTCAAGGCGTGTGGGTAACTATTAAGTTGATAGCTTCTTACGCTTTACCTATAAGAGTTTTGAAGTGACAAGAGTCTTAAACGTAGAGTTGACAGGCGCAAGCAGCTATAAAAAAACCCTGCGGCACCAAAGCGCTCGCAGGGTTGGGGCAGGGCCTTGTGCAGAGATTACTGGCCTGCTGCGCGTTCTGCCGCTTCCATGGTGTTGACCAGCAGCATGGTGATGGTCATGGGGCCAACGCCACCGGGCACGGGGGTGATGTAACCGGCAATTTCCTTGCAGCCGTCAAAGTCCACATCGCCGCACAGCTTGCCTTCGTCGTCGCGGTTCATGCCCACGTCAATCACCACGGCACCGGGCTTGAGCATGTCAGCGGTCAGCACGTTGCGCTTGCCCACGGCAGCCACCACCACATCGGCCTGGCGTGTCATGGCGGCCAGATCAGCCGTGCCGCTGTGCGTGATGGTGACCGTGGCGTTGGCTGCCAGCAGCATCATCGCCATGGGCTTGCCCACAATGTTGGAGCGGCCAATCACCACGGCGTGCTTGCCGCGCAAATCCTTCATGCCAATCGATTCCAGCATCTTCATGCAGCCGTAAGGGGTGCAGGCCTTGAAGCCGACTTCACCCACCATCAGCGCGCCTGCGCTGGCCACGTGAAAGCCGTCCACATCTTTCAAAGGCGAGATGGCTTCAATGACCTTGTGGTCATCAATGTGCATGGGCAAAGGCAGTTGCACCAAAATGCCGTGAATGCTGGGGTCATTGTTCAGCGCATCCACGCGGGCCAGCAGCTCGGCTTCGGTCATGGATGCATCGTACTTTTCCAGCACCGAGTGAAAGCCCGCGTCTTCACACGCCTTGACCTTGTTGCGCACATACACTTGCGATGCCTGATTGTCACCAACCAGCACAACGGCCAGACCGGGCTTGGTGCCCTTGGCCGTCAAAGCTGCAGCACGCTGGGCAACTTCGGTACGCAATTGGGCGGAGAGGGCTTTGCCGTCGATGATTTGGGCTGTCATGGTGCTCGGTGGTGGTGGAGTACGTCAGAAATAAAAAAGCTGCCAGACCTGTAAGGGCGCTGGCAGCCTTTGGGGTTAGCCCCTGATTTTATGCCGGGACTTTGCCGCTTGCAGCGTTGGAGCCCAATGCAATCTTGAGCAGGTCGGCCACTGTGTTGGCGCCCAGCTTTTCCATGATGTTGGCGCGGTGCGCTTCCACCGTCTTGATGCTGATGCCCAGATCGTCAGCAATTTGCTTGTTCAAGCGGCCTGCGACGATGCGCTCCAGCACTTGCGATTCGCGGCCCGTCAGCTTGGACAGCAGCGCTTCACGGCTGGCAGCTTGCTGGTGGCCAGCAAAAGCTTCGCGTGCGTGATCCAGCATGCGCTCGACCACGTTGAGCAAGTCTTCTTCCACAAAAGGCTTCTGGATGAAATCCAGTGCGCCTTTTTTCATGGTGCCCACTGCCATGGGGACATCGCCATGACCGGTAATGAACACAATGGGCAGAGGCGACTTGCGCTCCAGCAATTTGTCTTGCAATTCAAGGCCAGTCATGCCGCCCATGCGAATGTCGGCAATCAGGCAGGCGACTTCGCGCTGATCGTAGCGGGCGAGAAAAGACTCGGCAGAGTCAAAACAGCGCACGCGGTAATCTTTGCCTTCCAGCAGCCACTGCAGGGAGTCACGCACGCCCTCGTCGTCATCGACTACGTAGACTGTCCCTTTTTTAGGTGTCAAGCTCATGCAGGATTCCTTGTATTTGGATTAATAACCGTAGAAAGGTTGTCTCCCTTTTCCTGAGTGGCGGCCAACGGTATCCAGAAGGAGAACCGGCAGCCCACCACCTCTGAACCATTGTAGAGGTTCTCAGCGGACATCCGCCCCTGGTGAGACTCAACAATGGAACGGCACAGGTTCAAACCAATGCCCATGCCTTCGTTTTTCGTAGAAAAGAAAGCTTCAAACAAACGCTCTTGTACCTCTGGAGGCAAGCCTTTTCCAGAGTCTTGCACAGAAAATTCTACGCCAGCCTGTCCTTCTGTCTCTTTTGGGACCACACGCAATTCAACATAACGCTGCGTGGCCGGACGTTGTGCCTGGTCAATGGATTCGCCTGCATTTTTGATCAGGTTGATGAGCACCTGTTCAATCAAGATGGCATCGGCCATCACGGGCGGCAGGCGCTTGGCCACAAAATGATTCAGGCGCACGTTGCGCCGGCGCATTTCAATGTTGGCCAGCTCCAGCGCCTCGTCCACCATGGTCTGTACCTGCGACAGCGTACGGTTGGGTTCGCTGCGCTTAACAAAGGAGCGGATGCGCTGAATGATTTGCCCGGCGCGCTGGGCCTGGTGTGCTGTTTTCTCCAGCGCAAACCGCATTTGCTCCTCGGTCAGCGAGCCTTTCTCCAGGCGCGATAGCATGCCGCTGCTGTAGTTGCTGATGGCCGTTAAAGGCTGGTTCAGCTCATGGGCCACGCTGGAGGCCATCTCTCCCATGGTGATCAGGCGGCTGGCTGTCTGCGCTTGCTCAGTCTGGCGCGCGGACAGCTCCTCGGCCATGCGGCGCTGGGTGATGTCGGTGGCAATCACCATTTGCGCCAAGCGCCCATCTACCCAGCTCAGATAGCGCGAGCGCACTTCCAGCCACTTGCCCAGTTCGGCCACGTAAATTTCTGCATTGTTGCTCGATGCGCTGGTCAGTGAATCGGTGGGCAGGCCCATCAAGCCATCTTCATCATCCACAGACTCGCTGCGCTCAGCCGGCAAGCCACCTTGCTGAACCAGCTGCAGGTGGCCCGTCGTCTGAGAGCCAAACCACTGCCGGTAAAGCTTGTTGGCAAACAGCAGCTCTGCACTGCCCAGCGGTGCCACAGAGACCGAAGCATCCAGCGCTTCCAGCACAATCGTGAAACGATCATGAGAGGCAGCCAGCTGGTCACGAATGCGCTTGGACTCGGTGATGTCGGTCATGGACGACATCCAGCCTGTCTGCTGCCCACGGGCATCAATCAGCGGGGAGATATACAGGCGCGCATCAAACATGGAACCGTTCTTGCGGCGCACACGTACCTGAAAACCACCTTGTGCAGTTTTGCCGCTTAGCTCGTCTTTCAGTTTGCTGTGCAGGTACTCGTAGTCGTGCTCGGCCCAGTAGGAATAGGGGGGCATCTGGCCCACCAGGTCTTTTTCGTCCCAGCCTGTCATCTGGCAAAACGCAGCATTGACATAGGTGATGCGGCCCTGCAGATCCAGCGCACGCATGCCGGTCAGCACCGAGTTTTCCATCGCGCGGCGGAAATTGGTTTCCGCAATCAACGCGTCTTGCGCCCGCAATCGCTTGCGGGTGTGACGCCATGTACCCATGAGCAGCCATGCGGTCAGCAAGCTCATGGCCGCCACCAGCCAGAACATGCCGTTACCCACCATGCTCAACGATGTGCGGTAAGCCTGCGCCTTGAGCGTCAGGTCAGAGCCCACGGGCGAGACTGCAATCTGGTACTCGGTCGCCTCTGGCTGGGCCAGTGTGTGCCAGTTGGTTTTGATGCGCGCAGGCGTCAGCGGGGTGCCTGCAAGCAGCTTGCCCTGTCCATCTGAAAGCGTGATGGCGTAACGCGCCAGCAGGTCGCTGGGGATGGCGTAGCGCATCAAATTGTCCAGAGAAAACTCAGCCATGACGGTGCCGCCAAAGCTGCTGGTACCCATGACGGGCGAGTGAAACTGCAGCAATGGCGGGTTGTAGCCAGCGCGCACCGGCGGCTGTGTGTACACCAGGTGGTTGCTCTCTTTCACGGACTGAAAGCTTTGCGCAGCCTCGTCGTGTTGCAGCTTTTCACCCGGCATGCGCAATTGCTCGCTGGGCACGGTAGGCGCTGCATAGCTGGTGATGATGCGGCCATCGCGGTCCACCCAGGTCAAAACCTGCATTTCTGGGTACTGCGTGACCAGCACCTCGGCGCGGTTCACAAATTCAGCTGTACCGATATCGCCGTATGCCAGGTCGCGCGCAATGCGCATGACTTGTTCCTGGCGCTCCAAAAGGCGCAAACGTACGCGCTGTTGCGCATATTCCACATCGCGCTTGAGGGCTTGCTGATCGCGATCGACTTCCTCCGCGCGCAAGTACCAGAAAGCCGCAATGATTGCTGCCATGAAAAATGCGACGGAAACCAGCGGTGCCAATGCGGCCAGACGGTCTTGTCGAGTGGGCGACAGACTGCGCCACCACATGCGCCACCAGCGGGTGGGGTCAGCGCTGGTGAAGGAGGCAGGGGCAGTTGTCTCGGAGTTGTTTTTTTGTGGTGAAACCATACGGGAAGTGTAGGGGGATTCCCTTGCTTTGCGCGCGCTCAAAGTGACGCCAGAAACATCTTCTCCTGTATGTGCAGTTGCAGCAATATTTCACATTATGGGAGTTGGGTGCATCATTTGAAATATGAAGAAAATATGCGAAACTGCGCGCTGAAATGGTCGCCAAATTGGGCGTATTTGTCTCTCAAGTAAGGTGTGAGCCTGCAGCTAAGCTCGGGTTCAATCACTGCTTATCGTTGAGTAGGGAACTACGTTCGATACAAATTCGACTTCCTACCTGCAGCCTCTTGAACAGGAGACAACCATGACAGCTCAGACCGACCCTCAGGCCGGCGCTAACGCAAAGCCTAGCCTCGACCCCCAAGAATCCCGCGAGTGGATGGACGCGCTGAGCGCCGTCATCGACCGCGAAGGTGCGCAGTACGCGCACCAGTTGATTGAAGAGGTGCTGGAGCACGCACGCCAAAACAGCGTGGATTTGCCTTTCTCAGCCACCACTGGCTATGTCAACACCATTGAAGCCAGCCAGGAAGCCCGCTGCCCCGGCAACCTGGAGCTGGAAGGCCGTCTGCGCGCCTACATGCGCTGGAACGCCATGGCCATGGTCGTCAAGGCCAACCGCCATCACCCACCAGAAGGTGGCGATCTGGGCGGTCACATTGGTTCGTTCGCCTCGCTGGCCAACATGTTTGCAGCGGGCTTTAACCATTTCTGGCACGCCGAAAATGAAAACCACGGTGGTGACTGCCTGTACATCCAGGGTCACGTCTCGCCCGGCATCTACGCCCGTGCGTTCCTGGAAGGCCGCATCACTGAAGAGCAGTTGCTCAACTTCCGCCAGGAAGTAGACGGCAAGGGCCTGTCCAGCTACCCGCATCCCAAGCTGATGCCCGAGTTCTGGCAGTTCCCCACCGTCTCGATGGGTCTGGGCCCATTGATGGCCATCTATCAGGCGCGTTTCCTCAAGTACCTGCACGCTCGTGGCATTGCCAACACCGAAAACCGCAAGGTCTGGGTGTTCTGCGGCGACGGTGAAATGGACGAAGTTGAATCGCTGGGCGCAATCGGCCTGGCTGCCCGCGAAAACCTCGACAACCTGGTCTTCGTCATCAACTGCAACTTGCAGCGTCTGGACGGCCCTGTGCGCGGTAACGGCAAGATCATTCAGGAGTTGGAAGGCGAATTCCGTGGCTCTGGCTGGAACGTCATCAAGCTAATCTGGGGCAAGGGCTGGGACGAGCTGCTGGCCAAGGACAAGGACGGCGTTCTCAAGAAAATCATGATGGAGTGCAACGACGGTGACTATCAGGCCATGAAGGCCAACGATGGTGCTTTCGTGCGCAAGAACTTCTTCGGTCGCGACCCCCGCGCGCTGAAGATGGTCGAGCACATGTCCGACGACGAAATCTGGAACCTGCGCCGCGGTGGCCACGACTCGCAAAAAGTCTACGCCGCCTTCCACGCAGCCAACACCACCAAGGGTCAGCCGACCGTGCTGCTGGTCAAGACCGTCAAGGGCTTTGGCATGGGCAAGGTCGGTGAAGGCAAGAACAACGTTCACCAGACCAAGAAACTGAGCGACGAAGACATCAAGTCCTTCCGCGACCGTTTCAACATTCCAATCCCAGACAGCCAGATTGCGGACATCCCTTTCTTCAAGCCTGCGGACGACACCCCCGAGATGAAGTACCTGCACGAGCGCCGCAAGGCCTTGGGCGGCTACCTGCCTCACCGCCGTGTGAAGGCCGAAGAGTCTTTCACCGCCCCGGCGCTGGACACCTTCAAGGCCATTCTGGAGCCCACGCCCGAAGGCCGTGAAATCTCCACGACGCAAGCCTATGTGCGCTTCCTGACGCAACTGCTGCGTGACAAGAACATTGGCCCCCGCGTTGTGCCTATCCTGGTGGACGAAGCCCGTACCTTTGGTATGGAAGGCCTGTTCCGCCAGATCGGTATCTACAACCCCCACGGTCAGCAGTACACCCCTGTCGACAAAGACCAGGTCATGTACTACCGCGAAGACAAGGCCGGCCAGATTCTGCAGGAAGGCATCAACGAAGCCGGCGGTATGGCTTCGTGGATTGCTGCGGCTACCAGCTACAGCACGTCCAACCGGATCATGATTCCGTTCTACGTCTACTACTCCATGTTCGGCTTCCAGCGCATTGGCGATCTGGCATGGGCAGCAGGCGACATGCAGGCACGCGGCTTCTTGCTGGGCGGCACTTCGGGCCGCACCACGCTCAACGGCGAAGGCCTGCAGCACGAAGACGGCCACAGCCACATTCTGGCCAACACCGTGCCTAACTGCATCAGCTACGACCCCACCTTCGCGCACGAAGTGGCCGTGATCATGCAAGACGGCTTGCGCCGCATGGTGCAAAACCAGGAAAACGTCTTCTACTACATCACCTTGCTCAATGAAAACTACCCCATGCCCGGTCTGACCGAAGGCACGGAGCAGCAAATCATCAAGGGCATGTACCTGTGCAAGCCCGGCCAGAAAGTGCCGCAATCGGGCCAGCGCGTTCAGCTGCTGGGTTCGGGCACCATCCTGCGCGAATCGTTCTTTGCGCAAGAGCTGCTGGAAAAAGACTGGGGCATTGCCGCCGACGTGTGGAGCTGCCCATCGTTCAACGAACTGACCCGCGACGGTCAGGACTGCGAACGCCACAACATGCTGCACCCGCTGGAAACCGCCAAGCAAGCCTTTGTAACGCAGCAGTTGCAAGCCACCCAGGGCCCTGTGGTCGCGTCTACCGACTACATGAAGGCCTACGCCGAGCAAATTCGCCCCTACATGCCCAAGGGCCGTACTTACAAGGTGCTGGGCACTGATGGCTTTGGCCGCTCGGACTTCCGCCGCAAGCTGCGCGAGCACTTCGAGATCGACCGCCACTACATCGTGGTGGCCGCGCTCAAGTCGCTGGCCGACGAAGGCAAGCTGCCAATCACCAAGGTGGCAGAAGCAATTGCCAAGTACGGCATCCAAGCCGACAAGATCAACCCCCTGTACGCTTGATAAAGCCCGGAGACACAGATATGGCATTGACAGAAATCAAGGTCCCGGACATCGGGGATTTCGACAGCGTTGGCGTGATCGAAGTGCTGGTCAACGTGGGCGACACCATCAAGGTCGAGCAGTCGCTGATTACCGTGGAGTCCGACAAGGCCTCCATGGAAATTCCTTCCAGCCACGCCGGTGTGCTCAAGGAGCTGCGCGTCAAGCTGGGTGACCAGGTGGCGCAGGGCGGCGTGATTGCAGTGATTGAAACTGCAGACGCCGCTTCCGCCCCTGCACAGGCACCTGCTGCAGAAGCTGTAGCGCCTAGCGTAGCAGCTGCGCCTGTTGCAGATACAAAACAAGCTGAAACTGCCGCAGCGCCTGCGCCAGCCGCTCCTGCAGCTGCAGCAAGCTCTATGAATATCGTCATTCCTGACATTGGTGACTTCAAGGACGTGGCCGTCATTGAAATGCTGGTCAAAGTGGGTGATGTGGTCACCGCTGAGCAATCGCTGTTCACCGTGGAGTCTGACAAGGCATCGATGGAAATTCCATCGCCTGCCGCAGGCACCATCATTGCGCTGGGCATCAAGCTGGGCGATGTGGTCAACGTGGGTGACACAGTGGGCACTATGAGCGTGCAGGGCGCAGTCCCCGCAGCGTCGGCGTTGGCACCTGCCGCCGCGCCAGTTGCTGCAACACCAGCTCCTGCAACGCAAGCAGCACCTGCTGCACAAGCCAGTGCAGCACCAGCAGCGCCAGCAGCTACTGCCGCTGTAGCTGCCCCTGCTGCGGCCCCAGCCCACAACCCCACGGTGGCCCCTTCGGGCAAGCTGCCGCATGCATCGCCTTCCGTGCGCAAATTTGCGCGTGAACTGGGCGTGCCGCTGGAAGAAGTGCAAGGCTCGGGCCAGAAGGGCCGCATCACCTCCGAAGACGTGATGGGCTTTACCAAATCCGTCATGGCGGGCGCGGTGCAAACCCTGGCACAAGCTGCCAAGGCCCCCGCCAAATCGGCAGGCGCTGGCAACGTGGGCGGTCTGGAAGTGCTGGCATGGCCCAAGGTGGACTTTGCCAAGTTCGGCCCGGTCGAGCGCAAAGATCTGTCGCGCATCAAGAAGATCTCGGGCGCCAACCTGCACCGCAACTGGGTGATGATTCCCCATGTCACCAACAATGACCTGGCTGACATCACCGATCTGGAAGCCTTCCGCGTCTCTACCAACGCTGAAAACGCCAAGGCCAAGAGCGATGTGAAGGTCACCATGCTGGCTTTCGTCATCAAGGCCGTGGTGGCTGCGCTCAAGAAGTTCCCTGAGTTCAACGCCTCGCTGGACGGCGATACGCTGGTCTACAAGCAGTACTTCAACATCGGCTTTGCGGCAGACACGCCCAACGGCCTGGTGGTGCCTGTGCTCAAAGATGCCGACAAGAAGGGCATCATGCAGATCAGCCAGGAAATGGGCGAGCTGGCCAAAAAGGCCCGCGACGGCAAGCTGGGCGCGGCAGACATGCAAGGCGGCTGCTTCTCCATCTCCTCGCTGGGCGGCATTGGCGGCACCAACTTCACGCCCATTGTGAATGCGCCTGAAGTGGCCATCCTTGGCCTGTCGCGTGGCGCCATGCAGCCGGTGTGGAACGAAGAGAAAGAAAAGTTCGTGCCCCGCCTGATGCTGCCCCTGAGCCTGTCGTACGACCACCGCGTCATCGACGGAGCCTCGGCTGCGCGCTTTAACGCCTATCTGGGCGCTGTGCTGGCGGACTACCGCCGCATCTTGCTGTAAGGAGCGCTGCACATGGCAATCATCGATATCAAAGTGCCCGACATTGGCGACTTCGCCGAAGTCGGCGTGATCGAGCTGCTGGTGCAGCCCGGTGACACCGTCACCGTGGACCAGTCGCTCATCACTGTGGAGTCTGACAAGGCCTCCATGGAAATCCCCTCCAGCCACGCTGGCGTGGTCAAGTCCATTGCGGTCAAGATCGGCGACAAAATCGCCGAAGGCTCCGTGGTGCTGACGCTGGAAGCCGCACAGGGCGCTGAGCAAGCTGCTGCCCCTGCAGCCGCACCAGCGCCGGCTGCTGCACCCAGCGCACCAGCTGCACAGCCCAGCACTGTTGCAGCGCCAGCAGCACCTGTTGCTGCCCCGGCAGCTTCCAGCTACAGCGGCTCTGTGGATCTGGACGCTGATGTGGTCGTGCTCGGCGGTGGCCCCGGTGGCTACTCCGCAGCCTTCCGCGCAGCTGATCTGGGCCTGAAGGTGGTGCTGGTTGAGCGTTACAAAACGCTGGGCGGCGTGTGCCTGAACGTGGGTTGCATCCCCTCCAAGGCGCTGCTGCACGTGGCGGCTGTGATCGACGAGGTCAAGCACCTTGAAGTTGCAGGTGTCAAGTTTGGCGCGCCTGAGGTGTCGATTGACACCCTGCGTGGCCACAAAGACAAGGTCATCAGCAAGCTGACTGGCGGTCTGGCCCAGATGGCCAAGATGCGCAAGGTCACCGTCGTGCGCGGTGTCGGTACTTTTGTGGGCTCGCACCACATTGAAGTGGCCGAAACCGAAGGCGACAAGCAAGCGCAAACCGGCAGCAAGAAGGTCATTCAATTCAAGAACGCCATCATTGCTGCAGGCTCGCAAGCCGTGCACCTGCCTTTCATGCCCAAGGACCCTCGCGTGGTCGATTCCACCGGCGCACTGGCGCTCAAGGAAGTGCCCAAGCGCATGCTGATCCTGGGTGGCGGCATCATCGGTCTGGAAATGGGCACCGTCTACAGCACACTGGGCGCACGCCTGGATGTGGTGGAAATGATGGACGGCCTCATGCAAGGCGCTGACCGCGATCTGGTCAAGGTCTGGCAAAAGATGAACGCGCCACGCTTTGACAACATCATGGTCAACACCAAGACCGTGGGTGCCGAAGCCACGCCCGAAGGCATCAAGGTGTCGTTCGCGCCAGCCAAAGACGGCATCACCGTGCCTGAGCCACAAACCTACGACCTCGTCTTGCAAGCCGTGGGCCGCACACCCAATGGCAAGAAGATTGGCGCAGACGCTGCCGGCGTAGCCGTCACCGACCGTGGCTTTATCGACGTTGACATCCAGATGCGCACCAACGTGCCGCACATCTTTGCCATTGGCGACATCGTGGGCCAGCCCATGCTGGCGCACAAGGCCGTGCACGAAGCGCACGTGGCCGCTGAAGTCATCGCTGGTGAATTGCAGGGGAACAAAGAGCTGGCAGCCGCCGCTTTCAATGCCCGCGTGATTCCAAGCGTGGCCTACACCGACCCCGAAGTGGCATGGGTGGGCCTGACCGAAGACCAGGCCAAGGCGCAAGGCATCAAGGTCAAAAAGGGCCTGTTCCCCTGGGCAGCCTCGGGCCGTGCCATTGCCAATGGCCGCGACGAAGGCTTTACCAAGCTGCTGTTTGATGATTCACCCGAAGCCCACGGCCATGGCCGCATCTTGGGCGGCGGCATGGTCGGCACGCACGCTGGCGACATGATTGGTGAAATTGCACTGGCCATTGAGATGGGTGCAGACACTGTCGATATCGGCAAGACCATCCACCCGCACCCCACGCTGGGCGAAAGCATTGGCATGGCGGCAGAAGTGGCGCATGGCTCTTGTACCGATGTACCACCCGCACGCAAGTAATTAGCGCTTTCTAAAAAGTGCTTGCAACGCAAAAAGGCAACCTTCGGGTTGCCTTTTTTATTGTTTAAGAGCTGCTAACACCATCCAGTAAAACGAAGGTTAACGGTTGAGACGCAGGTGTGAAGCCGAAAGCAGTACTTAAGTACTGCAAGCAAAACAACGACGTATCAAAGCTTGTGTTTGCTGCTCTAAACCCATGGGGTGATTACAGACGCTTTGAGTTAAGTGCAGGCTGCGATTACTGCCAATGTGACCTGAAAATCTGACCCAATGCTACGGCGGTGTAGTCGATTAATTTTTCTGAGTTTGAAAGCATTAATTGCAAATTATGTGCAAGAGCTTTGGGTTGTGCTGCGCAGGCCAGCTACTGCTGCGGAGCGGGCATAGGTCACTTTTCAGTCAGTCTCTATGGCTTAAAACAGCAGATACTTGTCCGTTAATATGTAAATATTTTCATATTACGTAACTAATAATAATGGTAAATAATTTTACTTTTAGAAGCTATAGTAAAGAATATGCAATGCGTAGCAATGTCTGGAAACATGTATTACATATAATTTATGTGCGTTTTGACTTAAATCATACGTAAATAATATTAAAGGCATATTGCTTTGAAAAATGTTGTCCGGAATCTAAGATGAAAAGCGATAAATGAGGAGGTGAGTTTATGGCTATTTTAAATTGGGTTCCTGCCCTCAATATTGGTATTGAAGAAATTGATAGACAGCACAGGCGTATTGCTGATTACATCAATCGACTCTACGCATTGCGCGAAACACCTGACCGAAAATTGCTGGGAGTCGTGATTGCAGAGACCGTGGACTACACCCTTTCACATTTTGCTTTTGAAGAGGCCATGATTGAAGAAGCAGGGTACATGTTTTCAGGGCCTCACAAGCGCGTGCATGAGCTGTTTATACGCCGGGTCACTGAAATACAGCAGCGCTTCGAAGCAGGCGAGGATGTCGCCAACGAGCTGCACGGCATGCTGTCGCGCTGGTTGTTTAACCACATTCGCAATGAAGACCGTGGCTACGTGGATACCGTCAAGGCGTACCAGCGCATGCGAAACAAGAACACTAAAACGACCGAGCAGAAAATGAAAGAGGAGATCGTGAAAGAGTTGGAGGAAAAGCACAAACGCAAAGGATTTTTGGCAAGAATATTTTCTTGAACCAAGTTATCAAATAATTAATACTTGTTAAGTGCCATTGCAACTTCATAGCAATATTATTGAACTGATATTTAAATCTTTTTGATATAAAAATGCAGTGGTGATTTATTTGACCTCAATGGTTTGAATGTATTGTTAATTATTATTCAAAAATACATTGTTTGCTGCTTGGCAGCTTGTGACAAACCCGTGTAGACGCTGGCTGACTATCTGCAGTCAATCGATCAGCACATCCTACGCACGCACATTGCAGGCGCAACCGACCCCGAAGTGGCATGGATGAGCCTGACCGAAGACCAGGTCAAGGGGAAAGGTATCAAGGTCAAGAAGGGGCTGTTCCCTTGGGCCGCCTCGGGCAGTGCGCCATCGCCAATGGCTGCGACGAAGGCTTCATCCAACTGCTGTTTGACGATTCACCGGAAGCCCACGGCAATGGCCGGGCGCGATTGGCGAGATTGCTTTGGCCATTGAGATGGGCGCAGACACCTTCGCTGTTGACAAGACCATCCATCCGCACCCCACACTGGGTCAAAGCATCGGCATGGCGGCGGAAGTGCTGCACGAGTTTTGGACAGATGTGCCGACGCCCAGGGAGTGATTAGCAATTTCTAGAAAGTGCTTGATAAGCAAAAGGCAGCTATAAATTCTGATTTTTATTGTAAATTTGATAGCAGAAAGCTATTTATTTGCAAAGAGATACTCGTGATTTGATGGTTGGACTTTATTTTTTAATGCAATTTTCACTTTAAAAAATGTAACAGGCTTACTATAATTTTATTTTTAATAAATTTGGGGGAAGCTGTGCCAGAAAGATTGAATCTAACTAGAAGTGCTCAGTTTTATCGAAAGAAATCTGTTTTTAAGGAAGAGTTTGTTAAGGATATTATTAATGGTGCTAGTGATGGGGCAATAAACAAGGATAGTTTTGTTTTAGATGTTTTTAGAGTTTTGGGGGAGAATGATCAATCTTTTGAATTTATTTATTCTGCTAGAGTTTTTGAAATAAATAGGCCTGTTTATTTCCTGGAAGGTGATTTTTATGATGTTATTTACGCCTTTATTCTTGTAATTGAAATTGATGAATATTTGTCGATAATTAAAAAAAGTTGCTCAAATATAAATGATGTTTTGGAATTAAACTTTGATCTGGTTGAAAGTAAAGAAATTACTTCAAAATTTGATAATAATGTTGAATTTCAAAAACTTGCTGTTAGGAATATGACGGTTTCTGATAGTGCAATGCGAGCCAAAGCGTACGAAGCAACAAATTTGAATGGGTTGCTTTCACTTTATGGCGCTGGTAGATCTATTCCTTATTTTTTAAAATTAAGAAAAGGAGGTGAATTGAAAACTATTTCCGGAACAGGGCGTATAACAGAATTTAATCCTAGAGAAAATATTAATGCTATTTCTTTGTGGGTTAAGAATCAAATAGATTTAATAAAATCACCATCAGTAGAGAATTTTCTAGATTCATTTGCCGGGAAAATTGATCTTGATGATGTGCTCGTACGTTCATCACCGAATGCTATCTTGATAGAAGCTGGATCTTTATATGATCGGTTAAAAAAAGAGGGGCTTAAGTTAGGGCGGAATAAGTCTGGAAAAAAAATTGAACTATCTAATGGATTTCAAAAAGCAATTTTTTCTAGGTTGGAAAAGGTCTATGAGATAAATTCATCGCTTGATATTTTGAAGGCAGGTCGTGCTTCAAGAATTAAGAAAAACAAAAAAACACTAAGCGTGCATTCAAAATTTTTAGAAAAAATATATGTTTTTGAAGATGATGATAAATATGAGACTTTGCAAAAATTCATTATAAAGAACGGTTTTTACAGCATAACTTTTGATGATCCTAAGTTTATGTACTTCATGGGGTCATGCTTTGAGGATTCATCTAGTATTTCGCAAATCGATGAGGTTTTAGAAATGCTTAAACCTTTTTCTTTGATGTCTAATGTTAAGTCTGAAAAGGGTAATTTTAGGAAAAATAGTAAAAACTTCTCAAAAGACTCTATGTTTTATATGATTGAAAATCTACATAAGAAAGATAATTATATTTTTTGCGATGATTTGGGTAATGAATGGGCAGATCATATAACATTTAATATAGATAAAAAACAAATATCTTTTATTCATTCTAAGCATGGAGATTTGAGTAAATCTGCAAGTAATCTCCATGATGTTGTTTCTCAAGGTATTAAAAATATTGGTAATATGTATTTTGATACTGAAAGGATTAAATTAAAATTAAATAATTCTTTTAATACTTTGTATACAAGTTCTGGTGGTCTGTCCACTAACATACTAAGAGCTAGAAAAGGTCAGGTATCAACATTTATTGTTGATATAGAAAAAATATTGAAAGATTATGGGTTGAATAGAAGGTGTGTGCTAAGTTGTTCTTTCTTATCTAAGAAGACTTTAGTTGCTGAATTTGGAAAATTGAAAAATGGAGGAAAAGTTGCTGGGAATATTATTCAACTTCTGTGGATATTTTCTTCATTTTCGCATTCCGCCAAAGAAATGAATATAATTCCTGAAATTTATTGTCAAGATTAACTTCATAAAATTATTTTTCATTTTTATTAATTGAAAATATTTCGCAAAATTTAAAGAGACTTTGACTTTAAAAAATAGCGCCGCCTGCAAGGCCCAAGCTGCTTGGTCTGTAGCAGTTTGGGTAATTTGGGGTAATTAAAAATAAAAGCTGATTTCTACTCCCTATAAGCGATGCGTTTTTTCTTCTTTGAATGCACTATTCGCCAGCATTCTCGCCACAGCTAGTGTCGCCAGCGCATCCGCCAAATTGCGGCGTGCCTGTGCTTCCAAGCGGGTTTGAAACAGCGCGGTGCCGTAAATGGGCGCTTGATCTTGAAAACTCTGCAACACCGCCTTGCGCTTTTCCACAAACACATCCTCCGGCACCCACGCATATTCCTGCCGAATCTGTCGCTCATACTCCGCAAAGCGCGCTGGGGCAGCACCCAAAATGGACAGGTCAATATCCACCAGCAAAGCCGCATCGCCCGCCAAGGGCGCGGCAGTGTGTTCGGTGGCCATGATCAGCGCATGCACACGGGTTTGTATTTCAACGCTCACGCTTGCGGTTTGCAAGGCCGTAACTGCCCAGTCAGCGCTGCGCGCTTCGTTGCCATGTGCTTTGACGTCGTACACCGCGTCGTGGAACCACAGGGCAATGGCCACTTCGCCCGGTTGCTGCGCCAGATGGGCGCTTTCGCTTTGCAGTTGCAGGCATTCAGCCAGATGCTGCAGCGTGTGGTAGTGGCGTTGTGGCTCGCTGTAAGCCTGCAATAACTGCTCGTACAGGTCTAGCGGTGGGGTGTGTTGCAGCTCATTCCAAGCGCGGAGCCAGTGGTGGTGCAGGTGCTGCAAGTCGGGCATGGTACAGAGCAGGGTGTGGGGTGACGGCCAAGCCTAGCGCAGTGGTGGTGAAACGAAAAGTGCAAAAGCCAGAGCGTCTGAGCAAACGCCACTAACAATTACACTCGATGTGTTGGTGCTCTGCCTTACTGAGGCGAGGCATATGACCGCATACAGCCTGCGGCTTCATGCCTGTCTAGAGTGCTAATTTCAATTACCACAGCCGTATGCGCGGCTCCAAGACCCGCTTTAAAGCAAATATCTACCTCCAATGAACCAGCCATCGTCGTCCCCCTCTCTTTTCGGTCTGAGCTTTGGCTGGGCGTATGCATTGGCGGCGTTTACCTTGACCATTACCAGTTGCCTGCCGCTGGCTTTGCTGGCCACCATGGCAGGCGGTGGCACGGGGGCTGAGCGGGCCAATGCCTTGATGGCTTGGCTGCCCATCATGGCGGCTCTGGTGGCTATTGCCTGCGCGGTGTTCTTTTTCACCACCTTGCGCCAGCGCGTGGGCTGGCAGCGGCATGCGCTGATGGCGATGTGGGCCTTGTCGGCGCTGGGCATGGTGGGGTGGTGGAAGCTGTAAAGTTGGCGACTCTTTAAATCGCTACACACAAACAAGGCAGCCGGTGGCTGCTTTTTGTTTTTGTGGTTTTTGATAGCTACTGACGCTTTCTGCATCAGCGCTAAATTTGAATTTTTCTTGAATTTCAAAACACCCAGGGCAGGGCGCTGTGCAAGCTGCAGCGATTGCGCAGGCAGCGCTCTTGAACTCTTTGGCTCCAGCACCATTTGTGACAGACAGCGCGGCGGGTGCCGCGTTCTCAATTTTGTCTGGCGCTTGGCGGCGCTGGATTTTTCACTGTCAGATTGCTCCCATGTCCCAACTCCAAACGCCTTTCCAGATTGGTTCTGTCACTTTGCCTAACCGCGTGGTTCTGGCTCCGCTGACGCGTATGCGTGCCTTTGAAGGCCGTGCGCCAGGGGATTTGCAGGTGACGTATTACCGCCAGCGTGCGGGTGCCGGGCTGATCTTGACCGAGGCCACTTCCGTATCACCCATGGGCGTTGGCTACCCCAACACGCCCGGTATCTGGTCGGCTGAGCAAGTAGCAGGCTGGAAGCGCGTGACCGACGCAGTGCACGCTGAAGGCGGCCATATTGCCCTGCAACTGTGGCACGTAGGCCGTATTTCTGACCCCGAACTGCTCGATGGCCAGCTGCCCGTAGCCCCCAGCGCGATTGCCGCCGAGGGTGATGTGAATGTGCTGCGCCCCAAGCGCCCTTATGCCGTGCCGCGCGCGCTGGAGACCGAAGAGGTGGCAGCGGTGGTGCAGGACTTTGTGCAGGCCGCACGCAATGCCAAAGAAGCGGGCTTTGACTTTATTGAAGTGCATGCCGCCAACGGCTATCTGTTTGACCAGTTCTTGCACGACGGCAGCAACCAGCGCACCGACCAGTACGGCGGCAGCATTGAAAACCGTGCCCGCTTCTTGATGGAAACACTGGATGGCCTGCTGCAAGTGTGGCCTGCAGAGCGCATTGGCGTGCACCTGAACCCCATGAGCAACACGCACAGCATGAGCGACAGCAACCCTGTGGCCTTGTTCACCTACGTGGCTGAGCAGATTGCGGCGCGCAAGCTGGGCTTTATCTTCTCGCGTGAAGAGCTCAAAGACGGCGTGCTGCCTATTGGCCAGCACATGCGCAAGGTGTACCAGGGCACGTTCATTGCCAATGACGGTTTTACCGCCGAGCAGGCCGAAGCCGTGATTGCCAGCGGCGCTGCCGATGCCGTGGCCTTTGGCCGCGTCTTTATTGCCAACCCCGATCTGCCTGTGCGCTTTGCGCGTGGGGCGGAGCTCAATGCGCTGAACCCCAGCACCATCTACAGCGCTGATGCCACGGGCTACACCGACTACCCCGTGCTGGAAAGCAGCGCGGCCTAAACCCAAGGCGCTAATCCTCTGCGCGGTTGTGAAGTGCAGAAGGTTCAGACATTAAGGCCAGCGTGTTCGCTGGCCTTTTTTGTTGCTGTGATGATTTGGGTAGCAGCCTGTGCATACGAGCACCGTGCGCAGCATGCCGAAATGATGGTGGTCATGCGCGCTGCGGTTGCCGGGTTAGCGCTCGTTCAAGCATGTTCGTTTGAGTTTTAGAACATCAACGTGTTTTGTATTTGAGAGTTTTTATATATAAACAAAGTCTGTTTGTGAAAGCAATTTGTATAGAAAAATACTTAACTAGATGACAATTAAGGTGCTGCAAGGCACTGATGGTAATTAACCACAAACAGGCATTTCAGTATTTTTCTATACATACTGTGCATGTTGATGCATCTAACTTGTATAGAAAACCTCCAATGAATACTTGTACATTGCAAATTCATGCGCAAGGCCAGTGGCATGATGTGGCGTCGGTGTCGCTGTGGGGTGATGCCGCGCAGGGCTGGCGTGCCAAGACCTATGCGGGCTATGCGGTGGACTGGTCGGTCGATCAATTTGGTCAACGTGATGCGCATGCGCTGAGCGTGAACTACCCCGTGGGGCTGGAGCCGCTGGAGTGCGCGCACTGGCCGGTGTGGCTGATGGACATGCTGCCCCAGGGCTTTGGCCGGGCCGAGCTGCTGCGCCGCCTGGGCCTGCCCACCACGCTGGAGCAGGCGGGCGACTGGCCCTTGCTATTGGCTGGCGCTGGCAACCCGATTGGCCATATGCGGGTGAAAGAGGCTGCCCAGTGGCTGCATGCACAGTCTGCGCAGTGGGCGACGCAGCCCGGAGCCATGGTGCGGGGCTTTGCGGTGGATGAGGTGTCTGCCCGCGTGGAAGAGTTCAGCGAGCATCTGGCGCAGCACGGGCTGTTTGTGGCGGGCTCTTCGGGGGTGCAGGGCGAGTGGCCCAAGCTGCTGCTGACGCTGGACGACGCAGGCTTGCTGCATCTGGACCACACCTTGCCCGATGCGCAGGCGGCAAGACACTACATCGTCAAGTTCAGCCGGGGCAGTGATGCGGCACTGGCGCAAATTTTGCGGCACGAGCCGGTGTACATGGAGCTGGCACGCCTGCTGGGCCTGCGTGTGCACGGGCCGCTGCGGCTGGAGGGCGGGCGTGTGCTGTTCATTCCGCGCTTTGACCGCCGCGTGCAACTGACGGCACAAGGCCGCCGCGTCAAGCGCCTGGCGCAAGAGAGCATTGCCTCGCTGACCGGGCACAACGGTTTTGACAGCGTACCCAGCCACGATGCGGTGTGCCGCGCACTGGTGGCGCACTGTACAGACCCACAGGCTGAGGTGCTGGAGTACCTGCGCCGCGATGTGGCCAACCTGGCACTGGGTAACAAGGACAACCACGCACGCAATACTGCCATTCAGCGCGATTTTGAGGGCCATGTGGCGCTGACACCGCTGTTTGACTTTGCTCCCATGTACCTGCACCCCGACGGCACTGCCCGCCGCATTCGCTGGGAGGGCAACGACAACGGTCAGCCAGACTGGCCGCTGGTACTGGATGCCGTGTGCAGTCCAGACAACGACCCGCAAGGCAAACTCAACCGCACGGCGCTGGCGCAAGGCCTGGCCGCCATGGCCGCCCCGCTGGCGCAGCTGGCCGAGCAGGGCGTTGCGCTGGGGCTGCAAGCCGATGTTCACGCCCATCTGCAGCGCGGATTGGGTGCAATGGCCGAGCGCATGCACGCGCTTGCAGCGGTGCAAGGAGATGAATGATGGACAAGCGCTACAACACCCTCAGCCTGCCCGAGCAGCTCATGCTGCGCAAACAGGCCATTGACGATGTGCTGGCCCACCCGGAATGGACGCTGCAGCAGTCCGTGCGCCACCTCAAGCGCACCATGCGCCTGACCAGTGCAGAGCTGGCCAAGATGGCGGGCATCAATGCAAAAACCCTGCTGGACATTGAACAGGGCCGCAGTCTGGGCACGGTGCAGACGCTCAACAAGGTGCTGGGCGTGCTGGGGCTGAAACTGGGGGTGGTGTCCAGGAGCACTTCCCCGCTCAAAGATGCTGCTGGCGGGTGATTGATGCGTTTGCGTGCGCACCAAACCCCCTGCACCCCATTCACCGCCGTTGTTGCAATCAGCGGCTGCCCATCCCCAGAGCGCAGGTGCCATTGCGCTTTGAATATGTACAGAGGCTTTCGTGCAGATGAATACTGAACTGGATGTTTTGAGACGCTCCCTGAAGGCCGTGCTGGCGGAGGCGTTGGCATGAACCGTTTGCTGGTGTCGGTCAAGTGGCTGTCTTTGGCGGCGTGGTGCGTTGCCTTGGTGGCGCATGTCTGGGTACTGCTGCACTGGCCTGTGCCTTCTGCCGTGGTGCAGCACCTGCACAGGGTGCAAGTGGGCATGACCGCAGGCATCTTTGTGGTGTGGTGGCCCACGGCCTGGGTGGCGCAACGCATGACAGAGCGCCATGGCGGCAGAGGTGGTCAGGGTGTTGTTCAGTTTTCGTGGTCGGAGGCGCTGCAGGGGTGCCCGCCATGGATGCGCAATACGGCTTACGGCCTGTTCATCTACACGTTCATCAATTTCTTTGTGAGCTTTGGCATGGGGCTGACGGGGGCTGGCACGGGAGACGCACTGGGGCGCATGCGCATGTTTTCGGGGGTGTGGCTGCTGTTTTATGGCCTGGCCTTTGCCATGATGTATTCCACGCTGCGCACACCCAGCTTGATAGGCCAGCGCAGTTGCAGTGCAGGCCATGCTGTCAGGCGGGGCGACAACTTTTGCGGCCAGTGTGGGCAGCCCATGCCGCCGCAGTAGCCTGCCCAAATGGTGCAAACCACCAATCAAGGTGGTGCGGTTTTTGGTGAGTGGTGAGTGGCGAGTGGTGAGCCAAAAAAAGTAGAAAAAAATAGCTGTCAGCGCTTGCTGGATAAGCGCTGACAGCCAATGGGGGTGAGATGCTTGCATCGGCTGCGTCTTTTGCGCAGCCTGTACAAGCTTTACAGAGGCAAGTCACCCGCAGGCTGGCCCAGCCATTTTTTGGACAGGCGATCCAGTTCACCGTTTTGCTTGGCCTCCAGCACGATGGTGTTGATGCGCTCCAGCAAGGCAGCTTCGCCCTTGGCGACGCCTATAAAGTTGGGGCTGACCTTCAGGATCAGCTTGAGTTCGCTGTCCAGCTTGGCGGCCTGCTTTTTGATGGCGTCGCCTTCACCTGCGCTGGTGGCAATGGTTTGCACCTGGCCGGTGACAAAGGCCGAGACGGTGGCAATGTGGTCTTCAAAGCGGCGGATTTGCGCGCCTGCAGGTGCCACCTTGGTCAGTTCTGCATCGGCCATGGCCCCGCGCGTGACCGAGATGGTTTTGCCGCTCAGGTCATTCCAGTCCTTGATAGCCAGAGCTTTTGGAGCGAACAAGGCCTGAAAGAACGGTGAGTAGCTGTGCGAAAAGTCCACCACCTTGGCGCGTTCTTCGGTCTTGCCCAGCGTAGAGATAACGATATCGACCTTGCCGGTCTGCAGGTAGGGCACGCGGTTGGCGCTGACCACGGGGATCAGCTCTGCCTTGGTGCCCAGCTTGCCTGCCACGTAGCGGGCCATGTCGATATCCAGCCCTTGCGGTTTCATGTCAATGCCCACCATGCCGTAGGGCGGGTAGTCGGTCGGGATGGCAATACGCACTTTCTTGGTGCGTTCAATCTGTTCAAGCACACCGCTGGCATGGGTGGCACCGCTGACCAGGGCGGTCAGGCTCAAGAGGCTCAAGGCAAGTTTGCGCAATGTAAGAGTCATGGCTGTGAAGGCGAGGGTGGATAAACAGGGTGTAGCAAAAGGGTGGAGGAATAAGCCGGTGCTGGCTTCAAGGGTGGCCAAGGCGTCAACGTGGGCCGTCAGTGCCCCTGTGCCGACAGTGCGTTGTGCAGCCATTGCGCGGCGGCGTCGAGCGGGGCAATCAGGGGCACATCCATGCTGTGGGCCAGCGCATGCGCAGCCTGACCCAAGGGGCCTCCGCCAATGACGACACTGCGCGCACCGTCAACGTCCACGCATTGGTGCACGGCGTGGCGCAGTTGCTGCTGCAGTGCGCTGGCGTGTGCGACCAGTTGCAGCGGGTTGCCCTGGGTGTAACGCGCGCCGGTGTAAAGCTGGTCCAGCCCCAATTGCTGGGCCTGGGCATGCATGACAGCCTCCAGATCGGGGGTGGTGGTGGCTATGCCAAAGGGTTGCCTGCTATGGCTGGCCGCGCGCATGGCAGCTTCGCCAATGCCTACGGTGGGCACGCCGGTGGCGCTGCGCAGCCAGTGCAGTGCCGGATCGGCAAAGCAGGCCAGCACTACGCCGTGCCACGGGCCTTTTTGCTGGGCACGCAGCCAGCAGTCGACCACCTGCTGGGCGGCTACTGCCAGTTGCGCTTCATTGGTAATCATGGGCACGCCCTGCGTGGCGGTCATGCCGTGGACCGTAAAGCCTGCGGGCAATTGCGCCTGCACCAGTTGCACCATCATCTGGGTGGTCTGCGTACTGGTGTTGGGGTTGAGCAGGAGCACAGAGGGCATAAATCAGCGCATGGGGTTGGTGTACCAAAGCTGTATGCAATTTCTAAGCCAGTGTGAGTGCGGCCACGCAAACAGGCGAGGGGAGCACCAGTTGCGCAGCGCTTATTTCGCTTCGCGAAAAGCCTGCATGCCTTGCAGGCAAAACTCCAGAAACCGGTTGGCTGCCGGAGAGAGCTGGCGGCCTGTGCGCGTGATGAGCTGCATCTCTGCATGTGTGAATGCAGGGTTGTTAACGGGAATGGCGCGCACCGTGCCCTGGGCCAGCTCGGTGGTGACGGCGCACTGGGGCAGCAAAGTTACGCCCTGGCTGCTGGTGATAAAGCGCAGCAGTACGCTGATGAGGTTGCTGGTGAGCGCTGGGCTGAGTCGGATTTTCTCTGTCTGCTCGGCATATTCCACCAGTTGCCGAATGCCGTAAACGCCTTGCAGCAGGGCAACCGGCCAGTCGGTGAGCGCCTGCAGTGTGGTGCTGGTGGCGCTGCTCAATGGGTGATTGGCCGCCACAATCGCGTGCATGGGCTGGCGCACAGTGCTGCGTGCGGTGATGTGGCTGTCGGCAGGCGCGTAGTAGACCAAGCCAATTTCTGCATCGTCTTCGCGCACGCGGCGCATGATGTCGTTGGTGCCATAAATCTCCAGTGCAATCGACACTTGAGGGTACTGCGTGCGAAAAGCGCGAATCGGCCCTTCAATCAACTCCTGCGCAAAGCCTTCGCCGCTGACCACGCTGACCGTGCCACTGTGCAGGCCACGCAGGGCGTCAACCTTGGCCAGCATGTCGTGCTGGTGGGCAATGTGCTGGCGGTAGTAATCCAAAATGAGTTGCCCCGCCTGTGTGGGCACCACACCGCTGCGATGGCGCTCCAGCAAAATCAAACTGAGCTCTTCTTCCAGCAGGCTGATCTGCCGGCTGACGGCAGAAGGCACGATGCCCAGTTTCTCGGCGGCATGGCGCACGCTGCCGCAGGTGACGGCTTCATACAGGTAACGCGCTCGGGAGTCTTGAAATGCAGGCATGGGTATGCACTCAACGTGAATGGCAGATGGGCAAGATTGTGTTCTTTTTTTTAGAACAGAAAACAAAATTTAACGCAATCGAGGCACGGATATAGTCTTTGCCAGTTGCGCGGGAGGGGTGTTTGCGCTCTGACTAAGCTGTCCCACTATTCATATCAACCGCGGCACGCAGGCGTTTGCGTGTCCGCAAAAAAGGTCTTCCGATGTCTAAAACCTTTCAGCCCGACAAGTCGGCCGTGAAAATGGGTAGCGTTGTGCAGGTGTTTGCACTGGCGCTGGTGATTGCTGCTTTGTCTGAGTGGATGGGACCGCTGCCCATTGAGCTGGGTATTGGCAAGGTGGTGTTGCTGCCCATGATCTGGGCACTGCTGATTGGCCTGGTGCTGGGCTTGCTGCACCAGCGCTTGCCGCGTCCTGTGAAGCTGGACCTGCACGGCCAGCACTTTGCTGCAGCCGTGCTGTCGTGCGCGCTGTTCCTGTTCATTGCCAAGCTGGGTCTGCTGGTGGGTGGCTCTTTGCCACAGTTGAGCAAGGTGGGCTGGGCGCTGGCGCTGCAAGAGCTGGGCAATCTGATTGGCTGTATCTTGCTGGGCATGCCGGTGGCATTGCTGCTGGGTATCAAGCGCGAGGCCATTGGCGCCACGTTCTCGATTGGCCGTGAACCCGGTCTGGCCATTGTGGGTGAGCGTTTTGGCATGGATTCACCCGAAGGCCGTGGCGTGCTGGCCGAGTACATCACCGGGACGCTGATTGGTGCCATTTTTATCTCGCTGCTGGCGGGGCTGGTGACCAGCCTGAATATCTTTCACCCGTTCGCACTGGCCATGGGCGCTGGTGTGGGTTCGGGTTCGATGACTGCCGCGGCAGTAGGCGCGGTGGCCGCGCAGCACCCTGAAATGGCAGACCAGATCGCTACTTACGCAGCGGCGGCCAACCTGATCGCTACGACGCTAGGCACATATCTGACGCTGTTTATCTCGCTGCCTTTGGCTGTGCGCGCCTATCGCTGGCTGGAGCCGATCCTGGGCCGCAACCGCAAAGCAGTGGCCATTGACAATGGTGCAGCGCAGCAACCTGTGGATGAAGTGCACACCCCGTACCTGAAGCTGGGCATGCGCTTGCTGTCTTGGGTGATGGGTGGCCTGACCGTGCTGATTGCCAACCGTGTAGGCCATGGCATTCCCATGCTGGATGCGCTGCCCGGCGTGGCCATCATGATTGGTGTGGTGCTGGTGGGCGACCTGATTTATCTGGGCACCCGCCGCAAGCTGCCTGCTGTGTGCTGGATCTCTTTTGTGGCCATGGCCATGACCTTTCCCAGCACGCCTTATGCCGCAGAAGTGGCTGCGCTGACTGGCAAGGTCAACTTCTTTGCCATGATTACCACCATGCTGACCTTTGCCGGCCTGTCGCTGGCCAAGGACATTCCGGCTTTCCGTCGTCTGGGCTGGCGCATTGTGGTGGTCTCGCTGCTGGCCAATGCGGGCGTGTTCCTGGCTGCTGCTGCCATCGCCCAGTTCTTCGTGGGCAGTCTGTAAAGCGCGATACAAGAAGGTTGAAGCCATGAACCATGCTGACAACGATTTGAACTGGCCCTTGCAGGAGACCCTGCAGGCCTGGCGCCATGATTTTCACCGCCACCCTGAAACTGCGTTTCAGGAGCACCGTACCAGCGCACGTGTGGCAGAGCTGCTCAAGGGCTGGGGTCTGGAAGTGCATACCGGACTGGCTGGCACTGGTGTGGTGGCCGTGCTGCGTGGTGCACGCGGACAAGGACCATCGATTGGACTGCGCGCCGACATGGATGCGCTGCATGTGCACGAGCTCAACAGTTGCGAGCACAAGTCGGTCAACGAAGGCCGCATGCATGCCTGTGGCCACGATGGTCACACCACCATGCTGCTCGGTGCTGCCCAGACACTGGCGGCGCAACCGGACTTTGCTGGCGTGGTGCACTTTATCTTTCAGCCTGCTGAAGAAAACGAAGGTGGCGCTCGCGCCATGATTGAAGCGGGGCTGTTCGATCGCTTCCCCATGCAGGCCGTCTACAGCATGCACAACTGGCCGGGCCTGCCTGCGGGCACTGCCGCGGTGCATGACGAAGCGGTGATGGCAGCGTTTGATATTTTTGACCTGAGCCTGACGGGCAAGGGCTGCCATGCGGCCATGCCGCATCTGGGGAAAGACGCTTTGCTGGCTGCATGCCAGCTGGTGACACATTTGCCAGCGCTGATTGCACGTGAGCAAGAGGTGCACAAGCCTGCCGTGCTGAGTGTGACCAGCTTTAACGCGGGGGACACTTACAACGTGATGCCCGAAGTGATCAAGCTGCGCGGCACGGTGCGCTGTTTTGACATGCAGCAGCGCGCACGCATTGAGCAGCGCTTTCGCGATGCCATCAACGCCACCTGCACTTTGCATGGACTGCAAGCCGAGCTGGACTACCGCGTGAGCTACCCCGCCACCATCAACAACCCGGTGCATGCGCAAGTGTGCGCCGATGTGCTTGAGCAGGTACTGGGTCAAGGCAATGTGCGCCGCGACTTGAAGCCCAGCATGGCGTCAGAGGATTTTTCGTTCATGGCGCAGGCATGCCCGGGCGTGTACATCTGGCTGGGCAACGGGGAAGACAGCGCCTCGCTGCACAACCCCAAGTACGACTTCAATGACAGTGTTCTGCCATTGGGAGTGCAGTACTTTGTGAAGCTGGTGCACGCCATGCTGCGTGACGGCAAGTTGCCTGCGTCAAGCTGAAAGGCGTGGCCACAGCGCCAGGGCCTGCCCGCAAAAAAGCCAGTTCTGTGACTGGCTTTTTTTGTGGGCAGCGGATTGAATTTAATAGCTTTTAGCGCCCATTTGGTAAATGGGGTGCAAGGGTTTTGAGCGCTTAAACCTTGTGGTTCAAGCGCTGCACCTGATGCACCAGCTGCTACGCAAGGGTTTTAGAAGCTTTCCCATTCGTCGTTGGAATGGCTGGCAGCCGCAGTTGCTGGTGCTGGGGCTTTAGATGTGGCGGGTGTTGGCAAGCCGGGTGCCGCTGGTTTTCTGGCCGCTACGGCGGCAGGGGCAGGGCGAACCATGCTTGCGGTGGCAGGTGCCATGACAGGGCGCGCAGTTGCGCTGGTGCTGCGCTGGGGTTGTGGCTGAACGCTCAGGCTGCCAGTGTGTGTGAGCTTGAATACAGCGACAGCCTGCACCAAATCCTGAGCTTGGCCGTTCAAGCTGGTGGCGGCGGCAGACATCTCTTCGACCAAGGCCGCATTTTGCTGGGTGGCCTGATCCATTTGGGTCACTGCTTCGCCCACTTGGGCCACACCCGCGCTTTGTTCTGAGCTGGCTGCGCTGATTTCGCCCATGATGTCAGTCACGCGGCGAATGCTGTTGACCACCTCGTTCATGGTGGTGCCAGCCTGGTCGACCAAGGCGGTGCCTTGCTCCACGCGCTGCACGCTGGCCGTGATGAGGTTTTTGATTTCCTTGGCGGCTTCTGCAGAGCGGCCTGCCAGGCTGCGCACTTCACCGGCCACCACCGCAAAGCCACGGCCTTGCTCACCAGCGCGTGCGGCTTCCACGGCCGCATTCAGCGCCAGAATGTTGGTCTGAAAGGCAATGCCGTCAATCACGCTGATGATGTCGGCAATCTTGGTGCTGGATTCGCTGATGCCCTTCATGGTGTCCACTACCTGGGCCACGACCTGACCGCCTTGCACCGCCACATTGGAGGCATTTTGTGCAAGCTGGTTGGCTTGCCTGGCGTTGTCGGCGTTTTGCTTGACGGTGGAGCCGAGCTGCTCCATTGAGGCAGAAGTTTCTTCCAGTGCGGAGGCCTGGCTTTCGGTGCGGGCGGACAGCTCTTGGTTGCCCTGTGCAATTTCCGAGCTGGCGGTGGCCACATTGTCCGAGCCCTGGCGTACGGTGCGCACCACCTGAGAAAGGCTGTTTTGCATGTCACGCAAGGCGCTGCGCAGCTGGCCAATCTCATCACCACTGTGGATTTGTACTTCCTGGCTCAAATCGCCTGCACCAATGCGCTGGGCAATGGCACGGGCACCTTCCACGCCCTTGGCAATGCCGCGTGACAAGCGCCAGCTGATGAGGGCAGCCAGCGCCACGGCCAGCAAGCACAGTACGAAAGCCATCTGGTAGAGCTGACTGAACATGGATTTGACCTCATGCTCGGCGGTGGCCACGGCATTGGCTTCACCATCTACCATCTCTTGTGTGGCCTCGATATAGGCTTGCGTGGCAGGAATAAATTTAGTCTGCACAAAGTTCTGCACGGTCTGGTTATCCGAAGCGATGCGCATCTGGTTGACCTCTTCGCGGGTGCTCAGCCAGACCTTGCGCAGATCACCCACTTTCTGGGCGCGCTGCAGCGATGCGGGGCTGTCCTGCGCGGCGCTCAAGAAGGCTTTTTGCTTCTCGTCGGTCGAGCGCGAGGTGGATGCCATGGCTTCTTTGAAGAAATCCAGCATGGCATTGCCATCAGAAAAACCCACGGCCAAAGAGCGGGCCGAGTTTTGACGCACATCACCTTGCCAGGCGCTGGCAATTTTGAGCAGTTCCGAAGATCGCTCCATCACGCTCGTGGCCTGGGATACTTTTTCTACCTGCCAAGCTGCTGTTGCGGCAGTAATCAAGAAAACCAGAATTACCAGGGCAAAGCCCAAATTTAATTTGTGCGATATTTTTAAATTATTCATGACTGTCTCAGTATTTTTTGCAAAATCTAATTTTTGATTTGTTATTCAGAAATAGCGGTAGAAGATTGGGCGATGACACCGATTTCAGCGCTGGTCATAAATTGCTCAATATCCATCAAAATCAGCATGCGGGTGATGTCAGCCTGGGCGATGGTGGCAATCCCGACAATATGCTGTGAGGCAACCGCATTGCCAAAATCGGGTGCAGCCTTGATTTCTTCGGCTTTCAGGGCCACCACGTCTTGCACGGCGTCCACCACCATGCCCACCACGTTATTTGCCACATTGAGCACAATCGTGACAGTCTGGCTGTCATACGCGGGAGTGCAGATGCCCATCTTGATGCGCAAGTCCACAATCGGGACAATCGTTCCGCGTAAATTCAAAACGCCCAGAATATAGGCCGGTGCATTGGCGATACGGGTGCAAGTTTCATACCCTCGAATTTCCTGAACTTTCAGAATATCGATGCCATATTGCTCACCACCGAGTTGAAAGCTCAGATACTCGCCTGCGTGCTGTTTCATAGTGTTTGATTTTCTTTGTGGTTTGAGAGCAAGCATTGGGAATGCATACAACCATGTGCTTGCGTTTATCAGCAAAAATCAAGGCCACGAATTCGCAGGATCACCACTGTCGCTCCAGTATTGCCCGGAGTGTCTCAGCACCGTGTAGTGCGCATTCCTGAAAATTGCAACCCCGCTATCTTTTTCTGCTGAATGCAGAAGGAGGACCGGAGGCTTTGCGACCTTAGCTTTCGCTCAAGTGTGCCAAACCTGCCATCTTAAGAAGAATTAAAGTGAGGCTGTGTGAGCACTTTTTTTCAGGCTTATGTAATTTATTTCAAGTGACTTTTATAGATCTGCTGCACTGAAACAGTTTTCGCAGAACATTGCGGTGAATGAAAAAGCGGCACTGGTCAAGCTTTCTTTCTGCAAAAGAAAGACGGCTGTGCATCCAGCATCGCTTGATACCTTCTTTGAAAACACCGACAGGCTCAACTGCTTGCCGGTGTTTTTTATGGCAGGCGAGCGCTAGGATGCTCGCTTGCGCTGCTGGAGCCAGTGGCCAAGGCACAGTACAAAGGCTGCACCACAGGCTGCGGCGATATAGCGCAGGGCAGGGTATTGCTGGCTGACGGAGGTGAGCAGGTGGTCGTTGACGATGGTCTCGCCTGCAACCCAGCCAATCAGGCCGGCCCCCAGCATGACGATCCAGGGGAAGCGTTCCATCAGCTTGATCATCAAGGTCGAGCCAAACAGCACCAGCGGAATGCTCAGGGCCAGACCAAAGATCAGCAAGCGCATATCGCCTTGCGCTGTGGCGGCGACAGCGATCACGTTGTCCAGACACATGACCAGATCGGCCAGCAAGATGGTGCGAATGGCCACAAAGATGCTGCCCCTGGGCTTGCCATTGCCGGATGTGGCGTCGGCGGCTTCTTCGCCCTTGAGCAGGCCCACACCAATCCACAGCAGCAGGGCGCCTCCCAGAATTTCCAGCAAGGGCAGCTGCATCAGCTTGGCGGCGACCACCGTCAGCGAAATGCGCATCACGATGGCAAAGCCACACCCCCACAAGATGGCCTTGCGCTGCTGCTCCGGCGGCAGCGCCCGGGCTGCCAGGGCGATGACGACGGCATTGTCGCCAGAGAGGATGACGTCGATCCAGATGATCTTGAAGATGCCGAACCAGAAATCGGCCGTCAGCAAAGTTTCCATGGCCACCAGTTTAGACAGAGGGTGTCAGAAAGTGTTGCAGGTCAGCGCCATGTATTCGTGCCCGTTATGGGCATGCTTGCGGCGCTTTACAAGCGCTGTGCGAAAGCGCATAGGCGCGTAGGCTTGTAACTGCGTGCACAGTTCGCTTGTGATGCGTCTGACTGGTGCTGAAAACTGCGGGAATGCGGGCTAAACAGCCTGGTGTGCGTAAAAATTGTGCACCGCAGGTGCGGGCTTGCTGAAAAGTGAGCAAGCGAGTGCGGTTTCTGTGCAAATTTTGCTGTTTTTCATTTTTTCTCCCAAAAAGTAACGGCATAATCGCTGCTTCTCAAGGGGAGTCGCCAAGTTGGTTAAGGCACCGGATTTTGATTCCGGCATGCGAGGGTTCGAGTCCTTCCTCCCCTGCCAGATTCGTGCAGGTATGTTCATTCAGGCCCGCACACCGTAGGGGAGTCGCCAAGTTGGTTAAGGCACCGGATTTTGATTCCGGCATGCGAGGGTTCGAGTCCTTCCTCCCCTGCCAAGATTTCAAGCCCAGTTCGTGAAAACGTACTGGGCTTTTTCTTTGGCCGTGCACGCAGAGGTGTACGGTGTCAAATACATTGCAGCGCAGGTGACGGTTTACGCGGTGGCTTCAAACGCTGCGTGGTACTGCACCGTGCCCTGGGGTAATGCGGGCCCAAAAGACAGGGCCTGAAAATATTCAGGGGGCACATCGGGCAACGTCAGCCCCGCGTGAACGGCAAAGCCGAAGCGGCTGTAGTAGCCGGGTTCGCCCAGCACCACGCAACCCATTGCACCCAGCTGCTGTAACTCTGTCAGAGCAGCTTGCATCAAGGCCGAGCCAATGCCTTGACCTTGGTGCTCGGGCGACACGGAGATGGGGCCAATCCCGAACCAGCCCTGAGCGCCAGAAGAAATTGTGACCGGTGAGGCAGCCACATGGCCAACGATGTCTTCATTGAGCACGGCGACCAGCGAAACGCTCAGCTGCTGGCTGAGGCGCAATGCGTTGACGATGCAATGCTCGGTGTGGCTGGAGTGTGCTGCGCTTGAAAAAGCTGCCACTGTCAGCGCTGTGATGGTGGCAATGTCCTGGGGCTGTTCGTTGCGAATGTGCAGGTGCATGGTGTTTGTCTTGAACGCAACACTCAAGGCTGTGGCGTTGAACGGAGCGCCTTCGGGCGCAAGTTACGTAATCCGACTGACTCGCCCCTGTACCGGATGCGGTGACTGGTGATGCAGTGCCAAGGCATGCGGCTTCACCAGCCACTGTATGGGCAGGGGGCTTGTTCAGCGGGCAATCAGTTTGACGTCGTAGGTCTGGCCAGAGGCAATGACTTGCAGCAGGCGGTCAATATTGGGGTGGCTGCCCGGGTGCTGGCGTGCGGACTCGGTGTGTTCCGCAAAAAGCTCCAGCCCTTCCTGGGCTGCCGCTACGTTGATGCGCCCATGCTTGGCAGCCAATGCTGCATACAGGCGCACTGAGCCAGCTTTGCCCGGCACATTGGCAATGGTGGCGGCAACGTTGCCTTGTGCATCTATCAGTTGCAGCTCAGCCAGATGGTCGATGGGGGGCAGTTGTTGCAGGTTGTCGGCGAAGGCCATGGGGAACACTTTCTGTCAAAAAATCTGGGAAAAACTCAGTTTACGCAGCTTGGCAGTGACTGTGCAGGGCTGGTGCACGGCTTGAGCACGGCGTCAATGGTCAAACGCTTGAATGCGGCGGGTGGCATGCTCCAAAAGCCACAGCCGGTGTTTGGCACGTGTCATGGCGACATAGAGGCGGTTGCGCTCCAGAAAAGCAATTTCTCTGGGCGCGGGTGCCGGAAAGCGGCCGGGCTCCAAAAATGGCAGGGCCACGCATTCAAACTCTTGTCCCTTGGCTTGCTCAATGCTGAGCAGCTGGAAATCAAAGCCTGGGCCATAGCGTAGCGTTTTTTGATAGCGCTGCGCCATACCAGCTACTTGCTCAAGCACTTGCGATACAGACATGCCTGTGATGGCCTGCATAAAGCTCTGGATGCCTGCTTGCAGGCGCTCTTTTTCATCATGAGGCATGGGGGTGGCGGCGAACAGGCCCCAGATATCTGCTTGCTCCAGCAGGGCTTTGGCATTGTTTTGCAGGGCCAGCGGCAAGGCGAGAAAGCTGCCAAACGCAGCAAAGTTGCGCTGGCCACCCTGCAAACTGGTTTGACCAATCAAGAAACGCCAGATGCCTTGCGGGTGGGCATGCATTTGCTCTGCCATGGTGGTCAGTTCACTGTCTTGCTGGCGTGCATCGACACTGCCTTTGCCAAAGTACAGGGCTCCATCGATAAATGCCGAAAGAATGTCTGTGCTCAGGATGCAGGTACTGCTTTTCCAGTCGCTCGCCTGCATGCCATGGGCATACAGCAAGCCCAGCAGCAGTGCCACCTCGCGCTGCAGATAAAACGGTTGAAAACCATGGACGCTGACTGTTTTGCCTGCGGCATGCACCGCCCATTCCAGCGCGGTGGCTTCATGGGGGTGGCGCAAGATGACAGTCAGTGGCAGGCGCTGCGCACCAGCGGGCTGCACGATGGAGGCTTGCGCCTGCAGCAGTTGGCTGATGCATTGCGCATCGCTCTCGTAGGTCCAGCTGGTGACTGTGCTGCGACGGCTGCTGGTGGCTTTCATGTCCACATCAAACCAGCGGTTCACGGCTTGCGCGATTTGCGGGCCAAAGCGGCGTGAATGGGTCAGGGGCAGGCTTTCGGTGGCCTGCGGTAGAAAGTCAGCCAACTGGTGCAGCTTGTCCTGAAAGACAGACCATGCCTGGGCTTCAATGTGCTGGTTAAAGTCACCCGCTCCCAAGAATCTGGCGTTGCTGGCACTCAAAATCTGGCGCAGCACCGTCAGCGAGGTCAGATCCAGGTCGTGCATTTCATCGAACAGCACGAGGTCGTAGGGGGCGGGCAAATTGTCGCCATCTTCCTGCGCCAGCGCGTAGGTGCAGTCGCCCTCGGCGTAGTAGCTGATATCGCCGCAGTGGTCGATACGCAAACGCTCATAGGCCATGAACAGCCGCGCCTGGGTGTAGTCGAGCAGGTGCGTTTCACAGAACTCCACCAGCTCACAGCCTTCCTGGCGCAGTTGCTGCAGCAGCATTGATTTTTTGGCCGCGCGATTGAACGCCAAAAATGCCTGCATGTCGACTTCACTGGGCATGCTGATGAGCTCATCAGGCTGGCGCTGCAGTTGTTCTTCAAGCAGTTGCAGCGCCTTCTGGGCTTGCTGGCGCAGCTCGACAGGCTCGGTCACAAAGCGCACGGCGGGATCGCGCTGGCGCAGAAGGCGGGCGCACCAGCGCTCCAGCGTGGTGACATGGATCTGGGGGGGCATGTCGCGCACCAGCATGTGCAGCCGGTGCTTGAATGCCTGCACCCCAGCCTTGGAGCAGGCCAGCACCAGAATGCGGGTATCTGGGCGCGTACGCAGTGCTTGCACAGCGCTGCATGCCAGCGTGGTGGTCTTACCGGTGCCAGCCAGAGCCGCCATGATGGCCGAGGGCGCTTTACTGGACACAATGGCCTGCTGTTCTGTGGTGAGCAGAAGCGTCTGGCCATGGTCGGTTGGAAAAGCGTTAGGGCGTTGCATAGGCTAAAAATAAAGAAACTGTATAAATGTACAGTTTCTGTGGGATTGACACTCCAAGCCTACTGCATAGCGGCTGTCTGGCTATGTGTTTGCTTGGGGCAGGGTGATTTTTACAGTCAGCACAGTGGCGGTTTGCGGCAAGGATGCCCGCGCAGCCATAGGTTGAGTGCAGCTATGGCTACTACCGCCTATTGAGCCCCAGTTTGGAGTGGAGGCGACGCACGAAACACGACGTAAAAACACGGCGCAAAAAACACGAAATCGCAGTCAAGTACCAAAGACTGCGAAAAGACGCAGTCAGTGCGTACAAAGGAGGGCTCAAAGGGGGCGCTCAGAGGGTGTCTTCGTTGCGGCGTGTACCCATGCCCATTCCAAACCCCATACCACCTCCGCCGCCACCGCCACCTCCGCCACCCGAACCTGCGCGCTGGCCGCCGCCTGCGCTGCCTTCGGCATTGCCACCGCGCCGGCCACCAGCGCCGCCGGAGGTGCTGGGGCGCACAGGGCCTTGATTGGGAATGCTGACGTCTGGCGGAATGGGCTCCAGATACAGCGCGGCGCGAATGAACTGGCGCAGCGATGCCACCAGGGCTGCCGTTTGCACGGGGCGACCGGTCACCATGTCTTGCGCCGCTTGCGCGGCCATGCGCACCTGGTCTTCGGTGCCGAGCAAGATGATGTCGGACAGCGCAGCTTCTACCGCATCGCGTGTGCGCCGCTGGCGTTCAGAGCTGCCGCTGATGGTGGCGCTGTCATCGTCCTCATCAGGCTCGAGCGCATCTGTCAGGCTGTCTTCAGCGCTCTCACTGGCTTGCGCCGTGGCGCGCGCTTCGCGCAAATGCAAGGGGCTGACGGTGAGGTTGCCGGTGAAAGAGCCTCCCAGCGTCTTGTAGGCGGCCATCAGCGAGCGCAGGCGTTCGTTGATCTGGCGATTTTCACGTTCACGGCGTTTCTGGATGGTTTGCATGAACAGCAGGCGCACGCCCATCATCATCAACGTCATCAGCAGCAGCCCCAGTACCGTGGTGGCAAGCGATGACCAGGAGCTGAAATCAAACATGCCGCGCATAGCTGGAGCCTGCTTTCTTTTATTTAAGGAGCGTGTCCATGATGTAGTGCCATTCCTCGGGTGTCACCGGGGTGATGGACAGGCGATTGCCGCGCTGCAGCACGCGCATGTTCTCCAGCGCCTTGTGTTCACGCAGCTCGGCGATGGAGACATAGCGCGTTTTTTTGACAGCCTGTACGTCCACCAGAAGCCAGCGTGGTTTGTCGGGAGGCGATTTGGGGTCGTAGTAGGGATCGGCCGGGTCAAACTGCGTAGGGTCCACACGCAGGTTGCCTGCAATGCGTGCAATGCCGTGGATGCCAGGCTCTGCACAGCTGGAGTGCCAGTAGAGCACACCGTCGCCCACCTGCATCTGGTCGCGCATGAAATTGCGGGCCTGGTAGTTGCGCACACCCGTCCATGCAATGCATTGATCAGGGGCGTTGAGTGCGTGGTCTATGGAGTATTCATCGGGCTCATTTTTCATGAGCCAGTATTGGGTGCTGGGCATTGCGTTATTTAAGCATTGAGCGGCGCTGTGTGCATGCAAAGTTCTGCCAAAAATACCTCAGGCAGGACTTTGGCTCAGTCATGCAGGCGCTGCTTGCCGTGCACCGTCAAGCGTTGACAGGCGTGACGATGCCCGCTTGCAGGCTTTGGGCATGCTCGACCACGCGCACGCAGTCGTTGATGTGGCGCTGGCCCAGATAGCGCAAGGTGCCATAACCGACGGTGGCGGCAATGGCCTGGCCTGCGAAGGGGATGAACTTGGCAAACTGCTTGGTGCCCATGCGGGCTCCCACCGTGCGCGCCAGGCGCAAGACCATTTGTCGCGTGAGCAGTTTGCCGATAAAGACCGAGCCGACCATGGCGACCGCTTTTTGCACCTGATCGCGCATGTGGGGGTCAAGGGCGTCGATCTGTTGCGGGGTCAGCCCAAATTCTTTGCTGATATCGGGCAGCAGCTTGGACAAAATGGCTGCATCTACCGCCCAGTCCAGACCGGGGATGGGTACGGCACTGGCCGCGCCCGCCAGCAAGGCGCGTTGATGCAGCTTGGCGCGGCTGCGCTCAACGGCCTGACTGAGTGCCTGTGCAGTGCTGGGCATGTGCCCCAGCGAAGGGGCGCTGTGCATGTCGCGAATTTTCATTGGCGATACGGGTTAATGGCAAGTGACTTAGCGGCTGGTTTTGCTGCGCACGAGGTTGTAGAGAAACAGGACGACGATGGCGCCAATGATGGAAGCAATCCAGCCGGCGGTGCTTCCTTCGGGGTAAAAGCCCATGGCAACGCCTGCATAGCTGGCCAGGAAAGAACCGACGATACCCAGCACGATGGTCATGAGCCAGCCCATGTTGTCATCGCCTGGTTTCAGGGCGCGTGCAATCAGGCCGACGATCAAACCGACAAACAAAGTACCCAGTATGGACATCATGTGCGTAGCTCCATTGCATTGAATGCACTGACTCTAGAAGCAAGGCCTTGCCGTGCGCGTCAGACAGATGCTTGCATTGGTGCCACGCAGAAAAAATAACGGTCAAACCACTGGCTGAAAAGCGACTGGCTGGCGTGCGAAATTTTGCGCATGCCGCGCAAAGTGGTTGAGCAGCTGTGCGGCATCGGGTGTCTCGGAGCAGCGCAGGTTTTGCGCAGGCAAGCGGGAGCCGTTTTTGGCCAGATCCTGCTGCACATGGTCGATGTAGCCTTGCATGGCGCCGGTGCTGAACTCGGGGTGAAACTGCACGCCCCATACGTTGCTACGCCAGCGGAACGCGTGATGGGGCTCATGACAATTGCCTGCCAGCACGCATGCGCCTTCAGGCAAGCGGCGCACACTTTGGTAGTGCACCGCATGGGCTTCAAAACAAATGGGCATGTGCTGCCAGACGGGGTCCAGTGAGACATCGGCCTGAATCGACACAGGTACGGTGCCCAGCTCCAGCCCTGCCGGGTGCATGCCCACCTGACCGCCCAGCGTTTTGGCCAGCAACTGGTGGCCAAAGCAAATGCCCAGTACCGGCACGCCTGCATGGCAGATCTGCAGGAGCCAGTGCGCGAGCTGCTGCATCCATGGGGCATCGTCGGTCACCATGTCGTGAGAGCCACTGATGACGATGCCTGCGCATGCATGCGGTTCGGGGTAGCAAAGCGGGCCATGACCACTGGCTGTGGCATCAATGACTGCCATGGCAGGGCGCTCGGCTGGCAGCACGTGTTTGGGGTGCAGGCCTGCCTGCATCCACTGTTCAAAGTCACCGTGCTGCTGGCGAATGGCAGGGAACGTACTGCCCGTTTTGATGATGTACAGCGTGCGCATTCCTGCCCTCCGATTGCAAGTTTATGCACGAAAAGCTAGCAAGTTATGCGCCAGAGCAAAGTGTCTCAGAGGGGAAAAGGGAGTCACTCACTGCACAAGTTGCATCACAGGCGGAGAATGTCGCCCTTGTCTTTTGCGACGGCGTCATTTCAGCATGCTCTCGCAGATGCATCAAATTGAAGAATAACGGTATGCAACAACTCACACAATGGCTCCACACGCTCAATGGCATGGTTTGGGGCGTTCCCATGATCGTGCTGATTTTGGGCACAGGCTTTTATCTGCAGCTGCGTCTGGGCTTTATGCCATTGCGCAATATTGGCTACGGCTTTCGCATGATCTGGAAGAGCCGCACGGTCGAAGACAAATCCAGCGGTGATATCTCTCCCTATGCTGCGCTGATGACTGCGCTGTCTGCCACGGTAGGTACGGGCAATATTGCAGGCGTGGCTACGGCAATTGCTGTGGGTGGGCCCGGTGCCTTGTTCTGGATGTGGATGACCGCCATTGTGGGCATGGCCACCAAGTACGCGGAAGTGGTGGTGGCGGTGAAGTTTCGCGAAAAAAATGCCAACGGCCAGTGGGTGGGCGGCCCTATGTACGCCATCAAAAACGGGCTGGGCCCCAAGTGGCGCTGGCTGGCAACGGCGTTTGCGGTGTTTGGCGGTCTGGCTGGATTTGGCATTGGAGCCATGGTGCAGGCCAACGGTATCTCCTCGGCCATGCAAGGTGCGTTTGGTCTGCAGACGTGGATCACCGGGCTGGCCGTTGCAGCCCTGACTGCTGCTGTGGTGCTGGGCGGCATCCAGCGCATCGGTGCTGTAGCTGAAAAGCTGGTGCCTTCCATGTGCATCGTCTACATCATCTGCGTGCTGTGGGTGCTGGGTACTTATTACGCGCAGATTCCTGCTGCGTTTGCGCTGATCATTGAGCAGGCTTTCAATCCTACGGCAGCGGTGGGTGGTTTTGCGGGATCGACCGTGCTGATGGCCATCCGCATGGGTGTGGCGCGCGGTATCTTCTCGAATGAGGCGGGTCTGGGGACGGCGGGTATTGCGCAGGCGGCAGGCCAGAGCAAGGACCCTGTGTTCTCCGGCATTGTGGGCATGATGGGCACCTTCATTGACACCATCATCGTCTGCACCATGACGGGTCTGGCCATTGTGGTGAGCGGTGTCTGGAACAGCGGTGCCAGCGGCGCGCTGCTGAGCACGCAGAGCTTTGAAGCGGCCATGCCCGGTATTGGTAAATATTTGCTGGCAATTTCGCTGGCGCTGTTTGCCTTCACCACCATTTTGGGCTGGGCGTACTACGGCGAAAAATGCTGGACATATCTGGTTGGCCCCGTGTGCGAAAAGCCATTTCGCATTCTGTGGGTGGTGGGCGTATTTGTGGGTGCCGTGGTGACGCTGGATGTGGCGTGGCTGGTGGCTGATACCTTGAACGCGCTGATGGCGATTCCCAATCTGATCTCGCTGCTCATGCTGTCGCCCGTGATTGCCAAGCTGACCAGGGATTACTTTGACGGCAGACAGGCTGGTGTGAAGTAAGGCTTGCAGTTATTAAAAAGAGAGCTGTCAGCGCTTGTGTATGCTTGTTTTTAGATATAAAAGTATCTGAAACGTAATGTACATAGGCGCTAGTAGCTCTCTTTTTTTGTTTAACCTGGAATTTACGACTGCGCCGTGTCATCTCCAAAGTAGGCACGCAGGTGCAGCAAGGCGTTGGGGCTTTTCATGCCTGAGCGTGCCAGCACCTCATCGACACTGCAGCCGCTATCGAGCCACTGCACCAGCACGGTATTGCGCACGACCTGTGGCCCCATGCGCGCGGGCTCAGGCAGCTGGCTGGCCTGGGCTGCTTGTTTGAGCGTTTTGGTGACCAGATGCAGCAAGGTGTGGTTGGACAGCTGGGGGGCTTTGCGTGTGCAAAACAGCGCCGCCTGCCCCTGCATGGCGTGGTAGCCCGCGCGGGCCTGCAGCCAGTGCCGCAGGGCGGCGTACAGCTTGTCGGACACGGGCAGGGCGCGCGTTTGCTTGTCGCGCTCGCCAATGATCTGGATGGCTTCAACCTTGTGGGGCTCTTGCTGTGACCAGCGCAGGCTGCCCATCTCCAGAAATCGCACTTCCTCGGGCGTCAGGCCCAGCTCCATCAGCAAGATCAGGATGGCGCGGTCGCGGCTGCTGATCAGATCATCGGGCTGCGGAATCTGCCGCTCCAAAGCACGCCACATGCGCGGCGAAAGTATGGCGCCCTTGGGGTCCTCGCTGGGCGGCATGTCCTGCTCTGTCAGGCCCTGGGCCGGATTGTCCGGTGCCCAGCGGTGCAGCACGGCGTGGTCATACACCCGGTCCAGCACACGCCAGTAACGCCGGCGCGTGATGTCGCTGGGCTTGGAGCGCTTGGGGCTTTGCGGCCCGTGGTTGATGAACTCGAGCACCTGCACCGGCGTGGCGCTGGCCCAGATGTGCGGATCGCCCGCTTCAGCACCACCGGCCAAAAAGCGCAGCCAGGAGTGCCAGATAAAGCCATAAGGTCTGGCAGCATCAGGGCTCAAAGGCTCCCAGGGGTCTTGCCCGCAAGTGAGCAGCCAATGGTCAAACGCATTGTCGCCGCGCATGGCTGTCAGGGGCAGGCTATCGAGGGTGTTCAGGCAGGCAGACATTCAGGCAATCAGGGGCAAGAGAAATCGAGCAAATATTTTGCTTGATACCCAGTGCTCACCAGTGCACTTGCGCATTGGGATTGCTCCACAGTGGGGCCATATTCTCAAGTGTGGTCTCCATAAGCTCAGTGGCAGTCAAAGAAGACTGCAGCGTCGAGCCAGAGCCCAGCAATATTTCCTGCACCCCGTATTTGCTGTAACTGGCACTGCCCTCGTGCAGGGTGTGGCCCAGGCGCTGGATCAGGGCTTTGAATGCCTGCTGCTCCTTAAAGCCAGGCAGCAGCAAGGCCAGATGGTCCTCTCCAAAGCGAGCCAGTGTGTCGGTACTGCGCAGCTGCTGCTGCAACAGCTGCGCCAGCACGCGCAATGCACCCGTGAAGTCTGTGTTGCCGGGCTGCGTGGCTGGGCCTTGGGCCGGTAATACCTTGACGACCATGATTCCCACGTGGGTGGCCTTGCGCCGCGCTGTCAGCACCGCGCTGCTCAATCGATCCATGAACAGCTTCTGGCCAGGCAGGCCTGTGACGCTGTCGTGCAAGTCGGCGTAGGGCAGCGTGCCTTCAAGGCCCGGGCGCTCGCTCACGTCGCTGACCACGGCAATGAAGTGCTGCGGGCGCTGCAGCTCGCTGAGCACAGGAGAGATTGACAGGCGCTGCATCCACACTGAGCCATTACTGCGCGTGAACATGATTTCACTTTGCCAGTACTGCTGGGTGGCCACGACTTGCCACAGCTTGCTCATATCGGGTGGGATGTCTGTGTCCTCATACAGTGATTCCAGCGACCGGCCCACGCAGCTTTCACGCGTTTTTTCCATCAGGCGCAAAAAGGCGGGGTTGACATCGGAGATGTTGTGATTGGCATCCACAATCGCCACACCTTCGCGCACGTGGTGGAACACGCTGGCTGCAATACGCAGCTGTGCATCGGTGCGCTTGCGTTCTGAAATATCTTGCAGGTAGCCCACAAAAATAGTGCCATCAGGCGTTAGCGCTTTGCCGATGGCCAGCTGCAAAGGAACGTGGCGTCCATCCTTGCGTTTGCCCAGGACCTCTCGGCCATTGATGGAAATGGCCCGGTTGGGCTGGCCCACGTGCCGCTCAAGATGCCCATCGTGCTGCTCGGACAAAGGCGAGGGCATGAGGGTGGACACATTGCGGCCCGCAATTTCGTCCTTGCTATAGCCAAAAATACGTTCCGCTGCGGGATTGAAATCTTGGATATGCCCTTTGGCATCGATGGTGATAAAGCCGTCTTCTGCCGTGTCAATCATGGCGTTCAAGCGCGCATCGCGCACCGCAACGGCCTGCCACAGATCGCGGTAACGCAGCAGCGCATTGGCCAGCCCCAAAATCAGGAACACAACAAAGGACATGGCGGCAATCAGCAACGGCAGCGATTCGCTGTGCTCCATCTGTGCCTGCGCCCCAGGCTGCTGTGGTGCTTGCACTGCAACGCGCAGCGCCAGCATGGAGATGTAGTGCATGCTGGCAATTGCAAGGCTCATCAGCAATGGGGGCAGCAAGCGCCATGACCAGTGAAGGCGGTCAACCCCGTAGCTGTAAATAATGCGCTGGCACACAAATGCCACAACAGAACACATCAAGCCCGCCAGAAGAGACAGCACTGACAGCGGTAAATCAAAAAGCATGCGGCCATCAAGGCGCATGGCGGCAATGCCGCTGTAATGCATGGCCCCAATGCCCAGGGCGGCCATGGTGGCGCTGACCAAGATACGCGTATTTGAGGGATTGACTGACTGCAAGGACCACAGGGCCAGCCATGCAGCGACCATGCCTGGAATGATGGACAGCCCCGTGCCTAAAGGGTCGTAATGCACGGCAGTGGGCAAGCGCATGGCCAGCATGCCAATAAAGTGCATGGCCCAGATGCCCAGACCCAGCACCATGCTGGCGCACAGCAACGACACTCGGCGGTGACTGAGCGCTGCAGCCTGGCGGTTGGCATGCGCCATGTAGAAAGCGGCACAGCTGCTGATGAATACAACCAGCAGCGAAAGTACCACCAGCCCTAGATTGTGGCTTGCATGCACCAGCGCCATGGTGTGGTGGCTACTCGCAGAATCTGTAACGAATGGGCCAAGCACGTTCTTCCTTTGAAAACGAGAGTCGATAAATTGAAGATGAAATTCAATTTGTATCTACATTACATGAGCTGGCTAACAACGTACAACGATTGAAACAGATGGTGCAATTTCAATACATAGTCACAGACTAATGTTACTTAATGTGTCGCTATGTAGGATAAATGCTATAGGGACTTCTTCTCGATAGTTACTGCCGCCATCAATCCGTTTTGAAAGTGCGTCAGCATGGCCGCTCTGGTTGCGTCAGCGTTGCGCTCAACCAGTGAGCGCATCACATCACTGTGCTCTTTGAGGCTGTCTTCAATACGGCCTTGCTTGAACAGTGACTGGTGGCGATTGAGCTTCATTACCTTGCGCAGATCCGCCACAGACTGGCTCAGAAAGCGGTTGCCGCACAGGGTCAGCAATGCCATGTGAAATTGCTCGTTGATCTGAAAAAACCTGTTGGCGTCGTGTACTGCGCGCTCCAGTTGACGGTGCAGGTCGTGCAATTGCTGCAGCTCAGCAGCCGTGGCGGTTTGCGCCACGGCTGCGGCGGCATCGCTTTCCAGCAGCGCAAGCAGGTGGTAGACATCGCGCAGGTCTTTTTCTGAGACTTCTGTCACATAGGCACCACGGCGTACCTTCATGGTGACCAGGCCTTCGGCGGCCAGTACCTTCAAAGCTTCGCGCAAAGGCGTGCGACTGATGCCGAATTCTTCAACCATCTTCATCTCATCAATCCAGCTGCCGGGCTCGAGCTCGCGGCTGTAGATGCGTTGGCGCACCAGTTCAGCCACTTCGATATACAGCGGTTTGGGTGTGAGCAGGGCGGTGGTTTCCGTCATCGATTTCCTAGGGCTAACCCCATGGGGTGTGCAGTAGTTATGAATCAATAATTATGAATCACAAAAAGTTTGGAAGACTTCTCGTTTTCCAGCACACGACCAAACGGAGACGGTTGTAACCATGGGTATTGACGCAAAGCTGGGCCAGACGGCGGCCAAAGTAGCACCGGAATTTCAAGCACCAAGCTTGGCCGATTGGGAAAAGGCTTCAGCCAAAGCATCACCGGGGGGAGATGTTCACAACCTCAACTGGGTCACGCCAGACGGCATCACAGTCAAGCCGTTGTACACCGCACAAGATATCGAAGGCTTGCCGCACGCCAATACCTTGCCTGGTTTTGCACCCTATATCCGTGGCCCGCAAACCACCATGTACGCGGGTCGCCCCTGGACCATTCGTCAGTACGCAGGCTTTTCTACCGCAGAAGAATCCAACGCTTTCTACCGCAAGGCGCTGGCAGCGGGAGGGCAAGGTGTGTCTGTGGCATTTGACCTGGCCACGCACCGGGGCTATGACTCAGACCACCCCCGGGTAACGGGTGACGTGGGCAAGGCCGGGGTTGCCATTGACTCGGTGGAAGACATGAAAATCCTCTTTGACCAGATACCGCTGGACAAAGTCTCAGTTTCCATGACCATGAACGGGGCGGTGCTGCCGGTGCTGGCTGGCTATGTGGTTGCCGCCGAAGAGCAGGGCGTATCGCAGGATCAGTTGTCCGGAACCATTCAGAACGACATTCTGAAAGAGTTCATGGTGCGCAACACCTATATCTACCCGCCCCAGCCTTCAATGAAGATCATTGGCGACATCATCGAGTACACGAGCAAGAACATGCCCAAGTTCAACTCGATCTCGATCTCGGGCTATCACATGCAGGAAGCAGGTGCCAATCAGGCGCTGGAGCTGGCTTTCACGCTGGCCGATGGCAAGGAATACGTCAAAACAGCCACCGCCAAGGGCATGGATGTGGACGATTTTGCGGGGCGGCTGTCGTTCTTCTGGGCGATTGGCATGAATTTCTATCTCGAAATCGCCAAGATGCGCGCTGCGCGCCTGCTGTGGTGCCGGATCATGCAGGACTTTGGTGCCAAGAAACCCAAAAGCCTGATGCTGCGCACGCACTGCCAGACCTCTGGCTGGAGCCTGACCGAGCAAGACCCGTACAACAACGTGGTGCGCACCACGATTGAGGCCATGGCCGCCGTGTTTGGTGGCACGCAAAGCCTGCACACCAACAGTTTTGATGAGGCCATTGCACTGCCTACCGAGTTCTCGGCGCGCATTGCCCGCAATACCCAGCTCATCATTCAGGAAGAGACGCACATCACCAATGTGATTGATCCGTGGGCGGGCTCCTACATGATGGAGACGCTTACGCAGGAAATGGCCGACAAGGCGTGGGCTATTTTTGAAGAAGTCGAAGCCATGGGCGGCATGACCGCCGCTGTAGACAGTGGCTGGGCCAAGCTCAAGATTGAAGCCGCAGCCGCTGAAAAACAGGCGCGCATTGACTCGGGTAAAGACGTGATTGTGGGGGTCAACAAATACAAGCTGGCCAAAGAAGACCCGATCGATATTCTGGAGGTGGACAACGTCAAGGTGCGCGACAGCCAGATTGCGCGCTTGAACGCTATCAAGCAGCAGCGCGATGCGGCCCTTGTGGCGCAAGCGCTGGACGCGCTGACTTCAGCAGCGCAGTCAGGTCAGGGCAACTTGCTGGATCTGTCCATTCAAGCCATGCGTTTGCGCGCTACGGTGGGTGAGGTTTCAGACGCTCTGGAAAAAGTCTTTGGCCGCCACCGTGCGGATACACAAAAGGTGACCGGTGTGTACGCTGCCGCTTATGACTCTGCTGAAGGCTGGGACAAACTCAAGACCGAGATCGATCAGGCGGCTGAAAGCCTGGGTCGCCGCCCACGCGTGATGATTGCCAAACTGGGCCAGGACGGCCATGACCGAGGTGCCAAGGTAGTGGCCACGGCCTTTGCCGATCTGGGTTTTGACGTTGACATGGGGCCGCTCTTTCAGACCCCGGAAGAATGCGCACGGCAAGCGATCGAAAACGACGTGCACGCGGTGGGGGTCTCGACACTGGCTGCGGGCCACAAAACCTTGGTGCCCGCCATCATTGAAGAGCTCAAAAAGCAGGGCGCAGACGACATCATTGTCTTTGTCGGTGGCGTGGTGCCTGCACAGGACTACGACTTCCTGTTCAAGGCGGGCGTCAAGGGTGTGTACGGCCCAGGCACTGCCATTCCTGCCAGCGCCAAGGACGTGCTGGAGAACATCAAGAAAGCGGCTGCGCGCTGAGCGCCCCTCTATATAGAAATAGAGAGCTTGTTGTGACACCTGAGCAATTGCAAGAAGGCATCTTGCATGGCAATGCAGCTGTGCAACGCCGTGCCATGGCCAAGGCCATCACGTTGCTGGAATCTACGCGCAGCGACCACCGGACTTTGGCCGATGGCTTGCTTACCGCTTTGCTGCCTTACACAGGCAAAGCGCTGCGGCTGGGTATCAGCGGCGTGCCGGGCGTGGGTAAATCCACCTTTATTGAAACGCTGGGCATGCAGCTGACAGCACAGGGCCACAGGGTTGCCGTGCTGGCAATTGACCCTTCTTCGACGGTTTCTGGCGGCTCGATCTTGGGCGACAAGACGCGCATGGAGCACCTGTCAGTGAACCCCAATGCCTATATCCGGCCCAGCCCGTCCAGCGGCACGCTGGGCGGAGTGGCCGAGAAAACCCGAGAGGCCATGCTGGTCTGTGAAGCCGCTGGCTACGACGTGGTCATTGTTGAAACCGTTGGCGTAGGGCAGAGCGAAATTGCCGTGCATGGCATGACAGACATGTACTGCGTACTGCAGTTGCCTAACGCCGGCGATGACCTGCAGGCCATTAAGAAGGGCGTGATGGAGCGGGCGGATCTGGTGGTGATCAATAAAGCCGACATTGACCCGCACGCCGCCACCAGGGCAGAGGCACAAATCACCTCCAGCCTGCGATTGCTGGGAATGCATGGCAACCCAGAAAACGCCAGCCACAACGAGCAGTTGTGGCAGCCCAAGGTGCTGCAGATGAGCGCTTTGAAGGGCGAGGGGGTCGAGCGGTTCTGGCAGATGGTGCAGCGCTTTCAAATGCTGCAAACCCGCAATGGCCGCCTCAAGCAACGCAGAGAGCAGCAGTCGTTGGCCTGGATGTGGGAGCGCATTGATGCCGGTCTGAAGCAGGCATTCAAGCAGCACCCCAAGGTGCAGGCATTGCTTCCCGACATTCAAGCTGACGTGGTTGCAGGGCGTTTGCCAGCCAGTACGGCCGCACGGCAATTGCTCAATGCCCAGATGGATGGGTAGATTGTTGAATCTACATTACATGAATTAAAAGTGACTACTTAAAGAAGGCACAGAGGAAGACAAACATGGAACAAGCAAACAACATCCTTGAGCAGCTCGAAAGCAAAAGAGAGCTGGCCAGATTAGGTGGCGGCCAAAAACGTATTGATGCGCAGCACAAGAAAGGCAAGCTCACTGCCCGTGAACGCATTGAACTGCTGCTCGACGATGGCACCTTTGAAGAGTGGGACATGTTTGTTGAGCACCGCTGCACCGACTTTGGCATGGAAAACACCAAAATTCCCGGTGATGGCGTTGTCACTGGCTACGGCATGATCAATGGCCGTCTGGTGTTTGTCTTCAGCCAGGACTTCACGGTGTTTGGCGGGGCGTTGTCTGAAACCCATGCCGAAAAAATTTGCAAGGTGATGGACCAGGCCATGAAGGTTGGCGCTCCGGTGATCGGCCTCAATGATTCAGGTGGTGCCCGTATTCAGGAAGGTGTCGCCAGCCTGGGGGGCTATGCCGATGTGTTCCAAAAGAACGTGCTGGCATCGGGCGTAGTGCCACAGATTTCCATGATCATGGGCCCATGCGCTGGTGGTGCGGTGTATTCACCGGCCATGACAGACTTCATTTTCATGGTCAAGGACAGCAGCTACATGTTTGTGACCGGCCCCGAAGTGGTCAAAACCGTCACGCATGAAGAGGTCACCGCCGAAGAGCTGGGCGGCGCCATCACCCACACCAGCAAAAGCGGCGTGGCCGACATGGCGTTTGACAACGACGTTGAAGCACTGATGATGCTGCGCCGTCTGTACAACTACCTGCCGCTGAACAACCGGGAAAAAGCGCCCGTGCGCGACACGACCGACCCTGCAGACCGTGCCGATGTGTCGCTGAACTCTCTGGTGCCCGAGAACGCCAACAAGCCGTACGACATGAAGGAGTTGATTCTCAAAACGGTGGATGATGGCGATTTCTTTGAGCTGCAGCCAGACTACGCCAAGAACATCATCATTGGTTTTGCGCGCATGGCAGGGCAGACCGTAGGCATTGTGGCCAACCAGCCGCTGGTACTGGCCGGTTGTCTGGACATCAAGTCCAGCATCAAGGCGGCGCGGTTCGTGCGGTTTTGTGATGCCTTCAACATTCCAGTCATTACGTTTGTGGATGTCCCGGGTTTCATGCCCGGCACATCACAAGAGTACGGCGGCATCATCAAGCACGGTGCGAAATTGCTGTATGCGTACGCAGAGTGCACGGTGCCAAAAATTACGGTGATTACCCGCAAGGCCTACGGCGGGGCGTATGACGTGATGGCTTCCAAGCACTTGCGCGGTGACGTCAATCTGGCCTGGCCTCACGCAGAAATTGCCGTGATGGGTGCCAAGGGTGCTGTGGAAATTATTTTCCGCGAAGACAAGAACGACCCCGTCAAGCTTGCAGCCCGCGAGGCAGAGTACAAAGAACGTTTCGCCAACCCCTTTGTCGCCGGCGCTCGTGGCTTCATTGATGACGTCATCCAGCCCCATGAGACGCGCAAGCGTATCTGCCGCAGTCTTGAGATGCTGAAAAACAAGCAGCTTGAGAATCCGTGGCGCAAACACGGCAACATTCCTTTGTGAAAGTGCTGTAGCCATGCGGCCTAAGCTGCTATTTCTGTTCGACCTGCGCAAGGATCAGCAGGATACGAAGGTCATCGACGAAACGGTGCGCATGGGCGCTCAGTTTGGCGGAACCAACCTCTGGGTGCTGTTCTTTGCCATCTTGATTGCTTCCGTGGGGCTCAATACCAACTCCACGGCAGTCATCATCGGCGCGATGCTGATTTCGCCGCTGATGGGGCCTATCGTTGGCATGGGCTACGGCGCAGCGGTGCAAGACCTGGGCCTGATTCGTACGGCAGGCAAAAACCTGGCGATCTTCGTGGTTCTGAGCCTGGTCACTTCGGTGCTGTACTTCACGCTCAGCCCGCTGGAGCAACCTCAGTCAGAGCTGATGGCGCGCACTTTTCCCACGCTGTGGGATGTGCTCATCGCAGCGTTTGGCGGTGCGGCTGGCATGGTGGCAGTCACACGGCGCAGCTATTCCAACATCGTGCCCGGCGTGGCAATCGCAACCGCGCTCATGCCCCCGCTGTGCACTGCAGGCTTTGGTATTGCGCATGGCCGCTGGGACATGTTTGGTGGAGCGTTTTACCTGTTCATCATCAACAGCATGTTCATCGGTGCGTCCACCCTGGCCGTCGCCAAGCTGCTGCGCTTGCCACGGCATGGGCAGCTGGATGAAGCCACACGCAAGCGCCACCGGCTCATCATCGTGCTGGGCCTGACCGCTGTTCTGGTGCCCAGCGTGTGGATGGCGTACCGCCTGGTGCAGCAAGAAGTGTTTGCCAGCGTGGCAGCGCGTGTGGCCCGTGACCTGGAGGCAGAGCCTAGCAGCCACGTGCTCATGCATGAAGTGGATGCTGGAGCACGCACGCTGCGCCTGATTGTGGTGGGCCGCACTGACGAAGCCCAGCTGCGTGAGCAGGTACAGCGGCGCTTGCTGCGTGACGGACAGGCTAATGTGACTGTGCTGGTGCGCGATGCCGGGGACGATTCGCTCAATGTTGAAAAGCTGCGCAGCGAGCTGCAAGAGGGCGTGAACAAAACGCTGGTCGAGCAAGTCAAGTCCATGGATGCGCAGCTCAAAGCCTTGCAGCAGGATGTGAGCAAAACCCGGGAACAGACCCTGGCCCTGGCAGAAAAGCCGGCCCCAAAGCTGGTGGACGCTCAGGCTCTGCTCCAGGAAGTGCAAGCCCAGCATCCGCTGGTCTGCGCACTGACACTGGCGCAAGGTGAACGTACTGCCAGTGTGAACGAACCGCCCAGGCCCACCAGCGTGGTGATCCTGGACGTGGCCCAACCCTTATCCACGCATGACAAAGACGGGTTACTCCGTTGGCTGGGTGTGCGATTAGATAAATCAGAAGTGCTGTTGATGGAGCGTCCAGAGGCGCGCGCTGTCACTGCCAGAGACAAAAACCGAAGAAAGCAGACAACATGTTCACCAAAATCCTGATTGCCAACCGCGGCGAGATTGCCTGCCGTGTCATTGCTACTGCCCGCAAGATGGGCATCGCCACCGTTGCGGTGTATTCAGACGCCGACAAGGACGCCCGCCACGTCAAGCTGGCTGATGAAGCCGTGCGGATTGGTGCTGCACCCAGCCGTGAGTCCTATCTGCTAGCAGACAAGATCATTGAGGCTGCCAAGCAAACGGGTGCCCAGGCCATTCATCCGGGTTACGGTTTCCTGAGCGAAAACGAAGCGTTTGCCAAGCGCTGCGAAGAAGAGGGCATTGCCTTTATCGGGCCCAAAGCACATTCCATTGCCGCCATGGGCGACAAAATCGCCTCGAAGAAACTGGCCAATGCAGCCAATGTCAACACCATTCCCGGCTACAACGACCCCATATCAGGCCCAGAAGCGGCGGTGGAGATTGCCAAGGGCATTGGCTACCCCGTCATGATCAAGGCTTCGGCAGGCGGTGGCGGCAAAGGCCTGCGTGTGGCCTTCAATGACAAGGAAGCCTTTGAAGGCTTTGCCAGCTGCCAGAACGAAGCGCGCAACAGCTTTGGCGACGACCGCATCTTCATCGAAAAATTTGTGCAGGAGCCGCGCCACATTGAAATTCAGGTGCTCGGTGACAGCCATGGCAACGTCATTTACCTGAACGAGCGCGAATGCTCCATCCAGCGCCGCCACCAGAAGGTCATTGAAGAGGCTCCCAGCCCTTTCATCTCGGATGCCACCCGCAAGGCCATGGGCGAGCAGGCTGTAGCCTTGGCCAAAGCGGTGCAGTACCAGTCCGCCGGTACGGTGGAGTTTGTGGTGGGCAAGGACCAGGATTTCTACTTTCTGGAAATGAATACCCGCCTGCAGGTGGAGCACCCCGTCACTGAGTGCATCACAGGACTGGATCTGGTGGAGCAAATGATCCGCGTAGCGGCAGGAGAAAAACTGGCCATCGCGCAAAACCAGGTCAAACGTGACGGCTGGGCCATGGAGTGCCGCATCAATGCCGAAGATCCGTTTCGCAACTTCTTGCCATCAACGGGCCGTCTGGTGCGCTTTAACCCACCAGAGCAAACCATGTGGCAGGCCGACACCGAGCATCTGTACGGTGTTCGCGTAGATACAGGGGTGTACGAGGGCGGCGAAATTCCGATGTTCTACGACTCGATGATTGCCAAGCTCATCGTGCACGGCAAAGACCGCAACGACGCCATTGCCAAGATGCGTGAAGCTCTCAACGGCTTTGTGATTCGCGGCATCAGCTCCAACATTCCCTTTCAGGCCGCATTGCTGGCGCATCCCAAGTTCCAGTCCGGCGACTTCAACACCGGCTTTATTGCCGAGCACTACGCCCACGGCTTTAACGCCAGCGATGTGCCGCACAGCGATCCAGACTTTCTGGTGGCCCTGGCTGCGCACATGAACCGCCGCTACCGCGCGCGCGCCTCCACCATCAGTGGACAAATGCGTGGCCATGAACTGGTGGTAGACGCCAATTACACCGTGGTGGTGCTTGGCGCACAAGGCCATAACCAGCACTTTGATGCCCAGGTGTCAGACTTTGAATTTGACAGCCGCAAAAGCGTTGTGACGCTCAACGGCAAGCGCTACGAATTTCAAAGCCACAGCGCCATGCGCGAGCTGCGCCTGCAAGGCACATGCAACGGGCAAGCCTTTACCGTGCAGGTGGAGCGCGGTACGCCTAAAAACCCGCTGGCTTTGCGCATTACCCACAACGGCACCCAGATTGATGCTCTGGTGCTGTCGCCCAAGGGGGCACAGCTGCACCAGTTGATGCCCTACAAAGCACCGGCAGACATGTCCAAGTTCTTGCTCTCGCCCATGCCTGGCCTGCTGGTCGATGTGACAGTGCAGCCTGGGCAGAAAGTGCAGGCCGGTGAAAAGCTGGCCGTCATTGAAGCCATGAAGATGGAGAACATTCTTTTTGCCACGCAAGATGGCGTTGTCAGCAAGGTCAGCGCAGGCAAGGGTGACTCGCTGGCGGTTGACGATGTGATTGTGGAATTTCAATGACCTGAGCAGGCTTGCAGGTGCAGCCACTGCGCTGCGCTTGCACGCGCTGTTGTGCATAACAAACTTGCGCAATGGCCATTGCGCAGCATTTCATCGGGCACACTTGCGTGGTTACAAGTGATGACAAAAGCATCGATGCGATGCTTTTCTTAATCACCATCAAAACCACTTAAAGCGCTCATGGTTGTAGCGCAAGCAGCTATGTATTTGAAAGCCCCTTTGGCCACATTGCCCACCTCTAGCGTCGGTAGCCCTGCACAACGGGTGCAGCGCATCCTGCTGTCCCTGGTCAGTGCGGTGCTGCTGCTTGATGCGGGGGTATTGATGGCGCTGCGCCACTTCAATGTGGGCGTGACCGTGCCTGCTGCCTTAGGTACTGCCGGGGCCCTGCTGGCTTGGCAATGGCCGCTTGTGCAGCGCTGGCGCCGCAGCAAGCGCAGTCATGCCAGGCTGTGGAACTGGGGCTGGGCGCTGCTGGCTTTGTGGGTGCTGAGCGTGCTGCTTTTTTGGGGCCGCCTGCTAGGTACTGGCGTGCAGCCTGAGCAAGTGCCACCGGTGGCGGCCATTGTGGTTCTGGGCAGCGGCACCCAAAACGGTCAGCCCCGGCCAGTGCTGGCGGAGCGCCTGGATACTGCTGCACAACTGGCCCACTTGCAGCCATCGGCCTTGATTGCCGTTTGCGGCGGGGTGGACTGGGGCGAAACCGAAAGTGAAGCGACCGTGATGGCCCGCTATCTGATGGAGCGCCACGGGATTGCTGCCGAACGTTTGTTGCTGGAAGGCCAGAGCACCAGTACGGAGCTCAACCTGCAGCTCAGCCGCCCCTTACTGCAGGCACGCGGCATCGATGCCACAGCCCCCACGGCCATGGTCAGCAGCGACTTTCACCTGATGCGCGCCATGGCCATGGCCCAGCAGCAAGGCTTGACCGGCATGGTGCCGGTGGCCGCTGCCACGCCGCTGGCCACACGCTACAACGCATGGCTGCGCGAGTACTTCGCCATGCTCAGCAGCTGGGTGCTGGGTGAGCTGTAAAGCACAGAAAGCTGCAGTGCGAAATGGCCTTCGATTGATATCAGAAAAATTTGCCTCTAGCCTAATATTTGCAGGCACCAAAGCTATTAACTCAGGAGTACTTCATGACTGCAGCCCTTCGTCCTTTCAAAGTTCTTGGCATTCAGCAGGTCGCTATTGGCGGCACTGACAAGAGCCGAATGAAGAAACTGTGGGTAGATATGCTGGGGCTGGAGCAGACCGGCACCTTTCAGAGTGAACGTGAGAACGTGGACGAAGACATCCTCGCCATGGGCAAAGGTGTGATGAAGGTGGAGGTGGACATCATGCAACCCATGGATATCGACAAAAAACCTGCCGTGCACACCACGCCACTCAACCACATCGGCCTGTGGATCGATGATTTGCCCAAGGCCGTGCAATGGCTTACCGCCCAAGGCGTGCGCTTTGCCCCCGGTGGCATCCGCAAGGGCGCTGCGGGCTACGACATCACTTTTCTTCATCCCAAGAGCAATGACGAATTTCCGATTGCCGGGGAGGGCGTGCTGATTGAGCTGGTGCAAGCGCCTGCCGATGTGATTGCCGCTTTGGGTTAAGCCCGAGGGGTTGCAATGCGCTGGATTGCTATTTTTACGGACACCCCTGCCATGCTGGCAGTACGACAGCAGCAGGGGCAGGCACACCTGGATTTTCTGGCCCGACACAAAACCGAAATTCAGCTGGCTGGAGGCTGCCGCAGCGAGGCCGGTGGTGACTATATCGGCGGTCTGTGGGTGATGGAGGTGCCCAACCGCGCCCGAGCTGTGGCATTGATTGAGCAGGACCCGTATTTTTCAAGCGGTGCACGCCAGTATGAATTGCGCACCTGGGGAAAAGCATTTGAGGGCGAGATGGTTGTGCTGTAGAGACGGCCCTGGTGTGAACGGGGAAAATTTCGTTGCCACCGCAAGCCGCGAGAAGTCTTTTGTGCAATGGCTTGAGGCTGTAGTGCCCATGCATGCACCAGCCATCACAAGGCTTGTGTTAACGGCGCTAAAAGTAGTAGCCCAGCTTGAGTCCTGCCGCTTTGGCAGTGCCAGGCTCAAAATGCGCCATGGGTATGCCGCTGCTAGAGATATCGGTGGCACCCAGACGCTGGTAGCTGACCCATGGCGTGACCTTGATGTGCGCGTTGTGGTAGTTCACACCCACGGTGTAGCCGGTGCGTCCATTGCTTGGGCGCAATGGGGATAAGGGGTTCTTGCTGCTTTTTTTGTCATACACCAGTGCTACAAAGCCTGACCACTGTGGCCCGAACTTCTGGCCCAGTCCAAGTGTGTAGGTGGTGGAGCTTTGCAGATCTGTGAGACTGCTTCCGTGCGTGGCAGCAGCAAAAGCCTGGGGGCGCAGCTGCAACTGTGCCCAGTCGCTCCAGCGAATCTGCCCAAACAGCAACGTACTGGGTGTCATGCCGGTTTGGACATCCAGATTAAAACTTTGCGGCGAGGTAGAGTGGGTCGTCGTGGTACCTGCTCCTGCCTGCAGGTTTTCTTGCGTTCTGACCTGGTGCTTGATGGCCGAGTAATAAGTGCCCGCAATGCGAAGCGCCATTTCAGGGCGCTCGTAGCTCATGCCCAGCAAGTAACCGGGTTCGATGCTCGGATGAAAACTCACGCGGTAGCCGTTCAAGGCACCAAAGGCCAGGCCTCCCAAAGCCATATGCCCCTCAGAGCGCTGCAGGCGCAGGCCGCCGTGCATCGCCCAGCGTTCATTCCATTGGTAGCGCAGCGCACCCATCAATTCATAGGTGCTGATGCGCGCCTGCGTACCGCCGAACAGGCGTGAATGCTGCCGGCCGTAAGCAATATCTACCCCAAATGGGCGTGTCACCATCAGCAGCATCGAGGTTTGCGGGGCGATGTCCTGTTTGTAGGCAAAGCCCCATTGCGCGTGGTCTGAGGCGACTTGTCCCGTGGATTGCCCCCACGCATCCGTTCCACGCACCTGGGGGCGAGCGGCATAGGTCTCTACCGAGAGATAGCGGCCCTTTTCAAACAAGGGCGCAATGCTCTGGCCAGTTCTATCGGCTCCAGCGGCTTGCGCGCAGGCGCTCAGCGTCATGGCTGTGCAGGCCAAGCTGGTTTTTGTCATTTGCCAGCCATTCAGCGGCATGCGCATTGCGTGCAAGCTCACAGTATGTAAATAAATGTTTTCAAGAGCGCGCATTGTGCATGCAACAAGCTTTTGCGCAAAGGTGCGTGCGGTTGCAGTGTTCCGGTGAGCATGCCGGGGCTCAACAGATAGCCCGGGCACCAAAAAGCGCAGGCCTCATGTTTTTGTCAGCAAGCGGCACGGGCAGGCCGTATGCTGCGCTCAGTTTTTTGAACGTTTGATGAGTGACACGCCAATCCATGTCCATTGATGCTGCCCAAGCCCATTTCGACCGCCAATACAACGCCCGCGCCAGTGTTCAAGATCCATTGGCGTACATGGCCCGCTACGCCCAAGAAAGCCAGGCGGCGTTTGCACTGCCGGGGGCCGTGCGCAATCAGCGCTACAGCCCCAGAGAGACGGATGTTCTAGACATTTATCTGCCACAAACGCTTGCTGCATCAGCGCAGGCAGCACCTGTCTTTATATTCATTCACGGAGGCTACTGGCGCGCACTCAGCAAGAACGATTCGGCCTTCATGGCTCCGGCGTTGACGCAAGCAGGGGCCTTGGTGGTGGTGCCAGATTACGATCTGGCCCCCTCAGTCACACTTGACCACATCGTTGATCAGATGCGTCAGGCCTTTGCATGGGTGGTGCGCAATATCGCCATCTACGGTGGTGATGCGCGCAACATCTGCGTGTGCGGCAGCTCGGCGGGCGGTCAACTGGCAGGCATGCTGCTGGCCAGGGGCTGGCAGGATGACTACGACTTGCCGCTCAGCGCCACGCCTGCATCGGCCTTTCCTTTGAGCGGGCTGTTTGATCTGCAGCCACTGCTGACCACGCACATCAACGCATGGATGGGCATGGATGACGCCGCCGCCATGCGCAACAGCCCCCGGTTTTTGCTGCCAGACAGCAGCACCCACGGCCAGTGCCAGCTGCGCGTGGCCTGCGGCGAGTTTGAAAGCAGTGAGTTTCAGCGCCAATCCAGTGAGTATCTGGCCGCATGGCAGGCGCGCTGCTTGCAAGGCCAGTGGGTACAAGCCCCGGCCACCAACCATTTTGATTTGCCGCTGCAACTGGCAGACCCTGCCTCCAGTGTGCATCGGGCTGCACTGGAACTCATGGGCCTGGCGCAAGCCTAGGTGTTGCATCTGCACCAACAGCCATGGCATTGCTCCTCAAAAATGCTGCGCCTGTGTAGGCTTGCGCCCGCACCCATGCAGCTTTCCTGCACCACCACACACCAACTATTCGTTCAGACATGACCACCTTTGCCGCCTTGCGCCCCCATTCAAGCATTTGTGCTCTCCGTGCCATCGCTGTTGCAGCAAGCTGTGTGGCGGCCCCCTGGGCCCTGGCCGCAGAACCGATCAAAGTGGGTGTGGCACTGGATATTTCAGGCCCCTTTGCAGGCCCCGGTGCAGAAATTCGAGATGGCTTGAATCTGGCTGCCAAGCAACTGGGCAACAAATTGGGGGGCGTGCCGGCTCAATTCATTCAGGCCGACACCGCTGGCAACCCCGAAACCGCACGCCAAGTGGCCGACCGCTTTATCAAGCGTGACAAGGTCGATTTTTTCACCGGCCCCGTAGGCTCCAATGTGGTCTTGGCCGTGGGCCCCGGCTTGTTTGCGGCCAAAGTGCCATTTCTTTCTGCCAACCCCGGCCCCAGTCAGCTGGCTGGCGCGCAGTGCAACCCGTACTTTTTTGGCACCAGCTACCAAAACGATGCCATGCACGAGGCCGCTGGCCAGCACGCAGCCAGCAAGGGCTACAAAAAAGTGGTGGTACTGGCCCCCAATTACCCGGCAGGCAAAGATGCAGTCAATGGCTTTAAGCGCGCCTACAAGCAGCCTGTGGCTGATGAAATCTACACCCGTGTTGGCCAGCTGGACTTTGCCGCAGAGCTGGCCCAGCTGCGCGCAGCCAAGCCCGATGCCGTCTACATCTTTCAGCCAGGCGGCATGGGCATCAACTTCATCAAGCAGTTCATGGGTGCGGGCCTGAACAAAGACATCGTCTTGATCTCTTCGCCCTTTACTGCCGACCAGGACATCATCGCCGCGGTGGGCGAGCCGATGGTGGGCATCTACAACGCCTCGTCGTATGCGCACGATCTGGACAACGCTGCCAACAAAAAGTTTGTGGCCGAGTTTCAAAAATCCTACAACCGCCTGCCCACGCTGTACGCGGCCTTTGCCTATGACGTGGTGATGAACCTGGATGCTGCCGTGAAAGCCGTGGGTGGCAATCTGCAAGACAAGGCTGCCGTGGCCAAGGCCATCAAGACTGCCAAGTTCGACTCGGTGCGCGGCAACGTCAGCTACGGCAACAACCAGTTTCTGGTGCAAGACTATTACCTGCGTCAGGTCGTAAAAACCAAGGACGGCCAGATCACCAACGCCTTGCAGCCCGGCAAACTGTTCACTGCCCACCAAGACAGCTACGCCGCCCAGTGCGCCATGAAGTAAAGAGCACTCCATGCAGCAGATTGAATGGAATGACTTCACCCGCGTAGAACTGCGTGTGGGACGCATTGTGGCGGCCGAAGTTTTTGCCCAGGCGCGCAAGCCGGCGTATGTGCTGCAGGTGGACTTTGGCCCTGCGCTGGGCATCAAAAAGTCCAGCGCGCAAATCACCCACCACTACAGCCCTGAAAGCCTGATTGGCAAACAGGTCGTGGCGGTGGTGAATTTTCCTAAAAAGCAGATTGGCCCGGTCATGTCGGAATGTCTGGTCACCGGCTTTCACGACGAAAACGGTGGTGTGGTCCTGTGCGTGCCAGACCAGACGGTGCCGCTGGGCACCAAGCTGCTGTAAAGACCCTCGTTCATGGATGCAGTTTTTCTTTTCGAACAGGCCCTGAACGGTCTGGGCTACGGCTTGATGCTGTTTTTGCTGGCCGCCGGGCTGACGCTGGTGTTCGGCATCATGGACACGCTCAATCTGGCCCACGGCTCAATGTTCATGGCCGGGGGGTACATCTCGGCCTCGGTGCATACGCAAACGGGCTCATTCACGCTGGCGGTTGCTGTGGGCATTGTGGTCACGGTTGCTTTGGCTGCGGTGCTAGAGGCAGTGCTGGTGCGCAAGCTCTATGTGCGTGACCACCTCTCGCAGGTGCTGGCCACCTTTGGCGTGGTCTTGGTAGCCGACGATGTGGCCAAGTACCTCTGGGGGCCATCGCCCATCATGGCACCCACGCCGTCGGCACTGTCGGGGGCGGTGCAGCTGTTCGGATTTTTGCCATACCCCTCGTACCGGCTGCTGATACTGGCTGCAGGTCTGGGTGCTGCGCTGGCGCTTTATGCACTGGTCAACCACACGCGCCTGGGCATGTGGGTACGCGCCGGGGCATCTAACCGCGCCATGGCCCAGTGGATGGGTATTCGTGTCAACCGCGTATTTGCCGTGGTGTTTGCGGTGGGTGCGGCCCTGGCAGCGCTGGCTGGCGCGCTCTTGGCGCCCATTAGCGCGGTACAGGTGGGCATGGGCGAGAGCATTTTGATTCCCGCGCTGGTGGTCATTGTGATTGGCGGCATTGGCTCTATCCGTGGTGCCCTGGTGGCCAGTTTGCTGGTGGGTCTGGTCGACACCGCTGGCCGCTCCTTGCTGCCACCGTTGCTGCGCGAGGTGCTCAGCCCATCTTTGGCCGCTGACATTGGCCCCGCCGTGGCCAGCATCTCCATGTATGTGCTGATGGCTGGTGTGCTGGTGTTCAAACCCTCTGGCCTGTTCCCCGCCCGTGCTTAATACCGCCCCAAACAAGCCAAACCCAGCTGCCGCCGCTGTGTGCAGCCTGCTGCGTTGCACCGCAAAGCCATTGCGCATGTGTGGTGGGTGCAGCAGTTTTCGCCGTCTTGGTCACCGTATGAATCACTGTATGGATTGCCGTTTTTTCTCCCGTGCCTGCCGTGTCTGCCGTGTCTGATTCTTCCCCATCCATTTCTTCTGCACCGCCGCCACTGGCCGCCGCTGCCGTTTCGAGTCGCACCAGCTACGCGGTGCTGGCTGTTGTTGTGCTGGCACTGGCAGCCTTTCCGTGGCTGGCCCCCATGCTGGATCTGGATTACTACGTGGACTTTGTGCGCCGCATCCTCATTGTCAGCATGGCTGCGCTCAGCCTTAACTTCTTGATTGGGCGTGCCGGGCTGGTGGCCCTGGGCCATGCAGGCTTTGTGGGGGTTGGGGCCTACGCCGTGGTTGCCATGGTGGAGGGCGGCTTTCACAACGCCTGGCTCATCTGGCTGGTGGCCGCCGTGGCGGGCACTGCGGTGTCTGCACTCATGGGCCTGATTGCACTGCGCACACGGGGCGTTTACTTCCTGATGATTACGCTGGCCTTTGCCCAGATGCTGTATTACCTGGCCGTTTCGCTGCGCGCCTTTGGGGGTGACGATGGCTACAACCTCTACAGCCCGCTGCTTTTGTTCAAAGCCGAAGAGGGCGATGTGATTGCACAGGGCAACTGGCTGTTTTACCTTGTGCTGCTGGCAGTCACCGCAGTGTTTTTGCTGTTTTCGCGCATAGAGCGTTCGTACTTTGGCCGTGCGCTGCAAGGCATTCGTGACAATGAAACACGCATGCAGGCCATGGGCTACCCCACCTTTCGCCTCAAGTTGCTGGCCTTTGCGCTGGCAGGTGGCGTTGCCAGTCTGGCCGGTGCGCTGCTGGCTACGCAAAACGGGTTTGTCAGCCCTTCACTCATGCACTGGACGCAGTCTGCACTGCTGATCGTGATGGTGGTGGTTGGCGGCATTGGCCTGAAATGGGGCGCACCGCTGGGTGTGGTGGTGTGGGGCACGCTGGAAGAAGTACTCAAGCAAAGCACCGACTACTGGCACGCCCCCATGGGGTTGCTGCTGATTGCCGTGGTTTTTCTGGCCCCGCGTGGCCTGTCTGCCTTGCTGGCACCCAAGAAGGCGGGGCACTGATGCTGCGCATACAAGGTCTGCTCAAACGCTTTGGCGCACTGACCGCCACCGACCATGTCGATCTGGACGTGCGCCCCGGAGAAATTCACGCCCTCATTGGCCCCAATGGCGCTGGCAAATCCACGCTGGTGCATCTGATCTCGGGCCTGCTGCCCGCAGACGGCGGCTCAATCGAGCTCGATGGGCAAGAGTTGATCCACCAGCCCCCGCACCAGCGTGTGGCCGCAGGCCTGTCGCGCTGCTTTCAGATAACCAGCATCTTTGCGCAGCTGACCGTGGCAGAAAACCTGCTGCTGGCCGTGCAAGCGCACCACAGCAACAGCTTTCGCTGGTTCAAGCAACGAGACAAAGATGCCCAGCTCAAAGCACTGGCCTGGGATTTGGCCCAGCGCGTGCAACTGCAAGAGCGCTGGAACACGGTGGCAGGCACCTTGCCCCACGGCGCGCAGCGCAAGCTGGATGTAGCCCTGGCCATTGCCGCCAGCCCCAAACTCTTGCTGCTGGACGAACCCATGGCCGGCATGGGCCCCGCAGAATCGGCTGAAATGCTTGAACTTATTGAGCAATTGCGCCGCAGCGATGCCGGGCGCATGGCCATCTTGCTCATAGAGCACGATATGGACGCCGTGTTCCAGCTGGCAGACCGCATCACCGTGCTGGTCTACGGCAAAGTGCTTGCCCAGGGCAGCGCGGCAGAGATTCAGGCCGACCCCCGTGTGCAGGCCGTGTACCTGGGGCAAGAAGAAGATGCACACCACCCAGAACCAGCAGCACAACAAGCAAAGGGCACGGTATGAGCAGCCACAGCGAAACCGGCACACCTTTGCTGGAAGTGCGCGGCATTGAGGCGGGCTACGGCGCCAGTCAGGTGCTGTTTGGTGTGAGCCTGACTATCGAGCCGCACCAGGTCGTCAGCCTGATGGGGCGCAACGGCATGGGCAAATCCACCACCATCAAATGCATCACCGGTGCGCTGCCCGTGCGCAAAGGGCAGGTCTTGTTTGAGGGGCGCGATATCACCAATCTGCCCGCCGACGCCATTGCGCGGCTGGGCATTGCCATCGTCCCCGAAGGGCGGCAGTGCTTTCCCAACCTCACGGTGCGTGAGCATCTGGTGGCCTTTGCTCGCCATCCATCACGTCCACCGGCCAAGCCAGCAGCAGCAGCGCTGCCTGCACCGGCTGCACAGTCTGCACCTTGGGATTTGGCCAGAATTTATGAGCTGTTCCCCCGTCTCAAAGAGCGCGAGCACCATATGGGCAATCAGTTGTCTGGTGGCGAGCAGCAAATGCTGGCGATTGGGCGGGCCTTATCGACGAATCCCAAGCTGTTGATTTTGGATGAGGCAACCGAAGGGCTGGCTCCGGTGATTCGGGAAGAGATCTGGAAGTGTTTGCAACAGTTGAAGGCTGAGGGCCAGACGGTTCTGGTTGTAGACAAGTATTTATTTCAAATATCAAAAATAGCTGAAAAACACGCTATTTTTGAAAAAGGAAAAATCATCTGGAATGGGTGTTCAATTCAATTGGAAGACAATTTATGGCATCTCCAATAGAGCAGAAATCACATCCCATTTATCTTGATTAAGGCATTGATGCCTGTCTTGCACATCAGCAAAACTATCGTCAGCGATGATTCCTATTCTGTTGGATACAGCTCATAGCAAAAAAGATGAAAACAATTAAAACCGCCATCATCATCGCCGGTGGCTCCGGCATGGGCGCAGCCGCTGCCCGCAAACTTGCTGCTGACGGTTACCACGTCGGCATTCTTTCCTCGTCTGGCAAAGGCGAAGCGCTGGCCCTGGAGCTGGGTGGCGTGGGCGTTACCGGCAGCAACCAGAATCAGGCAGATATTCAAAAGCTGGCCGATCTGGTAATGCAGCGCTGGGGCCGGGTGGATGTGCTGGTGAACTCAGCTGGCAAAGGGCCGCGAGCGCCCATTCTGGAATTGACCGATGCCGACTGGCATGCAGGACTGGATGCTTACCTGCTCAACATCGTGCGCGCAGCGCGGGTGGTAACGCCCATCATGGTCAAGCAGGGTGGCGGGGCGATTGTCAATATCTCAACCGCATGGGCGTTTGAGCCGGCGGATTTGTTCCCCACCTCTGCCGTGTCGCGCGCGGGGCTGGCCAGCTTTACCAAACTGTTTGTGGATGAGTACGGCCGCCACAACGTGCGCATGAACAATGTGCTGCCGGGCTGGATCAACAGCCTGCCCGAAAAAGAAGAGCGCCGCGCCGCCGTGCCCATGCAGCGTTACGGCACGGTGCAAGAAATTGCCGCAACCATTGCCTTTTTGGCCAGTGAAGGCGGCGCATATATCAACGGCCAGAACATTCGGGTGGATGGCGGCTTGATGCGCTCGGTTTAAGCGCTGCAGATTGCTTGGTTCGCCGCAGCCAGAGCGAGGCTGCGGTGCTTGCAGTGGCAACTACAACGGCAGCGGCAAGCATTGCTCGTTGGTTGTTGGTCGTTGCCAGGACTGATTAATTAATGAGCACTTAGCGCTTGCCCCTGCTTGTTTTCAGCATGTTTTATATCTAAGAACAAGCACTGGTAAGCGTTAATAGCTCACTTTATAAGAAGTCTGCATTTTTAATGCACCAAAGCCTTGGTGCAGGTTATGTGTTTGCAAAAGTGCATGAGTGCATGAATGCATGAATGCATGAATGCGTGCGTAACTGTGCAGCCGTAAAAAAGCGCGGTAGTGCAACCGCGCTGCGCAGCCGCCAGCTTCTCGCAACCTATGTGTTCTGCACGCCGGGCCGATCACAGGCTCTAGAAACAAGAAGATGGCTGGTGCTCGGCAAACCAGCAATGTGTGCGCAGTGGCTGGCGTTGCTGGCGCTTAACTGGGCTGCTGCGGGCTGTTGCGCTGGTCCACGATGCTGGTGAGCAGGTGCAACTGTTCGCGCTGCAGTGCAATCAGCTCGTTCCACTGGTTGTTTTGCAGCTGGTCGATTTTGTCGTGCAGCATCATGATTTCAAGCTCTGCTTTGAGGTTGACTTCGTAGTCATGTGCACTGTGTGCGCGGTCTTTGTCGGCCTGGCGGTTTTGCGCCATCAAGATGACGGGGGCCTGTATGGCGGCCAGCATGGACAGCACCAGATTGAGCAAAATAAAGGGGTAGGGGTCAAAAGTGTGACCCTGCCACGCCAGTAGCAGCACGTTGGCGCTGACCCAGAGCAGCATGGTGACGACAAACAGGATCACAAACTTCCACGAGCCGCCAAATCCCGCAACGGCATCAGCGGCGCGCTCGCCAAAGGTGCTTTGCGCGCGGTCCAGATCCTGGATGATGTTGCGCGAAATATGGCGGCGGTGGGTGATGTGCTCTACCACCTTGCGGGCGCGGACATCAAGTTGATTCAGTGAATCGGTAGGCTGGGCAGAAGGCGCAGTGTCTTTGCTGTGCATGGAGATTCGTCCTAGGTGCGCGGTGGCTGAAAAGGTGCCCGGCTTGTACGTGCAGCGCGGGCGGGCACAGCGCACATGCTAGAGCGGGGCTGTTGATAGATCAATCGTCATCCATCAAATGGGCGGCCTGGTTGTGAATGACAGATTCCGCCCGAAAGTAGCCCAGCACCGTGGCCACGCTCTGGTGGCCAGTGAGTGCCATGGTTTCAGCCAGCGGCACATTGCGTTTGCCCGCTTCGGTCACAAAACCAGAGCGCAGCGAGTGCGCAGAAAAATCACCTTCTACCCCGGCCAGCGCGCAGCGCTCTTTGACGATGGTGCGCACAGCAGGCGCTTGCAGCGGCTCTCCCAGATGGCCACCCTTGCGAATGCGCCTGAAGATGGCACCTTCAGTAATACCGCTGGCAGCCAGCCATGCACTCAAAGCCTTGCCCGCTGCGCCCAGCACGGGTTTGGTGTTTTCAGGTAAATCTGCGCCAGTCTGGTTGGTTTTGGAGACTGACAGCTCGTACAGAAACTGCTCGGGGCCAATGCGCCGGAGAAACTGCATGTCGGCGTTGCTCACTTCTGAGCGGCGGCGGCCACCGCTGCTCCATGCAAACAAGAGCAATGCGCGGTCGCGCTGACCGCGCAGGCTGTCGTCACAGGTGGCCAGCAGTTGCTGCAGTACATCTTTGGTAATGGCCGCTTTCTTTTGCGTGCGCTCGCCACGCTTGGCGTAGGCCTTGCGCGTGCGCGAGAGCAGCTCGCGCACTTTTGCATCGTGGCAGGGGTTGGGCAAACCACGGTTTTGGTGTGCTTTGCTCATTACCGCAATGCGGTGCACCAGCGTGTTGTGGCTGGGAGCGCCCAGCCTGGCTTTGCAGCCAGATTGCACCAGCGCAGCATCAATCGACGGTGGCAACTCGCAGCGCAGCCCATACGGCGTGCTGCGCTGGGCGTGGTCGGCAATGAAGAGCAGCACGGTATCTACCTGCAAGGGCAGGGCAATGGCTTTTGCCATGCGGAACTGGTGCCAGCCAGCCCAGTAGCGCATGGCACTTTGGTAGCTGCGCACCGTGTTTTCGGCTTCACCTTCTCTGAGCAGCTCACGCAGGGCATTGAGCGTGCTGTGGCTCAGCTGCGTGAGTGTTTTTTCAGCAGATTGCGTAGCCAGTGCATATTCATCCTGCATATGTTGTATTTTTTCTATGTTACGTATTAAACACTACGTGCTATGTATGTTGTTATATAATAATATTTAACAACTCGCGATAACAATCTCTTATCGATGGTAATCTAATTCCTATGCAATCCATAGCAACCAAAACGCCGCGTGGCATTCAAGAAGCCGATGTCTGGGCCGCCGCAGACGCGCTGCTGGCCGAAGGGCAGAAACCCACCATCGAAAAAGTGCGCATGCACATGGGCAGAGGCTCGCCCAACACCGTGGCTCCCATGCTGGACGCCTGGTTCAGCACTTTGGGCTCGCGCCTGGGCCTGAATCAGCAAACGCAGACACTGCGCAATTCCGTGCCCGATGAGGTGCTGGAGGCTGCGCAGTCTTTATGGGGCAGCGCGCTGCAGCATGCGCAAGAAGCGGCAGAGCAATCGCTTCAAGAGCGCGAGCAGGCGGCTGCCGCTGCGCAAGCCAGACTGGAGTTGCTGCAGGCCAAACTGCAGCAAAGAGAAGAGGGCTTGCTGCAGCAAAAAAGTGCGATGGATGCCGCGCTGGCGCTGGCGCACGCGCAGCGAGAAGATTTATCGCGCCGCCTCGATGAGATGCAGCAGCAACTGACTGAGCGCGACCAAGGGCTGGAGAAACTGCGCCAGGAGAGCCAGGAGCAGCGCAAAGCCCAGGAAGCTTTGCGCGATCAGCACTCCCGCGAGCTGGATGCCGCCATGCAGGAGCGCCAGCGTCTGGCAGAACAATTTGCAGGCAATGAACGCCGCATGCTGGCCGACCTGGACCGCAGCCGCCAAGAAACGGAAAAGGCCAAAAAGCTGCAAATTGATGCAGAACGCAGTGCCGCAGCCCGCTACGAAGACCTGCACGCACGTTATCTGCACAGCGAAGAAGAACTGCTGGGCGCTCGCGCAGGCCAGCTGAATCTGCAGCAAGCGCTGGATGTGGCCAACGAGCGTGTGGCCGAGATGAAGAAGTTGCTGGAGCTGAAGACGCAAGCTGCAAGCGGGCAGGCGGTCACCGTTCAGGAGCTGCCTGCAGACAAGCTGCGCACCAGCCGTTCATTGCAGCGCCGTGCTTTGTCTCAGCGCTCCCTGCGCATGCCCCGGAAATAAAACGCCCCATCAATGCCTTGACTGGTGGGTGTTGCCAGAGCATTACGGCCAGCACAGCTGGGCTTGCCTGTTTAAATAAAGTAGGCAAACCTGCTGCAGGACACTTTGCGTTGCCGTGCAGTGACAACTTCAAGCCTAGCCATGGCGCAAACAGAAGTGCGAAGGGCGGGGCACCACCCGTGTATCGGCTTCGCGCTGCAGTGATCTTGCAAAACTGGCCAGACTGGCAGTGCGCAGGGGCATGAAGGGAACCATGTGTCGTTCACACAAACGCTTGAGATTGGTGACGGAGTCATGGTCCACACAATCGACCGGAAAAACCACCAGGTGCGCACGCGGCAGCAGTGCGGTCAAAAGAGCTTTGCGCGTTTCTAAGCCTCCGTCATGGTGAAGAAACTCACCGCCACGCTGCTGCACAAAGTCTCGAATTGAAGGCGTAGAGCTTGGTCGTCCTCCCACGTAAAGAATGGTGCGGTCCTGTAGTGTCTTTTGCTGCGACCTGAGAGCTCCATCTTGTGCGGCATTGGCGCTTAAGCGTTGCAGCTCGTGTTCTGCGGCATGCAGCTCTTCGGCCAGATCGTTCATGTGCAGCTCAACCTTTGCGGCATGCTCTTGCAGTCGCTGCACCTCTTGCCAGGCTTTTTCAGCAGACCGTTCAGCTTTTTCCCGGCGGGTGGTATGCAAGGCAACCAGCTCGGAGGCAGAAGCTTCAGATCCACGGCTTGCTGTAGTTTCTTGCATCTGGCTCACACGCGCCTCCAGATGAAGGATACGCGCTTGCTCCTGTGTGAGCACCTGGTCTCTTTCGCGCAGCACTTCTTCATGCCTGGCCTGCCTGCGCTCAAGGCGCTCGCGCAGCGAGGAGTTTTCTTTCTCCAAGGCCACAAAGCGCTTGAGATCATCTCTATTGGCTGATGCCATCAGGTGAGAGAGCATATGTACCTCACCATACGCCAGTTGCAGCAGCGTTGAGGTCACCGCTTTGTGCGTCAGAAGCGCCCAATAGCCCCCAGCGATGTCGCCATGACTCCACGCTGCACGCCAGGCTGTTTCAAGTGCGCGCTCATCTTTCGCGGCCGAGAACTGCTTGAGTGCACCGGCGTGTTTTTGATCCAGCGCTTTTTGAATGGCTTTGCTTGCATCTCCACGCTCCATGGCCATATGGACTGCCAGATGGTGAACATCAAGATCGCTCATCTGCTCGGTTGCACCGTGGCGAAGCATTAATTTACGCAGATCGTTGGGGTGCAGGCACGTTCCAATCACAGAGCAATGCAAGTGCGGATCTAGCTGATGCAGCTTGGTGCGCGTCTGAGGCGTGTGCTCCGTCAGAGTATGGCCGCTGCTGTCACAGCAAAGTTCCAAGTCAAAGCCCAGCGCTCCTGCAGATGTCGCAGCTTGCAGCGTTGCCAAACCACTTGCATTAAGTCTGAAAGGAGGGGCGGACATGTAGATCCTTGCACTGATAAATGGACAAGCGAAATATACACAGGAATATAACGAAAGTCACCGCGCAATCTGAAATGCACCAAAGAACGCTTAAAGTGAAGCTTTGAACGCATCCAAATGACACAACAGATATGCCCGAACCCACAGCGGTGAACGCAAGCGCCCCTGCGCAAAGCTCCCCTACAGATGCCTTACCGGACAGCCACGACAGTGCACCGGTAAAGCTGCGTTTCAGAACGCGCGTACTCAAGGGTGATTCCATCCCCGTGGGCCCGGGGAAAATCGCACTGCTGCTGGCAGTGGACGAATGCCGCTCAATCAGCGCAGCAGCCAAGTTGCAGGGAATGTCTTACCGCCGGGCATGGCTGCTGATTGATGAAATGAACAGAACGCTGAAAGCGCCTGTCATTGCCACGGCCAAGGGCGGTGCCAACGGAGGCGGCTCCATCCTCACAGACTTCGGGCAGGAGCTGGTTGATCTCTATACCAACATCGACAAGCGCGCATATGAAGCATGCAAGACGGATATTCAGCGCCTGCTGTCAATGGTGATGCCGTAAGTCTTTTGCCCCAGCCGACAAGGTTAAGGCGCAAGCTACCATCTTCTGAAAGCAATCGACCCAGCATGCGCTGAAGGTGTGTTGAAGCATGCGTAGACCAAAATAATTTACACGCACGAAAGCTGATTTCAAGTTTGGCGATCGCGGCTCTGTCGCTTTCTTGGCTTGCTCTTTCCTTTGTGGTCTACCTATCATCGCCACATCAAATAAGAGTGGGGGATACATGGCGCGCGATCCAGATCACTGGTTGGAGGATGAGCTTAATCACGGTTTTCAACGTTCACGTGGCCGTCGTCCAAGCGTGTTAACAAGGCTGCTTTGGCGATGCTTTTGGACATTAGCAATGTTTGCTGCCATCTACTTCGCTTATATCGAAATTGGTGAGCAAGCTAAATCGATGTTGCTGAATATGGCTCCTGGTCAAAGCAAGGCTGTGACAAAGCCGATAACTACCAGTGATTTTGATGTTAGACGCCAGTTGGGATTGACCAGTAGTGACTACACAGGGGTGCTTGAGCGGAAAAAAGAGGCTGCTTGGGAGCGTGAATTCAAGCCTTCTGCAGCTTGTAGAAATGACCCCAGTACTATGGATTGTGCCAATGTGTACATCCGCGCACGCCGGGCTTTTGATGCCGGCTACAAAGATGAGTGAACCTCAAAAACCGGACTGTTTGCAGCTCCGGTTGTGCTCTTGTTCAGCTCGGTTTGCAGGCTGTCAGTCTGCTTTTGCATCTGCTGAATCTGCCGTCTGAGCAGCACATCTATCGTGAAATGAATCCGTGCATTGTTCACAGCATGGAAATTTGCGACTGATTACCCCGGCTGCCTGAGTATTCGCAGCAAATCCAACAGGCGTTCGCTCAACAAAAACTCCACCGATTCGCATCCCAAATTAACCAGCGGTTTGCATTCAACCCCCACTACATTTAGTCAGCAGAAACCATAGAACTTATCTAGCAGGTCAAATCTAGGTCATGAGCTGGCTATGAAGAAGCCAGCCGCAACTCTAGTTCTCTTATCGACCCTGCAGTGCAGAGTGGCCAGTGAAAGTTGTTACGCCGTAGTGCAGCAGCTTGGCGTTGATTATTCTATTTTTAATATAAAGCTTATAGCAAAAACCGTATGCGTCATGCGCGATGAGTCTAAAAATACCTAGTTTCAGGGATTGGCAAGTATTGTGCGTGTCGTTAAAGTTTTTGGCTTTCTTGAGGCATTCAACGGTGCGTAAAGCATTCCTTGAATCAAAGCAATAAGACACATAAGCGCTGGGGCAACATTGCGATGAACCATATTTACCAATCTATCTGGAATGCTTCGCTGGGCTGCTGGGTAGCTGCACCCGAAACTGCAAGCGCAGCCGCTGGCAGGGGGCGTAAGCGCCGCGTGCAGGGGGCGCCTGCCAATACGGCTACAGGTTTTGAGGGTGGTGCGGCATGCTGTTCGCGCTGGCAGCCCGCAGCCTTGGTCTTGGCTGTCATGTTGGCATGTGCTGCTGCGCAGGAGGCATCAGCAGGCCCAATTGTTGTGTTGCCTGGCGAGATCGGGAACGTTGTCGTAGTTGAATCCTACGATGGCGGGAATATCGATACTCACAGTTTCCTCATAGTCCAAAGTGGGGGCGTGTTTACCAACAACACTAGCTTCACTCTGACCAACAGCGGCACGCTGGACAACGGCGGCACGCTGAAAAACTTCGGCACGCTGAACAACGAGTTTGGAGGCACGCTGATCAACAATGGCACTTTGCAGCTAGACTCGGGCAGCACATTCAATAACAAAGGCACGCTGGGGGGAAGTGGCACTGTTGTTGGCAGCGTCACCACGCAGGCTGGCAGCACCATAGCGCCGGGGCAGGTCAATACCAATAGCCCCTTGGATATGACGCTGACCATTAACGGCGACATGACTTTCAATGCTACTTCCACTTTGCAGGTGCGGGTAGATCCACTGACCACCACCGCAAGCAAACTGGTAGTCACCGGCACAGCCAATCTGGATGGCAAAGTCCTGCATGTAGGCAATGCAGCAAACCCAGCCACTGACTTTGAGGTGGGCAAGACCTACACCATCTTGACGGCAAACGTGATCAGCGGAAAGTTTACATCTGCGAGTTCTGACTTTGCGTACTTAAAGGCTGATTTGCACCATGACATCAAAGAAGTGACATTGACGCTGGAGCGCAATAACGTTGCATTTGCAGATTTGGCGCAAACGGGCAATCAAGCTGCGGCAGCCAATGCGGTGGCAGGCATGTCGAACACCCATGGGGTGTACAGATATGTGCAAGGGTTGAGTGCAGCCGGTGCGCCGGGGGCATTTGCCGCGCTCTCGGGTGACCCGCACACCAACTGGCAGTCTGGCTTGCAAAGCCTCAGCGCCCGCGCTTCTGGTCTGGGTACCCAGCGCATGCACAGCAACCTGACAGCGGGCTACCGCCCCGGTGCAGCAATTGCCCAGTCTGGCGGCACTTTGCCCGCATCGGCCTGGCCAACCTCTAAAGCCTTGCCTGCGTGGGCAGAAGTGGTGGGCCACCGCCAGAGCCTCAATGGTGATGGCAACGCCGCCAAGCTCACGCAAAACGTGTACGGCCTGTTTATAGGGGCTGACGAAGAAGTGGGCAGCAGCGGCTGGCGCGTGGGGGGCTCTTTGGGCTTTACCACGGCGGACGCCAAGGTAAAAAGCCGTGATGCATCGGCAGACACCAAGAGCTACAGCGCATCGGTCTACACAGGCAAAGGCTTTAGCCATGGGGCAAACCGCGTGAACGTCATGGGTGGTCTGGCTTATACCCACCACCGCATTGACAGCCAGCGCAGCGTAGCGGCCTTGAGCCAGAACCTCAAAGCCAAGTACAACGCCAGCACCTTGCAACTGTTTGGTGAAGTGGGCTACGCCATGGGCCAGTACAGCAAGCAGGGGCTGGAGCCATTTGCAGGCATCAACATCAGCCAGCAGCGCGTGGGCAGTTTTCAGGAAAGCGGCGGTTTTGCTGCCTTGCGCGGCGAGAGCCGCAACGACACCACCACCAGCACAACGCTGGGCGTGCGGGCCCACAGTGACATCAAGCTGGCAGGCAAGGATGTACGCCTCAAAGGCACGGTGGGCTGGCGCCATGCGTGGGGCGGTGTCAAGCAAACCGCCACCTTGGCGTTTGAAGGCAGCAACAGCTTTACCGTAACTGGCGCACCACTGGCACGCAACACGGCACTGCTGGGCCTGCAGGCTCAAATGGAGCTGAGCCGCCGCGCGGCGCTGGAGCTGGGCTACCAGGGAGAATACGGCAGCGGCACGCGTGACAACGCCGTGAATGTCAAAGTGCGCTGGGCCTACTAAACGTTGCGCCTGAGCTGAAAGAACAAACCCTTGCCGGTGCAAACGGGCAGGGGTTTTTTTAATGACTGGCTGCAAAACGGTTGGAGGTCCCCTTGATGCAAGAGTCTGCAGGGTATGACAGGGGTGATGCCCACAAGTTATGGATTACGCACTGTGGTGGATTCCAAAAAACATGGCCAAGCTTGTCGTTGGGAGTGCCGATTGAGGCCATGTTCAGTGTCAAAGAATGATGGCGCACCCAAGTCAGTTGAATCAAGCGCACAATGTATTTAACATAATATACATTGTATATTTATTCAAGAGCTCAAAAAATTGCCCCGTAAGGCCTTTGAACCACTTCTTAACATTCGCAGCGACAACTGACCGTTGACGCACGGTTTGAACTCTATGTGGCAGATCCAGCCCTGAACCCACGCGGCAAGCACGTTCATGCGGTGATTCAGTTTGAATTGCAATGGTCGCTTGCTCCATCTTTTATGCTGACGCGCCGTTTAAGAAATCCAATTCAATTACAAGCTTTTAATAAAAATCCCCAAGATTTCTATCATTGGGGATTTGTATCCAGTAAGATTATTGTTTACTTAAATTCTGATGCGATAATCCAGTTCGCAGCATTTCTTTTAGTATTGGTGTTAATATTTTCGCGATGATCTCCGATTTTTCGTCCACTAATTTTATAGATCTCTAGGCTGACACCTCCTATCTTTAGAGCTTCAATCAAAGCCTTCGGCTTATTCTTGTAGCCAATATTATCTTCTCCTGTTATGAGGTTTACATTCATTGCTTCCTTAATCGCGTCGTTAGGGACTTTTACTGCCCACCCTCCCTGATTATCTTTTACAAGAACAATATTATGAATCCAAGCATTTTCGCTTGATCTCAATTTTTTCTCAAAATTCGAAATAGCCTCTAGATCGTTGGGTAACGCATTGAAAGTCAAATAGTTATGTGGTGGAATATCATCGCGAAGTTTTGGCAATTTGCTTGATTTAATTGATTCTGTAATTAATTTATCCGACGTTGCGTCCCATCCAGGGAAAAAAGGTCCATTTGGCTGTTTAGCGTTCATCGGCTGACCTTTGCCATGTACAAGACTCGACCACTTTGCTCCAAGGCTTTGGATTAAATCAGCTTCCTTTTCCGAAATTTCCCATATCACAAAATTTCCAGACATATAAATCCTAACAATTAAATTTCAAAAAACGAATAGTTTCTCTCTAATAAACCCAATATGCAAAAAATGAGTTTAACTACAATGTTTCTAAGTATAGATAAACACCAATATGATTAAGTGTATTCTGAGTTAAACATTTAGCACACATTTGATCTAGAGGAGAATTACGAGGTGTTTACGTTTTTAACATTTTTAAAAAATTAATCGCTGATACGTAAAAAGTAAACACCTCATAATTTACGCAGCTTTCATCAGCTCCAGTTCTGCCTTGCAATTTTCCAATACTGCAATTCTATTGTCTGACTGCTTTTCTCTATGATGAGAAATTTCTGTCAAACGCAAACTAGCAGTCTTAAAGTATTCTTTAAGCTCTGCGCCTGTTATATAGGCACCTTTAAGTTTATTTAGTTTTGAGGCTCCTTCGGAAAAGGAACTGCTGAAATTTGCAGAAACTACAGCAACCGCATACCAATCTGATGATTGACTCAAAAAGAATAAATCAGTATTTTTAATAAGTGCTTTTAAAGCATTGGAGCGAAGTCGTGTGCTGCTTGCAGTTTTCTCAAAATATTCAAGTTGATTTTCTGAATTTGTAGCAACCTGCCCCATGAAATCCGCAAATGATTTGAAAAAGAAAGCAATTTCACGGACAATTTCCTGCATCCGTTTCAATGCGCTGATACTGATGTTAAGTGATTCAATCGACAGCTGAAGTGTTTCTTCTTCGGTCTGCTGTCCTTGCAGCAAAACTTTAATTCTCTCAAGCTCACCGCTTTGGTTACGCCTTTCTTTTTCGTATTGCTCAGACTTTTCCAACATTTGCATTTGCATTTCACGCAAACTTGTGGCCTGTCCTTGGAGTTTGTCAGAAGCCTTTTCGATTGCTTGACTCATTTTCTCAAGACGACCCTCTAATGCAGCAATACCTTCAGTTATAGTCTTAATACGATCACTTGCATCTAAATTTGCTTGCCTGCGGCTTTCAATTCTTTCTTCAATTTTATCCTTAGTATTATTATTTTCTTCTTTATCTTTAGCTACCTTCAACTCTTTTATTTCATCATTATTTTTTTTAATTAAATCGTTTTCTTTGACCAGCTCAGCTTTTTTGTCATGAATTTCACTCTCTGTACTGATAGCTTCGTCAGTACTTCCCTCTCCGGCCTTAGCACTTGACTTTGAGGCTGCGGATGCACATGCTGCAGCTCCAATCGCGGCACCTCCTGAGCTCATCAATGCAACTGCAGGAATAACTGTGGCCACGACCTGAGCGGCTACATTTACTATGGACATAATAAAAGCACGCTCTTCAGCACTTTCAGCCTGTTCTTTAAAACTTTGTGCTTGTTTCTCAAATTTCTCTACTTGAGCGCGCAAATCTTCGACTAGGCTCTCAATCTTTGCACGTTGTGCGTTGTTTTCATTAATCTGTCGTTTGATCTCTGCAGCGTTATCTAGTCGCTTACTCAAACTAATTTCGCTTTCAGCTGTAATCTTTTCAGTATCCAGAATAATTGTGTCGTATTCAGACTCTACAGCTTGCAGTGCTTTTTGAACCTCAATTGCTTTTTTCTGAATGTTTACAGCGAGCTGGATAAGGTCTACTTTAACGAAGTCAATGACTTCCGCGACATCCTTGTCCGTATGTACTTCAGCAACGACTGGTGCACGAATGTCAAGCCAATCTGGAAAATTATCTCTTAAAGAATTACTGATATTTTGTGCGCAGTTCATTGCATGGTTCATCGTCCGCATGCTATTGTGCTGTGCATCAATTAAGCGACTCATAAGGCTACTGATTTGCACACGAATTTGCCCTTCTGCTTGAGGTGTTGTGTTGTATGCAATGTAGAGTAAATCAATCGCGTTGTCGGTGTCACGCTTGGCGTTAGTAATGTCGTAATTACCTTCTATGCGTTTAACACTCAAGTTAACGATCGACGAATTTGCCAATGGCAGTGTCAATGGTGTATTGACACGCATCTCTTCAAGAGTCATGTCGATTTTATTAATTAACGCAATTTGATCGTTGTTAGTTTCTTTGGACATTTTTTTCCTTTGAATTTAAAATAAATAAATCTGTCTCAGCGAATACTTTTAGAAATTACTTTCACGCCGCTGTACATACATTGGCAATATTCTGGGGAACAGGCTCGTGAGAGCTTATAAAAATCAAGCAAGCCTTACCCATTTCAATAGCCAACTGCTCATTCATTCTCATAACACTTCTTGAAATAACACTAGCGCGCTCGTTTTCTGGCATGCCGTTAATCTTTGCCAGTTCATTATCAAATGCATCCATTGATCCTATGTAGGCATGCTTTGCTTCTATTTTTTTGGAGATCTCTTTATTTAAATCTACTAATTTTTGTTCAGTTCCACTCGCTTCTTCCTGAAGCTTTGCTCGCCCATTTGCTGTTAATTCATATTCCTTCTGAAGCTTTTTCATCTGCTCGACAGCCTTCGCTCTTTCGACCAGTGCAATGTTGCGGCTATTGTTGTTGTTATTTAGATCACTATTGAAATTATTCAGTTCTCTATCCCAGCCTTTTATTGCTTCGATAGTGCAATTCACCCAACCGTAGAATGGAATAGCGCACATTGCCTTTCTTCGTGCTTCATTGTCCTTATATCTCTGAATACTTCTCTTGGTTTCATCTATCTTTTCTTGAGTATTTTTTATTCGTCCATTTAATTCACTAATAATTTTATCTTGCTTACCAATATCTGCATTGGTTTCAACAATACTTTTTTCGAGTTCTTTCTCTTTGTTTATTTGGTCACTCAATTGAATTTGTAATTCATTACTTGAACGCTCTGCTGCTTTTCTTCCCTCTTCTAAATAGTTAATTCGTTGATCCAATTCATACTGAATTATTTGTGCAGACTTACGTCTTTCCTCTAGTTTTTCAATATTTATTTCTGTTTCTGACGAAGTGAACGCAAATACCGAATTAGCACCCACAATCAAGCACAGAACTACTGTACTTGCCTTAAAGAGTGACGAAAAAGAATTAATCATTTTTTCCCCTATACCAAATACGTTTTTTATAAGATCAGATTTGCGCATAAATTATGCGAATTTTAATTTATGCTATAAGCTGCCTGCGCTACAGCAGTATGCAAGAATGAAAGTATGCAGTTGTGGCTTATCGTTTGGAACTAAGCTACGAATATCGCTATTAAGTTTCTTCATTACTGAGGTATCAGCATCTGGCGCATCAGGTAAATTTGTATTGAAATCATGCACGATGAGCTTGATTGGATGACCATCGGAAGTTACTGGGTTAGCGAGTTTGCGATCTTCATCAGCAAATTTTTCTTCTCTTCGCGCTACGACACCTACTTTACCTTTGCAGCGTCCATGGGTTCCAGACATTATGTGAATTGTATGACCTGCTCCTTTCATATTCATTCCTATAGATTTAATGGCAGCTGCAACGTCACTAACGCTCATTGGATCGTGAAATCCCCATATTGCGACTGCGTTTTCTTGATCAGGACTGATTTTTACGAGTTTGGGCATGTTGCCTCCTTTTAGTTAACGTGATTACCGCTAAAAACATTAGCTAAGCGGCTATTAAATGCAGTGCATATACACTGCATGGGGAACACTTTGAAATTTTTTAAAAATAATTGGCTTTTATATTTATAAAAAATAATGTTAGCTGCCCTAAACAACAATATATCTTCGCTGTTAGAAAATATAGTTAACACATTTCTTAAAATTTTTTAAGCGAAATACTTCAAATTGAGAATTACTTAAATTGGTTATTTATCACCTTCTGAATAATTATTGGTATTCAAATTTTTTCTATTTCCAGTTCAACTATCTAGGGTTTATATGAATTTCTGCTTAATAAAGTTGTGTGATTTCTACCTCTAACTACGCACAGGGCATGACTCTCACTAAATTTGGATACAGAAAATTACATCGCATTTGCTTTTGCTTGCACATCACTGAAACTAGGTATTTTTGGGTCTGAACGAAAATTATTTTTTGAATAAATTGACTTTGGTCATGACACCATTTCAGATGGTGAGAATCTCTCGTTAAGTTGCAAAGATTGCTAGAGCTATGGGCAACGCTTAAAAAATAAAAAGCCCAAGCACCGAAGATGCTTGGGCTTTTTTTCTAAGAAAAAAGCGATTCCCTGGCCAAGGCCATTTCAATGCTCTTCCCGTGACTATCGTTTAGGACATCCAGTCCACTTTCAGGCACATAGATCCAGACCTGTTTTAACCAGCTCAGGATTGGTGATGAGCACGTTAATGCCCCGCTCCACCTGATCGGCCACCCAGTCCTCGCGTTTAGACGCATCCACGGTCGCCCGCAGCACGCCTATCTTGAAGCCACGTTCCTCCAGCAAGGCTTTAAGCCGTGCCGTGGTGTCCCTGGTTCCTGAATAGATTGAGTAGGCAAGCACCTTGCGGCGCTGCGCCTTCTCCTGCATGCACAGTTCAATGAGCTTTTCTTCCTTGGGCGACAGAGTTCTCCTTCCTCGAACATGGCCTGTTGCATGAGCAACACCGCCTTGGTGCGTGTATGGCGAACAGTTTCCGCTCTGAGCTGCAATCTGGCCAGGCAAGCTGCACGTTCATCACGACACCCAATAAGGTGCTGTCCTTCATGTCCACCGCCTGCTTGAGAATCGTCACCAGCTTCATAGACGTCTCACGATAGGCCTGCTCCTGGTCTTCCTGCATGGCGACTTCCATGAAGGACTCGTCATAAGCAGGCAGCACCTTCTGGCCAATGTCGCGCAGTTTCAAGAACACCGTGATCAGCAGCACGTAACGCAAGATGCCCACGGGGCCAAAGCCTGGAGCCTTACTCGTACGGACCGTCAAGCCCTTGGCCGTGCGGTGTGAGGTTGTTGCAGATTCCTTGTACACGTCCTTGAGCACGCCATGCTCACGTATGAAAGCCATGGTCGCGCCCGCCATCGATCCTGTCTTGGACGGCCTGAAACCGTCCTCAATCATGACCGTTGGGTTCATCTGCCACAGGAGATGAAACAAGTCACCGTCATGCCCCTGATTCCCGCATGCAGCTTGCTTTTAGGTTCAAGGCTATCTAGCAGTCACTTGGCATGGATTTGCCTGTTTGTGCGAACTTGATGGCTTTTATGCACAATAAGCGCATGCGATTTCTACACACGATGCTGCGCGTTGGCAATCTTCAGCGCTCGATTGATTTTTATACCCAAGTTCTGGGCATGCAGTTGCTGCGTACCTCAGAAAACGCCGAATACAAGTATTCGTTGGCCTTCTTGGGCTTTGAAGGCGGCAATCCTGCTCAGGCAGAGATTGAGCTGACTTACAACTGGGGCACCGAAAGCTATGACATGGGCACCGCCTATGGCCACATCGCACTGGGCGTGCCAGATGCCTATGCCGCTTGCGACAAGATCAAGGCTGCCGGTGGCAATGTGACCCGTGAAGCTGGCCCTGTTAAAGGTGGCTCTACGGTGATTGCTTTCGTGACCGACCCTGACGGCTACAAGATTGAGTTAATTCAGGAAAATTCTCGCGCTCACCAGCATAGTGATACGGCGTCTGTTGACCCCCTGCGCGCTGCCTGATCTACGGGCTGTGATAAGTATAAAAATGGCATCTCACGGTGCCATTTTTTTGTGCCAAAGTGCTGCTCATGTGTGAGCGTACTCAGTGGCTCAACCACAGATGACCCTGCTGTTGAGCGCGGCTGCCTTGGCGCTATCAATCACTCAACCAAAGTGACCTCAACACGCCGAGCTTCTGCGTAGCTGCCCAAAATCACGGCAACAGCTGGCTTTTTAAGCACGATGGATTGCTCTGGCGCACCCAGATCAATCAGACGCTTTTGCACAACGATGGCACGTTTTTTTGCCAGTTCTGTGTTTTGCACAGGGTCGCCGGTTTCATCGTGAAAGCCAGAGATCTGAACGCGCTGGCCACTCTGGACCGAGACGACGATGTCCTTGAGTGCATCGTCTGCGCCATAAACCAGCTCAGTGCGACCAGGTGCAAAGAAAAACTTCACCAGCCCCTGCTCCACGCGGTAGGACGACACTTTATTGAGCACGATGGCCGAAGCTGCCAGCGTGGGTGGCTCATAGGCAGCCAATTGAGGGGCGGCAGCCGCCAGCGTCACGGCTGCAGGTCCGTTCAGCGGCTCTGCATCGACCGAATAAGACACAGTCAAAGCAATCAATGCGGCAGAGAACACCAGAGTGAGCAGCGGTGGTTGAACATCGTCGGATGGTTGTGACATGGCCTCTTCCTCAATGGGTGCAGCATTAGGTAGTGATCGCGCTGATCTGGCTGGCAGCTGCAGGTGTACGGATGGGTGTGGTGTCTATATATGTAACATTATTAACAAATGTGCAAGTATTTTTATCTGCTCATCGTCAGAAAACTCAGGAAACTTGCAGCAAAGGCACGAAGGCGCGCCTTGGGCTGGGTGCACAATTGATGCTATGAGCCAAATTTCTGCCCACATTGCCGATTTGCGCAAAAGCTATGAACGCGCTGAACTGAGCGAGGATGCCTCGCACAGCAGTCCTCTGCTGCAGTTTGACCAATGGCTGCAAGAAGCCGTCAACGCCCAGGTCAATGAGCCCAATGCCATGACCGTGGCTACCGTAGGCAACGATCTGCGCCCAAGCACGCGGATTGTGCTGATCAAGGGCTACGACGAGCGCGGTATTGTCTGGTACACCAATTACGGCAGCCGCAAAGGCACAGAGCTGGCGGGCAATCCGTTTGCCGCGCTGCAGTTTCACTGGGTGGAGCTGGAGCGCGTGGTGCGCATTGAAGGCCGTGTCGAGCGTGTGAGCGACGAAGAAAGTGATGCCTACTTTCACAGCCGCCCTCTGGATTCACGCATTGGCGCCTGGGCCAGCCCGCAAAGCCAGGTGATCAGTGGCCGCGGCGTGCTGGTGGCCAACGCCGCCAAATACGGTGCGCAGTTTTTATTGAACCCGCCGCGCCCTGCGCATTGGGGTGGTTTCCGGTTGGTGCCCGATCGCTGGGAGTTCTGGCAAGGCCGAAAGAGCCGTTTGCATGATCGCCTGCGCTATGAACTGCACCACCGTGAGTGGCTCAGAGAACGGCTGGCCCCTTAAGGCTGGTGCTGCATGGCGTGAAAGCGCAGGGCAAATAAAATAGCTGCCAAGGCTTATGCATCAATGGTTTCATATATAAAAGTATCTGAAACCATTGCCTTATAAGCGTTGGCTGCTCCTTTTGATGATTATTTTGGATTGACTTCAATATCCAATTTTTTCCAGCAGCAGCAATACGATGGGCAGTGTCAGCAAACAAATGCCGGTAGAAATAGCGATGCTGGCTGTCACCTCCTCCTGCCCCACACCGTAGCGCTGGGTGAACATGTAGACATTCGCGCCTGTCGGTAATGCAGCTGCCAGCGCCATGGTGGCCATGGGCACACCGCGCAGGCCAAACAGCCAGGCCACGGTAATGAACAAGACGGGGTGCACCATGGTTTTGACCAGAGCAATGCGCACGGCCGGTTTGATCAGGCTGCCCAGCTTGCTGTATGCCAGCGTAACCCCCACCAGCATCAACGCAATCGGCCCCAAGGCTTGGCCTAGCAACTGCATGGGTTTGTCGATCACGCCGGGAATGCTCCACCCGGTCTGGGCGAAAAGCAGACCGACAATGATGGGTAACGGCACAGGGTGAATCACGCTGTTCTTAATGGCTTGAGCCAGGGTGCGCGCCAGCCCCTGGGGCTGGCCTTGAGTGCTCAACTGCCTTGCCTGTGCCAGCTCAAACACCACGGTGCCGCAGCCCAGCAGCACCAGTGCGTGCACCGAGATCAGCGTGAACAAGGTGACCAGCCCTTCCTGTCCAAAGGCCAGACCGATCAGCGGAATGCCGATCATCACGTTGTTGCTGAAGGTGTGCCCCAAGGCACGGGCGGCGGCCAGCGTGTTGAAGCCAAAGACCAGCATGGTGCCGGCAAAGATGATGCCAGCGGCCAGAAAGTACAGCACGATGGGGCTGAAATCCAGATCGCCCACCTTGACGGTGGACATGGTGCGAAACAGCAGCGCCGGGGTCAGCACATAAAACACCAGATTGGACAGATCTTTGACTGCAGAGGCCCGAATCCAATCGACTTTTGCGGCGATGAAACCCAGAACAATCAACAACACCACAGGCATCAAGGCGGTCAGCGCAGGGGACTCCATGTATTCACACTTTTAAAATACGGCCGCTTTCAAGTCTTGCGTGGCAATCACACAAGGTCTGAAACCGCTGATGGGGCAATAGGTTAGCTCTGTTTGGGGCTGCTGCATGGGAGCGCGGCATTGCGGGCTGGAGCCACGCAGAGCCATGAAAAAGCAAGCCACTAAGGCTTGCTAAGGCGCGTCTGGGGCTCGCTTGGAGATCATAGCCCAACGTTGCGCGTTCCATAGAGAACGAAGGGTGCGCAGCGCTGGGTGGCGACTCGGGCCAAGCCAGCCAGAGGAAGGGCTAAGGGCAGAAAATAGCAGCGGATCTGGTTCGCGCCATGTGCCTGTGCCGCGGCCCCCGTCTTCTAGCGCTCAGAGCACCTTGGCTGTCCACCGTTTTTTCTCTGAGCCTTGTCGCGTTCAGTGCCGGGGTGCCAATCGGCTGCCGCTTCAGCCCGCTTGTGTCTTGAGCCAGCTATCGTGCAGCCACTTTTCGGTCTTGCGATGCCCAGGAAAGGTGACCCAGACGATGTCGCGCTCAAAAACCATCGGCTTTTCATCGCTGCCAACAATGACCCAGAACCAGCGCCCATCGGCCAGGTTCCGGGCCTTGACTTTCATACCCGTCAGAACAATGGTTTCGCTCTTGCCATCGCGCTGCACAAGGATGGGCTCATCGTGCGGGTCAATCCAGCTGATTTTCATGCGTGGCAGCAAATCTGGAGCGGTTTGTTGCAGAAATTCGCGTGCAATCTGCTCACTGCGCTGGCGCGTTGGCAGCGGTTTGCCTGCCAGATCTAAAGAAATGTTTGCAAAGCCTTTCAGCTTGCCATCAGCCGCCAGCACGGCGCTGAAGTGCTCGCCCTCCAGCCCGGCATTGCGGCCATCACGGCGTTCATAACGCAGCAGCTTCGCGGCCTGTCCATCGACAGACACGGTGCGCTGGGATGCCTGTGCGTGCGTGCCGGGAACTGAATAAGAAAGATCGGTTGTAACGTTGGTCGAATGCGAAGTCATGTCTGAACTTTCCTGGCTGGAAGTGAAGGATTGGGCTAAAACAGCGCTGCCTGTGGCCACTGTAAGTGCGGCAGTCAGTGCGATACGGTGAAAACGTGTCATGGATGAATCTCCTCTTTCAATGGGTTCAGTTGGACAAGGGAAACTGGGGGGCGCCTGGCGGCAGTACGGCCACTGCATCTACCTCGACCAGGACGTCAGGGTGAAACAGCTGCGCCACTCCAATCAGTGCACTGGCAGGTGGCTGCGCCAGGTCAATGAAACGGTCGCGGGCACGGCGGATAGCCGGCAATTGGTTCGACTGCAAATCGCGCACATAAATGGTGATGCGGGCCAGATGGACTGGCGTGGCGCCAGCCGCTTGCAGCGTCACATTCAGATTCTTGAAGACTTGATCCAGCTGGGCTTCAAGGCCTGCCCGAAGCACGATGCCGTTCTCATCCATCGGCACATGGCCGGACAGGAACATCAAGCGGCCACGCTCAACCACCATGGCCGAAGAGATACCGGGTATGGCAGCACCCGCAGGATTGATGGGTGCAAGCATGAAGTTTGCAGGGGGCATGGCGGGCTCCTTGTGGGCTGAAATTTTGGGATTAGCCAGCGCGCTTGCGCACAACGGCAGCGCTGCCGACAACGTTAAAAAACGGCGACGGGGGTTCATGAAATACGGTGCTCCGACGGTTGAGGTACTGAAGGGCTGCGCGACGACCAGCCATTGACCACAGCCGCCGCTCCCAGCAATGCAGCGATGGGTGCCCATAGCAGTGCACCCCAGCCATGCGGTGCCAACGCCTGCGCAACGGGCGGCGCGATGCTGGCGCCAACAAACAAGAAAAAGGTGTAGAGCGACATGGCCCGAGCACGAAAGTCGGCCGTTGCTCTGCTTGCGACCGTGCCAATCAGCCCCGGCACAGCCAGCGCAATGCCAGCTGACAGCAGCACGCTGGCCGCTGCTACCCACCCAAAGCCATCGAGTAATCCAACCATCAGTGCAATGGCCGACAGCACCAGGCCTGCGCGCGCGGTATGCACTGGCCCTGCCCGGCTGACCAGCCGTGCCGCCACAAGGCAAATCAGCAATGGCGGCAAGCCAGCAAGGCGCAGGGTTTGCAGCTGGTTTTCAGAAAAACCAGTGATTTGGGCACCTGCGTGCAAGCTGACGAAAGCAAATAACACGGTGCAAGCGGCCAGCCATGCCCCCATCAGTTGTGTTTGCCGCCACATCGGCACGGAGTTCGCTGCAATGGCACCCTCTTTTTCCCGCGCCATGCCAGTTGGTAATAAACGATACAAACCAACGGCCAGCAGGACATACCCAGCTGCCAATGCCAGCATGATGACGTGCAGGCCCAGACCAGCGAACTGCGCTGCAAGCAATTGGGCGGCTGGCGCTGCTGCCAGAAAGGCAAAGCTCAGCAAGGAAATACCCAGTGGGCGACGCCCCGGTGGCAACGTTTCTGCCACCAGTGCCAATGCCGCGGGCGGAAAGCCTGCCGCCACCAAGCCCTGCAATGCCCGCGCCCCCAGCAGCATGTTGAAGCTGGGCGCAATCGCCACCACGACACTGGCGCCAGCCGTAGCTACCAGACTGAACAGCAGCACTGTTCTCCTGCCGTGGCGATCTGACACGCTGCCCAGCAGCAAAAACCCAGCCGCATAGGCAAAACCAAAGGCACTGCCTGCCCAGGCCGCTTGCCCTGTTGTGACCTGCCAATTTGATGCGAGTGCCGAGGTCATCGGCAGCGTGACATAGAGCTGGCCAACTATCAGCACAGCCCCCAGCATCAGGAGCAGCAGCAATCGGTAATTTTGGGTTTTCATCAAAATCAACCTTACGTTAAGTGTAGATTAAACTTAAAAAAAGGGGCGACGCAAAGCCTCCCCATCTGGATTACGACTGTTTACGTGCCACTTCGATGAGCGTTTTCATGCGCGCAATATTGGTCACAAGGTCACGCTCGAAAGCCTGCATTTCGCCCAGCTTGGCGCGCGTGGCCTGCAGCTGGGTTTGCAGAATCTTCAATACCTCCTCCTTGCCTTTGATACCGCTGGGGTCATCGAAGTACAGATCAATGACCTGACTGATCTCTTCCAGGCTGAGGCCCAGACTCTTTAAAGCGGCAATCTTCTCCAGCCGCTGCACGGCCTGCCCGTCATAGTATCGATAGCCTGCGCCTTCGCGCTCTGCAGGACGCAGCAGACCCATTCGTTCGTAGTAATGAATGGTGCGGTGGCTGACCCCCGCCCGTTGAGCGAGTTCACCGATCTGCAAAAGAGCCTGGGATGACGACATGAAAAAACACAACCTGACGTTAAGTAGAGCTTTGATTCTAGGTGGCAGCCTGAAGGCAGTCAACTCACAAAGCGCCAATGGTGTGTTCATGGTGAGCAAGGGAGCTTGAAGATACGCTTGCTCTCAGTCTGGGCCGTGGCTGCACAACATGCCACCTTTAACTGGGTGCATGACCGTGCCAAGTCATTACATAGCCCCGCAAAAACGACGTTGAAGTCGTGGCCAAATAAAAAACCGAAGGCTGCACCGGCAGCTTGCCGGGCTGTGCTTCGCAGTTGCACCATGGGTGAAGCCATGCCACGCACAGTGCAAATTCCTGGCTCAGAGCCGCTAACACCACACCTGATACGTCGTTGTTTCGCCTTGTCGTACGCCTGTACTGCCTGCGGCTTCACATCTCGTCTCAGTCGCAAATCTGCGATTTGCTAGGTGGTGTTAGCTGCTCTTCGTCGTTAAAAGTCCATGCGCAGACCTACGGTGATATTGCGCCCTTTCAGTGGTGCAGCGCGTTTGATGGCCGAGGTGTGGGCGTAGCCCAGTCGGTCCGTCAAATTCTCGGCCTTCACCGTCAGTTGCAGCGGACTGTTGCTAAAGCGGTAGCTGGCAGCCAGATTGAGCATGCCGTAGCCGCCCGTAGCTGTTTCGTATTCGGCCGTACGGTTTTGGCGCATTACTTGCGCCCATTCGGCCTGCCCTTCCCAGCCCTTCCAGCTGCCATCCACCCGCAGGCCCATGCGGGCAGCCGGAATACGCGGCAGGTGTTCACCACTGGCCAGCTTGGCACGCACCAGATCACCAAACAGGCTGACACCCACAAAACGGTTGATGCGTTGGCGCACCTGGGCTTCTACACCCGTAAAGCGGGCATTGGCCTGCGTGTAGTGCTGCAGCTGAAAGCCATCGTGCGCATCCACTGTGCGACCGTAGATATAGCCTTGAATCTGGTGGTGGTAGGCATTGGCACTCCAGGTGGTGGCCCCTGCGGTTTTGCGCAAACCAATGTCCCATGCGTTGCTGGTTTCTTTGCTCAGGTTGTGGTCGCCCACCTCCCAGCTGTTGGTGGCCATGTGTGGCCCATTGGCAAACAGCTCTTCGGCCGAAGGCAGGCGCACTGCATGACTGAACGATGCGCTTGCCTGCCAGCCCGGTTGAAAATGCCAGACCGTGCCCAGCGAAGCAGAGGTGCCGCTATGGTTGCGCTCGACCTGGCTTTGCAGCGCCTTGACGCTTTGCTGGTCATGGCGCAACGCGGCCTGCCAGCGCCAGTCACCTGTTTTCATCTCTTCGAGCATGAACACGCCCCACTTCTGGGTGCGGGTGGGCTCGACATAGGCTTCTTCGCCATCCGCGCGGAAATTGCGTTGCCCGGTGTGCAAGCCCAGCAAACCGCGCCAGCCGGCAATGGGAGCGTGCTGCAGCTCGAAGCGCGCGTCGTGTGCGCGGTTGCGAAACTGCGTTGCCACCTCATCACCTTCGAGTTCATCGTGGGCGTAGCGTGTATGGCTGCCCTTAAAGCGCAGCGCTTCAATGCCCGCCACCGGCGCACGCCACTCACCGCGTACATCCCAGCGGTGGCTGGTCATATCAACAATCGGTGTGCCCTCACCCTCTTCGTGCACATGGCCCCCGTGCGAGCCGCAGTGCAGGTGATCGCCATGAGGATGGCAGTCGCTGTGTTCATGGCCGGGCAAGCCGTACTCAGCACGCTGGGTGGTATAGGCGGCGCCCAGATAGCCGTCGCTTCCCACCCAGGACAGGCCCATGCTGCCGGAGCTGCCCTGGCTGTAACTGCCGGGCACTTTGCGACCGCCTTCTTCGCTGCGCCAGCCACGGCCTGCGCGGTAGTCGCTGGCGTTGCGGCCTGCGGCTTCTACCCGCAACACCAGCGGGCCTGCACCCGTCGTCAGGCCCATGGCACCGCTCTTTTCATTGGCTGCACTGCCCCAGCGCACTTCGGCAGCACCTTCCACAGCTTTTGAAGGGCGTTGCGTGGGCACTTTCTCGTCCACCACATTGACAACGCCGCCAACGGCACCGCCATGCACCAAGGCTGCCGGGCCTCGCAGAATTTCAACCTGCTTGATCAGCAAAGGCTCGGTAGCCACGGCGTGGTCGGGGCTGATGGTGGAGGCATCGTGCAGCTCCATGCCATTGGCCAGCACGCCCACGCGCGGGCCGTCCATACCGCGGATGATGGGGCGGCTGGCCCCAGCACCAAAGTGGGTAGCGTGGATGCCCGGCTCACCCGTCAGGCTGTCGCCCAGCGTGGCACCGCGGCGCAGTTGCCAGGCTTGTCCATCCAGCACGCTGACAGGAGCCGCCATATCTTGCGCCGCCAGCCCCAGGCCTGTGGCCGTGACGGTCACGCTGGGCAAGTGTGTGGTTTCTTGGGCAGGCGCGCCGTCTTGTGCCAGCGCGGCGTGCACATGCGCCACGTACAAGGTTGCAGCCAGAGCTACGGGGTGGAAAAAGTGCGGATTCCAAGTCTTTGAATGCAAAGGCTTCATGATGTCTATGTATCTCTGTACCGAAGACGCACGCAGGCGCTGCGAGCCCAGCCGTTCAGGACGCAGGCAGCAGACAGCGGCTGCAGCACGGGGTCAGCCGTGGCAGTGCATCAGAAAATTTGAATAAAAAATGCCTATAGCGCTTATGCATAAAGCGCTGACAGCTCATTTTTTTGAGAGAAATAACAAAGGCCTGTTCAGGCCATGAAGCCTTCTGGCGGAGCGCGGGCCAGAAAAATACGAATGGGTGACGGAAGCAAATGCGCTTCACTGGTCCACTCTGGGGGCTGTGCAGGCTGCGGATGGATGACCGCAACAGCTGGTGGCGTAGCGCTGGCACCATGCCCCAATTGATCAATAACCAGACAAGCAAGGGCATCGTGCCCGGCAAACCATGCAGCTACGCCATGGGTATGTTCGGCGGCCTGGGTCTGCTGTGTCAGTTGTGGTGCATGAAGCACCTCGTGCATGCGTCCCAAGGCCGGTGCCAGCACCAAAGCCATGGCCAGCCACCACCCCAGCAAGGGCGTGCGCAGAGCGTGCATGCGGGAAAACAAGTTCATAGCTTGAAAGGGCTACACCTTAATGGCTGTGGCGCATGCCGCAGTTTTTACCCAAAGCCAGTCCCTTGCAGCTGGCTTGCAACTGTTTGAGGCAATCGTCATACAATTTTCCTGATGCCAGGCATTGCGCGGCCTGCTCGTGTGCGCGGGCCATGCTGCGGTGGCGCTCAATGTCTTGCAGAGTATGCGCATCCAATTGCCTGGCAGGTTGCGTCTGCGCCGAAGTCTTGTTCGCAGCATCGGGGGCATGACCGTGGTCGTGCGCCCATGCCGGCATTGCCAGCAGGCATGCCGCTGCAGCTGTGCAGATCAGTGATTTCATAGTTCCTCTTGAGGGTGGTTAAAAAAACGGGGGTTTTGCGTCACCAGCGCACTGTGCGCATTCGCCTTGCACAGCAACATCCAGCATTGGCTTATGCACTCCCGTGCTTTGCACCAGGGCTTCGCGCAAGGCGTGCAGCGCAGCCTGCACAGCGGCGGCACCCGGGTCCAGCGTGATGTGCTGGTGGCAGGCCGTGCACTCCAGGTGTGCCGAGGCGGTGGGGGCTGTGGCATCCACCACAAAATAATGAGTGATGCGCTGTGCGTTAACCGTGCGCTGCAGTAAACCCGCCTGGGCCAGCCGATCCAGCGCGCGGTATACCGTCACACGGTTCACTGGTACGCCCTGCTCGTGCAAAGCCGCTTCAACCAGCGGCTCGGTCCAGCCAGCTTGTGGCTGCTTGGGCAACAAAGACAGCAAAGCCTGCACAGCACGCGTGGCACGCATGCCTGCAGGCAATGTCAAAGCGGTGGGTCTTGGGTGTGTGGGCATGAGGGCGCATTAACGCAATACAGTTGCATTATGCCCGCACAAACCAGCGCAGCAACCTTTGTGAGGCGCTGGTTTTAGTCTTTCTTGGCGTATTGCGAGAAAGTCTGCAGAAACTTGTGCACCTTGGGCCCCACCACGTAGGCACAGTAAGCCTGGTGCGGATTGTTGGCAAAGTAATCTTGGTGGTATGACTCTGCAGGCCAGTAGCTTTGCAGTGGCTGCACCTCGGTCACGACGGGCACACCAAAGAGGTTCTGCTCGTTGAGTGCCTGCACAAAACGGGTAGCAATATCGTTTTGCTGGCTGGACGTGGTGTAGATGCCGCTACGGTATTGGGTTCCCACATCGTTGCCCTGGCGATTGAGCGTGGTGGGGTTGTGGGTGCCAAAAAAGATTTCCAGCACGGCTTGCAAGTCGATCTGCTGTGGATCAAACGTCAGCTTGACCACCTCAGCATGCCCCGTCGTTCCTTCGCAGATCTGCTCATAGCTGGGGTTGGGTACTTGCCCGTTGGCATAGCCACTTTCCACATCCAGCACGCCCTGAACCCGGTCAAACACAGCCTCGGTGCACCAAAAACAGCCACCACCTAAATAAATAATTTCTTGCATGGGGCATTTTTACACTGAGTCAGCGATGCTGGCTGACAGGCGGTGAGTGCTTAACTGTAGGACATTAAGCTGGCTTGACGGCGGTTCCACAGTTTTTTATATTGCATTTACTGACCACCTGGTCATTTCAACCCATCCCACTTTTTCTGGCATTTTGAGCACTGTCCCCACCCCTGCCCCCGCACCATCGCGCCGCGCACGCCGTAAAGAGGCGCGCCCTGCAGAGCTGCTGGAGGCTGCAACCCGCCTTTTTGTAGAGAAAGGCTATGCCGCAACACGGGTGGAGGAAGTGGCCGCACTGGCCAACGTTTCCAAAGGAACTTTGTTTCTGTACTACCCCAGTAAAGAGGCATTGCTCAAAGCCGTGGTGCGTGAAAACATCGCAGGGCGTTTTGCTGAATGGCAGGCACAGCTGCAAGACTTTGAAGGCAGTACGCCCGATTTGGTGCGGTATGCATTTGCGGTGTGGCTGGAGTGCATTGCGCACTCGCCGGCTGGTGGCATTTGCAAGCTGATGAGCAGCGAGTGCTGTAATTTCCCAGAACTGGCGACGTTTTACCTGGAAGAAGTCATCTACCCCGGCAACGCCCTGATCCGCTGCATTTTGGCGCGCGGCATCGCACGCGGGGAGTTTCGCAACGTGGATCTGGACGCCGGCATCCACTTGATCGTGACGCCCATGTTCTCTTACATACAGTGGCGCCATTCGATGGGCGTTTGCTACCCGCAGTCCATGGGTGTCAGTGCTGAAGTCTATTTTGCGACCCATATTGACAACCTCTTGCGCGGCTTGGCTGCATCTGCGGCATGACACAGCCTGCTCAACCCTCAACTTCGCGCCGCCTTCCCACATGGATGTGGCTGCTGGCCGTCGTCAGCGTGCTGGCCATTGTGTGGGGCATGTGGCGCGCGCTGGAAAGCCGCAGTGCCAAAAAAGAAGCACTGCAGACCAGCGTGACAAGCCCGCCCCCCAGCTTGCGCATTCCACCTGAAGAATGGCTGCTAGCGCGCCCCCGTGCCATGCCGCTGGGTATTGCCATCACGGGCAGCCTGTCAGCGGTCAACAGTGCAGTTGTCAAAGCCCGCATTCCCGGGGAGCTGCGTGATTTACAGGTCCGCGAAGGTGATGCGGTAGCGCAGGGCCAGGTGATTGCCCGGATCGACCCCACCGAATCAGATGCCCGCTTTCGCCAGGCCAAGCTGCAAGCCGATGCAGCACAGGCGCGGGTGGCTATTGAGCAGCGGCAGTACGACAACAACCGCGCACTGGTTGAAAAAGGTTTTATTTCCAGCACAGCGCTGAGCACCTCGTCTGCCAATTTACAAGCCGCGCAGGCCAACTACGCGGCCGCTCGCGCAGCACAGGACGGTGCCCGCAAGAGTCTGGATGACACCGTATTGCGCAGCCCCATTGCGGGCCAGGTGGCGCGGCGCATGGTGCAAAACGGTGAACGGGTGAATGTAGAAGCAGCGATTGTCGAGGTGGTTGACCTCTCGGCTTTAGAGCTGCAGGTACAGCTGCCCGCCAATGACTCCGCCTCCGTGCACGTTGGGCAAACAGCCCAGCTGCTGCTGCGTGCAAGCAACGGGCAGGCTGCACAGAACCTGCAAGCCCGGGTGGTACGCATCAACCCCAGCGCGCTGGAAAGCAACCGCGCAGTGCCCGTGTATCTGCAGCTTGCATCCCAGAGAGCCAGCCAGCTGCGCCCTGGCATGTATGTAGAAGGATTTATTCAGACGGGCAGTACCGAGGCCCTGGCGGTACCGCTGCATGCTGTACGCACCGATCAGCCCCTGCCCTATGTGCAGACCGTGCAAAACTACGTGGTCATGCACACCCCAGTCAAGCTGGGCGTGCAAAGTGTGGGAGAGGCACAGACATGGGTTGCAATCGATGCGGGCCTGCAAGCCGATCAGGTGGTGCTGGCAGGCCGCCTGGGCGGTTTGCCAGCTGGCACGCGTGTGCAATTGATGCCGGCAGAGCCTGCCCCGCCCTCGCAGTAACTGTCCAGAAAGCACAGCCGCATGTGGTTTACCAAGGTCAGTTTGCACAACCCTGTCATGGCCACCATGGTGATGCTGGCTTTTGTAGTGCTGGGCTTGTTTTCTTACCAGCGGCTGTCTATCGAGCAGTTTCCAAACGTCGATTTCCCCGTCGTGGTGGTGTCTGTGGATTACCCGGGTGCTTCGCCGGAAGTGGTGGAAAGTGAAGTCACCAAACGGCTGGAAGAGGCCATCAACTCCATTGCCGGCATCAACGCCCTCACCTCGCGCAGCTATGAAGGCAAAGCGCTGATCATCATTGAGTTTCAGCTGCAAATTGATGGCCGCAAAGCGGCAGATGACGTTCGCGAGAAAGTAGCCACCGTGCGCCCACTGCTGCGCGATGAGGTGAAAGAGCCGTGGGTGCTGCGCTTTGATCCGGCCAGCGCACCCGTATGGTCAGTGGCTGTTTTGCCGGACAGCCACACACAAATCGAAGGCACGCAGCCGCTGACACCCGTGCAGCTCACCACCTGGGCTGACCAGGTTCTGAAAAAACGTCTGGAAAACGTACGCGGCGTTGGAGCCGTGAACCTGGTTGGCGATACGCCACGTGAAATCAATATCTATCTGGACCCTGCCGCATTGCAAGCCTATGGAATCACTGCGGCGCAGGTGGTTAACGCCGTACGCAGTGAAAACCAAGATTTACCTGTTGGCAGCATTCGCTCACTCCAGCAAGAACGTGTGGTGCAGATCAACGCCCGCATCCAGCGGCCCGAGCAGTTTGCCGACATCATCGTGGCCCAGCGCAGCGGTGCTGCCGTGCGGCTGGGGCAGCTGGCACGCATCAATGATGGTGCACAGGAAGTAGAAAGCCTGGCGCTGTACAACGGCCAGCGTACGCTGCTGCTGTCGGTGCAAAAAGCACAGGATGAAAACACCATTGAAGTCGTTAAAGGCCTGAACCAGGCCATCCATGATCTGGGTGCCGAGCTGCCTGCAGGCATCAAGCTGGAGACCATTGCCGACTCTGCACGCCCCATTCAGGTGGCCGTCGACAACGTTCGGCAAACCTTGATTGAAGGCGCATTGCTGACCGTTGTGATTGTGTTCTTGTTCCTCAACTCCTGGCGCTCCACCATCATCACGGGGCTGACGCTGCCCATTGCGTTGATTGGCACTTTCTGGTTCATGTACATGTTTGGGTTTTCCATCAACATGGTCACGCTGATGGCGCTGTCGCTGTGCGTGGGCTTGCTGATCGACGACGCCATTGTCGTGCGCGAGAACATCGTGCGCCATGTGCAAATGGGTAAATCGCCCTACAACGCGGCCATGGACGGCACACAGGAAATTGGCCTGGCCGTGCTGGCTACCACCTTGTCCATCGTCGCGGTGTTTTTGCCCATTGGTTTCATGGGCGGCATCATTGGCAAGTTCTTTCATGAGTTCGGCATCACCATCGTGGCTGCTGTGCTGATTTCAATGTTTGTCAGCTTTACGCTGGACCCCATGCTCTCCAGTGTGTGGCACGACCCGAGCATTCATGCGCGTGGCTCAAAAGCACAGCCACAGCCCCGTGGCAAGCCAACGCTGTATGAGCGCACGCTGGGGCGCATCACCGCGTGGTTTGACCGTGCAACCGAAGATCTGTCAGATCTGTACCAGCGTTTGCTTCGATGGGCACTGCGGCACAAATTGCCGACCGTGCTGATTGCTGTGGCAATTTTCATCGGCAGCGTACTCATGCTGCCCCTGCTGGGTTCCGAATTTGTGCCCAGTGCTGATTTCTCTGAAACGCAGGTCAAATTCGAGACCCCGCAAGGCTCCTCGATTGAGGCCACAGAAGCCAAAGCCCTGCAGGTGGAGGCGATCATTCGAGCCATGCCCGAAGTCAGCTACACCCTCACCAGCATCAATACCGGGGGCGCTGAAGGAAAGCACTCAGCCAGCATCTTTATCCGGCTGGTAGACCGCCACCAACGCCAGCGCAGCTTGCAAGACATGTCGCTGGTGCTGCGTCAGGCATTGCGCACGGTTGCGGGCATCATCGTCACCCACGTTGGCTTGCTAGAAGCCGTGGCCGGGCAAAAACAAATAGAGTTTTCACTCATGGGCCCCGATCTGGGCGAGCTGGACCGGTTAAACCAGCAAGTGCAGATGCAGCTGCAGCGCATTCCAGGCCTGGTCGACATTGATACCAGCTTGCAGCCGCCCAAACCCATTGTGAACGTTGAAGTACGCCGCGATGCTGCTGCTGACCTTGGACTGTCCGTAGCAAGTATTGCCGGCAACTTGCGCACCTTGGTGGCGGGAGAAACGATTGGCAACTGGCGCGCCAGCGACGACCAGACCTATGACGTCAATGTCCGCCTGGCGCCTGAGGCGCGCACACAGCCGGAACATTTGCAGCATCTGCCTTTTGCGCTGACGGGTGCCGATGGCAGTACGCGCATCGTGCAGCTCAGTCAGGTGGCTGACGTGGTGCAAGCCAGCAGCCCCAGCCAGATCAATCGCCGTGCCATGACGCGTGAGGTGCAATTTACGGCCAATGTGTCGCTGCGCTCGGTGGGTGAAGTTTCAGCCGACATCACCAAGACGCTGAACAGCATGCAAATGCCACCCGGCTACCGCTGGGAATTTGGCGGCTCGACCAAGAACATGAACGAGTCGTTTGCATACGCCCTGTCCGCCTTGGCTCTGGCAATTATTTTTATTTACATGATTTTGGCCAGCCAGTTCAAAAGCTTTATTCAACCGCTGGCGCTGATGACCTCATTGCCCTTGACGTTGATTGGTGTGGTGCTCGCTTTGATGATGTTCAACTCAGCCATCAGCATGTTTTCCATCATTGGCATCGTCATGCTCATGGGTTTGGTCACCAAAAATGCTATTTTGCTGGTGGACTTTGCCATTCGTGCGCGGGGCGAGCACACCAATGAACACGGCCAGATTCAGCAGGGCCTGCCCCGTGAGCAAGCACTACTGCTGGCCGCCAGAGTGCGGCTGCGCCCTATCTTGATGACCACCTTGGCCATGGTCTTTGGCATGGTGCCTCTGGCTTTTGCCGTGACCGAAGGCTCAGAACAGCGCGCCCCGATGGGACAGGCCGTGATTGGCGGAGTCATCACCTCCTCGCTGCTCACCTTGGTGGTTGTGCCGGTGGTGTACTGTTATTTGGATGATTTGACGCAATGGGTCAGAAAGCTTTGGAAGGGTCGTGAGGCCCGCAACGCGGCAAACCTGCCCCCACACTCGTAGAATCGTGAGTTTGTTCCAGACAAGCCATCCCACAGCGGAGGAGACCACAATGAATTTGCCCCTGAACAGCCTGCTTGATCGCAACGACACTACTGAAAACGCCCGCTACAACATGGTGCAGCAGCAAGTGCGTCCATGGAACGTGGATGACAACGGTGTGCTTGACGCGCTCTACACAGTGCGCCGTGAAGATTTCACGCCCCCCGCACACTACAGCCTGGCGTTCATGGACGTGGAAGTGCCATTGAGCGACGATGCGCTAGCCATCGAGCAGGGTCTGTGCATGTTTCAGCCCCGCGTAGAAGCGCGCATGATCAACGACCTGGAAGTGCAGCCCCACGAGCGCGTGCTGGAAATCGGCACCGGCTCTGGCTACAGCGCGGCCCTGCTGTCCAAGCTGGCCAAAGAAGTTGTGACGCTGGAAATCAATGCCGATCTGGCAGAGATGGCCCGTGAAAACCTGACCGATGCTGGCTGCACCAATGTCACCGTGCGTGTCGCTGATGGCTCTAAAGACACACTGCCTGAAGGTCCGTTTGATGTCATGTTGCTCAGCGGTTCAGTCGAAGTGCTGCCCAAAGAATTGCTCTCGCACCTCAAGGACGGCGGGCGACTGGGAGTCATCGTGGGCCAAAAACCCATCATGCGCTACACCGTGGTGAGCAAGCAAAACGGCACCATTACCACGACCGAGCCATGGGACATTGTCGCTCCTCGCCTGCAAGGCTTTGCCACCGCACCGCGTTTTGCGTTCTAAGTTTCAAGCCTGTTGACATCGCCGGAGAGATTTTTATGTTTTACCAAGTTCGCCCTTCCCTGCTGGATGAGTGGTTGGGCCAATTTGACGGTGGTGTCAGCAAACCGCTGGTACTGGATGTCCGTGAGAAATGGGAGTGCCAGGTGGCCAGCGTTGCACCCAGCGACAAATTTGAGCTGCTGTGCATCCCCATGGGGGAGATCACCTCGCGCCTCAATGAGCTCGATCCTGATCGCCCTGTTGCCTGCCTGTGTCACCACGGTGCCCGCAGCATGAGTGTGGCTGCGTATCTGGCACGCGCAGGCTTTGATGCGGTGGCCAACATCACCGGCGGCATTGCCGCCTGGTCAGATGAACGCGACCCGACCGTGCCGCAGTATTGAAGTTCGATTTCAAAAAAATGGCAGTCCAATGCTGCCGATGAGATTCTTGGAGAAGGTTTCCATGGCGTTTTCATTCGGGCAGCATCTCTCGTTTTCTGCGCACTGTGCACTGCGACAAGTCACACTCGCTGCGGTTGCAGTCTGTGCATGGACCAGCGCACCCGCTCAAAGCCTGGTGCAATTGACAGAACAAGCGCAAATCCATGACGCGGCCTGGCAAAGCGCTAGAGCGCAGCTGGATGCCAGCATCAGCAAGGGCGCGCAAGCCAAAGCGGGCTTATTGCCCCAAATAGGTATTCAGGCAGGCAGCCAGTACAGCGAAACCCGTGTGCGCGGCAACTTTCCTACAGTGCCGCTTGATGGCCGGCAAGACTCGGCCAGCCTGCAAGCCCAGCAGCCCTTGTATAACCCCGCCAATGTTGCCACCTACCGCCAAGGGCAGCGCAACGTTGATCTGGCGTATGCCCAAGTTGACGCCTCTGGCCAGGACTTGCTGGTGCGTTCTGCCAAAGCCTACTTCCAGGTGCTCTCTGCAATGGATACTCTGAGCCTGGTGCAGGCTCAGAAACGTGCCGTGGCCGAACAGCTTGAATACGCGAAGCGCAACTTTGAAATTGGCACGGCAACCGTCACTGATTCGCGCGAAGCTCAGGCTCGCTTTGACTTGGTCCGTGCCCAAGAAATTGCCTCAGAAAATGATGTCCGCGTTGCACAGGCAGCGCTGGAGCAACTGGTGGGCGTAGCCGGCGCCTCTCCCTGGCCACTGGCACAACCCGTGCACTTGCCACAGTTAACACCCAACGATTTACAAACCTGGCTAGACACGGCTGACGCGCAAAACCCCATGGTGCGACAAGCGCAAATAGCGGTGGACATGGCCAAGCTGGAAACCGACAAAGCCTATGCTGGTCACAAGCCCACGGTAGATTTGCAAGCCAGCTACGGCACACAGCGCAACCCCGATGGATCCATGACGCTGCCCCAGCGCAACAACTCCACCGCAGGCACCGTTGGCGTTGTCATGACCATTCCTTTGTTTGCCGGCTTTGCCGTACAGAACCGGGTCAAGGAAACTCTGTCGCTGGAAGAGAAGTCTCGCGCAGATCTGGAAGACGCCAAGCGCCAGGTTGCCCAAACCGTGCGTACCGCTTTCTTCGGCGTGCAGTCCACCTACGGGCAGGTTCACGCACTGCAAGCCGCCGTGGCTTCAAGCCAGAGCGCTTTGGAGGCCAATGTGCTGGGCTATGAGGTAGGCGTGCGCATCAACATTGATGTGCTTAATGCCCAGAGCCAGCTTTACCAGTCGCAAAAAGACCTTGCACAAGCTCGCTACAACCTGCTGGTGGGCCACCTGCAATTGCGCCAGGCAGCAGGTAATTTGCAAATGCAGGATGTGCACACCATCAATGAATTGCTAAGCCCTGCACAGATTGCAACAGCGCCTGTGAGCAACAGCTCTATCAATAAATGAGCTATTAGCGCTTGCACAACAAGGACTTCAAATAGATATCACTTTGAAGTCCTTATACACACTGCGTTAGACGCTCTCTTTCTTGTTACAACGTTTTAGCCGCATAGACAGTGCCATTTAGACATTAGAGCTGAATATACAAATCATGTAAGCTGTATTCAATGACTGAATTGAAAGCTCCTTCCCTGGAGCTTTCAAACGCATGGCGTGCTTACTTGATCAATTCCAGCATCTGCTTAAAAGCTGGGTGCTCGCAGCTGCGCAGCCACTCAAAGGCCACCATCTCAGTGGTCACCAGCTCAGCCCCAGAGCCAGCCAGACGGTCAAAAGCAGCGTCACGGTTGCGTTCACTGCGTGAGCTGCACGCGTCGGTGACTACCCATACCTCCATCTCCTCTTCCAGCAGTTGCAACGCTGTTTGCATCAGGCAAACATGGGCTTCGCATCCTGCAATGATGATGGACGGACGCTCAGGCTCCGGCGCTTCCTGCGGCTTTTGCAAGTGCTTGGGCATGCTGCGTGCATTGCCCCCCTGCTGCTTGCGCACAGGTGGACGCAGCACATCGATCAGGCCTTCTTCGGCCGCGCTGAAGCTCATCTTGGCAAAGGTTCTGTCGCACAAAGCGCGCAGATCGGGCGCGTTTGGCCCCAGCCGTGAGGGGTTTTGTTCTGTCGCCCAGACAGGCACTTGCATCATGTTGGCAATTTTGGCCAGCTTCACAGCATTGGCCAGTACCTGCGGCCCCTCAAAAATGGCAGGCATCAGCTTTTCTTGGTAGTCGATCAGCACCAATTGCGAATCATCGGCATCCAGCAGCATGTAGTTTTCCTAGAGTTTTCTCAAAGAAGACATTGTCGCAGCGATCTGTGCAGCATGCCTTACAGCGCGCTTTACCTCAACTTGCCTGAGACAGATCAAAACGAGTCAATCAAATAGTAAAAGTCCACAACTAGATCACATTTGTAGGGCAATTTCAGCGCACAACGTCAGGCTCTCGTGATAACCTCCGTGCCCATGACTTGTAAATGGCTACTCGTTCTTGCCCTCGCCTGTGGAAGCGTGCAAGCAGCGCCCACTTCCAGTGAACCTCTTTCTCAGAATCGGCTGGCCGAAATTCTGAAAGAGCGCGGTCTCGGCTCCAATTTGCAGTCCATGGGGCAATCGGTCGCAACAAATACCTCTACCGTGATCAATACGGCCATGGGCATGATCGGTATTCCCTATCGCTTTGGGGGCACCAGCGCAGAGACAGGTTTTGATTGCAGCGGCTTTGTACGCGCCATCTACCAAGACACCATGGGCCATCTTTTGCCTCGCAAGGCCGATGACCAGGCCAAGGCCACCCAGAAAATCGATAAAAAAGAGCTCAAGCCGGGCGATCTGGTGTTCTTCAACACCATGCGCCGCACATTCAGCCATGTGGGCATTTATGTGGGTGACGGCCAGTTCATTCACTCCCCCAGCAAAGGCAAATCTGTGCGGGTAGAAAACATGAATACAAGCTATTGGGCCAAGCGCTTCAATGGTGCGCGCCGCGTTGACGTGGCAGCGGCTGAGACCACTGTACTGACAGGCAACGATATCTCGCCCTGACATAAAAAATATTTCGCCCAAGGCCTGCTCCATGCAGGCCTTTATTTTTATTTATTCTTTCTGCTCCCATGACTGACAAAGCTACACCCAAACCCAAACTGGTCCGCTGGATCATTGGCCTGCCAGTGGCACTTTTCGCCGTACTGATGCTGGGCAGCCAGCTTTTCTTCAATGCGTCCCCAGACAAAGAAGCGCAGTGGGTTGAGCGAGAAACCATCCGTTTGTGCTGGAAAGAGCGTGAAAAAGGCCCCAAGGAAAATACTCCGGCACAGTTCACCGAGGGTCAGTGTGAACAGCTGGAATTCGCCTTCAAAAACAAATGGGGCATCAACCCCTAAACCTAAGGCCCTCCCAGCCGGGGCTGGCATAAAGCAGCACAGGGCAACGCACCCTAATACCGCTGGTCACACTCTGCCAGATACCGGCCGGTCTTCATCTCCAAGCCTGCAGCCTGAAAGCGGCACCATTACCGCTGCCCTTAACGCTTGGTCACCTGGCCCTGCGGATGGCCTGCGCTGAGGTTGCTAGACTGCACGGCATGCTTGCTACCCCTTTGCTCTGCCTGATTGTGGGTGTTTTTGACGGTCACACCCTGAGCGCACGCTGCGCTTTGCCAGATGCATTGCAGTTGCATCAGTCTGTGCAAGTACGCCTGCAAGGCGTCAATGCCCCACAGGCTCAGCAGCCTTATGGCCCTGAGGCTCGCGAAGCTTTACGTGCAATGACTTTGGGCCAAACAGCCCAGCTGCGGTGCAGCAAAGTTGACCACCAACAGCACCGTGTGTGCACTGTCTGGGTGGCTCCAGCGTCCGCCCCTGATGGCCCGCGTACGCTGGATGCAGGGCTGGCCATGCTGACCGTGGGACTGGCCCGGTGCTCTCATGCCGATGCTCAGAAGCAGTCACCGCAAGAACGCGGCCAGTATGCGTTTGCAGAACAAGAAGCGAAGGCACGCAAAGCGGGGCTGTGGCGCACCAATGGTGTGGTTGACCCGCCGGATTGCTGAACCCCGCGTTTCGTTAATCAAGCACAACGCAATTGCGTCCTGCGACCTTGCCACGGTACATGGCCGCATCTGCACGGGCAATCACCGTTTCCACGGCTTCGCCAGCCCGGTACAAAGTGGCACCCAGGGTGCAAGTCACCTGAAGATCTTTGTCGATCTTTTTCGACCATGGCAGAGACTCTGTGTGCGTGCGAATGCGCTCCAGCAGGACGCCAGCCTCACTCAATGACGTTCCAGGCAACAGCAGCAAGAATTCTTCGCCACCGTAGCGGCCACCGCAATCCACAGCGCGCAATTGTGAAGACAGAAGCTGGCCAAAAGCGCGCAGTACCTGGTCACCGCCTTCATGTCCATAGCGATCGTTGACATGCTTGAAATAGTCAATATCCAGCAATGCAACGCACAGCGCAGAACCATCTCGCTGTGCGGTCTCAATGCACTGCTGCAACAGCTCCATGACGCCCCGCCTGTTCGCCAGCCCAGTCAATTCGTCATTGCGCATCAATTCTTCGATTTGTGTCAGTGCAATGGCCAGTTTCTCGTTGCTCGCACTGAGGCGAAATTGCATGCTGCGAAAGTACGTCACAAGAATGCTGCAACGCACGACAGCCCCGAACACAACCCCAATGGCCAGCAACTGCCCTGCCAGCGTATCGGTGGTCATGCGCATCTGGGGCCCCAGCCAGCAAATGATGACCGCTACGGCAATGAGCGTGCAGCCCCACGTCATCCAGAAGCTGGTGCGCCGTCGTGCAAGAAAGCCATCTGCACTGAAAACCATCAGCATCACCAGTGCCTGAAATGCAACCTGTGGAGCCGCAATCAGCAGACCCAGCGTTCCAATGATTGCGAGCAGCTGGTGCACAAGAAATAAGCCCGGATCTCGTCTGGTTTGGCTCCAGCCACTGGCGTATGCCCAGGTGATAAATGCCATGCCAATGCCCACCCACAGGCCATACAGCAGCACAGCGTTCAAAGGTGCATAGCCTGCCCAGCTGTGTCCCAGGAAAAGTCCAAAGGCATACAGGTGGCTTAGCAGTACCGACGCATGCAACTGCCAGGTTCGACGGCGCCAACGCTTGAAGTGCAGTGCCTCATCCGTGAGTGGAGACGAAGATTCAGGCCCCCACAGCAAACGGTTGTTTTTTTTCTCGGTGGAAGTCTCGATCACAGGCATCAAAGCGCCCTATTTCTTATGGAGTACGGGAGGTGACTCCCGGCAGCTTCCGGGTTCTGTCAGGCCTACTGCTGTGACCCTGACATCAATGCCGAGATGGTAGCTCGGCTCTGTCACACGCTGCTGCCGCTTCTTGAATGCGCTGTAGTGTTATATCTGCGCTCGTCGCAGGTTGCCCCGTAATTTCTGTCTTGCAGTGGTTGCCCGGAGGCAATGGTGATCAAAATACGCAAAATTTACAGTGAACAAAGAGAGCTGCCAGCGCTTGTGTAATAAGCTCTACATCCCTGATTTACCGAAAAGAAAGCACCTGTGAACAAATCTGAACTGATTGCCTACATTGCAAACAACGCCGACATGTCCAAAGCATCTGCTGCTCGCGCACTGGATGCAACCTTGGAGGTGGTCAAGGCCTCCCTGCAAAAGGGCGACACTGTGTCGCTGGTGGGCTTTGGCAGCTTTGGCGTAACGACACGTGCAGCGCGCAATGGCCGCAATCCACGTACCGGCGAGGCACTGAAGATCAAAGCAACCAAAGTGCCCAAGTTCAGCCCAGGCAAAGCATTAAAAGATGCAGTGAACTAAGAAAAACTAACTGCTAAACCAAGCCTGCTCAGACCGAGCAGGCTTTTTTTTCAAAAAACAGAAGGCATCTGTATTTACAGGCCTGCGAGCAGCTTCCAAAACGTGGCTCCTTTTTTTGCCCATGTGTGTCCGACGCAGTGCCAAACCTCACCAGCATGGCTGCTGTTACGCACAGCGGCTTGCAGGTGCTGCAGCCATGCAAGCAAATACCTTTTCCGTGAAATTTTCCCGTGCTTGTGCACGATAACGACTTGATTTTTCCAGCGTATCTGTGCCGCGTTTGCAGTAGAGCCATCCGCACGCTTCCTTGTTGACAGGGAGCTCTGCCAGCGCTGCGAAGGCCTGCTGCTTAGCACCGGTCAGGCAATTCGGGGTTTGGGGCGTTTTCCGGGGTCCTACAGGCTGTGCTACAGACCGAAAAATCACCCATAACACCCAAGCACACCGACACCGTTGCAAGTCTGGTCCATCTCCACGCATGTCCGCTGCGCTCTTGCTCAATGGGTAATAAAACGACGGATTCACGCGGCTTTTAGATAAACGTGTGCAAAAAACACATCTTGTATGTATCCGTTCGATGCGCCGACAGTTAGCTAAGACGCAGACTCGCGCAATAAAACTCCTTGGAGCAAGGTCCTGACTGCTTGCTCGGCAATTTCGTCAGGGGAGTAAGCTCCTCCGCTGTCGTACCATTTGCCAATCCAGCTCAACGCACCACCAATCATGAAGGCCGTCATTTTTGGATCGCAAGGTGCCAAAAGGCCCTGCTGTACGCCTGCTTCCACCAAACGCCGAAATGCAAGATCAATTTGCGCCTTCATGCGGCGCAATGCCTTCCGACTCTCGGGAGGCAACTGTTCATCCCCGACCCTGATCAAGCACATGCCAAAGTCCATGGTGACGATGCGCGCGTAAACACGCATGCAAGCTTCCAGCTGATCCAACGCCGTTCCACCAGCCTGACGTGACACTTCAATGCCCTCTAACGTCATCTCTAGGCCCTGCCGCACACATTCAAGCAAGATCTGATCCTTACTTTTAACGTAGTAGTACAGCGTGGGTTTGCTCACACCCAAACGGGCTGCAATATCGTCCAATGAAGTGGCATGAAACCCTCTCTCATTAAACAGCTGGGCCGCCGTTGAAAGCACAGCCTGGCGCTTTGCCATGCGACTTTGCTCACGAGCAGAAAGGGCTTGCGACGAGGCAGAGCGCACGTTTATTTCAGTGAACTTCGACATGATGGGAGGCCATAAAAAAACAAAAGTCTACTCTTAGGTAAGCATCCATCAAATCATATTTATCAAGTCATCACACATGTCATTTATTTAAAATTCTTTTGTTTGACAGTGCCTTAAGGTTTTCACCGAATGGGTAAGCACTGATTACGAAAAATGCATATCTCCACAAAATCTACTCGCAAGTAGATAAATTTTGTGGAGCCTTCGCTTTCATGCAAACTCATCAAACCTCACAGGCCACGACATCGCCGCTGCTCAGTGTCAACGGTCTGACCTTGGCTTTTGGTGGCGTCAAAGCCCTGACCGGAGTTAGCTTCGATGTGCAGCCAGGCTCCATCACTGCGGTCATCGGCCCCAACGGGGCTGGCAAGACTTCGCTGTTCAACACCATCTCAGGCTTTTACAAACCCACAGAAGGCCGCATTGCCTTCAAAGGACAAGACATCACCCGGATCCCAGCGCCCCAGCGCGCCAAGAGGGGTTTGGGCCGCAGCTTCCAAAACATTGCACTGTTTCGCGGCATGACGGTGCTCGACAACATCAAGCTGGGCCGCCATGCCCACCTGAAAACTAATGTGCTCGACGCGCTGTTCTACATAGGTAAGGCACGCCGCGAAGAAGCCGCGCTGCGCGCAGACATTGAAGAGCGCATCATCGATTTTCTAGAGATCGACCATATCCGCCATGCGCCCGTCGCGGCCCTCTCCTACGGATTGCAAAAGCGCGTGGAAATGGCCCGCGCGCTGGCCATGCAGCCCGAAATCCTCATGCTCGATGAGCCTGTCGCCGGCATGAATCGCGAAGAGACCGAAGACATGGCCCGCTTCATCCTCGATGTACGCACCGAATGGGATGTGACTGTGCTCATGGTCGAGCATGACATGGGCATGGTCATGGATCTGTCTGATCACGTGGTGGTGCTCAACTTTGGCCAGGTCATTGCACAAGGCTTGCCTTCTGACGTGCAAGGCAACCCCGAGGTCATCAAAGCCTATCTGGGCTCCGGCGATGTCCACGATCTGCGCCATAAATTCCACAGCACCGCAGGAGCCGCATGATGGATTGGGCCTATCTGTTTGAAATCAGCCTCACTGGCATTGCCAGCGGTGGTTTGTACGCCCTCGCAGCACTGGCCTTTGTGCTGGTCTACAAGGCCACGCGGGTGGTGAATATCGCCATTGGTGAAGTGCTCATGATGGGGGCTTATCTGTTTTTCACCTTTGCCGCAATGTGGGCGCTGCCTTTGTGGCTTGCCATACCCGCAGCAGTGTTGGCCAGCGGTGTGCTAGGTGCAGTGATTGAGCGAACCATCATTCGCCCCCTGCTAGGTGAGCCCCCCATCTCGGTGTTCATGGTCACGGTGGGTCTGGCCTCCGTGCTGATAGGCATTGTGGAAATGATCTGGACAGCCGATCAGCGTCGTCTACCGGACTTTATGCCCACTCAGCCCATCATGCTCGGTGAAGTCTTCCTCGCACCTAAGGTGTTTTGGGGCTCTGTAATTGCCGTGGTGTTCATCGCTACTGTGCTGCTGGTGTTCCGTTTCTGGCGCGGTGGTGTGGCACTGCGTGCCACCGCCAGCGATCAGGCTGCAGCCTACTCCGTAGGCATCAACGTGCCCCGGGTGTTCTCGCTCGCGTGGGTGGTCTCCGCCATGATTGCCGCTGTCTCAGGAATCATCGTCGGCTCCATCGGCGGCCTGTCCTCCAGCATGGGCGTGTTTGGTCTATCCGTACTCGTCGTCGTGATTGTGGGCGGCCTCGACAGCGTACTGGGTGCACTCATTGGCGGTCTGGTGATTGGACTAGTCGAAGCGCTGGCCGGGGCCTATCTGGGCGGTGAATACAAGTTGCTAGCCACCTTCATTGTGCTGGTGGTGATCTTGATGATCCGCCCGTATGGCCTGTTTGGTACACACGAAATCGAGCGGCTCTAAGCCCAGAACCAGAACCCAGGAGACACCGAGCCATGCGCATTGGAACGCTCAAAGAAAGTTATGTGGCAGATGCTGCCCTGTTTGACTCTCGCACACAAAAAGTCTGGCTGTGCCTCGCAGCCGCCCTGCTCATGCTCTTTCCCTTTGTGGCGACGGAATACTGGCTCTACATGGCCTGTCTGGTTGCCATCAATGTGGCCAGCGCCACCGGCTTGAACATCCTCACCGGTTACACCGGTCTGGTCAGTCTGGGGCAGGCTGCTTTCATGGGTTTGGGTGCCTATACAGTGGCTGTGCTGGAGACGCACTGGAGCACGCCATTTTTGCTCAATCTGCTGGCAAGCGGCTTGGTCGCCATGGTTGGCGGCATCGTCGTTGGCATTCCTTCACTACGCGTCAAAGGGCTGTATCTGGCAATTGCCACCATTGCGGCCTCTTTCATTGCGCACTTTCTGTTCAGCAATATGAAGCTCACGGGCGGCACCACGGGGCTGTCGATCAACCCAGCCAGCTTGTTTGGCATGCCGCTGGACACCTCGTTCCGGCTGTATTGGCTGATTGTGCCCGTCACCATCCTGATGTTGCTTGGCGCAGCCAACCTGTTTCGCACACGCATTGGTCGCGCTTTTATCGCCATCCGTGATCGCGATATTTCGGCTGAAGTGCTGGGTATCCCACTGCTGCGCTACAAGCTGCTGTCGTTTGGCCTGTCATCGTTCTACGCTGGTGTCGCAGGCGGGATGTGGGCGTATTTTTTCCGTGTGGTCACACCAGAGAGCTTCCCGCTCTTGATGTCCATTTTCTTTCTCGCAGCCATCATCGTCGGAGGCATGGGCTCCATCCTCGGCGGCATCCTCGGCGCGGTCTTCATGACGATGGTGCCCGAGATACTCAAGCTGCTGGTGTCCGTGCTACCCGGTGGTACCGAACTGGCAGTTTTCCTCTCGCCCGTGCGCACTGTCATCTTCGGTTTACTGATCATCGGATTCTTGGTTTTTGAGCCCCATGGCCTGGCGGAAATCTGGCGTCGCATTCGCCGTTACTTCCACCTCTGGCCTTTCCGCAATTGAGTCCTCCGGCACTTTTCTGCCACAACAACCACCAGGAGACAAGCATGGAAAAAACTCTGATTTCTCAGCCCCGCCGCAGCATGCTGATGGCTGCTGCGTCAGTCGGTGCCAGCGCACTGGCCGCATCGCCCTTGAGTGTGCTGGCGCAAATCAACGAAGACATCGTCATTGGCGGCTCCATTCCCATGACAGGCGTATTTGCCTTTGCGGGCGTGGGCATCAACGCGGGGATTGCCGACTTTGTGAAGATGACCAATGACGCCGGTGGCGTAGAAGGTCGCAAGCTCAAATACGTTCCAGAAGACACAGGCTACAAGGTGGATGTCTCGGTTGCCACCTTCAAAAAACTCACAAGCCAGAACAAAATCAACCTCTACTACGGCGACTCCACCGGCTTTGCCAAAACCATCAACCCTGAGCTCAATCGCAACAGCAACATCTTGATGGCGGGTGCCTCATTTGCCACCGAGTTGAACAACCCCAAAAAATACCCCAATCAGTTTTTGGTCGGCCCTGATTACACAGAGATGTTCGGCATCTTGCTGCGTCACATTGCCAAGGAAAAACCGGGCGCCAAAGTGGCCTTCGTCTACTCGGACTCTGAGTTTGGCCGCGACCCGATTGAGAGCAGCGAAAAGCTCGCGAAGGAAATGGGTCTGAACGTGCCCATCAAGATCATGACGCCCGCTGGCAGCGTAGATATCTCCACCGAAGTCATCAAGCTGCGCCGTGCCGCGCCTGACTACACCATCTTCCACGGCTACATCCTTGCCCCCATTCCCGAGTTTGTGACTCAAGGCAAGCAAATGGGCATGACCAGCAAATGGATGGGCACCTTCTGGACCATGGATAACTCCACCGTCATGCAGATGGGTGAAAACGGTGACGGTTTCATGGGCGTTATGCCATTCCGCTACTACTACGACACCGAGAAGGCGCCGATGCTGGAGAAAATCCGCGCGATGCGCCCCGAGTACCAGAGCACGGCCTACATCCAGGGCTTTCTGGCCGCCATGCTATTCACTGAATCGGCGCGCCGCTGTCTGAAGACTGGCAAACCATTGACAGGGGCTAACCTCAAAGCTGCGCTCAACAGCCTGGAAAACTTTGATACCGGAGGCTTGATTGGTGTGCCCATCACTATCAAGGGCAACTCCATTCCTGTTGGCCGCGTCTACCGTGCGGACTTCAAGGCAAAAAAAATGCTTCCCGCGTCTGAATGGATTTCACTGACGAAGTAACACCCGCCAGGCAGCGCACAGAGTGCACCTTCTGAGCTCCCTTGTTTACAAGCTTGATAACGCCATGCAGACCACCACAGACAATGTCCTCGAGATCAACAATATTGAAGTGATCTACAACAAGGTTGTACAGGCCCTGCGTGGTCTGTCCATAGCCGTTCCACGGGGCCAGATCGTGGCTCTGCTGGGCAGCAATGGCGCGGGCAAATCCACCACTCTCAAGGCAGCATCGGGTCTGCTGGAGCTGGAAGATGGTGTTCTGGAATCCGGCGCTATCCGCTTCAACGGGAAAGACATAGGCAGCACTGCGCCCCAGCAACTGGTGCGCCAAGGTCTATCGCATGTCATGGAAGGTCGGCGCGTGTTTGAAGATCTCACGGTCGAGGAGAACCTTATTGCCTCCACCTATGCGCTCACCGGCCGCACCAGCGCCAAAGCGCCCGACTTTGATCTGGTCTACACCTACTTTCCACGCCTGCACGAACGCCGCAAGGGATTGGCAGGCTACCTCTCAGGTGGAGAGCAGCAAATGCTGGCCATTGGCCGCGCACTGATTGCGCAACCCGAATTGATTTTGCTGGACGAACCCTCGCTAGGCCTTTCCCCCAAGCTGGTGGAAGACATCTTCACCATCATTGCCCGCATCAATGCCGAGCACGGTACCTCCATGCTGCTGGTGGAGCAAAACGCCACCGTGGCTCTGGCGGTCGCTCACAGCGGTTACATCATGGAGAACGGAAAAATCGTCATCAACGGCAGCGCCGAAAAGCTCTCCAACGACCCCGATGTGCGCGAGTTTTATCTGGGCATGGGCGGTCATGGCGAGGCCAAAAGTTTCAAAGACATCAAGCACTACAAGCGGCGCAAACGCTGGTTGTCCTGAACGCTTTTGCACCCTGCTTTTCTTCATTTTCTGAATGCCGATTGACGCCATGAACCCCACGCTGCAACTGCCCGAATCCACCCTGCCTCAAATGCTGCGTGAACGCGCTCGCAGCGACGCGCAGCGCGTTGCCATCCGGCAAAAAGACTTTGGGATCTGGAAACCCTTTACCTGGGCCAGCTACTACGAACGCGCCAGCCACTTTGGCATGGGCCTGCGCTGCATGGGCCTGAGCGCCGGCGGCCATGTCGGTGTGATTGCCGAAAACCGCATCGAGTGGGTGCTGGCACAAATGGGCACAGGCTTGATGGGCGGCCTCACTGTCGGCGTGTACCCAACCAGCCCCACGCCAGAAGTGGCGTACGTGGTGGGGCATGCCGACATAGAAATCATGGTCTGCGAAGACCAGGAACAGACTGACAAACTGCTGCAAGCGTGGCCGGAGCTGCCCAAGCTGCGCAAGATCATCGTCATGGAGACCAAAGGCCTGCGCAGCTTCACGCCCGAGCAGCGCGCGCACATTCTGACTTTTGCCGAAGTCGAGCAACTGGGGGCACGCCAAGGCCAGTCCACATGGATCGACCAAGCTCTGCAAACGCAAACACTGGACGATCTGGGTCTGATGATCTACACCTCCGGATCCACGGGCAAACCCAAGGGTGCGATGATTTCGTACCGCAACATTCGCGGCGTGGTGCCAGGCATTGTGGAGCGACTGCACATGCACGCAGACACCACCCACCTGTCCTACCTGCCGCTGTGCCACGTGGCCGAGCAAATGCTCACCACGTTCTGCCCAATCTATCTCGGCTCACAAGTGCACTTTGGTGAATCTATTCGCACCGTGCAGGAAGATTTGCGCGAGATTGCCCCTAGCATGTTTTTGGGCGTGCCACGCATCTGGGAAAAGCTGCACGCCTCCATCACCATCAAGCTGCAGGAAGCCGGCAGCGTCCGCCAGCGCCTGTTCGAGCGCGCCTTTGCAGCCTGCACGCCCTTGGCCGAAAAGCCGCGCAGCCAATGGAGCCTGGGCCAGCGCCTGCGCTTTGGCATGCACTATTGGTTGATTTTGCGTTCGCTGCAAAACTTCATTGGCCTGCGCGAAGCCACCGTGGCGCTCACAGGAGCAGCGCCCATTCCCCCCGATGTGGTGCATTTCTTCCGCGTGATTGGTGTGCCACTGATTGAGGTGTACGGCCTGACAGAATCGACCGGTATGGTCACCGGCCACGAACTGCACCATGTACAAGTGGGCACCGTAGGCATTCCCACACAAGGTGTCAGGCACCGCATTGACACGGTGACAGGCGAATTTCAAATTCAGGGCGACATGGTCTTTGTGGGCTACTACAAAAACCCTGAAGCAACAGCCCAGACCTTGCAGGACGGCTGGCTGCACACCGGCGACGTAGTGCGTGAAGTCAATGGGCAGCTGCAAATCGTGGACCGACTGAAAGACATCATGATCACCGCAGGTGGCAAGAACCTTACGCCATCCGAGATAGAAAACACCATGAAAGGCAGCCCCTACATCAAGGAATGCATCGTAGTGGCAGATGGACGCAAGTTCGTCAGTGCACTCGTCCAAATCGACTACGAAACCGTGGGCAAATGGGCGGAAACCCAGCGTATTGCCTTCACACACTTTCGTTCACTGGTCGAGAACGAACGCGTACAACAGCTCATCACAACTGTCATCGACCAAGGCAACGCACGTCTGGCGCAAGTGTCACAAATTCGCAAATTCCATCTGCTGACCAAAGAGCTGGATCACGACGACGGGGAAGTCACGGCGACGATGAAAGTGCGCCGCTCCAGCATTTACAAAACCTATGCCAATGAGATTGATGCGCTGTATCAGCGAACCTGAAACAGACAAAGTTGTCCTGCCTAAGAATTTAAAAACAAAGCTAGCCCCCTAAAAAACACAAAACTTGGAAGCAAACATATCCCGAGCAGGGATTTGACTATGGCTTATGGCTTATGGCTTATGGCTTATGGCGTCTATTTTTACCAAACTGAAACATAACGGTATGAGCGAACAAACTTCCCAACCCATACACATCGAGCAACAGCAAGGTGTCGCCACAATCACCTTCAACCGCCCCAGCGCACTCAACGCTATCAACGTGCCCATGGCCCAAGCCCTGCTACAAGCCGTTCAGCAACTCACACAAGACGCCAGTGTGCGCTGCATCGTGCTGCGAGGCGAAGGCCGCGCCTTCATGGCGGGCGGCGATCTTGCAGCTCTGCAAGCCAACCCAGAACAGGCTGCCCAAGACCTTATTGCCCCATTGCACATGGCAGTTACGCTGCTAGCCAGCGGCAACGCCCCAGTCATCGCACAAGTACAGGGGGCAGCAGCAGGGGCTGGTCTGTCTTTGATGCTGCACGCCGACATGGTGCTTGCTGCAGAAGGTACGCAATTCAATATGGCATACACCAAACTCGGCGCCAGCTGTGATGTTGGAGCCTCTTGGACCTTGCCACGTCTCGTGGGTCTACGCCATGCGCTGGAAATTGCACTTCTCAGCGAACCACTGAACACTGAGCAAGCACTGCGTCTCGGGCTTATCAACCGCGTTCTGCCAATTGCAGATCTGCCGTCTGCAGTCATGCGGCTGGCCAAACAGCTAGCCAACGGTCCCACACAAGCGTATGGCCAGATTCGGCGTCTGATGAGAGTCAGCTTTGATCAAGATTTGCACACTCAGCTCAATGCCGAAGCACAGGCCTTTCTTCAATGCACAAGAACAGCCGATTTCTCTTGTGGAATCAACGCATTTTTCAACAAATCACCCGCTGCTTTTTCAGGCAAATAAAGCGTGAGCGGCTTCGAGGCTTAGATACAGCACGGATGCACAGTCATTCAGTACGAGCCAGATCCAGCACTGTAAATGACGGCGTTGATCCAGTTGAAATAGCTGCATGTCTCAGGCAACGCCGAACCCAGGCCGGACCATTCAGGACAGCTGCAGCACCCGCAGACTCCAGCCACCGCAGGCACGGCGTAATCCACAAAAACTGCAGCCGCCACTCGGCGGACTACTTCTTCGCAAAGCTACCCTGTATCACATCGCTTGATATTTGGCTTCTTGCTTCGCCCCCAATCAGACACGCCCCCCTGCGCGCTGACATAATCCTGCTAGATATCCAGTAGGCTGTCATCACGTACAGAGTGCTAACCGGAAGACAGCTCTTTTTCCAGCTCAGACTCTCGCCTTGTCTTCCATTCTGCGGCCAGCGCACGCCCGCAGAATGTTTGAGATTCGGGAAAGACGGTTTTGCCCTTCTCCTGACGCCGTATCTGCGCTGTATAGAAAATTGCTCAATCTGCCTTCTTGCGCGCTGCAATGCTTATAGATTGCAACAAGGCTTTTCGTGAAGCTGCATCGTAGCAGCGAGACATTCAAAATGTATAGAAATGTGCTGAAACGCGCTTAAAAAGCAACCACTGCGTGACAGCAAAAAACTCAATGAATTCAAGCACAAACGCTAACAATCAAGCAATTACAAGTCCTTGGCGTATGTCCGTTGCGCCCATGCTGGACTGGACCGACCGGCATTGCCGCTACCTGCACCGCCTGCTGAGCCAGCACACCCTGCTGTACACAGAAATGATTACCACCGGCGCTCTGCTGCACGGTGATGTACCGCGCCACCTGCGCTTTAACCAGGAAGAGCACCCGCTGGCGCTGCAACTGGGTGGCAGCGAACCCGCCGATTTGGCCAAGGCAGCCAAGATGGGCCAGGACTGGGGCTACGACGAAATCAACCTCAACTGCGGCTGCCCCAGCGAGCGGGTACAGCGCGGTGCATTCGGTGCCTGTCTGATGCGAGAGGCTGATTTGGTGGCCGATGGTGTCAAGGCCATGCGCGATGTGGTGGACATTGCTGTCACCGTCAAGCACCGCATTGGTATCGACAAAATTGAGACCTATGACTTTGTGCGCGATTTTGTCGGCACCGTGGCCGATGCCGGCTGTAACGTCTTCATCGTGCATGCCCGCAATGCATGGCTGCAAGGGCTGAGCCCCAAAGAAAACCGCGACATTCCACCGCTGCGCTATGACGTGGTGGCCCAGCTCAAGCGAGATTTTCCGCACCTGACGATTGCCATCAATGGCGGCATCAAAACCGATGACGTTGTGCAAGAGCAGCTGCAGCAAGTAGATGGCGTGATGATTGGGCGCGAGGCCTATCACAACCCCTGGTGGCTGTCGCGCTGGGACGAGCTGTACTTTGGTGGCGCACCCTCACAGCTGACGCACGTGGGTGTAGAACAGGCCATGGTGGCCTATATGGAGCGTGAAGCGCGCGAGCACGGCACGCACTGGTACGCCATTGCCCGCCATATGCTGGGCTTGCGCCATGGTCTGCCAGGCGCGCGCCGCTGGCGCCAGGTGTGGAGCGACCACCGCCTCAAGCACCTGCCGGCCAGCGAAGTGGCCGCCATTGCCAGCACACGACCAGACGGTGCTGCACCAGAATAATTCACATTTACAAAAACATAGCTACTAACGCTTTCAGCTCCTTGATTTCAGATACAAAAGCATTCAAAAACAATGCTGCATCAGCGTTAGCAGCTACTTTTTTAAATATTTAAAAAATAAAGGAGCGCACAACGACCAGTTTGCGCCATTGACAGAAGTTGCCTAACAGCAGAACAGGCAGTGCGTGCGCCCACCTGTCGCCGCAGCGACTGGATATGGAGAATAATCGTTTCCTTTCGTCGGGCACATGCTGCTATATTGCACCGCAACATAAAGAGAAATATCCCCTGCCATGCTCTACCAGCTCTATGAAACCCAGCGCGCATTGATTGAGCCATTTGCAGATTTTGCACAGGCTACGGCCAAGCTCTACACCAGCCCCCTGCTGCCGTTGTCTCAAAACCCATTTTCTCAGCGCATCTCGGCAGGCTTTGATCTGTTTTACCGTCTGGGCAAGGGCTATGAAAAGCCCGCATTTGGTATCACCAGCGTGCCTGTCCAGGGTGTGAACGTCACCATCATGGAACGCGTAGAGATGGACAAGCCGTTTTGCGAGCTGCGTCGCTTCAAACGTTTTTCCGACGACTCCCAAACGCTGGACAAATTGCTGGCCCAGCCGCCGGTGCTGGTTGTGGCACCCCTGTCTGGTCACTACGCCACGCTGCTGCGCGATACCGTGCGCAGTCTGCTCGGTGACCACAAAGTGTTCATTACCGACTGGAAAAATGCGCGGCTGGTGCCAATGGCCGATGGTGAATTTCACCTGGATGACTACATCAACTACGTCCAGGATTTCATCCGTTATCTGCAAAAGCAATACGGCAACTGCCACGTCATCAGCGTATGCCAGCCTACGGTGCCTGTGCTGGCCGCCATTTCACTCATGGCCAGCCGGGGCGAGAAAACGCCGCTGTCCATGACCATGATGGGTGGCCCGATTGATGCCCGTTCATCGCCCACATCGGTCAACAACCTCGCCACCCAGCGCAGCTTTGAGTGGTTTGAGAACAATGTGATCTATCGCGTGCCCGACAGCTACCCAGGTGCTGGCCGCCGTGTCTACCCCGGTTTTCTGCAATACACCGGTTTTGTGGCCATGAACCCAGACCGCCACGCCAGCAGCCACTATGACTATTTCAAGGATCTGGTCAAAGGTGACGACGCCAGCGCCGAACAGCACCGCAAGTTCTACGACGAATACAACGCCGTGCTGGACATGGATGCCGACTATTACCTGGAGACCATTCAAACCGTGTTCCAGGACTTCAAGCTGGTCAACGGCACATGGGATGTGCGTTCACCAGAAGGTCAGCTCGAGCGCGTCAAGCCACAAGACATTCAGACCACCGCCTTGTTCACCGTAGAAGGCGAGCTGGACGACATTTCTGGCGCAGGCCAGACCCGCGCGGCGCAAGACCTGTGTGCGCAAATTCCGGCCAGCAGCCGCCAGCACCTAGAAGTGCAAGGTGCCGGACACTACGGCATCTTCAGCGGCCGCCGCTGGCGCGAAGTGGTCTACCCCCAGGTGCGTGACTTTATTTTGTCCCACCATCCCCAGGCCAGTGTCAACCGTGCGCCTGAAGATGACGGGGAATTGGCCAGCGCTCACAGCACGACTGCACAAGTTGCGCCAGACTTGGCACCCACGAAAAATACGCCAGCCAAGGCAGCGCCACCTCTAGCCAAGCAGCGCCGCCGCGGTTAACACCCCCAGCATGCCTGAGTTTCAGCCCAAGCCAGCCCTGACCGGACTGGCTTTTTCCATTGATGCCGCCCTGCCGCAAACGCAATGCACGCGCTGCGGCTACCCTGACTGCGCCAGCTACGCCCAGGCGATTGCGCACGAAGGCGCCCCCATCAACCAGTGCCCGCCAGGTGGTGCTCAGGGCATTGCACGTCTGGCCGCCATCACTGGCCAGCCCGTCGCCCCGCTCAACACAAAATTTGGCATTGAAGGCCCGCTCACGCTGGCGCGCATTGACGAGAACTGGTGCATTGGCTGCACGCTGTGCATCAAAGCATGCCCCACCGATGCCATCCTGGGCGCCAACAAGCAAATGCACACCGTCATCGCCCAGCACTGCACGGGCTGTGAGCTGTGCATACCTGTGTGCCCCGTCGACTGCATTGAGCTGGATGTGGTCAGCGACGAGCGCACGGGCTGGGATGCCTGGTCTGCCCAGCTGGCCGAACATGCCAAAGCTCGTTATGCCGTGCACCAGGCACGCGCACAAAGCACAGACGCCGAGCCTGCCAATGCACAGGCCACCGCACCTGCGCCCGTGGTGGTGCCCGACAAAAAAGCCGCTATTGCAGCGGCTTTGGCCAAGGCGCGGGGCTTGCGCCAGAGCTGAAACTTAAAACTGCAACCCAGCGCTACAGTCCCGGCAAGCTTGCCGCTAACCGGCAAAACTCTTGTAGACGCCGCAGCCCAGATACACCCCATCTTGCTTGCACACATACGACATCTTGGCCTGCACTTTGCCTAGGACGGGATTGGTGAAGTCGTACTCCACCCATCCCGGCCCATGTTCAGCCTGCGCCACGATAGCGTCGAGCAACGCATTGCCATCCACTCCCTGCACGTCTTGGACACGGCTGCCGCACTTTGCTGCATTGCCGCCAAACGCCAGATAGCGTCCCGCGCTGTCCAGCACAAAAACGTACATATCACGGTCATGAAAGGGCTGCTGCGGATCACTCAGCGCTTTCAGGTACTGCTGCAGCGGCATGCCCATGCGTCGCAGCGCCACAGCGCGCTCAACCAGAGCCACCGCCTCAACCGCCGTGCCTTGCTGCAAGCGAAAGCGCTCCACAGCCTCAGACAGTGTGGCCGCGCGCAACTCCAGCGCCTGCGCTTCCTGCACCACGTTGCGCACCATCAGCGCATTCTCCTGCGTCACCTGGTCTATGCCATGCACCGCCAGATTGATCTGCTGCAAACCCGTCCCCTGACTGTTGCCTGACTCAGAAATAGCTTCTACGTGCCCGGCCACGCTGCGTATGCCGTCTGCCACCTGCTGCATGCCCTCGCCCGCCTGGCGAATCAGCCGCGTACTGCTGGCCACTTGCTGCACCGACTCTTCGATGAGCAGACGGATTTCTTTGGACGCCTCAGAAGAGCGCTGCGCCAGACTGCGCACTTCGGAAGCGACCACGGCAAAACCTCTGCCCTGCTCTCCGGCACGTGCCGCTTCTACCGCGGCATTGAGCGCCAAAATATTGGTCTGAAAAGCAATGCCATCAATCACAGCAATGATCTCGGACATGCGCCCCGCCCCACGCTCAATGGCTTCTACGGAGTGCACGGCCTGTTCCATCACGCCGCTGCCTTGCTCCACCACCTTGCGCAGCTGTGTGGTGTAGCGGTCGGCCGCCACCGCCGCTTCCGCACTGTTTTGCACCACGGCGGTCACCTGCTCCACGCTCACCACCGTCTGGGCCACATTGGTCGCCTGCAACTCGGTGCGTTCTGCCAAAGCCCGGTTGTCCTGCGTCAGCGTATGCCCTGCCTGCGTGACCAGCGCTGCATTGCTGCGAATCTCCGCCACCATGCTCGACAGCGCCACCACCATGCTATCGAGCAGCCGCGCCATGTCTGCAAGCTCATCAGAACCAGTCGCTGTGATCCGATGTGTCAGATTGCCTTGCGCAGCCTGCTCCATGGCGCAAAGCAGACGCACGATCTCATACGACATATTGCGATAAACGCCATACAGCACATACACAAAACACAGTGCGCCAGCCACCGCAATGGCCAGTTGCACATCTGCAGCCACCGAGGCATAGGAAGCTGCCCAGATAGCGCCCATCGACAGCAGGCCAATGATTGCCACACACGACAACTTCCAGCCCAGTTTGCAGCGCCTGAGTAACCAAAGCATCGGTTTTTGCATGGAACGGCCCCTCACCTTTTCAAAATGTATCAAAAGGTTTGTACCGCGCAAGCTCGACCGATGGTCCTAGGCCTTGTACTAAGCGCCCGTGTAATACCCCAGCAAGCAAGGGCTGCAGGCATGCACATTCAACATCAAGACCCCAAACATCGCGCATAAAGCGCCATTGCATGCGCAATCTCACCGCATAATATTTGCACCATGAATCCCCTGCTTCAACACCTTCAGCCGTACCCGTTTGAGCGGCTGCGCCAACTTTTTGCGGGTGTTACCCCACCTTCTTCACTGCACCACATCAGTCTGGGTATTGGAGAGCCGCGCCATGAGACGCCGGAATTCATCAAAACCAGCTTGACAGCCAACCTGACAGGGCTGGCCAACTACCCCGCCACCGCAGGTGATGTGCGTCTTCGTCAGGCTTGCAGTGACTGGATGCAGCGCCGTTACGGTATCTCGGTAGATGCCGCAACCCAGGTTTTGCCCGTCAATGGCTCCCGCGAGGCCTTGTTCTCGTTTGCACAAACCATTGTTGACCCGACGCAGGCCGGCGCAACTGTGCTCTGCCCCAACCCCTTCTATCAAATCTATGAAGGTGCCACGCTGCTGGCGGGTGCGCAGCCGTACTTTGTCTCCAGCGACCCTGCGCGCAACTTTGCCGTGGACTGGGACAGCGTGCCTGCCGATGTCTGGGCCAAGACGCAGCTGATGTTTGTCTGCTCTCCGGGCAACCCGACCGGTGCGGTCATGCCGCTAGATGAGTGGAAAAAACTGTTTGACCTGTCGGACCGCCATGGCTTTGTCATCGCCTCTGACGAGTGCTACAGCGAAATTTATTTCCGTGACGAAGCACCACTGGGTGGTCTGCAGGCTGCCGTCAAACTGGGCCGCAGCGATTTTCGCAACCTGGTGGCCTTTACCAGCCTTTCCAAGCGCAGCAATGTACCGGGCTTGCGCAGCGGTTTCGTAGCCGGAGATGCGCAGCTGCTCAAATCCTTCCTGCTCTACCGCACCTACCACGGTGGCGCCATGGGGCTGCCCATTCAGCACGCATCGATTGCGGCCTGGTCCGACGAAAGCCATGTCGAGCACAACCGGGCGCTGTACAAAGAAAAGTTTGCCGCCGTCATGCCCATTTTGGAGCCCGTGATGGATGTGCGCCTGCCCGATGCGGGCTTTTACCTGTGGCCACGCATTCCAGATGCTCTGGGCATGAACGAAACAGAATTTGCCCGTGCACTCTTTGCACAGAGCCATGTCACTGTATTACCGGGCAGCTACCTGGCTCGTAATATGCTGGGGCATAACCCGGGCGCACAGCGGGTGCGTCTGGCTCTGGTGGCTGAGACACAGGAATGTGTTGAAGCTGCGCTGCGCATCAAAGATTTCATTGAGAAAAACGTCAAGTAAAGATAGCTATGACCCAACAACTGCAACAAATCATCGACACCGCATGGGAAAACCGTGCAGACATCTCGGCCAAGTCCGCCCCCAAAGAAGTGGCAGAGGCTGTGGAACATGCCTTGAACGAACTCAACAACGGCAAGCTGCGCGTGGCCAGCCGTGAAGGTGTGGGCCAGTGGACCGTGCACCAGTGGCTCAAGAAGGCCGTGCTGCTGTCGTTCCGCCTCAATGACAACAAGCTGATGCAAGCGGGTGACCTGAACTTCTTTGACAAGGTTCCCACCAAGTACGAAGGCATGAGCGAAGCTGAAATCGCCGCAACGGGCGTGCGTGTCGTGCCACCCGCAGTGGCTCGCCGTGGCTCCTTCATTGCCAAGGGCGCCATCCTGATGCCTTCCTACGTCAACATCGGCGCTTATGTCGATGAAGGCACCATGGTAGATACATGGGCTACCGTCGGCTCTTGCGCGCAAGTGGGCAAGAACGTGCACCTGTCCGGCGGCGTCGGCCTGGGTGGCGTGCTGGAGCCCCTGCAAGCCAACCCCACCATCATTGAAGACAACTGCTTTATCGGCGCACGCTCTGAAGTGGTGGAAGGCGTGATCGTGGAAGAAAACTCCGTGATCTCCATGGGCGTCTACATCGGCCAGTCCACCCCCATTTTCAACCGCGAAACCGGCACCATCACGTACGGTCGCGTGCCTGCAGGCTCCGTGGTGGTCAGCGGCAACCTGCCCAAGAAGACCAAAGACGGCAAGGACTACAGCATGTACGCGGCCATCATCGTCAAAACGGTGGATGCCAAGACACGCTCCACCACCAGCCTCAATGACCTGCTGCGCGATTGAACCTCGCGATTGATACGCGTCAACCGCCTGAGCAGTTGTCAGGCGATTTCTAGAGGGTTTTGCGGCACACTTTGGTTTGCGGCAAAACCCTCAAGATTTCCAACTACAAGGCATACGGCATGAGCATGATGGAACGCATTCTGCGTTTGATGGCAGAAAAAAAAGCGTCTGACGTATACCTGTCTGCCAACTCTCCAGCACTCATCAAAATTGATGGCAACTGTGTGCCCATCAACAACCAGCTATTGCCCCCAGATGCGCCACGCGCGCTGCTGGCAGAAGTGGTCTCCCCCCAGAGCATGGAGACGCTCAAAGAGACGGGCGAGCTCAACATGGCAGTGCCCCTGCAAGGGGTTGGGCGCTTTCGCATCAGCGCCATGCGCCAGCGCGGCACTGTGGCGGTGGTGGTGCGCTTTATTTCCCAGCAAATACCCAAACTCAAGGAGTTGAGCCTTCCTCCCATTCTGGATCAGCTCATCCTGGAAAAACGCGGTCTGATTTTGGTAGTTGGTGCCACCGGTTCTGGCAAAAGCACCACCTTGGCGGCCATGATTGACAGCCGCAATGAACTGCGCACTGGCCACATCCTCACCATTGAGGACCCTATCGAATTTCAGTTTCGCAACAAGCGCTCCATCGTGAACCAGCGCGAAGTGGGCTCGGATACTGAGTCACTGCAAATTGCCCTGCGAAATGCGCTGCGCCAGGCCCCGGACGTGATTTTGATTGGTGAAATCCGCGACCGCGAAACCATGTCTGCCGCCATTGCCTACTCGCAGTCTGGCCATTTGGTGCTGGCCACGCTGCACGGCAATAACAGCTACCACGCGCTCAACCGCATTTTGAGCTTTTACCCGGTCGAAGTACGCGCCACCATGCTGGGAGATTTGTCCTCGTCACTCAAGGCGGTGGTCACCCAGCGCCTGCTGCGCACCCCCTCTGGCAGCCGTGTCCCGGCGGTAGAGGTGCTGCTCAACACCAAGCTGGTGTCCGAGCTGATTGAAAAAGGTGATTTCTCAGGCGTGCGCGACAACATGGAAAAATCCATGGCTGAAGGCTCTCAAACCTTTGAAGAAGATCTGGCCCGGCTCATCGGCAATGGCACAATTGACCGCAACGAAGGCTTGGCCAATGCAGATTCGCCCACCAATTTGATGTGGCGGCTGCAAAATGCGCCCCAAAACACCATTTACTCCGGCGCCGAGTCTCTGAACCCGAATACGGAACAGGCTGCTCCACCCCCGCCTGAATTTGGTGCTTTGCTGCTCAACATTGGCCTTAAAACATAAAGCCCCGGTTTCGGACTGGGGGCAAGGCTGCACACAAGGTGCAGTCCCATTTGGATTTTTCTCACATGTCCCGCACGCTGCAACTGGCTGAGCAACTGATCAGCCGCCCCTCCATCACCCCTGAAGATGCTGGCTGTCTGGAATTGCTGGCACAGCGCCTGAGCCATCTGGGCTTTCATTGCGAACGCATGGATGGCGGCCCTGATCACTTTCGTGTGCACAACCTCTGGGCTGTGCGCCGCACTGGCCTGCCTCAGGCCAAAACACTGATCTTTGCCGGCCATACCGACGTAGTGCCAACCGGGCCTGTCGAGCAGTGGTCCTACCCACCCTTTACACCCACCTACCACGACGGCAAGCTGTTTGGGCGCGGTGCCAGCGACATGAAAACGTCGATCGCCGCTTTTATCGTGGCTCTGGAAGAGTTTCTGGCTGCCCACGCTGACACCCCGCTGGACATCGCCTTGCTGCTGACCAGCGACGAAGAAGGCCCCGCCCATGACGGCACCAAAACCGTCATTCAGGCACTGCAGGCCCGCCAAGAGCCCATGCACTGGTGCATTGTGGGAGAGCCCACCGCCGTCAGACAAACAGGCGACATGATCAAGAATGGCCGCCGTGGCTCGCTCAGCGGTCGCCTCACGGTGGAGGGCATTCAGGGCCACATTGCCTACCCGCAACTGGCTCGCAACCCGATTCACCAGGCCGTGCCTGCGCTGACAGAACTGGCCAGCATTGAGTGGGACAAGGGCAATGCGTTTTTCCCGCCCACCAGCTGGCAAATCAGCAACATGCATGGCGGCACAGGGGCATCCAACGTCATTCCCGGCGAGGTGGTGATTGACTTCAACTTCCGCTACAGCTCGGAAAACACCGCCGAAAGCCTCAAGCAGCGCGTCAAATCCGTGCTGGACAAGCACGCGCTGGAGTATGACCTGACCTGGAGCCTCTCGGGCGAGCCCTTCCTGACTACCCCGGGCGACCTGGTGACGGCAGCGCAAGAAGCCATCCGCGCAGAAACAGGCCTGGAGACCGAGCTGTCCACCAGCGGCGGCACCAGCGATGGCCGCTTCATTGCCAAAGCCTGCCCGCAGGTGATTGAGCTTGGCCCCCCTAACGCCACCATCCACAAGATTGACGAACACATCGTGGTGACCGACGTCGAGCCCCTCAAGAACATTTACCGCCGCCTGATGGAAAACCTGCATACCCGACTGCGGTCTGCCAGCGCTGAGCAAGGAGCCACAGCATGAGCCACGCATACACCCTGCCCCATGGCAACACCGTAGGCACCTTGATTGCAACAGGCACTGAATGCCTGACCCAGGCAGGCGTGGGCTTTGGCCACGGCACCGCCAATGCGTACGAAGAAGCTATCTGGCTGGTGCTGTGGAAGCTGGGCCTGCCCATCGACGCCCCTTTGGGCGACGAAGAGGAATCTGTAGAAAATCAGCCCGTAACGCCCGAACAGCAAGCGCAGGTAGCTGCGCTTTTCAAAGCTCGCATTGATACCCGCAAGCCTGCGGCTTACCTGACACAAGAGGCGTGGCTGGTGGGTGTGCCGTTTTATGTGGACGAGCGCGCCATCGTGCCGCGCAGCTTTATTGCAGAGCTGCTGGCAGACGGCAGCATTGACCACTTCCTGTCCGATAAAACCCGCAAGGTACTGGATCTGTGCACCGGCAACGGCTCACTGGCCTGTCTGGCCGCAATGGCCTTCCCCGAGGTTGAAGTCACAGGCGCAGACATTTCCACTGATGCACTGGCTGTAGCCCGTATCAATGTGGACAAACACGCGCTGCAAGACCGCGTCACGCTGGTAGAAACAGATGGCCTGTCCAAAGTACCCGGGCCCTGGGATTTAATTTTGTGCAACCCGCCGTATGTGAATGCCGACAGCATGTCCAAACTGCCCGCCGAATACCTGGCCGAGCCTGAACTGGCACTGGCAGGCGGCAGCGACGGCATGGACTTCATCCGCGATTTATTCGCAGCCGCCCCCGGCTGCATGACCGAAGACGCAGTCATGGTGCTGGAAATTGGCAACGAGCGCGACTTTTTTGAAGCTGCCTTCCCGCTGCTGCCCGTGTTCTGGCTTGAAACCAGCGCTGGCGAAGACCAGGTTTTACTGGTTACCAAGCAGTCGTTGCTCGCACAAGCCAAGCTGCAGTCACAATAAGGCCATTGCAGACGCAGGCTTGGCCTGCGGCTGACAGCCCTCTCAGACAACAGCACCCGCCCCGCGCGGGTGCGCCTTTTTTCCGAACGCTCCGATGATCACCCTCAAAAACGTCACATTGCGACGTGGCAGCAAAGCCGTGCTGGACAACGTGTCCGCCACCATCAACCCCGGTGAAAACGTGGGCCTTGTTGGCCGCAACGGCGCTGGCAAGTCATCTTTGTTTGCGCTGCTCAGCGGCAAACTGCACGAAGACGGCGGTGATTTCTACATCCCCACCAGCTGGCGCATGGCCGAAGTGGCCCAGAACATGCCAGAGACCGAACAAGGCGCGACGGCGTTTGTTCTGGAGGGTGATACCCGGCTGGCCGAAGTACAGCGCCAATTGATCGAAGCGGAGGCCAGCGACGACGGCATGGCCATCGCCCACGCCTACTCTGACCTGCACGATGCCGGCGCGCACGATGCCGAAGCCCGCGCCCAAGCTCTGATTTTGGGACTGGGCTTTCGTGCCAGCGAGTTAGACAACCCCGTCAACAGCTTTTCTGGCGGCTGGCGCATGCGCCTGCAACTGGCCCGCGCACTGATGTGCCCGTCAGACCTGCTGCTGCTGGACGAGCCTACCAACCACTTGGACCTGGATGCACTGGTGTGGCTGGAAGCCTGGCTCAAACGCTATACGGGCACGATGATTGTCATCAGCCACGACCGAGAGTTTCTGGACGCCATCACCAACGTCACCCTGCAAATTCAAAGTGGCCAGCTCAACCGCTACGGCGGTAACTACAGCAAATTTGAAGAGTTGCGCGCCCAGCAGCTTGAATTGCAAGCCGCCAGCTTCTCCAAGCAGCAAGAGAAGATGGCACACCTGCAAAAGTTCATTGACCGCTTCAAGGCCAAGGCCAGCAAGGCCAAGCAGGCACAAAGCCGGGTCAAGCAGCTCGAGCGCATGGAAAAGATCGGCCCGGTACTGGCCGAAGCCGACTTCACGTTCGAGTTCAAAGAACCCGCCAACCTGCCCAACCCGATGCTGGCCATCAGCGATGCATCGTTCGGCTACTACGACGAAGACGGTGTGCCCACCACCATTTTGTCGGGCGTCAACCGCTCGGTGCTGGCCGGTCAGCGCATTGGTATTTTGGGTGCCAACGGCCAGGGCAAATCGACACTGGTCAAAACCATTGCCCGCACCATGCAGGCGCTGGGCGGCACCGTCACTGAAGGCAAGGGCCTGAACATTGGCTACTTTGCCCAGCAGGAGCTGGACGTGCTGCGCCCCAGCGAAAACCCGCTGGAGCACATGATCCATCTGGCCAAGGAGCTGGGCCCCGACGCCAAGCAACCCAGCCGCGAGCAAGATTTGCGCAGCTATCTGGGCACCTTCAACTTCACTGGTGACATGGTCAAGCAGGCCGTTGGCACCATGAGTGGTGGCGAAAAAGCCCGTCTGGTGCTGGCCATGATTGTCTGGCAGCGCCCCAACCTGCTGCTGCTGGACGAGCCTACCAACCACCTGGACCTGGCAACCCGCGAAGCGCTGGCCATGGCGCTCAACGACTTCGACGGCACCGTCATGCTGGTCTCGCACGATCGATCGCTGCTGCGCTCGGTCTGCGAAGACTTCTGGATGGTGGGCCGTGGCGTGGTCGGGCCCTTCGACGGCGATCTGGACGACTACCAGCGCTACCTGCTGGAAGAATCCAAGCGCCTGCGCGAGGAAGCCAAAAACGCCGAGCAAGCCGCCCAAGCCAAGGCCCCGGCTGCAGCACCCGTGGCCGCACCCGTGGTGGTCGCCGCAGCACCCGAGCCGCAAGGCGACCAGCGCGAGCAACGCAAACTGGCTGCCCAGGCACGCCAGTTGCTCACCGAAAAGACCAAGCCCTTCAAGAAAGAGCTGGACAAGCTGGACCAGCGCATTGCCGCTCTGGGTACTGAAAAGAGCCAGCTTGAAGCCAAGCTGGCCACACCCCTGTCACCGGCAGACATTGCCGAAGCCGGCAAGCGCCTCAAAGCCGTGGGCGATGAACTGGACAAGCTGGAAGAGCGCTGGCTGGAGCTGAGCGAAACCATTGAAGCGCTGACTCAGGAAGCGGGTCTGGCTTAAACCAGCATTCCTTTAAATGCAACAAAAAAGTAGCTGCTAACGCTTGTGTACATTGATTTTCAGATACCAAACTATCTGAAAACAATGCCTCATAAGCGATGGCAGCTACTTTTTTTATCCAGTACTGGGTTTAACGCTGCGCCGTAGCCAGCAGCCCGCCAGCTGCAATGAAGGCACCGCCAGTTACCCGGTGAAACCATTGCCCCGCGCCACCGCTGGCCAGCCGCGCCATCATCTTGGCGCCGCACAGCGCATAGGCGAACATGATGGAGCCATCCAGCACCATCCACGTTGCGCCCAAAATGGTCATCTGCATGGCAAAAGGGGCACTGGGGTCCAAGAACTGGGGAAACAAGGCGCTAAAAAACAGCAAGTCCTTGGGGTTGCCAATACCCACCATAAAGCCCTTGCGATAAAGCTTCCACGCGCTGCCTGCAGTGTGCAAAGCTGCTGGAACAGCTGCTGGCACGCCAGCATCCGCCTGCTCAGCAGCATCTGTCTGCTTGGTTGCAGGGCGGGTACGCCAGGCAGAAATACCCAAATACACCAGGTACGCGGCTCCTGCCCATTTAATGGTCTGAAACCACGTATCAGAGGCCGCAATCACTGCACCCAGGCCCAGTGCAGAAAGTGCCATCAAGGTCATGGATGCCGTAATGCCCCCCACGATGGTGGCAACCGTCCTGCGCGCACCATGGCTGACCGCATGCGAAACACAAAGTAACGCCGAAGGCCCGGGCGAGGCAATCACAGCAGCCGCCAAAGACACATATAAAAGCCAGAGATTCAAAGACATCAGCGTTACCAGACAAATATCAGCACAGCACGGGCGTCGTGCAGTCAACCAACACAGCCAAAGATTCTATGGCGACGCAATGCACCCTGTGCCAAAAGCCCAAACAGTACTGTTTTAGCGATGCATTTTTTTACTTTTAGGTGTCAACGCCATCTGATTAGACCGCGTTGGTTCTGTACACAAGGAGTAAATCCCCATGAATGCAAACAACATCCTTTCTGCCTGGCCCGAAGACGAACGCGATCGCAAGCGCAGCCCTGCACGCCTGTAACGCGCGCTGACAGCACCGGCATCAAAAAAATTTCACTTCTGCGTCAACCCAGACATTCGCAACGGCGTTGATCAAGCATAAGGAATCAGACCACCATGAATACCATTTTCTCTATCTGGCCCGAAGACGAACGTGATCGCAAGCGCGCCCCTTTGCGCGGTTGATCCAGTTTTTGACTGGTAGCTGCGGCTGCCAGCACCCAGACCCGCTTGCCTCAGCGGGTTTCGTTTTTCTGGCTTCCCATGCAAAAACAAGCTTGAACAATTCATGCAAACGCTTGCACAAACAGCGTCAGCCATGGCTTCAAGCTGCACGTTGAATAGGCAAAGGAGTGAACACAATGCAAACCCCAGCTATTTTTTCTGTTTGGCCTGAAGACGAACGCGACCGTAAACGCGCACCTTCTCGTCTTTAAACAAAATCAGCGCCCGCCTTGCCTGCAAGGTGTCAAACGCAGCTGACTCTGACAAAGTTTCACCCAACAAAAAAGCCCGCATCTGCGGGCTTTTGCTTTGTGGGTTCACATGCTCAATGCATGTGCAAACCGCCGTTGACGGAAAAATCTGCACCTGTGGAATAGCTGCCATCGTCAGAAGCCAGCCACGACACAATCGATGCAATCTCTTTGGGCTCTCCCAAACGCTTGACCGGAATGGTCGCCACGATCTTATCGAGCACCTCAGGACGAATGGCCTTGACCATGTCTGTCCCGATGTAGCCAGGGCTGACCGTATTGACAGTCACGCCCTTGTTGGCCAGCTCTTGCGCCAAAGCCATGGTGAAACCATGCATGCCCGCCTTGGCCGCTGAGTAGTTGGTCTGCCCCGCCTGCCCCTTGGCACCGTTGACCGAGCTGATGTTGATGATGCGACCCCAGCCCTTTTCAACCATGTCGCCCACAACCTGCTTGGTCACGTTGAACATGGAGTTCAGGTTGGTCTCAATGACGGCCTGCCAGTCTTCAGGGGTCATCTTCAAGAACATGCGGTCACGTGTAATGCCCGCGTTGTTCACCAGTACATCGATCGTGCCGTGCTCTTGCTTGGCCTGATTGAAGGCTTCTACAGTAGAAGCCCACTCGCTCACATTGCCAACCGAAGCGTAAAACGTAAAGCCCAAGGCTTTTTGCTCATCCAGCCACTTCTTGTAGTCACGTGTGGGGCCGCAGCCCGCAATCACTTTGAAACCGTCATTGTGCAGACGCTGGCACATGGTGGTTCCAATGCCACCCATACCACCAGTCACATAAGCTACTTTCTTATTCATATTCCCTATCTCCTGATTTATTTATGCCAATTTCAACTATGCATAAAGACTGTAGTTGCAAAGCACGATGGTCTGGGTTGCGGTTAACCCACCTGGGGTATTTGCGCATCAGACCACCTGTGTCCATGGTTTAACGCTCAACGGCCAGCGCCACACCCATGCCACCACCAATACACAGGGCTGCTACACCCTTGTTGGCGCCGCGGCGTTGCATTTCGTGCAGCAACGTCACCAGCACGCGGCAGCCTGACGCACCAATGGGGTGTCCAATCGCAATGGCGCCGCCATTGACGTTGACCTTGGCCGCATCAATGCCCAGCACCTTGTTGACCGCACAGGCCTGCGCTGCAAAGGCTTCGTTGAGTTCAAACAGATCCACATCCCCTACTTGCCAGCCCGCACGCTCCAGCGCTTTGCGTGTTGCAAAGACCGGGCCCATGCCCATGGTCGCAGGGTCCAGTCCACTGGTGGCATAGGCCTTGATCTTTGCCAGCGGTGTCAGCCCCAGCGCCTGTGCCTTGCTGGCGGACATCACCACCACCGCGGCAGCGCCGTCGTTGATACCTGAAGCATTGCCCGCAGTCACTGAGCCGGCCTTGTCAAAAGCAGGCTTCAGACCAGACAGAGCCTCCAGATTGGTTTTGCGGTTGATGTATTCATCCGCGTCAAACACGATGGGATCGCCCTTGCGCTGAGGAATCAGGACCGGCACGATTTCGTCTTTGAACTTGCCCGCATCCTGCGCTGCTGCTGCTTTTTGCTGGCTGCCAATCGCCAGTTCATCTTGCTGCGAGCGAGAGATGTCATTGCCTTTGGCTACGTTTTCCGCAGTGATGCCCATGTGGTAGTGGTTATAGGCATCCCACAGGCCATCCACAATCATGGTGTCCTGCATCTTCCAGTCGCCCATGCGCTGGCCTTCACGCGAGCCTTGCAGCACGTGGGGAGACAGGCTCATGTTTTCCTGACCGCCAGCCACCACAATTTCACTATCGCCTGTTGCCACGGCCTGTGCCGCCAGCATGACGGCCTTCAAGCCAGAACCGCACACGGCATTGATCGTCAGAGCTGGGGTCTCCTGGGCCACACCTGCCTTCATCATGGCTTGCCGCGCAGGGTTTTGCCCTGCGCCAGCTGCCAGCACCTGGCCCATGATGACTTCACCCACTTGATCCAAAGGAATGTGGGCGCGCTGCAGCGCCTCTTTGATCACCGCGGCGCCAAGATCGACTGCCGGCACCTTGGACAGGCCTCCTCCAAATTTGCCCACCGCTGTACGCACAGCTGAAACGATGACGATGTCTTCCATATCGAGTCCCTTGTAGTGAATTGCTTAGTACGCCATTGCTGCGAATGCGAGCGGCGAGGAAAATTTTTACGGTTGATGCACAGCGCCTAAGCACCATGCCAGTTATGCCCTTTGCTGCACGTAGCGGCCTGGAGCATCTTCAATGGCTTTGTATTTAGTGGCTCTGCCATAGCGTTTTGGCGCAGGTACCAGCTTGCCTGCGTGGCCCTGCAGCCATTGAGCCCAGTCCGTCCACCAGCTACCCGCCAGCTCTTGCGCACCGCTGAGCCATTCACTGTGCGTAGCTGGCAAGGCACCATCTTCGCGAATCCAGTGACTGCGTTTTTTCTTGGCGGGTGGGTTAATCACCCCTGCAATGTGGCCTGATGCCCCCATCACAAACCGCTTATTGCCAGGCAGCACCTGCGTGGCTGCATAAGACGCAGTAATTGGCACGATGTGATCTTCGCGCGAGCCATAGATATACACGGGTATATCTATGGCGCCCAGATCCAGCGGTGTGCCAGACACCGACAGTTTGCCCGGCTGCACCATATTGTTTTCCAGGTACATATTGCGCAGATACCAGGCGTACCAGGGGCCTGGCAGGTTCGTGGCATCGCTGTTCCAGTAGAGCAAATCAAACGCAGGGGGAGTTTCCCCCTTCAGGTAATTGCCAACGACGTAATTCCAGACCAAGTCGTTAGGACGCAGGAAGCTGAAGGTAGATGCCAGCTCTTGCCCTTTGAGCAGACCGCCCTGCCCCATCTGGGCCTCGCGCATCTGCACAAAGGTTTCATCAATAAAAACATCCAGTACACCGGTGTCAGTGAAATCGACCAAGGTGGTCAGCAGTGTTGCACTGGCAACGGGGTGTTCATTGCGCGCCGCCAGAACCGCCAGCGCGGCAGACAGCATGGTGCCGCCCACACAAAAGCCCAAAGCATTGATCTGCGGCGTGCCACCAATCTCCTGCACCACCTTGATCGCACGCAGGAGTGCTTCTTCAATGTAATCGTCCCAGGTCAGGTGGCCCAGAGATTCATCGGGATTGCGCCAGCTCACCACAAACGTGCGATGCCCTTGACTGACTGCGTATCGAATCAAGGAGTTCTCAGGCTGCAAATCGAGGATGTAGTACTTGTTGATGCATGGAGGCACCAGCAGGAAAGGCCGCTCATGCACCTTGGCAGTCAGAGGCTTGTATTCGATGAGCTGAAAAATCTCGTTTTCATAGACCACTGCGCCTTCGGTTGTGGCAACGTTCTTGCCAACCTCAAACACGCTCTCGTCCGTCATGGAAACGTGACCCTGCTCCATATCGTGCAACAAGTTCTGAATGCCCTTGGCCAAGCTCTCGCCCTTGGTGTCAATGGCTTTTTGCTGGGCCTCGGGGTTCAAAGCCAGATAGTTGCTCGGCGACATTGCGGCCACCCACTGCTCCACTGCAAAGCGAACGCGCTGGCGCGTTTTTTCATCGGCCTCAATGGCATCGGCCATACCCGTCAAGGCCTTGGCATTGAGCAGATAGGTAGAAGCTGTCAGTGCCGCCAGCGGGTTACTCAGCCAGGGCGCACCACCGAAACGCTTGTCCTGCGATGCGGCCGGTGATGCCAGACCATTGGCCCACAGCTTGGCAGCTTCTTGCACATAGTCTTGTTGCAGGGCCTGCAACTTCGAGGAATCAAACTGCACGCCAGGCTTGTGCGAAGCATCACTGGCGACTGAAGGGAAAGCCGATAAAGCCTTTGCCCACTGATCTGCAAAAAACTGCTGGGCATTGGTACTGGGGTTCCAGGATTCCTCTGAGCTCATGCTTGTCTTCCTTGTTGGCTTGCAAGCAATTTTTTCACTTGCTTTGTATATGCACAGATTGTTGCCCAGGCACATGTTTGTGGCAATGCGGCAAAGGCACTGTTTCAAGCAAAAGCTGTGCTCATTGACTCGAATCAAGAGGAAATTACAAACACCCGCTCATAAATCAGGCACATTTCAGACATGTATTTAATTGTGATTGCCTGGTTTTATGTCACGGCGATGATGGCACTAGCAGAAGCGACAAGCCCGCAAGGCAGTCTGCTGGGCGCCCTTATCACCTTTGTCCTTTATGGCCTGCTGCCAATGGGCATTCTTGTCTACATTTTTGGAACGCCTGAGCGCAAACGCAAACTCAAAGCGCGCAGACAAGCGCAGCAGCGTGCTTACGATGAAGCACTGCCAGCCCAGACAACAGAGGCAGCGGCAGACTCAGTCCTTCCAGATGCAGGCGGCCATGCGCCCGGTGCTACCCAGCACAGCAGCATCACGGCGGTGCGAAAAGAACCGTGACGCATTGGCCACCGTGCACCACGCATCGCTTGCGTCATTGCCATAGATCTGGCTGAGACCCATTTGCTCAAGGCGCTGACGGGCCAGCTGTGGCAAGTTCGCCAGCCACTTTCCCGAATGCGTTGAGGCTACAAAGCACGCGCCTGCCTGCGGAGATGCGTTCACAAATGCCTGGCGGACTTCATCTCCCACCTCAAAGGCATCAGGCCCAATGCATGGACCCAGCCAGACTTGCGTGTCCAGCGCCAGCTGGCGGCTATCAGCCGGCACACGCAGTTGCCTGGCATAGGCCTGCCATACAGCCTCCAGCACGCCATGCCCACCCTCGCCCACAAGCCCACGCCAGCCTGCATGGGCGGCAGCAACGGCCAAGCCAGATCGATGGGCAATCAGCACGGGCAAGCAGTCTGCCACCATGATGGTGCACGCCACCCCGGATTGATCCGTCACGCTGGCGTCAAACGCTTGACCCTCGGCAGATCCATGCTGCATGACCTGTACATCGCATCCGTGTACCTGCTGCATAAAAACGGTCCGCACGGTTTTGCCGGACATACGGTTGATCACGTTGCGCAGCACCTGCCGGTTGGCTGCTACGTTCTGGGGATCATCCCCCACATGGTCTCCCAAATTCATTGCGTTCCACGGGGCAGTGCTGCACCCGCCATCACGCGTGGTAAACAGTGCATGAACGCCAGAAATGGCGGGCCAGTCCGGTTGCAGCCATTGCTGCGAAAGATGCTTGTTATCAGTCACCTGTGCAGCATACCCTGCTCAACAGGCCCAAAACTCATGGCACACTTTGGCCTTCATTCCCTTTGCTGCTCTTGCCATGCGCTTTGTGTTCACACCTCCCGTCCAAGCTTGTGTCCCAGTTGTGGGTCAGTCTGATAGCTTTCCCGTTCACCGCATTTATTGCGTCGGTCGAAATTACGCAGAACATGCCAAGGAGATGGGCTTCACCGGCCGTGAAGCCCCATTTTTCTTTATGAAACCCGCTGACGCCGTCCTGGTCTGTGAAGAAGGCGCAACCGCCGCAATGCCCTACCCCAGCCTGACCAGCAATCTCCACCACGAAATTGAATTGGTCGTTGCCATTGGCAAGGGCGGCAAAAACATTCCTGCCGCACAAGCCATGGAACACATCTGGGGCTACGCCGTCGGTCTGGACATGACGCGCCGGGATCTTCAAGGTGAGATGAAAAAGCAAGGGCGCCCCTGGTGCATTGGCAAAGCCTTTGAACACAGCGCCCCCATCAGCGCCATCACTCCGGTGGCACAAGCTGGCGATGTGGCCCAAGCAGAAATCTGGCTGCAGGTGAATGGGCAGGATCGCCAGCGCAGCCACATCAACCAGCTCATCTGGAACATTGCAGAAACCATTGAACACATCTCCCAAGCGTGGGAGCTGCAACCGGGCGACCTGATCATGACGGGCACCCCTGAAGGTGTTGGCGCAGTCCAGGCTGGTGACGTGCTGCAAGGCGGCATCACTGGTCTGGCACCCTTGCGCGTAGCAATCACGGCTTAAGCGAAGACTGACGCATGAATTTTCGTCCAGCCATCAAGTTTTGCAGCCAATGCGGCAGCGCCACGGAGCAGGCAATCCCCTCTGATGGGGACACCCGCCTTCGCGCTATGTGCACAGGCTGTGGCATGGTGCACTACCAAAATCCATTGAATGTGGTGGGCTGTATTCCCGTCACAGACGATGGGCGCATCTTGCTATGCAAACGCAACATTGAACCGCGCTGGGGCAAATGGACACTGCCAGCAGGCTTCATGGAACTGGATGAAACCACCTCGCAAGGGGCCGCACGTGAAACGGACGAAGAAGCCGGCGCAGACATTGAAATGGGCCGCCTTTTTTCCGTCATCAGCGTTCCCCGCGTGGCACAGGTTCATTTGTTCTATTGCGCGCGCCTGCGCAGTGAAACCCTGAACCCCGGCTACGAAACCATTGAAGCACGCCTGTTTCAGCCTGCAGATATTCCCTGGGATGAGCTGGCGTTTCGCACCGTCAGCATCACGCTGCAGCGTTATTTGGAAGATCGTGCTGCGGGCAGCATTCAAGTGCACAACATCGATCTGACTTAACTTGCATCAAGTTTTGGCCTGGCTTTTGCTTACAAGCAGTTACCGAGGCTGAACGTAAATCTCATAACCAATCAGCCCGGACACGGAGGGCTGGTATGGCAAGAGACAACGAGATCCATATTGACACCTTTATCCCCTTTATGCGGGATGTAGCGCGGTGCGAGCGCTCTTTGCATGAGCTCAACCTCATGTGGCGCTTGATTGAATCTTCAGCCAAGATGAATTGCGCCGAAGAGGCCAGCAGCATGCTGCCCATGATGGCCGCCACGCGCGAGGGCTTTCAACGGCTGGAGCAAGATTTGGTGCAGTCCATGGTCTCGGAATCACTGACAGAGGTCATGTCCGAGATCGCCACCTGTGCCCACCACGTGATCGACATCGTCGTACGTAACCTCTACGAGCGCACGGCCGATATCGGCTTTCTTGCCACCGACCGCAGCTTGTGCAATTACGTCGCCAACCTGACCGACAGCCGCGGCATCATTGATCGGCTGCAGGCGTATCGCAGCAAATACACGGTCTATGACGAAATCATGCTCATCAATACCGAAGGCACGGTATTGGCACAGCTCGATGAAAGCTCGCCTGTAGAAGGCTCCCGCGAACCGATACTGGCGCAGACACTGGCAGCGAGCGGCTATGTTGAAAGCTTTCAGTACTGCGATTTGCGGCCCCACAAGCAACAAGCGCTGCTCTACACGCAACGCATGCTCCACCCCGTATCAGGCCAGCCCTGCGGCGTGCTGTGCCTGTCATTTGATTTTGAAGGTGAAATGGCGGGCATTTTTGCGGGCAGCAGTGCGGCTCAGGGCCGCAGCGTTGCTTTACTGTTGAATGAGCACAACCGTGTGATTGCCAGCAGCGATACCGCCTGGATTGCCTTGGGCACGCTGGTTCCAACCAACCAAGATGGTGCACCCAACCTGTACACCCACTCCGGGCGCACCTATCTTGTGCAAACCGTTTCCGCCAGCGGATACCAGGGCTACCCGGGACCCAGCGGCTGGAAAGGCCAGGTCATGATGCCGATTGAACAGGCATTTGGCACCAAAATAATGCGTTGTGTGGACAGCCTTGCCCCCGATGTGGCGCAAGGCCTGCTGGCCCACGCCAAAAGCTTTTGCCCGCCGCTGTACGACATCATCAAAGCCGCTGACTCTATCCGGCGGGTGGTGTGGAACGGTCAAGTGATGACTGCAGGCCAGCGTGCAGGCTCCAGCCGGTTGAAATCTGTCTTGGAGCAAATTGGCGAAACAGGCGCCCGGACCAACTTTGTTTTCAAGCAATCCATTCGCGACCTGTATGACACCGTGCTGAGCGCCGGCCTGCGAGACAGTCAGTCGCTGACGCAGCTGCTGGTCGATTTGCTTGACCGCAACCTCTACGAACGCGCCAATGACTGCCGCTGGTGGGCGCTGTCTCCCATACTGCAGCAACTGCTCATCCAAAGTCATCCACACGAAACACCTGGCAGTGAGCTACTGGACCAAGCCACACGCGTGCTAGAGCACATCAACAGCCTCTACACCGTCTACACGCGCTTGATGGTCTATGACCGCAATGGCCGCATTCTGTGTGCCAGCCACCCACAGCTGCCCGATGGAAGCAACGTATTAGGGCAGCACATTGACAGCGCCACACTGCAAGCCGTGATGGCGCTCAATCACAGCCAGTCCTACCATGTCAGCCAGTGGACCGCACAGCAGACAGGCGCTGAAGGCGCTACATACATCTATCACGCGCCCATTCGCACAGACGATGACAGCGCCACCACTGTCGGCGGGATTGCTATTGTCTTTAATGCTATTCCTGAACTACAGGCCATGCTCAACAGCGCTCTGATCGGCAAACCGAAGACACGCGCGTTGTACGTGAACCGTGCGGGCCTCGTGCTGGCAAGCACCGACCCGCTTTCACCGCCTGGCAGCACCGTGCAATTGCCCGCCGCGCATTTGCTGCAACTGCAAAACGGCACCAGCAATGCCGTTATCTCGGTGTATCACAACCAGTACTGCATCGTCGGTGCAGGCGTCTCGCGTGGCTATCGTGAATTCAAAATCACCGATGGCTATCGGGACGACGTGCTGGCCATTTCCATTGAGTCTTTTGGTCAGGTGGCCAGCGACAGCAATGCGCCCGACCCGTCTCACCACGCCATAGAGGCAACGGGAAACAACATGCACGGCGTTGAAATGGCCACCTTTTACATAGGCCAGCAATTATTTGCTCTGCGTGCTCAATCGGTATTGGAGGCATTGCCTGCCTCAGCCGTGAACCCTGTCTCTGCAGGTCGCCTGCGCTATTGCCGTGGCACCCTGGCACGCCACTCTCAAGGCCATGTGACAGGCTATGTCTGGGTGTTTGACCTGGCACAGCTGCTGACCGGCAAGCCAACCCGTATGACAGACCAAAGCCAGGTGGTGGTACTGGAGCACGATGACCGCAAGCTGGGCGTGCTGGTTGACGCACTGCATGGCGTGAACCACTTCACACACGACAACATCATTGCCTCGCCCCGCATGGCTGGGGGCGCGCAGTCACTGGTCAATGAACTGATCAAAGCCAACCAAGGTTCGCTGCTGGTGCAATGCCTTGACCCGCAGGGCTTGCTCAATGCGCTGCACTACAACCCTTCGCAGGCCACATCCATGACGCAAACAGAAAAAAGCTGATGCACTGCAACGGCAGTCATGCCGTTGGCCGTGATCTACCCGTCCACCCAAAGAGCAAGTGCTCAAAGAAAAAGAGCAGGCCTATCGAGCTGCTGGGTTGCCTGCAGCCATCAGTACAGCCCGCTTTCCCGACCACGAGACGATCATCTCTAGGGAACAGCGGGCAAGGCCTGTATCGAACGCAATACCTGCCGTGTGATGCCTTGGCGTTTTGCCAGATCGCCCAGTCTGTTTGGTGTGTCGATATTCATCACAAAAAAGACGGGCCCCGTTGGCCATTCAACCCAGCCGGCCCACCAGCCAATCGTTCCTGACCATCCGGTCTTGGCTCTCAAAATCCAGTCAGCACCTGCCTCATTGATCATCAAGTCTTTAACCAGCCGCTGATGCTCAAGCTTGAAGGGCAACTGGTTGCGGTAGAGCTGCTGGAGAAAATCAAGCTTTTCAAAGGCAGAGATTGCCAGGTCTCCTTCGACCCAGAATGGCTCGGCTCCAGTGGATAAGGCATTGCCGTACCCGATTTTTTCCATGAATGCAGTTTCCTGCTTCAGACCCAGCTGCTTTGCAAAGCGCTCATACACCCACACCGTGGAGTTGCGCATGGATGAGCGCAAGTCCTGGTCTTTATCCCAGGATCTATTGCCACGGTGCACCCCATCCCAGGGGATGACTTCAAATTCATCCTTGATCGCCCCCGCCTCCAGCGCAAACAGTGCGTGAGGAATTTTGAAGGTCGATGCAGGCGAAAACCGCTGGGCGGCCCGCTGGGGGTTGTGCACCCACAGCTGCTCCTTTGGTGCTCTGGCATCCAGCACCACCATGGTGCCAACGGCAGGTGCCTTTGCAAACCAGCCTGCCCACTCAGGTCTCTCCTGAGCGGAAGGTGCGGCAAATACAGAAGAGACGGCGCCCAGCGCCACCATTACAAGCAATCGTTTGATCTTTTTCATAGATGACGCCAATTTTAAATGGCAGCTTCATCCCGGCGCATGGCGCAGGCCACGCAACATGGCCCCAGTTGCACATCACACGCTGTTCAATGCAGCATCCGCCATTTGGGCAACCTGCAAAGCGATTTCGGCAGACGTTCCATCCTCAAAATGCCATGCTGCCGACAGGCCAGCCCACGCAAGAATCCACTTCAAAAGCCTTTGCCTGTCCAGATGGGCATGTTCGGCCACCAAGCTCACACGTGACAAAAACCGCGCCGTATTGCCAGCAACTTCAAGCGCTGGATTGCAAAATAGGTTGGCATAGTCAAAAGCACGCTCACCCCACAGCCCCTTCGGGTCAATAGCAAGCCAGCCTCTTGCTTCAAAATCGAGAATATTGTGATGGTGAATATCTCCGTGCAGACACCTGACATCTTGCGGATGCGCCAAAAGCTCCGTCATAGCCTGCCGTGATGGGTGCAAAACACCATGCCCTCCCAGCGCAGATGTTTCTAGCGCTCTGAAGCTGACATTCAATGGCGTCAGCGCAGGCGTTGGCACAGCGCGAGGCGAATGCAGCCTCGCAACCACGGCACAAATAATGCGACAGGCTTCGTCATCGTTTTCCTCTCGGCTGAGCGCAGCGAGGGAACGTGACCCTACCGATCGTTCCATCACGATGGCTGGGCCGGATTGTTCAAAAACTCTGGCAGCGCCATCGCCAGCCCACCACCGCAGCAACGCATAGCCTTCAATCTCCTCACTGGCCGTTGAAATTTTCAGCATCGCGGCCTGCCCCTGCCAGATCACGGGTTGCAGCAAGGCTGTAGGCGTCTGAATCGGTTGGCCGTCAATCGCTAACGACCAGTTGGCCAGATGTTCTGCAAGCAGTGTCTTCATGCTTCGAATCTACAACGCCTATAGACCAATGCGCGCCACAAGGCACTGCTGTTTGCTGTTGCTTACTGCTGCCTGTTTGTGCTGGCCACCTGTAGCATGACGCTTTTATGCAATTCAGAGTCATGCGCCCCACTGCACGCGCAAGCGATCAGCGCTGCAAACGTTTGCTGGCTTCCTGTGGCTGCGGTTGCGGGGTAAGGGGTTGCTCCCAATCGTCACCCCAGAGTTCACAGGGGTGCGGCGTGCGGTCCGAGCCATTGCCGCAGCGCAGATCGTCTGCTGGGCAATACTGATCGCAACCCCAGCACAATCGCTCGGGATGGGCTGGAACTACTGGAAATTTTTTGGCCATGGTGCTTGTCTCTTTTCCTTGTCACTGCGCAAGAGTGAAGGTATCCAAGTTACCGCATGAACTGGGCCACTGTGCTTGAGTCGCATCAATCGATGAGGATTTTTGCCAACTACTCACCAGCAAACCCATATGCCTTGACCAGATACGCTTGGGCTTTTCATTGTGCGGGTGCCAGCATATTGCTTCACCCGTATCCAGCTGCGTTCTTGGTAAACAAAAAATGGCACGCCTTTTCAAGGAGCTATCTTGATTCATATCCGCCAGATTCAAGCCAGTGAATGGCAAAAATACCGTGACGTACGACTGCGTGCGCTGCGCGATGCACCGGACGCCTTTGGAAGCACTTACGCAATCGAAAGCGCAAAAACGGATGCGGCCTGGCAGCGTCAGATAGAGACAGCCCTTTCCTCCGGCAGTGACTGCCCTTTATTTGCTTACTCCCAAGAAGATGTGTGTGGCTTGGTCTGGTGCAAGCTGTCTGCTGCTGAGCCAGACACCGCACACATCTACCAGATGTGGGTAGACCCTGCCTGCCGAGGATCAGGGGCAGGCCACGCGTTGCTGGATTTCGCCGTTAGGTGGGCCAAAAAAATGGCCGCACAACGTGTTCGCCTGGGCGTTACTTTTGCCCAAAGCCCAGCCATGAGCCTGTACCAAAAATATGGCTTTATTCAGGCTGGGAAAGTGGAGCCCCTGCGTGAAGGCTCTCACCTTGAATCCCTGACGCTGGAGCTGCGGCTGGAGCCCAGATCGCAAGCCTGACAACGCGCCAGACGCAGTCTTGAATGCATGTGATTAACGCATCGCATTGCCAGGTTTCAGCGATCAGGTCACAGCCAAAATTTCAAGTTTGCTGCTGCGACAAATCGGCAGCCAGCACAAGGTAGGATCACGCTTTTTGTTAACGTTGCTGCGTACCTATGCCCCAGAGGGTGCCAAAGATTTATCACGGAAGCTGCCTTTGCGCAAAGGTACGCTATGAACTGCTGACACCCCCCAAGGCCGTGACGCACTGCCATTGCAGGCAGTGCCAAAAAAGCCATGGCGCTGCATTTTCGACCTATGGTGCTGTACCGCACAGTGCCCTGCGTATCGTGGCCGGGTCTGCGGACATTCACTCCTATGCGTCGTCTGAATTTGCGCTGCGTCAGTTCTGTGCGCACTGCGGCTCATCGCTATTTTGGTCACAGCCCGAGGGGGATTGGTCTGACTGGGTCTGCATCACCTTGGGTACGCTGGATACGCCTTTCACGCCGCAAAAGCAAAAGCACACACATGTATCGTCTAAAGCACCATGGGATGAATTTGTACCCGCAGCCTCGCCGAAGGAGTAAATGCAGCCCGTGCCAGCGTTCAAGCCATGCCCTCGAAGACTTAGCACGGCATGCATCGAACTGCGTTCAGTTTTTTGAAGCTGCAGCAACTGGCGTATAGCGCAAGCCGCTAAAGCAGGCCGCCAGCACCGCAAACGCAACAGCCAGCCACATGGCACGTTGCTCAGCCACACCTTCAGTGCCCGGCCACAGCACGAACGCCCCGGCCAGACATACGGCACCCAGGCCCTGCCCGGTGTGCCGCGCTGAGCCCAGCATGCCACTGGCAGCCCCGCTGCGGTGCACAGGGGCTGTCGTCACAATCGTGTGATTGTTGGGCGACTGAAACATGGCAAAACCTGCGCCACACAGCGCCAGACGCCATGCAATATCCCAAGCCGCAGCGCCCACGGGCAGTAAAGCCAGTGCGCACAGGCCTGCGGCAAACAGCGACATGCCCATAGCCCCCAGCCGCCCCGCTGGAATACGGCCAATTTTGCGCCCCACCATCGGGGCCACAACGGCCAGCGCCAGAGGCCAGGCACTGATCAGCAACCCTGCCCGGCCAATGCTGACGCCATGAGTTTCAATCAACAAGAACGGGACTGCCAAAAAGGCAATGGTCTGCGCGCTGAAAGCGCTGATCGATGCGCCCATAGACAGGGCAAACACAGGAATGCGCAGCAAATCCAGCGGCAGCATGGGCTGCGTTTCGCGTTTTTGGCGTCGCACATAAAAAACACCTGCTATCAGGCCAATACCCAGCCACAGGGCCGCCCACTGCAAGCCTTGCCCGCCCTGCGAATGGCTGACACGATCCAGCGCCAAGAAAATTGAGCCAAACATGACTACGTTCAGGCCCACGTCCCACCACGACAGGCCGCGTGCGTCAGACCCTTGGCGAGGCTTGGGCAGCGCCTGCATACCCAGCCAGCACACCCACAGCGCCAAAGGCAGGTGCAAGCTGAACAGCCAGCGCCAGTTCAGTTGCGACAGCACCAAAGCCGCCAGCACAGGGCCCATCACCGTGCTCAGCGCCACTACCATGGAGTTCAAGGCCATGCCCTGCCCCAGCATGCCTCGCGGATAAATCTGACGCACCAGCGCACCATTGACGCTCAAGGCACCTGCCATGCCCATCCCTTGCAGCGCACGCGCAGCAATCAGCCAGGGCAGTGAAGGTGCCAGCGCCGCCATGATGCTGGCCAAGCCAAATACCAGCATGCCCCACAGGTACACGCGCTTGTAACCCAGCCTGTCACCCAGCGCCGCCAGTGGCAACAGCAACACCAGTGAAGCGATCTGGTTGGCATTGACCACCCACAGGGTGTAGGACGGGTCAATCTGCCACTGGCGTGCCATTTGCGGCAAGGCCAGATTCAGCATGGTGCTATCGAGCACACAAATCATCAAGCCACAGACGATGACCGCCATGGCCAGCTTGCGCGCACGCCCCTGCATGCCGTCTACAGGTTCAGGCACGGGGGTGGCGGAAGAAAGCAAAATACTCATATTCGATAGCTACTGGCGCTGGCTAAATCAACGCCGATGCCCTGTTTGGGCACAAAAAACCCCGCAAAGCCTTGCGGGGTGGTTGAGCGCAGAACGCTTACAGATGCTGGATCACTACTTGCCCAAAGCCTGAGCAGGACACCTGGGTTGCGCCCTCCATCAGGCGCGCAAAGTCATACGTCACCTTCTTGCTTTGAATGGCTTTTTCCATGCCACTGATGAGCAAATCTGCCGCCTCTGACCAGCCCATGTGCCGCAGCATCATCTCGCCGGAAAGGATCATGGAGCCGGGGTTCACATAGTCTTTGCCTGCATATTTGGGGGCTGTTCCATGCGTGGCTTCAAACACGGCCACGGCATTGGACATATTGGCCCCCGGAGCAATTCCAATGCCGCCAATTTGTGCAGCCACCGCGTCCGAGATGTAGTCGCCATTCAAGTTCATCGTGGCAATCACGCTGTACTCGGCCGGGCGCAGCAGCACCTGCTGCAAGAACGCATCGGTGATGCTGTCTTTGATGGTGATGCGTTTGCCTGTCTTGGGGCTGAGCACTTCCACCCACGGGCCACCATCAATCAGCTCGCCACCAAACTCTTTGACGGCCAGGTCATAGCCCCAGTCGCGAAAGCTGCCTTCCGTGAACTTCATGATGTTGCCCTTGTGCACCAAGGTGACTGAAGGCTTGTCATGGTCGATTGCGTACTGAATGGCTTTGCGCACCAGGCGCTCTGTGCCCTCTTTGGACACCGGCTTGATGCCCAGCCCCGAGGTTTCAGGAAAGCGGATCTTGTCGATACCCAGCTCGTCGCGCAAAAAGGCAATCAGCTTTTTGGCCTTGTCGCTGCCGGCGGCAAATTCAATACCCGCATAAATGTCTTCCGAGTTTTCGCGAAAGATCACCATGTCGGTCTTCTCGGGCTCGCGCACCGGCGAGGGCACGCCCTTGAAGTAACGCATGGGGCGCAGACAGACATACAGATCCAGCTCCTGACGCAATGCAACGTTCAGCGAGCGAATGCCCCCGCCCACAGGCGTGTTCAGCGGGCCTTTGATGGACACAGCGTACTCACGCACGGCATCCATGGTCTCGTCAGACAACCACACATCGGGGCCGTAGATTTGGGTGGATTTTTGACCGGCATACACCTCCATCCACTGAATCTGGCGCGCCCCGCCATAGGCCTTGGCCACAGCGGCATCCACCACCTTGCGCATCACCGGGGTCACGTCGCGGCCCACGCCATCGCCCTCAATAAAGGGAATGATGGGTTGCAGGGGCACGTTAAGGGTCATGTCCGCATTGACAGTGATCTTCTGGCCTTGCGCGGGGATTTGAATATGGGTGTATTTGCTCATGAAACGCGGTCTCCTGACTCCAACTCAAAACCGATGCCGTGTGTATACAGCGTTGGACAATCATTCTAGGTGAGCTTGTAAGTCGTCCAAGACATACACAGGCACCTGCATGACATTGCACAATAGCGCCATGAACCTGCTGCCACTCCGATTAAGCGCCCGCCTGGCACTGGCTGCCCTGCTGGCCACGGGCTTTGCCGCCCATGCCCAAGCGCCTGCGGGCGAGCCACAACTGAACCTGCCTCGTATTGAATTGCGAGCAGGCATGTTCCGCATTGATACGCAAGTTGCAGCGCGCTTTCATGAGCGCCAGACAGGCTTGATGCACCGCACCTCGATGCCCCAGCACGAAGGCATGCTGTTTGTGTTTGAAAGCCCCGGCGTGCAATGCTTCTGGATGAAAAACACCTTGTTGCCACTGACGGCGGCATTCGTGGCTGATGACGGAACCATTGTCAATCTGGCTGATATGCAGCCGCTGGATGAAAACTCCCACTGCTCCGCCAAGCCTGTGCGGTACGTGCTGGAGATGAACCAGGGCTGGTTTGCAGCAAAAGGCATCAAGGCGGGAGCCAAGCTCACCGGCGCGCCTTTCAAGGCACCAACGCCTTAAATCCTGGTCGGCACGACCTTCGCGGCCATGCTTGATGCATGCAAGGACCCAGGCACCTGCCAGCAGTTACCCCACAAAGCCCATTCAAGATGGGCTATGGAACAAGCTGCGCAACCGCAACCGCAACCGCAACCGCAACCGCAACCGATACCCAATTGCTGCAGCTTTTGCTTGTGACCAAGTGCTAGGGCCGCCTTACTGGCGCTGATGCGCACAAGGCTTAGCCAGTCTATGAAGCTGTGATTGCCGCAGGCTCCATCTCAGCTGCCCGTCCTAGCAAGAACGCGTGAATACACCAAGGCAATTCGTTTACACATCGCAATCCGGCGATCGCCACATGTCTTCGTTCAGGAAGCCATGCGTGAAAGAAGTCCAGTGGCTACCACCAGCGAAGTTTGGCGGCCACCACAATCCATTGCATCAACAGGCCAGTTGAACGCTGCTGACCAGCACTTTTGAGCACGAAGTCTATGAGCTGCGATCCGGGCAGCCATTGAATCAATTGCCTGAACTGCGCAGCCCTCAGACTGAAATTAAGGACGCCTGCCTTGAGTTCGACCAAGGCGACTGCCCCCCTCATGAGCAGCAGCACTCGCCGCACTGATGCCCCCGCCACCCTGAATACGGCAGCAAAACGGTCCCTACCTGTATTCACTGCAGGCTAGGGTTAACCACAGGCAAGGGCTGTACCGACGAACTGTACCTACTCACGTGGGTACAGTGAATTTACAGTGCACCGTCGGCCATACAGAGCCGAACACATTGCAGGAAAACGCACAGCCTTATTCCCTGCATGACATACAAGGAGACAAGCATGAAGACAAGCAAGAAATTCGCCTACAGCATGATGGCAGCAGCTTTGTTCACTGGTGCAGGCGCCTTCGCCCAGGACATCAAGATTGGCTATAACGCCGACCTGTCCGGCAGCGGTGTGGCCGAGCTGGGAATTTCCGGACGCTGGGCTTTTGAGGCTGCCATTGAAGATGTCAACAAAGCGGGCGGTATTCTGGGCCGCAAGGTGGTGGGCGTCATCCGTGACGATCTGGGTACGCCACCCAAGTCCATCCAGAACATGACAGAGCTGATCGACAACGAAAAGGTAGCTGCTGTGGTCGGGCCTGCCAATTCCGGCAACGCCCTGGCCTGGCTGCACATCCCGCAGCAAAAGAAAATTCCGGTAGTGGTGCCGATTGCCACCGGCACGGAGATCACAACCCGTTACGCCAAGGAAGCCCAGAACTACCTTTTCCGCGTCTCCATGGTTGACCGCGAACAAACCGCATTGCTGGGTGCCTATGCAGCAAAGAGCACCAAGACCCAGAAGGTTGCCATCATTGCCGACTCCACCGGCTACGGACAAGGCGGCACCAAGGATGCCACCGACATACTGGCATTGCACGGCATCAAGCCGGTGGCGGTGGAAAAATTCGGTCCCAAAGACACGGACATCACCTCGCAGCTGTCCAAGATCAAGGCTGCTGGCGCCGACACCGTGATCGTCTATGGCTTGGCGGACGGCACAGCCCAGGTGGTGCGCAGCATGGAAAAGATCAACTACCAGCCCACCACGCTGGGTGCCTGGGGCAATCTGAGCTCGCTGTTCCCCAAAATGACGGGCCCCGCGCTGGCTCCGAACCTGATCATGGCGGCCTCCACGACGGAGGACACCAGTGCAAAGACCAAGGCTCTGGGCGAACGGATTCGCAAGAACTTTCCCACGCTGACCACATTCCCTGCTGCTGCCCAGGCCTATGACTCGGTGATGCTGATTGCCGCTGCGATGAAGCAGGCCAACAGCACCGATGGCCCCAAGGTTGCTGCCGCGCTGGAAAATCTGGACTCTGTACCCGGTGTCATCAAGACCTACAGCAAGCCTTTCTCCAAGACCAACCACGAAGGTCTGGGCGTACAGGACTTCTATCTGGCTCGCTGGAAAGGCAGTGAGGTCACCAAGTACGAGGACGACATCACCAAGAGCCTGCAGCCTTCTGACCTGAAAAAGTAAACGGATCATGTCACCGCCGCTGGGCGTGCGCGCCTGGCAGCTTTTGGCGGTGACCCAAGCGAGCGGCAGCGGTGTCGCTCGCTTTCATGACATGGCATCCATGCATAAAGACCGGTACTGACCGCTGCCACGCGGCAGCACATCTGCATTTTTCAGGCTGATAGGAATCTCTCAAATGCAAGCCAGCATTCTTCAGGCCATTTTCAGTGGCTTAGCCTTGGGCAGCATTTACTCGCTGGTTGCCCTGGGCTTCAACATTACCTACAACACCACCAAGACGTTCAACTTCGGCCAGGGAGAATTCCTGGTCGCTGGGGCTTTTATAGGCGTTTCCGTGCTGCTGCTGCTGGCCGGTCACGATTTGCAAGGCTCACTGGAAATTGCCGAAGTGACCCTGGCGCGCTACGGCCTGAGCATGGTCACCACCTTTTTGCTCATGGGTGCGCTGGGCGTGCTCCTGTACTACACCGCCGTGCGCCCTTTCTTCGGCAAGCCCGGCCTGGCATGGGTGATGAGCACCATCGGTTTTGGCATCATTGTTCAGAACATTGCGCTCGCCATCTGGGGCCCCTCCCCCATGGTGATGCCCTCTCCGCTGGGCAACGACGTCATTCGCATCGGCGGTGCCGGCGTACTGCCGCAAGAAATTCTGGTGCTGTGCATCAGCGTGTCCCTGATGCTGTGCCTGGATGTCATCATGCGCAAAACCCGTTTGGGCAAGGCCGTGCGCGCCGTGGCACAAAGTGGCCCGGCTGCTGTGCTGATGGGCATCAATGTCACCGCCATCATCGTGCTGGCATTCATTGTCAGCTCCAGCCTGGCAGGCATTGCCGGCCTGCTGATTGCCCCCATCACCACGGCCTCGGTCTTCATGGGCCTGACCTTGGCTCTGAAGGCGTTTTCAGCCGCCATCGTCGGCGGACTGAGCAACCCGCGCGGCTGCATGCTGGGCGGTTTCCTGCTGGGGCTTCTGGAGGCCATGGTCGGTCTGTGGCAGGCCGAACTGCGAGAAATCAGTATCTTCCTGCTGATTATTTTTGTTCTGGTGCTCAAGCCAGAAGGTCTGCTGGGGCAGCGTCTGGTGGAGAAAGTCTGATGGGGCAATACAAACATCTTGCTGGCGTGGCCCTGTTTGCCGCCATTGCCGCCCTGCTGCCACTGATTACGGACAACGGCTTTTACCTGAAGGTCGTTTTCATGGTCGGCATCAACTATCTGGCTGCCGCCGGTCTCAATGTGCTGGTGGGTTATACCGGGCAGAAGTCACTGGGCCATGCTGGCCTGTTTGCGGTGGGTGCCTACACTGCCGCCTTGCTGACTGCCCGCATGGAGTGGAATCCCTGGCTGGCTTTGCTGGCAGCGGGTGTCGTGGCCGGTATCTTCGGCGTGCTGATTGCTCTACCCGCCTTGCGCGTCAAAGGCCCGGCCCTGGCGATGGTGACCATAGGCTTTGGCGTTGTGGTCGAAAAAGTGGTCTCTGAATGGCAGGACGTTTTTGCCGGCCAGCAAGGCATCTACGGTGTGCTGCCCCTGTCCATCAACGGACATATCTTCGACATGCGCGAATGGGTGTGGCTAGTTCTGGCACTGGGCGTGGCAACCCATCTGATGATGCGCTCGCTGCTCAGCGGCAAGTTCGGCCGGGCCTTTATGGCTGTGAACACGGCAGAAGTGGCTGCCGAAAGCGTGGGGGTCAGCGTGTACAAGTTCAAGGTGCTGGCATTTGTGATCAGTGCCGTCACCTGCGGTGTAGCTGGTGCCTTGGTGGCACAGCAAAACCAGTACATCAACTCCGACTTCATCACGTTCAATCTGTCCATCTTCTTTTTGCTGATCGTGCTGCTCGGAGGCAAGTCGGTTTATGGGCCATTGCTAGGTGCCCTGGTCCTTACACTGCTGGACGCTTTTTTGGCACGCTGGCCCGGTGTGCAGCACTTCACCTATGGCGCTTTGCTGCTGTTTGGTCTGTATGTCATGCCCGATGGGCTGTCAGGTACGGTGTCCAGGTTCTTCACCAAGCGCAAGCCAGCCTTGAGCAACCGGGACATACCGCTGCCATCAGTCAGTCTGCGCGAGCTGGCTGGTGCACGTGCAATCGATGCCAAGGGCCCGTTGCTGCAAACCGAGGGGCTGTACAAGGCCTATGGCGGCGTGGTGCCCACCAACAACATCAGTATCGACCTTCAGCCCGGTCATGTGCATTCGCTGATTGGCCCCAATGGTGCGGGCAAGACCACGCTGCTCAACATCCTCTCAGGCATCATCCCGCCAACCAAGGGTGCTATACGTTTTTGCGGTGAGAGCATTCTGGCCAAGCCTGCCAATCAGATCTGCGCCATGGGCCTGGGTCGCACCTTCCAGAACCTGAAGCTCTTTGCCGACATGAGCGTGATCGACAACGTCAAAGTGGGGTTGCACCAGCATATCCACGCAGGATTTGGTGCTTATCTCTTTGCCCTTCCTGCTGCAAAAAGGCAAGAGCGCGAGGCCACTGCACAGGCCATGCAGGTGTTGCAGTTCCTGGGGCTGGACACCAAGGCCTATGAAACTGCGGGCAGCCTGCCCTACGGCCTGCAACGTCGGGTAGAGCTGGCTCGCGCGCTGGCCACCCGGCCCAGTTTGCTGCTGCTCGATGAGCCTGCGGCAGGCCTGAACCCCCAGGAAACACAGGAGCTGACAGGCGTGATCCGAAGCATCAAGGAGCTGGGCATCACCGTGCTGCTGATCGAGCACCACATGGACCTGGTGATGGCCATTTCCGACCATGTAATCGTGCTCGACTACGGCGAAAAGATCGCTGAAGGCACACCCACACAGGTACAGAAAAACCCACGCGTGATCACCGCCTACCTCGGTGCACCGGACGATGACGCGCAGCTCGCTCCTGCCACCTTCGCAACTTCATTGGAAAACAAGCATGCATGACACACCTGTTTTGCAAGTGAAAGACTTGCAGGCCCGCTACGGTGCAGTGGAGGCGCTCAAAGGCATTTCGCTGGAGGTCTATCCCGGCGAGGTCGTCACGATGATTGGTGGAAACGGTGCCGGAAAAAGCACACTGATGAAGGTGATCTCGGGCCTGGAGCCGGCACATTCGGGCAGCGTCTTGTTCAAGGGCCAGGACATCACCCGCATGCCTGGCCACCTGCGGGTGGCGCTGGGTATTGCCCAGTCGCCCGAGGGCCGCCAGGTCTTTGCGGACCAGAGCGTGCGTGACAATCTGATGCTGGGTGCCTACCACCGCAAGGCTACCCGGGCCGAACTGGAGCACGACATTGAGGCACAGTTCCTGGCGTTCCCTCGACTCAAGGAACGTCAGCACCAAATGGCCGGCACCATGTCCGGCGGCGAGCAGCAGATGCTGGCCATTGCCCGCGCCCTGATGGCCAGACCCCAGTTGCTGCTGCTCGACGAACCCTCGCTGGGTCTGGCGCCATTGATCGTCAAAGAGATTTTCTCCATTGTGCGCTGCCTCAAGCAGCGTGACATCACCATCTTGCTGGTGGAGCAAATGGCCAACCAGGCCCTGAGTGTTGCCGACCGAGGCTATGTGCTGGAGACCGGAAAAATCATACTGGAAGGCTCCAGCACGGCCCTGCGCAGCGACGACAAGGTGCGTGCGGCCTATCTCGGCAGCCACTGAAAACGGCACGCCTTCCTCTTTTAGCCCCCGTTTCTTTCACAGGGCGGCCCGGCCGCAGTGCATGGCTCGCCTCCTCTTTTTGCAGACAAGACACCCTTGCGGTGCTTGGGAGTTCCCGTGATCGACATCCACGCCGACAGCACAATCGGAGAAGTCCTTTTCTCCGCTGCACAGCGCTATGGCCACCACAGCCTGCTGTGCATCCCTGAAAATCCGGCCCGCAACTACCTGCCCGCGGGCTGCGAAATCACCTACCAGCAAGCAGCCGATGCCATTCGCGAGCTGATGCAGCACTACACGGCCGCCGGCTACGGCCTGGGCCACCGCGTAGGTTTGCTGCTGGACAGCCGCCCCGAGCACATGCTGCACAAGCTGGCCCTGAATGCGCTGGGCGTGTGCTGCGTTCCCGTCAACCCGGACTACCGCCCGCGTGAGTACGCCTACTTGATCGATCACGCCCAGGTCGATCTGCTGGTGGTCTTGCAAGACAGAATCGAACATACGCAGGCCGCGCTGCTACACAGCGGCAATCAGCCTCCCGTGGTTGCTCTTGAGGCATTCACCGCCGCCCTGCCGCCATGCCCGCGCAGTGCAGAAGCTGGCGCAGTCTGCGCAGACACACCTGCCAGCATTCTGTACACCTCAGGCACGACAGGCAGACCCAAGGGCTGTGTGCTCTCCCACCGCTACGAGCTGGCTGCAGGGCAGGACTATGCCAGGCTGGGGGGTTTGGCCACCATTGGCAAGCAGGACCGGCTGTACAACCCACTGCCGCTGTTTCACGTCAACGCCTCCATCCTGTCCTTTTATTGCATGCTGTTCACGGGCGGCTGCCAGATTCAGAGCGACCGTTTCCAGCCCACCCGCTTTTGGATGGAGGTGGTGCAGACCCGCGCCACCATTGCGCACTATCTGGGCGTCATCATGCAGATGCTGTTCGTACAGCCGCCTTCCGAGCTGGACCGTGCCCACCAGCTACGTTTTGCCGCCGGGGCCGGCGTGGAGCCGCAACTGCATGCCGCGTTCGAAGAACGGTTTGGCGTACCGCTTCTGGAGCTGTGGGGCATGACTGAGATGGTGAGGGTCATGATGGACTGCCACGCCCCGCGCCAAGTGGGCACGCGCGCTTTTGGCCGAGATCGACCCTGCCAAGGACTGCAAGCCCGAGCCGTTGATGAGCTGGACCAGACAGTGCCCGACGGCAGTGCGGGTGAGCTGGTCATACGCCACAGCGCACACAGCCCCCGGCAGGATTTTTTCTCTGGCTACTACAACGATCCGGAGGCCACCGAGCAGGCCTGGCGCAGTGGCTGGTTCCATACCGGCGACATGGTGGTGCGCGACGCAACGGGCATGTTCCATTTCATGGACCGGCGCAAAAACATCATCCGCAGGTCCGGTGAAAACATTGCGGCTGCTGAAATCGAGGCACTGCTGGTTACCCATCCGTGGGTGGAAAACGCCGCCGTCATGGCGGTGCAGGACGAGATACGCGACGAAGAGGTGCTGGCCTGCGTGGTGCTCAAGCCCTCGACCGAGGCCACGGGCCAAGACCGCGATCAGATCGCCCAGGCATTGTTCGACTTCTGCAACCAGAACATGGCTTATTACAAGGCTCCCGGCTGGCTCTGGTTTGCCCAGCAGATTCCCACGACAGGCACGCAGAAGATCCAGAAGCACGCCATCTTCCCCCAGCACAGCGACCCGCGTCTGCTGCCCGGCATGATCGACCTGCGCAAGCGCAAAAAGCGCAACTAATAGCCTTGCAACAATCCCGGCCAGCCCCGGCCAGCCCCGGCCAGCCCCGGCTTGCCCCGGCTTGCCCGGGTGGTGGCTGGCCGGGCTTGGCATCAAGCTGCCTGCAGCAGCTCCTTGGCGCGATCCACGCTGACATTGCGCTCCGCCACCAATGCTTGGGCCACACGCTGCACCTGTTCGCCCTCAGCGCCGGCCAGCAGGGCAATATTGCGGGCATGCAAGGCCATGTGGCCACGCTGAATACCTTCTGTGGACAGTGCCCGCATCGCGGCCAGGTTTTGCGCCAGCCCCACGGCCGCCACGATTTCCCCCAGCTCCTGCGCACTACCCACCTGCATCAGGCGCAATGCCCAGCGGGCCAGCGGATGGGTCTTGGTGGCGCCCCCCACCAAACCCACGGGCATGGGCAGCTCGATGGTGCCCACCAGGTGGCCTGCGCGGTTCTTTTCCCAATGCGTGAGCGAGGTGTAGCGCCCCGATCGGGCCGCATAAGCATGGGCCCCAGCCTCCACTGCACGCCAGTCGTTGCCGGTGGCCACGATCACCGGATCAATCCCATTCATGATGCCCTTGTTGTGGGTGGCCGCCCGATAAGGATCGACGGCAGCAAAGGTATAGGCATCCAGAATGCCCTCTATGACCTCTTCACCCCGGTACTGCGCCGTGCTCAGCTGCTCCGGGCTCAAGGTGACGGCGGCCCGCGCCAGCCGCAAATCCGCCAGATTGGACAGGATACGCAAACGCACGCTGGCCCCGCTGATGCGCTCCAGCAGGGGCGCCACCATTTCGGCCATGGTGTTGACCGTATTGGCACCCATGGCGTCGCGCACATCCACAATCAGGTGCACCACCACCATGGGGCCGCGCGGCGTGTGCTCGAACACGTGCACCTCCAGGTCCTGGCAGCCGCCGCCCAGGCCCAACAGCACCTTGTCCTTGGAGTTAGCCATAGCGATGATCTCCTCACGGTGGGTCAGCACTGCATGGCGTACCCCGTGAGGATCTGTCATGCCCACCATCTGCACCTGTGCACGCATCAATGGCTTGGTAGAGGAGGTAAGGAAACCGCCACTACTGCGCGCCAGCTTGGCCATGAACGATGCCGCAGCCACCACCGATGGCTCTTCCACCACCATGGGCACCAGCACATCGCGGCCATTGACCTGAAAATTGGTGGCCACGCCCATGGGCAGCTCAAATGTGCCCACCACGTTTTCGATCATGCCGTCGGCCGTGCCCAGCGGCAGGGCCCCTGGCCCGGCCAGCAGTTGCCTATCGGCGCTGTCCATCTCGGCCACACGGGCCAGCACGGCCAAACGCTCTGCTGGCTGCATGTCGCGCATGCCACTGACTCTGGAATCCATTTTTGTGCTCCTTGGAGTTTTCTCTGACTGCGAAGACCGGTGGCCCGGCCCCGTCATGTTGGTGTTGTCACGCTAGCCACGACTTTAGGCGTGCTGTACCCTTTAAGACAGGTACAGTTCAACGAAACAGAAAACATGAGCAACCCCATGCCGGGCTTTGAATCTTTGGCGCAATCCATAGAGCGCGAAATACGCCATGGAGCCTACAAGGCGGGTGAGAAGCTGCCCTCCATACGCGAGCTGGCCAGGCTGCGCAAATGCGCCAAGAACACCGTGGTCGTCGCCTTTGAGCTGCTGGTGGCACGCGGCCTGGTGGAGCCGGTGCGTGGTTCGGGTTTTTACGTCAAGGAACGGCCCATCCGCGTGGAGCTGGACACCTCCAACCATTCTCTGGGCAGGGCGCGCGACACCGCATGGTTGATCCGGGAGCAGCTCAAGAGCGACCCAAGCTCCATTCCCGCAGCCGATGGTTTTCCGCCCGCTGACTGGCTGGCTGGAGCTCGCCTGGACAAGGTGCACCACAAGGTCGCTCGCAGCGGCCTGGGCACGCTGTTCAACTACGGCAACCGCTTTGGTTATTTGCCACTGCGCCAGCAATTGGTGCGCAAGCTGGGCCGCCTGGAGATCGCGGCTGATTTGCAGCAGATTGTGCTCACCCATGGTGCCAACCAGGCCATGGATCTGGTCATGCGCTACTTTGTGCCGCCAGGCGCCACAGTGCTAGTGGATGACCCCGGCTATTACTTCTTGTTTGGCAAGCTCAAGGTGCATGGCGCCACCATTGTGGGCATTCCCCGCACAGCCACGGGCCCCGATCTGGATGCGCTGGAGCAGGCCATCATCCGCACCCGCCCGCGCATCTTCTTTACTCAGTCAGTGGGCCACAACCCCACGGGTTCAGACCTGTCGCCCGACACGGCAGCCAAACTGGTCAAGCTGGCAGAAAAATACAATCTGCTGCTGGTGGAGATGGACCCATTGGCTGACCTCAAACCCAGTCACAAGCTGCGTCTTTCCACCATAGACCAGCTACAGCGCACCATCTATATCGGCACGTTTTCCAAATCACTTTCTGCGGCCTTGCGCGTGGGCTTTATTGCCTGCAGCGCAGATTTAGCATCCGAGCTGGCCGACCTCAAATCCATCATCCATGTGAGCACCTCAGAGTACTCCGAGCGTACGGTTGATGCGATTTTACGAGAGCGCTCTTACGACAAGCATTTGCTCAACCTGCAGCTCAAGCTCAGGGAGGCCACGGCCAGCGCCTACCATTTTCTCGAAGAGCTGGACGCCACGTTTTTCTGCCGCCCTCCTGAAAGCCTGTACATGTGGGCCAGCTTTGCCGGTATCCCGGACTCCACACATCTGGCCCAATGGCTGGGCCAGCACAACGTGACCGTGGCTCCCGGCAAAATTTTCTGCCCCCACACCAACACCCCTTGCGCCACCATGCGTCTGAACACCGGGGTTGTGGCCAGCGAGAAACTGCAAACTATCTTGCGCACGGCTATTCCCCAATACCGGGCGCTGGTGGCGGCGCAGACTGGCAGCAACTGAGCAACCAGCCCGCAGGCACGGCACCTGCCCGCATTGTTCAAAGGCCAGCCAGTCACGCACCAGCACATCCAGCCATGATCCGTGCATGGCAGCTCCACCACATTTCAACGGCGATCTTGCAGGGCATCAAGCGATTGAAGCCGCACTGCACAACAGACCGTCATCTGATGCAGCTGCATGTCTTACTCAATTTCGGCAAGCGCCACTGGATTCACCTGATATTCAAAGCAAAGCCATTCCACTGGATGATCTTGGTTTTGCCCATAAACAAAAAAGAGAGCTACTAACGCTTACTGGACTTAGTTTTCAGATAGTTTTATATCTGAAAACTAAGCTGACAGGGCGTTAGCAGCTCTCTTTTTCAAACCAGCACCCTAAACGGAGTGCTGGCTTTCTTTCGCTTTAAGCCAGCGATGCAATCGCAGCGTTGAACGTTGCGCTGGGGCGCATGACCGTATCCAGCTTGGACAGGTCAGGCTGGTAGTAACCGCCAATGTCCACGGGCTTGCCTTGCACGGCGCCCAGCTCGGCCACGATCTTGGCTTCGTTTTCGGTCAACGTCTTGGCCAAAGGCGCGAACTTGGCAGCCAGGCTTGCGTCTTCCGTTTGCGCTGCCAAAGCTTGCGCCCAGTACAACGACAGATAGAACTGGCTGCCACGGTTGTCGATCTGACCGACCTTGCGCGCTGGTGACTTGTTCTCGTCCAGCAACTTGCCGGTTGCCTGATCCAGCGTCTTGGCCAGCAGCTTGGCTTGGGCGTTGTTGTACTTGATGCCCATGTCTTCCAGCGACACGGCCAGCGCCAGGAATTCACCCAGCGAATCCCAGCGCAGGAAGTTCTCTTCCACCAGTTGCTGAACGTGCTTGGGAGCAGAGCCGCCCGCACCTGTTTCGTACATGCCGCCACCGGCCATCAAAGGCACGATGGACAGCATCTTGGCCGAGGTGCCCAGCTCCATGATCGGGAACAGGTCGGTCAGGTAGTCGCGCAAAATGTTGCCGGTCACCGAGATGGTATCCAGGCCACGGGCGACACGCTCCAGGGTGAAACGCATGGCGCGCACCTGGCTCATGATCTGGATGTCCAGACCTTCCGTGTTGTGGTCCTTCAGGTACGTACGCACCTTCTTGATCAGCTCGGCTTCGTGGGGACGGTAAGCATCCAGCCAGAAAATTGCAGGCATGCCAGAGTTGCGGGCACGTGTGACGGCCAGCTTCACCCAGTCGCGGATAGGCGCGTCCTTGACCTGGCACATGCGCCAGATGTCGCCCTCTTGCACGTTCTGGGTCAACAGCACTTCGCCTGTGGCGATGTCCACAATGTTGGCCACACCGGCTTCAGAGATCTCGAACGTCTTGTCGTGCGAGCCGTACTCTTCGGCTTTTTGCGCCATCAGGCCCACGTTGGGCACTGTGCCCATGGTGCGGGGGTCAAAGTTGCCGTGCCACTTGCAGAAGTTGATCATCTCCTGATAGATACGGGCAAAAGTCGACTCCGGCATCACGGCCTTGCACTCGTAAGGCTTGCCGTCAGCACCCCACATCTGGCCACCCTGGCGAATCATGGCGGGCATGGATGCATCCACAATGATGTCGTTGGGCGAATGGAAGTTGGTGATGCCCTTGGCCGAGTCCACCATGGCCAGCTCGGGGCGGCCAGCGTGACAGGCGTGCAAATCACGAATGATTTCTTCGCGCTGCGAAGTGGGCAGCGTCTCGATCTTTTCGTAGAGCGTCGACATGCCGTTGTTCACGTTCACGCCCAGCTCGTCAAACAGCTTGCCATGCTTGGCAAACGCGTCCTTGTAATAGATCTTCACGCAGTGACCAAACACGATGGGGTGCGAGACCTTCATCATGGTGGCTTTGACGTGCAGCGAGAACAAGATGCCCGCTTCCTTGCAGTCGTCCAGCTCTTTTTCATAGAAGTCGCACAGCGCCTTCTTGCTCATGAACATGGAGTCGATGATTTCGCCGTCTTTCAGCGCTACCTTTTCCTTGAGCACGATGGACTTGCCCGACGCAGTCTCCAGCACCATCTTCACATCACGGGCCTTGTCCAGCGTCATGGACTTTTCACCGTGGTAGAAGTCGCCTTCGTGCATGTGCGAAACGTGGGTGCGCGACCATTGCTTCCACTCACCCATCGAATGGGGGTGCTTCTTGGCGTAATTCTTGACCGCAGCAGGTGCGCGGCGGTCAGAGTTGCCTTCGCGCAGCACGGGGTTCACAGACGAGCCAATGCACTTGGAGTAGCGCGCCAAAATGGCTTTGTCTTCGTCAGTCTTGGGGTCTTCAGGGTAGTCAGGCAGTGCGTAGCCCTTGCCCTGCAGCTCCTTGATGGCGGCCATCAGCTGCGCCACCGATGCGGAGATGTTGGGCAACTTGATGATGTTGGCATCGGGCGTCAAAGTCAGCTTGCCCAGCTCTGCCAAGGTGTTAGGTACACGCTGCGCCTCTGGCAGCACGTCGTTGAATTCGCTCAGGATACGGGCAGCAACGGAGATGTCGCTGGTCTCTACATTCACGCCAGCAGTGGAAGCGAAAGCTTGCACGACGGGCAAAAACGCGCTGGTCGCCAGACGGGGAGCTTCATCCGTCAGGGTGTAGATGATGGTGGATTGCTGTGTTGTCATCTCTTGCTTTTGGCTCAATGGATTGCTGGGATGTGGATAGGCACTTATGACCTGCTCCCGACCGGGTTGCCCGCTGCAGTGCTGCCATCTGGACTGCGCAAAAAGCAGCCACAGATTTCGCATGCGTGAAGCAGACTCCCATGATGCAAAATTCTAACCGTTGATCTGCGCTTTTTACCAACTCTTGTACAAGAGTTATTTAAAAACTCTTCTATAAGACTTGATTGACGCAAGCATTGTTTAGTGTTTGCTTTGTGCAATCTAACAGCGCAGCAAAAGAAAAGCCCGCGGGCTTTCACCAGCGGGCTTGACGGACCTCACGGTCTGCGATGACAGCGAAGTGTCAGGCTGCGTAATTTTCTTCCGCGAACTTCCAGTTGGCCAGATTGTTCAGGAACACTTCCAGGAACTTGGGGCGCGCGTTGCGGTAGTCGATGTAGTACGCGTGTTCCCACACGTCCACCGTGATCAGCGGTGTCTTGCCGTCAACAATGGGGTTGCCAGCAGCGCCGGTGTTCACGATTTCAACGGAACCGTCGGCGTTCTTGACCAGCCATGTCCAGCCCGAACCAAAATTGCCCGCTGCCGACTTGGCGAACTCTTCCTTGAACTTGTCAAAGCTGCCGAACTTGGCGTTGATGGCATCCGCCAGCTTGCCTGTTGGTGCTGCGCCGCCATTGGGGGTCATGCACTTCCAGAAAAAGCTGTGGTTCCAGTGCTGGGCTGCATTGTTATAGATGCCACCGCTGGCCTTCTTAACGATTTCTTCCAGCGACAAGGCCTCGAACTCTGTGCCCTTGATCAGGTTGTTCAGGTTCACCACATACGTGTTGTGGTGCTTGCCGTGGTGGTATTCAAAAGTTTCTTTGCTGTAGTGGGGAGCCAGCGCGTCAATAGCGTAAGGCAACTGGGGCAAGGTATGTTCCATCTTGAATCCTCGTCGTGGTTTAAATAATTAGAAGTCCAGCACAGTGCGCGGTAGCGCCACCTGCAATGCAGCAGGCCTGAGCATGCATTTTGACTTGGCGCAAACAACACGCCTTGTCAGCCATTGTAGGAAGAACCTAAGTGTATTGCAGCTACAAGTTAAGCGTTTTAGCTATTAAAGCGAAAGCACCTGGCTTTGTCAGGCCTTATAGAAGCTTGGGCTGAGTGACTGTCACATCCAAAACGCCATCGGCCAACACCGCTTTCAGAGGCGCGCCGACCGCAGCCTGCTCTACCCGGCTGATGACTTGCCCGCTTTGCGTAGTCAGCACACTGTAGCCACGCTCCAGCACCCGCAGGGGATTGAGCAGCTCCATGCGCTGCTGCATTTGCGCCACCCATTGCCGCTGCGTCTTTAAATGTTGCACCGTTTTTTGAGCAAAACCTGTCTGTAATGCTTGATGCCTGTGCAGGTGTTGCTGCATCTTCATCAGCAGCCCATGGTGTGCACGCTGCTTGAGCTGCGACAAATGCAGACGCTGATGTGCCATTTGCTGGCTGGGCCGCCCCAGACGCACTGCGGTGGCATCCAGACGCTGGGCATTTTTATCAATTTGGCGCAGCACACCAGACTGAATGCGCTGCTCCATCAAGGTCAACCCATCCAGCCAGTTCTGGCGTGGCAGCGCTACCAGCTCTGCAGCCGCAGTGGGCGTAGGAGCGCGCAAGTCGGCGCAAAAGTCGGCAATGGTGAAATCAGTTTCGTGACCAACCCCACAAATCACAGGCACCGGGCTTTGCACGATCGTGCGCGCGACTTGCTCGTCATTAAACGCCCACAGGTCCTCCATGGAGCCTCCGCCACGCACCAGCAAAATCACGTCCACCGGCGGCACACCAGCTTGGCCTTGGCGCTGCGCCAGTGCGTAAAGCTGCGTCAAAGCCTGAACAATGGATGCTGGCGCCTCCCCCCCCTGCACCAAAGACGGTGCAATCAGCACAGGGATATGCGGCACCCGGCGGCGCAAAGCAGTGGCCACATCGTGCAGGGCAGCAGCCCCCAGCGAGGTCACCACCCCAATGCCGCGTGGCATGACAGGCAAAGGGCGCTTGCGGGCTGCATCAAACAGCCCTTGTGCCTCAAGCTGGGCTTTGACGCGCAGAAACTGCTCAAACAAAGCGCCCTGCCCGGCGCGCTGCAGGCTGTCCACAATCAGCTGCAGATCACCGCGCTGCTCATACACACCCAGCTTGCCACGCACTTCCACCAGCTCGCCGTCGCGCGGTGTGAAGTCCATCGCCATGGCGGCGCGGCGAAACATGGCACAACGCAACTGCCCCGCCGCATCTTTGATGCTGAAGTAGCAGTGCCCACTGCCTGCGCGTGAAAAGCCCGTAATTTCACCGCGCACCGTCACGGGGTTAAAGCGCGCCTCCAGGCTGTCGGCAATCGCGCGGCACAGCGCGCCGACGTCCCAGACACGGGGTTGAGCAAGGGCGGATGCGTGATCAAAGAAAGACATGAGGAAAGACTCTCAGGCGGACACAGAAAACAACAGCGCAACCCACAGGCATGCGCTTAAGCTTTGATGCCAGCCAAATGCGCGCAAATCAAGGCTGGCAAGCCAGGCACGGCGCAGACGCTGCGTGATAATGCATGGCTGCAAGCAAACAACACACAAGCACGGGAGAAATAAAGTTGCTGTCGATCATACAGGCCGCTGGCTGGCCCATCTGGCCTCTTATTGCATGTTCCATCTTTGCCTTGGCGCTGATTTTTGAGCGCTTTGTCTCCCTGAAAACCGCACGTGTCGCCCCTGCCAAGTTGCTCGATGAGGCCATCGCCGTCTCTAAAGACCGCCTGCCCTCCAACGACGTGATTCAGCAACTGGCGCAAAACAGTGCGCTGGGCGAAGTGCTGGCCAGTGGCATGCAGCAGCTCAACGCCCACCCCAAAAGCAGTGAACAAGATCTGCGCATGCGCATGGAATCAACGGGCCGGGCCGTCGCTCACCGCCTGGAAAAGTATCTGGGCGCGCTGGCCACCATTGCCTCTGCAGCCCCCTTGCTGGGCTTGCTGGGCACGGTCATTGGCATGATTGAAATTTTTGGCTCGCAGTCCGGATCTGGCGCAATGGGTACAGGCAACCCCGGCCAATTGGCGCACGGCATCTCTATTGCGCTGTACAACACCGCGTTTGGCTTGATCGTGGCGATCCCTGCGTTGATCTTCTGGAAGTACTTCCGCGCACGGGTCGATGCCTACCTGCTGCAGCTGGAGCTGGCCAGCGAGCAGTTTGTGCGCCACCTCAATCATCTGCGTACAAAGTAAGCGAAGCGCACCATGGCCATGAATTTTCGCCCCCGCCGCACGGAAGAACCAGAGATCAATTTGATTCCGTTCATTGACGTGCTGCTGGTGGTGCTTATCTTCCTGATGCTGAGCACCACCTACAGCAAGTTCACCGAGCTGCAGCTTACGCTGCCCACGGCTGACACCGAGAAGATGCGCGATCGTCCCAAGGAAGTCGTCATCTCGATTGCTGCCGATGGCCGCTACGCCATTGACAAAAATGCGCTGGAAGACCGCTCCGTAGATGCCATCGCCAGCGCTTTGGCTGGTGCAGCCCCCGCAGGTGGCGATAGCATTGTCATCATCAGCGCCGACGCAGCCGCGCCCCACCAGTCCGTGGTTTCTGCCATGGAAGCCGCCCGGCGTGCGGGGTTAACGCAAATCACCTTTGCCACGCAATCCGCCGCAGCGGCTGGCAAAAAATAAGGCGCACAGCATGCGCACCCCAGCCCATCAGGGCACAGGCTCAGACAGGCTTCGCACGATCTGGCGCAGCCGCAGCCTGGCGGCATGGGCTTTGTTGCCCGCTGCGGCCTTGTACGGCGCGCTCTCTGGCATGCAGCGCAAACTGTATCAATGGGGTTTGAAAAAGGCACAGCATCCAGGCGTGCCTGTCATCGTCATTGGCAACGTGATTGCAGGCGGCGCCGGCAAAACGCCCGTCACTCTGGCCACCGTGGCACACCTGCAGGCACGGGGCCTTACGCCCGGCATCATCTCGCGCGGCTACGGCCGCAGCACCGATGACTGCCGTGAGGCCACGGCCCAATCTGCGCCGCAAGACGTGGGCGACGAACCCCTGCTGATGGCCCGCACCAGTGGCGTGCCCGTGTTTGTGGCTCGCCAGCGCATCGCCGCCGCCCGTGCCTTGCTGGCGGCTTACCCGGCAACTAACGTCCTCGTATGCGACGATGGCCTGCAGCACCATGCCTTGGCACGCGATGTACAGGTGTGTGTATTCAACAGCGAAGGCATTGGCAACGGCTGGCTGCTGCCTGCCGGTCCTTTGCGCGAGCCCTGGCCGCGCCCAGTAACCGCTGTACTGCATTCAGCGCCGCAACCGCCGCAGGGCACGCCTGCAAGCACCCCCAGTTTTCTGCTGCAGCGCCAGCTGGCACCCTTTGCTGTACGCAGCGATGGCACCCGCGTGGCACTGTCTGACTTGCAAGATCAAGCGCTGCACGCCTTGGCCGCCATTGCCCGGCCTGAAGAGTTTTTTGCCATGCTGCGCGCCCAGTCTCTGAACGTGGTCAGCACCGAAGGCTTACCCGATCACTACAATTTTGAAAGCTGGCAACGCCCAACGGATGAGCATTTGCTCGTTGTGTGCACTGAAAAAGACGCTGCCAAAATCTGGCAAACCATGCCGCAGGCACTGGCTGTGCCCCTGCATTTGCAAGTGGATCAAGGCTATTTTGATCTGCTGGATGCCCAGCCGTGCCTATCATCACCCCATTAAAGAACACCCACCGGTACACCGCTATGGATCCCAAACTGCTTGAACTTCTGGTCTGCCCCGTCACAAAAGGCCCACTTCGCTTTGACAAGGAGCGCCAAGAATTGATCTCGCAAAGCGCGCGCCTTGCCTATCCCGTGCGTGATGGCATGCCCATCTTGCTGGAAAACGAAGCCCGCACTCTGGACGACAGCGAACTGCAAGCGTGAGCACCGTGAGCTTCACTGTTCTGATTCCAGCGCGTCTGGCCTCCAGCCGTCTGCCCAACAAGCCACTTGCCGATATTGCAGGCGTGCCCATGGTGGTGCGCGTAGCCCTGCAGGCGCGCAAAAGCGCTGCAACCCGCGTGGTCGTTGCAGCCGACAGCCCATCCATCGTGCAAGCCTGCCTGGCCCATGGCATTGACGCCATCCTCACGCGCGGCGACCACCCCAGCGGCAGCGATCGTCTGGCCGAGGCCTGCACACAACTGGGCCTCGATAGCGACGACATGGTGGTCAACGTGCAAGGCGACGAGCCGCTGATTGACCCGGCCCTGATTGACGCAGTCGCACAGGTGCTGGCCGCAGCGCCCACCGCCAGCATGGGCACCGCTGCCCACCCCATTGCCAGCCTTGAAGATTACGTGAACCCCAACGTCGTCAAAGTTGTCTGCAATGCACAAGGCTTGGCCCACTACTTCAGCCGAGCCCCCATTCCATTGCACCGCGACCAAGCCAGCGCGCAATGGTGGGATGAAAACAGCACTTTCACCCCCTTGCGCCACGTTGGCATATACGCATACCGTGCAGGGTTTTTGCGCGGCTTTCCGCAGCTCCAGCCCGCGCCCACCGAGGCCGTTGAGTCGCTGGAACAGCTGCGAGCCCTGTGGCACGGCTACTCGATTGCGGTGCACATCACACACAGCGCCCCGGGCGCTGGCGTGGATACACCCGAAGACCTTGAGCGTGTTCGCGCGTTGTTGCAGCACGCCTGATCCTTCATATTTCTGAAATTTCTGAAATATGAAGGAAAAATAAGAGCAGTTAGCGCTGGTTGCATCATGTTTTGCGATTCCTTTGATACGTAAAACAAAGTCAGGCCAGCGTTAACTGCTCATTTTTTATACAACAACCCGTCTAGTCTTCTACAAGACATGCAGACAACCCATGGCATTCATTCCTGCCGTGCATAGTTGACAAACACCGCTACACACCGCTGTCAAGCACGAAAAACAGCTGTTCAGAAACTGCATCTACGGGAATATCTCTGCGTTTTGTAAGTCAAAAACAAGGGCGTGCGTGCTATCCTTGAACGAATATCGAGCGGTTGCTGCCTGCTTTTCTTGTTCAAGAAAAGCCCCCGCTCCACCAAGAATTTCTACATTTCGAGGATCTCCATGAAACTGATTTTGTTGGGCGCACCCGGCGCCGGCAAAGGCACGCAAGCCGCCTTCATCTGCCAGAAGTTCGGCATCCCCCAAATCTCTACTGGCGACATGCTGCGTGCCGCAGTCAAGGCTGGCACACCGCTGGGCCAGCAAGCCAAGGCAGTCATGGATGCGGGTCAGCTGGTCAGCGATGATCTGATCATCAACCTGGTCAAAGAACGCATCGCCCAGGCAGATTGCGCCAATGGCTTCCTGTTTGACGGCTTCCCCCGCACCATCCCCCAGGCTGATGCCATGAAGGCAGCCGGTGTGCATCTGGACTATGTGCTGGAGATCGACGTGCCTTTCGATGCCATCATCGAACGCATGAGCGGCCGCCGTTCACACCCAGCATCGGGTCGCACTTACCACATCAAGTTCAATGCCCCTCAGACAGAAGGCAAGGATGACGTGACCGGCGAGGACTTGGTGCAACGTGAAGACGACAAAGAAGAAACCGTGAAAAAACGCCTGGACGTGTACAGCAGCCAGACTCGTCCATTGGTTGATTACTACCAGGCATGGGCCAAGGAAGACCCGGCACACGCACCCAAGTACCGCGCAATCAGCGGCATGGGCTCCGTAGAAGAAATCACTGCACGCGCCTTTGAAGCACTGAGCGCTTAATTGCTGCCATTGCCCACAAAAAAGCTGCCCTTGTGGCAGCTTTTTTTATGCCTGCATCGCCTTTGCACTACCCCTGTACCTGTATCTGCAGCAGTGTCAGCATCAAACTGATACGCGCCTTCACTGGGCTCAGTGGCGTCACACCGGGATCGCACTCGCCATCGGCCAGCACGATCTGCCCCTGCTCGCAACGTGTACTGCGCCAAACCCGCACACCTTGGCTCACCGCCCTGCGAAGGGCTTGCTGCAAGGCTTCATGGATAGAGCCATTGCCCGTGCCAGCCACCACCAGCCCCTTGACGCCCCCCGCCACCAATGCGTCAACTGCCTCAGCGCGTGCACAGGCAGTGCTGGTGACAATCTCCACCCAGGGCCACTGCGCAGCATCCCTGCTCCAGGCGCGCGCAGGCACTGCAGAGCTTTCACCACCAAGCTGAGCTTCAGTCGTCCCCCAGCGCACACGCCCTTCTTCCACCCAGCCTGCAGGCCCTGCCGCACCAGAGGAAAAAGCATTCAACCTATACGGATGCACTTTGCGCACAGATTGCGCAGCATGCACTTCGCCCGCAGCAGCCACCCAGACACCCGGCAAACCATGGGCGGCACAAACCAGCGCATCACGCAAATTGGCAGGGCCATCTGCTGACAGCGCCGTTGCCGGGCGCATCGCACACGTAAGCACCACAGGTTTGGAGCACTGCAACACGCACTGCAAGAACCAGGCGGTCTCTTCCAGCGTGTCTGTGCCATGGGTAATGACCACGCCTGCCACGTCTTCCTGCTCCAGCCAGCTGGCGCAAGCTGTGGCCAGCTGCTGCCAGGTGCAGATATCCATGTCTTTGCTATCGAGTTGCGCGATTTGCGCCACTTCAAATGCGAAGTGTCCTTGCAGGCACCCTTGTGCAATGGGCTGTAGCAGCTGTGCAACACCAATCTGAGCAGCCTTATAGCCAACGCTGCCCCCATCGGCATGACCCAGCCCTGCAATGGTTCCCCCTGTACCCAAGATCACAATTTTTCTTCTCGTAGACACTTGCAGCCTTCCCAAAACTGGTTAAAAATACAGGTACTGGATAAACAAACAGTTATCCCAAGCAAGGACAGGCATGGAGCACACCACACTCACCCCCAGACAGCAGCAAATTCTGGACCTTATCCAAGATGCTATTTCAAGCACAGGCGCACCGCCTACCCGTGCAGAAATTGCACGCACCTTGGGATTTAAATCCGCCAACGCTGCCGAAGAACACCTGAAAGCACTAGCACGCAAGGGCGTTCTAGAACTGGTCAGCGGCACTTCACGCGGCATACGCCTGGTCAGCGACGCTGTGCGCCACATCAATGCTGCACGTGGCACACACTTTGACTTGCCCATGGCCGCGATGCAACCGTTGCTGCTGCCACTGGTGGGCCGCGTGGCAGCCGGATCGCCCATTTTGGCGCAAGAGCACATCGACCAGAGCTTTGCCGTTGAAAGCAGCATGTTTGCCACCAAGCCAGATTACCTCTTGCGCGTACGCGGCATGTCCATGCGCGATGCTGGCATCTTGGATGGAGATTTGCTGGCAGTCCAGTCAACACGTGAAGCACGCAACGGCCAAATCGTGGTGGCCCGTCTGGGTGATGAAGTAACCGTCAAACGCCTGCGCAAGTCAAGCACCGGCATCGAGCTGCTGCCAGAAAACCCAGACTACCCGGTCATCCAGGTAGATGACAACGAAAGTTTTGCGATTGAAGGCCTGGCTGTCGGCTTGATTCGCAACGCCTTCCAGCTCTAACCCGCTCTACCCATTTCATCCTTGCGAATGCGGCGTTGTGTGCCGCAGGGATTACTGCAGCCTGTTTTTGCCTCCCTTCACCCACCCACCAGAGGAAATCGCCATGCAATTTTTTTACTGCGAGCTACCTTTGCCCCGTATCAGCCCAGCCGGCCACAAGGCGTCCAACCAGGCACGCTTCATTGATCTGCCAGCGCACATGGTTGATCGCCAGGTGTGCACAGGCAATGTGCGCTTAATGCGCCGCATGAAAGATGCCGACAATTCCCGCTTTGTATTGTCTGGAAAACTGGGCGATGTCTGCGCAGCCCTGGATGAGCTCGCCGCTCAAGAGCAGAACAACATTTGGCGCGTTGCAGCACAGTAATGGTCTGCTAGCTCGAGCCACAAAGTGAATGTTTTTGAACAGCCACAGAGGGATCGAAAAATCCTGACATGCACCATGGCAAACAAGGCTGATCCAGAGGCATCAAATTGCTGCACGATGCCATCCATGGGTCATCAAGATTCACAAGACCACATTGCACCGGCAGGAGGATTCATGAGCACAACGCCCAACTCCACATCGCGCCAACCCGTTTTACCCAGTAGCGGAGGGCTGATGGGCCGCAGCTTTACTTACCGCACTGCAGAGCAAACCGATGTGCGCTTAACCTGGGAACGTGCCAAGGCCAATCTTCCACGTGCAAAACCGCAAGCCTGACGTGACACGTTCACTGCCCATGCACCCGCTGCATATGCCCAGCATGAAGATGGCACGGACCATGCACGCTAGCAGCAAAAGCCTGGAATACCCCTGCTGCAGCCCAAAACTAGAAGCCTAAGGAGGCGCACATCCTCCGTGCATATGTGACGCGCTTCGCTCCTGTGCATCCATCTGCATTTGGTTATCGCTAGGCCAACGACTTTTCGCAGCTTCTATCCTGCGACATCCATAGCCGCTCTGGATTGCTTTTGTAATATAAAAATATTTTTCAGGCGTTCAATTCATATTGAACAAATGAATACGCCCACCTAGATCAAACATCAAAAACTTCTACGCGATTACGGCCATTGTGCTTTGCCTTATAAAGCATTTCGTCTCCATACTTCAAGACAGAGATAACATCTACCGAATCATCCGGGTAACTAGAGATCCCCAGAGAAATGGTGATTTTTCCGACCATTGGCATTTCGGCCTGTTCCACATTCACTCTCAGTCTTTCAGCAATTTTTGTAGCATCTTCTTTTCTTGTATTAGGCAAAAGTATTAAAAATTCTTCACCACCAATACGACAAGGCACATCGTTCAGACGACAAACATTCGCAAGAATATTGGCTAAATTCTTGATTACTTTGTCACCAACGTCATGGCCATATGTATCGTTGATTTTTTTGAAGTAATCGATATCAATTGTGATAATTGAGAATTTGATTTCAAGATTTTTAAACTCTTGAATTGTCGCATCCAGGTTTCTTCTATTACCAAGTCCCGTGAGCGGATCTTTGTGAAGATCTTCCCGAAGTTTTTTAATATTATTGTGAAGCAAACCAACACCCAAAAGCATGGCCTTTTTTAGTTCTTGAGACTCAAAATACCAGGACCTGACGCTTTGTATATTTTTCTCAGTCTCATCTTCATTCATCTTGTGTGCACTGTCAGCCAGCATTTTCAGTGGCGTTGATATTTTTTTAGCAGACCACAAAATAAAAATAAAACACAAAATCACTGCAGGCAAGGTTTTGTAAATGACTTGCTGCATCAATGTTTCCAGAGGCACCAGTGCTGCGCTCATGGGCCGTTGCGCAATGATGCCCCATTCAGCTTTTTTTGAGACTGCAAAACCTGCAATCATTTCAATGCCCTCGCTGTTCAAGACCACCGACTCACCCTCTTGCCCTTGAACAACTCTATTTATTACCGCATTATTCTCAACTACGCTGCCCAATCTCGCTTGATTGGGATGGTATAGCAGCCTTTTATTCTTGTCGACAACATAAATATAAGAACCATCTTTATGATAATGCTCACCCAACAACCTATGCAGAGCGCTTGCTTGTTTCAAATAAATTGTCCCAGCTATAAACCCCTGATAATCTCCTTTTGAAGAAAAAATAGGGTGAGATATAAATACAAGCAAATTACCTACGGTAGAGATATAAGGATCACTTATAACAGGTGCCTTTTTAGCAATCGACTCTAAAACGCCTTGCGTACTCAGCTTCAGCCCTGTGATTTGCAATGCCTCCGGTGAGGTTGCCAAAACTTCAGTACTCACATCAACGATTAACACAGAGTTGAATGTATCGGTCTGCAATCTGACTCGGTCTACTTCAGCTTCTAAAATATTTTTCTTGTCTAAATTTTCAGCAAGCACAGCCGCCGAAAACATTAGTTGCTGTTGTGCCGAATTTAAGAAATCATCCGTTGTTTTTGCCAGCTTGTCTGCATATACATAATTATTACCAAGCGATGCCTTCACCAGTTGCTGGCGCTGAACGCTGTGGGCCGCATAGAATGCACTGACAACAACAATGAGCCCAGTCAGAATGGAAAGCATCAAAATCAGCTTTCTCAAATCTACAGAAATTCTATTTTTATTTCGCACAGCAACTCAAAATCTTTAATGTAAACATGCAAGACCAGCCATCAATATCATGAATATTACATTCACCAAGTGCATGCAGCCATCTCGGTTCACGCTGAACTGTGCTGCTTATTCAAGTCGGCAGCACAGTTTAATCACGTGACGTTTGCTGGATCAATCTGACATCAGCCAGGGGGCACGGTTGCTGCACCGACTGCAGCAATCCGTCCTCCTTTGCCAGCCAGACCTTCGAGTACAGACTTAGCAGGCTGTGCGCACTTTGCGCTGTGTGCATTCAATACGTTCAGACATGCTGGCAGAGCAGCAGCACACCACTGCAGTGGACGATTTCTGATCCAAACCAACTGCTCAAAGCACGACTTTTATGCAGCCTCATCGTGCAAAATTGCGGATAGCGGCATGGAATGAGCCGTGCCTAGGCAGCGTTAGCCATAGCAGCCATCAGCCTTAAAGCATGGAAGTTAGAGCCACAGCGCCAGCACAGCAAGCTGATGCACCAGCCTGCATTGCCGCGCTACAGCAACACAATGTCGTACTGCTCTTGCACCAGGCCGCCCTCGGCCTTCAGTGAGATAGGCTTGCCAATGAAGTCGCTCAGGCCTGCCAAGTGCTGACTTTCTTCGTCCAGCAGCAGGTCAATCACGTCGGGGTTGGCTACTACGCGAAATTCTTTGGGGTTGAACTGGCGAGCCTCACGCAAAATTTCGCGCAATATTTCATAGGCCACGCTGCGCACGGTTTTCACGCTGCCCTTGCCTTGGCATGCTGGACATGGCTCACACAGCATGTGGGCGAGCGATTCGCGCGTGCGCTTGCGCGTCATCTCCACCAGCCCCAGTTGCGAAAAAGTGCCGGACATGGTTTTGACACGGTCACGCACGAGTTGTTTGCGCAACTCGGCCAGCACCTGCTCGCGGTGTTCTTCGTGTGCCATATCGATAAAGTCGGCAATGATGATGCCGCCCAGGTTGCGCAAGCGCAGCTGGCGTGCAATGGCCTGCGCGGCTTCCAGATTGGTTTTGAAGATGGTGTCATCAAAATTGCGAGCCCCTACGTAGCCGCCAGTGTTGACGTCAACGGTGGTCAGTGCCTCGGTCTGGTCAATGATGAGATAGCCGCCAGATTTGAGATCCACCCGCCGGCCCAGTGCCTTGGCAATTTCTTCGTCAATGGAATACAGATCAAAAATGGGTCGCTCACCCCTGTACAGCTGCAGCTTGGGCACTGCACTGGGCATGAACTCTTTGCCAAAGGCCACCAACTTGTCGAACTGTTCCTTGGAGTCAATGCGAATGCTTTGCGTGGCCTCGCCCACCAGATCACGCAGAACGCGTTGCAGCAGATTCAAGTCTTGGTGCAATACAGACATGGGCGGCAAGCTGGTGGCAGCAGATTTGACGCGCGCCCAGGTTTTGCGCAGGTAGGCAATATCTTCGGCCAGCTCTTCGTCAGACGCGTCTTCACCGTTGGTGCGCAAAATGAATCCGCCGCCACCTCCGTTTTCTTTCAGTCCCACCAGTTTCTGCAGGCGCTCACGCAAGGCATCGCGCTCTTGGGGGGTGATTTTTTGCGAAACACCAATGTGTTCGTCTTGCGGCAAATGCACCAGCAATCGCCCTGCAATGCTGATTTGCGTGGACAGCCGCGCACCCTTGGTACCAATTGGATCTTTGATGACCTGCACCACGATGGACTGGCCTTCAAACACCTGGTGTTCGATGGGTTTGGGCGGCTCGTTCTTGCGCGCAATCATCGGTGCATCGCCACTTTCATGGCGGTGCCATACGTCAGCCACGTGCAAAAAAGCAGCACGCTCCAGCCCGATATCAATAAAGGCAGACTGCATGCCCGGCAGCACGCGCGAGACCTTGCCCAGATAGATATTGCCCACCAAACCCCGCTCCAGCGTGCGTTCGGTATGTAGTTCTTGCACTGCACCCAGTTCCACCACCGCCACACGTGTTTCTTGTGGCGACCAATTGATCAAAATATCTTGCTGCATGTGTACCTGTTGTTTTTGATGAATCGCGTGCAATAAGGCAAGCATGCAAAGCGCATGCCGCGCTTATATCTTCCAGCCGAGTTGACGCAGCAATTGCGCAGTTTCAAATACGGGCAAACCCATGATGCCCGAATAGCTGCCTTCGATGTGCTCAATCATGGCTGCAGCCAAGCCTTGGATGCCATAAGCGCCAGCTTTGCCAAAAGGCTCGCCCGAGGCCACATAGGCGTCGATCTGCGCATCGCTCATGGCCATAAAGCGCACCTTGGAGATCGACAGCGCCTGCAAACGCTGCCCGCCGCTTTGCAAAGCGACAGCGGTCAGCACTTCATGGGTTTGACCAGACAGCTTGCGCAGCATGGCTTGCGCCTGGGCCGCATCAGCGGGCTTGCCCAAAATTTCTTGCCCCAAAGCGACGGTCGTGTCAGATGTGAGCACCGGTGCAAGCGGTAAACCCCGGCGCGCCAGACGGGCAGCCGCCGCATCCAGTTTGAGTCCTGTGACACGCTGCACATAGCTGTGCGGTGCTTCATGGGGCAGCACCGCCTCGATGGCCTCTGCATCTTCAACCACATCTGCCGCTGCGTTGGGCAGCAGCAGTTCATGGCGCACATTCAGCTGCTGCAGCAGTTGACTGCGACGCGGACTTTGGGAGGCAAGATAGATAAATTCAGACATCAGATTCAAATAAAAATGGACGCTGGCACCCGAAATTCAAGCGCCAGAAGCTATTAAAAAAATAGTACCACGCAGCCATGCATGCGGGCAATCAGCACATCTCGCACAGGCGTCATCAAAAAATAAAGCCCTGCAAAAAATGGCAGGGCTTTGAAGACTCAAACAGGGTACAACTTACTCTCGATGGTAAGGGTGGCCTGCGTTGACTGACCACGCACGGTAGAGCTGCTCAATCAGCAGCACACGCACCATCGCATGGGGCAGTGTCAGGTCAGACAGGCGGATTCGCTCATGCGCTGCCTGACGAAACTCAGGGTCCAACCCATCAGGCCCGCCGATCACCAGCGCCACATCATCGCCTTCCAATTGCCAGTGCTGCAAACGCTGCGCAAGGGCCTTGGTTGTCAAGTTGGTGCCGCGCTCATCAAGCACCACAATGCGGGTCCCACGTGGAATGGCCGCTTCAATGCGTTTGCGCTCAGCGGCGTACAAGGTCTCCACCGTCTTGGAGCCGCGAGGCTCCGTTTTGACGGTTTTGATTTCCACCTTCAATTCATGCGGGAACCGCTTGGCGTAATCGTCGTAGGCTGTCTGTGCCCAGTCAGGCACATGCTGGCCTACGGCCACGATCAGCAGTCTCATGGCTGATGCTTACTTGGCAGTGCGCGCTGGGCGCTTGGCGGGAGCCTTGTCAGCAGACGCTGTACGGCCAGCTGCACCACGTGCCTTCATAGGCTTGACAACCACTGTCTTGGCAGGTGCTGCGGCCTTCTTGGCAGCTGGTTTCTTCACAGCCGGCTTGGCCGTAGCAGCCAATTTGGCTGCAGGCTTTTTAGCGGCTGGTTTTTTGGCAGCAACGGGCTTGTCTGCTGCTGCAGCGGCAGCCTGTGTAGCAGCCTTTTTGGAAGCAGCTTTCTTGACCACAACCTTGCCGTCAATCGCGGCTGCAGTTTTCTTGGCTGCAGAGCGCTTGGCAGGCTTGGCTTCTTGTGATGCGTCTTCTGAGGCAAAAATCTTTGATGGCTTGGCAGCACCCAGCTTCAAGCGCACGGGCTTGTCGCCCCAGATTTCTTCCAGGCGGTAGTACTGGCGAATCGTAGGCTGCATGACGTGCACGACACACTGACCACAATCGACAATAATCCATTCGCCGTTTTCTTCGCCTTCGTGGCGAGGCACAGCAAAACCGGCCTTTTTGACGGCTTCACGCACGCTGGAAGCCAAAGCCTTGGTTTGGCGGCTGGAGGCACCAGAAGCAATAATCACACGCTCAAACAGCGGTGACAGGTGCTCGGTATTGAAAACCTGAATATCTTGGGCCTTGACGTCTTCCAAGCCATCGACGATGGCACGCTGGAGTTTGGTCACGTCTTTCTTGGCTGCGGAATCCGATTGTGTGGAGGTGCTCATCAGGCGATGTCTGGTTGGAAAATACCGGTCAATATAGCGCGGTGGCACGAAGGACTTCAAGGCCCATTCATATGCTGCCCCACGCTGACAGGGCTTTTATTATGGTTGTAAAAAGAATGCCGACCACAGGGGCCCTGTCGTCGGCAGCTATTGAAATTATAGTTTTCCTGTGCCAATAGCGTTTTGCCTGGCTCAAAGCCAGTCGCGACGCACCAAGTATTGGCTCAGGAGCTCAGCTTCAGGTGTGTCCACGGCATCTTGGCGCTGGTAGCTCCAGCTGGCATGCAGTGGCATGGACAGCAAGATGGACTCCGTACGCCCTCCTGACTGCAGTCCGAAGTGCGTACCACGGTCCCAAACCAGATTAAATTCCACATAACGGCCACGTCGGTAGCGCTGGAAATCAACTTGATCGGGTCCGTAATGCGTGTCCTTGCGGCGCTCTACCAAAGGCAGATAAGCCGTCAAAAATGCATCACCGACCGAACGCATCAGGGCAAAACCCTGATCCTGGCCCAATTCGCTGAAGTCGTCGTAGAAGATGCCGCCAATGCCGCGCTGCTCGTCACGGTGCTTGAGATAAAAATACTCGTCACACCACTTCTTGAAGCGCGGGTACAAGCCTTGGCCAAAAGGCTGCACCGCATCGCGACAGGTTCGGTGGAAATGCACAGCATCTTCTTCAAAGCCATAGACAGGCGTCAGGTCCATGCCACCACCAAACCAGCAAGTCTTGGGTTGACCCTCGTGGCCTGCAGCAATCATGCGCACGTTCATGTGCACTGTTGGTACATAGGGGTTACGCGGATGAAACACCAGTGACACACCCATGGCTTCAAACGGAGCACCCGCCAGCTCAGGCCGGTGCTGCGTTGCCGAAGGAGGCAGCTGCGAGCCCTTCACATGCGAAAAACCACAGCCCGCACGCTCAAACACCACGCCGTTTTCCAAAATCTTGGTGATGCCATCGCCCTGCAGGCGCTCATCAGCACCTTTTTTCCAGGGGTCTGCCAAGAACTTGGCAGCACCCGCACCGGCAGCTGCTTCCACAGCCTCCAGCGACTGGGTAATGCTCGCCTGCAAGCCCAGTAAATAGGCTCGCACGCTTTCGGCTGTGGTTATTTGCTCTTGCACGTGCAAATTCCTTAGCTTTTGATGGCGCGAAAACCAATGTCGCGGCGGTATTGCATGCCGTCAAAGTGAATGCCACGCGTGACGTCATACACACGCTGCTGGGCTTGGCGCACGCTGTCTGCCAGCACCGTGACACACAGCACACGGCCGCCCGTAGTCACAGGCACACCCGCATCGTTGAGCTGAGTGCCAGCATGGAACACCACGGCATCGTCTTCTTCAGCAGGCAGCCCGGTAATGGCATCGCCCTTGCGCGGGTCTTCTGGATAGCCGGCAGCAGCCATGACGACGCCCAGCGCGGTGCGGCGGTCCCACTCCAGCTCTACATGCTCCAGCTTGCCGTCTACGGCTGCCAGCATGACGTCCACCAGATCACTCTTCAAGCGCATCATGATGGGCTGGGTTTCAGGGTCTCCCATGCGGGTGTTGAACTCCAGCGTCTTGGGGTGACCATTGCCATCAATCATCAGCCCTGCGTACAGGAAGCCTGTAAACGGCACGCCATCTTTTTCCATGCCACGGATGGTGGGCAAGATGATTTCGCGCATGGCACGGGCGTGCACGTCAGCAGTCACCACTGGCGCGGGCGAGTAAGCGCCCATGCCACCCGTGTTAGGGCCTTCGTCATTGTCTTTCAGGCGCTTGTGATCTTGGCTGGTAGCCATGGCCACCACGTTCTTGCCATCGCACAGCACAATAAAAGAAGCTTCTTCACCCGAGAGGAACTCTTCAATCACCACGCGCGCACCACCTTCGTTGTGCTGCACGCCGTATTTGTTGTCCACCAGCATGAAGTCCACCGCGTCGTGGGCTTCTTGCAGCGTCATTGCGACAACCACACCCTTGCCTGCGGCCAGGCCGTCGGCCTTGATCACGATGGGCGCGCCCAAGCGCTCCACAAAATCATGCGCAGCCGCAGGATCCGTAAACGTGTCGTAGTCAGCCGTAGGAATGCCATGGCGGCGCATAAACGCCTTTGAAAAGGCTTTGGAAGACTCCAGCTGCGCTGCAGCCTTGGTGGGACCAAACACCTTCAGGCCATGTGCGCGAAATTCATCCACTACACCTGCCGCCAAAGGAGCCTCAGGCCCGACTACAGCCAGCGCAACGCCTTCCGCCTGCGCCCATTCACGCAGTTTTACAACATCCGTGATAGGTAAGTTCTGCAACTTACCCCCTGCCAACGCAGTGCCCCCATTGCCAGGAGCCACGAACACTTTAGTCGCCTTGGGCGACTGGGCCAATTTCCACGCCAGAGCGTGTTCACGGCCACCGCCGCCAATCACAAGAATTTTCATATTTCAGCGTTGTGGTAGACGTCTTGTACGTCGTCCAGATCTTCCAGTACGTCCAGCAGTTTCTGCATGCGCTCAGCGTCGTCGCCTTGCAGCTCAATGGTGTTTTCAGCACGCATGGTCACTTCGGCCACTTCGGGCTTCAGACCTGCGGCTTCCAACGCGTTCTTTACGGCTTCAAAAGCCCCAGGTGCGGTCAGCACCTCAATGGCGCCGTCATCATCGGTCACCACGTCGTCAGCTCCCGCATCCAACGCAACTTCCATGACCAGGTCTTCCGAAGTACCCGGGGCAAAAATGATCTGGCCGCAGTGCTTGAACTGAAAGGCCACCGAGCCTTCCGTGCCCATGTTGCCACCGTACTTGTTAAAAGCGTGGCGAACATCCGCCACGGTACGCACCCGGTTGTCCGTCATGGTATCGACAATGATGGCTGCACCACCAATGCCATAGCCTTCATAGCGAATTTCTTCGTAGGTGACACCCTCGAGATTGCCTGTTGCCTTGTCGATATTGCGTTTGATGTTGTCGGCAGGCATATTGGCAGCCTTGGCCTTGTCGACAGCCAGGCGCAGACGTGGATTGGCACTCAGGTCAGCGCCGCCTTGGCGGGCTGCCACCATGATTTCACGAATGATTCGAGTCCAGATACGGCCACGCTTTTCATCCTGGCGACCTTTGCGGTGCTGGATGTTGGCCCATTTGCTATGTCCTGCCACAGGAAATCCTTTGGTCTTGATTTAATCTACTGGGCACGGATTCTACTTTTGACAGCGTAACTTGACAGAGGAAACCCGAACATGGCCCCAGCATTACCTATTGCACAGCGCGGTGAGATCGTTTGCTCCATCTTGCCCAACATGGCAAATCGACATGGTTTGATCACCGGGGCCACCGGCACCGGCAAAACAGTCACGTTGCAAAAGATTGCAGAAAGCTTCTCTTTAGCGGGAATTCCTGTATTTTTAGCCGACATCAAGGGCGATTTAACGGGCATCAGTCAAGCGGGCAGTGTGGGAGGAAAGCTGGCGGCCTCTTTGCAAGAGCGCGGGATTGCGATTCCCGAGCCTGTTGCCTGCCCAAGTACGCTGTGGGATGTGTTTGGCCAGCAGGGTCACCCCGTGCGCGCAACGATTTCAGACATGGGGCCTTTGCTGATTGGCCGCATGCTGAACTTGAATGACACACAGATGGGTGTGCTCAACATCATCTTCAAGATTGCCGACGACAACGGCATGCTGCTGCTGGATCTCAAGGACCTGCGCTCCATGCTGCAAAACGTGGGCGAGAACGCCAAACAGTTCACTACGGAATACGGCAACATTTCTGCCGCCAGCGTGGGGGCTATCCAGCGGGGCTTGCTGCAAATCGAGTCAGAAGGGGGTGAGCAGTTTTTTGGCGAGCCCATGCTCAATATTGAAGATTTGATGCAAACCGACGCCCAGGGCCGTGGCGTGATGAACATCCTGGCGGCTGACAAGCTCATGCAGTCACCGCGCCTGTATTCCACCTTTTTACTGTGGATGCTGTCCGAGCTGTTTGAGCAGCTGCCTGAAATTGGTGACCCTGAAAAGCCCAAACTGGCCTTTTTCTTTGATGAAGCGCATTTGCTGTTCAACGATGCTCCCAAAGTGCTGATCGAGCGCATTGAACTGGTCGTGCGCCTGGTGCGCTCCAAAGGCGTGGGCGTGTATTTCGTGACGCAAAACCCCATGGACATTCCTGACAGCGTGCTGGCGCAGCTGGGCAACCGGGTGCAGCACGCGCTACGCGCCTTCACGCCCAAGGACCAAAAGGCCGTCAAAGCCACGGCCCAGACCATGCGACCCAACCCTGAAGTCAACATTGAGGCCGCCATCACAGAGCTGGCAGTCGGCGAGGCTTTGATTAGTTTTCTGGATGAAAAAGGCCGCCCCGGCATTACGCAGCGTGTGTATGTGATACCACCGGGCAGCCAGATCGGCCCCATTGAAGACGCTCAGCGCCGCAGCTTGCTTGCCAACTCGATCGTGGCTGGCGTTTATGACAAAACCGTGGACCGCGAATCCGCCTATGAAGTATTGCAAGCGCGTGCAGCAGAGGCGCCCACAGCCACAGGCGGCGTGAGCGGCAACTCAGCCACAGCGCAGCAGGGCGACAGCGGTTTGATGGGAGGATTGAACGACTTTCTGTTTGGCTCTACCGGCCCGCGTGGTGGCAAGAAAGATGGGCTGGTGCAAAGCCTGGTCAAGTCCACCGCCCGCAACATGAGCAACCAGCTGGGCCGCCAGTTGCTGCGCGGCGTGCTGGGCAGCTTGACTGGCAGCAAGAAATAGCAAACAAAGCTGCCACATCAGGGAATGTGCGGCTTTCCCAAGGCACGGCCACTCTCTAGAGTGCCGTGCCATATGTCTACCAGCACACACCTCCCTATCTTGTCGGTCATGCAGCTTCAGGTGCATGACCACATTGCGCATTTGCAACTGTCCCAGCCCGAGAGCCTGAACACCATGCACCCCACCTTCTGGCGTGATCTGGATACGGCCCTCACGCACATCACCACCCAGGGCGATGTACGGGCACTGGTCATCAGCAGCAGTGGCAGGCATTTCAGCGCTGGCATGGCTCTGGACACATTTGCCAACCCCAACCTGGCACCGCAAGACAAAACCCCGGAAGGCCGCGCTGCGCTGTCTGAGTTTTTGTGGGACATGCAGCAAGTCTTTACGCGCATCGAACAATTGCGCATTCCCGTCATCACCGCCATACAGGGCGGCTGCATTGGCGGCGCTCTGGACATGGTGTGCTGCGCCTGCATTCGCTACGCCACGCAAGATGCGTTTTTCTGCGTACAGGAAATCAATATTGGCATGGTGGCCGATCTGGGCAGCCTGCAGCGCTTGCCCAAGCTGCTGCCCATGGGGCTGGTCAAAGAGCTGGCCTACACAGGCCGTCGCTGGCCCGCCCAGGCGGCACTGGCATACGGTTTTGTCAACGGCGTGTTTGACACCCAGGAGGCCATGCTGGCAGCCGCCATGCAGTGCGCCCAAGACATTGCAGCCAAGCCACCAATTGCCATATGGGGCAGCAAACAGGCGCTCGATTTTGCGCGTGACCACAGTGTGCAGGACAGCCTGCGCCAAATGGGCTGGCTGCAAGCGGGCATCTGGAGCAACCGCCACGTCATGGAATCGGTGCAAGCCACGCAGCAAAAACGCGCGGGAGACTTTCCTGGCCTGACGCCACAGCGCACGTTCGCGCAAATGGGTCTGGATTGAGTTCTTTGGCTTGCGCCAAGCCAGCGTGCATGTGCGCAGGGTCAAAAAACACCCTCGCGCATGCAGACTAGCGAAAGACTTTCCACAAATTCATTCAGAAAAAAGGAAAATGCGGGGCATCGCAATGTGCAGCAGTACCTCCAATGCCTGGAACAGCAACAACAGCAACAACCTTCACGCGTTGGGTGCTGGCTGCACTTTCACTCACAACCTAGACCCCGACCATGAGCACTGTTCATCTCATCGACCACCCCCTGATCCAGCACAAACTGACACTGATGCGCCGCAAGGAAGCCAGCACCAACAGCTTTCGCCGCATGCTCGGCGAGCTGTCTACCCTGATGGCCTACGAAATTACCCGTGATTTCCCGCTGCAAGATCTGGAAATCGAAACGCCCATGGAAAAAATGGTCGGCAAGGTGATTGACGGCAAAAAGCTCGCTCTGGTCTCCATCCTGCGCGCAGGCAATGGCTTTCTGGACGGCATGCTCAACGTAGTACCGGGTGCCCGCATTGGTCACATTGGCCTGTTCCGCGACCCCGAAACACTGCAGCCCGTCGAGTACTACTACAAGATGCCTGAAAACATGTGCGAGCGCGACGTGATCGTTGTCGACCCCATGCTGGCCACCGGCAATTCAGCCGCAGCAGCGGTGCAGCAGCTCAAGACCAAGAGCAACCCCAAGTCCATCAAATTCATGTGCCTGCTGGCCGCGCCCGAAGGCATCAAGACCCTGCAAGCAGCACACCCCGATGTAGACATCTACACCGCCGCGATTGACCGCGAGCTGGACAGCCACGGCTACATCCTGCCCGGTCTGGGTGATGCAGGTGACCGCATCTTCGGCACCAAGTAAACAGCACGCACAGCGTTGTAAAGGCTTCCATCAGGAAGCCTTTTTTTGTGCTCTTTGCCAGCGCAATGTCATCAATTGGCAATTGCTCTGACTTTTTGATGCAGATCAAGCATTGACAGTGCACAGCGGCGCAAAGCCTCTGCAGCCGCGCATCATGGTAAACCCTAGAAACCTCTGTAAGGCACGCCATGATTCCACGCTCCGTCTCCTCACCCAAGAAGTTTCTGATCGGCGCAGGCCTGTTCGACCAGGTGGGCGAATACGTTGCCGAGCATGGTGACTTTGCGTTCTTTGTGGCTGACTCTTTCTTCCTGAGCCGCATCCACAGCCAGACCGTACCCAGCCTGACCGGACAAAGCATTCGCAGCCATGTGGAAAAGTTCTCGGGGGAATGCACCACCACTGAAATTGCACACCTGAGTGCGGCCTTCAAAGCCAGCGGCGCGAATGTGGTGATCGGGGTGGGTGGCGGCAAGGCACTGGATGCCGCCAAAGCCGTGGCGCACAACTGCAAGGCAGCGCTGGTGCTGGTGCCCACCATTGCCTCCACCGATGCGCCCTGCACCGCTTTGGCCGTGGTCTACAAGGACGATGGCACCTTTGACCACTACCTGTTCCTGCCCCACAACCCCGACACCGTGCTGGCCGACACCGCCATCATTGCCCAGGCCCCCGCGCGCTTTTTTGCAGCGGGCGTGGGTGATGCACTGGCCACCTACTTTGAAGCACGTGCCACCTGGCGCTGCAGCGGTACCAACCTGATCTTGAAGAAGCCCTCGCGCACGGGCCTGGGTTTGGGACAGATGTGCTATGAAATTTTGCGCAAGAACATTGACGCGGCCATGGACGCGGTACGCAACAAGGCCGTGACCCCAGCACTGGAAGAAACCATTGAGGCCACGATTTACCTGAGCGGCGTGGGCGCTGAAGCCGCCGGCGTGGCCGCAGCCCACGCAGTGAACAATGGCATGGCCGTAGTGCCTGCGCTGCACAACGCCCAGCACGGAGAGAAGGTAGCCTTTGGCCTGCTGACCCAGCTGGTGCTGGAAAACGCCCCACTGGCCGAGGTGCAAGAAGTCATTCGCATCATCAAGGCCGCGGGTCTGCCGCTGGCGCTGCGCGACTTTGGCCTGACCGAATGGATTGAAGCCGAATGGCGCGAAGTGGCCAAGGTGGCCTGCGACAAAAATGACACCATGGGCAATATGGGCCGTCCCATCAGCGAGCAAGAGGTGTACGACGCCATGCTGGCCGCCAATGCACTGGCAGAGCGCTACCACGACTGAATCTGCCCTGCACGCCCTCTCTGGCCCGAGGGCAAAAGAAGTGCACGCTGCCTTCTTTAAAATTTAATAGCTATTAGCGCTTGATATACAACGTTCTTCAATACTTTTATATATGAAAGCATTGAACAACAAGCGCAAGCAGCTCTCAAAATATTGAGATGCATGCCCAAACAAAGGGGTTGCCGCTGGGCAGCCCCTTTGCACTGAGGATATTGTGGATTGCGTCAATAGATGCCGCTTGTGCCCGTTGGCACCCCGCAAAACACCTAGACTGGGCCCATACACCACCAGTTTTTTTGACTGCGCATGCAAAACCACTAGTTTCAGTGATGTGCAAACCGCTAACTATGCGGTGCAATACACGGCATACCTATGCTATTGGAGCTGCATACCGCTTTATGGACACTCTGCCCCCCCCGCCCCCTGCTTCACTTTTGCTGGCTGCCCCCGTACTGGTGGTGGAAGACGAACCCAGTGTGACCCAGCGCATTCGCGCACTTTTGCTGGACATGGGTTATGACACGACCGCCTTGTTTTGGGCAGAAAGCGTGGCCCAGGCGCGCGAAATCTATGCGCATGAGCCGATTGCGCTGGCTCTGGTTGATCTGGGCTTGCCAGATGGATCCGGCCACACGGTGATTGAAGAGCTGCGCGCACGCGATCCGGCGATGATGATTTTGGTCATCTCTGCCTGGAGCACGGAAGACGCGATCTTGGGTGCGCTGCGCGCCGGTGCGACGGGTTATCTGCTCAAGGAGCGTGATGATCTGGAGCTGCGGCTGGGCATTGCCAGCACCTTGCGTGGTGGCGCACCGATTGATCCGTTCATTGCCAAGCGCATCATGCAAGAGTTTGCGGCAGCCCCCAGAGCTGCAGCCACAACAGGAGCTACCGATGCCCCTGCGCAGCCCTTGAGCGGGCGTGAGCTAGAAATTTTGCAGCTGGTCGCCCAGGGCATGACCAACCGGGAAATTGCTGAGCACTTAAATCTGTCCAAATACACGGTGGAATGCCACGTCAAGAAGATTTACCAAAAAATGGCAGTCTCCTCACGCACCCGCGCCATCCACATGGCGCGCCAGCATGGCCTGATCGATTAGAAAAACCAGGCAGCCCTGTCCGCCAGCTTTGCTGCGACAGGTCTGTGCAGGTGCAGCGCTGCGCCTTGCTCTGAAGCATGTGCCTGGTCATGTTAAGAAATATCCAAAGCCAAAGCCATGCTTGAACAACGCCAAACGCCATGCGTTTAAGGCACGCATAAAAAAAGGACTGCCTGGCGCAGTCCTTTTTTTGGCGAAAACCGCAGAGGCGGCAATCAATCGACCAGACCGGCAAACACGTGCTGCACATCGTCGTCGTTGTCCAGGCCCGCCAGAAAGTCCTGCACTTCTTCTTGCTGCTCTGCCGTCAGACTGGACATGCTCACCGGGTTCTTGGCCTTGTAGCCCAGCTTGACCGACAGCACCTTGATGCCTTGTGCAGGCAGCGCCTTGCTCACGGTATCCAGGTCAGAAGGGTCGGTAATGAACAAGGTCACGCCTTCTTCGTCGCCGGCTTCAAAGTCTTGTGCGCCCGCTTCAATGGCGGCCAGCTCAACGTCTGCGCCATTTTCGGCTTCGCCTTCGATCATGCCCACGTGGTCAAAGTCCCACGCCACAGCGCTCATCTGGCCCTTGCGAAAGCACACACGCATATTGGGTGCAGTGCGGTTGGGGTTGTCGGTCAGGCATTCCACCATCACTGGCACGCGGTGGGGTGCGTAGCCTTCATAGATCACGCTGGTGTAGTTGACGGCATCAGCACCCACGCCCGAACCTTTTTTGACTGCACGGTCCAATGTTTCTTTGGACATGGAAGCCTTGCGGGCAGCTTCAACCGCCATGCGCAGGCGCGCATTGCTCGACGGATCGCCACCACCCAGACGGGCAGCAACTGTAATTTCCTTGACCAGCTTGCCGAACAGCTTGCCTTTGGCGTCCGCTGCCAGGGCCTTGCCCTTGGCTTTCCATTGCGCTCCCATGGGGGGCCTTTCTTCGAAAAAGAACAAAAAATGCCGCGCACAAGGCCGGCATAGAATAAATCAAGGCGTTTTATACACCTGTGGCATAGGCCACGGCGCCTTCAATGCCAACTTTTTCTGCCATCGATTTGCGCTGGCGTTGATGCAACACCCTTACAAGGAGCCACCACCATGCGCTTGAACCCTATTGCCTACCCTGCACTGGCGCTGAGTTTGCTTGCCACAGCGGCGCCGGCGCTGGAGATTGAGCCCGAAGTGGTTGCCCAGGGTCTGCAAAACCCCTGGGCAGTCGCTTTCCTGCCAGACGGCTCCTTTTTGGTGACCGAGCGCCCCGGCCGCATGCGCGTGATTGACAGCAAGGGTGCACTGGGGCAGCCCTTGTCCGGTCTGCCTGCGATTGCCGCGGGTGGCCAAGGCGGCCTGCTGGATGTGGTGCTGGACAGCGATTTTGCACAAAACCGCACGCTGTACTTTTGCTATTCAGAACCCGGCAACAACGCCAGCAACAGCACGGCACTGGCCAAAGCCCGGCTCTCCAGCGATCAACGCCAGCTTGAAGATCTGCAAGTGCTCTTCAGCCAAAAGCCCAAGAAAGCCAGCCAGCTGCATTTTGGCTGCCGCATTGTGGAGCGGCCTGATGGCAGCCTGCTTTTGACGCTGGGCGAGCGCTCTCACTTCAAGGAAGAAGCGCAGAACCTGCAAAGCCATCTGGGCAAGATAGTGCGCATTGGCAAAGACGGCAGCGTTCCCAAGGACAACCCCTTTGTCGGCCGCCGCGATGCACTGCCCGAGATCTGGAGCTATGGCCACCGCAGCCCCCAGGGCGCTGCACTGGCACCTGACGGCACTTTCTGGATGAACGAGCACGGCCCGCAAGGCGGCGATGAAATCAATCGCCCCGAGCCCGGTAAAAACTATGGCTGGCCGGTCATCACCTACGGTGAAAACTATGGCGGCGGCCGCATTGGCGCTGGCATCACTCACCAAAAAGGCATGGAGCAGCCGGTGCACCAGTGGACGCCTTCTATTGCCGTGTCTGGCATGGCCTTCATCACCTCAGACCGCTACCCTGGCTGGAAAGGGAACATGGTGGTGGGCGCACTCAAGCCACAAAGGCTGGAGCGCATTACGCTTGCGGCAGGCAAGGTCACAGGGGTTGAACCCTTGCTGCCCCAGTTAGGCCAGCGTGTACGCGATGTACGGCAAGGCCCGGATGGCTGGCTGTACGTGCTGACCGATCGCAGCAACGGCCAGCTGCTGCGCCTGAAGACGCAGCCATAAACTGCAGGCCGGCGATGGAGCGACGCAGCTTACTGGCTGCATCACGGGGCTACGCCCTGAGCCATCGCAAAGCCTTGTGCATATCAAGCAGGCTCCAGCACGCCTTGCCTGAGCAAAACCTCTGCCTGCTGCGCGGGCACCGGGCGGCTGAGAAAGTAGCCCTGCACCACATCACAGCCTGCCGTTTTCAGGTACACCAGCTGGTCCATCAACTCCACCCCTTCGGCCACCACCTGCATCTTCAGGTTGTGCGCCAAGGTGATGATGGAAGTTACCAGCACACCCGCTTCATGGCTGCTGCGCAGTGCATTGACAAAGGACTTGTCCAGCTTGATGGTGCCAATTGGCAGCGCACGAATTTGGCTCAGGCTGGAAAAGCCCGTGCCAAAGTCGTCCAGCGCAATATGCACCCCCATGTTCTGCAACTGATAGAGCACGCGCGCGGACAGGCCATCGGGCTCTACCAGACAGCTTTCAGTGACTTCCACCTCAATGTCAGACGCTCGCACCCCATAGTGCTGCAGACAGGTGGCGATGCGCGTTGGGAAAGCACAGTCCTTGAGCTGCAAGGGTGACACATTGAATGCCAGCGGCACCACATCCATGCCCTGCATGCGCCACGCCGCGATCTGCCGGCAGCAAGCTTGCATGACCCAGTCGCCCAGCGCCTGAATATGGCCATGCTCTTCAGCCATGGCAATGAAATCGCCGGGATAGATCAATCCATACTCCGGGTGCTGCCAGCGCACCAGCGCCTCCATCCCCACAATGGCGCAGTCTTCCAGCCGCACCTTGGGCTGAAAATGCAGCACCAGCTGCTCATCAGCAATCGCCTGTGGCAATTGCCGCAGCAAGCGGTAGCGACGTTCGTTGTCGGCGTTGTTCACGCGGTCATAGTAGGTAAAGCGGTTGCGCCCCGACTTCTTGGAGGCATACATGGCCGTATCCGCGTGGCGGCACAGCACCTGCACGTCATGCCCATCTCTGGGGAAAAAAGCAATGCCCATGCTGCTGGAGGTATGCACCACCTGGTCAGCAATGCCGTCATAAGGGGCGCTCAGCCCTGACACCAGCTCTTGCGCCAGGCCATCCATGTCCTGCATGTCATCCATGGCGGTCACCAGCACGGCAAACTCATCGCCACCCATGCGGGCAATGATGTCCGAGCCCCGCAGCATGCTGCGCAGACGATCTGCCACAGCCTGCAGCAAGGCGTCTCCCGCATGGTGGCCCAAGGTGTCGTTAATCTGCTTGAAATGGTCCAGATCCAGGTACAGCAAGGCGTAATGCTTGCGACTGCGGCGGGCCAGCGCCAGATGGCTGGATACCAGCTCGTAAAACATGCGCCGGTTGTGCAGCCCTGTCAGCGGATCACTGGCTGCCAGTTCCAGGGCTCGCTGCTTTTCACTTTCCAGCTGTGCAATCAGCGCCTGCTGCTTTTGATCTGCCAGAGTCAGCCCCTCCAGCAAGTGCTGGCGGCGCACCATGCTCCGAAACAGTGCCCATGTGGCCAGCAACATCAGCACCGACACGGTCACTGCCAGCCCCCACAGGCGCTGTGCATGCTCCGCATGGGCCTGGCGGATTTCTTGCCAGTCACGGCTGACCACCACCGTCAGCGGCATGAACTTTGCGCGGTGGTAGCTGCCCAGACGCTCCCTGCCGGGTTCCAGAAAAAAACTGGCTGCTCCAGCCCCTTGTCTGACCTGCCTGAAAGCGTCCAGCCGATATTGGGGCCTGGATGCCAGCCAGCCTCCCCCGGACATGGCTGCTAGTTGACTGCCATCCGGAGCCAGCAGGTGCAAGGTGCCGCTTTGCCCCAGATCCATGTCAGTGTGCAAACGCAAAAAGTAGCCCATATCCATGTGCAGCAGCAAATAGCCTTGCGACGCACCCCGCCCATCGGTGACACAAAGCAGCAAGGGCACCGCTGCGGTGTTCGCTGGTGTGGGTACGGGCACATGCTGGTGCAGCAGCAAAGCACCCTCGCCCTCTTCGCAGGAACCCTGCTGGTGAACAAGCAGCTCCTGCAGCTCCTGCTGCGCCTGTGCGTGCCCAGCCAGCAATTGCAGGTTGTGGTCAAACAAGGCGAAACGCACAAAAACCGGATCACGCTCGAGCATGTGTGTCAGCTGTTGCTGCCAGGCACTGTTGCTGTGCGCGCCTTGCATAGCTACCACGCCCATGAGCTGAGCCTTCTCGATCACCTGACGCAGATTTTCAGAAACCAGCGCCGCCCAGCCCGCTTGCTGCATGCGTGCCGATTGCTCCACATGCGCCAGCTGCACTCTCAAATGCTTGGCCGTGAACCACCATGACGCACACAGGCCCAGCAAGACGATGAGCAGCATGACCCCATGTGATGACTGCTGGCGACTGCGCCAGCTGAAGCTGGCTGGGCCAAGAATCCGGGTAGCGATCAGTGCGCGCAAGCGCTGGGCAAGAAAAAGCATGTGTGCAGACCTGTCTTATCTGCAACATTGTGTGAATAGCCAATGACAGCCGTGTGACGTTGTCAGTCAGCCTCAGCCAAAGAACCAGTAACACACCGCAATGGCAGCCACCACACCAGCCAGCTCTGCCACCAAGGCGCACGCTACAGCATGGCGTGCCCGTTGAATGCCCACCGCACCAAAGTACACGGCCAGCACGTAAAAGGTGGTCTCGGTACTGCCCTGAATGGTGGCCGCAGCCAGCGCAGCAAAGCTGTCGACGCCTTGCGTCTGCATGGTCTCAATCAGCATGGCACGCGCTGCACTGCCAGAAAATGGTTTGACCAAGGCCGTGGGCAAAGCGTCCACAAAGCGCTCATCCATGCCCCAGAAACTGACGCACCAGCGAATGCCATCCAGCACATAATCCAGCGCGCCCGAGGCGCGAAACACGCCCACTGCACACAGCATGGCCACCAGATAGGGCAGCAAGCCCCTGGCGACATCAAAGCCTTCTTTGGCACCGTTGATAAAGCTGTCGTACACCGGCACTTTTTTATACGCCCCCAGACTGACGAACAGCACAATCAAGGCAAACAGGGTGAAGTTGCCCAGCAGCGCAGACAGTGATGCCAGCGCTGCGGCACTCAGCGTGGTCAGCAATGCCATGAAGGCCCCTAACCCCAGAGCCGCAGGCAGCAAATACGCCAGCACCACAGGGCTGAAAATGGGCAGGCGCTGCACCATGGCCACCGCCAGCAATCCCGCCAATGTGGATGCCGATGTGGCCAGCAAGATGGGCAGAAACACCAGCGTGGGGTCCGCTGCGCCTTGCTGCATGCGGTACATGAACACCGTCACCGGCAGCAGCGTCAGTGACGACGCGTTGAGCACCAGAAACAGAATTTGTGCGTTGGTTGCGGTATCAGGCCGGGGGTTGAGGGTTTGCAGCGCCTTCATGGCTTTCAGCCCCATGGGCGTGGCTGCGTTGTCCAGCCCCAGCCCGTTGGCCGCAAAGTTCAGCGTGATCAAACCCAGTGCGGGGTGACCACGCGGCACTCCGGGCATCAGCTTGCCAAACAGCGGCCCCAGCACTTTGGCCAGCCACTGCACCACGCCCGCCTCTTCGGCAATGCGCAAAAAACCCAGCCACAGGGTCAGGGTGCCAAACAGCAGCACCATCACCTCGACCGACAGCTTGGCCATGGCAAACAGCGCCTGCACCATGGCAGCAAACACCTGCGGCTGCCCGCCTACCAGCCATTGGGCCAGCGCGGCCACCGCAGCCACCAGAAAAAAGCCCAACCAGAGCATGTTGAGCATGGTGTTCGCCCGAAGAAGGATTAGTAGGTGATGGTTTTCACGCCTGCTGCTGTACCCAGCAAGCAGACATGGGCCTTTTGGTGGGCAAACACACCCACGGTGACCACGCCGGGCCACTGGTTCACTTCGCTTTCAAATGCCAGGGGCGCGCTGATCGTCAAACCACGCACATCCAGAATGTGCTGGCCATTGTCTGTCACCAAAGGCTGGCCATCCTTCAAACGCAGGGCCGCCGTAGCACCCATGGCTTCAAAGCGGCGCGCAATCTGGCCAGCGGCCATGGGAATCACCTCCACGGGCAGCGGAAAGTGGCCCAGCGCATCGACCAGCTTGGACGCATCGGCAATGCAGACAAACTGCTTGGCCAGCGCCGCCACAATTTTCTCGCGCGTCAGTGCTGCGCCACCACCCTTGACCATGTGGCCCTGTCCATCAATTTCATCCGCACCATCAATGTAGACAGCAAGGGCGTTGACTTCGTTGGCATCAAACACGGTAATGCCCAGCGCCTTCAAGCGCTCGGTGCTTGCCACCGAGCTGGACACCGCGCCCTTGATCTGGTCTTTCATCGAGGCCAGTGCATCAATGAACTTGTTGACCGTGGAGCCCGTGCCCACGCCCACAATTTCGCCCGGCACCACGTATTGCAGTGCGGCTTGGCCGACCAAAGTTTTCAGTTCATCTTGGGACAGGGGTGCAGTAGGTGTCGTCATGGGGGAAAATCCAGTTAATCCTTCGAATTATTCCTTATGTCGCTTATCCCTTACGCCCTCGTTCGCCCCTTTCTCTTTGGTATGGACCCTGAAAAGGCCCACGACTTCACCATGAACACCCTTGCCAAAGGCCAGGGCACACCGCTGCAGCTGGCCTGGTCTGCACCGCTGGTGGACGACCCCATCACATTGGCGGGCCTGAAGTTCCCCAACCGTGTGGGCATGGCCGCGGGGCTGGACAAGAACGCCCGCTGCATTGATGCGCTGGCCGCCATGGGCTTTGGTTTTGTTGAAGTGGGCACCGTCACCCCCAAGGGCCAGCCGGGCAACCCCAAGCCCCGCATGTTCCGCATCCCAGCTGCCAAGGGCCTGATCAACCGGCTGGGCTTTAACAACGACGGGCTCGATGCCTTCATCGCCAACGTCAGGCAATCGACCGTGCGGGCGCAGGGCAAGCCCATGCTGCTGGGCTTGAACATTGGCAAGAACGCAGCCACCCCCATTGAAGACGCCACCAGCGACTACCTGACCTGTCTGGAAGGTGTGTACCCGCACGCTGACTACGTGACGGTGAACATCAGCTCGCCCAACACCAAAAACCTGCGCGCCCTGCAAAGCGACGAGGCGCTGGACAGCCTGCTCGGTGCCATTGCACAGCGCCGTGAACAACTGGCCACGCAGCAAGGCCGCCGCGTGCCCATCTTTGTCAAGATTGCCCCAGATCTGGATGAAGCACAGGTCAACGTCATTGCCGCCACCTTGCAGCGCCACGGCATGGACGGCGTAATCGCCACCAACACCACGCTCAACCGCGATGCCGTTCAGGGCATGCCCCACGCCGAAGAGGCCGGCGGCCTCAGTGGCGCCCCCGCCTTTGCAGCCAGCAACCGCGTCATCACACAACTGCGTGCAGCGCTGGGCGCAGGCTACCCCATCATTGGCGTAGGCGGCATCATGAGCGGTGCAGACGCAGCGGCCAAAATTCGCGCTGGCGCTGATGTGGTGCAGATTTACAGTGGCTTGATCTATGAAGGCCCCGGCCTGGTCAGTGCTGCAGCCAAGGCCATCAAGGCCCTGCGCTAACCATCGGCAAGCATCACCTTTGATACGCGACAAGCCTGGCCTTGCTGGTTGCACGCGCTGCAATGGCAGCGGCTTGGCTGGTGCGCGCCCAGTATCAATATCGCGCATCCTCGATGGGCTGCACGGCAGGCTGCTAACGGCTTCAAAGCTGCAGCATATTCAATAAAATGAGCTATCAGCGCTTACCACAGCTCACTTTCAGCATGTTTTCACTTTGAAATCGTTACCCAGCTTGCGTTAACAGCTATAAAAAAAGCCCGGCATGCCGGGCTTTTTTGTGTTGCACGTGTTTACCGCGCTAGCGCTTGAACTTGGCAATCAACGGCAGCGCCATGCCGCCATAACGCAGCAGTTTGCGCGGCCCTATCATCAGCGCCAAGCCTGCCACTGCCGCTGTGGCCACAGGGTGCAATCTGGCAAACACGGCCAGACGCTCGAGCAGTGGCGCGTCAGCGGGCACCGCCTGGGGCGCGGCATGCAAGGCCTGCGACTGGTGTCTGGCCAGTTTGGCAGCAGCCAAGCGGTCACGCTGCATGGCAATGCGCTTCATCACCGCACGCTCGGCATCACCGGCCGTGAGCCAGCGCCCATCTTGCTCCAGTGCAGCCAGTGCAGTCACTGGCAACGGCGTCTCTGAGCTGCGCACAGATTGAGGTGCTGCAGAAGTGTTCACAGCTTCTCCTTGATGAAAGCCCAGTCGCGGGCCAGTTCAGCACGTGTCAATGCAAATGGATGGCTGGACTTGCGCAGCGCTGCCAGCAAGACCACCAGCGCACTCGCCCAGGCCACCACCCACACGCCAGCAATTACCCAGGCCACCACCGAGCGTTCGGGAGAATCCCAGAAGTGGATCAAGATGGCCAGCGACAGCAGCACCAGGGCAACAATCGTCAGTCCACCCATCACAATGCCCAGTACCAAAATGGTTTGCAGGCGTTTTTTCTGCGCGCTCCATTCCAGACGGGCGAGCTCCATGCGGTCCTCTGCCGCCATGGCGCCTTCATTGAGATTGGCCCGCATGCGAGCAGACACGTTTTCCAACCCAAGGGCTGACATCCAATTCACGGCAGATTTCCTTTGCTGGGCACGTTGCTGAAGGGGGGGAAGGTAAATCGTCGTTTAGCGACGAGCCAGCAAGAAGCCGACTAAAGCACCTACGGCCAACGCAGCGCCAGCAACGCGCCATGGCTCATCGTGTGCATAACGGTCTGCCACGTAGGCAGCTTCCTTGGCCTGACGAGCTGCCTCGTGCGCCGCGTTCAGCGCAGATTCACGGGCCTGATACACACCGTCATCGAGCTTTTGGCGCAGCACATTGATTTGGGGAATCGCGTCCAGATCCTTGTTGGCCAGCAAACCGCGCACGTCGGTGACCAGCTTTTCCAGATCGGCTTGCGCAGAAGAAACGGTGTCAGAAACAGAAAATGCCATGATGAAAGCCTTTCTTATGTCGATGAAGAAATAGTTTGCGGCAGAAAAACTGCCGAACTCGCGATGCTGGTTGTCATCTTAGCCAATGCAGCATGGCTTACCAAGTAAGTCGATGCCGCGCAAGATCAAGTCTTTGGCTGCAATTTTTGCAAAACTTCCTGCGCAATGGCCAGGCAACTGGTCAGACCGGGCGACTCAATCCCAAATAAGTTGACCAGCCCTGCAATGCCATGGACTTCAGGCCCCTGAATGCAAAAGTCAGCAGCCTCGTCTTTGGGGCCAGAAATTTTGGGGCGAATGCCCGCATACCCTGGTGCCAGAGTGCCGGGTTGAAGCCCGGGCCAGTATTTGTGCACCTCCGCGTAAAAGCCCTGGCCGCGCTGGGGGTCCACGGCAAGTTGCTCAGGGTCATCCACCCACTGCACATCAGGGCCAAACTTGGCTTGACCGCCCATGTCCAGCGTCAGGTGCACACCCAGACCCGCTGCCTCGGGTACGGGATAGATCAGGTGCGAAAACGGTGCGCGCCCTGTCAAAGTGAAATAGTTGCCTTTGGCAAAGTAAGCCTGCGGAACGTACTGCGCATCCAGCCCCTGCATGCGCGAGGCCACGCTGGGGGCGTACAAGCCTGCGGCATTGACAACCTCGCTGGCCAGCAGTTCGGTGCCATCAGGGGTGCAGATCAAAATACCGTCTGCCTGCACCTGCGCAGAATCCACCGGCGACATCAAGGCCAGCGCACCACCTGCGTTTTCCATGTCGCCTTGCAGGGCCAGCATCAAGCCATGGCTATCCACAATGCCCGTGCTGGGCGACAGCAATGCAGCATGGCACTCCAGTGCAGGCTCCAGCGCTTTGGCCTGCTCGCGGCTGAGCATTTGCATGTCGTGCACACCGTTGATTTCTGCTTTCTTCTTGATCTGCTCGAGCTGCGCCACCTGTGCTGGGCTGGTGGCCACAATCAACTTGCCACAGCGGCGAAACTCCAGACCCTTTTGCGCACAATAGTCATAAAGCAGCTCTTTGCCTTTGACACACAACTGCGCTTTCAAAGAGCCTGCGGGGTAATAAATGCCTGCGTGAATGACTTCACTGTTGCGTGAACTGGTGCCGGTGCCAATCGCATCCGCAGCCTCCAGAACAATCACCTCGCGGCCCGACATGGCCAGTGCGCGCCCTACCGCCAGCCCCACAACCCCCGCACCAATGACGATGCTATCGACCTTGTCCACCATGCTTGTCATCTCCCTGTTTTGATTTTTCGCCCCCTCAGACACATTTCAAGAAAAATGCGGAGAAAGCATGGCTGCCATCCTAAATTGTTTTTATATGCCCCCATCGCTGCGGGCAGCACGTGCGCCAGCCCACACAGCAAGTATTTGCAAATTTTCTTCCCGCGCCGATTGGCCCGGGGGTGTCAACCAACCGCCCTGCCAACCGACCCCCAGTTGTCATGCGTAGGGCACAAAGCCACTGAGGTTCTCATTGACCTGCAATGGTTTGCCCACAAACGGAAATGCGCGCTGCGGACAAGCGCTGCGCTCACACACTTTGCAGCCCATGCCAATTGGTGTGGCAGCCGCCAGACCGCGCAAATCCAGGCCTTTGGAATACACCAGCCTGTGCGCATGCTGCACGTCACAGCCCAGGCCAATCGAGAACGTTTTACCTGGCTCACCCCAGCCCCGCCCTTCGTGGGTGATGCACCTTGCCACCCACAGGTACACACGGCCATCAGGCATGCTGGCCAGCTGCGGCAAGATGCGCCCCGGCTGTGCAAACGCCTCATAAATATTCCACAGCGGACAAGTGCCCCCCGTTTTGGAAAAGTGAAAATGGGTGGCCGACTGGCGCTTGCTGATGTTGCCTGCGCGGTCCACGCGGATAAAGAAAAAAGGAATGCCAGGGGCATCCTCGCGCTGCAGTGTTGACAGTCTGTGGCAGACCGTTTCAAACCCCACGCCAAACTGGGTGGCCAGCACACCAATGTCGTAGTGCAAGCGCTCGGCCGCCTGCAAAAAAACGCCGTAAGGCAGCACCGTGGCCCCAGCCACATAGTTGGCCAGACCTATGCGCGCCAGTTGCTCTGTAGCTCCATCTTGCCAGGCATGGCTGGCAAGTGCCTGTTGCATTAGCGGCGCCAGCTCCAGCAATGCCAGCTGCGTGGCCAGCTCAAACGCCTGCTGCCCAGTGTTCAAGCTGCCCAGCAAGCGCAAACGCCGGCTGGCCGGATCGAATTGACGGTGGGCACCCGGGTCATGGGGAGCGCGGGTGGTATCCACCACGACCTCTACGCCATGCTGCTGGCGCAAATGCTCCACCAGCCAGTCTTTCAACGGCCTGCCACTTTGGCTGGCTTGCTGCGCCTGGGCCTCGGCAGCGCGGTCCAGTGCATCAAAATAGTTGCGGTGCGCAAAAAAGAAGTCGCGCACGGCTTCAAACGGCATTTGCCGCAATGGCGCGGTGTGCCAGTTGCGCTCCGACAGATCGTTGCGGTCACTCAACCTATCCACCAAGGCTTCCAGCCTTTGCTGGTCTTCGTGGTGCCGGCGGTGCAGTGCCAGCACAACTTCTGACAACTGTGGCAGCTTGTGCGCCATCTCGCGCAACTCGGCATCGGGCACGGACGGCAGCTCTGGCAACGCCGCTACCGCATCGCGCAACTGCGCCACACGCCGGGCCTCTTCATCCTCGGAAAACTGCTGAATGTCTACCCCCAGCGCCTTGTGCACCTTGAGCAGCACAGGAACGGTGAAGGGCCGCTGGTCTTGCTCCAGCTGATTGAGATAACTGGGCGACAGGCCCAGAGCCTGCGCCAGAGCCACCTGCGTCATGCCGCGCTCTTGCCGCAGGGAACGCAGGCGTACGCCCATAAAAATTTTTGCCATGCCGCACATCTCCAGCTCTGTGAAATTTGCAAAATTTGCAAACTCACACTTTGTCATTCGCTATGTTTCGCAAATTCAGTACTTCTGTCAGCCTGCACATTTGCGTAAATTGCGAATCTATCAAGAGCACCGATGAGAGACAAGCACCCCATGACCGTTTTTTGCAAAAACCTGCCAGGCACCACCTTGCGTTACTACGACGCACGCTCTGCCGTGAATGCGTTACAGGCGAACGCCTATGACGGTTTGCCTTACACCAGCCGGGTGCTGGCTGAAAATCTGGTGCGCCGCTGCGCGCCTGAGCTGCTGACCGATGCCTTGAAGCAACTCATTGAACGCAAGCGTGATCTGGACTTTCCCTGGTACCCCGCACGGGTGGTGTGCCATGACATCCTGGGACAGACCGCTCTGGTCGATCTGGCAGGTTTGCGTGATGCAATTGCCGAGCAAGGCGGCGACCCATCGCAGGTCAATCCGGTGGTGCCCACACAGTTGATCGTGGACCATTCGCTGGCCGTGGAATACGCAGGTTTTGACCCTGAGGCTTTTGACAAGAACCGTGCCGTAGAAGACCGTCGCAACGCCGATCGCTTTGACTTCATCGACTGGTGCAAGTCGGCGTTTCGCAATGTGGACGTAATTCCCGCTGGCAACGGCATCATGCACCAGATCAATCTGGAGAAGATGAGCCCCGTGGTGCAGGTGCAAGATGGCATTGCCTTTCCCGACACCTGCGTGGGCACCGACAGCCACACCCCGCACGTTGATGCCCTGGGGGTGATTGCCATTGGCGTGGGTGGACTGGAGGCTGAAACCGTGATGCTTGGGCGCGCCAGCATGATGCGCCTGCCAGACATTGTGGGCGTGCAATTGACCGGGCAGCGACGAGCTGGCATTACCGCCACCGACCTGGTGCTGGCCATTACCGAGTTCCTGCGCAATGAACGGGTCGTGGGTGCGTATGTGGAGTTTTTTGGTGAAGGGGCCGACAGCCTGACGATTGGTGACCGCGCCACCATCTCCAACATGTGCCCGGAATATGGTGCCACTGCAGCCATGTTCTATATCGATCAGCAAACCATTGACTACCTGACGCTGACAGGCCGGGAGCCACAACAGGTCAAGCTGGTAGAGCACTACGCTAAAACCACAGGGCTGTGGGCCGACGCCCTGCAAACCGCGCAGTACGAGCGGGTGCTGCGCTTTGACTTGGGCAGCGTAGTGCGCAACATGGCTGGCCCCAGCAACCCGCACCGCCGCTTGCCCACGCAGGCACTGGCAGAGCGCGGCATTGCTGACGCGGCCAAGCTGCACTCAGCAATGCAACAAGAGGCCAGCGGCCAGATGCCCGATGGCGCCGTCATCATTGCCGCCATCACCAGTTGCACCAACACCAGCAACCCCCGCAACGTAGTGGCCGCTGCCCTGCTGGCCAAAAAAGCCAATGCACTGGGCTTGGTGCGCAAGCCCTGGGTCAAAACCTCGTTCGCTCCCGGCTCCAAGGTGGCCAAGCTGTATCTGGAAGAAGCGGGTCTGCTGAGCGAGCTGGAGCAACTGGGCTTTGGCATCGTGGCGTATGCCTGTACCACCTGCAACGGCATGAGCGGCGCGCTGGAGCCGCAAATTGAGCAGGAAATTATTGAGCGTGACCTGTACACCACCGCCGTGCTCTCAGGCAACCGCAACTTTGACGGGCGCATTCACCCGTATGCCAAACAAGCATTTCTGGCATCACCGCCCTTGGTGGTGGCCTACGCCATTGCTGGCACGGTGCGTTTTGATATTGAGAACGACACGCTGGGACACGACGCGGCTGGCCAGCCCATTACCCTCAAAGACCTGTGGCCCAGCGATGCCCAGATCGACGCCATCGTGGCCGCCAGCGTCAAGCCTGAGCAGTTTCGCAAGGTCTATATCCCCATGTTTGCGCACCAGGAGGTACAGCAAGCGGCCAGCCCGCTGTATGACTGGCGCGCCACGTCCACCTATATCCGCCGCCCGCCGTACTGGGAAGGCGCGCTGGCCCGTGAGCGCACCCTGCGCGGCATGCGCCCCTTGGCCCTGCTGCCAGACAACATCACCACCGATCACCTCTCGCCTTCCAACGCCATCCTGGCCGATTCTGCGGCGGGCGAGTATCTGGCCCACATGGGTGTGCCGCAGGAAGACTTCAACTCCTACGCCACCCACCGGGGCGACCACCTGACCGCCCAGCGCGCCACCTTTGCCAACCCGCAGCTGATCAACGAAATGGCGGTGGTAAATGGCCAGGTGGTCCAAGGTTCACTGGCGCGTGTCGAGCCAGAAGGGCAAGTCATGCGCATGTGGGAGGCGATTGAGACCTATATGGGCCGCAAGCAACCACTGATCATTGTGGCGGGCGCCGACTACGGGCAGGGCAGCTCACGCGACTGGGCCGCCAAAGGCGTGCGTCTGGCGGGGGTGGAAGCCATCGTGGCAGAGGGCTTTGAGCGCATACACCGCACTAACCTGATTGGCATGGGCGTGCTGCCACTGGAGTTTTTGCCGGGCACCACTCGCCTTACGCTGGGGCTGGACGGCACCGAGACCTACGATGTACTGGGCGAGTGCCAGCCCCGCGCCACACTGCTGCTGAGCATTGTTGCCACGACCGGTACACGCACCCAGGTGCCCGTGCTGTGCCGCCTGGATACGGCAGAAGAAGTCAGCATTTACGAAGCCGGGGGCGTACTGCAGCGCTTTGCCCAAGATTTTCTGGCACAGAACCAGGAAACAGAAAATCAGACAAATCACGCCATATCACCCGATACATATACGCATACCGCTATAAAAAACAAGGAGCCAGTGCAATGAGTCATGCCCCCCAGATCAAGATTGCAGCCACCTACATGCGCGGCGGCACCAGCAAAGGCGTGTTCTTTCGCCAGGACGAGCTGCCAGCCGCCGCACAGCAGCCCGGCCCGGTGCGCGATGCGCTGCTGCTGCGCGTGCTGGGCAGCCCCGACCCCTATGGCAAACAGATCGATGGCATGGGCAATGCCTCATCGAGCACCAGCAAGGCCGTCATCCTCAGCCGCAGCGCACGCCCGGATCACGACGTGGACTACCTGTTCGGCCAGATCTCCATCGATCAGCACTTTGTGGACTGGAGCGGCAACTGTGGCAACCTGTCAGCCGCCGTAGGCCCCGCCGCCATTCATATGGGGCTGGTGGATGCTGACCGCATTCCTGCCAATGGCATTGCCACCCTGCGCATCTGGCAAGCCAACATTGGCAAAACCATCATTGCCCATGTGCCAATCACAGATGGGCAGGTGCAGGAAACCGGTGACTTCGTACTGGATGGGGTGACCTTTGCCGCCGCCGAAGTCGCACTGGAATTTGTCGACCCTGCCGATGAAGGCTCTCACGAAGGTGCTGATGGCGGCGCCATGTTCCCCACGGGACATCTGGTAGATACGCTGGATGTGCCAGGCGTTGGCAGCTTTGCTGCCACCCTGATCAACGCAGGCATTCCCACCATCTTTGTGAATGCAGCCGATCTGGGCTACACGGGTAGCGAACTGCAAGACGCCATCAACGGTGATGCTGCAGCGCTGGCACGCTTTGAAGCCATTCGCGCCCACGGTGCCGTCAAGATGGGGCTGATTGCTGACGTGGCCGAGGCCGCGCAGCGCCAGCACACACCCAAGGTGGCTTTCGTGGCCCCAGCAGCCGGCTACACCGCATCCAGCGGCAAACAGATTGCGGCGCAAGACATCGACTTGCTGGTGCGCGCCCTGTCCATGGGCAAGCTGCACCACGCCATGATGGGCACCGCTGCCGTGGCCATTGGCACTGCGGCTGCCGTGCCCGGTACGCTGGTCAATCTGGCCGCCGGCGGGGCAGAGCGCAACGCCGTGCGCTTTGGCCACCCATCAGGCACGCTGCGCGTGGGTGCGCAAGCGCAGTGCGTCAATGGCCAATGGCAAGTCACCAAAGCCCTGATGAGCCGTAGCGCCCGCATTCTCATGCAAGGCTGGGTGCGCGTGCCTGCAGATTGTCTGCAGCCCGCTCCTCCACCCAAAACCACCACCACCGCTTAGAGCGCTTCACGCGGCGCTGAGCACAAACCTGACCTTCCCCCCTGTTTTTCACGCCCATTGCGATGGGCCAAGCCGCTGCTTTGCCCATTTTTCGCCACAAGGAGACCGCACCATGACCACCACAATATCTGCAGCCAACATGGCACCCGCCGCTTCGGCATTCAAGCCCAAGAAATCAGTGGCCCTGTCGGGCGTGACCGCAGGTAATACCGCGCTGTGCACCGTCGGCAAAAGCGGTAACGACTTGCACTACCGCGGTTACGACATTCTGGACATTGCCCAGGTCTGCGAGTTTGAAGAAATTGCCCACCTGCTGGTACACGGCAAGCTGCCCAGCAGTGCCGAACTCAAAGCATACAAAGCCAAGCTCAAAGCCTTGCGCGGCCTGCCGGGCAGCGTCAAGGCTGCGCTCGAACAACTACCTGCCGCCAGCCACCCCATGGATGTAATGCGCACCGGGGTCTCCACACTGGGCTGCGCCTTGCCAGAAAAAGACGACCACAACCTGCCCGGTGCGCGTGATATTGCCGACAGGCTGATGGCCTCGCTGGGCAGCATGCTGCTGTACTGGTACCACTTCAGCAACTCGGGCCGGCGCATTGAGGTGCAAACCGATGATGACTCCATCGGCGAGCATTTTCTGCACCTGCTGCACGGTCAAAAGCCCAGTGCCAGCTGGGTACGCGCCATGCACACATCGCTGAACCTGTATGCCGAGCACGAATTCAATGCTTCGACCTTCACCGCCCGCGTGGTGGCCGGTACGGGCAGCGACATGTACTCGGCCATTACCGGAGCCATTGGTGCGCTGCGTGGTCCCAAGCACGGGGGCGCCAATGAAGTGGCTTTTGAAATCCAGAAGCGCTACGACAGTGCCGATGAGGCAGAAGCCGACATCCGCCAGCGCGTGCATGCCAAAGAGGTCGTGATTGGCTTTGGTCACCCCGTCTACACCATCAGCGACCCTCGCAACGTGGTCATCAAAGGCGTGGCCCGGCAACTGTCCGAAGAAGCTGGCTCCACCAAGATGTATGACATTGCCGAGCGGCTGGAGTCGGTGATGTGGGAGGTCAAAAACATGTTCCCCAATCTGGACTGGTTCAGTGCGGTGAGCTACCACATGATGGGTGTGCCCACGGCCATGTTCACCCCGCTGTTTGTGATTGCACGCACCAGTGGCTGGGCTGCGCACATCATTGAGCAGCGCATGGACAACAAGATCATTCGCCCCAGCGCCAACTACATCGGCCCCGACGATCAGGCCTTTGTGCCGATTGCCGAGCGTGCCTAAAAATCACCACACAAATAGGCTCTATTGCTCACTCAATAAGCACTAGAAGCTCTTATTTTTAAAACCATCCAGCGATCTTTTCTGCCCATGCAACGCCTGCCCTTACAACCCTGCTCCCTGAGCACGGCGATTGCCGACAAACTGCGCACACGCATCTTGCATCGCGAGTGGCTGCCTGGCGCAGACTTGAACGAAGGGGAAATTGCCATGGGTTATGGCGTCAGCCGCACCCCCGTGCGAGAAGCCATGAAACTGCTCGCTCAGGAAGGCTTGCTGCAAGCCCTGCCCCGGCGTGGCATGCGCATTGCCACCCTGTCTAAAGCACAAATTGCCGAAGCACAGGCCTTAACCGAACTGCTGCACGCCTTCCTCAACAGCCCAGCGGCACAGCCAGACACCGACAGCCTAGCCAGCAGCATGCTGCGCATAGCGCAAAGCAGGCTGCAACTGGCACAAGCCAAAGCCTAGATATTTGGAGACAAACCACAATGAAATGTACAAAGCAAGCCCTCAAAGCCCTCGTCCATGCACGCCGTGGCGCTATCGTTCCCGGCGTTTTCAACGCCCTCAGTGCCCGGCTGGTGGCTGACATGGGCTTTGAAGCGCTGTACGTAACGGGCGCCGGAGTCACCAACATGTGGTTCGGCCTGCCGGACCAAGGCTTCATGGGCCTGACCGACATTGCCGAGCACACAGCCCGCATTCGTGATGCCGTCGAGCTGCCACTGATCGTGGATGCCGATACCGGCTTTGGCAACGCACTCAACACCTACCACACGGTACGCACGCTGGAGCGCGCGGGGGCTGACTGCATTCAGCTGGAAGACCAGGTCAACCCCAAGCGGTGCGGGCACTTCAGCGGCAAGGAAGTCATCGAGACCAGCGAGATGATTGGCAAGATCAAAGCCGCCTGCGATGCACGCCGTAACCCCGAAACACTGATCATGGCCCGCACCGATGCGGCCGCTATTCATGGTTTCGAAGCCGCAGTGCAGCGCGCACAGGCTTATGCCGATGCCGGCGCTGACATCCTGTTTGTGGAAGCTGTCACAGACAGCGCGCACATACGCGCTCTGCCGCAACGTTTGCAAACCCCGCAACTGATGAACATGGTGATTGGCGGTAAAACCCCCATCACCAGCACCACCGAGCTGGCTGACATGGGCTACGGCATCGTGCTGTACGCCAACGCTGCGCTGCAAGGCGCTGTGGTTGGCATTCAAAATGCGTTACAGCATTTGCAGGCCACGCATGCATTGCATGAAAACAGCGGCCTGGTGGCGACGTTCCAAGCGCGCCAGCATCTGGTGCGCAAAGAAAGCTGGGATGCACTGGAAAAGCGCTACGAATAAGAAAAGAGCCACCTGCAAAACAAACAAGACAAAAGCCGCTGCGCTAATCAAGCAACGGCTTTTGTCTTTGTCTCATGGGTCCTGCTGACAGGCAGCGCTATTTATTGCTTCACTTTATTGCTTCGTTGCTTCATTGCTTACGCGGCATAAACAGGAAAGCGCGCTGTCAGCGCAGCCACCTGCTCACGCACACGCGCCAGATTGGCTTCGTCGCTGGGGTTCTCCAGCACATCAGCCACCAAGTTGGCGGTAATGCGGGTCTCTTCTTCCTTGAAACCACGGGTAGTCATGGCCGGTGTACCCACGCGGATACCGCTGGTGACCATGGGCTTTTCAGGGTCGTTAGGGATGGAGTTCTTGTTGATGGTGATGTGCGCAGCACCCAAAGCCGCTTCAGCAGCCTTGCCGGTGATGCCCTTGGCACGCAGGTCCACCAGCATCACATGGCTTTCAGTGCGGCCAGAGATGATGCGCAGACCACGCTCGGTCAGTGTGTCAGCCATCACCTTGGCGTTCTTGATGACTTGCTCCTGGTAAGCCTTGAACTCGGGGGACTGGGCTTCCTTGAATGCCACGGCCTTGCCTGCGATCACATGCATCAGCGGGCCACCCTGCAGGCCGGGGAAGATGGCGCTGTTCAGGGCTTTTTCGTGCTCGGCCTTCATCAAGATAACGCCACCACGGGGGCCGCGCAGGCTCTTGTGGGTGGTCGTGGTGACCACATCGGCGTGAGGCACGGGGTTGGGGTACACACCGGCGGCAATCAGGCCAGCGTAGTGGGCCATGTCCACCCAGAAGATGGCGCCAACTTCCTTGGCAATTTTGGCAAAGCGCTCAAAATCAATGCGCAGGGCATAGGCCGAAGCGCCAGCAATGATGATGCGGGGCTTGTGCTCACGTGCCAGCGCTTCCATCTTGTCGTAGTCGATGGCTTCCTGGGCGTTCAGGCCGTAGGAGATCACGTTGAACCACTTGCCGGACATGTTCAGCGGCATGCCATGCGTCAGGTGGCCACCCTCGGCCAGGCTCATGCCCATGATGGTGTCACCGGGCTTGGCAAAGGCCATCAGCACGGCCTGGTTGGCTTGCGAGCCGGAGTTGGGCTGCACGTTGGCTGCTTCAGCGCCAAAGATGGCCTTGATGCGGTCAATGGCCAGTTGTTCGACCACGTCCACGTTTTCGCAGCCGCCGTAGTAGCGCTTGCCGGGGTAGCCTTCGGCGTACTTGTTGGTCAGCTGGGAGCCCTGGGCTTCCATGACGGCGGGCGAGCAGTAGTTCTCGCTGGCGATCAGCTCAATGTGCTCTTCCTGGCGGTGGTTTTCGGCCTCGATGGCGGCAAAAACTTCGGGGTCGACGATCGCGACAGTATGGGTGCGTTGAAACATACGTGGTCTTTATTGCTTGAAAATTCAAAAAAACGGCCCACACCAGTCAGGCAGAGGGCCGTTTCACGGCAAATACCGCTTATGCCGACTGAGCTTCGGCTTCGGCTTCAGCATCCACGTGCATGCTCTGACGCAGGGTTTTGGCCGCTGCCACCATATGGGTCAGCGCCGGCACCACTTCTGCCCACTGGCGCGTCTTCAAACCGCAGTCCGGGTTGACCCACAGGCGATCAACCGGAATTCGCTCTGCAGCCTTTTGCATCAACTGCACGATGTGCTCTTGAGATGGAATGTTGGGCGAGTGAATGTCATACACACCCGGGCCAATCTCGTTGGGATACTGAAAGTGCTCAAACGCATCCAGCAGCTCCATGTCTGAGCGCGATGTTTCGATGGTGATCACATCAGCATCCATATCGGCAATAGAAGCAATGATGTCGTTGAACTCCGAATAGCACATGTGGGTGTGAATCTGGGTTCGGTCCTGTACCCCATTGGCGGTGATACGGAAAGACTCCACCGCCCAGTTCAAATACTCAGCCCACTGGGACTTGCGCAGAGGCAGACCTTCACGCAATGCCGCTTCGTCAATCTGAATCACATGCACACCGGCCCTCTCCAGGTCCAGCACCTCTTGACGGATAGCAAGTGCCAGTTGCTGGCATGACACCGAGCGCGGCTGGTCATCACGCACAAACGACCAGTTCAAGATGGTGACAGGGCCTGTCAGCATGCCCTTCATGGGGCGCGAAGTCAGTGACTGCGCATACTGGATCCATTCCACCGTCATCGCCTTGGGGCGACTGATGTCCCCCAGCAAGATGGGCGGCTTCACGCAGCGTGACCCATAAGATTGCACCCAGCCAAACTGACTGAATGCATAGCCTTGCAGCTGCTCGCCAAAATATTCAACCATGTCGTTGCGCTCGGCTTCACCGTGCACCAGCACGTCCAGATCCAAAGCCTCTTGTTCGCGAACGCTGCGTTCGATTTCAGCGCGCATGGCAGCTTGATAGGCTGCGTAGGCCAGACGTCCGGCCTTGAATTGACTGCGCGCATGGCGAATTTCAGCCGTCTGCGGAAAAGAGCCAATCGTCGTCGTGGGAAACAGTGGCAGCTTCAACAGCGCAGCCTGCTGCGGTGCACGTACGCTGTAGCTGCTTTGGCGCTGACCCAACTGCGCATTGATCTGCGCCAGCGCTGCCTGCACCTCTGGGTTGTGCACTCGATCAGAAGTACGGCGCGCCTGCAGTGCCGCACTATTGGCTGCCAGCTGCACGGAGACGGCCTCACGCCCTTGCGCAAGTGCTTGACCCAGCAAGCGCAGCTCATCGAGCTTTTGAATAGCAAACGCCAGCCACGACTGCACTTGGGCATCCAGTTTTTGTTCGCTGTTCAGATCCACGGGGACGTGCAGCAAAGAGCATGAAGGCGCAATCCACAGTCGCTCCCCCAGACGCTCAGCCAGGGGTTCAACCCAATCGAGCACATCACTGAGGTCAGTTTTCCAAATATTGCGTCCACTGATCACGCCAACCGACAGCACCTTGCTGCCTGGCAACAAACCGATCAGCTGCTGAACGTCATCACGGCTACCGTTGACAGCATCCACGTGCAAGCCGGCCACTGGCAGGTTGGCCGCCAGGTGTTTGTTATCCAGCAAAGCCCCAAAGTAAGTCGCCACCAGCAGTTTCACGCGGCATGCTTTGAGCTGGTGGTAGGCCAGGTTGTAGGCATGCTGCCATTCAGAATCCAGCTCAGTCACCAGCCAAGGCTCATCCACCTGCACCCATTCCACGCCCTGCTCGGCAAGCGTGTTCAGCAGCTGTGCGTACACCGGCAACAGTTTTTGCAGCAAGTCCAGCTTGTTGCTGCCGTCTTTGGCCTTACCAATTGCCAGGTACGTGACAGGGCCCACGATCACAGGCTTGGCATTCACGTTCTGTGACTTTGCCTCTGCCAGCTGCGCCAGCAGGCGCGTGGCATCGAGCTGGAACTGCGTGTCTGCAGTGAACTCTGGGACGATGTAGTGGTAATTGGTGTCAAACCATTTGGTCATCTCACCGGCAGCCACACCACCACAGCAGTGACTGTGCCCATCAGTGCCCTGTGCCGAACGACCGCGGGCTACGCGGAAATAGTTGTCCAGCGCATCCCCATGAAAGTGCTGCACACGTTCGGGCAAATTGCCTAGCGTGAAGCTCATGTCCAGGACTTGGTCATAAAAAGAAAAATCACCCACAGGCACCAGATCAATGCCTTTTTGACTCTCCCAGTGGCGAGCACGCAAGTCTGCCCCCAGACTTTTCAACGCTTCGCGAGAGCTCTCGCCCTTCCAGTACGACTCCAGAGCGAACTTCAGTTCGCGCTGAGCTCCGATACGGGGAAAACCTAGGTTATGAATGGTCGTCATTTGATTTTTCTTTGCCAAAAGTTGCAATGACCGCATCGTATTTGGCTAGATCAATGACGTAAAATGGTCTTTTCTCACATATAGATGAATTTCAGACATATATATGCTCGACCGCATCCATCTATCCATCATCAAAGAGGTGGACCAGCAAGGCACACTCACAGCCGCAGCTGACGTCCTGTGCTTGACCCAGTCGGCACTCAGTCACAGCATTAAAAAACTGGAACAACAACTGGGCACCACCATCTGGACGCGCGAGGGGCGCAACGTGCGTTTAACCCAGGCGGGGGAATATCTCTTGGCAGTGGCCAATCGCGTGCTGCCACAGCTGAACTTGGCCGAAGAGCGCCTGATGCAATTTGCACAGGGTGATCGAGGAGCCCTGCGCATTGGCATGGAGTGCCACCCCTGCTACCAATGGCTGCTGAAAATTGTTTCGCCCTATCTGGCGGCCTGGCCCGACGTGGATGTGGACGTCAAACAGAAATTCCAGTTCGGTGGAATTGGTGCCTTGTTCGGTTACGAAATTGACCTGCTGGTCACTCCAGACCCTTTGTTCAAACCCGGGCTGCATTTTCAGCCCGTCTTCGATTACGAACAGGTTCTGGTCGTCGCCAGCAACCACCCACTGGCTACAGCCGAGTTTGTAGAACCACGGCACTTGTCCAAGGAGGTGCTCATCACCTATCCGGTCGCCACAGACCGCCTCGACATTTACAACCAGTTCCTTTTGCCTGCAGGCATTGCACCACGCAGGCATAAAACGATTGAAACCACAGACATCATGCTGCAGATGGTGGCCAGCAACCGTGGAGTGGCCGCCCTGCCCCGATGGCTGGTGCAAGAGTACGCCAGCAAAATGCCCGTGCGTCCTGTGCAACTTGGTGCACGCGGGATTGCCAAGCAAATTTACCTGGGGGCCAGAGAAGCGGACTTGTCCACCGACTATTTGCGTGCGTTCATTGAGCTGGCTCGCCAGCCACTGCAAAAGACGCTGGAGTCATGAACACCCAGTCTGTTACCAATGGCTACAAAGCCATGCAGCTTGTGGCCTGGAATGTGGCTAGAGGCAATCACCCAGAGTGGATGTGGTGAACTGCCCCCCATTCCCCATTACCCCTAAAGAAGTTGGGCGCAAGCACCGCTCAAATCCCGGCCAATCGCTGCCTCAAGACACACGCGCAGCGTGCTCAAGAACACCTTTAAACGGTCTCGCAATCGATTGAATTCAAAGCAAAAACGAGGTTTTCAACCGCCAGACTTTTTCGCCATCAGTGCAGATTCTGGGGGCTGCATACCACCAAAACACAAGACAAGGCAGTCCGCCAATCCTTTTTAAACCGCTTAGAATTCACCCCGTTGGTGCACTTGTCTGCGCTCTCAGGCAAGTGTTAAACGGGAATCAGGAGGGGCGTTCAAACGCTCTAACCTGAACTGCCCCCGCAACAGTAAGTGCGGCGTGAAACTCATGGTTCACACAGTGACACAAACAGCCACTGAAGATAGTTCTTCGGGAAGGCGTGTGACTTATGCCCCCAGTCTGGATACCGACCAACACACGGTGTTACCCGCCTTGAGCAGGTAACACGTTTCTCAAACCGTACAGGCGGGGACGCCTGGGTGGTTGAATTTGCCTACCGCACGCACTTCTTAGCGCACCCGCATCCATGCGGGATGCCTGCTTGCGTGCTCTGTGCAATCAACGCCCATCCTCGCCAGACTTGGTGCTCTCGTAGGCTTCATGATCAAAATCTTCTCCAAACCTAATTGCGTTCAATGCTCCATGACGCTGCGCACCTTGGATCGTCAGGGTGTCTCGTACCAAGTAGTTGACGTTTCACAAGACGCGGAGGCAGCTGCACAAGTTCAAGCATGGGGCTACCGCCAAGTGCCTGTGGTGCAGTTTGGTCAAGAGCATTGGAGTGGTTTCCGCCCTGAACGACTAGCCGCAATCTCTGCCACTACCTGAAATGGCTCGCTGGGTTTTCTATTCATCGAAAACTGGCAACACCGCACGATTGCTGAGCAACGCAGGCTTGACTGGACTGCGTATTCCACGCAGCCCAGACGAAGAGATGCCCAAAGTGGATGCTCCATTCATTTTGGTGACCCCTTCGTTTGGTGACGCGACAGGCAAGGGAGCGGTTCCCAAAGCTGTGATTCGATTTCTCAATGCCCCAGAGCATCGCCAATGGTTGCGAGCTGTGGTCGCCTGTGGCGACCGCAACTTTGGGGTCACTTTTGCGCAAGCTGGTGATGTGATTGCGCACAAATGCCAGGTACCACTGCTACACCGCGTTGAAATGGCGGGCACTTCCAGCGACTGGCTTCGCCTGCAGCACATCCATCAGCACTTTCCTCTCAATTCCAACGCCATGGATGCTTCGTTATGACCCCTATCTCTCCGACTAAGCTGGATTTCCATGCATTGAATGCCATGCTGAACCTGCCCGACGACAAGGGACAGATTCAGTTTGATGCAGACCGTATGGCGGCTCGCCAGTACTTCCTGCAGCACGTCAATCAGAACACCGTATTTTTCCATTCGCTGGAAGAAAAACTCGACTATCTGCGCACAGAAAACTTCTACGAAGCCGAAGTTCTGGACGCTTACAGCCCCAGCTTTGTAGAAGCTATCTTCAAAGCAGCGTTTGCCAAGAAGTTCCGCTTCCCGACCTTCCTGGGTGCCTACAAGTACTACACCGCCTACACCCTCAAAACCCGTGACGGCAAGCGCTATCTGGAGCGTTTTGAAGACCGCGTGGTCATGGTGGCACTGGCACTGGCACGCGGTGACGAAAAGCTGGCCATGCGCTTGATGGAAGAAATCATTGCTGGCCGCTTTCAGCCCGCAACGCCCACCTTCCTGAACGCGGGCAAGCGTCAGCGCGGTGAGCTGGTCTCGTGCTTCCTGCTGCGCCTAGAAGATGACATGGAAAGCATTGGCCGCGGCATCAACTCCGCGCTGCAGCTGTCCAAGCGCGGCGGCGGTGTGGCCTTGCTGCTGAGCAATCTGCGCGAACTGGGCGCCCCCATCAAAGGCATTGAGAACCAGTCCTCCGGCGTGATTCCTGTGATGAAGCTGCTGGAAGACGGCTTCTCTTACGCCAACCAATTGGGTGCACGCCAAGGCGCAGGTGCGGTGTATTTGAATGCCCACCACCCCGACATCATGCGTTTCCTCGACACCAAGCGTGAAAACGCTGACGAGAAAATTCGCATCAAGACCCTGTCACTGGGCGTTGTCATTCCTGACATTACGTTTGAGCTGGCCAAGCGCAACGATGACATGTACTTGTTCTCGCCTTACGACGTAGAACGCGTCTATGGCAAGCCGTTTGCCGACATTTCGGTCACCGAGCACTACAAGGCCATGGTGGACGACCCGCGCATCAAGAAAACCAAAATCAAGGCGCGAGAGTTTTTCCAGACCATCGCTGAAATTCAGTTTGAGTCGGGCTACCCGTACATCCTGTTTGAGGACACGGCCAACCGCGCCAATCCGATTGCTGGGCGCATCAACATGTCCAACCTGTGCTCAGAAATCTTGCAGGTCAACACCCCATCCGTGCTGGATGAAGATCTGGGCTACAAAGTCATTGGCAACGATATTTCCTGCAACTTGGGCTCGCTCAATATTGCCACGGTCATGGACAGTGGCAAGCTGGGTGACTCGGTAGAAACCGCCATCCGCGCACTGACGGCTGTCTCGGAAATGAGTGCAGTGAACTCTGTGCCTTCCGTGCGCCAGGGCAATGATGACAGCCATGCAATTGGCTTGGGCCAGATGAATCTGCACGGCTACCTGGCGCGCGAGCAGATCCATTACGACAGCCCTGCAGCAGTGGAGTTCACCAGCGTTTACTTTGCTGCGGTGGCCTACCACTGCCTGCGTGCATCGTGTCTGGTTGCGCAAGAGAAAAAACAACGCTTCGTCGGGTTTGATCAGTCCAAATACGCCACCGGCGAGTACTTTGACAAGTACATCACTCGCGACTGGCTGCCGACATCTGACACCGTGCGCGCGCTGTTTGAGAAAAACTCCATGGCACTGCCAAGCCGTGCCGAGTGGGAGCAGCTCAAGCAAGATGTCATGGCACACGGCCTGTACAACCGCAATCTGCAAGCTATTCCACCCACAGGCTCGATCAGCTACATCAACAATTCCACCTCGTCGATCCACCCTATCGCCTCGCGCATTGAAATTCGCAAGGAAGGCAAGATCGGTCGCGTGTACTACCCTGCCCCGTTCTTGAATAACGAGAACATGGCGTATTACCGTGATGCCTATGAGATTGGCCCCAACGCCATCATTGATGTGTACGCCGCAGCCACGGAACATGTGGACCAGGGCCTGTCGCTGACACTGTTCTTCCCCGACACCGCCACAACGCGCGACATCAACCGCGCCCAAATCTACGCCTGGAAAAAAGGCGTGAAGACCATTTATTACATCCGCCTGCGTCAGCTGGCTTTGGAAGGCACAGAGGTCAAGGCCTGCGTGTCTTGCACCTTGTAATTGAAAGACAAAGAGAGAGTCATGACATTACTGACCCAAGCCATCAACTGGAATCGCATTGAAGACGAGAAGGATCTGGAAATCTGGAACCGCGTGACAGCCAATTTCTGGCTGCCAGAAAAGGTGCCACTTTCCAATGACATCCCTTCATGGGCCACACTGCGCCCCAATGAGCAGCAGTTGACCATCCGTGTGTTCACCGGTTTGACGCTGCTGGACACGGTGCAAAACCAGATCGGCGCACCATCGTTGATGCACGATGCAGTCACACCCCACGAAGAGTCGGTGCTGTCTAACTTCACCTTCATGGAAGCGGTACACGCACGCAGCTACTCGTCGATCTTTTCCACCCTGTGCTCGACCGCAGAGATTGATGAAGCGTTCCGCTGGTCTGAAGAGAATCCTTGGCTGCAGAAGAAGGCAGAGCTCATCTTGAATGAGTACAAGGCCATGGAAACACCGCTCAAGAAAAAGATTGCCTCAGTCTGTCTCGAGAGCTTCTTGTTTTACTCCGGCTTTTACCTGCCTCTGTACTGGTCCAGCCGCGGCAAACTGACCAACACCGCCGACCTGATCCGCCTGATCATCCGCGATGAAGCCGTGCATGGTTACTACATTGGCTACAAGTTTCAGCTGGCGTTTGCCAAGCTCTCGGCTGAAGAGAAAGAGGACATCAAAGCGGCCGCTTTCGGCATGCTGTATGACCTCTACGAGCTGGAGTGCCACTATGCAGCAGAGCTGTACGACCCCGTCGGCTTGACCGAGGACGTTAAACGCTTCATGCATTACAACGCCAACAAGGCGCTGAGCAACCTGGGTTTTGAGCCCATGTTCCCTGATGACCTCTGCCAGGTAAACCCAGCCATCATGGCTGCACTCAGCCCCAGCGCTAACGAAAACCACGATTTCTTTTCCGGCTCAGGCTCTTCCTACGTGATAGGCAAGGCCGTAGCCACCGAGGATGAAGACTGGAATTTTTAAACGCTGAGCACTTGCAATAATCGGGGCGCTAGAAAGATAAAAATACAGGAGTCGTGCAAATGCCAGACTGCTTGTACTTTCTGTCCGCCCTTGCATGATTGCGCACGCAGCGGCTAAAGCCCGTGGGCTCGCATAGTGCTGCAAATCCCAAGAATGCCTCTGTGCCTCCAGCACCGAGGCATTTCTTTTGCCTGCTTCAGTCGCGCAAGCAAGGCTCAAGCAGCTCAACGCACGCGCGCTGAAGCACATAACGGCACAACAAAAAAGCCCCAAAGGCATGGCCTTATGGGGCTTGGGAACAGGTGAAAGCGTTTACTTCAGCTTGGTACCGCAATTGCCACAAAAGGCATCAGTTTGGTTAACTGGCTCATGGCACTTCGTGCAACTGGTCTGCTCAGAGACCTGATCGGAAGTCACATCCTTGGCAGGTGGCTGTGCATCGACCTGCAGTGCAGCGGCAGCTGATTCTTGCTCCTGCTGCTCAGCGTCCATCCGTGCAACGGCCTGTGCATGCTGCTCCGCCTCTTGCTTCAATCTTGCCGCTTCACGTTCTGCAGCCAAAGCAGCTTGCACCTTGGCTTGCTCTGCAGCCGCAGCTTTTCGGGCTTCGTTAGCCGCTGCCACTTCTTGTGCTTTGTCAGCAGCCATTTGCTTGGCGCGTTCAGCTGCAGCCATGGCTCGCTCCTTGGCATCTTCTGCACGTTTACGCACATCGTTCCAAACGCCGTTCAACGCGGCCTCCGCTTGTACGCTGTCTACGCTGGCATTCGCCTGCAAATACAGCAGGTTCTGGCCCATTACGGCAACCTGCCACAGCAGCGCAGCCACAACGCCCAGCAAAACACCCAGGCCCAGCAAAAGGCCGGTGACCGAGCCCATTGCGCCCATATTTGAAAGAGCACCAAAACCCATCATGCTCAGATAAGCAAGGTTCACACCCATCACGCTAGCGCCCATGCCCGTCAAGCTCATTGCGGCGGGCAGCAAGCCCATCAGCAGCAAGCCGCTGATGACCAGCATGATGAAATACAGCACGACCTGCATCAGCACCACTTCAACCAGACGGCTGCGAGCAATACCAATCACGCTGGCAAGCGCCGCCTTGAAGGCTAAGCCGCTCCATACTGCGGGTGCGAACAAGGGCATGATCACGCACATCCATGCCACGATCAGCACAGAAGCCACCACGATCAAAACCGGGTGCGCCACGAAAGCCAGCACCGCACCGAGCACTGGAATTTTGCAGATGAAGTAAATGATGGCTGCAACCAGATAAAACAGCAGCGCTGCTATCAAAGACAGCAGCATCAGCCCCAAAAATTTAGGCACGCACAGCAGTCCAGCAAACGCTGCATCACTGAATCCACGCACAGTAATGTTCTGCGCCTTGTCCATGAGCATCACACCGACAGCGGAGATGCCTGAAAAAAAGACCACTACCACCACCAGCATGGACAGCCCGAACAATAAAACGCCCGCCATCCCGCCCACACTTGAGGCCAGCCACTGGCTTGCGACAGTCAGCAGTCCACACAGAACCATGGTGATGAAACCCATCACCAGGGGGCGCCACTGCGTCAGTCCCTCACCCGCACGCGCCAGTGCAGCAAATTGAATGTGCTCAAACCTAGAACTCATACCGCCTCTTTTTCTTTATTGAAAATTAAAAATGACCTGCTAAAGCAGCATCAAGCCGCTACCGCCTGCACGCAGAACGCAGGTTTTCATTGGAACAAGGCGCTTTGTCACGGGCATGAATGCACCAGCAAACCAACGCAATGGAGCGCCAAACACGCTGTGCTTGGCCGCTTCCTTGCTCTGCACGCACAAGTGCTTAAATTACAAATTACCGCGAATCGGGCCAGCTTTGACGGTGTAGCGCTCCACGCCTGCTGGCAGGCCCTGAGCCACTTGCTTTTCTACCTTTATCGGCTGCCCGCCAGGGCTTTTTGTCTCACCCGAAGCCGTGTTCACGCGGCGTGCCTTGACATCTGCCGCAGCTTGCTGCACCACAATGCTTGCACTGCCCCGGTTATCAGCCAGCGTGTTCGCCAGTCCTTTGATTTCATCCATTGCGCGGGTGTAAGCGTCTCTGCCTTTCCCACCCAAAGGCATGTCTATCGTGACGCTATCCAAGGTCCGCATGCTGCGCTTTTGCTGGGTACTGCTGTCTGTTATTTCAACGCTCAACAATTGCACATCACCTGCCGTTGCGCGCAATTTCGGACTCAGTCCCAGCATGGCTTGCACTGCTCGCTCCTGAGCAGCACGAGCGCCCTGAATTTCTTCTTCGAATGCGCTTTGCAACTGTTCAAAGCGGCCTGCTTGCTGGCCGCTTTGAACAGTGCCATCTTGCCCTCCGCACGCTTTACCTGTGGCCCGTGCCAGCATGCAGCTCAGAGAACTTCCTGCCTGGTCGATCGTGGCACAGCCCGCCAATGCAAAAACTGCTCCTGCAATAAGCAATAAATTAATTCGTCGCATCTTAGTCCTCAATATTTCAATAATGCAGTCAGATGGCATGCAAATATCCGGCAAACACCAAGTCAAAAATCTTTGGCGCTTGCATGCTCACCTCACAAAAATAACAGGCATTAATCCAGCAAACCATCCAATGTATTGACTGGCTTTGGAGCTGGTTTCACTACGGCTGGTTTAGGTGGCTGAGCTGGTGCTGACGCCGGCGAGGACACGGCCGCTTCAGCGGGAGACGTTGTGGCGAGACCCGCATCAGGGGATAGAACGGCGGGCGCGGGCAGCAGCGGCACAACTTCGGTCTCCACAGATGCTGCTGTAGCAGAGTCACCTTGCGGCCCGACGATGCTCGCAGCTTTGGCCAAGTCATCCTCTGCAGGCCCACCCTCATTCGGGACATGCAGGCGGTCTGGCGCAATGACAGCCTGTGCGCTGGGCTTCAAGAACATCCAGCCACTGATCGCAACAACGACGGCAATCACTGCAGCGCCGAGCAAAATTTGGGGTTTGAAATTAGGCGCGCCAGACGAATGCGTCGCCGCGGCCTCACCGCCAATGGCAGACGTCCGTACAGGAGATTGCTCCACCAAAGTGCCCACCTGTGCTGGTGCTGGTGCTGGTGCTGGTGCTGGTGCTGGTGCTGGTGCTACGGTAGCCACAGTTTCAGGGATTGGGGGCGTGCGAGGCGCTCCGCACTGAAGGCAAAACTTCGCTCCGGGTTTGCATAATCCACCGCATTCGCCACAGGCATCTTTTGTCTCGCCAGCGTTAGGCGCTGTCTCAGGCATTACCTGCCGAGGTGTTCCGCAATGTTTGCAAAATTTCAGATTATCCGGCAGTACGTTTTGACATTGGTGACAGTGCATGTTGAGAATTGTTATCTAAATTCGCACGAATTTTGTCGAGAACATGGCTAGAAATCAAATATCGATTTATCACTCTGTATAGCCAACCACAATGCAACCCTTTTTTTCGGGCACTTGCCGGATGCATACGGAGCTGCAACAACCACCAATAGTAGAAAAACGATATAAGACAACAACAAAACAATCGTTTGTTTTTATAAGGCCGATGCTTAAAGTTCGCAGTCATACAGAGGGAAGCCATCCGTCGGATGCCTTCCATCCCACGACGATGACCGCGCCATGTACCAATACACAGAATTCGACACAGCATTCCTGAATCAACGCGCCGCCCAGTTTCGCGACCAATTGGAGCGGTGGCAGGCAGGAAAACTTCCGGAAGATGACTTCCGTCCATTGCGCCTGCAAAACGGCTGGTATGTGCAGCGCTACGCGCCCATGTTGCGCGTTGCCATTCCTTACGGCGAAGTCTCCAGCAAGCAAATCCGCGTACTGGCCCGCATTGCTCGCGAGTACGACGAACCTGAAGCGGAAGTTTTCAAGGCCGCCATGCAAGGCCAGGGCAAACTGGGCACGACTTTCTTGCCCACACATTGCGCGCACTTCACCACTCGCACCAATGTGCAGTTCAACTGGATCCCCCTGTCCAAATCCGCCGATGTGATGGAGCTGCTGGCCAGCGCCAATCTGCACGGTATTCAAACCAGTGGCAACTGCATTCGCAACACCACCACGGATGCGCTGGCTGGTGTGGCCATCGATGAAATCGTTGACCCGCGCCCTTACGCCGAAATACTGCGCCAGTGGACCACGTTGCACCCTGAATTTGCCTTCCTGCCGCGCAAGTTCAAGATTGCCATCTCCGGCGCCCGGGAAGACCGCGCAGCCACCGGCTGGCACGATGTGGGCCTGCATGTCCTAAAAAACGAGGCCGGCGAAATTGGTTTTAAGGTTTTTGTCGGTGGAGGCATGGGCCGTACCCCGGTAATTGGCACCGTGATTCGTGAGTTCCTGCCGTGGAACCAGATCATGAATTACATCGAAGCCATCGTGCGTGTGTACAACGAGCTGGGGCGCCGCGACAACAAGTACAAGGCACGCATCAAGATTTTGGTCAAAGCCGAAGGTCAGGCTTACATCGATGCGGTGGAAGAAGAATTCCGCCAGATTGTGGAAGTTGATGGAGGCCCGCACACCATTCCGCAGGCTGAATTTGACCGTGTGGCCGCTTGCTTTGTCGACCCCGCACTGCCTGAAATTGCTGACGTAAAGCCCTCTGATGCCGAGCAGGCCTTGGTGGAAAATGCCGCGCGCCATCCTGCGTTTGCGCGATGGCTCAGCCGCAATGTGCACCAGCATCGCAACCCCCAGCTGCGGGCTGTCACGCTGTCATTCAAGCGCACGGGCCAGGCCCCTGGCGATGCGAGCGGTGATCAGCTTGATGCTCTGGCTCAGTTGATGGACACCTACTCCGCTGGTGAAGCACGCATCACCCACGACCAAAACGTGATGCTGCCTTGGGTGCATGTCAGCCAGCTGTTTGCACTGTGGCAAAACGCCAGGGCCTTGGGTGTGGCCAGCACCAATGTGGCATTGCTGACGGACATGATTGCCTGCCCAGGCGGTGATTTTTGCGCCTTGGCCAATGCCCGCAGCCTGCCAATTGCCGAAGCCATCACCCAGCGATATCAAGACCTGGATGAGCTCGATGACATTGGTGAGATCGACCTGCACATCAGCGGTTGCATTAACTCCTGCGGCCATCACCACAGCGGCCACATCGGCATCCTTGGCGTTGATAAAGACGGCAAGGAGTGGTACCAGGTCACGCTGGGTGGCTCGGACGGCTCCACGCTGTCGGGCGACAACCAAGCGGGCAAGGTGATTGGCCCATCGTTCTCTGCTGCTGAAGTACCCGATGTACTGGAAGCCGTGCTCACTACGTACCGTGACCTGCGTGAACCGGGCGAGCGCTTTATTGATGCCGTGCGCCGTATTGGCCTGGACCCCTTCAAAGAAGCTGGCAAGGGCGCACGCCACCCAGCTGCGCAAGAAGCCGAAGTCGCTTAAGCCACAAGAACAACAAGGACTGCCCTATGAAAATTCTGGCCCACCACGAATACCAAGCACCCGTTGAAGGCGACACCAGCGTGCTGGTGCTGGCCAACGATGTGAATGCGCTGGACGTCAATCTGGATGGCATCACACACATTGATCTGCACTTTCCCTCCTTCACCGATGGCCGCGCTTTCAGTCAAGCCTACTTGCTACGCAGGCGCCTGAAATTTGCTGGCGACATACGTGCCACGGGGGATGTGCTCATTGACCAACTGGTGCAAATGCATCGCACCGGTTTTAGTTCTGCAGTACTGCGCGAAGGCGTCGATCAGGCTGATGCCCAGCGTCAATTTGAGCGCTTTGCCGGCTTCTACCAAGCTGATGCCGTCAATCCCAAGCCCCATTTTGCGGAGCCTGTATGAGCCAGATCGACCTCACCCATGTGAATAACGAGCTGGGCCGCAATGCCCAAGCCCTGGTGCAATGGGCACTGAGCCTGGGTCAGTCCAGCATCGTGACCACCAACTTTCGCCCGTTTGAAGCAGTCATTTTGCACCTTGTCACTCGCGTCAATCCTGATGTGCCTGTGGTCTGGATGGACAACGGCTACAACACCGCTGCCACCTACCAATTTGCGGATGCAGTGACCCGTCAGCTGGGCCTGAACCTCAAGATCTACCTGCCACTGCGCAGCCGTGCCCACCGCGAAGCAGTAGATGGAGCCACCCCGGCACTGGATGACCCACGCCACACCGCGTTCACCGCTGAGGTCAAGCTAGAGCCTTTTGCTCGCGCCCTGCGCGAGACCGCACCCAGGGTCTGGTTCACGGCATTGCGCGCCTCCGACACTGCCGTCCGAGCGCAGATGGATCCGGTGAGCATCAACCCGGACGGTCTGATCAAAGTAGCACCTCTGCTGCACTGGTCGTCCAAAGACCTGTACGAGTACTGTGAAAAACATGCTCTGCCCAACAACTTCGACTATGTCGACCCCACCAAGGGCGAGGACAACCGTGAGTGCGGCCTGCATCTGGCGCATTGACATGCAGCACCGCCAAAGTCGTCTGCAGCAGCAACTTCCCCCCTTTTGGGGCCGACAGCTTCGCTGCGTGGAGGCTCTGGCTCGCTGTCTCTGACCGAGGGTTCAGCCAGTTTTCAAGTTTTCAGGCTTAAAGAAAGATAGCTGTCTGCGCAACATCTATAAGCGCTACAGCCCGATTTGATTGGATAAACAATGAATGCCCGTGTGGAATCTCCCGTGCTGAGCCAGCTCAGCAACCGCCACCTGGATGCGCTGGAGGAAGAAACCATCTTCATCCTGCGCGAAGTTGCGGCCACCTTTGAGCGCCCCACGCTGCTGTTTTCGGGCGGCAAAGATTCACTGGTCATGCTGCGTTGCGCCGAAAAAGCTTTTGGCCCGGGCCGCCTGCCTTATCCGCTGCTGATGATTGACACGGGCCACAACTTCCCGGAAGTGACCGATTTCCGCGATTTTCGCGCCAAGGAAATGGGTGCCGAACTCATCGTGCGCAGCGTTGAAGATTCCATGGCACGTGGCACGGTGCGCCTTGCGCACCCCGGTGAAAGTCGCAATGTGCACCAGTCGGTCACGCTGCTGGAGGCCATTGAAGAGTTTCGCTTTGATGCCCTGATCGGCGGGGCTCGCCGTGACGAAGAAAAAGCCCGCGCCAAGGAGCGTATCTTCTCGCACCGCGACGGCTTCGGCCAATGGCAGCCCAAGGCGCAGCGCCCCGAGCTGTGGACGCTGTTTAACACCCGCATTGCGCCCGGCGAGCACTTTCGCGTGTTCCCCATCAGCAACTGGACCGAGCTGGACGTCTGGCAATACATCGAGCGCGAGAACATCGCCCTGCCCTCGATCTACTACACCCACCAGCGCGAGGTGGTAGAGCGCAAGGGTTTGCTGGTTCCGGTCACGCAGCTGACCCCGCCCCGCGATGGCGAAGCAGTGGTGGTGCGTGATGTGCGCTTTCGCACCGTGGGCGACATCACCTGCACCTGCCCCGTAGAAAGCTCGGCCGCCACCGCTGCCGACATCGTGATCGAGACTTTGGCTGCAGACGTCAGTGAACGCGGAGCTACCCGCATGGACGACAAGACCAGCGAAGCCTCGATGGAAAAACGCAAAAAGGACGGGTATTTCTAAGGGCTCCCCTGAGCGGCTTCGCCGCTTCCCCCTCTGTAGCTGCAGATGCTGCCGCAGGGGACGACACCAGCGCGGCGGGACGACCCTTGCGCGGTGTCTCTAGGCTAGGCCGTGCCGGCGCAAGGGCCATGCCCTTGTTCACAGAAAGAATGCGATGACTGAAACTATTAATTCCGTAGCTCCTAGCGCAGGCACAGCAAGCGCTAACGGCCAATTTAACCCATATCCCGACCATGCTTCGGCTTTGCGCTTCATTACCTGCGGCAGTGTGGATGACGGTAAATCGACGCTGATTGGCCGCCTGCTGGTGGACACCCGAGCCGTGCTGCAGGACCAGCTGGCAGGGGTCACCAAATCTGGTGAAACCGATCTGGCACTGCTGACCGACGGCCTGTCTGCTGAGCGCGAACAGGGCATCACCATTGATGTGGCCTACCGCTACTTCAACACTGACACGCGCAAATTCATCATTGGTGACGCACCAGGCCACGAACAGTACACACGCAACATGGTCACCGCCGTCTCTAGCGCCGATGCCGCCGTGGTTCTGGTGGATGCCACCAAGCTGGACTGGCAAAACCCCGACCTGGCACTGCTGCCGCAAACGCGTCGCCACAGTTTGCTGGCCCATCTGCTGCGTGTGCATTCGCTGGTATTTGCGGTGAACAAGCTGGATGCCGTGGCAGACCCTGCCCAGGCCTTTGCCAATATCCGTGGCGCTTTGGCACGTTTTGCGCATGCCGCAGACATTCGCGTAGCCGCCACCATTCCCGTGTCAGCCCTCAAAGGCTTTAACGTGGTCAACCAGCACGCAGGCTGGGCTGGTTACAGAGGCCCCAGCCTTTTGCAACTGCTCGAGCAACTGCCCAACACCCCTGCAGATACCGATTTGCCTCTGGCTTTACCAGTGCAGTGGGTGGAAAAATTCCACGACAGCGCCGTCACCACCCAAGGCCGCCGTGTGTTCTGGGGCCGCGTGGCCACAGGTGCTGCCCAGGTAGGCGCAGCAGTTCAAATCTTGCCCAGCGGGCAATTAGCGACAGTGGCTCAGGTCATTGACCATGCCCGTGCACCCAAAGTCGTGCATGCAGGCCTGTCTGCCGGTATCACCCTCGATCGCGAAGTCGATGTATCGCGTGGCGACTGGATTGTGGCGGCACCAACGTCATCTGCAGCGGCTGCCGATGATTTCGACACCCCCGCCATCTCCACCGCATGGCCCAGCCAGCGCACCTTGACCGCCACCGTTGCGTGGATGGACAACGAGCCATTGGTTCCTGGCCGCGTGTACTGGGCGCTGCACGGTCACCGCTGGGTCAAAGCCAAAGCTCAGCGCGTGGTGCATCGCCTGAACATCAACACCCTGGCCGAAGAAGACGCAACACAACTCGAACCCAATGCGATTGGTGTGGTGGATTTTGCTCTTCAAGAGGCTATTCCCGCCGCCAGCTTTACCCGCAGTCGCGCCTTGGGGTCTATGATCTTGGTTGACACCGCCAGCAATGCAACTGCCGCTGCGGTTTTGGTGCGCTAATTACCGCCATGCAAACCTTGATTCCCTATGGTCTTGCCCAAAAAGCCACGGATATCCACACGGATCTTCGACTCAGAGGACTGAGCGAATGGCCTAAAGTGCGCACCAAAGTTTGATCTCATCCCTGAAAACACAGGTTTGCAGCCCTGAATCCATGCCCAGCGCTGGCAAGGTTGCGGAAAAAACCTAAAATCATGGGTTAATACTGACCCATTGCATAAGAAGAATCCCTCATGACACACGTCGTCACCGAAAACTGCATCAAGTGCAAATTTACCGACTGCGTGGATGTTTGCCCCGTGGACTGCTTCCGCGAAGGCCCAAACTTCCTCGTGATTGACCCCGATGAATGCATCGACTGCGCGGTGTGCATTCCTGAGTGCCCGGCCAACGCCATCTTTGCTGAAGAAGACACCCCAGCCGATCAACTGGCCTTCATCAAGCTCAACGCAGAGCTGTCTCTGGCCAAAGGCTGGAAAAGCATCACCAAGCGCAAGGCTGCGCTACCTGACGCTGACGAGTGGAATGGCAAGCCCGGTAAGCTGGCACTGCTGGAGCGCTGATCTTTAACAGCGACTGCGCATTGCAGCGCACCCTCTAACACCCTTCAGCCCCAGCCATGGGGCTGTTTGCTTTGTGAAAATCCGACATGCACACTGAAACAACAGCCACCAGCTCACGCCCCATTGAAACAGACACGGTTGTCATAGGTGCCGGGGCAGTCGGCATGTTTCAGGTTTTCCAGCTGGGCTTGCAAGGTCTGCATTGCCATGTGGTGGATGCCCTGCCTCATTTGGGTGGTCAATGCAGTGAGCTGTACCCGGACAAGCCTATCTACGATATTCCTGGTATCAAAGCCTGCACCGGGCAGGAACTGATTGATCGCTTGCGCGAGCAAATGGAGCCCTTTGCACCCACTTTGCACTTGGGCCAGCAAGTGCAAACCTTGGAGCAGCAAGATGATGGCCGCTGGCTGCTGGCCACCAGCACCGGCACACAGCTGCTGGCCAAGGCTGTTGTGATTGCAGCAGGTGTGGGCTCTTTTGTACCCAAAACCTTGAAGATTGACGGTATCGAAGCGTTGATTGACCGCAACGTGCACTACCACCCAGCCAACCTGGCTACGCTGACTTTGCAAGGCCAGCATGTCCTGGTACATGGCGGTGATGAACTGGCCGTACAAGCAGCCCTTGATACGCTCGCCTGTACGCCTGCCAGTGTCACCCTCATACACCGCCGCGATGTTTTCACTGCCCCCGAAGCCTTGCTTGCACAGCTGCAAATCTACAAAGATACAGGTCGCATCCGCGTCGTGGCAGCGCAGCCCCAATCACTGCTGACCACAGACGACCAACTGAGCAGCGTAGAAATTGTTTTACCAGACGGAAGCAGTGAGTCACTGCCTGTCCAGCAATGGCTGGTTTTTCAGGGCATTTCCCCCAAACTGGGACCTGTGGCGCAGTGGGGGCTGGAGCTGGTCAAAAAACAGCTGCCTGTCGATACCTCTACGTTTGTGACCGAGGCACCAGGTATTTATGCGGTGGGCGACATCAACATCTACCCTGGCAAGCGCAAGCTTTTACTGTGCGGCTTTCATGAGGCGACCCTGGCGGGCTTTTCGATTGCCGAATACCTCACCGACAAGCCTGTGCTGCTGCAGTACACCACTACAAGTACCCGGCTTCATGCACTGCTTGGGGTGGCGCACACGGAGAAATAAGACTGACCTGCTTAGCGAACGGGCAGAAACTGCAGAAATGGCCCCGCCACCAGATTCTGCCCAAAGCCAATGGCGGAGCGGCGTACACGCTCAGTGCCAAAGCTGGCAATCAAATCCAGGCGCGCAATCAGTTTGCCCATTTCTCGCTCAAAGCTGAGATTGCGCTCTTGCTCAGACATATGGTTTGAAAGCAAAAGTGGTTGGCCTTGCGCATTCTTTCGGTGATTGAGCACCCAGTTGGCAATCTCTACATTGCGGGCAGCGTTGTAAACGTTCTGGGGATCCAGGCTGTCCACCAAAGTGAAGCTGGTTTTACCACCATGCGAGGTCAGCAGCATGTCCCCCATGGCGTAAGTAAATGCACCAACGCGGTCACCCGTAAATTCTGGACTGAGTGCCTTGCTCAAAGCCTGCACATCACGCTGGCCTTCCAAGGGTGGCCACATCTGCCGCTCCAATAGCGCACTGCGCACATGTGCAATGGCGGCTTCGCGTGTTGCCGCCGTTTTGCGCCACTCGGCAGGGTTACGCTGATAAAGCTTGTCCATTAGCCGCATCAGGCTGTCAATGTTTTCACGCATGGCCAGCGTAGCAATGCGGTTGCTGTCCGATTGCAGCACTTCCCCCATGGAAAAAGCATCTCCCGCAACTTTTCCGTGCGGGGCAGGCGCAGAAGCACAGCCGACCAACAGCAAGCCCATTGCCCATGCGCACACGGTGTGTGACCAACGTATCAACTTACAGTTTGCAGCTGTCATGCCTTCAGCATAGCCAAGGCGAGTGCCCGTGCCAATCGCAAACTATTCGGTTTTGATAATTTTTGACCAATGCCAAAGGCTGAACCAAGCGCCTGGAGTTAGCGACACTTAACTGCCTGTAGGGTCATTAATGCCATCGCCACCCAAGAGACAAGGCATCGCACAAAATCTTGCCCGATACGGAACATCCTGGCCGCATTGATTGCGGCCTTTTTGTTGGCTTGGCCCTGTGTGCACCATGTGCAGCGGGGCTTTTCTACTGGTTTTGTCACTCTTTTTTATGTCAGCTGACTTGCAAGCGTCTTCTCTGCACCGCAGCCTCAAAGCGCGCCACATGTCGATGATCGCCATTGGCGGCTCCATCGGTACAGGGTTATTTGTGGCCTCCGGGGCCACCATTTCACAAGCAGGTCCCGGTGGTGCATTGCTGGCCTACTGCGTGATTGGTCTGATGGTGTACTTCCTGATGACCAGCCTGGGCGAAATGGCGGCGCACCTGCCAGTCTCTGGCTCGTTCGCGACCTATGGTGCCAGGTATGTGGATGAAGGTTTTGGCTTTGCTCTTGGCTGGAACTATTGGTACAACTGGGCCGTCACCATCGCCGTGGACTTGGTGGCCGCTCAGCTTGTGATGGCCTACTGGTTCCCGGATGTCAACGGCCTGCTGTGGAGCGCCATTTTCCTGGCACTGATGTTTGGTCTGAACTCTTTGTCGGCCAAGGGCTTTGGTGAATCAGAGTTCTGGTTTGCCGCTATCAAGGTGCTTACCGTGCTGATATTCATCGGCATTGGTTTGCTGATGGTTTTCGGCATCATCCATGGTGGAGCTCCTGAAGGCATCTGGGGCAATATCGCCAACTTCACTGCTGGAGATGCACCCTTTGCAGGAGGCTTTGCAGCACTGATCGGCGTGGCCATGATTGTGGGCTTCTCGTTTCAAGGTACCGAGCTGATTGGCATTGCCGCAGGCGAATCTGAAGACCCCGCCAAAAACGTGCCTCGCGCTGTGCGCAAGGTGTTTTGGCGTATTTTGCTGTTCTACGTCTTCGCCATCTTGATCATTGGCCTGCTGGTGCCCTACACCGACCCCAAGCTGCTGCGCAACGATCTAGGTGACATCAGCGTAAGTCCCTTCACCCTGGTGTTTGAGCGTGCTGGTCTGCTGGGCGCTGCTGCAGTCATGAACGCCGTGGTACTAACGTCCGTGCTTTCTGCTGGCAACTCTGGCATGTATGCATCTACGCGCATGCTGTACGCACTGGCCAAACAAAACATGGCTCCGCAGATCTTTGCCCGTGTCAATGCTCGCGGTGTGCCCATCATGGCTTTGATTGCAACCACCGTCATTGCAGCACTTTGTTTTTTCACCAATGTTTTCAGCCCTGAAGCGGTTTACATCTGGCTGTTGAATCTGTCAGGTATGTGCGGCTTCATCGCATGGCTGGGTATTGCGATTAGCCACTACCGTTTTCGCAAAGCGTGCATGGTGCAGGGGTTTGATCTGAAGCATCTGCCCTACCGCGCTGCTGCCTTCCCCTTCGGGCCCATCTTTGCTTTTGTGCTGTGCCTGATCATTACCTTAGGTCAGAACTATGAGGCTTTCTTGGCTGACACCATTGACTGGACCGGAGTGGTCGCCACCTACATTGGCATTCCTTTATTCTTGGCCATCTGGTTTGGCTACAAATTCACCAAAGGTACGCACTTTGTGAAATTAGAAAACATGGACATCAGCGGCGCACGTTAAGCACGCTGCTGGCGATGCAATCAAAAAGGCGGTCTATGCTGAGACCGCCTTTTTTCATTACTGATGGCCTTACGCGAAAAAAGCGAACACCAGTAAAGCACATGCTAACGCCCTAGGCGTTTTGGACACTGCACTCAAGAGTGCAGCAGCTCCTTGACCTGCACCAGTGCGGCCGGATCTTCCATGGTTGTCAAATCACCAGGATCCCGATTTTCTGCAACGGCCTGCAATGCACGGCGAAGCAATTTACCACTGCGTGTTTTAGGCAATGCAGTGACAAACAATACGCGTGACGGCCTGGCCACTGCGCCCAGTTGGCTGTCCACCAGTTTCATCACCTCAGCTTCCAGGCTGGCTCGCTGCTGCGCATCAGACACTTTGCTCGCATCGCGTACGACGGCAAATGCCATCGCTGCCTGACCTTTCAAAGCATCTGCCACCCCGACAACGGCAACCTCAGCGATTTCTGCATGCGCAGAAATACTTTCTTCGATTTCGCGTGTGCCCAGACGATGTCCAGCCACATTGATCACGTCATCCGTACGCCCCAAAATAAAATAATAGCCCTGTGCATCGCGAACACCCCAATCGAACGTGCTGTAGATCTGCTTGCCCGCAATGCTCTGCCAGTAGGTGTTAACGAAACGCGCATCGTCCCCCCAAACGGTTTGCATGCAGCCAGGCGGCAAAGGGCCTTCAATAGCCAAAACACCTTTTTCATTGGGCGCCGTCAGCTCTTGCCCGCTTTTGTCATCAATCAGTTTGACGTTGTAGCCATATACGGCCTTACCAGGGCTGCCAAACTTGCTGCTTTGCTGTTCAACACCATTACACAAAGTCATGATGGGCCAGCCCGTCTCTGTCTGCCAGTAGTTATCAATGATGGGCACTTGCAGGGCATCGCTGATCCACTGCGCCGTAGGCTCGTCCAGAGGCTCTCCCGCCAGCCACAGAGCCTGCAAGCTCGAAAGGTCGTATTTACGCAAATACTCAGGATCATGCTTTTTCAGCACACGCACAGCGGTTGGTGCTGAAAACATGTGGGTGATGCGATATTTTTCTACCAGGCTCCACCACACTCCGGCATCTGGCCGGATTGGCAGCCCTTCGTAAAGCACGGTAGCCATGCCTGCAATCAAAGGGGCATAGATGATGTAGCTATGCCCCACCACCCAGCCAATATCACTGGTACAGAAGAAGGTTTGCCCGGCTTTGGCATTGAAAATATGCGGCATGCTGGCCGCAAGTGCCACGGTATACCCCCCCGTGTCGCGCTGCACACCTTTAGGTTTACCTGTCGTGCCGCTGGTGTAGAGGATATAACTTGGGTCGGTGGATTCGACCCAGGTACATGGCACTTGGGCCTCCATGTATTTAGAGCGTAAATCTGTCCATAAATGGTCTCGCCCGGCACGTAAATCCATGGGCGCCAAACCACGGTTGACCATAAGCACCGCCTGTGGCTTGTGGCTGCTTAGCTTCAATGCTTCATCCAGCAACGGTTTATAGGCAACCACACGGCCACCACGTGAACCCGCATCTGCGCTCACAATCACTTTGGGCTGCGCATCTTCAATGCGCGACGCCAGCGACAGCGAAGCGAACCCCCCAAATACAACACTGTGAATAGCCCCCAGGCGCATACAGGCCAGCATGGCAAATACCGCTTCAGCAACCATCGGCATGTAAATTTGAACCCGATCGCCTTTGCCCACACCAAACGACTGCAAAACGGCCGCCATCCGCTGCACTTCGGCATGCAGCTGTCGGTAGCTATAGGTTTTCTCAGTATCGGTCTCGGTAGAGACTGCAATCAGCGCTGCTTGATCGGCGCGTTTGGCCAAATGCCTGTCCAGCGCGTTGTGACACAAATTCAATTGCCCACCGACAAACCAGCGCGCAAAAGGTGGGTTGCTGTAATCACAAATTTGGACGGGCTTTTGATGCCAGTCGACCAAAGCCGCCTGTTCTTGCCAAAATCCATCGCGAGTTTGAGGCTCTATTGAGCGCTGATAGAAATCTGCAAATCGCTCCATGGGGAGTGTCTCCATATCGTTTTAAGTTACAGCCATTATTCATTGGCCTCTTTCGATAAGCTGACACGCCATTTAGAGCACTGTGCAATGCGTCATTGAACAGAAAATTGAAGTGAACACCTGCGTATTTGAAAAATACAACAAAATCATTGCATCCATTAACCATTCCAGCCTGTTTAATTTCCACTGCTCCTATAGAATAAAGAGGCATTGGTTAGTGATCTGCTTTGCTTTGCTTTGCATTTCCTTTCTTTCTGACTCAATACTTGAAATCAATGACTACCTATAAAGAACTGCTGGCTCAGCGTGCCGAACTCGAAAAACAAATTGAAGCTGCGCGCAAAGATGCTCTGTCTTCTGCTATCGCCCAGGTTCGCGCGATTGTTGCGGAATACGAGTTGACAGAAGAAGACGTTTTCTCCAAGAAAACTACTCGTACCGCATCCACTGGTACCAAGACCGTTGCTCCGAAGTACCGCGACCCGATCACAGGTGCCACCTGGACCGGCCGTGGCAAGCCACCACTGTGGATTGCAGGCAAAGACCGCCTGAACTTCCTGATTCAGGATCAGACTGCTGCCTGAGATTACTCTTGGCCCAGCAAAAAAGCCCAAGGCAATTGCCTTGGGCTTTTTTTAGGTCTCTTGCCCAGCGCAGCAGACTTACATGCGGAAAACTTCCAGCGTTCTTCCCAATACGCCTGCATTGGTACTCATGCCTTGCGCATCTCCTGCAGACTCCTCAGCCTGGCGGGCGTTTTCCTGAGTGACATTGTCCAGGTCGTTCAATGCAGCGTTAACTTGCCCAATACCCGCCGCCTGCTGGCTGGTCGCATCTCCCATCGCACGCATCAAGCTGCTTACATGGGCAACCGCCAAAACCACATCTGCAATGGTGCGTCCGGCACCTTGCATGCTCTCAACGCCTTGGTTGATTTGGGCGTTCGAATCAGAAATTAAGCGGCGAATCTCTCCGGCCGCTTGCGCGCTGCTCTGCGCCAGAGCTCTCACCTCGCCGGCCACAACCGCAAATCCACGGCCTTGCTCGCCCGCACGGGCGGCCTCCACTGCCGCATTCAATGCCAAGATATTGGTTTGAAAAGCAATCGACTCAATCGTGGCAATAATCTGCCCCATCTGCAACGATGACTGCCGAATGCTTTGCACCAAAGCACCCACGTGCTCCATCGCTTCGCCACCCTGCTTGGCAAGCTGCGCGCTCTTGGCACTTTCTTGCATCACTTCCTGCGTGGTCTGCTGAGACCTCACCACCGTCTGCGCCAGGGACTGCATGGTGCTCGCCGTCTCTTGCAGCTTGCCAGCTTGCACATCGGTGCGCTGCGCCAAATTGCTGGAGCCTGCAGAAATACTTTGCGACAAATGCGTAAAACTATTGATTTCATGGCGCGCATCACCCACCACCGCACGCAGGTTGATATGAATTTGGTGCAGGCGCTCCATCAGCAGGGCCATCGGATGGCGGCCTTCGAGCAATGCGGGCAAATGGCTATTGAGCTGGCAGCCTGCCAGTGCGCTGGCTAAATCATTGACCTGGGCAAAAGGCGCTGTCACACGGGCATGTAAACGCCACAATGCAAAGCCCATCAAGATGAGCAGCACTGCAGATTGCACTGCCAGCTGCCACCCTTGCGTCCAGCCCATCCACGGAAAAACCATTGCCACCGCAAACACTGGCAGCAACATCAGGGCCATGCGCTGTGTAAACGTCAAACGCTGCCACTTGCCCCAGTGGTTGCGCAGCCCAGTGACACGCACATGCCCTGCATGCAAAGCGATCTCAGGGCTGGATTGCCCACGCTGGGCATGCAGCTGCGCATAGAGCGCTTGCGCGGACTGCACCTGTTCGCGCGTCGGCTTGGCACGCACTGACATATACCCCACGGGCTTACCGTCTTGCATGATGGGCGTGACATGCGCAGCCACCCAGTAAAAGCTGCCATCTTTGCGACGGTTCTTGACCAGCCCCTTCCAGCTGCGGCCATGACCAATGGTGGCCCACATGTCACGGAACGCTTCCGACGGCATATCAGGATGGCGCACCATATTGTGTGGCTGCCCCATCAGCTCCTGCATGGTGTAGCCGCTGACGCGCTCAAACGCCGCATTACAGTGAGTGATGTGCCCTCTGCTGTCGGTGGTAGACATCAGCAGCTCATCTGCAGGGTAGTCAAACTCTTGATCAAAAACTGGCAAATTTTCACGCATACGTCTAGATTTTTCCAGGCCGCCATCGCCATGCATTCAAGCAAAAGACACTGTGTGCAGCCAATTTTCAAGAACGATTTCCTGAAGCGAGAAATGCTAGCGAGATCGAACAGTCCTTTTGACTTCGAGCAGCCATTTCATTGCAAAGAATTTACAGGTGTTGCGCTAAGTACAGAGGCGCCATCCTAGGACTTGACATCTGCAACTTCCGATGGTCGTTTGGGCTTTTTGAAAGTGACTGCCTGCCCCCATCCCTTGCGTGAGATAAGCGCAGCAACCGCAATGACCGTCTGCACAGGCAAAGAAAAAGCCTTCTGATTTTTCAATCAGAAGGCTTGTCTTTATTGGTCGGCGTGGCGGGATTCGAACTCGCGACCCCTTGCACCCCATGCAAGTGCGCTACCTGGCTGCGCTACACGCCGAAGCCTTAGATTATATCTTGGTTTTACACCCACTTTCAAAACGCTAAGGACATCTTGAAAGTGCAACAAGCCAGATTTTCACCTGGCTTGTCAGAGATAAGTTTGGTCGGCGTGGCGGGATTCGAACTCGCGACCCCTTGCACCCCATGCAAGTGCGCTACCTGGCTGCGCTACACGCCGAAGCTCAAATTGTAATCCATTTTTTGTAGCATCCAATGCAAATCAGACGCCACAAAACTCAGATTACGCTCAATCTCTCAAGCGCCAGAATCTGATCCTCACCTTTTAGCCCTGAATCTGCTCCTTGAGCTTGGTACTGGCATGGAACGTCACCACGCGGCGGGCTTCGATCGGAATCAATTCACCCGTACGCGGATTGCGCCCCGGCCGTGGTGCCTTGGTGCGAATTTGGAAATTGCCAAAACCCGAGAGTTTGACCTCCTCGCCTTGAACCAGACTGCTGGCGATCAGATCAAAGTACGCATCGACCATTTCTTTGGCCTCGCGCTTGCTCACACTCAATTGGTCAAACAACAGATCAGCCAGCTGCGCCTTGGTCAAGGCACCCGCTGCCTCCAACTCGCTGTCCAACAACACTTTGTTAGCTTCCATGGTTCACCTTACCCGCGCAGGCGGGCCTCCAGTTGGGTTTGCAACGCAGTAATGGCACCTTGCATGGCGGCATCGATTTGCACATCAGTCAGCGATGCCTCTTCGCTGCCCAGTGTCAAGCGCACGGCCAGGCTCTTTTCATCTTGCGCCAAGCTGCCTGGCGCAGCATCTTCACCAGCTTTGAGCTTCTTCGGGCGGAACACGTCAAACAGCACCGCATTGCGCAAAATACCGCTTGGCACGCCTGCAGCAACTGCCGCCATGACTTGCGCATGGGTGACGCTTTCCTTGACCACAACAGCTACATCACGCTCTACCGCCTGGTGCTTGGAGACAGCCTGGAACACAGGCACTTCACGCGCCAGTACCGCATCGAGTTCCAGCTCAAACAGCACAGGTGCCTGGGCCAGATCCCAGCTTTGACGCCACTTGGGGTGCAACTCACCCACAAAACCGATGGCCTTGCCGTTAACCACGACGCGGGCGCAGCGGCCTGGGTGCATGGCGGGGTGCTCAGCAGCTTCAAACACAGGCGTGAATGGAGCCAGCAACGCTTCTACATCGCCCTTGATGTCGTAGAAATCGACCTTCGTATCAGCCACACCCCATTGCTGCTGAGATGCAGCGCCATAGGCCAACCCGGCGACCCGCATGGGCTGATAAAAGCCCTTGACGGTGGTGTCAGACTCCAGCACCGACGCGTCCTTAAAAAACACACGACCCAGCTCAAACACGCGCACGCGAGATGCTTTGCGATCGACGTTGAACTTCAGCACCTGCACCAGCGAGCCAATCAGGCTCGAGCGCATCACGCTCAGTTGGCTGGCAATCGGATTGAGCAGCTTGATGGGATTGGTGTTGCCCGCCAGCTCAGCTTCCCACTTTTCTTCAACAAAGCTGAAGTTGATGGTTTCCTGATAACCCAGCGCAGCCAGTGCATGGCGCACCGTGTAAGGGCTGCGCTTGTTTTCAGCACGCAACTTGGGCGAAATAGGGGCCAATGGCTTTGTGGTGGGCAGGTTGTCGTAACCAATCATGCGCGCCACTTCTTCAATCAGATCTTCTTCCAGATTGATGTCAAAGCGGAAAGTGGGCGCCGTCACACTGATCACACCCTCTTGTGCCACCACCGCAGGCAGGCCCAGGCCATTCAAGGCGTCCAGGCACTGCTGCTGGGTCACGGGCATGCCAATCACTTTGGCGGCACGCGCCACGCGCAATTGCACGGGCTTGGCTGCGGGCATATTCGGCTTGTGGTCATCCATGGCACACACTTGCGTGTCTGGCGTGCCGCAGATTTCCAGCACCAGCTGCGTAATGCGCTCAATGTGCTCCACCGTGAATTCAGGGTCCACGCCACGCTCAAAGCGGTGGCCCGCATCGGTGGAGAAGTTGAAGTGGCGCGAGCGGCCAGCCACCGCCTTGGGGAACCAGAACGCGGCTTCGATATAAATGTGTTGGGTGTCATCAGACACCGCCGTGGCATCGCCACCCATGATGCCTGCCAGTGACTCGACCGCCTGGTCATCGGCAATCACACCAACCTTGATGAAGTCGTCAAACTGCACCGTATTGCCATTGAGCAGCTTGAGCGTCTCGCCCACATGGGCCCAGCGCACATTCAAACCACCGTGGATCTTGTCCAGATCGAAAATGTGGCTGGGGCGGCCCAACTCAAACATCACGTAGTTGGAAATATCCACCAGTGGCGACACCGTACGCTGGCCGCAGCGTGCCAGACGGTCCACCATCCACTGGGGCGTCTTCACCTGCGTGTTCACATTGCGCACAATGCGGCCCGAGAAACGGCCACACAGATCAGGTGCCTCAATTTTTACAGGCAACGTCTCCTGCGAAGCCACCGGCGCCAGCGGGTAGTCCATCGCCTTCAGCGGTGCACCTGTCAGGGCCGACACTTCACGGGCAATGCCGTACACGCTCAGGCAGTGCGCCAAATTGGGCGTGAGCTTGAGGGTGAACAAGGTGTCATCCAGATTCAGGTATGCGCGAATATCCTGACCCAAAGGCGCATCGGCAGGCAGCTCCAGCAGGCCGCCAGTGTCTTCGGCAATACCCAGCTCTTTGGCCGAGCACAACATGCCGTAGCTGGGCACGCCGCGCAGCTTGCCGATTTTGATCTTGAAGGGTTTGCCATCGGGGCCCGGTGGCAGCTCAGCACCCACCGTGGCGCAAGGGATCTTGATGCCCACACGCGCATTGGGTGCACCACAGACAATGCTCAGCAATTCAGGGGCACCCACATCCACCTGACACACACGCAGACGGTCAGCGTCAGGGTGTTGCACGGCTTCTTTGATTTCGCCCACCACAATGCCAGTGAAAGCAGGTGCGACGGGGTCCAGCTCTTCAACCTCCAGACCCGCCATGGTCAAAGTGTCGGCCAGTTGCTGGGTGGTCAGATTGGGGTTGCAGTATTGGCGCAACCAAGATTCAGGAAATTGCATAGTCAGGCTCTTTGGCTTTCATGCCAGCACCCTCTTGTTGCTCAAGAGGCCGTTGCTGGCTGGGCTGCATAAATACAAAAAAAAGAGCTACTCAGGCTTACCAACACTTGTTTTCAGCATAAAAACCATCTGAAAACCTTATGGAATAAGCGTTAGCCGCTCTCTTTATGAATTACTGAAATTGCGACAAGAAACGGATATCGCCGTCAAAGAACAAGCGCAAATCGTTCACGCCATAACGCAGCATCGTCAGGCGGTCGGGGCCCATGCCAAAGGCAAAGCCAATGTACTTTTCTGGATCCAGGCCCATGTTGCGCACCACGTTGGGGTGCACCTGTCCAGAGCCTGCCACCTCCAGCCACTTGCCGGCCAGCGGGCCGCTTTGGAACTGGATGTCAATTTCCGCCGAAGGCTCGGTGAACGGAAAAAAGCTGGGGCGAAAACGCAGCACCAGATCATCTGACTCAAAGAAGGTCTTGCAAAAGTCAGTGAACACGACCTTCAAGTCCTTGAAGCTCACGTTCTCACCAATCCACAGACCTTCGCACTGGTGGAACATGGGGGAGTGAGTGGCATCCGAGTCCACACGGTAAGTGCGGCCAGGTGCAATGACGCGGATCTCCGGCATACCTTGGCCAGCATCGATCGCATTGCGGTATTTTTTCACATGCTGCACCGCATGACGCACCTGCATGGGGCTGGTGTGCGTGCGCAGCAAGTTGGGCGCGTGCTCGGTGCCGCCTTCTACGTAGAAGGTGTCGTGCATCGAGCGTGCGGGGTGATCTTCCGGCGTGTTCAGTGCCGTAAAGTTAAACCAGTCGGATTCAATTTCGGGGCCTTCGGCCACATCAAAACCCATGGAGCCAAAAATGCCCTCAATGCGCTCCATCGTGATGGACACAGGGTGCAGACCGCCCGCGCCACGGCGACGGCCGGGCAGCGTCACATCCAGCACTTCGGCCTTCAGATGGGCTTGCAGCTCTGCATCAGCCAAGGCCGTGCGGCGGGCTGTCAAGGCCGCTTCAATCGCCTGCTTGGCCACATTGATGGCAGCACCACGCGACTTTTTCTCTTCGATAGAAAGCTGCGCCATGCCCTTCATGAGCTCAGTCATCTTGCCCGACTTGCCCAGAAACTGCGCCTTGGCATTTTCCAGATCAGCGGGGGTGTGGGCCTGCGCAAACAACTGTTGCGCGCTTTCGACCAGAGAATCCAACTCGTTCATATCGACTCTTTAGCGACGATTAAAAATAAACAAGGGCTAGCGCCTTTTCAAGCTCTAGCCCTTGCTGATTGTGCGCCAGTAGCTACTACATCACTAGCAACTACCGATCGTTACCTCAAGCAGCAGCCAGCTTGGCCTTAACTTGGTCAACGATGCTGCTGAAAGCAGCCTTGTCGTGCACAGCGATATCGGCCAGCATCTTGCGGTCGATTTCGATGGAAGCCTTCTTCAGGCCGTTGGCGAACTGGCTGTATGTCAGACCCAATTCACGAGCAGCGGCGTTGATACGGGCAATCCACAACTGGCGGAAGACGCGCTTTTTAGTACGGCGGTCACGGTAGGCGTATTGGCCTGCCTTCATCACCGCCTGCTTGGCGACGCGGAAGACGTTACCGCGACGACCGCGGAAACCCTTAGCAAGGGTCAGAACTTTTTTGTGACGGGCACGGGCCGTTACACCACGTTTGACGCGAGGCATGTGTTTTCTCCTAGTTCGTCAGTGAATTACAGACCAGCGCCAGGCAACATCTTTGCGATGGAGCCCATATCGCCTTCATGCACGGAGACAGTGCCACGCAGGTGACGCTTGTTCTTCGTGGTCTTCTTGGTCAAGATGTGACGCTTGAAGGCTTGACCGCGCTTGACGGTACCACCGGGACGAACGCGAAAACGCTTCTTCGCACCGCTCTTGGTCTTCATTTTGGGCATGTTAATGCTCCTATTTTTTGTGCTCGTGAGGCGTTTGCGCAACTTTGCGCAATCTTGTTGGCCCCGAGACACTTCTTGGTTGCTGGCTCTCACCAGCGTTTTAGCAACTTTTGCAAGCTGCAAAACAGAAACCTGCCCTTGCGGGCAGGTTCCCTAAAATTCTAACTCAGCTTACGCCGCGTCGCTGCTTGGTGCGCTATCAGCCACAGGCTTGGCACTGGCAGACGTGGGCTTCTTGCGAGCCGGGGCGATCATCATAACCATTTGGCGGCCTTCCAGCTTGGGAAATTGCTCAACTTGGATGATGTCAGCCAACTCATCACGCAGGCGATTGAGCAAATCAAGGCCCAATTGCTGGTGCGTAATTTCGCGACCACGGAAACGCAAAGTCACCTTCACCTTGTCGCCATCCGCCAAGAACCGGCGAATATTGCGCAACTTGATGCCATAGTCTCCATCATCGGTACCAGGACGGAATTTCACTTCCTTGATATCGATAACGGTTTGCTTGGCCTTGGCTTCTGCCGCCTTCTTTTGCTCCTGATATTTGAACTTACCGTAGTCCATCAAGCGACATACGGGAGGATTCGCAGTAGCGGCAATTTCCACCAAATCAACGTCTAAGTCACCAGCCATGCGCAGTGCTTCTTGAATAGAAACAATACCGATAGGCTCATTTTCTGGACCAGACAAACGCACTTCAGGCGCCATGATTTCACGGTTCAGACGGTGTTTACGTTCCTCGCGGTGGCGACGATCACGGAATTCTGTAGCTATGGCTCTCACCCTAAATTCATATCGCTACGAAAAGCGTAGCTGCTTGCATTGATGAAGATAGCGCAACCAGGGTTGCGCCACTTGCATCAGACTTTGTTGTCAATATCGCTGGACAGCAATTCAATGAATGCGTCTACCGACATTACGCCCAAGTCTTTATTACCTCGGGCACGCACAGCGACGGTGCCTGCCGCTTTTTCCTTATCGCCAGCGACAAGGATATAAGGCAGCTTCTGCAATGCATGCTCGCGTATTTTATACGTGATCTTTTCATTGCGCAGGTCAGACACCACCTTAAGGCTTTGATGAGGCAGTGCTTTTTGCACCTTTGCCACAACTTCCTTTACGTAATCGGCTTGTGCATCAGTAATGTTGAGCACGGCAACCTGCTCAGGAGCCAGCCAAACGGGCAATGCGCCTGCAAATTGCTCAATCAAAATACCAATGAAACGCTCCATGGAGCCAACGATTGCACGGTGCAGCATCACAGGGCGGTGGCGATGACCGTCTTCCCCTACGTACTCAGCATCCAAACGCTCTGGCATGGAGAAGTCGACCTGGATCGTGCCGCATTGCCACTGACGGCCCAGTGCATCTTTCAAGGTGTACTCAATCTTAGGTCCGTAGAACGCACCATCACCTACCGCGATCTGGTAGTCGCAGCCCGATGCTTTCAGCGTATCAAACAACGCTTTTTCGGCTTTGTCCCAGCTTTCATCTGAGCCAATGCGCGCTTCAGGACGGGTGGCGACCTTGTAAATAATTTCGGTAAAGCCAAAGTCTGCATAGACCTTTTGCAGCAGCGTTGTGAAGTCCAGCACTTCCTTTTGAATCTGGTCTTCAGTACAAAAAACGTGTCCGTCATCTTGCGTAAAGCCTCGCACACGCATGATGCCGTGCAAGCCGCCAGTGGGCTCGTTGCGGTGGCACTGACCAAATTCACCGTAGCGCAACGGCAAATCACGGTAACTTTTGATGCCTTGCTTGAAGATCAGAATGTGGCCCGGGCAGTTCATGGGCTTCAAAGCGTAATCACGCTTTTCAGACTCAGTCACGAACATGTTGTCGCGATATTTATCCCAGTGGCCGGTTTTCTCCCACAGTGTCTTATCCAGAATCTGAGGGCCTTTGACCTCTTCGTAACCATTGTCACGATAGACACGGCGCATGTACTGCTCAACCTCTTGCCACACGCGCCAGCCCTTGGGGTGCCAGAACACAGTGCCGGGCGAGCATTCATCAATATGGTAAAGGTCCAGCTCACGGCCCAGGCGGCGGTGATCCCGTTTTTCCGCTTCCTCAATGCGCGTGATGTAAGCCTGCAGATCTTTCTTATCCGCCCAGGCAGTTCCGTAAACGCGCTGCAGCTGTTCGTTCTTGGCATCACCACGCCAATAAGCACCCGCCAGCTTGGTCAGCTTGAATACTTTCAAAAAACGGGTGTTCGGCACATGGGGGCCACGACACATGTCCACATACTCTTGGTGGTAATACAGGCCCATCGCCTTCTCGTCGGGCATGTCCTGCACCAAGCGCAGCTTGTAGTCCTCTCCACGCTCCTTGAAGATTTGAATGACCTCATCGCGCGGTGTCATTTTCTTAATGACATCGTAGTCTTGCGCGATCAGCTCTTTCATGCGCGCCTCAATGGCGGCCATGTCTTCTGGCGTAAAGGGACGCTCGTAAGAGATGTCGTAGTAAAAACCCTCATCAATGACCGGGCCAATCACCATCTTGGCAGTGGGGTACAACTGCTTGACCGCATGACCGACCAAATGGGCGGCGGAGTGGCGAATAATTTCAACACCCTCTTGATCTTTAGGGGTGATGATTTGCAGCTTCGCGTCCTGCTCGATCAGCTCGCAAGCATCCACCAAGCGGCCATTGACCTTGCCTGCAACGGTATTTTTTGCCAATCCAGGGCCAATTGACGCAGCAACCTGCATCACAGTAACGGGACCCTCAAATTCGCGTTGCGAGCCATCAGGAAGAGTGATCTTTAACATGAAAATCCTTAGCTATCTTTGTCTGTAACCGTAGCGCACGCGCCGCTGCAAAAGCAAAGCGCGGAACTTGTCCGCGCTTTATGGATAACAACCCTGGGCATGCGCGAACTCACAGCCTTACTGGCTGTGCAACATCTCCGTGCTTGTCGTTCGCGGTGTCATAACCAGAATGCCTTTCTCGCCCTTGTTGGTTAGCTCTTTCGCCATTTTAGCGTCGTACAAACAAAAAAACCCGCAGCCAAAGCTGCGGGCATACGCCGCGCCATACATTTGCATGGCCTGAAAGCGCCCCACCACGCTTTCAAGCGGTATAGATCAGTGGAACTGCTCTTCTTCGGTCGAACCGGTCAATGCCTTCACAGAAGATGAACCACCTTGGATGACCGTGGTCACGTCATCAAAGTAACCTGCTCCCACTTCTTGCTGGTGCGACACGAAGGTGTAGCCCTTTTCGCGAGCAGCAAATTCTGGCTCTTGCACCATGTTCACATAGTGCTTCATGCCCTCGCCGCGAGCGTAAGCATGGGCGAACTGGAAGCTGTTGTACCAGTTGATGTGAATACCCGCCAAGGTGATGAACTGGAATTTGTAACCCAAATCCGACAGTTCCTCCTGGAACGAAGCGATCTGGCTGTCGTTCAAGTTCTTCTTCCAGTTGAACGAGGGCGAGCAGTTGTAGCTCAGCAGCTTACCTGGGCATGCAGCATGCACAGCCTGGGCAAACTCACGGGCAAAACCAATGTCAGGTACACCGGTTTCGCACCACACCAGGTCCGCATAAGGGGCATAGGCAACACCGCGGCTGATGGATTGCTCCAGACCATTCTTGACGCGGTAGAAACCTTCCTGCGTACGCTCACCCGTCAGGAATGGCTTGTCATTGGCATCATGGTCTGAAGTGATCAGATTGGCTGCTTCAGCATCAGTGCGTGCCAACACGATCGTGGACACACCCATCACGTCTGCAGCAAAACGGGCCGAAATCAACTTCTCGCATGCTTCATGGGTTGGCACCAGCACCTTGCCGCCCATGTGACCACATTTCTTCACCGCCGCAAGCTGATCCTCAAAGTGAACGCCCGATGCGCCAGCAGCGATCATGTTCTTCATTAATTCAAAAGCATTCAGCACACCGCCAAAGCCCGCCTCCGCATCTGCCACGATGGGCAGAAAATAGTCAATGAACGCTGCATCATCAGGATTGACGCCACGGCTCCACTGAATTTCATCTGCGCGCTTGAATGTATTGTTGATACGGCGCACCATGGTTGGCACCGAGTCGTAGGCATACAGAGACTGGTCCGGGTACATGGTTTCGGAGGTATTACCGTCAGCGGCCACTTGCCAGCCCGACAAATACACAGCCTCCAGGCCTGCCTTCGCTTGCTGCATCGCTTGGCCAGCAGAAATCGCGCCAAAAGCGTTCACATAGCCCTTATTGGCTCCGCCGCTGATTTTCTCCCACAGCTTCTCTGCTCCGCGCTTTGCCAAAGTGTGCTCTGGCTGAAGGCTGCCGCGCAAACGCACAACATCAGCAGCGGAGTAACCACGCTTAACACCTTTCCAACGAGGGTTTTGCGCCCAGTCTTTTTCCAAGGCGGCAATTTGCTGTTCGCGGCTCAGTTGCTGGTTCAGGGATTCAGGCATGTTGATCTCCATTCAAAGTAAAGCAAGGTGTTGAAACTTGGCGCCGTTTGTTGTTCGGCTTGGAGATAAATTTAAGTCTTATAGAAGAGTTAATCAAGCTCTTATATCTTATACAAGACAAATATTTATGCCCATGAAAAACAATAACTTATGCTTGTTTATCTCAATGTGAAATCACATTCCTTCAAGTGAGATGGTTTTGCTGCAGTGCAACACCTCTTCATTTCACATTGCGAAATCACATTGATACTCAGTGAAAAAACACAGATCACTGAGCCGCCACAGACCACTTCATCAGAGATGCAGCGCAGTTGCTGCAATCACAATGCCATCTTCATCGGCATACAGCCAGTCGCCAGGCTGGAGACGCACCCCCGCTATATCCACCACCGCGTCTTTTTGTCCTTCACCACGTTTATCCGTGGGCATCGGCATCAGGGCAAGGGCACAAATCCCGACCTCAGCGGCTCGCAACTCAGCAGCATCGCGAACACAGCCGTAGACCAGCACGCCAGCCCAACCATTGTGAGCGGCTGCAGCCGCCAAATTGCCACCGACCAAAGCTTTGCGCAGCGACCCGCCACCATCGACGACCAGGACGCGTCCTTGTCCGGCGGTATCCAGCGCCTGCTTGACCAGGCTGTTGTCCTCAAAACACTTCACGGTTGTCACTTGCCCTGCAAATTGCATCTTCCCCCCGAAATGCTGAAATACCGGGGGCAAGACGCGGAACGCTCCGCTCTCATCAGATTTGTACACGTCACAAAAATCGCAAGTTTGAAAAGCAATCGTCACCGCCATCTCCTAGTTTCTTTGCATGCAATCCGCCACTGTCACAGCAGCCATCTGGCGCGCATAGTCCCACCAGAGCCTCAGATTGCAAAGAATAGATACAGTTTTTAGGCAATTTACGTGCTGTGATGCAACAAATCACTGGAAAAAATGGTTCGCCCGCTTGGAAAGCCGAATTTTTCCCATTAGCATCTGCCTCAACCAGCTCTGACAAGGTCACGAACTCAGAGATACTGGCGCAAAACTCATCCCAAAAAGGAAAGCAAAAATGGCAACTGCAAAGAAGGCAACTGCTGCAACAGCAGCTCCCGCAAAAAAGCGCACTCCTAACGCAGCCTTCATGAAGCCCCTGACACCCAGCGCTGCTCTGGCTGCTGTGGTGGGCAAGGAGCCCCTGCCCCGCACTGAAATCATCAGCAAGCTGTGGGTCTACATCAAGGCCCACAACCTGCAAGATGCTGCCAACAAGCGCATGATCAATGCAGACGCCAAGCTCAAGGAAGTGTTCGGCAAGCCACAAGTTTCGATGTTCGAAATGGCTGGCCTGATCGGCAAGCACGTCAGCTGATCGACACAGCTTTCAACGAACCGGCTTAGGCCGGTTTTTTTACGCCTGCATGCAGGGCATCAGTGCCTCTTTCAGCACCGGATTGACCCGATGGATAGAAAGTGTTTGCAAATGCGATGAATTCGCATTTATAATTCGTTCCACCATATCAATAGCCAGCCACAACTGTTTGCAGCCATGATCGTTTGTGTATGCCACCGAGTTTCTGATCGCGAAATCGCACACCATGCGCATGCAGGGATGAGTTTCGACGAAATCCAATTTGAGCTTGGTGTGGCCACCCAATGCGGTCGCTGCGAGACCTGTGCACGTGACGTGGTAGCCAAGTGCTGCTCCAAGGGCAATACTGCGGCTATCCACAATGAAACCGTTGTTCAGACAGTTCAGCTTGCCACCCCTATTTTGGAGAGCAAAGCATGGCATTCTTCTCAACTATTGCAGGCAGTCTGATTTTGGTTTTAGGCTGCTCATGGTGGATTTTCCGAAAATAGGGTTTTTGTAACTTTCGCCTTCGCGTACGATTTCGCGCCTCCCCTGCACATGGCCACCATGGCTGGCCACACCGGCTGTGTCAGCTGGTTTTTTGATATTTATGCTTTCCTCCGAACATCTCGCCCCTCACGGTTCTCTTGGCAAAAAAACCATGATTACCGGGATGGTGCTGGCACTGCATGCTGCTGGTATCTGGGCATTGCAAAATGGCATGAGCCGCCCGCCAGAGCCTCAAATCATTGCTGCGGAAGTGATTGCGCAGTTCATTGCACCACCCGCACCAGAGCCTCCAGCAGCGGCACCGCCAGCCCCCCCTCAGCCACAGCCCCCCAAACCGACACCCAAGCCCCAGCCTCCCAAGCCAAAGCCCACACCGGTACAGAAAGCGCCGCCGTTGCCCAAAGCCATTACGGATCCCACACCGGCCCCGAATGCACCAAAAGGCACGTTGGATAGCACCCCGGCGCCCGTGGCTGAAGCAGCTCCGCCAGCACCTCCTGCTGCGCCTGCTGCTCCTGCACCTCCGTCAGGCGGGGCCGTGCAGTTGCCCTCCAGCAATGCGGCTTACCTGAACAATCCGCGCCCTAGCTACCCCTCAATCAGCCGTCGCATGAGCGAGCAAGGCAAAGTCTTGCTGCGCGTGCTGGTGGATGAAAACGGATCGCCTCAACAAATTGAGATCAAGCAATCCAGCGGTTTCGACCGCCTCGACAAGGCAGCCCTTGCTTCTGTTCAGAAGTGGCGCTTTGTCCCCGGTAAACGCAATGGTGTTCCAGAAGCCATGTGGAACATCGTGCCCGTCAATTTCGTTCTCGAATAAACAGTCATCTCAGGAGTTTTCATGGAATCCCAATTCGGCATTGCCCACGTCTGGGCGCAAGGCGACTTTGTCACCCGTGGCGTGGCCATTTTGCTGCTGATCATGTCTGTGGCATCGTGGGTCGTCATCATCGTCAAGGCACTGGGCCTGATGAAATTCAAGAAGTACGCCAAGGAAGCCAAAGATTTCTGGCACAGCGAGGACTTCGGCTCTGGCCTGAACAAGCTGGATGCAGATCCCGCCAACCCTTTCCGCTATCTGGCACTGGAAGGGCGCGAAGCCATCTCTCACCACCGCAAAACCAGCGCGCACTTGCATGACACACTGGATGTCAGCGACTGGGTGACCCGCTGCTTGCGCAACGGCATTGATGAATTTACTGCACGCATGCAATCGGGCCTGGCCATCTTGGCGTCCGTTGGCTCGACCGCACCTTTCGTGGGCCTGTTTGGTACTGTGTGGGGCATCTATCACGCACTGATCGTGATTGGCACTTCAGGCCAGGCGTCGATCGACAAGGTGGCTGGCCCTATTGGCGAGGCGCTGATCATGACCGCCTTCGGTTTGGCTGTGGCCATTCCTGCAGTACTGGGCTACAACGCCATCGTGCGCGGCAACAAGGGCGTGCTGGGTAGCTTGAACAGCTTTGCACACGACATGCACGCTTTCTTTGTGACAGGTACCCGCATGACGGTCGACACCACCAGCCACCAAGACAGCAAAGTACTGCCTTTGAAGAAAGGGGCCTAAATCATGGCCTTCGGCACCCAAGACGACAGCGATGATGTCATGAACGAAATCAACATGACGCCCCTGGTGGACGTCATGCTGGTGCTCCTTATCGTGTTCATCATCACCGTGCCTGTCATGAAGCACGCAGTGAACGTGGATCTGCCCCGCGCCTCCAATGAGCCTGAAGTGGTCAAGCCCCAAAACATCAGTCTGTCCATTGATGCCCAGGGCCAGTACCACTGGAACAAGGAAGCCATCAGCGATGAGCAACTGGTGGAACGCCTGACAGCAGAGGCTGCCAAGGATCCTCAGCCTGATCTGCACATCCACGGTGACAAGGAAGTACGCTACGAGCGCATTGCCAAAGCCATGGCCGCTGCACAAAGCACCGGAATCCGCAAGATTGGTTTTGTCACAGAGCCTGAAAAGTAAGGCCTCCGCCCTCCCCGATCCTAAGCCCTGCATAAAGCGCAAGCCTGCAGGGCTTTTTTTCGTCTGCGGAACACATAAAGTGAGCTTTCAGCGCTTATATATCAATGATTTCAACATCTTTTATATCTAAAACCATTGATACATCAGCGTATGCAGCTACTTTTTTTCAAAACACACTTTTTTACGGGTTATCGCAAAATTAGCGTTGACTATTGAATGGGAATAGTTATCATTACCAAAACGTCAACACACTTCGCACCATGCAAGCCACACTATCCCTTCCAAGCGCACGCCGCACTCCTGTTGAGCAGTCCGTACTGGCAGACAGTGCGGTCAGCCAACCTGCTTTGGCACACGACCTGAGTGTGGACAGCGAAATGCTGCTGCGCGGCAAAAAGTCTGTGTCCATCGTGCACAACGGTGCCACCTACCGTTTGCAGTCCACCAAACTGGGCAAGCTGATTTTGACGAAGTAAGTATCTCAACAGTTTCATCGTGGGGCGATGCGGGTGAGGACCTGGCATCGTTTAGGCCAGCCAACAAACCTTCATCGGGCATTGCGTAGCCAGTCCTTTTTTCCACCCAACTGCAACAAAAAAGCGACCTTGAAGGTCGCTTTTTTCATGGACTTCTTTGGCAAAGACTGCGGTGTTTACAGGCCCAGTGCGGCGATGCCGGCATTGGCCACTTGTGCATCTTCGCTAGCCTTGACCCCCGACACACCCACTGCGCCCAGGCACTGACCATTTTTCATGATGGCCACGCCGCCTTCCAGCAAGCCATCGACAAAAGGTGCGCTCAGGAAAGCTGTACGTCCATTGTTGATCATGTCTTCAAATGCCTTGGTGTCCTTGCGGCCCACGGCGGCAGAACGCGCCTTGGCAGGTGCAATGTGCGAAGAAATGGGAGCAGCACCATCCAAGCGCTGCAGCCACAGCAGGTGACCACCATCGTCCACAACAGAGATCGTGACCGCCCAGTTGTTCTTCAGCGCTTCTGCTTCCGCAGCCGCAGCAATTTTCTTGACGTCTGCCAGTTCCAGCTCAAATTTATTCTTCATCGAAATGCTCCCAAGAGGTTTGGTATCCAGCGTTTGAGCATACTGACTCTTGCCACCCCCGCCCCAACCTTCTGCGCAAAACATTCCAACCTAAAACCACGCAGAAAACTGCCTTAGAAGCCAAGGTTTTGGGAACTTGTGGGTTGGCATTCGTCTCATAGAATGACTGACATAGCCGTTTCGCTATACCTACTAAGGAGAAAACACTCAATGAACCATATAAACACTTTGGACTCTGCAGGCTACGGCATCTCGCAGCAGCAGCGCCACAGAGTGCTGCGCAACACTTACTGGCTGCTGGCGCTGAGTTTGCTGCCCACCGTATTGGGCGCATGGGTGGGTGTGAGCACAGGCATTACTGCTGGACTGACCGGCTTCATGGGCCTGATCGTATTCATGGTCGGTGCCTTTGGTTTCATGTTCGCCATTGAAAAGACCAAGAACTCTGCCGCTGGCATCCCTGTGCTTTTAGGCTTCACGTTCTTCATGGGCTTGATGCTCTCGCGCCTGATTGCCATGGTGCTGGGTTTCAGCAATGGCTCGCAGCTGATCATGACCGCGTTTGCAGGCACTGCCGGCGTGTTCTTCGTGATGGCTTCTCTGGCCACCGTGATCAAGCGCGACATCTCGGGCATGGGCAAGTGGCTGTTTGTCGGTGCTCTGGTGCTGATGGTGGGCGCTGTGATCAACGTGTTTGTAGGCTCCAGCGCAGGCATGATGGCCATCTCCATGCTGGCAATCGGTATCTTCTCGGCCTACATGCTGTATGACATCAAGCAGATTCTGGACGGCGGCGAGACCAACTACATCAGCGCAACACTGGCGCTGTACCTGGACGTCTTCAACGTGTTCCAAAGCCTGCTGGCCCTGCTGGGCATCATGGGCGGCGAACGCGATTAAGCACCGTTTGCTCCACCGAAAGGCCCCTTGTGGGGCCTTTTTTCATGCTCATTCAAAGAAGGGCTTAATTTTGAAAAAGACTTGCCGATAATTGAGGGACATGCCAAACCATCACCACTCCATTCGCCCTGCTTTTTTGCTGCTTCCATTGGGGGCGATGCTGCTGGCGGGCTGTCTAGAACAAGTACCGGGCCTGGGTCCAGACCCACGCACTGTCATCCGCGAGAACGAGGCCAAGGCCATCGGCAGCGGCTGCCGGCATGCCATGCGCGGCATTGAAGACTGCTACACGCTCAACCCCAAAGCCCCTAAATCCATGGTGTTTGCCGGCTGGAAGGACATGGACGAGTACATGCGCGAGCACAAGCTAGAGGGTACGCCCTCGGTGTTCACGCAAAAGCCCGATGCACCGGCCAAGGCACGCCCAGACGAGGACATCGAGACGGAATACGCCCGCCCTCGCAGTTAAACCAAGTGTTGACTGCAACCCGCACACCTCACCATCTAACGGTAGCGGTCTAACACCCAAAGGACCACACAAAAAAGCCCGCAAGCGCATATCACGCTTGCGGGCTTTTTCACAGATCACCACCACACAGTCTTTAGGCTGCCCAGGTTCAATCAATTTAGTTCACGCGCTCAAACACGGCCATGGATTCCACGTGGGCGGTATGCGGGAACATGTTGACCACGCCAGCTTGTACGCAGCGGTAGCCTGCCTGATTGACCAGCAAACCCGTATCGCGCGCCAGCGTTGCAGGGCCACAGCTGACGTACACAATGCGCTGAGGGAACTGCCAGTTTTCATGGCCTTCGGGCAGCGGCGGCAGCACATCAGGCTGCTCTTCGCTGGGCACACCGGTTTGCTTGGCACCGGTGCGAATCTGGTGGATGTCTGCCAGTGCCTGGCACAGCGCAAAGGCACCTTCCCGGGGAGGATCGATCAGCCACTTTTCGGCATTGCCGTCGGCCATCAACAGCGCAGGCGTCATGTTGAACAGGTTGCGCCCCACAAACGTCGTAGGCGCCAGTGGGCTGCCTTCGCCACGCTGGGCGTTGTTGGCCGCGTAGTTGTCCAGGGAGCGCTGCACCAGCGTGTCCGAGCCTTCAATGCCCAGCACTTCGCGCGCTTGGGTGGCCAGCGGCAAGGTGAAGTTACCCAGGCCGCAGAACCAGTCGATCACGCGCTCGTGCTTTTGTACATCCAGCAAGCGCAGCGCACGCGTCACCAGCACACGGTTGATGTGCGGATTGACCTGGGTGAAGTCCGTGGGCTTGAAAGGCATGTGGATGCCAAAGTCCGGCAGACTGTACGACAGCTCAGGGCCGCCCTCTTGCATCTTGTGCACGGTCTCTGGGCCCTTGGGCTGCAGCCACCACTGCACATTGTGGACAGCAGCAAAGTCACGCAGGCGCTGCTGGTCGGCCTCAGTCAAAGGCACCATGTGGCGCAGCAGCAAAGCGGTAACGTGGTCGCCACAGGCCACTTCGATTTGCGGCAATTGCTCTCGCGCATCCATGCTGGCGACCAGCGCGCGCATGGGCATCAGCATGGCATCAATATGGGGGGGCAATACCTTGCAGGTTTCCATATCGGCGATGTAGCGACTCTTGCGCTCATGAAAGCCCACCAACACCTTGCCTTTTTTGATCACATAGCGAACCGACAGACGCGCACGGTAGCGGTAGCCCCAAGTGGGGCCTTCGATGGGGCGCATCATGGTTTCGGCTTTGACCTTGCCCAGATGCCACAGGTTGTCTTCCAGCACACGCTGCTTGACGGCTACTTGGGCATTGATGTGCAGGTGCTGCATCTTGCAACCGCCGCAGGCACCTTCGTGCAGCCCGGCATGCGGGCAGCCAGGCGTGACGCGCTGCGATGATTCGCGGTGAATCGCAAACAGGCTGGCGGCTTCCCAGTTGTTTTTCTTGCGGTGCACATTGGCTGTGACCAGCTCAGTGGGCAAAGCTCCGTCAATAAACACCACTTTGCCATCGGGCTTGCGGGCAATGCCTTTGGCTTCCATGTCCATGGACACCACTTCCAGCCAGCCCTCGGGCAGGCTGGGGTCGCCAGTGGGCATATCAACGTAGGGGGAATCGGGGGAAATCTTGTCGTTCTGAGCACTCATGATGGGCGACATTGTCTCAGGCTCGCAAGGCTGCAGGATATTGGCGGCAACGAAAACCTCGATCTGCGCGTACTGCGCCGCAGCGCTGCACACAGAAATACGCAGCAAAAAGGCCTTTTTTCGCTTATGCAGCCATTGCTGGCCGCTCTTGTTTTTAAGCTTCTTGTGCGCTCAGACTGGCCTGACGCGCCAGCGCATCGGCTTCGGTATTGAGGTGGCGTGGAATCCAGCGCCACTGCACCTGCTCAAATGAGTGCACCAAAGGCTGAACCACCTCCAGCCAGGGAGCCAGCCGCAAGGTGGGCCTGACGTGCACGCCCGGCACTGTCCGGGGTGCCAGCTGTTCAATCACCCATTGGCTGTCGGTATAAATGCGCAGGCTGCTGGCCCCGAGCTCCTGCGCCCTGAGCAGTCCTGCCTGCAAAGCGCGCAGCTCTGCTTCATTGTTGCAGCCCCTGCCATGCAGAACTTGCCCGATGGTGTGCTGCGAGCCGTCTGGCCCGGTCAGCACGACCCCAATCGCCATCCGCCCTGGGTTGGGCATGGCCGAGCCATCGATATGCAAGATCCAGAAATTCGGGGGTGGATAAACGCGCAGCACCAGCACACTCTACACCGGCTTTGCCCCTTGCACGGCCTGCTCCACCAGCTGACGCTGGAGTGTGGGCACAAAACTTTCAATGAAGTCGTAGGCATAGCCCCGCAGCCAGGCACCGCGGCGCAGCCCCAGCCGCGTGACATTCACCTGGAACAAATGGCCGGCATCCAGCGCCTGCAGGTGCTGGTCGCGCGCAGCATCCACAGCAATAGAAGCCACAATGCCCACGCCCATTCCCAGCTCTACGTAAGTTTTGATCACATCGGCATCCATGGCGGTTAACACCACATCAGGGGCCAGACCTTCGCGCTCAAACGCTTCATCGATGTGGGCACGGCCTGTGTAGCCTTGCTCGTAGGTAATGATGGGATAGGCCGCCAAATCCTGCAAAGTAATGGGCGCTTGCAGCTTTAGCAAAGGGTGGCCCTGCGGCAGCACTACGCTGTGCGTCCAGCGGTAGCACGGCAGCGTAACCAGCCCTTCGTAGCTGGCCAGGGCCTCCGTGGCCACGCCAATATCAGCCTCACCGCTGACCAGCATTTCTGCCACCTGTTTGGGTGAGCCCTGGTGCAAATGCAAACGCACTTGTGGGTAGCGCTGGCGAAACTCATGCACCACCTGCGGCAAGGCATAGCGTGCCTGACTGTGGGTGGCGGCAATCGACAGCCGCCCCTGTGCGCTGGCGCTGAAGTCGGCCCCCACACGGCGCAGGTTGTCAGCATCCAGCAGCAGCCGCTCCACAATGGGCAGCAGCACCTCTCCGGGTGGTGTCAGCCCCGTCAGGCGTTTGCCAGCGCGCAGAAAAATGTCCACCCCCAGCTCTTCTTCCAGCTCTCGAATCTGGCGGCTCACGCCCGGCTGCGAGGTGTGAAGTATCTGCGCCACATCGGTCAGGTTAAAGCTGCGCCGCACCGTTTCGCGTACCGACCGCAGTTGCTGAAAATTCATATAGCTTCTTATAAAAAAGCGCCTCTAGCGCCTATCCAATCCGCGCTAACAGCCAGTTTCTGCGCAGCCCTCACCACAGGCAAACTGCTGCACATCTAGCCGTTTGCCACCGCGCACTTAGCCCAGCGCCACCGCTTTCTCAGCAGTTTCTACGGGCACGCCTTGCGGCCATACAGCCCATGGCAGGGAAATTTCTGTCACCGCAGGCTGCAGCAGCTCTAGCGTGTTGCCCGCTGGGTCTTTGGCATAAAAGCGCATGCCTTCGTACACCTGCACCACCGCCAAAGCCGTGGCTCCGTGGGCCAGCAGCCGTTGATGCAAGGCATCAAGCCCAGCCACCCATAAAGCCAGGTGGCCCTGACACTCGCAAGCATGACTGGCTGCGGTGCGGGGCACCAGATCCAGGCGCTGGCTGCCTGCCATGTAACGCAGAACACGGGCTGGTGCGCAAGAGCTGCCCGCTACGCGCGGCAGGCCAAGCAGTTGCCCATAAAAACGCTCAATCTGCGCTTGCAGATGGGCTGGGTACGAAAGCTGCACATGGTGCACTCCCAGCACTGCAGCTTGCGCTGCCAAGCTGGGCGCTGTCATGCTGCCACCTGCCACCACAGCAAACCAGCACAGTTAGCGGCTAGGCTGGGCTTGCGCACCACGGCTGCAGCAATGGCACGGTGCTGCTGCGGCTGCTGCGTGCACATGCCCCACGCCTGCGCCGTAGTGCGCAGCACATGGGCTGCATGGGCGCACAGCGCTTCATGCGGCAATACGCTGTGAGCATCGGTGGGAACAAGGGTATGGGACATGGTGCGCTCCTTCAAACAATGGGTGGCCCCTAGGCCACCCTCAAGCCGCTTGCGCGGCACTGTCACTTTTTGGTGTAAATCTGGTCAAAGCTGCCGCCGTCGGCAAAGTGGGCCTTGTCCGCCTTGTCCCAGCCACCAAAGGCCTGGTCGATGGTGAACAGCTCCAGCTTGGGGAACTGCTTGGCAAAATCAGCCTTCACCTTGTCGTTGGTGGGTCGGTAGAAATTGCGTGCAGCAATTTGCTGGCCTTCATCGGAGTACAGGTACTCCAGGTAAGCCTGCGCTACTTTTCGGGTGCCTTTTTTGTCGACCACTTTGTCAACGACCGCCACGCTAGGCTCTGCCAGGATGGACAGCGAGGGCGCCACGATTTCAAACTTTTCTGGGCCAAATTCGCGCAAAGCCAGGAAGGCTTCGTTCTCCCACGCCAGCAAAACATCACCCACACCGCGCTGCACAAAAGTGATGGTGGAGCCGCGTGCGCCGGTATCGAGCACAGGCACATTGGCAAACAGCTGCTTCACAAAATCTTTGGCCTTGGCTTCATCGCCACCGTTTTTGCGTTTGGCAAACTCCCACGCAGCCAAATAGTTCCAGCGGGCACCGCCACTGGTTTTGGGGTTGGGGGTAATGACCTGTACACCGGGTTTAACCAGATCGCTCCAGTCCTTCAAACCCTTGGGGTTGCCCTTTTTCACCAGGAAAACGATGGTGGAGGTGTAAGGCGCGCTGTTCAAAGGCAGTTTCTTTTGCCAGTCCGTCGCAAGGTAGTTGCCGTTCTTGACCAAGGCATCCACATCGCCGGCCAGTGCCAGTGTGGCGACATCGGCGTCCAGGCCGTCAATGATGGAGCGCGCCTGCTTGCCTGAGCCGCCGTGGGACTGCTTGATCGCCACGTCCTGGCCCGTCTTTTCTTTCCAGTGCTTGGCAAATGCTTTGTTGTACTCCACGTACAACTCACGGGTGGGGTCATACGACACATTGAGCAAAGTGACCGGATCGGCCGCCAAAGCAGGCAGCGCCGAGAAGGTGAAGCCCGCCAAAAGGCTGAGGGCAACAGGAATCTTGATAAAGTTGCGGCGATTGTTCATTTTTGCTTTCGGGTTTTGGTTGGGACAACGGTCCTTTCACCGTTGGAACGCATTCTGAAAGCACGTCTTCAAAACTTAAACCAATAAGATTTCAGTTCGTTATTACCCAAACATCTGAAGTCGCACGAGGAACCCCCATGGCACGTACCATTCAATGCATCAAACTGGGCCAAGAAGCTGAAGGCTTGGACTTTCCTCCCTACCCCGGCGAGCTGGGCAAGCGCATTTATGAAAGCGTGAGCAAGCAGGCATGGGCCGACTGGCTCAAGCACCAGACTATGCTGGTCAATGAAAACCGCCTGAATCTGGCCGATGCACGTGCGCGCCAATATCTGGCCCGCCAGATGGAAAACCACTTCTTTGGCAGCGGTGCAGATGCTGCTGCAGGTTACGTACCACCGTCGGCATAAAGTAGGCACCCAGCACGGGTGTCGCAAAGCCCGGCCCGTAAAGTGCCGGGCTTTTTTGCGTGCGACATGCCCGCTTGCAAGATTGGGTCTTCGCGGCAGTTCATAATCGCGGCTTCTGTTTTCCGTGGGAGAGCGAGGCTGCGCAAGCGCTAGCCTCCGCCGAAGGCGCAAACTCCCATAATCGCTCAGGCACCCAGCACCACGGAACACTATCGCCGACTGGAGAGCAACCGGGGCCCTGCCAGGCCAGCCGGTTCACCGAAGGGGCAAGCGCGCGCATGACGAACATGCGCAGCGCTGAAACTCTCAGGTAAAAGGACAGCGGGAGAGGCTTACCCATGCCCAAGAAGTCACTCTTTTTTCAAGAGTGTCTTGGCTGGTGCATGGACTCACACTTTTGCGTTGTGTCTGCCCTCTCCGACTTTTTCCATTCCCTGTTCAACGTGCAGTTGGACATCATTCTCGTCATCTATGTGATCGCCATCACCGCCGAAGCCATGTCCGGCGCACTTGCTGCTGGGCGGCGCAATATGGACATCTTCGGTGTGGTGGTGATCGCTTTCGTGACCGCTCTGGGCGGTGGCACCATCCGCGACATGGTGCTGGGCAACTACCCCATTGGCTGGACCCAGCACCCCGTTTATGTCTATCTAGTGGTGTCTGCCGGTCTCTTGACCACAGTCATTGCGCGTTATATGCAACGCATGAAACATGTCTTCCTGCTGCTGGATGCAATGGGGCTGATTGCTTTTTCGCTGATCGGCAGCAACGTGGCCATCAAGCTGGGATATGACCCGCTGGTGGTCGTTATGGCCGGCATGATCACAGGTATCAGTGGCGGCATCTTGCGCGATGTGCTGTGCAACCAGGTACCCGTGGTCTTTCGCCGAGAGCTGTATGCCAGTGTGTCCATGGCCGTTTGCTTGCTTTACCTGGGCTTGCAGGCGCTGCAAGTGTCGCTGGGCATCAGCACCGCCATATGCTTTGCCGGTGGACTGGCGCTGCGGCTGGCCGCCATCCGCTTTGGCTGGCGCTTGCCTGTGTTTTCCTACCAGCAGCGCTGGGAGTAAAGGCGGCCACCCCAAGCATGCCTGTTACGGCCTGATGTGCCACTGGCGTCTACCTTATTTGCTACGTTTTTTATGTCTGAACCCTTGAACTGGCTGCCCGACGGAACCCCTTACAGCCCCCGCTTTGGTGATCGTTACCACAGCGAGCACGGCGGGCTGTCACAGGCGCAGCAGGTGTTTGTAGCAGGATGCGGCCTGCCCGCAGCCTGGGGCGGACAGACGCAGTGGCGCGTGCTGGAGACTGGCTTTGGCCTGGGGCTGAATTTTCTGGTGACCTGGGCAGCCTGGAGGGCCGATGCCCAGCGCCCCGACATGCTGCACTTCACCTCCATCGAGGCCTACCCTGTCAGCGCACAGGATCTGCTGCGCGCGGCGCCGCAAGAGCCGCAGCTGCGCCATTTGGCCGAGCAACTGGCTGCGCGCTTTTACGGGCTGCTTCCAGGTGTGCACCGGCTGAGCTTTGAAGGCGGGCGTGTGCAGCTGACGCTGTGGATCGGTGATGCACAAGCCATGCTGCGCCAGCAGCACACGGTGGCCGACAGCATCTATCTGGACGGTTTCAGCCCCAGCACCAACCCCGAGATCTGGGACACCCACACCCTCAAAGCGCTGGCCCGCCACTGCCGCCGTGGCACCCGCCTGGCCACCTGGACCATTGCACGTTCTGTGCGCGACCAACTAACGCAGCACGGCTTTGAAGTACACAAAGTACCCGGTGTGCCGCCCAAGCGCGACAACCTTCAGGCCCACTTCAACCCTGCCTGGCAGCCGCGTGCGCGCGCATCGACAGAGCCGGCACCCGTGGCTCAAGCGGGCACCGCACTGGTCATTGGTGCCGGCTTAGCCGGCTCTGCCGTGGCCCACAGTCTGGCGCTGCGGGGCTGGCGCGTCACGGTACTGGCTGCTGGCGATGCCCCGGCCGACGGTGCATCAGGCTTGCCCGCGGGCCTGTTTTGCCCACACGTCTCGCCCGACGACAGCGTGCTCTCGCGTCTGTCGCGCAGCGGCGTGCGCATGACACTGCAACGCCTGAAAGACCTGTGCGTCGAAGGCTCCGACTGGGGTCACAGCGGCGTGCTGGAGCATTGCACCGACGGCGGCACGGGCCTGCCCGCCAGTTGGGCCCAGGGCCCCGGCGCTGACTGGAGCCACGCCACCGACAGCGCCCAGCTGCAATCTGCAGGCTTGCCTGATGACACCGTGGCCTGCTGGCACGCACAGGCCGGCTGGGTACGCCCTGCCCAGCTGGTGCAGGCACAGCTGGCCCATGCAAACATTCAATTTCAGGCCCATGCACATGTGGCACGCCTGCAAACCACCGCCGATGGCGCATGGCAGGCGCTGGCCGCTGACGGCAGCACGCTGGCGCAGGCCGATATCGCAGTGCTGGCCTGTGGCCCTGCAACGCAAGTGCTGTTGCCCGCCGATACCACCTGGCCGCTGCAAGCCATCCGGGGGCAAATCACCTGGGGGCTGCACAGCCTGCACAACGCCTACGCCCTGCCGCCCTTTCCGGTCAATGGCAATGGCAACCTGGTCACCCACATTCCGCTGCCTCAAGGTCAAGGCTGGGTCATGGGTTCGACGTTTGAGCGCGACGTCACTGAGATGCCCATCTCTGCGGCCGATCAGGTGGCCGCACACACCGCCAATTACGCCAAGCTTTCTACGCTGCTGCCTGCCAGCGGTGCACCTTTGGCCCCTTGGTTTGACCCTGCCGACAGCCGCTGCCAGCCCACCTGGGGCCGGGTACGCTGCGCCAGCCATGACCGCCTGCCCATCGCTGGACTGGTCAGCCCCGCCGCACCGGGGCTGTGGGCGCTGACAGCCCTGGGCGCACGCGGCCTGAGCCTGTCTGTGCTGTGTGGCGAGTTGATTGCTGCGCAGTTGCATGGCGAGCCGCTTGCGCTGGACGCTAAACTCGCACAGCACCTGGGCACAGCACGGCTGGCTCGACAGGTGCACAAAGCCCACAACAAAAAAGAGAGCTAATAGCGCTCACCCATGCTTGTTTTCAAATACAAATATTACTCAAATCAAGCATACATCAGCGCTAACAGCTATATTTTTATTTTTACCTCTGACTTAACCTGCCCCATGTCCGCCGCACTCAAACATTCCCACATGCTGTTCGCAGTGCTCACACTGCTCGCATCCGTCGTCTATCTGGCCATGGCCTGGAAGCCCACGCCCGCAGCCAAGTCCACGCTGATTTATGTCTTTACCCGCATCTTTGGTGGCATCGCGGCCCTGACCGGTCTGGCCGTCACCTTTGTGGGCCCTTGGCAGCACATGATGTATCCGTACATTGGCCTGATTCTTTACGTCCTTCACGGCCTGAGCATTGGCTTTGCCAAACGCAGCGCAGAACCCGGCAAGACCAGCATGCGGCGCATTTTTCTGCTGCTGCAGTTCGTTGCGTTGATCGCTTTGACAGGTTTGATGCGCGCCAAGCCTTTCTAGGCACGCTGCAGCTCTCTCATCAAAAAAAGCCCCGAAGGTGTGACCTCGGGGCTTTTTTAATGCACAGCAACGACTGGGCTTTCTTTCAGAGAACTCTCAAAACGGCAAAGTCCTGCACCGCACTGCACTTTGCTGCAGCGCGCGCAAAGCCAAAGAGCCGCTCAATCTGGCACTTGCACGCCCAGTTTGGCCAACTTGGCAGCAAAAGAATCGCGGCGCTTTGCAGCTTTGGCTGCAGTATCTACAGCGGCCTCGATCGCTTTGGGACCCTTGTTAGCCACGGTTTTGATCAGGTCATGTTTTTTGGATGCATCAGCTGCCGCCCTGCGGTAGGTAGCTATCAGTTCGGCATGGTCAGCGGGGTGAGTCACAATGATCTCCATATAGAGCAACAGCGCGCATTGTCACGCTTTGCGCCGCTAGCGCTGGTCAGCACTCTTCAAAAATCACAGGGGCGCACACGCCTGTCCGGCATCGCAACGCGGCTTGCATATGCAGCAAGCACAGCGGCGCAAACAGCATTTGCGCAGATGAGACACCAAAACGACATCCATCGCTCACAACATCGCGATACTTCCTGGTGTTAGGAGGATTGAATGCACCAAGAACTTCAGTGCTTTATGTACCACAGCGAACTGGCTCCAACCGCAGAGCTCAGCTGTGTGGCGGACATTGTGAAAACAGCGCGGGATTTCAATCAGCTCCATGCCATCACTGGAGTGCTGATATTCGATGGTCAACGTTTTGCCCAGTACATCGAGGGAGAGGCTCAGGCCATTGACTTTCTCATAGGGCAACTGGCCCGCGACCCCCGGCACATCAACTTCACCCCCCAGCACAATGGACCACGCACAGACAAGCGCTGGTTTCCGAGCTGGTCAATGGCTTATGTACTGCTAGAGAGCACCGATCCACTGGGTGAAATGTCTTGTCTTTGCGGTGCATCTGCGCTGGAAAAACTTCAAGAACTGTTGCCCGAACTGGACTTTGGCTAGCGCGCGTGGCAAGCCACAAGCGCAATCCCGCCATCCCACCTGCTGAGGTCCAGCGTTCAGCCCCACAAGGCGCACTTACGGATGCCTGGGGCGTGTTCTTCTTGTGTTCTCTTGTCTTGTGTTCTCTTGTTCAGCTGCGTGTAGTTGCGTGTAGCGGCATGTGCCACATGCTTTCATTGTGGCAACCAGCAACTATGCATTGCCTGGCCTGAAAAACACAGTGCTGCGCCTGCAGCCAAAGCGCCACCCCATCCGACGTGGCCCTGCCCAGATGGCAGCGCGAGCAGCACTTGTTTGCATATCTGAACCACCTGCAGGATCCATCCACGACCGCCCCCGAGCAGACCACGCATACAAGTTGGCCGACAATCGTCGGCATGCAATTAGGTTCGTGGAGCTTTGTGATGCGCAGATTTCGCCACCTTACCAACCGCCACCGGTCACGTTCAACCAACGTGGCTCTCGGATGGCTGCTTGCTTTCAACGCAGGTGCCGTCAACGCCGGCGGCTTTCTGGTGCTGAGCATGTACACCTCACACATGACAGGATTTGCGTCGCAAGTGGCTGACGGCCTGGTGATGGAGAACGGCAAGCTGCTTTTGAATGCGCTGGGCGCCATCCTTGCATTTACCGCAGGCTCTGCCGTTTGCGCCATGCTGGTCAACTGGGGGCGACAGCAGCGCCTGCACAGTGTGTACGCCCTGCCCCTGATGCTGGAAGCGTTGATGCTCTTCCCCTTCGGGCTGATGGGTGCGGCCACACTTTCCTGGAACACCCCCTTTGCCGTGCCACTGACGGTGTTGCTGCTGTCTTTCATGATGGGGCTGCAAAACGCAGTCGGCTCTAAAACATCGGGTGGCAGTACACGCACCACGCACATGACCGGAAATTTCACAGACCTGGGCATGGAAATTGGCAAGATGATTTTCTGGCGGCGTCACGCACTGGCCCGCTCAGCGCAAGCAGTGCCTGTACTGCACGACTGGACGCGCATGCGCACTTCAGCAGGGCTGATTGCCATGTTTGTGCTGGGTGGCATCACGGGTGCACTGGGGTTTAAGCACGTAGGGTTCTTCTGTGTTGTTCCACTGGCGGCTTTGTTACTGGCGCTTTCGGTGCCACCGTTTTTGCGTGATGCAGCTCGTTCCAATCAGTTGCTGGCAGCGTTGTTTGAAAAAAAGAACCCGTAGCAAAGTTGCCCAACCCTCTGCCCCGTTCATCCATCCCATCCTGCCTTTTGCCTTTTGCCTTTTGCCTTTTGCCTTTTGCCTTTTGCCTTTTGCCTTTTGCCCCACAGGCTCACTCCGCACACAGCGACAAAGCCCTCAGCACAAAGAGCACGCAAGCATCCGGCTGCGCCCACTGACGGGCAAGAACCCACAGACGCACCGTCGCAGTTGCAGTCAATGGGCGGTATAAACAGCCATCCACAATGTCGTTACTTGACCAGGAGAGCTTGATGAAGATCGATATGCCGCGCGTTCGCTCACCCTTGGCAGCACTGCTGCTGGGTCTTTCAGGTCTTGCTGGCGTATCTAGCACATGGGCCTGTACAAGGCTGGTGTACCACGGCGCTGCAGGTCAGGTCATGACGGCCCGATCCATGGACTGGAAAAGCGACATCGTCAGTAATCTCTGGGTATTGCCACGGGGTATGGAGCGCACCGGGCAAACGGGAGCCAACACTCTACGCTGGACATCCAAGTACGGCAGCGTCATCACCTCAGGCTACGACATCTCCACCACCGATGGAGTGAACGAAGCAGGACTGAACGCCAATTTGCTGTGGTTGGTGGAATCGCAATACCCGGTGTTCGATGCCAGCAGCAAACCCGGCCTGACGATTGCTGCCTGGGCACAGTACGTGCTGGACAATTTCGCAACAGTCGCGCAAGTCGTGGCTGCACTGCAGGAGCAGCCATTCACCATCGTCTCAGACAGCGTGCCCGGCGAAAACCGGCTGACAACACTGCACCTGTCCATGTCGGATGCAAGCGGCGACAGCGCAATCGTCGAGTACATCGACGGCAAGCAAGTCATTCACCACAGCCGCGCCTACCAGGTCATGACCAATTCGCCGGTCTTTGAGCAGCAGTTGGCTCTAGACGCATACTGGAAGCAAATTGGCGGCACCACCATGCTGCCCGGCACCAATCGGGCGGCAGATCGTTTTGCACGGGCATCGTTTTATGTAAACGCCATCCCCAAAGAACCTGATCCCAACAAGGCTCTGGCCAGTGTATTTAGCGTTATCCGCAATGTATCGGTGCCCTATGGCTTGAATACCCCAGACGAGCCCAACATTTCGTCTACGCGCTGGCGCACCGTGTTCGACCACCAGCGCAAGCTGTACTTTTTTGAATCTGCCCTCACCCCCAACACTTTTTGGGTCGACCTGAAAGCTCTCGACTTCAGCCCGCGAAGTGGCAAAGTTCTCAAACTTGACCTTGGCACTGACCAAAGCCACACATACTCAGGCAATGCTACGCAGCAATTCAAGCCCTCTGCGCCATTCGAATTCCTAGGCATCTAGATGCGTGGCACACGTCTGCGACTCAAACGCCTGCACCCTGAACAACGCCTTTGCTGATTTTTCTTTCCTGAAAATTCACATACCTGCAAGCCACCCAGCACATTGAAGACCCCAACCGTAAATCAGTACCCGGCGATGTACCTGATCAGCGCATGCAGGATGCTGTAAAGCAAGGTTTGGACGTCAAACATCAAGCAGCCTGACCTCCAGCAAAAAGCGCTCTTCGGAGCGCTTTCTTCACTCGCTGGGCACTACAGCCAGTTTTGTCCAAGCCGTGCAGAAATCGAGGGTTCTCCATAGGGAGAAAACGCTGAAGAATCAGATATTGTTAGCAGATGTAAGCGAGCTGTTTGAAGCGCCCCGTTTGCTGACGCAGCGATTTTTCATCAACAAGTTTTCTGCTGGCCCGTGGTTTTCCCTCCCGAACTCTCTTAATTCCCATGGCATGCCGAAAGGCACCGGCACTTTCTTCCCCGCCCGCCCCGCTCACGCTCGGCGGGTTTTTTCATTGCTGCAGCACTCTGTCTCGCGCTAGACCGCCTAACTCCATAAAGCGCGCAAGCATGCGCACTCGGCTTTCAGCTGTCTGAATCGCCCAGAGTTTTGTAGATCGCTATCAGCCTCCTCTTTCCGTTTAAACAGGAGTCCATGTGAACACACAACGCTACCCACAAGAACTCAAGATGCAGGCCCTCCAACAAAACTTGCAACACGGCCATGGCGTGGCCGAGCTCTTATACCGTTGGATAACCGGCATCACCCATATCAGCGCCCACGAAGGGTATCCGCAGACATTCGTCTGCAGATGACCTGGCTTGCATAGCGTTGGAGAAACGCAATGGCGTGAGGCTGGCTGCTATCCAGAAAAAGCGGGTCGATTCAAGCCTCAGACACACTTTCTTCTCAAACTGCAACAAGGCATGCTTGCAGGGAATTACTTGAATGGGATTGCGGCCCATCAGCCAATCTATGCACAAGTCATTACACTGAGCTGTTTTGCCTGATCTAGTGCTGAATGCCGGCAATTGCCGTGGCAACCAGCCCTAGCTGCGCGCATCTGCTCTTACCGGCTTTTAAAGATCCTCATGGTTGCAACCATCCTTGTTGGCATGCTGTGCGCACACCTGCTGTGCTTTGCACTCATGTTTTTGCTTATTAGCAAACGCTTGCAGGGCAAGAGAATGGGTATGGATTTTTTCGCCCTGGGCAGCCTCTTGCTAGGGTTTGCCTATGTATTGCAACTGGCAGAGGGAGGCCCCGCCTGGAGCGTGATGAGCGTAGTCAATCACACCCTGACACTTGCAGCCCCCATCGCCTACTGGCTCGGCTCGATGCGTTTCTTTGGTTATGCCGCCCCGCTGTGGCGACCGTTGATAGCGTTTTCCGTGGTGTACGTGCTTGCCCAAGTACTGGTGCAGTGGAGTCTGGGCCAGGCTGCACGCTATGCCATGCTGGCGGGCATTTCCTCGTTGCTGTTCTTGGGCATGACGCTCACCATCATCTACGGCGTGCGTACATTTGCCAAAGATTTGTACGCAGAAATGGTTATTTTTGCACTGCTGATCAGTGGCATTTGTGTACTGAATGCGATGAAGTTCATGAAGATTTTGGACGGTGGTCTGGAAGCGCTGGACATGGACAGCAGTTTTCAGATGGTTTTCTACATCTACATGTCATCCCTGGCCACGGTGATACCGCCTTCGATCGTCTGGCTGGTACTGCGGCGCTTGACTGATGATCTGCGTGACATGGCGGGGCGTGACCCCATGACGCAGTTACTCAATCGCAGGGGGCTGTCTGAAGCACTCAAGGTTTTTTTCAATACCCGAAACCCCGCCCCCGCGCACCTGCTGCTGATGGATGTGGATCATTTCAAGCACATCAACGACACCTATGGGCACCAGGCTGGAGATACGGTGCTATGCCATGTGGCCGATGTGGTGCGCAACACGGCACGCCATGGCGATTTAACAGGCCGCATTGGCGGAGAAGAGTTTGTGGTCATCTGTCTGGACACGGACAGTGCTGGCGTCATGCGTTTGGCTGAGCGTGTGCGAGCCGGTATTGAAGAGCAGGCCATCGATGTTGCTGGCACCCGGCAGCCTCTGCGCTGCACGGTCACAATCGGTGTTTCGCGCCCCTTCGCAAGCACACAAGCTTTAGAGGGGGCCATGCGCGATGCAGATGCTGCCCTGTACCGTGGCAAGGAGGCTGGGCGCAATCGCATCGAATTACCGCACACACCCCACTTTCACCCAGATCCACATGCGGGCCGAGCAACACCTTGCCAGCGCACGCCCAGCGAGCCGGCTGTTCTATCTGAAGGGTCTGCAACCCACCAGCAGCCCTGAGGTGAGGACGCCTGCAGCCCGCGCTGCGGTGCGAAAACTCAGAAGCGAAAGGTAGCCCCCAGCACCGGGCCGCCCATGCCAAAGTCCAGACGTCGCCCGTTGCTGCGGTAGTCCACACTCAGCTGGCGATAGCCGGCGGATACGTAAATGTTGTCACGCAGTTGGTAGTTCACCACGGCCAGCAACTGCCATGTGAACTCTGACCCCACATTCTGAGTTTCCCTGCCCACCGACATCGGCATAGACCAAGGTTGACCAGCGCGGGTGCACCTGATGGCGCCAGCGCACCGCCACGATAGGGTCCGCGAAAGTGTCCTTGGTCTGAACCTGCAGCAATGGCTGCACCTGCACTGTGGCGCGAATGCTCCACAAGCGCACGCCTGCCAGCACGTCTTGGCTGTCCTCTGGCGACAGCTGCCAGCTGTAGCCGCCACTGAGCGTCAGGGCGCTTTGCGTCACCTTGGCGCGGGCTTTCAGGCCCATGGGCAGGCTGGCGGTGTCCGACAACGTCGGCGTAGCTGCCATCGGCATGCAGCACATGGCGACCTTTGCGCGCGGTGGCATTCAGAAAGACGGCGGCGTCCAAATCACTCAATACATCCGAAAAAGATTGCGACACGTGCGCCGTTGGTGCATGGCGCGCGGGGCGGATGTCACCTTGCAAGCCAGTCATCCAGAGGTAGGGCGTAGCCTGAAAACGCCAGACATCGCCCTGCTCCGGCTGGGCCTGTGCCAGACCAGCCCCCAAAGCAAGCAAGCAGGGGGCAGTAATGCTTAACGCGCGTGCTGTGACGCGGTCGTGGGTGTCAATGTCATGGCACGTGTCACAACGTATTCTTGTGAATCTGGCCGCCCTTCATGATCAAGCGCAAATGCTTGTCAGGGTCAGCCAGAAAGTCGAGGTTATCGGCAGGGTTGCCGTCAGCCACCAGCAGATCAGCCCATGCGCCAGGAGTAATGCGGCCCAGCGCGCCGGGATAGGGGTTGCGTTCGCCGGACAGCGCAAGCAGCTCGCCGTTGATGCCTGTAGCCTGCCCCAGCAAAGTCAGTGGATCGTAAAAGCGCGTTAGCTTGGCCAGTTGCCTGCCCTGAGTGGCGGTGTTTTGGGGGTTGAACAAAATGTCCGTGCCCCAGCCGGTCTTAACGCCATACTTTTGCGCCATGGCATAGGCGTTGACCGTGCCTTCGGCCACCTGCTTCTGGCTGGCGCGGCGTGCAGGGTCAGGGTAGACGTTGCTGTCTTCATCCTGCAGGAACGGCTGCAGGCTCCACCAGACACCCTCATCGCGCATCATGCGCACGCTGGCCTCGTCGGCCAGTTGCCCGTGTTCAATGCACTTGACCCCTGAGCGGATGGAGCGCTGAATGCCCTTGGGGGTGTAAACATGGGTCATCACATACGTATTCCAGTCGCTGGCGGCTTCCACGCCAGCACGCAGCTCGCGCTCTGAAAACTGGGTGCTGTCCAGCGGGTCATACATGGATGCCACGCCACCACCAGCCAGCATCTTGATCTGCGTGGCGCCCAGCATTAACTGTTCGCGCACGCGGCGCAGTACCTGGGCTTCACCGTCGGCAATCATGGCTACGCCAGTGCTTTCAACCAAGCTCAGCGGAGCGTTGTCGGCACGTGGCAGATCGCTGCGCAGGCGAAAGTCTCCATGCCCGGAGGTCTGCGAAATCATGGCCCCGCTGGGGTAGATGCGCGGCCCGGCCACCAGCCCCTCGTCAATGGCGCGTTTGAGCGCAAATGACGGCCCGCCCGCATCACGCACTGCAGTAAAGCCGCGCAACAACGTGCGCTGTGCCTCTTGAGCAGCTACCAAATACAAATAACCCAAATCCGACGACATGGCCGCCATCTGAGAAATTCCGGCCAGCATGGTGTGCCAGTGCACATCAATCAGCCCCGGCATTACCAGCTTGCCCTGACAGTCCAGCAGGCGCGCTCCCTCCACTGTGGCTGAAGCCGGCAGCACATCCACAATGCGCTGGCCCTGCACCAGCACTTGCAGGCCGTTTCGCACCGACTTGCCAGAGCCATCAAACAAACGCAGATTGGTCAGCAGCAGCGGTCGCTTGTCATCCGCCGTGGTTGCCATGGCCCCGGAAGGCAGCACAAAGGGGGCCAGCATGGCAGCCACTCCTCCGATGAAGCTGCGACGCGACAGGTCTTCGGTGACCCGCTGGTGCAGGCGCTGGCACATGGGGCTGCTGCAGACGCAGCCTCTGGCACGGATGGGACCAAAACGCCACGGGAAACCGCAGGAAGCGCCGGAGTTAGAAGCCATGAAGAGATCACCTTGTCTGCAAAAAAAATAGAGGACCACCGCTGATGCCAGACACAGCCAGTGGCCGTTTCAAAGGCATGGCGACACCATAGCGTCAAACAGACCAGGCATTCAACAATGAAATGCTGACGCAGTGACAGCCGTTCATGGCGCCAATCTTCATCGCACCAAGCTTGGTAAAGCCTCGTTCGTGCCAGGCGTTGGTGTATGCATTCCCAACGGTCTCTTTGGCCAGGCACGATGTAAGTGGCATTTTCATTTTTGATAGCAACTAACGCTTTATGAATAAAGAGTTCAGCTCCAAACGACCCGCGCAGTCCCAAAAGCCCTCCCCCGAATGGACCAACGCATCAAAACGATCAGCTCATCAGGCAGCCGCACAAGGAGTGATCAGTGAGCAACCCCAGAGGGGCTGCATCACTTCCCAAGAATAAAGAAATGGGCCCAGTGGGCAACCTTTACCCGGAACAAGGCCCAGATCACCCAGAAAACAAGCCAAACATCCTAAAGCTCCTGAATCAATGTGGATAGCTCTGCCAGAACCTCCCACTCCTATTAGCCCATAGCCTTACCGAGCCAACCCGCTCTTCGCGGCTTTTGTCTTCCCAGCACAAATGCACAAACAAAACTCCACCCACCAACCCATCAATCACCACCAAATACACAAATTTATCGTTAAAAAACATTAAAAATAACGTATTTTGTAATAACAACCATTATTGACAATCCCAGCAGCCATTCACTTACAGGGCGAACGCGACTCCTGTGCGAACCTATCAACAAGGCGAGCAACTTTGCTTGTCTGCCAACCTCAAGGAGCTACGGAAATGTCGCAACACAACCAGCCACAGAATCCCAACCACAAGGAAAAGCAGCAACAGCAGCAAAACCCGAACCAGCAGCAGCCGGGGCAAAGTACCCCCAAGCCCGGGCAACAGCAGCAGCAAAACCCCAACCAGAACAACCAGCCAGGGCAGCAGCAGCCTCAAAAGCAAAAGCAATAACGGGCAAGGCCCTCTGCTTTAAGCAGCAATGGTTTTAGGTTTTAGGTTTTAGGTTTTGAATTCTGAGAAGGAACTCCAATGCAAACAATCAACTCAGCGTCGTCCGTCATTTCGTCCTCCCGAGTCAACGGCACGAACGTCTACAACCCAGCTGGAGAGAAGCTGGGTTCCATCGACTCACTGATGATCGACAAAATCACCGGGCAAGTTCGTTATGCAGTCATGGAATTTGGTGGCTTTTTAGGCATAGGTACCGACTTGTACCCACTCCCATGGAACAGCCTCAAGTACGACCCCAACCAAGGCGGTTACGTGGTTTCAGTTTCCAAAGAACAGCTGGACAACGCTCCTCGCTACGAAAATAGCACTTGGCCTGAATACAACGACGAGTATGGCCGCCGTGTCTACGATCACTACGGTGTTCCTTACTACTAAAAAGCGGCCCTTTTACCTTTTTCAATTTCAGCCCACTTCGGTGGGTTTTTTTACGCCCCAGTTTGCCACTCAGCGCACGGCAGACAACGCCGCTGGGGCAATCAGGTATTAGGTGCCCGCCCCCAAACCAAAAAATAACCACCCCAAACGCACCTAGACTACACACCCGCACTAGCTGCGCTTGGTAGCTGCTCCTTACTTCAACCCCAACCACCATGGCCACAGAACCTGCACCGCAACGAATTATCAAATCATGGCTTGGTATGGGCATCGGCGTGTTCTGCACACTGCTGTCTCTCGTCTCTTGGCTCAACACAAAAGACATTTCTTACCTTGTCGCCATTGCAGGCTTCATCTGCTGGACTTTTGCCTGGAGCCAGATGGGCGCCTCATTCAACCTGCCCCTGCGCGACATGTTCCGCCAGTCCGTACAACTGAGCCGCGCTTCACTCATCTGCACCATCGCTGGCTTGGCTCTGGTATGCACCTCACTGGCAATGCGCTGGCTGCTGTAAAAACAGCCCTCCCCAACATCTACAAAACCCGCGTAGCTCACACTGCGCGGTTTTTTTTTATTCCAGAGAGCTTCACATGCTCATCAAAGCACTACTGCCGTTGATTGCTGTTTTTAAAATTCAAGTGCGGTGGGCACGAAGGCAAATACTTTGGCAAATAAATTGCGCAGCGCTACAAGGCGTGTAAGGGAGAGATCGATCAAGCACCAACTCAGGCAAAAACTGCCGAGCCAACTAACTACTCAGTATTTTTAAAAACTCAATCGATGACTCGCCAGCCCAGCCCCCTGCACAGACCTCAAAACCAAATTTGATACCGTCGCCCCCCTGCCCCTGTGCCCGGCCCTTGGACAAAAGGCCCGGCCCCGCACAGCCACTGACCGCGCTTCAAGTTCGCCCTCGGTTAATGGCTTGTCATTCGCATCAGAAACACCACCGGCCAAGTGCGCACCCGGCGCGATGGAACTGGTTTTGCCAACCAGTACTTGGCTGCATACCAAGGCATTAATGGCCCAGCCATGCAAACCTGGTGGGGCAAGAACCAACGTGTCAGCAATCAAAAGCTGCAGTCACCTAAAGAGCGACGACAGCTCAGTCATCAAGATCCCCATCGTCGTCTTCGTCGGCAAGCAGCTCAACAAACACCTCAACGCGTACGTGCGTCGGTGAGTGCCAGTTAAAGGTTCTGTCCAGAACCTCATAAATTGGCCCATCTTCAAACATACACACGCAGTCTCCTGGCAGTGGAACAGCGGCCAGTGCACCCACTTCATTGACATCAAAGCCGGGGATAGGGGCTGCGTCAGCAACATCTTCATTCACCAGTACAAACTCAAGAGTTACTTGCATGCTTTTTCCTTTGATACGCCCACAAAAGTGGGCATTTTTTTGCCGAGAGATTTTGATATGACCACCTGAGAGCCGCGTGGGCAACATGCCCCCGGCGCGTCAAGCAGAGCCATCGAGCCATCAGGGGATGACTTGAACCACACCACCACAGGCCCCGATCATGAGCGATAACACCGCACAGCGTGCGCCGGCCTACTTCTTCTACCTTGCGCAAGGTCACTGTCACAGCACTGCCGGCGAAGCTGCGCGCATGCTGCTGCACTGCTGCAGCGGCCACCGATTCAGATTTAACGCAACCGATTGACAGCTGCTCGACGCCCAGCACCAGGACATGGCTCTGCAGATCAAGCGCATGGATGTGCACTGCACCCGTGAGGTGCACGAGCGTCTGAATGCCATGTACGACCACACTGAGTGCTTGGGCCTGCGCTTTGAACACTTGGCCTGGAAGTTTGGTCTCAAGGGCAAGGCAAAGAAAAACTGACTTACTCCGGTACTACCTGTTGACCTGCGCCCTTCGTGCGAACCACGTCAATCTTGTCAACGCCAAAGAGCAGATCCAGCACACCTTCAGCCAGAGCTCTGGTGCAGATACCACCGCTTTTAGCCTGCTTATCTACCCATGGGCCAGCGCCGGCCGCACCCAATTGAGCATCTCTGCCGTACTGGTGTGCGAAGCCCCAAGCAAGGGCGCTACAGGACCACACCGAACCCACGCATGGCGCGAACTGCTGGGCAAGCTCGAATTTGTTTTGTGGCAAGCAGTCGAGCAGGTACAAAAGGAAGACCCGTGAAAAGCAATGGGCAGTTACTGGTGACCTACTTCTTTCAAACCATATCCACCACCAACAAAAAGCCCGCTTAACGCGGTTTTCTTACATTAGCTGCCAACAACTCAAGCACTTAGTGACACACGCATGCCATCAAGGCCAATCAGCGCATTGCCTTGTACAAACTTGTACCGGAACGGCAAAAAATCCATTCCTATAACCACTCTTTTGCTGATTGTTCTGGCAGTTAGTCACCACTGAAGTCGAAATACAAAATATTTGACCAATTACCCAGCCCGAGATCATCGATAGATTTCATTAAATCGTGCACAGGAACGGAGAATTTGGAATTGCGGCCAAACAGCTTTGCGAAAAAGCCAGCAGATTTGTGCACCTCGATGGGGGGAGGCACCAAAGATTGCAACGCCCTTTCCACTTCAGGCTGCATATTTTTAAGCTCCTCAAGGAGCGCAAGGTTTTGCTCAAAAAGCGGTGTGTCGCCCATGTCAAAAATTTCACCGCACTCAAAAACAAAGTATTGATTTTGATTTTCTGGTCTGTTCAAAAATTCGATGGTTTCAGCAATCAAGTTCTGGGCTGCTTCAAGCTCAATTTGAGACAAGAAATTTTCAAGATTTTTTACGCCGGAGGCGTAGTCACCTATCAAAGCTATTTCCTCTGGATTTTCCCAAAGTGAAGAACGGCAAGTTTTAGGGTTACCAGAGAGAAGTAACTTGGAAACAATTGGTATTTCGTAATCCCATTCCGCAATCCCAATCATTTTTCGATCGTCAAGCTCATCGCTTGCCCCAGGGATGACATTGGTTGAGTAGAGATAGCAACGGTTAGCCACAGTGATTATTCCGATGTATAAACGTAACAAACGTATGCCACATCAAGCCCCTGGGGCCTGCCCAGTCTGCGCCATGTGTCTCAGACAGTCGCTGGTGGATTAGTTCGTAACTGAATTTGACAGGCACTATAACCGGAGCATCTGCAGGGCCGAAGTCAAAGTCTTCCTTGTGAAGTACTGCAGCGACAAAGGCGGGCAAGAGCTGCCCGATCTGCGGCACACCATTCCTACCCGCGACCGCTTCGTCCTAGTAATGGTCCATGGTGAGCCCTACGCCATTGTTGATATTGGCCTGCGCATGCTGTTTCCACGGGGGCTGTTTCAGGTACAAGGGTTTCCAGATAGCTACGAGCTTGAAACCAGTACGGCTGACAGCCCATGGTCAAGACAGCCCAGGTGCGAATGTGTGGCAACAGCGTGGCCCGCTACTGCCACAGGCACTGGCCGCCAGCTAGGTAGCTAGCTAAAGCTAACTACAGCTAACGGCAGGCACTACACCAAGCCACTTAACTCAGCGCCAAGTCCACCTAGTGCGAACTTTCTTAGCCATGAGCGAGCATGAAGTCACACAGATTGAGTGGTGCGCATGCGTGGCACAACCTTGACCGAACCCATGCCACTGGGACTCGAACACATCCCCTGGAGTTCGCATTTATCTACACGATCATGGTCTGATAGTTATGCAACGCACCAACGATGACGATCAAAAAGAAATACTTTTCCTAAAATAAAACATAGCAAATACCGCTTGCCAGATAAGAAATAGTGGCACTTTTAATGAAAACAAAGCCCGCATGATGATGCATCGAGCGGGCTTTTTATGGGCACGTTGTATTAGCAGTTGCCTTTTTTGGCTTGGCCGGGGGGACAAAAACCCCCGTGGTCGTGCCCACCGCTGTGTCCAGGGTCAACGACAACCGAGCCGCTCGGTGTATACACCGCACAGCCTGTCAAGAAAGTGGCCAGCAAGATCAGACCAAATAGTTGCTTCATTTTTGTTAATGAAAGAGTTGGAGCAGATGCAGTTTAGACCGCGTCATCTTGGAATTTTGTGTACTTTTGTTCATCTCCAGATCGCCCTGCCCACAACGCGCAGTCTTTTTCTGTGGAGCCAACAATTGCACAAAGTATTTTTTCTCCATAAGGAGTTAAAGCAGCTTTTAGATCAACAGTGATATCACGCTCAATGACATCTGTAGCTGCTGCATACTGCCAAATCCGGCTACATAGCAGCAAAGCAAGGCCGCTGTTTCAAAAACACCTCGCTTCTCAACGACGCGAATAGCTTCGAGCAGCTTGCTGCCTGTATTTCCTCTAATGTCATGGCTTCTGACAAGGGAACAAATCTCGCTTAGCAGGCAATAGCAGCGATCCGCATAGGTTTCACTCTGCATTTTTCATTGTTTTTCGTACCATTCATTAGCAATAGCCTTGAATGCGCAGCTGCTGCATTGTTCTTTTTCGCTTGGCATCGAGCTTCAATGGGGTCTATGCGTTCTGCTCAGCTTTGGCCACGAGTACAGCGGCCAGCCCAGCCTGCTCGAGCTGCCACAGCACATTGCCAGGGCAGACACCATGCCCGACGACACACAGCTTGCCGCCCTTGCCGCGGCCTGCACCAACTGCCTAAGCGAACGCGCCCAGATCCACGAGCTACGTGCCGCACAAGCTGCTGCCCCCTCTGCTGCTGCCTCGGTCAGCTCCATCACCTCGGCAGCGCCCATAGCACCCCACATTGGCAGCAACAGCAAGCCCCAGCCACCGCTCACCTTCCGGGCAGTGTTAATGTGACGGGCGGGCAGGCTTTATTTAATAGCTGCTAACGCTTATTGGTTAAACACTAGAGAGCTATTTCATTCAAATTTCTTGAAAAAACCTGCCAGTTTGCACCGGCAGGGTTTGGGTTTGTTGAGCGCAGCAAACCTGATTGGTAGGCCTTGCGCAGCTTTAACTTAGTCGGATTGCTGCGCGCCATGCAGTCATTGCGCCACAGCAAGACAACTTGCCGCGTAAACCACGCCCCTGAACACATATGCCTGCACCCAGATATAGCTACACCTACATTCATGGCGTGCAGTTGTAAACAGCGCCGCTCAAAAATCATAAAAAAACTGAAAAATACCTGAAATCAGTTATTTCCAATGCGAGTTTTTGTTAATAGCATCTAGACAAAACCCCGTGCCAGACCGCGCTGGTTCATTGGCGGTTGCCGGTGCTTGCCACTCGCAGTTTTTCACATCCCTTTTGCTTTGAACTTATATGGCTCCATTCTTTGGTCTGCTGCTGGACGCCGGCTTCCCACAACCATCCACCACGAAGGGGCACCCGTTGAGAGGTTGGCTACATGCCTTCTGGCGTAAGGGGCTGCTGATTTTGAGCTTGCTGCTATGCAGCAGCTATGTGCATGCGCAGGGAGCACCCACTGTCGCTGGTGTAGGCCCCAACAGCGGTAGCACGACAGGTGGCGACAGTGTGATCCTGACAGGCACCAACTTTACCGGAGCCACAGCGGTGAGGTTTGGCGAAAAATCCGCCACCGGCTTTAGCGTCAACAACGCCACCACCATCAGAGCAACCACCCCGACCCATGCTGCAGGCGCGGTGACCGTGGAGGTCACCACACCGGGTGGCAGCGCCGCCCTGACCAATGCCTACACCTATGTCCTACCTGCCCCGACGGTTGGCCCGGTGAGTGCCACAGTGGCGGCCAATAGCAGCAGCAACCCCATTACCCTGAGCCTGAGCGGTGGCGCGGCCACCAGCGTTGCCATATCGACCGCGGCGGCTCACGGCACCGCCACCGCCAGCGGCACCACCATCAGTTACACCCCAACCGCCGGTTACTCTGGCAGCGACACCCTCGCCTATACCGCGACCAATGCCAGCGGCACTTCCAGCCCGGCCACGGTGAGCATCACCGTCAGTGCCCCGAGCATCACCCTGAGCCCCGGCTCCCTGAGCAATGGCATCGTCGGTGTTACCTACAACAGCAGCTTCAGCGCCTCTGGCGGCACCGCCCCCTACAGCTACAACATCACATCCGGCAGCATGCCTGCCGGCCTGAGCCTGTCGCCCAGCGGCACCCTCAGCGGCACCCCCACTACCGGTGGCGCCTATAACTTCAGCATCGGCGTGCAGGACCGGTACGGCGCCACCGGCAGCCAGACGTACAGCCTGACGGTCAGTGCCCCGAGCATCACCCTGAGCCCCGGCTCCCTGAGCAACGGCACCGTCGGCACGCCCTATAGCGCAACCCTCAGCTCCACCGGCGGTACCGCGCCCTACAGCTACAGCATCACATCCGGCAGCCTGCCAACCGGCCTCAGCCTGAACACCGGCACCGGTGCGATCAGCGGCATACCAAGCGTCGCTGGCGCCTACAACCTGACCATCACTGCCACCGATACCAACAGCGCCACCGGCTCCCAGGCCTACTCGATCACCATCGGCGGCCAGGTGCCGGTTTCCACCGCCGTCATCGCAGTGGTGCCGGCCAACAGCAGCTTGAACCCGATCACGTTGAATATCTCCGGCGGCGCCGCCACCAGCGTCGCCGTGGCCAGCGCCGCCAGCCACGGGACTGCCACGGCCAGCGGGACCAGCATCAGCTACACGCCTGCCGCCGGTTTCTCCGGTGTCGACAGTTTCACCTACACCGCCACCAACGCCAGCGGCACTTCCAGCCCGGCCACGGTGAGCATCACCGTCAGTGCGCCCACCCTGACGATTACTCCGACGACTCTGCCCAACGGCACTCAAAGCACGGCCTACAGCCAGACCCTGACCACCTCCGCGGGCACAGCCCCCTACAGCTACCGCATCACATCCGGCAACCTGCCGGCCGGCCTGAGCCTGAACACCAGCAGCGGCGTGTTCAGCGGCACCCCCACTGCCGGTGGTGCCTTCAACCTGACCATTACCGTCACCGACGCCAACGGAGCTACCGGTTCCCAGCCCTACAGCTTGCAGGTGCAGGCCCAGTCCGTGGTAGTACCACCCAGCAACCAAACCGTGGCCGCCGGTCAGACCGCCAGCGTCGACCTGACCCAGGGCGCCACCGGCGGCCCGTTCACCAGCGCCACGCTGCTGTCGGTGAGCCCACCGTCGGCGGGTACCGCACGCATGACCGGCCCATTCACCATGAGCTTTGCCCCGGCTGCGGCCTTCAGCGGCAGCGCGGTAGTGAGCTTCAACCTGCAGGCCGCCAGCGGCAGCGTGGGCAACGGCTTCGTCACCTTCGCCGTGCAGTCGCGCCCCGACCCCACAACGGATGCGACTGTGCGCGGTGTCACCACATCGCAACAGCAAGCGGCCGTGCGTTTTGCGGGCACACAGTTGATGAACTTCACCCAGCGGCTGGAACACTTGCGCAACCCCCAGCGCAGCACATTCACGAGCGGATTGCAGCTGGCCATGCCCCGGGCAGTAAACACCCAAGTGCGCAACTGCCGAAGTGCCACCAGTTTGCTGGAGCAGCAAGAGTGCGTCAGCAGTCAGGGCCGCATGGAGCGTGGCAGCCTGGCACCGGGATGGAGCCGCGCCGCGCAGCACAATGCAGCAGCGGCTGCGCAGGGCATGAATACGGAGCAGGCCTTTGCCTCCAGACCTCAGCCCTTAGGGCAAGACGTACCGCTTTCTGAGGTGGGTAGTGCTTCTGGCACCCAACGCTCTGTGACTGCTTCTCAGCAATTCATGGGCAAGATTGCTCCAGAACATGCGCAAATGACGGCTCTACCAGCGGCAGACACCCCCATCGCCGAGCCGGGTAGCGCAGCACGCCCGCGCTTGGCCTACTGGACATCTGGCATGGTGGACTGGGGTTTTGCAGAAGCCACTGCCGGTCAAGATGATGGCCTGCGCTTTACCACCAGCGGCGTCACCATGGGCATGGACTATTTGCTGAGCAAAGAATGGACGGTTGGCATGGGCATTGGCTTTGCCTATGACCGTACAAAGATTGGCAGCGAAGGCAGCCGCAACCACAGCAAAGGGGTGAGTACCGCTCTGTATGGCAGCTGGAACCCAGCACCTGCTTATTTTGTGGACGGTGTGCTGGGTTACAGCCGCATGAGTTTTGACACCCGCCGCTGGGTAGCCGATGCTGGAGAGTTTGCCCAAGGCGAGCGTGATGGCTCTCAGTGGTTTGCAGCCCTGTCTGCGGGCTATGAATGGCGCACTGAGGAGTGGATGCTTTCACCCTACGGCCGTTTGCAATTTGCCCGCAGCAGTTTGGATGCTTACACGGAAACAGGTGCGGGCTGGCATGCGCTGCGCTTTGACAAGCAAAACATCACCAACACCTCTGCATCGCTGGGCTTGCGCGGCGAAATCAGCCATGACACCCGCTGGGGTACGCTGCTGCCATTTGGCCGTCTGGAGCTGCAACATGACTTTGACCACCAATCCAATATGCGCCTTGGCTATGCGGACTTGGCCGGGTCTTCACAAAGCTACAGCATCAGCAGCACCGCACTTGGGCGTAACCGTGTACAGCTGGGGTTTGGTAGCAGACTGCAGTCACGGGTTGGTACGTTTGCGGCAGAAATGCAGTTCACACGCAGCAGCCACAGCTTTCAGCGTGGGCTGCGCCTGATGTACACCACACGCTGGTAACCGGGCTTAAGCCACCGCAATAGCTCTGCAAGCTAAACACAAAGCCCCTGCCAGCCAACGCCAGCAGGGGCTTTTTAACGCTTACAAAATTCAAGCAAAATTTTCCTCAACCGCTTACACAGCAAGCGGTAGGAGCTGTCAAATCAATCAATCTTCATTGCCTGTAGAGATTGATCTGTCCACCACCGTTTGAAGCGTCTGCCTTGGTTTTGATTTCGCGAAACAGGGCACGCTTGGTCAGTGACTGGGTGCAGGCGGTTGCAAGGGCGGCCAGTTGCGCATCGCAGGCGGCTACGTCGTGGTTGGTGATGTACTGGGTCAACTCGGCCAAGCATTGACAAGTCGGAAAGCTGCGACCACAAACCAAAGTTTTGTTACAGAAGGCTGCGGTTTGAACGCATGTGGGGCCTATCAGTTACGTACCTTCACCAATTTCATGTAACGCTGGCAGTCTTTGCCCAATAAAAGCGTACTGTGGTATTGGGAAGCCTAGAGTTACTGAAGACAGACCAGAATTGGAGGTCTATATGTCATGGTTAAAAAACTGCTGTCTAGCCTTGAGGGGACGCGCGAATGGATGCGGCGCCCAATCAAGCACAGCACCACCATCGCAGCCTGATAAGGCTCCCAGTGAAAAAGACAAAAACAACGACCAGCAACAGCAACAGTAGCAGCCGCAAAAAAAGCGAGGCCCACTGAGTGCTCTGCAGCAAGATTATTGATTGCAAGGGTCAAAGGTTTATGCCCGCTCACCGCGGGTTTTTTTCTGTCCCCGCTTCAGCACAGCCATCTGATGAAGGGCACCGCCGATGCAACAGTACCCGCAAGGGGAAACCACCCAAACTGCGCACAGATAGGTGCTGCCCTCTGAGCGCCATCAGAGGGGAACAGAGCCTTGTGACAGAGGGCTGCGGTTTGTAATTGAACGCAAGAGTTGCCCAGCTCTACAGGGGTGTGGTCCCGAGCCCCCCAAACATAGGGGCCGGACTCCTACACCTCCGATGAACGGCATGCATCACCCTGAAAGCTCAACCGTAAAGGAGTGCATACATGACAGCTGATCATCAAAAACCGACACCCACCGCATTCGACCCCAAGGATGCAAAGCCAGGCGCCAATCCCAACGTCCCCTCTGATCTCAATGATCCACGCAACCCTAAAAGCCCACACCCAGCTGAGCCAACGGAACAACAAAACCGCGTGATCAAACAGCCACGCAAGGAGTGAATGCAATGATTCAACCCAAAAAGCCCAGATCACTACCGGAGGATGAGGAAATGGATCCCGTGGGTCTGCCATACCCTGAGCAGCAAGACCCGACGTTGCCCAATGACGGTGACGATCCGCCCCACCCACCATTTTCTCCAGACAGAGAGCCTGACATCCCGGAGGATCCAGAATTCGAGAGAGTGGTTCAGCCCGAGCCGCCCAATGTCTAAGACACCAACCCCACCCGCCTAGAGCGGGTTTTTTATTACCCAAACCCAAGCAGCTTCCAACCGTGGACTGTTTTTGTTTGTCTAGGCAGAGCATCGTGTAAGTAGGCCAGCTGTAGGCCAGCCGCATAAGCACAAAACACCGCCGCCTGGCGTGTCTCCAGGGCTATCTGGTGAGTTGTTTGAAGCCCAAACATCTGACCTGATGGCAATCGTGACAGGGTTTTCGCGCACCACCTCAAGCTAGCTGATGCAGCTTCTTGCACTTACGAATGCGGGCCCGTGCGTTCGCGTTGGCCGGCGAGGTGTTGTGAACTGAATCATTCTCCCCAGTGCAATGCAGTAGCCGCACCACATCAAGCCAGTTTGCAACTTCGGTCGCGGCTAGCGCTTGCTGCATCTGCATTTCTAACTATATTTAGCAAATACACCAACCCTCAAGGTCTGCGCCTTGCGGGCTTTTTCTTTTGGAGAGTGAATGAGCACACCCATACCAAACATGCAAGCAGAGCCATTTCAACAGCGAGTGAACCGTTGGGTGGTCGAGTGCTTTGGCGAAACCATTGCCAACGACACGACCGAACGCAACCACCGTTTTCTGGAGGAAGCTTTAGAGCTGGTGCAGTCCTTGGGCTGCACACGCAGCGAAGTCATGCAACTGGTGGACTATGTTTTTGCACGCTCCGCTGGTGAGCCCAGTCAGGAAGTGGGTGGCGTGACAGTCACTCTGGCCTCGCTTTGTTCTGCCTCCAACCTTGATATGCAAAACGCCGCAGAAGTAGAGCTACACCGCATCAGTGATCCGGTCATCACCAACAAGATCAGGGCCAAGCATGCAGCCAAGCCCAAGTACGCTCCCCATGCAACCTAACAAGACTGCATACAGGGTCTGTTGCCGCTAGCCAGCCACCAGTGAAGGCTAAGCCCACCCCAAGCCCGCTCGGCACCAGTCGTGCGGGCTTTTTCTATGAAGCTAACCCCATGAGCACCACCAGCCCACCCGGAACATGACGCGCAGGTTTTTTCAGCTGCGATAAGCACACAACAAGATAAAACAAGCCCTTATCGGCATTGCAGAAATGGACATTTGCAATCATTGTCTCTCTCGGTTACACATTAACCATGAATTACCAAGCGACTTTCGAGCGCCGTTTCTACGCGCTGCTAAAAGCTGTTGATCCACAGCCTCGTTGTACAAGCCGCCAAGAAGCACATGATCTGCTCTTGAAACATTGGGTTCTGATTTGCGAAATGAACGGGCTGTCCAAAATACAGGTCGAACGGATGAAGTCACGCAGTTTGAGTACTGCGCATGGGTGGCACAACCTTGACCAGAACCCCTGCCACTGGGATTCCAAAACGTCACCCGGGGTGCGTATTTATCTGCATGACGATGGACTGATAGTGATGCAGCGCATCAATGATGGAGAGAAGCATGAGATTCTTTTCCTCAAATAAAAAGTTGCGCAAAAAAGAATCTGGCTGCCAAGGCCAAGAACCACTTCCCAGGTTGCAAAGCGCTCTAAGGCGGCGTCTGGCTAATTACCAAGGAACAAAAGCAATCAAAAGAATGACCACGATGAGCGCAACCGCAATCTGCACTGTGCGGTTAGTTGCATAACGGTTTTGGGAAGATGAGGTCGGAACCTGACCTTCTGAGTTTGGAGGTGGTGTAGTCATGAACCAACCATAAGCCCGCGCTTTTCCCCAGCATGTCGGACAACCTGCCGCTTGTCGCAGCCGCTTGTCTCTATCCAGCTGCCTTGAGCAGGTTTTTTGTTTTCAAGCACTCCATGAACACCCCGCCAGCTGCGCAGGAACAAAGCCCCAAGCTACACAAACGCTGCTATAGCTGCAGCGCGACGTCGCGCTAGATTTGAGTGGCAGAGGGACTTGGAGTCCAATGCCAACCGCCAAATAATCTGTGTCAATCTTGTGTGAATCCGGTGTGAATCCGGTGTGAATTTAACGACACCGCTGGACACTTCAAGGCAAAAGAAAACCGCCACACTCTGAGTGTTTTCAGTGTGTGGCGGTGTCGTGGATGGTGGAGCTGGCGAGAATTGAACCCGCGTCAAACCCAATAAACATGCGGCTTCCAAGGCGTCTGTGCTAAATCGGTGCTATCACCTAAATTTCACGACAGACCATCACAGACCCAGCGATTCAATTCAGCACTTCTCAATTGAACCAACGTCCGCAGTTAGCTACATAAGGCTGGCTTTATGCAACAAATTGCAACGAGAAAATCATTTTTTCTTCTGAATAAAGTTGTGCCTCTTGATGACTAAAGTTGAGCAATGATCGCCGCCGCCCTTCTCTGCCATGTCGTCGGCATCTCAGACGGCGACACCCTCCAATAAAAGCCCCCTGCCAGCATGCACCGGCAGGGGGTTTCTTTCAGTTCAGCAGTGGCGGTTAGAAAGCCCAGCGCACTGGCGTGCTGCACAAGGTCTTGGTAGAGCATGTCCTGGCACTGCTGGCGCGTGAACGTCTGCCCCATGCGCAGCTCTGGCCCGGTGTGGCCCGTGCTAGGCGGTGATGATGCCAATCGGGTCACGGTAGGTGCGCAGCACCGGGCCTTCGTACTTGGCAACCAAGGGCACCACAGGCGCGGCAGCACTGGCACCAATCGCAGCAATCAGTTTGGTTTGCCAAAAACAGCAAAGCCCGTCGCGCAAGCGATGGCAGGTCGGAAAGCTACGACCGCAAAACAGAGCTTTGTGACAGTGGGCTGCGGTTTGAAACATGTTCAAATCAACGAGCAACACCGCAAAGGAGGCGGTTAAAAAACATGCAACCAATGAAGTACAAAAATATTCTGGCAGCCATAACCACCGTTCTGGTGTTGGCAGCATGCGGACAAAAAGTCGAAGTTCCACCTGCACATGTCGGCAAAATAATGACCAAGGATGGCTACCAGGACAACCTGATCCCGACCTCCAAGTTCCGTCTTGGCAAGTGCTGGGCGTACTGTGATCGACTGGTTTTACTTGACGTATCCGATAAGGCCTATCAAGAGGCTATGACCATTTTCATTCCTGAAGACAAGTTGAACTTGGATGTGACCATCCGTGCAACGTTAAGCATCAACCCCAAGAAAACAGCCGAACTGTTCAATGCAATTGCTCCGACAGAAGTCTCTGGAGATATTTCGACCATTGCCAATGAGCAGGTGTACCGCACCTATGCAAGCCAGATCATTCAAGCCCAAGTGCGTGAGTATTTGAGCAAGCTTTCGATCAGTGAAATTGCTTCTAGCAACGAAAAAATCAACTCTGACTTGCGCATCCAGCTAGGCAATGCGATTGAGGCCTTGACCCCCTTCTCGGTGCGCTTTGTTGGCATTACCAATCTGAAGTACCCCAAGATCATTACTGACGCACAAGAGTCAGCCGCTGAGCGTCGCGAAGCCATTCAGAAAGAGGAAGCCCAGCTGGCCATCTCCAAAGCTCAGTTAGAGCGTGAGCTGCAAGAAGCCCGCCTGCAGCGCGCTATTGACAAGGAAAAGGCAGAGACTGAAGCCATGTCTCAAGCAGTGCTAGCCCAATCCGTGGACTCCCGAGTGCTGCAGCTACGCAAGCTGGAAAACGAGCGTGCTTGGATTGAGAAGTGGAATGGACAGCTGCCCACAACAACTCTGAGCGATGCGGTCCCCATGGTGAGCATCGGCAAATGATTCTTCTGATCAACCTCATACCGTTTTTGATTGCGGCCATTGGCTTTGGCTTGAGTTGGAAATTCAAGAAACTATGGATTGCGGCAGCAACCGTTGCTGCGCTGTTTCTGTACTTTCAAGCCCAACCCTCCTACATGCCAAAGGGTGAAATTGCCCGATCAGCGCCTCCTGTATTCGTTGAATCGGAAGCCGGCATCGAAGATCGCATCAGCAAGCCAGTTCCAGGCAATGTGCGTGATCAGCGTATGCAGGATGCGGTCAAGCAAGGCTTAGACTTCAAGCAGTAACAATCTCTGCACCAACCAAAAACGCCTCTCAGGGCGTTTTACTTTTCTTGTAGCCACCCCTGCACACGCTCGGCTGGCTTTATTGCTGGGGGAAACCAAAGCCTTGTGACAGAGGGCTGCAGTTTGAGACTCAAGCCTGTGTTACTTACGCATTGATACAACGTGGGTATTTCTTCAGGAGCATCGTGCAGACGTGAAGGCCCGTTTGGCTTTCTCTAACTTAAGGAGTTAGTCCAATGCAACACACATCCACTCTGGCCTGAACATCCTTGGTCAGAGACAAAGGTAAGAGCGACAAGCTGAGCGATCTTCGCCTGGTCTAAAGCAGCCAGGACAAACTCAGAACAAAAAGCAGTAAGACGATGCTTTCAAGCAGAGTGTGTTTATTTTCTGCATGTCGCTCTTCCGTCCACCAAGCCATCAGCCCGCATCGAGCGGGCTTTTTCATGCCCAAACTCTTAGGCTGTAGCTGAATTTAGCCAGTCACAGATTCAGCAACAGGATCGGTACAGATGCGATCGCGTCCAGCGCCTTTAGCTTGATATAAAAGCTTATCCGCCTGATCGATGGCTGCGGACAAGCTGCCACCAAGCGGCACAGCAGTAATCCCAAAGCTAATTGTCAGCGGCTTATCTTCTTGCATTGCATCGTTCGCCGATCTAACCTGCTCCCGGATGCGAGCAACAATTTCCCCAGCTCTTTTAATATCGGTATTCACCAGCAAGAGAACGAATTCTTCGCCACCGTAACGAGCCACCAGGTCTTGATCGCGCACTTGGCTGCGCATGGTGAGCGACACCTTTTTCAGCACCTGGTCACCACGTTCATGCCCCCAGCGGTCGTTGATGTATTTGAAGTGGTCAATATCTCCAACAGCCAGAGAGATAGGCTGCAGTCGACGGTCATTAATCAATGACTCAGCGGCCTCAAGGAATGCTCTTCGATTGAGTAGTTCGGTTAAGGGATCATGGTCGCGCTCATCACTTAATTTACTCACGGTCCTCTGGACGGCGCATGCAAGAAACAGGAATGTAAAAAGCATGCAGAAAGTCATTGAGCCAATCGTCGTGACCACCCAAAACTTAGACAGGACGAAGTTGTTTAGCTCTGCAGAGCCCATCGCGAGAACTATGGCTGGTCTGAGCATTGTGTAAATGCAGAACATTACATAGATCCAGTAAAGGACAACCTCAAGACGTTCACGTTTGCGCGGCAATTTGAAAATTGCAGGGGCTGGTAGTACTTGCATCAATCCCAACGCGATACCCAGCGCGTGGATCCGAAGCAGAAGATCCTCTTCAACCAAGCTGAAGAACGCAAGAATCGCCAGCGTTGTTAAGCCAATTGCGAGGCTAAGGCGTGGGTGTGATGGAACTCCATACTTGTCAGCCAGTGCACGGGCACCAAACCACGCTCCTAATAAATAGCCCAGCCCTGATACCGTACTCCAGGTGGCAATCTGGCTTCGATCAAGAAGCGTTTGGAATCCCAGTGAGACCCCTGTAAATGCCAGCGAACACCCTAATAACAGCAGGTACCGATGATCGCGCTTTAAATACCAAACCGTAAAAAGCGCAAGGCTCAGCATCACAATGGCCGACGGTGCCACCAGCAAATAGGCTTGGGCGTTGTTTATGGGCATGGTGAGCCTTTCGCAAGCAAAAGTGCTCACTAACAAAACGTGTTGAGATAAAACTAAACATGAGCAAGAGGTAAACCCACCTCTTCTTACTCAAAATTAATACTATCAAACCAATGCGTGTGTAAACACTTTTTTCGCTTATCCCGAGGCACTGAACTAGACTCGTTTTTGCCTGACTGAAGCTTCCTAAAGTTGGCAAGCATTAATCCACGCCCTTTATCAGCTACCCGCCCTGCACACGCTCGGCGGGTTTTTCATTTCTGGAGCCCGTTATGTCTCGCTACACCGCCTTACTCAATAAAGCGCGAAGGCGCGCTCACCCAGCTTTTAGCGCCCCCGCCGAAACGCTGGAGCAGCGCGAGACAAAGCGCCGCCTCAAAGCCGAAGACGAAGGCAGTCTTTACCTGCCATCCAAAGCGTGGCTGCTGGAGCCAGCCGCGCGCCAAACCAGCCCTCAACCACCAGTTGCCGAATAAGGAGAACCCGATGCGATTCATCTTCAAAGCCAACGGTCGCGCCAGTGCCGACACCTTCGCCAGCAGAGACGCTGCATACGCCGCCGGCCTGCTTTGCTCGGGTGGTGTGATTGCCGGGTCATCACTGCAGCAGCAGGAAATTTAGCATGACACCGCACCCCCAATTGCAGCGAATGCCCCGCTCTAAACCCCGCTTCAAGCCCACCACCAAGTGGGCTTTGTTGCTTCTGGTCGCCCTGTTTTTCTCAATCGCCTGGAGTGCTCTGTGCGCCTGATGTTCCACGCTTTCTTGCGGCTCTTCGTTTCATCCATTGCAGCAACTGCTGCGGCAGTGGTCACCCATATCTAAAGAGTTAATGAATTTATGTTCTCGAACCTGATCATCTATCGCACTGCCCAGCAATGGCAGGGCTCGCTGGAGCAAGTGGAAGAGGCTCTGCAAAAGACACCTTTCATGGCCTGCGGAGCAACCCAAGAGCATGCAGAGGGCTGGATTCCTCCGCGCGGCCACGAGCACGGCCTGCTGGCTGAAAGCGTTGGCGGCCAGTGGATCCTGCGCTTCATGAGTGAATCCAAAATGCTGCCCGCCAGCGTGCTCAATCGCAAGGTGCAAGAGAAGGCTGACGCGTGTGAAAAAGAGTTTGGCCGCAAGCCCGGCAAGAAAAAAAAGCGCGACCTGAAAGACGAGGCCAAGCTCTATTTGCTGCCCATGGCATTCACCAAGCAAAGCAGCATGTGGGTGTGGATCGATCCGCAATCGAAGTTTCTGGTGTTGGATACCGGCGCGCAAAGCAAGGCTGACGAAGTGGTCACGTTGCTGGTAGAAGGCCTCAAAGGATTTGGCTGTCCCTGCTGGACACACAAACCAGTGCCCAGGCGGCCATGGCCCATTGGCTGTTGACGCAGAAAGCACCCGTGGGCTTCAGCATTGACCGCGAGTGCGAACTGAAAGCAGCCGATGAATCCAAGTCCTTGGTGCGCTATGGCCGCCACCCTCTGGATATTGACGAGGTAAAGCAGCACGTAGAGCACGGAAAGCTGCCCACCAAGCTTGCTCTGACCTGGGATGACCGTGTGAGCTTCTTACTCACGGACAACCTTCAACTCAAGAAGCTGAACTTCACCGACACGGTGCTGGACCGGGCAGGTGATGAAGGCGGCTTTGACACAGAAGTGGCCATTGCTACGGGCGAGCTTGCAAAGCTGATCCCTGACTTGATTGAAGCCTTGGGTGGCGAAGGCCGTACAGAAATTGGCCTGCCATCACCCAGCGCCACCACCTTGGCAGTTCGCGTGTCTCGCGCAAGCGAAGTGACTGGGCCAGCCAGCGCGCCAGACGACACAGCAACGCGGGACGCTCCGTTCTAAACAAAAAACCCGCGTAATGCGGGTTTTGTTTTTGCCAGGTCAGGACTGAAATTCAGCAGAATGCCTGAATCAATTCTCAGAGCTTACTCGGGAAGCGCGACGCCAAGTTTTGCAAGCTTAGCGGCAGCTACATCGCGACGATGAGCTGCTTTCGATGCGGTTTCGCTCACCGACTTGAGTACGCCAGGGCCTTTAGATGACGAGGTCAGCACTACTGCTGCTTTTTTAGCGGCATCAGCAGCCAATTTTTTGTAGCTGGCGATGAGTTCGGCGTGTGCAATTGGTTGATTCACAAAGATTTCCGTATTTAAGATAAGTCCGATTGTTGCTCAAAACGCTCACAACATCTTCCCCTTCTGTTTTCACCTGTTTTTTTGCCTGGCAGAAGCACCAATCTGAATTGACTAGCATTTCGTGGTTTGAGAAGACAACCTCTAAACAGGCTGGGTGAAGCTGCACTGCGCGGCTGCCCTGACCACCACACCGACTAAGCACCAGAGGTATGAGCACGCGCCCTATTAGTCCTGTCCTGATTTCTCTGCATTCCAGGGCTGCAAGCGGCTAGGAGCAATCTTAAAAATGGCCTGCAAACAAAGAACCTCAGGTCTGCTTGCTCTTCATCTTCAGCTGGTTGCGTTGCTTCCTCCGAATAATTTGCCAGCACCGGCCCAATCGGATGCCTTGACGTCTTCAAAGATGATGTAGATGTAATTGGGATCGGTTCCGGTATGTTCGACGATGCTTTTAGTGATATCTGCCGCTACAGCAGCCTTTTGTTTGTGATCTTTTCCTTCGAACCAGCTCACACGGACAACGGGCATAAAAGTCTCTCCTGATAGTTGATGACAGCGCTGATAGCAATTACTTTGTTTTTGCTCTCAGCGTCACAGCAATCCTATAGTTGAAACTTAAATCTATATTCGAATACATTTCTCATATAAGAATCCCCGGAGGAAACATTGAACGAGCAAGATGTATTCGCAGATATCCCACTGTTCGTAACCGTCGCTCGAGCAGGAACTTTCACGAAGACTGCAGAGCAACTGGGTATAACTAAGTCAGCTGTTACCAAGGCAGTCACTCGTCTAGAGAATCGACTTGGCTTCAAGCTTTTTCACAGAACCACCCGGTTGATCCGATTAACTTCGGATGGAGAGGCCTATCTCAATGCTTGTCGGCATGCCCTGGATGAGGTGACCGCTGCACAAACTGCTCTTTCATCTAACAGCCAAGTTCTGTCTGGGCGTATCCATATCGACATGCCTGTTGCATTTGGACGAAAGGTTCTGCTACCAGCCTTAATGAACATCGTCCGACCACACCCTGGCATAAGCCTAACTTTGACTTTCACAGACGCGGTCAGCGATCTTTTGCGCGAGGATGTTGATCTCGCCATCCGATTCGGAGCTCTTGCAGATAGCAGCCACCTCATCGCACGTCGACTTACACAGCAAAGGCGTGTGATCTGTGCATCACCGGGCTACATCAAAGACTACGGTTTGCCGACCACCATCATTGAAGTTGCTGAGCACCGTTGTCTAGTGGGTACTCCAAATGGTCCACCAAGCTCCTGGGCTGTGATGGAGGCAGCCAACCAGCCGGCCACCTACGAGCCACCTAAGACTCATCAGTTCAGCGACGGTGACGCCATGGTTGATGCAGCAGTCGCTGGAATGGGGCTGCTGCAATTGCCTGAAACTATGGTGCGCGACAAAATCGCTAGCGGCCTTTTGCGTGAAATCCTCCCTGGTTTGTCTGGGCCAGATGTTGAGGTTCATGCAGTTTGGCCAAAGCGGGGACAACTCAGTCCACGACTTAGATACATTGTGGATAGGCTCTTAGAGCTTGGAGCCAAGGGTGAGTTGAACTGAATCTCTTGTCTCTCGTGACCTACCGAGCCAAGCTACCTTATTGAATTGCAGAGCCCGCCACTGAGCGAGCTTTTCTCATTCTGGAGATACCAGCATGCGATTCCTGATCAAAGTGGCCGGCACAAAGTTTGACCGCATCCCAAGCAACGATGCAGCACAGGCTGATGCCTTTGCCCGTTTTCCACTTGCCATGGCTGTAGTGATGTTGCGCATGGACGCTAACGGAGCATGAGTGAGCTGCCATCACCCAGCGCCACCGCCTTGGCAGTTCGCGTGTCTCGCGCGGGCGAAGTGACTGGGCCAGCCAGCGCACCAGACGGCACGGCAACGCAGGACGCTCCGTTCAGATGCACAAACTCACCTTCCCTAGGTTGAAAGATTACGCAATCGGCCTGCTATAGGACGAAAGGATTGAGTGCTCCATCATCGATGGCATACGCATATTTGCGGAGCAGCACGACTGGCCTGGTGCGGACCCGCATGCGAGGCAGAAAGGCTGGGGCAACTAACTGCTGCCCCTACCAATCAAAAAACAGCGGAAGTTACGGTGTTACGCCTTATTTTTTGCAGGAATCTTCTGGGTGTGAAAATTCAACCTTGGTGTTGGGTTCACTGAGAGAGACAACATTAGCGACACAGACTTTACGATCCATGCCAAAGAAGACCTCATAGTCTTTGTTTTTCTCGGGCACAAACGTGGCAGATACAGAGCAAGACAACCTGCTGTCAGGGCCTGTAAGCATGGCAAAAACAATGGGCTTATTGGCCGCAACATACATTTCTGCGGACGTGTGTTGCTTGCTCAGCGCCGACACTGGCATATCAATTTTGCGGTCTTTGTAGCCACTGGCTCCAACCATCCCGCCTATCACCGTGCCTGCCCCTGGTGCTGACCAGTCTAGGCAGTCTTGGCCAGGAATAGCTCGAACAAAAGCAGTTGCTGCGCGCACAACACGAACTCGTGCTTTGTCTCCTGAATCGGGTTCGGCAACTGTCGTGAATTGAGTACCTAAGCTACTGCACCCTACGACGGTTAGAGTGGTCATAAAAGCTGCCATGAGCTGGGTTATGCGCATTGAGTTTCCCTCTTCTTCGTTGATATTTAATGCGTGGTGGATTTTCGGATAACTGAGGACTGAACCAAGCCTCAGTTTTAAATGCCTGCGACATCAAAGCCTGCGAATTACAGCTTAGATGCACAACCACTCCGACGATTCGTGGACACTGCGCTGGTTTAATCTGGCCAGCTCACCATCTACGGTGGTCAAACCTGCCTGAGACTCCTGCTATCGGCCATGAGTCGCCATCGTGTCATTGGTCTTCTGTAATCACAAAAGACCTAGATCAAAAACTTTAGGCTTGTCTAAACACTGCAACATCTAATTTACCTACGTAGCCGCAGGCCAGTCAGAAGCCATCACGGACTAAGCCGATTGAATCCAAAGCGTTGACCAGAGCCGTCAGCCATCAGAGCAGATCTAAATCCTCTTCATAAATCGCATAGATTTCTATACAGATCAGTCTCATTTTTCTGGTGATCTACCCAAAAACCTACCTTAATAGATTTCACAGCCCGCCACGGAGCGGGCTTTTTTACGTCTGGAGCACCCGACGTCCCCCCGCTTTCAGTAGCAGTTGAGCTTGGAGTCCAATCCCAACGACAGGAGATTGGACATGAAGAAGCGATTCACGGAAGAACAGATCATTGGCTTCCTTCGGGAAGCTGAATCGGGCTTGCCGGTAGCTGAGCTTTGCCGACAGCACGGATTCTCCGAGGCCAGCTACTACCTATGGCGCAGCAAGTTTGGCGGCATGAGCGTGTCCGATGCCAAGCGCCTCAAGGAGCTGGAAACTGAGAACGGGCGCCTTAAACGGCTGCTGGCCGATGCACTGCTTGAGAACGAGGTGACGAAAGAAGCCTTGAGAAAAAAGTGGTGAGCGCACCGGCAAGGCGGGAGTTGGTGCGCCATATGAACTGCCAAGGGATAAGCGAGAAACGAGCACTGCGTGTCATTGGCATGAGTCCCAGTGCTTACCGTTATCAACCAGCAGCAGATCGCAATTGCGCCCTCAGACACAAGATCATCGCTTTGGCGCAGCGCCATCGACGTTACGGCGCCGGAGCGAGCGGGGATCAAGTATCGGAACCCGTATCAAATCCGGCACACCTACGCCTCAACCCTACCGACCGCAGGCGCCAATCCTTGGTCGTGGCTAGCCAGCTTGGGCATGAAGATGTAGAGATAGTCTTCAGAACCTATGACAAATTCATCCGTGAAGACTTCCAAAAACCCAAGCCAACTCTGCAATCCGCAAAGTGATCGGTGCGATTCACGTGCGAATTTCGATGTGATCCCTGTGTGAAATCGGTGTGAATACAACACCATAAAGCACAAGGAAACGGGCAAAAAATAACGCCACACGGTGATTTCTCACTGTGTGGCGTTGTCGTGGATGGTGGAGCTGGCGGGAATTGAACCCGCGTCCGCAAGCCTTCGTCAGGCAGATCTACATGTTTAGTGCTCTGATTTAAATCTCACCTCATCAACCGCGCAGGCACACGCTGCAGATAAGGCCAGCACCCTATGATCTTGCTTCATACCAAGGTGCACGGTACAAAGCCAGCTGATGAAAATTCCCTTGCAGCCTGGAGGTATTACTACCCCCTTGCCCAGCCCATCAGCGTGCTGTTGCAAGGCTCACCGGATTTAAGCGGCGAGTGCGAAACGTTCGTCGTTTGCAGTTAGTTTTTTTGAATCGAGATTTACGAGCGTAACTCAAGCTCGACATGCACCACGCTGATCCCGAACCCACGTCGAAACCAGGACAGCCCCATACACGCAATTCTAATCCAATCTGAGTAAGTGCGTGAGATCTATTGGAGATTTGATCACGGCACCGGGCTTCCACTCCTCAACCGACTCAGTTCCACCCAAATATCCATACGCAGCAGCTACGGACTGCATCCCGGCAGCATGAGCTGCCTGCATGTCTCGCTCATCATCGCCGACATAAATACAGCGCCCGGGCTCGACATTCATCTGTTTAGCTGCGTGCAGCAAAGGCAAAGGATGGGGCTTGGAGTGCTCCGTTGTGTCACCACAAATAACAGCGCCCGCAGTAGAAAACTCATCAATAGTGCGCGCAATCGGCAGGGCAAAACGCTCCGCCTTATTGGTCACAATCCCCCAGCGCAAGCCGTTGTGTTGAAGCTGCTGCAGCAACCTAGCTACGCCCTCAAACAATTGAGAATGCTGGCCCATGCAGCGCGCATAAGCTGCAAAGAACTCTTCCCTCAGAGCTTCAAAAGCCGAAGATTCCTGGGTCACTTCCAGCGCAATTCGAAGCATACCTCTCGCACCGGTGCCAACAAATGGTCGGTAATGGCTTAACGGCAAAGGCGCCAGACCCCGAACAAGGCGCAACTCATTGGCTGCAAAAGCAAGGTCCGGAGCGCTGTCGAGCAATGTTCCATCCAAATCAAAAAGGACGGCATCTATGTTTTTTCTACTCAGACTCATCACAAAGGGCGCTTTGCTGCCAGCATATAGTTCACGCTGCAGTCTTCATTGAGCCAGTAACGGCCTGTCAATGGATTGTGCTGCAAACCTTTGGCATCCGTTACAGCAAGCCCTGCCTGGCGGCAAAAGAGTGCAATTTCGCTGGGCTTCAGAAATTTCTCAAATTCATGCGTCCCTTTGGGCAACATATTGAGCACATATTCTGCCGCCACAATCGCTAAGCCATAGGCTTTTATGTTGCGGTTGATTGTGGAGAAAAACACCCATCCACCCGGTTTTACCAGTTCTCCGCATGCACGCACAATGGATGCGGGGTCCGGCACGTGCTCGAGCATCTCCATGCAAGTCACAACATCAAAGCTTGCCGGTCGTTCTGCCGCCAGCACTTCCACAGGAACTTCGCGGTATTGAATGTTGGGTGTCCCAGCTTCTAAAGCATGCAACTGCGCCACCCGTAAAGACTTGGTGGCCAGATCAATACCCATGACTGTGGCCCCCTTGCGAGCCATTGCATCGGCCAAAATACCGCCGCCGCAACCTACATCCAGTACGGTTTTTCCTTCAATCCCTACATGCTCATCAATCCAACCCAAACGAAGAGGGTTGATCATATGCAGTGGCTTGAACTCACTGTCCATATCCCACCAATGGTGAGCAAGATTAGAGAATTTTTCCAGCTCTGCTGGATCCACATTGATCGAGTCGGTCATGTTGATGATTGTGCAACGAGTTGAATGCTTAAAAAAAAAGCCCCGTCTCCGGGGCTTTTTTAGCAATCTACGAGAGATTACTTACGTGTACCGACCACTTCGATTTCGACGCGACGGTTTTGTGCGCGGCCAGCCTTGGTCTTGTTGTCAGCAACAGGCTGAGCTTCGCCCTTGCCTTCTGTGTACACACGGCTCTTGTCAATGCCCTTGGATTCCAAGTAAGCCTTCACAGCTTGAGCACGACGCTCGGACAGCTTCTGGTTGTAAGCAGCGGAGCCAACGGAGTCAGTGTGACCCACAGCAACAATTACTTCCAGGTTGATGCCCTGAACCTTAGAGGCCAGATCATCCAGCTTGGCCTTGCCTTCTGGCTTCAATACAGACTTGTCAAAGTCGAAGAAAGCATCAGCAGCAAAAGTCACCTTGGAAGCAGTAGCTGCAGGAACAGGAGCCACTGGTGCTGGAGCAACTGCAGCAGGAGCAGCAGCCTTCACCAGAGCACCGTCGCAGCCTTCAGCGGCAGTTGCAGGTGTCCAGTTGGCATCGCGCCAGCACAGTTCGTTGGTACCGTTCTTCCACACCAGCTCGCTGGTGCCGTTCTTCCAGTTATCGATAACCTGACCGCCATCGGCAGCCTTCACTTGAGCGCCGGCAGCAGTTGCCATAGCTGCGGTTGCAAACAGGATTGCTACTTTGTTCAGTTTCTTCATGGTTCTCCTCTTGGGGATTAGCCGCAGTCAAGCTGCGAAATTCATGGACGTCATTAGTGACCATCACCAAGAACGCTGGAAATGATTGTGCCATACGTAATATTCGAATGGATGGCTGGCACTACAGCTTGAGGTAGGACAAAAGCCTAATGGCTATGAGATGTTGCCAGCCAACAACATTGCATTACCTCTAAAATGATTCACTTCGTCGTCATTGCATAACTCAGCACAACTACATGACCCAGTTTGCCAAAGAAACTTTGCCTATCAGCCTAGAAGAGGAAATGCGCCGCAGCTACCTTGATTACGCTATGAGCGTGATTGTGGGCCGCGCCCTCCCTGATGCGCGCGATGGCTTAAAGCCAGTGCATCGTCGCGTGTTGTTTGCAATGCACGAACTCAACAACGATTGGAACCGCCCCTACAAAAAGTCGGCACGTATCGTTGGTGACGTGATCGGTAAATACCACCCTCACGGTGACAGCGCGGTGTACGACACCATTGTGCGCATGGCACAGGATTTTTCGCTGCGCCACATGCTGGTTGACGGGCAAGGCAACTTCGGCTCGGTGGACGGCGATAGCGCCGCCGCGATGCGTTACACGGAAATTCGCCTGTCCAAGATTGCCCACGAGATGCTGGGCGATATCGACAAAGAAACCGTTGATTTCGGCCCCAACTACGACGGCTCCGAGCAAGAGCCGCTGACGCTGCCAGCGCGCATTCCTAATTTGCTGGTGAACGGCTCTGCAGGTATTGCCGTAGGTATGGCAACCAACATCCCTCCACACAACTTGAATGAAGTGGTGGATGCCTGCCTGCATTTGCTGCGCAACCCAGACGCCAGCGTAGACGACCTGATGGAAATCGTGCCTGCGCCCGACTTCCCAACTGCCGGCATTATTTACGGCATCAATGGCGTCAAGGAAGGCTACCGCACAGGCCGTGGTCGCATCGTGATGCGTGCCAAGGTGCACTTTGAGGACATTGACCGTGGTCAGCGCCAGTCCATCATCGTGGATGAGTTGCCATACCAGGTGAATAAAAAGACGCTGCAAGAGCGCATGGCTGAACTGGTCCACGAAAAGAAGATCGAGGGCATCAGCCATATCCAGGACGAGTCGGACAAGTCCGGCATGCGCTTGGTGATTGAACTCAAGCGTGGCGAAGTGCCTGAAGTCGTACTCAACAATCTGTACAAGCAGACCCAGTTGCAGGACACCTTTGGCGTCAACATGGTGGCGCTGGTGGACGGCCAGCCCAAGCTGTGCAACCTGCTGGATCTGGTGAAGGTCTTCTTGCAGCACCGCCGCGAAGTGGTGACGCGCCGCACAGTGTTCGAGTTGCGCAAGGCGCGCGATCGTGGCCATGTGCTGGAAGGTCTGGCCGTGGCATTGGCCAATATTGATGACTTCATCGCCATCATCCGCAACGCCCCCACACCCCCCGTAGCCAAGGCTGCGTTGATGGAAAAGTCGTGGGACAGCAAGCTGGTGCGCGAGATGCTCACCCGCACCCGCGAAGATGGTGGCGTGATCAATGCCGATGACTACCGCCCCGAATCGCTAGAGCGCGAATTCGGTCTGGGCCAGGACGGCATGTACCACCTGTCGGACACGCAAGCGCAGGAAATTTTGCAGATGCGTCTGCAGCGCCTGACAGGGCTGGAGCAAGACAAGATCGTGGCCGAATACCGCGACATCATGTCTACCATCGAAGACCTGCTGGACATTCTGGCCAAGCCCGAGCGTGTATCCACCATCATTGGCGATGAGCTGATCGCCGTGAAGGCCGAGTTTGGCCAGTCCAAACTGGGCGCTCGCCGCTCCACCATCGAGTACAGCGCGCAAGACCTGTCGACCGAAGACCTGATCACGCCCACCGACATGGTGGTCACGCTCAGCCACACCGGCTACATCAAGAGCCAGCCTCTGTCCGAGTACCGCGCACAAAAACGTGGTGGCCGTGGCAAGCAGGCAACAGCAACGAAAGAAGATGACTGGATTGACCAGCTCTTTATTGCCAACACGCACGACTACCTGCTGTGCTTTTCCAACCGTGGGCGCATGTACTGGCTCAAGGTCTGGGAGGTGCCATCGGGCTCGCGCAACTCGCGTGGCCGCCCTATCGTGAACATGTTCCCGCTGCAAGAAGGCGAGAAAATCAACGTGGTGCTGCCTCTGACGGGCGACAACCGCACCTTCCCTGAAGATCATTACGTCTTCATGGCCACCAGCATGGGCACCGTTAAAAAGACGGCGCTGACCGAGTTCAGCAACCCGCGCAAGGCGGGCATCATTGCCGTGGGCCTGGACGAAGGTGACTTCCTGATTGGCGCAGCACTGACTGACGGCAAGCACGACGTCATGCTGTTTTCTGACGGTGGCAAGGCCGTGCGCTTTGATGAAAACGATGTGCGCCCCATGGGCCGCAATGCACGCGGTGTGCGCGGCATGAACATTGACGACACGCAAAGTGTGATCGCCATGCTGGTGGCCGAAGCCGATGACGGCACAGGCAACGTGGTCGAAGGCTCACAAAGTGTGCTCACCGCCACCGAAAACGGTTACGGCAAGCGCACGGCCATCAGCGAATACACCCGCCACGGCCGCGGCACCAAGGGCATGATTGCCATCCAGCAGTCCGAGCGCAACGGCAAGGTGGTGGCTGCCACCTTGGTGGCTGCAGAAGACGAGATCATGCTGATCACTGACAAGGGCGTACTGGTGCGCACCCGTGTGGCGGAAATCCGCGAAATGGGCCGCGCAACGCAAGGCGTCACTCTGATGGCGCTGGACGAAGGCGCCAAGCTGATTGGCCTGCAACGTATTGCCGAAAACGATGCCGCAGGTGCTGAAGCTGAGGAAGACACAGAAGCTGACAGTGGCCAAGCACCGGATACATCCACCGAGCAATAAAAGAACGACACCCCACTGCGCAAACTGTGGGGTGTTTTTTCACCTAAGATCATTTTTTTGATAGCTGCCAGCATCCACCGCAGCTAATTCAGGCCAGCAAGTTAAACATTGCACCGAATACGAGGGGCTCGATGTGGCGCAGTGCCCACAGCACTGCGCGAGATTGAGCAAGCGACGTATCAAGGATTGAGTTAGCCGCACTTGGTTGCACTGGCACGTGATTTGACTGCACACCATGAGCCGCCCTTTCAATTTTTCTGCTGGTCCCGCCGCAATCCCCGAAGAAGTCCTGCACCAAGCTGCCAATGAAATGCTCAACTGGGGCGGCTCGGGCATGGGCGTGATGGAGATGAGCCATCGCGGCAAAGAGTTCATCAGCATCTACGAAACCGCAGAAGCCGATTTGCGTGAACTGCTGGCTGTGCCCAGCAACTTTCACATCCTGTTCATGCAAGGCGGCGGCCTGGCCGAGAACGCCATCGTGCCGCTGAACCTGTCCAGGGGCGGGGCGGTCGATTTCGTCGTGACGGGCAGCTGGAGCCAAAAATCGCACAAAGAAGCGGGCAAGTACGCCAGCAACCGCCTGGCTGCCAGCGGTGCAGCATCCAACTTCACCAGCGTGCCTGATGCTGCCAGCTGGGAGCTGGGCAAGGATGCACAGTACGTGCACCTGTGCAGCAACGAAACCATCCACGGCGTGGAGTTTCAACAGCTGCCCGACCTGAAGGCGCTGGGCTGCGATGCTCCGCTGGTGATCGATTTTTCGTCCAACGTCGCCTCCCGTGCGCTGGACTGGAGCCGCGTGGGTCTGGCCTTTGGCGGGGCGCAAAAGAACATTGGCCCTGCGGGCCTGACCATTGTCATCGTGCGTGATGACTTGCTGGGGCATGCGCTGGACATCTGCCCTTCGGCCTTCAACTACAAGACCGTGGCCGATAACCAGTCCATGTTCAACACCCCCCCCACCTGGGGCATCTACATGGCGGGCCTGACCTTTCAATGGCTCAAGCGCCAGACCGAAGGTGCCTTAAGTGGTGTGGCCGCAATGGAAGTGCGCAACAAAGCCAAGGCCGAGCTTTTCTACCAGTACCTGGACAACTCGCAGCTGTACGTGAACAAGGTAGATGTGGCTTACCGCTCGCGCATGAACATTCCATTCTTTCTGCGCGATGAAAGCCGCAACGATGCCTTCCTGGCAGGTGCCAAGGCACGCGGGCTGCTGCAGCTCAAGGGCCACAAGTCGGTGGGCGGCATGCGTGCCAGCCTGTACAACGCCATGCCCCTGCAAGGCGTGCAGGCCCTGGTGGCCTACATGCAAGATTTCGAACGCACCAGCGCTTAAACTGCATTTGCATTGATTTAAAAAATAAGAGCTTCCAGCGCTTACCAGATAAGGTTTTCAGATAGTTTTATATCTAAAAGCCTTTATACATAAGCGCTAGCTGCTCTGCTTTTCGAGGAAACCATGAGCACTCAACCCCAAGCCACACCGGAGCTGCTGCAGCTGCGCAACCAGATCGACAGTCTGGACAACCAACTGCTGGAGCTGGTGAACCAGCGTGCACGCGTGGCCGAGCAGGTGGGTGAGCTGAAGAAAAAAGAAGGCACCACGTTCTTTCGCCCTGATCGCGTGGCGCAGGTCATCGAAAAAATCAAGAACAACAACCCCGGCCCGCTCAAGGGCGCGCACGTGGCCGCCATCTGGCGCGAGATCATGTCGGCCTGCCTGGCGCTGGAATCGCCCCAGCGCGTGGCGGTGCTCGGGCCTGCAGGGACCTTCTGCGAAGAAGCGGCCGTGCAATATTTTGGCGGCGCTGCAGACTTTTTGTACTGCAACACGTTTGAAGAAGTGTTCCACGCCACTGCTGCAGGCAGCGCGCAATATGGCGTAGTGGGGGTTGAAAACTCCACCGAAGGCGTGGTCAACCGCACGCTGGACATGTTCCGCAACACGCCTTGCCACATCGTGGGCGAGGTGAGCATGCTCATTCGTCACCACCTGCTGTGCAGCAACAATTCGCTGGAAGGCATCACCGTGGTGGCAGCGCACCCGCAGGCACTGGCCCAGTGCCACGCCTGGCTGTCCAAACACCTGCCGCACGCAGAGCGCCGCCCCGTCGAGAGCAATGCCGAAGGCGCGCGCCTGGCAGCCCTGAACCCCACGTGGGCGGGCATCTCCAGCGAACGTGCGGCGCAGCAGTTTGGCCTGCACATCGTCAGCCACGCCATTCAGGACGACGCCTACAACCGCACGCGTTTTGCCGTCATCTGCCTGCCGCACACACTGTCCACACCGGCACCCACTGCCAAAGATTGCACCAGCCTGGTCATCTCGGTGCCCAACCAGCCTGGTGCGGTGCACGATCTGCTGGTTCCCCTCAAGACGCACGGTGTATCGATGACGCGCTTTGAATCACGCCCTGCCCGCACCGGCCAGTGGGAGTATTACTTCTACATCGATCTGGAAGGCCACCCCGCGCAGCCCAACGTTGCGCGGGCACTGCAAGAGCTGCAGTCACTGTCGGCCTTCTACAAAGTACTGGGCACCTACCCCGTGACAGCGTAAGGAAACGCAGGAATGTTTGAACAGTTAGGACTGATTGGCTGCGGCTTGATGGGCGGCTCGTTCGCCTTGGCGCTGAAAAAAGCGGGCCTGGTCAAGCGCGTGGTGGGCTACAGCAAATCCCCCACAACCACAGCGCGCGCATTGCAGATGGGTGTGATTGACGTGGAAGCCCCCTCGGCCTTGCTGGCTGCAGCCGGGGCCGACATTGTGCTGCTGGCCGTGCCCGTGGGAGCCACCGAAGCCACCCTCAAATCCATCAAGCACCTGGTGACACCACAGATGCTGATCATGGATGTGGGCTCTACCAAAACTGATGTCGTGCAGGCCGCACGCGATGCGCTGGGCAGCCGCATTTGCAGCTTTGTCCCGGCCCACCCCAACACCGGCAAAGAAGTGGCCGGCGTAGCCCACGCAGACGAGCATCTGTACCGGGGTGCCAAGGTCATCCTCACCCCCACCGAGCGCACACTGACATCGCACCTGCACAAGGCCGAGGCCCTGTGGAAGGCACTGGGGTGCGATGTGCGCATCATGTCTCCCGAGACCCATGACGCCGCTTTTGCCGCCATCAGCCACCTGCCGCACATGCTGGCATTTGCCATGATGCAAAGCGTCATGCGCCAGGATCAAGCCGATGCCTTCCTCGCACTGGCGGGTCCTGGCTTTCGCGACTTCACCCGCATTGCAGCCAGCGAACCCAAGATGTGGCGCGATATTTTGCTGGCCAACAAAACAGAAGTGCTGGCACAAACGCAGCACTTCAAACAAGCCATGCAAGCGTTTGAGCAAGTGCTGCTAACGGATGACGCCCAGGCTCTGGAAGACATGATCACACTGGCCAGCGCTGCCCGCACGCAATGCCGCTTTAACCCGCCGACCACTGCCAGCGCCGCGTAACCCCCGGCCTGCGCTTAACTTTTTTCGTTTTTACGCATGTACCACACCGCCTTTCTTGACCTGCCTCACCTGGCCACGGCCAGCGGCAGCGTACAACTGCCCGGCTCCAAGAGCATCTCTAACCGCGTGCTGCTGCTGGCCGCTTTGAGCCAGGGCACCACGGTTGTGCATGACGTGCTCGACTCTGATGACACCCGCGTCATGCTGCAGGCCTTGCAGCAAATTGGCTGCGTGGTGGAACCTGCAGCCGTGTTCGCTGGTCAGCCCCTGCGCATCACCGGCATCGACGGCTTCTTGCCCAACAATGCGCGCGGCCAGCTGTTTCTGGGCAATGCCGGCACCGCCATGCGTCCGCTGACGGCGGCATTGGCCGTGCTGGGTGGCAATTTTGAGATGACAGGTGTGCCCCGCATGTACGAGCGACCTATCGGCGACTTGGTGGATGCGCTGCGCCAGCTGGGATGCAAGATCGACTATCTGAAGGATGAAGGCTTTCCGCCCCTGAAGATCGGCCAGCCCGACTTCAGCCAGCTGGGCAGCGAATCCATCAAGGTGCGCGGGGATGTCTCCAGCCAGTTCCTGACCTCGCTGCTCATGGCCCTGCCTTTGCTGGCTACCGAGCAGGACATCACCATCGAGGTGATCGGCGAGCTGATCTCCAAGCCCTACATCCACATCACGCTGCAGTTGCTGGCGCGCTTTGGCATTGCCGTAAAAAACGACAACTGGCAGCGCTTCACCATTGCCGCTGGCAGCCGCTACCAGTCGCCCGGCGACATCCATGTGGAGGCCGACGCCTCTTCCGCCAGCTATTTCATAGCGCTGGGCGCATTAACTACGGGCGCTAATGGTCAAAATGGCATCAAGGTGCTGGGCGTAGGCAAAGACTCCATTCAGGGAGATATCCGCTTTGTCGAAGCGGCACAGGCCATGGGCGCTGTGGTGCAAAGCGGCCCCAACTGGCTGCACATCTCACGCGGCGCCTGGCCTTTGAAGGCCATCGACATGGATTGCAATCACATTCCAGATGCCGCCATGACGCTGGGTGCCATGGCCTTGTTTGCCGACGGCACCACCACGCTGCGCAACATCGCCAGCTGGCGCGTCAAAGAGACCGACCGCATTGCTGCCATGGCCAATGAGCTGCGCAAACTGGGCGCCACTGTGCAAGAAGGTGCGGACTACATCCGCATTACTCCACCCGCCTCACGCAGCGACTGGACAGCCGCCAGCATCCACACCTATGACGATCACCGCATCGCCATGTGTTTTTCGCTGGCCGCATTCAACCCCGCAGGCCTGCCCGTGCGCATCCAAGACCCCCAGTGCGTGGGCAAGACCTTCCCGGACTATTTCGAAGCCTTCTTCAGTGTGACCCAGCCCTCTGAGTCCGCGCCCGTCATCTGCATTGACGGACCCACCGCATCCGGCAAAGGCACCATTGCCGCCATCGTTGCCAAGCGCCTGGGTTACCACCTGCTGGACTCTGGCTCGCTCTATCGCATCACCGGCTTGGCGGCCTCTCGCGCAGGCATTGAGCTGACCGAAGCCAATGCCCAGGCCATTGCAGACCTTGTCAGCAGCAAGGTCATCACCTTCTTGCCCGATCAGCAAGTCTTGCTCGATGGCGATGATATTTCGCTGGACATCCGCACCGAACAGGCGGGCATGAATGCCTCGCAAGTGGCCACATTTCCTGCCGTGCGCCAAGCGCTGCTGCAGGTGCAGCGCAACTTTTGCCGGCTGCCAGGACTGGTCGGTGATGGCCGCGACATGGGCACCACCATATTCCCCGACGCCCCTTTGAAAGTGTACTTAACGGCCAGCGTGCAATGCCGCGCAGAACGCCGCTACAAGCAATTGATTTCCAAGGGACTTTCTGCTAACATGGCAGACCTGATTGCGGACCTTGAAGCCCGCGACGCGCGCGACATCAATCGCGCGGCATCGCCCCTCAAGCCCGCACAAGACGCCCTTCACTGGGACAACTCCGACAGCACGATTGATGAGGCCGTGCAGCAAGTGTTGACCTGGTGGGAGCAACGTCAGCCTTTTGCGCCCATCGCTTGAAGCTGGCACCCATGGCCCGCAGACCACATCCGCGCTACATGCGCACTGGCTCTGCGGTTATCAACCATTTAACCCGCAGGTTTTGCCTGCACCTTCGCTTACAGCCATAAAAACGTGCCGCAATAGTGCAGCCGGAAACCTGTAAGTGGACAAGGAAATACATGTCTGAATCTTTTGCCGCCCTATTCGAAGAATCGTTGCAACGCACTGAAATGCGTCCCGGCGAAGTTATCACTGCTGAGGTCGTGCGCGTTGAGCACAACTTCGTGGTGGTGAACGCTGGCCTGAAGTCGGAAGCCTATGTGCCAATCGACGAATTCAAGAACGACCAGGGCGAAATTGAAGTTCAAGTTGGTGACTTCGTGTCCGTGGCGATCGGTTCGATCGAAAACGGCTACGGCGACACCATCCTGTCCCGTGACACAGCGAAGCGTCTGGCTTCCTGGCTGTCGCTGGAAAAGGCGCTGGAATCTGGCGAATTCGTGACCGGTACAACTTCCGGCAAGGTCAAGGGCGGCCTGACCGTTCTGGTCAACGGCATCCGTGCATTCCTGCCCGGTTCGCTGATCGACACACGTCCCGTCAAGGATCTGACTCCTTACGAAAACAAGACCCTGGAATTCAAGGTCATCAAGCTGGATCGCAAGCGCAACAACGTGGTGCTGTCGCGCCGCGCTGTGGTGGAAGCTTCCATGGGCGAAGAACGCGCCAAGCTGATGGAAACCCTGAAGGAAGGCGCCATTGTTCAAGGCGTGGTCAAAAACATCACCGAATACGGTGCGTTCGTGGACCTGGGCGGTATCGACGGCCTGCTGCACATCACTGACATGGCATGGCGTCGCGTACGTCACCCATCCGAAGTGGTGACAGCTGGTCAGGAAATCACAGCCAAGATCCTGAAGTTTGACACCGAAAAGAACCGCGTGTCTCTGGGTCTGAAGCAAATGGGTGATGACCCATGGATGGGCGTTGCTCGCCGCTATCCTTCGGCTACTCGCCTGTTCGGCAAGGTCACCAACATTGCTGACTACGGCGCATTCGTGGAACTGGAACCCGGCATCGAAGGCCTGGTGCACGTTTCCGAAATGGACTGGACCAACAAGAACATCGCTCCTTCCAAGCTCGTGTCTTTGGGCGACGAAGTGGAAGTCATGGTTCTGGAAATCGACGAAGACAAGCGTCGCATCTCCCTGGGCATGAAGCAATGCAAGGCCAATCCTTGGCAAGAATTTGCTCAGAACACCAAGCGCGGCGACCGCGTGAAGGGCCCTATCAAGTCCATCACCGACTTCGGCGTGTTCGTGGGTCTGGCTGCTGGTATCGACGGCCTGGTGCACCTGTCTGACCTGTCTTGGAACGAAACTGGCGAAGCCGCTGTTCGTAACTACAAGAAGGGCCAAGAAGTTGAAGCCATCGTGTTGGGCGTTGACGTCGAGCGCGAGCGCATCTCCCTGGGCATCAAGCAGCTGGACAGCGATCCTTTCACCACATTCGCAACTGTGAATGACAAGGGCCAGATCGTGACCGGTAAGGTCAAGACTGTGGACGCTAAGGGCGCTGAAATCGACCTGGGCGAAGACATTCTGGGTTACCTGCGTGTCTCCGAGCTGTCGCGTGACCGCGTGGAAGATGCTCGCTCCATCCTCAAGGAAGGCGACGAAGTGACTGCCGTGGTGATCAGCGTGGATCGCAAGACCCGCAACATCCAGCTGTCCATCAAGCAAAAGGACATGGTTGAGCAGCAAGAAGCCATGGCTTCCCTGTCGGCTCAGTCCTCCAAGGAAAATGCCGGTACAACTAGTCTGGGCGCTTTGCTGCGCGCCAAGCTGGACGCCGACAAGTAAAAAGTCTTTAAAACTGCTCACCTGAGCAGTGGCTAAGACCCTCGACGGGCGCTGTCAAGGCGCCCGTCGTTTTTTCCAAGTACCGCTTGGGATGATTGCTCCATGACTCGATCCGATTTAGTTGAAGAACTGGCAGCCCGTTTTGCCCAGCTCACCCAGCGTGACGCAGAACACGCCGTTAAAACCATTCAAGATGCCGTCAGCGATGCCTTGGTGCAAGGCCAGCGCATTGAGATTCGTGGTTTTGGCAGCTTCTCCGTTTCGCGCCGTCCTGCCCGCATTGGTCGCAACCCTCGCAGCGGCGAATCTGTCAGCATTCCGGAAAAACGCGTTCCTCACTTCAAGCCCGGCAAGGCCTTGCGTGAGTCCGTCGATTTCCAGACATCGCCTGCGACGCCTGTCGCAGCACCTGCTGCAGACTGAAGACCACAGTCTTACACGCACTGTTTGCTCGCCAGCCCCCCTGTGCGCCTAAAATTCAGGCCAACAAGGAAGGGCTCGCATGAAATACCTGCTGTGGCTGCTCAAAGCAGCCATTTTTTTCACCCTGTTTGCCTTCGCGCTCAACAACCAGCAAAACGCGACTGTGCATTTTTTCTTTGGCACACAGTGGCAAGCACCATTGGTGCTGGTGGTACTGACGGCCTTCGTGGGCGGCCTGATCGCGGGCGTGCTCGTGATGGTTCCCCGATGGTGGAAACAGCGCAGCACCGCCGTCAAGCTGAGCCAGCCTGCTGCTGCGGCTGACACACCTGCCACCGCCAACAGCACACTCCCTGAACCCATCCCACCGACACTCCATGGACTTTGATCTCAGCTGGATTCTTCTGGGCCTGCCTCTGGCTTTTGTACTGGGCTGGCTGGCCTCGCGCATGGACTTGCGTCAGGTGCGTCAGGACAACCGCCAAGCGCCCAAGGCGTACTTCAAGGGTCTGAACTTCTTGCTCAATGAGCAACAAGACAAAGCGATTGATGCGTTCATTGAGGCTGTGCAAAACGACCCCGAGACCGCCGATCTGCACTTTGCACTGGGCAACCTGTTTCGCCGCCGCGGTGAGTACCACCGCGCCGTGCGCGTGCATGAGCACCTGCTGTCTCGGGCAGATTTAAGCCGCGAAGACCGGGACCGTGCCCAGCATGGGCTGGCCCAGGACTTTTTAAAGGCAGGCCTGCTCGACCGTGCAGAAGAAGCCCTGCGTCGCCTGGAAGGCTCTGCCTACGAAGCTGAAGCACGCCTGGCGTTGCTGGCAATTTATGAACGTTCGCGCGACTGGGCGCAGGCTGCAGAAATTGCCCGGCGCATGCAAACCGCCAATCAGGGCGATTTCAGTGGCCGCTTGGCGCACTATCTTTGCGAACAAGCCAACGAGCAGGCCAGCCATGCGCAGCTCGATGTGGCCAGCCAGTTGCTGCATGAAGCTGTACGCATTGCGCCGCAAACACCACGCCCCCGGATTGAGCTGGCTCGCATTCAGCACCGGCTGAACCAATCGCAAGACGCCTGGAACACCTTGCAGGACCTGGCACAGACCACGCCCCAGGGCCTGCCACTGGCCGCTCCACTGATGCTGGAAGTGGCTGCTGCCACAGGCCAGCAGGCAGCTGCAGAGCAACTGCTGCGCAGCCGTTATGCGCAGATGCCGTCGCTGGATTTGCTCGATGCCTTGGTCACGCTGAACACTGCGCCAGCTGCTTCTGCCAGTGGCGACAGCCGCGACTGGTATGTGCAGCACCTGTCCAAAGAACCATCACTGGTGGCCGCCACCAAATGGCTGGCAGGCGAGACACTGGAGCACGAAGAGCACCACCCTGCCATTCAAAAAGCGCTGGAGCACGCAAGCAAGCCCCTGAGCCGCTACCGCTGCGCCGCCTGCGGCTTTGAGGCACGCCAGCACTTTTGGCACTGCCCGGGCTGCCAAAGCTGGGACAGCTACCCGGCACGCCGCGTCGAAGAGCTGTAAATCGATCCTTAAAAGAGAGCTGCTATCGCCTTGTGTGAAACGTTTTCAGAACTAAAACACTCTGAAAACAAGCATACATAAGCGATAGCAGCTCTCTTTTTTATTAAGCACAGTTTGCGTATGCTGCTAGGCATGAACCGCGCCAAAACCCTGCTCATCATCTACCACAGCCACACCGGCGGCACGCGCCAGATGGTGCATGCGCTGCGTGAAGGCGCATTGACGGAAGGCAGCGTGCAAGTGCACCTGCTGCATGCCAGCGAGGCTGGGCCTGACGACGTACTGCAGGCCGATGGCTATGTGTTTGCCACACCTGAAAATCTGGCTGCCATGAGCGGCTTGCTGAAAGACTTTTTCGACCGCAGCTACTACGGCGCACTAGAGCGCATCAATGGCCGCCCTTATGCCACGCTGGTGTGCGCGGGCAGTGATGGCAGCAACGCAGCACGGCAAATTGCACGCATTGCCACTGGCTGGCGCTTGAACGCCGTGGCCGAGCCACTGATTATCTGCACCCACGCCCAAACGCCAGAGGCGATCGCAGCTGCCAAGCACATCAGCGATACCGACCTGGCGCAATGCCACGCGCTGGGCGCTGCCTTGGCCAGTGGTTTGCAGATGGGCATTTTCTGAATCCATAGCTCGCTGCGCCCGTGGTCCATAGGCGCTCCAAGCGATTTACAGCATTACCCTTTGGTGGCTATGGTGCGCAGCTTGAGCGGCTGCGGCTTGAAGTACCACGTCAGCACCAGGGCCGCACAGCACGCCACCAGCACAGGCAGCATGGCCAAGCGCAAACCCCACACCTCACCCACAAAGCCCAGCGCTGGTGGCCCCACCAAAATAGCCACATAACCCAGTGAGGCCACCGCGCCCACTCGCTGGGCACTGTTGCCCTCTCCTTCTGCCGCTGCGGACAAAGCCAGCGGAAAGCCCAGCGCAGCGCCCAGCCCCCACAGCACCACGGCGATGGCACCCAGCACGGGGCTTTGCGCAAACACGACCACCAGCAAACCCGAGCCTGCCAGCACGGCACTGGCACGCATCAGTGCCAGGCGTGTAAAGCGCTGCAGCAGCCACTGTCCGCCCAGGCGCGCCACCGTTACGCCCAGAGTAAACAGCATGTAGATCAACGTGCCCTGCGCATTGCTGAACTGGTAGCCATCGACCATCAGCAAAGGCAGCCAGTCGTGCGCAGCACCTTCAGTCAGCGCCAGGCCCAGCGCAAACAAGCCAATCAGCAGCACGCGGGGGTCTTTGAAAGCATTGAGCACAAAGCCGCCATGTCCGGCCTCCCCTGCATCCCCAGTTGCTGCCTTGACCGCGCTGAGGTTTTCCACCCGGCGCACCAACGGAGCCGTCAGCACGCCGCCCACCACGACCACACCCAGCAAATGGTGCATGACCGGCACCTGCAGCCAGGCCATGAGCGTGCCCAGCAGGGCACCGAGCATGGCCCCCAGACTGAAGCAGCCGTGCAACGTGGTCATCAGCGGGCGCTGCTGCAGCTTCTCGATGGCTCCTGCCTCCACATTGACCGCAATATCGGCCCAGCCCATGCCCACACCAAACAGCATGAAGCCCAGCACCACCACCGTCACGCTGGCCATGCCTGCGCCCACTGCCAGCAGTGCCAGACCCGCCAGGTTGGCGGCCATGCCCGCCACCATCGCCTGGCGTGCATGCAATCGCTCAACCAGCCAGTTGGACGACAAAATTCCCGCCATGGAGCCCAGTGAGAAACCGAACAAAATCATGCCCATCTGCTCGGTACTGGCCTGCAGCGCATCGCGCAAGGCCGGCGTGCGTGTCACCCAGGTAGATGTAGCCACGCCAATCACTACAAACAAACCAAACAGCGCAGCACGCAAAGTGCGTGCTTTTTTATCTTCAAGCATCCAAAAATTCCAGTTTCTCGCAGCCACGCATCCTAGTCGGCGTGGCCAAGGCTTGCTCATGCACGCATGCGCTCTTAGCGAAATATGAGCCTATAAAAACATAGCTGTCTGCGCTTTGCCGTAATGCGCTAAAGCGTCATTGCAGCGCAAGGCACCGTGCCTGAGCGACATGTTTTGCTGCGCCGCGCAGCTGCGCTGGTGCATAGTCATGCCTATGCAATCACATCCGCGTTTTGGCCCGCACCTGCGGCTTATCGGCATGGCCGTTTTATGGGGGGCATCATGGCCTGCAGGGCGCATCATTGCGCAATCCATGCCGCCACTGGCAGGCGCATGCCTGCGCTTTGTGCTGGCTGCCATGGTGCTGATTCCGTGGATGTACTGGGCAGGCGGCTTTAGCCAGCTCAGGAGCTGGAGCGCACAGCGCTGGCTGGGCATGGCCGCAGCGGGCGCCACAGGCGTGTTTGGCTATGCCGCATTCTTTTTGTCAGGCCTGCAGCACCTGCCAGCAGGAAAAGCCGCGCTTGTCATCACACTCAACCCCGTCATGACACTGTTGATGGCTGCATGGCTGTTTAAAGAGCGCCTGAACGCCATCATTGCCGCAGGCATGCTGCTGGCTGTGGTGGGGGCCGTGGTTGTCCTTTCGCACGGCAAACCACTTGAAATCTTGCAAGGTGCCATGGGTATTGGCGAGCTGCTGATTTTGGGCTGCGTGGTCTGCTGGGTGCTCTACACCTTGATTGGCCGCTGGATGCTCACGGGGGTAGATGCGCTATCGACCACCGCCGTCACCAGCACCATTGGCGCCCTGCTTTTGCTGGCAGGCAGCCTGATTGTGGAAGGCCCCAGCGGCCTGGCAAGCGCGGTTGACAGCGGCACCACAGCGTGGGTGGCCCTGCTCTTTCTGGCGTTTGGCGCCACTGCACTGGCCTACGCCTGGTATTTTGACGGGGTCAAAGCGCTGGGCGCCGGCGCTGCCTCAGGCTACATCACGCTGGTGCCGCTGTTTGGCGTAGTGATCTCTGCTTTTTTGCTGGGCGAGCGCATTGACACCCCCATGCTGCTGGGCGGGGCCATGGCCATTGCAGGCACTGCCGTCATGAGCTGGGGCCGCAGCCGCGCATAAGCCACAGGGCAAAACCGCTGCAGCGCTCCGCCCATTGCGCGGCGTTGCAGCACACACCCGGCACCTCACAGACAATCGCCGCCTTTATCTGTGAAAGTGGCGCGTGCAACGCGCGCCCGTGCGTGAATGACTGCCTGCCTGCCCCTCCAGCCCCAATCCCTGAGCACGGCCATTGCCGATCGCCTGCGCCAGCGCATCTTGCAGGGCGAATGGCTTCCCGGCACGGAATTGCTGGATGGAGAGATTGCCAGCAGCCTGGGAGTCAGCCGCACACCCGTGCGCGAAGCCATGAAGCTGCTGTGCCATGAGGGCCTGCTGACAGCACACCCACGCCCAGGCATGACCGTAGCCATCCTGAACACCGCCCAGGCACAAGAAGCACAGGCCCTGCTGCAGTTGCTGCGCAGCCATCTGGCCCTGCACCCCGCCATTGAAGGAGGCCTTGCGCAGCAGCTGCAGGCCCTGGCATTGCAGCGCCTGCAGCTGGCAAATCTGGCTGCATTAACTCAAAATTGAAACTTGTGCTTATTTGTCATTTATTAACAATCTGCCCCCACGATTAACTCCCCTTTGCCAGGGACTAAAAAACAAAATCTCGCGCACTGCTATGATTTAAGGCTGCAGACTTCCTTGAAATTAATATTTATATTATTCTAATAAATGTTAAATATTTAAATTCAGAGCCTCTGCATTCATTTACTACTTTACCCATTAAAGCTTCTATCCCAGATTGAAGCTTTCAGCATTTCTCATGAATTCATTTGCAATTCAAAAAGACTCGTCTTCGTTCAGCTATTCAAGCAAAAAAACCAATACGCAAGAAGCACTGACTGACGTCAGCCGCCAGGCAGACCGTTTGATGCTGATTTTGATCAGCATTTATGCGCTACTGGCCATTCCAATTGGCTGGCATTACTCCAGCGTTGATATAGCCTTGATTGCCGGCCCCAGCCTCATAGGTCTGGCTGCTGTGGTTTTCTTTACCAGCAGCGGTACGGCACTGGCGCGCTATGTGCTGCCGATACTGCTGTGCGCTGCCGTTGTCTTGCATATTCAGGTGTCGCTGGGCACCCTGGAATTTCACTTTGGTGTTTTTGTCACGCTGGCACTGGTCATGGTGTACCGCCAATGGCGGGTCATACTGGCCTGCGCTGTTTTTTTTGCCATTCACCATATTTTATTTGACCGCCTGCAAGCCTGGGGCTACGGCATTTACTGCACCACTGAAGCGGATTTTGCAAAAATTGTTCTGCACGCCGCATTTGTCATTGTGCAGACTGCTGTTGAAATATTAATCGTCAAGAAAATGTCTGAATCCTATTTGCAAGGCATTGAATTGCAAAGCCTTGTAGATGCCATTCACGACGGTGACAAATTCAACCTCAATATTCACCATCAATCTGTTCAAACGCCATTGGCGCAGGATTTAAAAGAATTTATTCTGAAACTCAATGCGATTGTGCGCACCGTCAGCCACAGTGCAACACAGGTACAGACGGCGAGCCAGGAAATTGAGGCGGGCAGCAGTGACCTGTCTTTGCGCACCGAAACCGCTTGCAGCGCTTTGGAAGAAACCGCCAATGCGGCTGGCCGCGTACTGGCCACTGTCGAGCAAGCCCGCGCTCTGGCCTCAGAGGCCGACACCATGACACGCAACGCCACGCAGGCCGCACAAAAAGGCCAGCACGTAGTGAACGAGCTGGCGCAGAGCATGGCTTCCATCAGCCAGCAGTCGGAGCAGATTTCCGACATTGTCTCCGTGGTGGACAGTCTGGCTTTTCAAACCAACCTGCTGGCGTTGAATGCTGCCGTTGAAGCCGCCCGTGCCGGGGAGCAAGGCCGTGGCTTTGCCGTGGTTGCAGAAGAAGTACGTCGTCTGGCGCTGCGCTCGGCCGAGTCTGCCAAGCAGATCCGCCAGCTGATTGAGACCTCGGAACAATCTATCGGCGTGGGAGCGGCGCAAAGCAAGGAGGCACTCAGCGCCATGCATCTGCTGCAGCAGGCGTCAGGCAACGTGACAGACCACATGCGTGAAATTGTCAGCTCGACCCACGCACAAAACGCGGCCATGGCAGACATCTCCCAGGCCATCAACCAGCTGGAGCACGCCATGTCCCAGAACTCGGCTCTGGCAGAAGAGTCCAGCGCTGCTGCCGCCAGCCTGCACGATCAAACCGTGCACATGGCGCACAGCGTGCAGGCTTTCAAAATTTAAGAGCAGCCATCGCTTATACGACAAAGGGTTTCAGATCAAAAGTATCTGAAACCCTTTGTTATTGAGCGTATGCAGCTATTAAAACTTCAGACGCATGGTGATGTGGTCAATGCCGGCTTCGTCGTACACCTGGCCTTCAGGCACAAAGCCAGCGCGAGCGTAGAAGTTTTTCGCATGCACTTGCGCATGCAGTACGGCTTCCTTGTCACCACGCTCGCGTGCAGCAGCCATCAATGCATCCAGCACCTGGCGACCCACGCGGCTGCCGCGCATTTCACGCGCCACGGCCATGCGCCCAATGCGCGCCACACCGGGGGCATCGGTGATCAGGCGGCCTGTGCCCACGGCATGGCCCAGCCCGTTTACCGCTACAACGTGGCGGCAGACAGGGTCAAACTCATCCATTTCGATCTCAGCTGGAACGCCCTGCTCTTTGACAAACACTTCCATGCGCAAGCGCTCAGCCAGACGACCCAGATCGTTCCAGCTGCCCGAACGCAGTTGCACCATCTCCTGACCTGCTTCAAACGCGGTCAGCATGTCACGCAATTGCTGCGGCACGGGTTGCGGCTGGCGCTGCGCATCGGCAAACACATACACCAGCTCTACTGTGTTGAGCAATTGCTGGCCCCGGAAGATGCCCGCCTCAAACTGCAGCGAGGTGTTGCCTTGCTTGACGCAGCGAATGCCAATGTCCAGCACATCGCCCATTTGTGCTGATGCAAAGTAAGTGACGGTGGCCTTCTTGACAAACAGCTCGCCGCCCAGATGGCCCCAGCTTTGGGCGTATGGCAAAGCCATCTGGCGCCAGTAGTCTGTGATCGCCACATCGGCGTACATCAGATAGTGGGCATTGAAGACAATTTTCTGGGCATCTACCTCCGCCCAGCGCACGGTCAGGCGATGGCGGCAGCGAAAGTCTTGAGGGAGCATGTGGTTCTCTTTCTGGTGCAGTTCAAACAGTGGGCGTTGTGCCCAGTGCCGCGCGCAATGCAGCGGCCATGTCGGCATGGGCCTGGCGCGCTTCAGGAATGGCGCGGCCCATCTTGATGAATTCGTGTGTCACGCCTTTGTAGATCTCCAGATCCACCGGCACCCCCGCCATGCGCAGCATATCGGCGTACTGCACACCCTCATCCACCAGGGGGTCCAGCTCAGCCAGGCATAAAAACGCCGGTGCCACGCCTTCAACATCAGGAGCCAGCAAAGGTGCAAAGCGCCAGTCTTCGCGGTCTGCGTCATTGCGCACATATTGGTCAAAAAACCAGAGAATGCCTTCGCGCTCCAGCACCAGTGCGTGGGCATAGCGAAAGTGCGAATCCGTATCCTGGTGGGCACAGGTGCCGGGGTAAATCAGCAATTGCAGCTGCAGGCTCAGGCCTGCATCACGCGCCAAAATCGCACAGGCGGCAGCCAGTGTCCCGCCTGCGCTGTCACCGCCTACGGCCATGCGCTGGGTGTCCAGCCCCAGCGTGTCTCCGTGAGCAGCCAGCCATTGCAGGGCATCCCACGCGTCGTTAATGGCCGTGGGGAACTGGTGCTCTGGCGCAAGCCGGTAGTCCAGCGACACCACTGCGCAACCCGCCAGATGCGCCAGCTGGCGGCAAAGCACATCGTGCGTAGCCACGCTGCCAATGGTGAAACCACCGCCATGCAGGTACAGCAGTACAGGCAAAGGCGCACAGGTGCTTGGCGCATACAGGCGTGCAGGCAATGCAGTGCCATCGCGTGCGGCAATACGTATGTCTTCTACACGGGGCAGTGCCTGCTTGGCAATTTCCAGCACACCCGCGCCCGCTTCATAAGCGACACGTGCCTGCTGCGCAGACAAGGTATGCAGATGCGGGCGGTTGGCACGTCGCATGCGGCGCAGCACATCGCGCATGGCAGGGGTCAGGGGATGGGGATTCAGATCGTTTTCGTCGTTCACAGCACGCAAGCAGCAATCACAAAGCTGCACATCATGCAGCAATCACAGGGCCGCTGCAGGCAAGTGGATTGTCCCTTGCGTGACCCAACGCAGCCTTGCCTGAGGGTTGCCAAGCTGGTCATCCACCCCCCACTTGTCCAAAATAAGGACTGTTTGAACACCACGGGGCTGGGGGCAGGATATGGCTTTTATCAATTACGTCACGCACATTCAGTTTGACTTTGGTGCCGTGCGCCTGCTGGCGCAGGAATGCCAGCGCGTAGGCATCACACGCCCGCTGGTCGTGACCGACCCTGGCGTCAAAGCCGCCGGAGTGCTGCAAAAGGCACTGGATGCACTGGGTGATCTGCCCGTCACCGTCTTTGACAGCACCCCCAGCAACCCCACAGAGGCAGCGGTTCACGCGGCCGCCGCCCTGTACAAGCAGCACCACTGCGATGGCTTGATTGCCGTTGGCGGAGGCAGCGCCATTGACTGCGCCAAGGGCGTGGCGATTGCCGCCACGCACGAAGGCCCACTCAAGATGTACGCCACCATTGAAGGCGGCTCTGCAAAAATCACCGAGGCCGTGGCCCCCATCATTGCCGTCCCCACCACCAGCGGCACTGGCAGCGAAGTAGCACGTGGCGCAATCATCATCGTCCAAGACCACCGCAAACTGGGCTTTCACTCGTGGCACCTGGTGCCCAAGGCGGCCATTTGCGATCCCGAACTGACCTATGGCCTGCCCCCCATGCTCACGGCGGCCACCGGCATGGACGCGGTGGCTCATTGCATGGAAACTTTCATGTCAGCAGCCTTTAACCCCCCCGCCGACGGAATTGCACTGGACGGCCTGACGCGTGGCTGGGCGCACATCGAACGCGCCACACGCAATGGGCAGGACGCCGAGGCGCGCCGCCAGCTCATGAGCGCCAGCATGCAAGGCGCCATGGCATTTCAAAAAGGCCTGGGCTGCGTCCACAGCCTGAGTCACAGCCTGGGCGGCATCTCGCCACGCCTGCACCATGGCACGCTCAACGCCATGTTTTTGCCCGCCGTGGTACGTTTTAACGCACAGGCAGATTCGGTGCAGCGCGAACAGCGGCTTGAAAAAATGGCACACGCCATGGGCCTGAGCCGTGCCAGCGACATACCCGCTGCCATCCGTGACATGAATGCACGGCTTGGGTTGCCCGCAGGCTTGGCCGCCATGGGTGTAGAGCCTGCATGGTTTGCCCAGGTGATAGACGGTGCGCTCAAAGACCACTGCCATGGCACCAATCCACGCACGGCCAGTGCGCACGACTACGAGGAGATGCTGCACAGCAGCCTGTAACCATACATCTACGGCGTACGGTTGCCCGGCAGTCATGACGCTGGCGGTGCGGGGGTACCGGGCTCTTGCGCGACACGTCCCTGTTCTCGCAAACGCTCCATCAAATCTTTAGCCATGTCGTGCAGGGCATCCATGTCCGAAGCATTCATGCGTCGCGGCATGTCATGCATGATGCACAGGCTGCCCAGCACCATGCCTTGCTGGTTCTTGAGCGGCACCCCGGCATAGAACTTCACGTGCGCTTCGGTCAGCACTGGGTTATCAGCAAAGCGCGGATCCCGCGCCACGTCTTCCACAACCACGTCTTCACCCTCGTGCACGACATAAGCGCAAATCGATAAGTCCCGGGGCAGGCCTGCCTGCCCGTCCGCCCCGTCACTGCTCGCCAGCAAGCTGCCCGGCGTATGCACCCAGTTGTGATCCACCAGCGACACTTGCGCGTACTTCACATCGAATGCATTCACCGCTTTCAAAGCCAGCTGCTTATACGCAGGCCAATGCACAGGCAATAGCGCACCACTGCGCTGCAAATGCTGCACACGTTCATCGTCATGCTCCGGCCATGGAGCCGGCACATACCCATGCGCCACTTGCTCAGGAGAGAGCAATTGCTGCATGCGCAGCACCAGCTCTTGCATGCTGGTGACCACTGCGTTCACCCCAGTGCGTTCCACAAAATCGGTGGTCAAAACCGCTGGCGTGGCATTCCACAGCGCCAAAATGACTGGCATGTTGGGGTGACGGCGACGCAACCTGCGCACAAGCTGGCGCACCATGGCCTGCGGCTGAACATGAAAAGCAGATACAACCAGCCACTGCACATCGGCCCAGTCTTGCGTCTCATCTGGACGGACAGTGGTCGTCAAGGCATGACCAGTGCAGCTAGCGTGAATACCGTGGAGATTCAGACTGTGCGAGACCATGCGTGCTGCCAGCGCATCCACCTCCCAGCTCGCCCCCACGCAATGCACACGCCCATTCAGGCCTGCACCTGCAGATGAAGGCTGCGCAGGAAACTCATCCTGCAACTCCTCCAGCACCTCCTCCATGCCATTGGACAAGCGCATACGGTGCCCTACTGTGGCCCTTTCCGAATGGTGTCTGTATGCCAGCTGCAAAGCCGGCAGCGCTACATCGCCATAAAACCGCACAAGCGCTTGCCCCTTGTCTGCGGCTGTGGGTTTGACTGGCATGCGCTGAGCAATGGCATCTTGCACGACGTCAATCGCACCGTGCACGTCATCTGCCAGCAAGCGCTGATACAAACGGTGCGGCGCGTCCAGTACTGGCTGGCTGCCCAGCAGCACTTCCATGAACTGCAACCCCGGCAAATAGCGGCCCAATACCAGACAGCACACCGTTAAAGGGGTCGACAAAATCAAGCCCACAGGGCCCCACAAGGCTGTCCAGAACGTAGCGGCCATGATGATGGCCAACGTCGACAGGCCAGTGCTGGCACCATACAGCCACGGCTCCACCACATTGTTGCTGATGAGCTCCAGCAGCAAAATCAGCCCCAGCGTCCACAGCAACATATCCCAGCCGGGAGCCACAGCAAAAGCCAGTGCTATCGGAAACACCGCAGAAATCATGGGCCCCACATAGGGTACAAAACGCATGATGGTGGCCAGCACCCCCCACAAAATGGCCCCGGGCACACCAATCAGCCACAAGCCCAGCGCCATGGGGATGCCATAAGTCACATTCACAATGAACTGCATGCGCAGGTACTTGCCAATGCGCTCCGACGCTTCATCCAAAGCATCGGTGGCCACATGCATGTTTCCTCCCATCAAGCGCAGCAGCCGGTCCCTCAGGTCATCCCTGTCCAGCAAGATCAAAATCACAAACAGCAGCACGATGCCCACCATGGCAACAGGCTCGCTCACTTTGCCCAGCCACTTCATCACAATCTCCAGTGGCTTGCCATCTTCGCGGATCACTTCCACTTTTTGCACGCGCGGCTGGCTGCGCTCGGCCTGCGCGCTGGCGGCAGAAATTTCGCCCTCCACCGCGTTATAGGTCTTGAGGGCACCATCCCACGCGCCGGGGCCACTGCTGAGCGTGCGCAGGTTCCTGAGCTTTTGCTTGATGGTGTTTTGGTAGGTGGGCAAGTCAGCACTGAGCGACTGCACCTGCTTGCCCAAATAAAACCCCATGCCAGTCAGAGCGCCCAGCGACAGGGCCACCACCAGCAACGTTGCTGCCATGCGCGGCAAGCCCCAGCGCTTTAGCAAACTGACCGCAGGGTCGAGTAAAAAACCCAGCAGCACCGCCAAGGCAAGGGGGATCAAGATATCGCGCCCAAAATACAGGGCCGCGATGATGACGGAAGCAATCAGCAGCCCCACCAGCCAGCGCAGGCCCGGAACCATCGCCGCCAGCGCCTGCAAGCCTCTGTCATCGAGCACAGAAGGCGGTATCTCGTTGTGGTGACTGGACTTTGGAGGGGGAGCAACCGGCTGGGTTGATGGCTCCTGCAGGCGGTGCTTCCCTGAGGAGGTTGGCGGATGCTCAGACATAGGACAGCTTCAGGTTTTAACTGCACAACAATGACAGCGCTTACCTGGGTGCCCTTGTCATCCTTTTACGCCAAGCTGCGCATGGCTTTTTGACTTTTCAGCGCTCTGGCCGTCATCTGCTTTACAGCTGCAAGCAATCAATACAAGGATTGACTCCAGTCTGCCGCGTCCTGCTGCAAGACCACGTCCACATCCACGCCCAGCGCTAACGCCACGTCAACGGGGAAAGCATCTGCCACGGTGCGCTCACTCCAGCCACAGTGTTTGACACGGCTGCACCACACCGCCAGATGCAAAACGCCCGCCATCGGATCAAACTGCGCCGTCTCCATCGGCGCCTCCATGGCCTTGACCGCGGCAATCACGTCGGCAGGCAGATTCCACTGCCGCAGCAAAGCTGCCGTTGTACTGTTGGCGCTATACCCCCAGTGACGCACCTCCAGACGAGGCCGGCGTGGATCCCAGACGCTGGTTTCCACATTCAGCGCAGCTACGCGCTCTGGCTGCGTTTGGTTCATAAAGACCTGGCCAATTCCATGCAGCAAAGCCGCCACATAGGCCGCACTGGCATCCAGCCCCGTTAAGCCAGCCAGACTGCGCGCCAATTTGGCACTGGCATGGCTGACACGTACAAATTGCACCATATCCAGGCCCGGCCTGGCCCGCAAGGTCATACCCGTCTGGGCTTTTTTCAACAATGCCCGCAACTGCCTGTCACCCAGCAACGTAATCGCCTGCGGAATGCCACGCACCAGGCCCTGCATTTGGTAAGCACTGGCGTTGGCGCATTCCATCAGTTGCGCAGCCAGAACTGGGTCACCACCAAAAAGCTGGTTCACCCGTCGCAAATTAGGCATATCACTGAGCAGCTCACGCATTAACAGCGCCAGGACACGAGGCTGGCAGGGCAGAGTAAGTTCTTCAGCAATGTGCATAGGAGGGCAAAGTCAGGGCGTGAGTTCGCCGGTTAGTGCTCAGCTAAGCATAGCGGCAGTCTGAGCATTGGTCACTTGGGCCGCATGCTCTTGTGGCACTTAGCGGACAGCACTCCATTGCACGCCAACGTGCGTACCGCGCCCAGCCTGCGCATCAATGGACAGCACAGCACATGCTTGTTGGGCACGGGTGCGCATGCTCTGCAGCCCTCGCCCGGCACACTCCTGTGAGCTGTCATCGTCAAGTGGTGGCTGATAGCCGCACCCGTCATCAGCAATCTCTAGCTGCCACGTAGCTTCATGGCATGTCAGCCTGATACGCAACACTTTGCATTGCGCGTGCCTGAGTGCATTGCTGATAGCCTCCTGGGCAAGCATGGCCAGCTGCAACCCTTGGTTGGCATGCGGGCTGAGGTCACTTTCGCCTGTTGGCATCTGCCAGTCCATCGACACCCCTCGCGCTTGCAGCAACGGCTGCAGACGCCAGCGCATCATGGCCAGACGCTCAATCAAACTCGCATCCACATCGTCCAAGCACTCCATCTCCACACGCAAACACCACATGGCATTTTCAATGCTGTGGCGAACGTCTTCGACAGAGGCATTCCGTGCATCCAGCAAAGCCAGTGCCTGAAACAGATGCGCCCCGACTCCGTCGTGTAAGTCCTGTGCGATGCGTGCGCGTTCCGCCTTGACCTCTGGTGAGGTGCGCTGACTTTTACGCTTTTTCCAGCGTATCGCTTTTCGTGACAGCAGAAAAAAAACCGCTGCACATAAACTCTGCAGCAGCAAGACTACCAGCCAATGCATCCAGCCCGTCTGCTCAAAATCAGGCGGAAGTATCCAGAGGCAAAACAGCAATACAGCCACATTGAAAAACCACAGGGCTGCAATCTCCCAGAGCATGTGCCACCCCCGCCAAGCAACTGGTTGCCACATAACAATCAAAGCAAACCATGCAGCAACGCAGCCCGCACGGCCTGCGCGCGACTTTTGACTTGCAGTTTCCGGTAAATATTACGCACGTGCGTGTTAACAGTCATAGAAGTAATCAGCAACTGAGCCGCGATTTCTTGGCTGGTATACCCACTGGCTACGTGACGCAAAATTTCGCGCTCTCGTCCAGATAATTGTTCGCTATCGGTGCACTTGGGCTCAGGCGTATTGCTTCGCATCCGTTGCAGCAAACGGCGCGCGACATGCGGGGTAATGGATGCACCGCCATTGGCGACCTGCAAAACTGCCTGAACATAGCTTCCAAACCAGCAGTGCTTCACCAGATACCCGGCAGCCCCTTGCTCTATGGCACGCAGCAACTGCGCATCACCCTCCATGACCGAAATAATGATGGTCTCTGCAGCAGGCCGAATAGAGCGTTGCAGGCTAATCAGCTCCAGACCGCAGCCATCCTCTAAATTCAAGTCGGCCAGGAGCACGTCAAATACTTCTTGCCGCATCGCACGCTTGGCTTCTCGCAAACCACCTGTCTGCCCCACCAGTTGCACGCGAGGGTCCGCCATCAGTTCGCGCTCCACCACATGACGCAGGTGCACATCGTCGTCCACCAGAAATACGCGGACAGGTTTGCTCTTTTGACCAACCATGAAGTCGGGCCACTGAGACATCGCTGGAGTACAGCCTCCTGCCGTCACTTCCCACTTATATGGCTGTGAGATGCCTTGCTGGCTCGGGGTCATGACTTTCCTTCAAACCATTGCACTGCTTACAAGCTGTCACTACCTAGTTTTTTACTCCCTCTTACTACCGCCCGTCAGTAGTCAAAAGCCTATAGCCATGGGCGTTACAACTTCAGCCCTGATCTCTGCCAACGAGTACTTACCTAATTTATGGGATTGGCTGTTCCTGGGTGCAAACAGACACTGACTCCAAGCCTCGTCAATACATCCGACCAGGCCCACTGGCAGACAAGCTCTCTGTCAGTTGCTTCATGCGACACGTCAACCACCTAGGAGCCAATCATGAAAAAGTCCATTGCAGTCTTCTCGCTCAGCCTGATTGCGGCCACAGCATTTGCTCAATCTTCTCGACCCACGCACCCCAACCCAACGCCTACGCCCACCCCGACACCTGCTGCGGCTCCATCGATTGAAATCAATGGCCCCACTTTGCAGCTGACTTCGCTGAGCTGGAGCCACGTGAGCAACAAGGCCGAGGATCAGGCCACGGCACGTCAGAACATCTCCTCCAACACTGCAGGGGTGAAAGTCGGTGCAGCTCTTACGCAGGCCACAGTGGGCAAAGGCGCGTACATCAGCAACTACGCTGAAGATCAGGCCTACGCTTCGCAGAACCTGGCCAGCAACGTTGGCAATGTTGACGTCAAGAAGGCTTTGACCCAGGTGGTTCTGCTCAAGAACACATCCGTGCGCAACTATGCCTCTGACCAGTCTTCCGCTGTGCAGAACATCTCCACAAACAACGCTTGCGTAACTTGCCAGTAAATATTGCGGCCTTCACAAGCCCCCCCCCCTTGAACACGAAGACGCTGACACCAGCATCTTCGTGTCATTGCTGGCACACAGGAGAGCATCATGCGTATCCAGATCACCCATTGGATCTTGGCAGCTGGCCTTAGCTTGATGGCCCCTGCCTCCTGGTCTGCGCCAGGCGAAGACACCATTCAGCTTAAAAATCCGGTTGAACACCTTCAGTTGCCGATTGGCGGCCCTGGCGTATCCAAAGGTCTGGATCAGGAAGGCGATGGCATTCCCACCAGCTTGAAGGCCAAGATTGTCCGGTATGAAGCGAAAACGTTCAGTGACCAAAAAGATGGAATTTATACCGACGGTGACGTGAACCGCATGGTCGAGACCCAAGCCAATCGTAAAACCTGCATCCAGGATGTTGGCAGTAATGTAGCGCCCCCCTCTGGCGTTGGCGGCAGAGATCAGATCGTGGTGTTGCGCGGGGATCTGGTCAATATTTGCCGTTGAAAAGCAGGTTTTCAGTAAAGCCCCACAACCCCTGAGAGCCACCATGCCCTACCTACCTACTTTCTCTTTGACGAGCCATCCCCGCTGGCAAGCCGCGATCGCTTTGCTAAGCGCTGTGGGCCTGCTCGCAGGCTGTGCACCGATGAGTCCCGCCAAAGATGCGCCCTATCATGCGCGCGCACCTGAAATCAACCGCCCCGCAGTACGCCCGACAAGGTCGCTGAGCAGTTTCTCAGACTCCTTGATGTGCATGGATCACCTGTTTAGAGAAAGCGGCATGGGAACGGTGCTGATTACCAGCAAATCCATTCCTGACTATTCAGGCCGCATTGCGGTAGCAACCAAAGAAATGATTGTGACGGCCCTGTCGCAAATGTCTCGCGTGAGCAATGCTTTTCGCTTCGTGGATTACGAAGTGAATATCGCCCAGCAAGATACCGTACAAAACCTCACCACCCTTTTGCTCAACAACAACCAAATTCGCTTGCAGCGACCTGCACTCTATGTTTCTGGGGCGGTGGCTTTCGTTGACCAGCAAGTGATCAGCAACAACGTCGAGGTAGGCACCTCTGCCTCGCGCCTGGAGACGGGGTACAGCCAAAACAAGCGCTCGACGGTGATTGGCCTTGAAATGCACCTGGGTGACTTTCGCAGCCGTACCTTTATTCCCGGCCTGGATTCAGCCAACGAAATTGTGATTGGCAGCGGAGGTCAGGGGCTGGATTTATCAGGGCGTATTGGCAATTACGGTGTGCAGTTCAACGTCGGCAGGGATTACGCGCAGGGCTCAGGCCCCGCCATCCGTACATTGGTAGAGCTGGCCATGATTGAGCTTTTGGGCAAGTGGGCCCGGGTGCCCTATTGGCAATGCCTGACGCTTGAGCAAACCCACCCTGAATTTATTCGACAAATGCGTGAATGGTTTGAAGATGCAGGGCCTGCCAACCGCAGCCTGCTCGTGCGTCGCTCGCTGGTTCGCCGTGGCTACCTGGAGACTGAAACCCCCGATGACAGCGCACTGCGCCAGGCTCTGACCCAATTCCAGGCAGATGAACGTCTCGTGGTGACAGGGGTTTTAGATTTCCCGACCTATGAACGGGCCATGCGCAACTTTGTCAGCCTGACACCCCAAGGTCATTTGCAGCGCGTTGGCTGGGTCAATAACGCTGGCATCAGCATGGCCGCAGACACCAGCCAGCAAGGGCAGCCTGCGCACATTGATATGCAGATAGAAAATCTGATGGTCGGGCGTGAGCACTTTCTTCCAGGTGAGCAAATCTTCTTGTCAGCGACCGTCTCACGCACCTCCTACCTGTACTGCTACATGGAGAACGCTGAAAAACAGGTTATCCGCCTGTTACCCAACGCAACCAACAGCTCTGGCTGGATTGCCGCCAATCAGGCCATTCGCATCCCGGACTGGATGAGTCCTACACCAGGTTTTGTGCTTGATGCCGGCATACCAGGGCAAGAGCGGGTAGCCTGTTTTGCCAGTGCCAATGACCTGACAGGCAAGCTGCCTGCCAACTTGCAGCAACCAGCATTTCGCCCATTGCAGGGGGCCGCCTCTCTGGAAGACATTGGAGTGCAGCTGCGCCAGGCAGCGGGTGGTGACAGCCTCGTTGGTCAAAGCAGCCTCAAGTGGCAGGTCACAGCACCCAAAGCTTCCGCAGCTGCCCCGCAATAAGAGCACCATCATGAGCCACACCTATATACGTACAGTGGTCGCTTTGCTGGCGGGCATAGCAATGGGCGCAGCAAGTGCCCAGCCACGTGCAGTCATTAGCGTGCAAGAAGCGCAAACACCACCGCGCATTGACTCTGAGCAGTTGCAAAAGCCAAGTGCCGGCATGGATGCCAGCACCCCTGCAGTGTCTCCAGCCCTGGCAGAGCTGCAAAGCCTTGCCAATGCACCTGCCCCGCGCTCTGGCCAGGCCCGAAAACAGCAGGCACAAGCGATCTGGCAGCTCGGTCTGCTACAGCTGCATGGATTGCATGTGCCGCTGGATCCTGCGCAGGCAAACATCATGTTCGAGCGTGCCCATGCACTCGGCCATCCGCTGGCGAGTGCAGGCCTGGCCTGGTGTGCTATTGATGGCTGTGGCCAGCGCCCCCAGCCCAGTAAAGCTCCAAAGTGGCTGCAGGAGCTGCGCCAGCAGGACCCAGGCCGCGCTGCATACCTTGACTGGCTGCTTCTGGAGGACGTAGCCCCGATGGATGCAGATGTGGCATCGACCTCACCGCAAGTCAACAACGCCATGCAGCAACGCAAACAGCAGGCCCTGCAACGTGCAGTGAAAGCCAATGACCCCCATGCGCGCGTGGAATGGGGTCTGGAGCTGGCTGCAGAAAACCAGACCAGCCAAGCGCTTGCACAGTTTCGCGCGGCCTCAGCCACCTCTGAAGCTGCACGCCGCAATATGCAGGTCCTGGCAGAGCAGAGCAGCCAGCGCATGCATGCCAGTGGCAATATCGGCCAGGCTGGCAGCGCCTGGCAAACCTTTCGCCAAGCGCGCATCTATCACCGGGGAGAAGGCGTACCGGCCAATTACACAGAAGCAATAAGGCTCTACAAACGCGCCTCAGACATGGGCAACATCCAAGCCAAGCGCATGCTGGCCCTGATCTACTCGCGTCCGCTAGCAGATGGCAGTCTGGATACTGCCTGGATGCAGCAATTAGCCTATGCCGACGTCAGTAAAAACAGCAATACGCCGATTCATTCACCCAGCGCCCCCACCAGCTTGCAGCGTGATCCCACGCCGCTGTACGACTACATTGACGCACGCTGGCGCAAGTAGCAAACCTGAAGCAAAAAAGCAAAACACAAAACCGCAAAAACAAAAAAGGCAGCAACTGCTGCCTTTTTCGTTTTGTACACACCCAGTGCTTACTTCTTGAGGCTCTGCAATTTGGCGAACGCCGAAGCCATGGCATTTTGTGCCTGCGGCGCATCCCGGCGCTGTGGCTGTCCGGAGCCACCACTGCGCGCACTGCTGTGACCACGGCCCGCACTCTCAAAGCGATTGTCCCGAGGGCCATCGCGGCGGGCAGGTGCAGAGTCAAGCTTCATGGTCAAACTGATGCGTTTGCGCGCCGCATCCACCTCCAGCACCCTCACTTTGACAATCTGGCCCGTCTTGACCACTTCGCGCGCATCCTCAATGAACTTGTGGCTCATCTGGCTGACATGTACCAGACCGTCCTGGTGCACGCCCAGATCCACAAACGCGCCAAACTGCGCCACGTTGCTCACCGTACCCTCCAGCGTCATGCCCTCTTTCAGGTCCTTGATGTCTTCCACACCATCATTAAAGCGGGCAACCACAAAGTCAGGACGCGGGTCGCGACCGGGTTTTTCCAACTCACCCAAAATATCTTTGACGGTGATGGCGCCGAACTGCTCGCTGGCAAACTGCTCAGGCTTCAAGGTCTTGATAACGTCACTTCTGCCCATCAGCTGATCGACCGGCTTGCCAGTGGTGGCAATAATTTGCTCCACCACCGAATAGGTCTCAGGGTGCACGCCAGTCATGTCCAGGGGGTTCACGCCATCACGAATGCGCAAGAAACCTGCCGCTTGCTCAAACGTCTTGGCGCCCAGTCCAGACACTTCCATCAGTTGCTTGCGACTTTTGAAAGAGCCATTGGCATCGCGCCAGCGCACCACCGACTTGGCAACCGAACCACTTAATCCCGAAACACGGCTCAGCAGCGGTGCCGAAGCCGTATTCAAATCCACGCCCACAGAGTTCACACAGTCTTCCACCACAGCGTCGAGCTGGCGCGCCAGCTCGCTCTGGTTCACGTCATGCTGGTACTGGCCTACACCAATGCTCTTGGGGTCAATCTTCACCAGTTCAGCCAGAGGGTCCTGCAGCCGGCGAGCAATGCTGGCTGCACCACGCAGGCTGACATCCACATCTGGCAACTCCTGCGAGGCAAATTCACTGGCCGAATACACCGAAGCACCCGCCTCACTGACCACAACCTTTTCGATCGATTTTTCAGCCTTACCAGCCAGCTTGATCAGGTCAGCGGCCAGCTTATCGGTCTCGCGACTGGCCGTTCCATTGCCAATAGCAATCAGATTTACACCGTGTTTTTCTACCAGCTTGGCCAAGGTATGCAGAGAACCTTCCCAGTCCTTGCGTGGTTCGTGCGGGTACACCGTTGCGGTATCCACCAGCTTGCCATTGCTATCCACAACAGCCACCTTCACGCCCGTGCGGATACCCGGGTCAAGACCCATGACCGTACGTGAACCTGCGGGGGCTGCCAGCAACAAGTCACGCAAATTGTCACCAAACACCTTGATAGCCACTTTTTCAGCATCTTCACGCAGACGGCTGAACAAATCTCTCTCAGTGGACAGGCTCAGCTTGACGCGCCACGTCCAGGCCACGCACTTGCGCAGCAAATCATCCGAGGCACGCTTGGCATGGCTCCATCCCAGGTGCAAGGCAATGTGGCCTTCAGCCAGGCTTGGCTGCCCAACTTCAGGCTCGACCGGCTGCACCAGCTTGGCTTCGAGAATCTCCAGTGCACGCCCACGAAACACCGCCAAAGCACGGTGCGAAGGCACACGGCCAATGGGCTCGTCGTAATCAAAGTAATCGCGGAATTTAGCGACCTCTGCGTCAGCCTCGTTCTTGCTTTCCACCTTCTTGGAGCGCAGCAGGCCTTCGGCCCACAACCACTCGCGCAACTTTTGCACCAAAGCCGGGTCTTCGGCCCAGCGCTCCGACAAAATGTCGCGCACACCATCGAGCACAGCAAAGGTAGTCGAAAAATCGGGGCCCGGCTTGCCGTCATCCAGCACCGTGGCGGGCTTGCAAAAAGCCTCAGCCTCTTTGTGCGGATCAAGGCTCGGGTCCGCAAACAGCATGTCAGCCAGCGGCTCCAGACCAAACTCCTTGGCAATCTGCCCTTTGGTGCGACGCTTTTGCTTGAAAGGCAGGTAAATGTCCTCCAGCTCTTGCTTGGTCGGCGCGCTGGCAATAGCCAGACGCAGTGCATCTGTCAGCTTGCCTTGCTCATCAATCGCTTTGAGCACCGTGCCACGACGGTCTTCCAGCTCGCGCAAGTAAGACAGCCGTGCCTCCAGCTCTCGCAACTGCACATCGTCCAGACCGCCTGTAACTTCCTTTCGGTAGCGGGCAATAAATGGAACGGTGGCACCACCATCCAGCAACTCCACTGCAGCATTCACTTGCTGCACACTGACTTTGATCTCTGTGGCAATCTGCCCAATGATTTTTTGCATGCGTTACACGCCCCGCGGCGCTTGTTCTCCGGAAGCGGGCAAGTGTGCCATAGACACAAGTGCTTGCTACCTTCTTTAAGTTACCGATTGCATACATACTTAATTGATAGCAAGAAGCGGTAGCCATACCTGCATTGAACTGCAAAATCGTTCAAATTATTCTTTGATATGCAAGACGATCTGTTTGGCACAGATGCTGCGTTACCGCAGCCATCTTCTGCGCCGCCCCGAAAGGCCAAGGGCGTACTCCCGGCTCCAGCAACCGAGACGCTACGTGTTTTGGCCCAATCTCTACCCCTGCCACTGCGCATGGGTGTTTCCACCTGGTCTTATCCCGGCTGGGAAGGCCTGGTCTGGGATGGCGCCTACGACGCTTCCGTCCTATCGCGCACAGGCTTGACCGCACTGAGCCAGCACCCGCTCATGCGCACCGTATGTGTAGACCGCTCTTTCTGGCGCCCGTTGAGCGTGGAGCAGTACGCAAAAATGGCGGCCCAAGTTCCGCCAGACTTTCGCTTTGTTGTGAAGTGCCCCAACGTAGTCACCGATGCCATGGTTCGCTCCGAAGAGGGCAAAGGCCAGCAACGCAATCGCGCTTTTTTAAATGCCTCTTTGGCAGTCGAGCAATTTGTCACCCCCGCCTTGCAAGGCTTAGGTGACAAACTGGGCGTCCTTGTATACCAGCTCAGCCCCTTGCCCTGGGATTTGCTGTGCAAGAGCCAGCAGCTTTTTGACCAGTTGGGTCTGGTTCTGGCCGCCACACGCCAGGCTTTGCAACATGCGCCCCATGTGATCGTGGCGGTGGAGGTGCGAGACCCCCTCTTGCTTGAAGATGGCTTTGCCCAAGTGCTCAAAGCACACAACGCCACCATGTGCCTGGGGTTGCACGGAAAAATGCCCCCCATTGAGCAACAACTGCCAATCCTGCGCAAACTGTGGCCCTCACCTTTCGTTTGTCGCTGGAACCTCAACCACTGTTTTGGTCCTTTTGGCTACGCAGCTGCACAGGAAAAACACCAGCCATTCAATGAGCTTCGTACACCTGACCCGCATACGCGATCGGTATTAGCGTCCACTATCCGCGGGATAACCCAAGCAGGTCAGACTGCGTTTGTCACGATCAGCAATGATGCCGAGGGCTGTGCACCACAGTCGATCCAATCACTGGCCGAGCAGCTTCAGCGTTTGAATAGCTAGATTTCCATGCACTCCATATACCGTCTTGCGTGGTTATGAATGGTTGACATTTAGTCCCTCTACGACAACAGACATGTTTTTTGCCATGTGCTTGCAAGAAAACAAAGACACAAGTCTGACAATTCGGCACATTCTCCGCAGTGTGAAAAAGGTTCACCCACAGTTGAACCAGAACTATTTGAGCTAAACAGTGCCTTGGCCCAAACACTTTGGCAGTAAAGAAATTATTGTGAAAATTCGCGACTTTCTCATCCTCGCTGGCAGCGTCGCTGCCGCATCGCATGTGAGCGCCCTGTCTTTAGGTAATACACAAGGGCAAGTGCAGCTTGGCTCACCGATTGACTTGGTGTTCCCGATTCAACCAGATGCCGGGCAAACTGCCGACAGCAGTTGCATCACCGCCGAAATCTGGATGGGAAATGCGGCATTGACCGGTAGTCAAGTCTTGGTGACCGCCCAAGACAAGTCTGTGCGTGTACGCTCCACCGCACCGGTGTACGAACCTTTGATCACGCTGAAACTGCGCGCCGGCTGCGTGAACGCTGTTTCTCGCAGCTACACCTTCTTTGCAGATCCCCCAAAATCTCTAGCAGCCTCTGTCGAGCCTATTGACCTGAGCACCATTCAAGTCAGCCCTCCAGCGGCAACTGCAGTTACAGCCGTACGCCCTGCTGCGGTCAAAAACACAGCGGCAGCAAACAAAGCACCTCGTGTGGCAAAAAAAGCCGTCAATCCCACAGCAGCTCTGGCGCAGCCATTGGCCCCAGCCGCCGCTGCCGCTGCTCAAACAGTGATTGCCGAGCCAGTGGCTCCCAAAGAAAGTACCCAAGAGCCTGCTACCGCGCCTGCAAGCGCAGAAAAATCACGCCTGCGCATTGAGCCACTGGACGGATTGGACACTCCGCCAGAAAGCACGCCACCGAACCAGGGTGAAGCGCAGTCTTTCACCAGCGCAGAGATCGACACGCAAACGCAGGCCATTCTGGATGCCAACCAAACACGCCTAGAAGCACTGGAAAAGCAGCTGCTCTCCATGCAATCGCAACTGACCAGCAACCGTGCAGCAACTGCCAACCTGCAAAGCCAGCTAGTCCAGGCGCAAAACCCGGATCTACCCTTGTGGGTCCATATCCTGCTGGGGCTGCTGGCACTTGCGCTTGCCACCATCGCGTGGTTACTGCAACGCATTAAAAAAGAGCGTCAAACGGCACAAAGCAGTTGGGCCAACACCGTATTGGCGGTCGAAGACTCCTTGCACGCTGCCTCCGTTGACACACGCCCTACCGCGTCCGTACCGGCATTGCACGAGGCCGAGCGCCAGAGCACCCCACCGGCAAGTGCCTTTTCTGCCGTAGAAGCCGGCCCCGCAGACACTCGCACTTCTGGCACAGATACGCAGCCTGCACCAGCACTGCCAGACCTTGAAGAGGCAGATTTTTATGCCGCGTTTGAGCAACCCGCTTCGCCCCCTCCTGCCACCGAGCAAGCACCACCGTTACCCTCCATCGCCGAAGTTCTGACAGCACAGGCATTGTTTGATGTTCAAGAACAGGCTGAGTTTTACGCCTCGATCGGAGAAAACGACCAGGCCATTCAGATACTGCAAGCACACATTGCCGAACATGCGGCCTCAGCCCCCCTGGCTTACATAGAGCTGCTGCAATTGCTCTACCGCCTCAGCCGCACAGAGGCTTTTGAAGAGGTACGCGAAAAATTCGAAGCACACTTCAATGTCCAGGTGCCTAACTTCTTGGGCTTTTCGCGCAAAGGACGAGATCTCAGCGCTTACCCCGAAGTTCTCGGCCAGATTGAAGCCTTGTGGCCCACCGATGAAGTGCAAGGTTTGATGCGCGACCTGATTGTTCGCCGCCCAGCGGCAAACCATACAGAAACCAATACTCGCTTCGACCTTGCTGCGTTTGATGATTTGCTCATGCTTTACAACGTGGCGCAGACAACGCCTGCATCAAGCCGGGGTCAACTGCCGGGGCGTGTTCGCATGACGCCGCTGGAAGTTCCATTGCCAGAACTTGCCTTTGACAGCCCCCCAGCGCCAGCCATGCAATCTTCGAACAGCCCTGGGCCCACAGTAACGCTGGCAAGCGCGCCGCTGCCCCTGCACGAGGCGCACCTGGACATGCTGACTGCAACGCCAATGCATGCCCCGCTGCCCGCATCCAGCCTGCAAAACGACTCCCCCTTCCAGAGCCCGGCGCATTTTGCGCCCAGCGAAGTGCTGGTGGATGATCTCTCCTTGGATTGGGACACCTCAAAAACTGAGGCTCCCCCAACGCCTGCCACTGACTCTTCATCGATTGATGAAGAAATAGACTTCTTCACCATGGATGAGCGAGATCTGCCTGCTTCTCCGCCACGGGACAAAGGGCAATAAGCACCAACAAGCTCGACAGGAGCCTCGCCAACGCCACTACCTGCTACAGGTGTGGCGTTTTTTTGTAGCACTGCGATCACAAAAAAATTGCCTGTTCGCCACGTCAGACATTCAGCATTACTGGCTTTGCAGGTGCACAGGGCAGTGCTGGAGGCTGCCTACATCTGCCTTATTGGGGCATAGCCTCCCTGTACATGCGAAAATCACCGTTTACCGCAGTTTTTGTGCAGGCTCCATTTGAGACTTCGCAACACTGTCAGGCACAACGACAAACAAGGAATACACATGGAAGCCGAACGCGTTAATCAAATCGAAGCCACCCTCGCTGATCTGTCCACCCGGACCGAAGAGCTACGGAGGTATCTTTGACTACGATGCAAAGTTTGAACGCCTGCGCACAGTCAACGCATCGCTAGAAGACCCTGCGGTTTGGAATGACCCTAAAAAAGCCCAAGAACTGGGCAAAGAACAAAAGTCACTCAACAGCGTTGTACTGACACTGCAAAAGCTCACCACCGAACTGGCAGACAACACCGAACTCTTTGAAATGAGCAAAGAAGAAGGTGATGATGCGGGCCTGGAGACCATTGAAGGCGAAACCGCCAAACTTCGGCCACTGATCGAAGAGCTGGAATTCCGCCGCATGTTCAGCCATGAGGCTGACCCACTGAACTGCTTTATTGATATTCAGGCGGGCGCTGGTGGCACTGAAGCGTGCGACTGGGCCAGCATGCTGCTGCGCCAGTACCTCAAGTATGCAGAGCGCAAAGGCTTCAAGGCAACGGTAGAAGAAGAAACGCCAGGCGATGTCGCTGGCATCAAAAGCGCGACCATCAGGGTTGAAGGCGAATACGCATTTGGTTTGCTGCGCACTGAAACTGGTGTCCACCGCTTGGTACGCAAGTCACCTTTCGACTCTTCGGGCGGGCGCCACACCAGCTTCTCGTCACTGTTTGTCTACCCAGAAATTGATGACTCGATCGAGATCAACATCAACCCTGCTGATGTACGCACCGACACTTACCGCGCTTCAGGTGCGGGTGGTCAGCACATCAACAAGACAGACTCCGCCGTGCGGCTGACCCACATGCCTACAGGCATTGTGGTGCAGTGCCAGGATGGCCGCTCGCAACACAGCAACCGCGACGTTGCCTGGCAGCGCCTGCGTTCGCGCCTGTATGACTACGAAATGCGCAAGCGCCAGGAAGAGCAGCAAAAACTGGAAGACACCAAGACCGATGTGGGCTGGGGTCATCAAATTCGCTCCTATGTGCTGGATAACAGCCGCATCAAGGACCTGCGCACCAACGTTGAAGTCTCGGCCACCCAAAAGGTGCTGGACGGCGATCTGGACGTGTTCATCGAAGCCTCGCTCAAGCAAGGCGTTTAAGGGAAGCACTCATGCTGCGTGAAGGACAAGCCACAGCCATTCAACGGGCTGACTATCAAGCCCCCGCTTGGTGGATTGAAACTGTCGACCTGGCATTCGACCTCGACCCGGCCAAAACCCGCGTTCTCAACAAGATGCGCATCCGTCGCAACCCTGACGTACCTGCGCAAGCACTGCGTCTGGATGGCGATGAGCTCAATCTGGCCCGCGTGATGGTCAACGGCGGTGGCAGCTCGTTCAAGATGGATGGCAACCAGCTGGTTTTGGAAAACCTCCCCGAGGGGCATGAACCCCTTGATCTGGAAATTTTCACCACCTGCTCTCCCATCCAGAACACCAAGCTCATGGGCTTGTATGTGAGCGAAGGTACGTTCTTTACACAGTGTGAAGCGGAAGGCTTCCGCCGTATTACCTACTTCCTGGACCGCCCCGATGTCATGGCCATGTACACCGTGACATTGCGTGCCAGTAAAAATGACTACCCGGTGCTGCTGTCCAACGGCAATCTGGTGGACGAAGGCGATCTGGATGATGGCCGACACTTTGCCAAGTGGGTTGACCCTCATAAAAAGCCTTGCTACCTGTTTGCACTGGTTGCAGGCAAGCTCGTTGCTCGTGAGCAAAAAATCAAGAGTCGCGCTGGCCGCGATCACTTGCTGCAGGTGTATGTACGCCCCGGCGATCTGGAAAAAACCGAACATGCGATGAACTCGCTCATGCACTCTGTCGCATGGGATGAGGCACGCTTTGGCCTCAGCCTGGATCTGGACCGTTTCATGATCGTCGCCACCAGCGACTTCAACATGGGCGCGATGGAAAACAAGGGCCTCAATATCTTCAATACCAAGTACGTCTTGGCCAGTCAGTCCACCGCAACCGATGTTGACTTTGCCAATGTCGAAAGCGTGGTGGGCCACGAGTATTTCCACAACTGGACAGGTAACCGCATTACCTGCCGCGACTGGTTCCAGCTAAGCTTGAAAGAAGGCCTGACTGTTTTCCGTGACCAGGAATTCAGCATGGACATGGCCGGCACACCTTCGGCCCGTGCGGTCAAGCGCATTGAAGATGTACGCGTACTGCGCACGGTGCAGTTCCCGGAAGATGCAGGCCCCATGGCGCACCCCGTACGCCCGGACAGCTATATCGAAATCAATAACTTCTACACCGTTACGATTTACGAAAAAGGCTCTGAGGTTGTGCGCATGCAGCACAACCTGGTCGGCCGTGACGGTTTTGCCGAAGGCATGAAACTGTACTTTGACCGCCACGATGGCAGTGCAGTGACATGTGATGATTTCGTGCAGGCCATGGCAGACGCCAACCCTGCCAGCCCACTGACGCAGCACCTGCAACAATTCAAGCGCTGGTACAGCCAATCTGGCACCCCTTTGGTCAAGGCCAGCGGCCAGTACGATCCCACGGCGCGCACATACACACTGACACTCTCGCAAAGCTGCGCTGCAACGGCAGACCAGCCCGAGAAGCTGCCTTTTGTGATTCCGGTTGAAATGGGTTTGCTGGGGCAAGATGGCGCTGCTCTGCCCCTGCAGTTGCAAGGAGAGGCCAGCACCTCATCGAGCCACACCTTGGTGCTGACACAAGCAGAACAAACCTGGGTGTTTACCAATGTGGCACAAGCGCCTGTGCCTTCGCTGCTGCGCGGCTTCAGTGCACCTGCGGTGCTGGAATATGACTTTAGTGATGCAGAGTTGCTCACGCAGCTGGCTCACGACACCGACGCCTTCAACCGCTGGGAAGCAGGCCAGCGTCTGGCACTGCGCTATGCACTCCAAGCCATCCGCACGCAAGGTGAAGTCGCATCTGATGTCATGCCCGCAGCCTTCATCAGCGCCTTGCGCGATGTGCTGCGCCACCCGACTCTGGATGCCGCCTACAAAGATCTGGTTCTGACACTGCCATCTGAAAGCTACATGGCCGAGCAGCTCGAGGTGGTAGACCCTCAGCGCATTCACGCTGTGCGCGAATCCATGCGCCAGCAACTGGCTGTGGCACTGCAGGCGGACTGGGCGTGGGCATTTGATGCACACAGCGACACCGGCGCATACCGCCCAGACCCCGTATCTGCAGGGCGTCGCTCGCTCACTGGCAGCGCGCTGCTCATGCTGTGTCTGGCTGCACGTGATTCTTCTGACACACTCTGGCCCGGCAAGACATACCAGCGCTTTAAAGATGCAGGCAACATGACGGACCGCTTCAACGCCCTGTCAGCCTTGGTCTACAGCGGAGCCACTTTGGCCCAACCCGCGCTGGAGCGCTTTCACGCACTGTTCAGGAATGAGCCCCTGGTCATCGACAAATGGTTCAGCCTGCAAGCTGGCGCTTGTGACTGTGGCGGCAATGTGCTGCCTGCGGTCAAGCAACTGCTCAAGCACCCAGACTTCAGCCTGAAGAACCCCAACCGTGCCCGCAGCCTGATCTTCAGCTACTGCAGCGCCAATCCCGGAGCATTCCACCGCGCAGACGCTGCAGGCTATGTCTTTTGGAGTGACCGCGTACTGGAGCTCGATGCCATCAACCCGCAGGTCGCTGCCCGCCTGGCCCGTGGGCTGGACCGCTGGCGCAAGCTGGCTGAGCCCTATCGCACGGCAGCCCGCGAAGCCATTGCCCGCGTTGCAGCCAAACCCGATTTGAGCAACGACGTGCGCGAAGTGGTGACACGTGCGCTGGGTAAAGATTTAGCATAAATCCACTGCTATCGCTTGGAAAAAAAGCGATAGCAGCTATCAATTTCAAATATCAGGCAGCCTCCTAATTGCTGCCCCACAAGGAGAATCCTTATGACACGTCGTGTCAGCCTCACCCGCTATCTGGTTGAACAGCAACGCGTTGATGGGCGCATACCTCCACAGCTTCGCTTGCTGCTGGAAGTCGTTGCCCGTGCCTGCAAACGCATCAGCTTTGCCGTCAACAAAGGCGAACTGGGCGAAGTCATGGGCACTGCCGGCAGTGAAAATGTGCAAGGCGAAGTTCAGAAAAAACTGGACATCATTGCCAACGAAACGCTGATTGAAGCCAACGAATGGGGTGGCCACCTGGCCGCCATGGCATCAGAAGAAATGGAAGGCATCTACGTGGTGCCCAACCGCTACCCCCAAGGTGAATACCTGCTGATGTTCGACCCTCTGGACGGCTCGTCCAACATCGACATCAACATGTCAATTGGCACCATCTTCAGCGTTCTGAAAAAGCACGACAGCCACCCCGGTGTGCACGACAGCGACTTCATGCAGCCTGGCACCCAGCAAGTTGCTGCGGGTTATTGCATCTACGGCCCCCAGACCACGCTGGTACTCACCGTGGGTGATGGCGTGGCCATGTTCACGCTCGACCGTGAGCAAGGCTCTTTCATCTTGATCGAAGAAAACGTCAAGATCCCAGAAGACACCAAAGAGTTCGCCATCAACATGTCCAACATGCGCCATTGGGACGAGCCGATGAAGCGCTATATCGATGAATGCCTGGCAGGCGAAGACGGCCCGCGTGGCAAAAACTTCAACATGCGCTGGGTGGCTGCCATGGTGGCTGACGTACACCGCATTTTGTGCCGTGGTGGCGTCTTTATGTACCCATGGGACAAGCGCGAACCCCACAAATCCGGCAAGCTGCGCCTGATGTATGAAGCCAACCCCATGAGCTGGCTGATTGAACAAGCTGGCGGCGCTGCTACCAATTGCCGCGAACGCATCCTTGACATTCAGCCCACCGAACTGCACCAGCGTGTCAGCGTAGTGCTTGGCTCCAAAAATGAAGTGGAACGCGTTACCCGTTACCACCTCGAAGCTGATCAAAAGTAACTATAATTTTTGCAGGTTGCCGGTGTAGCTCAGTCGGTAGAGCAGCTCATTCGTAATGAGAAGGTCGCGTGTTCGATTCATGTCTCCGGCACCATTGAAATAAAGAAGCCTCGCTATGAAAAACATATCGAGGCTTTGTTTTTTCCGACGACGTAAGGGCGAATGTAAGACGATTTTTTAGACGGCTGGCTCTGGTCTGCACCAGTCACACAGCCCAAACAGCGCACGGACACTGGATCCGTGCCACCGATTGACAAGCCACGTACTGCCACCTCAATCCAGCATTTGCCGATCAAGTGTGCCCCGCACACGGATCTCAAACTCAGGGAGCAGCAAGCGTCATCTGCGGCGCGTGTCCTGGCTGCACATAGGCAAACTCTTTTGAGCCATCTGTCGTTTCGCGATACACAAGCATGACCAGAACCGCGTCCAGTGCTTCATCGCGCAAACTGCAGGCTTTGGGCAGTCGCCGCTGTATCCAGCTCACACAGAGCGCCCCAGGCTCCTCTTAGAAAAGCTGCATCAACTGCTCCAAGTGTTGCGTCACAGCACACTTTCCTGATGCTTGGTCTGAGCGATGCACAGGTCGATCAAGTCATCAGACTCAAAAACGCGCTGCATCAGCACGAGCATTTTCTCTGCGTGCTGATGCATAGCCACCTCGGCGGCCCACTTCCCTTGTTGCACAAACGCAGAGTGCATGGCAAGCACCTTCAGGCTCTGACTCTTCTTTTCGCTCATCAACTGCTTGAACTTGTCTTCCGGCCCGGAATTGCTCAAGCGTGAGTTCATCGCATGGCTGACAAGGCACAAGTTGCCGAAAGCGTGCAGATCCTCGTCTGCCCATGCATTGCCGGAAAACAGCTCAGTCTGCGGGTGCAAGTGCTCGACAGAGCGGCGGGTACTCGTGAATTCAAATTCACGCCATTCCGTTGCATTGGTTTCGTTCTTACCGTTGGCCTGCAACCACAGCAAGTAATCCAGAAAATTGAAGTCGATCAGGCGCGCTTGCCCATACACCAGTTTTTTAGGCAAAGTCTTCATCAAGCCAGCGTCAGGCTGTGGCGGAACAAAAAAACCATCCTCACGGCGCACTATTTCCTCATAAGTCGCACTGCTCCCCTCCTCCAACACAAAGGCCTTAGTCAACTCCTCCAGCGCCAGCAAAAATGCTTGCGCTTCAATCGCCTGGGTCACATCCTGCCGAAACAGCCAGCGCAGCACGCCTTGCAGCCAGTGCTTGCGCGTGGGCAGCATGTACGACACATGCAGTGCGGCCTGCAACATGCGCAGGCGCTCTCCGTAGTCCTGCTCAGTGACTTCAAAGGCATTGACCCACTGCAACACAGCTTTGTCGTTTCTGAACTTGCAGCGCTGCAGTTGCCAATGCTCGTCATCGCTCTGGCTCTCCACACTGCTCTTGATGACATGCTGGTCCAGCAAAAACCGGCAGCGCAGCAGCCTGTACGCAAACTCCTGAATCTGCTCTACATCGCCGCGCAGCAATGGTTCAAACGCCGTCAGCAGATGCTTGTCGTCCAAGGGGGTATTGGCCAACGCATCCCCCGGCATCATGGCTAATACCTGCAGCAAGAAGTTCGGGAAGTTAATCACCGCTCCAAACTGAGCCTTGCTTTCGTCATCTTCCTCCTCTGCCGCTAAAAGCTTGTCGGTTTGATGCCTTACACCCGCTGCAGAAGAACCTGCCGCTATCAGCTGCGATAACGACTTGGGCACTACGGCCTTGTCATCACTCCCCTCAAAGCACCTCAGCAACTCCTGCGGGGTTTTCACAAGCAGCAGCCTGCCATCTGCAGCAAACAAACTCTTGCGCATAGCTGGCACAAACCCAGACTGCACCGACCTATCCATCACTGCGCTGGCATCCCACACCGCATGCAACACCTTCATCGCGGCCTGATGGCCTTGCCGCTGCAGCGTCCCCAGCAAGCGCGCTTTCAGCACCTCGTGCTTAGCCAGTTGCTCCCCCCGGTTATTCATTACCTCAAAGTAATGGTTCAAATCGGTACGGGGCGGCAGCTCCACCCGCAACAGTCGCACTTGCTCCATCAAGAAAGTGGCGAACGCCTTACGTTCAGCTCTTGGTATTTCGCGCAGCAAGCTTTCGATGATTGCACGCCCCTGCCAGATGCTGCTGGCGCCGCTGGCGTCATCGGGACTGTCTTTTGTCGCATCCTCCCACACCAAAGCAGCAGCGTGCAAAGGCTGAGAAAACACCGCCTGCAGCGCGTGACTGGAAGCCGCACGCGACTCAAACTGCAATGGCATACGCTGCATCGAGACAGCCAGCTCCGGGTGCAATGCGCGCAGTACGGACACCAGCAAACTCAGCGTCGTCAGCCGCTGCTGGCCATCCACCACCTCCCAATAGGCCTTCTGCTCTGTGTATCGCTCATACACCACCAAAGTGCCTATGTAGTAGTCATGCGCCTGACTCTGTGCATTGCGCTGGGCATAGTCACGTACATCGGCAATCAGCTGGCCAATTTCTCTCACGCCCCAAGCGTAATTGCGCTGGTACACCGGGATGGAATAAATCCCATCACTCAACACCCGCTGCACCGTCAGCAGCTGTGGCTTCTGCTTGTCGCTCATGCACTCTCTCCCGCGCCCTGCTTCTGGGCATCTTGTTGGGTGATCTGCTGCCAGTAACCCAGCTTGCGCATCCAGCCTTCCAATGTCGCCAGGCCCTTGGGGCGCGACTGCTCGCCGCCCTGGTAGCTATTGCCGTAAAAAGCAGCCGGCAACGCCATGCCTAAAAAGTCCTGCGACGTCACTGCATCGCGTAGTACCGCAAACGGGTTGACCCCGCTTTCGTTCACAAACTTGTCCATGCTGCCCACCATCACCCGCCGGTTCAGCAAGCGCGCATAAGCCCAGACAAAGGCCAGTTCCACGGCCTGCGACAAGCCTTGCTCGCCAAACTTGTCCAGGTAATACATCAGCAAGGCATCAAACACCGCCCGCACATGCGAGTCGCCCTTGCGCTCGCGCCCCGCATAGCGACCCAGCGTCAGCAAAATTTCATGGGCTTCCCCAGCCAGCGGCTGCTGGAGCTTTTGCGCCCACGGCGGCAACTGGTCCTTTTCCTGCTTGAGGTGAAAGCCCATGCCCCAGTAATGCTGCACCCAGTCAAAAAAGCGCAAGCCATTGACCACTGGTGCGTCCAGCTGACAAGGCCAGACCCGACCGCGCGTGCCCGTATGGCTCTCCAGCAAATGCACAGCATCGTCCAGCATGCGCCAGGTACGGCTCATGGGCGCAGCGGCATGGCTCTCCAGACTGATGCCTTTGAACACGCCCACATGCCGCTTGCCAAAAAACTCCGCGTCCCGCCCCCGGCTGCGCTGGCGGGTCTGAAACAAAAAGCGCGCAAACAGCCGCTCAAGATCGTCTTGCGAACACTTCTCCCAAGCCTGCACAGCCTGCCCCTGCAGCGCCAGTTCGGCCGGGCGCAACGCCCGCAGGTGAAAAGCTTTGAGCAAGTCATGCACACACAGCGCCTTGCCACGACCATTCTGTGCGTCGAAAAACTGAAATGCCTCCGTCAGGCTGTGCAACTGCACGCGCACCACCTCGCAGCGCTCCAGCAAGAACGAAGCCTGCATCTGCCCCCACTGCGCCTGCCGAATATGGCGAGCAACCGCTTGGTAGTTGGCCTGCACCAACTGGTGCGACAAGGGGCTGGGAAACTGGGGCTCAAACAGCTTCAGCGTCAGCAGTTCCTGCTGCCAGGATGGGCGCTGCCCCTCTGGCACCAACTTGGCCTCTGCACGCAAAGCATGCAGCACCAGCAGCAAGGTCACCGTGCGCTGCTGCCCGTCCACGATATGGTGCAGCACACGCTGCGGTTGCGCCTCGCGGTCCTCAGCCTGCTCCACATGCACTACCACTGTGCCCATGCGATAGCTGCTGGCCCCTTGGTCCTGTGCGGTCGTCTGAGCCTGCAGCTCAATATCACGCAGCAACTGCTGCACCTGCGCCAAGCCCCATTTGTAGGGTCGCTGGTAATGCGGAATATTCAGCGACAGGTCGCCCAGCCAATTTCGCAGCGTGCAGACCGCGGCGCTAGCCGGTGACGATTTTTCCTCAGGCAATGGCTGCATCGCTGCCATGCCTGCTCCCTCATTCATGCTTCCCATCGTGGCTCTTTCTTCTAAATTGCGAAAACGCAGGTGCTCCTCCAGCCTGCGCAGGCTCTACCACTTCAACAGACAAAGACATCAGATCTTTTACACACAAGCAGCCCAAGCCAGCACCGGCCTGCGCTTAAACGCATTCACGATGGGCTCCCCACCCGCCGTGCCCCCTAGACCGCGTTCAGGCCGCAGCCTGCTCTACCCATGTCTGCGCCAACTGGGTTTGGGTACTGCGCGCTTGGGTCAGCTTGTCGCGCAACTGCTGGCACAAGGCACGCAATTCAGTGACGCGGGCGACGATGCGAGATTGTTCGGCGAGAGGGGGGAAGGGTATAGCAAATGAGCGAATAAATGAAAGATTTAAATTACCCGCAGATACCCCTCGCCCAAGCGTTTTCTCAATCGAATTTGAAGTGCCATAAGGGGAATTTAGCCACATCACCAAAAATTTTGAAAAAACAAAAGATTTAGGCAGCTTAAGCAAGGAAAGACTGACATAGAAAGCGAATTCAATATCAATATCTATCTCAGCCGCTTCACCAATCATTGCCCCTACGCGTGTCATTAAAATATCTCCAAATTCAGGAACTCGCCCCTTACGCAAAGCATGGAAATGCTCCTCTGAAACAGTTCGATGGGGATAAGGACTGAATCTAAATGGCTTAATGTTTTTAGCAGATAAGAATGGTCGACCTAATTCCGTATATGCAGGAGTTTGATGCGTCCCATCGGTTATTTGAGTGCAAATATCCTGCAAATGAACCCATTTCCAGCTACTGGGCACGCAAAAAGGTTTTTTCTCATCGCTGATAGAAGGCAACGGCTTCTCTCTCTTGATTTCCCCCTCTGCAATCAACCGATCCTTTTCCGAGCGAATTTTTTTCAACAACTCACTCGCAGGTTCATCATTCGCATCCTGCGCCACCAGCAAGCCTCGCACCGCCAGTTGGAGGATGGTTTGCTCCAGCGCGTCCACGGCTTCGGGGCGGTCGATGAGCAGGTCAAAGTGCTGCGCCAGGCGCTGCCAGTGGCGTGCCAGTTCTTGCGCGCTTTGGGTTTTGGTGAGGCTATCCAGCATGGCTTGCAGTAGCTGCTGGTGCTGCGCGTGTTCCAGCCGGCCCTTTTCCTCCAGCGCATCACACAGGCCCATCAGTTCTTCGACGCGGGTGACGATGCGGGATTGTTCGGCGAGGGGGGGAAGGCCAAATAGTATTTTTTCCAAAGTCCCCTGACTTAATGCAGGAACGGAAGTTCCAACCTGATATTTCGTAAAGTCTATTGAGCAAAGAAATAAATAAAGATACTCAGATTCAAATGATGAATTTGGAGTAATGCCAAGACAATTATTATCAATTGCTGTTTTATTTGAAAGAATTCTTCTCTTATTGGTTGCTATTGCCCCTCCAATTTTCGGGAAAATAACTGTACCTGGCTTGTGTATGTTTATTTTAAAATTCTTAATATCTTCATCAGAAACATAATTATTTGCATTAATTATGAATTTTTCATTTCCTTCCAAATTCATATCGCTAACTTTTATAAATGGATAAGGGAGATTATTGTTCCCTTGAATATTTTTAGGAAATCCAGAACCTATTGCCCAATCACCAATATCTCTGAAACCTACCCATTCCCACCCCGCAGGCAAGTCAAACGGCTTTTCCTCATCACCAAGCACAGTCAGTGGCTTGTCTTTCTTGATTTTCCCCTCTGCAATTAACCGATCCTTTTCCGCCCGAATCTTTTTCAGCAACTCACTCGCAGGTTCATCATTCGCATCCTGCGGCACCAGCTTGCCTTGCACCGCCAGTGTCAAGATCAGCTCTCGCAGGCGGGCCACGCCGCCGGGGGCCCGGGCAGTAGAGGTAAAGAGTTGATCAAAATTTGGTAGCAGCTTGCGCTGGTCATTACTGGTGTTCAGCATGGTTTGACCTTGTAATCCTTATCTATCAAGCGTTAGCAGCTATTAATTCTTAGATCCGGCAGTAGCCACACTACCGCCCAAAGACTGAGCCAGCATGGCTCGCAACTGGTTGCGCAGTGCCTGCGCATCGGCCTGCAACTGGGTGTATTGCGCCAGCAGTTCGTCCGGGTCATGGCTGACTTGTTCGCCCACATGGGGGTTTTTCTGGTCCAGGTTCCAGTTGGCGGCGCGCAAGGTGTCGATGCTCACCTTCCATGCCTGCTCGTTGCCTTCGCGGCTGGCGTAGCCGTCTGCAGCGCTGCCCCACCAGGCTTTCTCGGCATCAAACTCTTGGATGCGGATGGGCTTGGTTTTGTTGTAGTTTTTCACGCCCACGGGGTATGGGTGCTCGTAGTACCAGACGTCTTGGGTGGGCTGGCCCTTGGTGAAAAACAGGATATTGGTCTTGATGCCGGTGTAGGGGTTGAACACGCCATTGGGCAGCCGCACGATGGTGTGCAGATTGCACTCGGTGAGCAGCTTTTCCTTGATACGGCTTTTGCTGCCTTCGCCAAACAAAAAGCCGTCGGGCAGCACCACGGCGGCGCGGCCACCGTCTTTGAGCAGCTTCATGATGAGAATCATGAACAAATCAGCCGTTTCGCGGCTGCGCAGGTCGGCGGGAAAGCCGTCTTCAATGCCCGGCTCCTCGGTGCCGCCAAAGGGCGGGTTGGTGAGGATGACGTCCACCTGATCGGCCCGGCCGTAGTCGCGCAGCGGGCGGCTCAAGGTGTTGTCATTCTTGATCTGGCTGGGCACTTCAATGCCGTGCAACATCAGGTTGGTGACGCACAGGCTGTGGGGCAGCGGCTTTTTTTCGACGCCGCGCACGGCTGTTTGCAGCAGGGCTTGCTGCTCGGGTGTCTGGGCTTGCTGGCGCAAATGCTCGATGGCGCAGACCAGAAAGCCGCCGGTGCCGGTGGCGGGGTCCATGACGGTTTCGCCCAGCTGGGGGTTGACGATATCGGTCATGAACTGGGTGACGGCGCGGGGCGTGTAGAACTCGCCCGCGTTGCCTGCGGCCTGCAGGTCTTTGAGCAGCTTTTCGTACAGGTCGTTGAACTGGTGGCGCTCGGCCTGGCGGTTGAAGTCGATGACGGCCAGCTTGTTGATGACCTGGCGCAGCAGGTGGCCGCTTTTCATGTAGTTGTAGGTGTCATCGAACACGCTGCGCAGCACATAGGCACGCGGGTTTTGTTCGATGCTGCCGGGCAGACTGGCGAGCGTGGGGATGAGCTGGTTGTCCACAAAGTCCAGCAAGGCCTCGCCCGTCATGCCTTCTTCGTCAGCCGCCCAGTTGCGCCAGCGCAGTGCTTCGGGGATGGGGCTGTGGTAGTTGTCTTTGGTGAACTCCAGCTCTTCTTCCAGGGCATCAAACACCTTCAAGAACAGCAGCCAGGTCAGTTGGGACAGCCGCTGGGCATCTCCATCCACCCCGCTGTCCTGGCGCATGGTGTCTTGGATGGATTTGATGATGGATGACAGATTGGACATGCTGCGAACTCTGGATATCTGAATAAAAAATACTGCCCACGCTTTTCAGAAAAGCGTGGGCAGCTATACATTTTGCAAGCTTATGGATGGCCTGGCTGGTAGATGGCTTGGCCCAGGCGGGCGATGGCAGCCTGGTAATTGAGCTTGGAGCCGCCAAAGCTCTTGATCAACTCAACTGGCGAGCCCATCTGGCTCAAGGGCTGGACCTTGAGCACATCGGTATTTTCAATGGCAGCAATGCCCTCGTCTGCGTACTTGTCGATCAAAGCGTCCAGCACCTTGCGGGCGGTCTCACTGTACTTGGCGTAGATGCCATCGTCCTGCAGCTTCTTCCTGGCCCGTCTGGCCCGTTCACTGCGGGTGAGTATGGGCTGGTCATAGGCAACGTGCAGCAGCACGTCGAACGGGTCAGCCCCTTGCAGGCTGCTGCCGTCGCCTTTTTCCTGTGACAGCTCTTCGGTCAGCACATCGAGCAGCACGCCGTGGTGCTGCAGCTCCTCGATCAAAGCCTGCTTGCGGTCGGCGCTGCTCCAGGCCTGCATGAAGGCGTCCAGCGATTCGTATTTTTTGGCCAGGTTGATGCGGGTGAAGTCACGCAGGCTTTCTGTGACCAGCTTGCCGTTGGCGTCCAGGTATTGCACGCGCTCACGGGCAATGGCCACGGTGACGCGGCCGCCGATCTGGTATTTGCGGGGCTTGTCCGTGCCGCCTGCCGCACCAGCGCTGCCACCAGTCCCGTCGCCATAGACGCCTGCCGGGTCCTTGGTGTTGCCGCCCGGCACGGAGCTGCCGTCACCCTGGCCATCGCCATCCGCGTCTGGCAACCAGCTGTCGCCGTCGATCATGGTGCTTTCATCGTCCGCGGGCGGCGGTGGCACCACATCGTCATCGCCCGTAGGCTGGTAGATCTGCACAGGCTCACCGTCAAAGTCCTTGTCGGCAAACAGCTCCGTGGCACGCTTGAAATCCAAAATCGTGAAGAACTGCTTGCCATGCTCTTCGTTCAACCGCGTGCCACGCCCAATGATTTGCTTGAACAGCGTCATGGACTTGATGTTCTGATCCAGAACCACGAGCTTGCAGGTCTGGGCATCCACACCAGTGCTCATCAGCTTGCTGGTGACGGCAATCACGGGGTCTGGGCTGTCAGGGTCGATGAAGTTGTCCAGCTCGCGCTTGCCCACTTCGTTGTCGCCCGTGATCTGCATCACATATTTGTGGCGGGTCGCGCAGATGTCTTTGTTGGCCTGCGCCAACGCGGCCGTCATGCGCTGGGCATGGTCCACGTCTTCGCAGAAGACAATGGTTTTGGCGTTGCGGTCTGTGCCCTTGAGGTATTCGGTAATTTTTCCAGCCACCACGCGGTCGCGCAGGCCCAGCACCAGGTTGCGGTTCATGTCGGCCGCGTTGTAGATGCGGTCTTCAATGGGGTGTCCGTTGTCGTCCAGCATGCCCTTGGGGGGCCGCCAGCCAAAGGTGTCACGATCCAGATCGACGCGCACGACTTTGTACGGGGCCAGAAAGCCGTCTTCTATGCCTTCCTTGAGGGTGTAGGTGTAGACGGGCTCGCCAAAGTAGTGGATGTTGGAGGCATCCTCGGTTTCTTTGGGCGTAGCCGTCAACCCCACCTGCGTAGCACTGCTGAAGTAGTCCAGAATCTCGCGCCATGCCGAATCTTCGTTGGCGCTGCCACGGTGGCATTCGTCAATGATGATGAGGTCAAAAAAGTCCGCACTGAACTGTTTGTACACATCATCCGCACCGCTCTTGCCGGTGACGGCCTGGTACAGGCCCAGATACACCTCATAGGCTTTGTTGACTTGCTTGCCACCTGTGCTTTTCTTGCCTTTGGTGACAGCCAGCTCCAGCTCATCCACTGTGGTGACTCCATTGGCATCCACACGCTCAATGCCCTTGGCGTTGGGACTGAGCTTGGCCATGCCGCCCTTGAAGGGCTTGAAGTCGCCCACCATGGTCTGATCCACCAGGATGTTTCGGTCGGCAAGGAACAACACCCGCTTTTTGGCCCCGCTTTTGAGCAGGCGCCAGATGATCTGGAAGGCGGTATAAGTTTTACCGGTGCCTGTGGCCATGACTAGCAAGACACGGTTTTGCCCCGCAGCTACCGCCTCTAGTGTGCGGTTGATGGCGTGCAACTGGTAGTAGCGCGGCACACGGCCGTTGTCGCCTTGGTGGTAGGCGAAGCCGTTGACGCGGGTTTGCTCAGGTGTCCAGCCCTTCCACTGCTGATATAGCTCCCACAGTCGGGCAGGGGAAGGAAGCTCATCAATTGCCAGCTCTGTGAGTAGCTGGCCGTTAAACAGCAAGCTGGCATCGCGGAACACAAAGCCGTCCCCATTGCTGGCCAACGCAAAGGGTACGCCCATGCGCTCGGCATATTCCGTGGCCTGCTGCATGCCAGCGCCCACGTTGTGATTGTTGTCCTTGGCCTCCACCACTGCCAAGGGTTGGCCATATTGCCAACACAGCAGGTAATCAGCGCGCAAAGCCGACTGCGTATTACGCTGCGCCTTCTGGCCACGCACCACAATCCGCCCCGGAGCAATCAAGTATTCACGATAGATCTGTGTCGCTTCACTCCAGCCAGCTTGGTGCATGGCTGGGTCAATGAATTTTGAACGGATGTCTGCTTCGCTGAGCTGCTTCTTGTCCATGCCATCCCCGAGTTTTTGACCGAAGCATTATGGCTGAAGCCGAAATAATTCCTTACATCGCCAGGTGGGCCGAACACTTCCGTGAATCAACCCAGCCTGGCTGGACACCCCTAGACCGCTGAGCAGACTATCCTTTTGACAATTCCACCAGCGCATCCACGACTACGGCCCCCTGACTCGTGCCCCCAACCATCACGGGGTTGAGATCTAGCGAGGCGATGGCGCCGCTGGCGCCCACAATCACTTGCCCCACTGCCACAGTGATGCGCGAGAGGGCCTGCACGTCTAGCGGCGGCTCGCCGCGTACGCCGTCCAGCAGCGGGGCGATGCGCAGCGTGCGTAGCGCAGCCTGCACGTCGGCCTCGGAGAACGGGGGCAGCAGCACGGCGCAGTCCTTGAGCGCCTCCACATACTTGCCGCCGTCGCCCACCACCACCACAGGGCCAAAGATCGGGTCCATACGCGCGCCCACCATGAACTCGTGTTGAGCCTTGCGCGTTGCCGCCACGATCACGCCGTCGCGCTGCACCCCCATGTCGTCCATTTTGGTCCAGAACTGCTCGAACAACTCGGCAGCCTGTTCGCGTGTCTGCACATTCAAGGCCACCAACCCGTGCTCGGATTTGTGCGGTACCTCGGCCGAGCAGGCCTTGACCACAGCGGGTGCACCGATCGCGTCGAATGCAGTGCGCGCCTCGTCTGCCGAACGGCACAGGTGCATGGGGACCGTGGGCACACCATGGCGTGCCAGCAGTCCCAAGCTGTCCACTTCATTGAGAAAACCTTGCGTGCCAGCAGGTACCTGTACATGCGGCAGCGCGTCCCACTGCGCGCGTGAACGGCGCATGAGCTCGGTGTGCTTGGCCACCTGGGCTAGCACAGCGATGGCCTCACCTTCGTTGGGGAAGGTGGCAATGCCATGCTGGCGGAAGGGCTCGGCCACGGTTTCCTGCCAAGCGGCCACGGCTACGGGCTTGGCAGTAGCAGCCTCGAATGCGGCGGCGTCACGGGCGAAACGGTCCACGTCGTAGCCCGCACCGGCCACAGGAATGTTCAGGAAAAAGAGGTCCGCCGCCGGATCCTGCGCCACGGCAGGCAGGACGTCGCCGAACAAGCCACTGTTGGACAGCAGCGCGGCCGTCACATCAATCGGATTGCTTGCAGTGGCAAACCCTGGCAGCTTGGAGGCCACATCGGCCTGCGTGACAGGACTCAGCTCGGCCAAGGACAGGCCCATGTCTTCGGCTGCGTCAGCGCCCATCACGCAGCTAGCGCCGGAGTTGCTGATCACCACCAGACGCCGCCCCTCGGGGCGCCAGCCCTTCAGGTAGGCATGGGCAGCACGCGCCTGCTCATGCGGGTCACGCACACGCCAGATGCCATGGTGCTTGAAAAATGCGTCCACCGTGCGGTCCTCATTGGCCAGCGCGCCCGTGTGCGACGACGCAGCCTTCTGCCCGCTGACCGATCGACCGGCCTTCACCGCGACGATGGGCAGGTCACGTTCGCGCGCATAGGCGGCAGTGGCGGCCAGCATCTCTGGGTTGGCGATGTTCTCCAGGTACAGCAGCAACAGTTTGACGTCGGGGTCATGCGCCACGGCCCAAGCCATCTCTGATGCGGTCACATCGGCCTCGTTGCCCGTGGCGTGTACATGGCGCACGCCGAGGCCGCGCCCGCGCAGCAGACCATAGGCCATGGCACTCATGCCGCCGCTCTGGCTGACGATGCCCACCGGGCCGTCCATGGGCGGCACCTCAATGAACATGGTAGAAAATCCCGCGATGGCACCCGTTCCGAAGTTAGCCAGCCCCTGCGTATTGGGCCCGTACAGGCGCATGCCTGAGGCGCGCGCGGTAGCCACCATGTGATCCTGCAGCTCGCGCCCTGCAGGGCCCGTCTCGCCAAAGCCCGAGGCGATCACCACAGCGGACTTCACGCCGCGTGCGGCGCATTCCTCCACGGCGGCAACGGTCTTGTCGCCGCCCACGGCGATCAGCGCCAGATCGGGCACCTCGGGCAGCGCGCTCACGCCGGCGTAGCTCTTGTAGCCCTGAACTTCCTCGCGCGCCGGGTTGATGGGATAGATCGTGCCCTGGTAGCCGTGGCGCTGCATATAGTAGATAGGTCGGCCACCGATCTTGTGGATGTTCTCGGAGGCGCCAACGATGGCGACCGAGCGGGGGTTGAGTGCAGAGGTGAGAAGGTCAGACATGATGGGTTGTGAGACGTTGTGCGCTCCGTCGCCCCGCCGCTGGCAGGGCCGTGGAATGCAATGGCAGTTACAGGGACACAGCGCAGTCAGCTGGCACATGCCAGCTTGGCGGTAAACCGTCAGGGGCCTGAAGCCAGCCGCACAGCGCCCGGCACAGCGAGCGCGTGGAGCGCGGCGTAGTCATTCAGCGGGAATCAGTCAATCCGGGCACCAGAGGCCTTGACCACCTTGCCCCACTTGTCCACCTCGGCCTGCAGGAAACCGGCGTAGGCGGTGGGCGTGCTCCAGGCGGCGGCGAAGCCCTGCGCCTCGAAGCGCTGCGCCACCTCGGGGTTGTCCAGCACTTTTTTCAGCTCGGCACTCAAGCGGTCCACCACCTCCTTGGGCGTACCGGCGGGCGCCAGCAGGCCGTTCCAGGCGATGGCCTCGTAGCCGGGCAGCCCAGACTCGGCCACAGTGGGAATGCCCGGCGCGCTGGGCGAGCGCTGGCTGCTGGTCACGGCCAGCGCCTTGAGCTTGCCGGCCTTCACATGCGGCATGGACGAAAGCATGGTGTCGAACATCAGGTCCGCCTGCCCCCCCATCACATCGGTGAGCGCAGGGGCGCTGCCCTTATAGGGCACGTGGGCCATCTTCACGCCGCCCATGGCGTTGAACAGCTCGGCCGACAGGTGTGTGGACTGCCCGTTACCGGAAGACGCGTAGTTGAGCCCACCCTGCTTGGACTTGGCCAGCGCGATCAGCTCCTTGACGTTGTTCGCTGGCGTTGCCGGGTTGGTCACGATGACCAGCGGCCCGCTGGTGAGCTGCGAGATGGAGGCAAAGTCCTTGGTGATGGAATAGCTGAGCTTCGCGAAAAGCGAAGGGTTGATGGCATGCGCCGTGGTCGCCACCACCAGCGTATAGCCGTCAGCGGGGCTGCGCGCCACAGCCTCGGCACCGATGTTGGCGCCAGCGCCGGGGCGATTCTCGATGAAAAAGGACTGCCCCATCTGCTCCTGGAGTTTTTGTGCCACCACGCGTGCAACGATGTCGGTAGGGCCGCCCGGAGGGTAGGGAACGACCAGCTTCACGGGCTTGTTCGGATAATCGTTGGCCCAGGCAAGGGGCGAGGCTGCAGCAGCGCACAGCGCGGCGCAAACAACGCCAATGACATGGCGACGCGGAGTGTTGGTGGTGGTCTTGGGCATGTCTTTGTCTCCTTACTAGTTGTGGTGAAAAAACGATCAGGCGGCTGGCACGAAGCGCAACAGGGGCCGACCCAGGTGCTCGAAGAATTCCGCGCGCACGCGCTCGCCGATCTGCACGCCCGCCGCCGCGTGACCCATGAGGCGTGGCCCCTCGTCGAGTTGCACGATCACTAACGTGTAGGGCGCCAAGGCGCGAAAGTCCTCCGAGGGAGCACGCGCCACCACCGTGGTAGCACGCACAGTTGCGGTACCGACAGCGTCGCGCCAGTCCAGCCTCTCGTGGCCACAGCGTTGGCACGCATAGCGCGCTAGGGTCTGGGCATGGCCGCAGGCGCAGCAGCTTTGAAATAGCACCACGCCTGCGCGCAGGCCGTCATTGAAAGGGGTTGCCAGCGAAGTCATGACGCTCAGCCCTCCGTTGAAAGAATAAGGCTCACGTGGGACGACATTACGCCCCCGTCGGCATGTATGAAGGCGCGCTGCGGCGCACGTATCTGGCGCTCCCCAGACTGGCCCGTCATCTGTCGCCAGGCCTCTGCTATATGCGCCATGCCGCCAGCCACGCCGCAGTGGCCGAACGACAGCAAGCCGCCGTGCGTATTCAGCGGCAGCGCGCCTGTAGGCGCGAAGTCGCCTGCGCGCACCCGGGCGGCGGCACCGCCCCTCGGTGCGAAGCCGATCTCCTCGAGCAGCATCACCAGCGTGATCGTGAACGAGTCATAGATGCCCAGGTAGTCGATGTCCGCCACAGTCAGACCAGCCTCAGCAAAGGCCAGGCCGGCGGCGTCTGCCGCTCCACACTGCATCACATCCACCATGGCAGTCAGATGCTGATGGCGATGTTCCTGACCCGCGCCCACTACGCGCACCGTAGTGTGCGGGCCCCGCTCGGCAGAGACGACGAATGCCATAGCACCGTCGGAAATAGGACAGCAGTCCAGAAGCGACAGCGGTGCGGCGATGGACTTGGCTGCACGCACCTCGGCATGGGTGATAGGCGTGCGCAGGTGTGCCCCAGGGTGACATGCGGCATTGGCACGCATCAGCACGGCAAACTCGGCCAAATCGGCGCTGGTGATGCCAGTGCGGTGCATGTACTCCGAAGCCATCAGTGCGTAGTACGCGGGTACGCTGGCACCATTTGGCACCTCGTAATCAGCGTCACCCACCTGGGCTAGGGTCTGAATGGAGCAGTCGCGCGACTGGCCCGTGAGTCGGTTCTCGCCCGCCACCACCAGCACGTTGCGGCAACGGCCCGAACGCACCAGTTCGCGAGCAGCCATCACCATAGCAGCGCCCGTGGCTCCGCCTGCTTGCATACTGTGCGCGTAGCGCGGTGCCAGCGCAAAGCGCTCACAGAACAGCGTGGACAGCATCAGGTGAGGCAGCGTAGTGGCATAGCCGCACAACACACCATCGATGTCGGTGCGCGCCACATCAGCACTGACCACCGCCTGCCGGGCTGCGTCGGCCATCAGGTCAAGTGCGCCCCACCCTTCGTGGCGGCCAAAGGAGGTGCTGCCCGCGCCGCGCAGGTAGGCGGTGGGTAGTGGGTTCATCGCAAAGTCTCCGGAGTAGTTTTTGAAGGAGTGCGTGCACCGGCCAGGCGGCTGGTGCGCACCGCCTCGGCCCATCGCACCTGGCATACCGTGGACTCGCGCACCAGCGCCTGGGCCATGGCGGCTTGACGCGCAAGGATGCGGTCGTTCAGCGCGGCAATGCTCAGTGCTGCTACGGGGCGCCCCTCGGGGTCGAGCACGGGCACGGCAATACCCCCCATGCGCTCGACCACAACGTCCAGCAGTACCACGTGGCCACGTTCACGCGCATCGGAGATACGCTCGCGCAGCAACGCAGGGGTGATGCGCGGGTAACGGCTCATCTGGCTTGCGAGAATCTCCAGTGCTGCCTCGCGCTCGGCCTCAGGCATCCAGGCCAGTAACGCAAGGCTGCCGGCCCCTGCTCCCAGCGGGCGACGGCTGCCCACGCGCAGGTAGTTGGCGCGAATGGGGTATGTTCCCTCCTCCACGTCGATACACAGCGACTCCACACCACTGGGTATGGACAGCACCACGCTATCCTCGAACTGCCCCACCAGCCGCAGCAAACTGGGGCGCGCCAGCGGCCGCGGGTCAAATCTCCTCAGCGCGGCTGCGCCCAATACCATGAGTTCGGGCCCCAGCGAGAACTGCTTACTCTGCACATCACGCGCCACAAAACCGTCGCGCACCATCACCTCCAGCAGGCGCAGCGTGGTGGCCTTGTCCAGCTCGGCCGCCGCTGCGATATCGGTCAACCGTGCGTTGCCCCCCTCTGACATCACCCGCAACACACGCATGGCGCGCTCCACGGTGGAGGTACTGCTTCCAGGGGGGTGATTGACCATGGCTTTCGGGCGGGCAGCGGTGGACATTTGGTTTATTTCTTTCAATGAAATATTGAATGGCATGAAATTTAGGTTCTATTGGTTATTAACGTCAAAAACCGAGAATGAAATTTCAATCAATAAAACATCTTTAGTTCAATCCCAGTGAATACCCGCAGTAAATGCACCCGAACTGCTAGCTGTTCGAGCTGGTTCACAGCCACTGCATGTGCGTGCAGCGCCCACTGCTGGCGACGTGCACAGACCTGCGTCTGGTAAATGCACGACGCCAAAACGCTGTACCCCAGCAACACCAGCTGACTGATCGCTTCCCATGCTGGGTCACACCTTGAGCATTGAAAGAACGCACCCTGAGTTCAGGGTCTGGAGTGACTGAGTGAGAGATACATGGAGTGGCGCAACAACCTGCTTGCGAGAACCAAAGAGATACGCCGCCAGCATCCTGGTCGCTGCTGCAGCGTTGGACGCCCTACCTGGCCCAAGGCACGCAAGCTGCCCCGCAAGGTCCTTATTTGGATCGCTTTCCCGTACTACGCTTGAAAAGCAACGGTGCTGTGCGCCACCGACAGCAGCACCGCCGCTGGCTTGGCCTGCAGCGACACAATTTATGTGGCTCAACACGCGCTCTGGCACTGGTTAACTACAGCGCCAAAGATAGTGACAGCTTGGCTGTGCCCTCCCTGCGGCCAGACTTGGAGGGTCTAGCGCGTGTGAGCGCTGATGCCCAGCCACATCACTCAGTCCATACATCCAGGCACGACCCGGTTTTTGCTCGGTAAAACCACCTTGAGCGTCATGAAAATCGAACAACAGGGTTTCCCCGAGCGATGATTTCACTCAGCAAAACTTTTTAAATCTTGATTGACGTGCTGCCATCTGCGCCAACACCATTGCCTCCAAGCCGCCCCCACCCGCGGCGCTGGAGACACCAATATGCGATGGAGACAACGCCCCGCCGGCTCCAACTGGGGTGATTTCGGGCCCGATGACCAGTTGGGGCGCGCCAACCTGATCGGACCTGTGCAGGTACGCAAAGGCGCTCTGGAAGTACGCGAGGGGATCAGCCTGTGCCTGTCGCTACCGCTGGATTACCCCGGCGGCAATGCCCTGAACGCGCGGCGACTACCACCGCAGTTGCGCCCGACACGGCGCGAAGGCGTTCCGTACGTCAACTATCCGCTGGGCCATGTGTACCCTGGCGCCACCGACGTCGTCAGCGACGATCAGGTGCTGCTGTCGCTGCAGTACTCCACGCAATGGGACTCGCTGGCGCATGTGGGGGCACTGTTCGACTCCGACGGCGACGGCCAGTTGCGCACCACGTACTACAACGGCTACCGCGGTCACGAGCACATCCTGGGCCCGCAGGATCATGGCATTCCTGCACGCAATAGTGATGGTGCGGCGGCGCGCTACCAGCCCGTATGTTGCACTGGCCGCGCGCCAGACGAAAGCGTAGCAAGCGCACTGGGCGTGGAGCACCTGGCCGTGAAGGGCATGCAGGGGCGCGGAGTGCTGGTTGACCTGGAACGTATCTACGGCACCGACTTTCGCGACATCGGCTACGTCGAACTCATGCATGCCATGGAGTGCAGCGGTGCCAGCGTAGAGCCCGGCGACATGCTTCTGCTGCGCACCGGCTTTGCCGAGCTGGTGCTGTCCATGCAGCGCCAGCCCGATGCGCACCGTCTGCACCACAGCTGCGCAGCACTGGACGGAGGCGACGACAAGCTGCTGCAGTGGATCACCGACAGCGGTATCGCAGCGCTCATTGCCGACAACTATGCCGTGGAGCGCCACCCGCCTCGGCGCGTACCCGAGGACGGTGCCCTCTACCCCGTACTGCCGCTGCACGAGCACTGTCTGTTCAAGCTGGGCCTACCTTTGGGCGAGCTGTGGTACCTGAAGGAGTTGGCCGACCACCTGCACGCCCTCGGACGTACCCGCTTTCTGCTCACCGCGCCACCTCTACGTCTGCCGGGCGCCTTGGGCTCGCCGGTGACACCCATTGCCACCCTTTGATTCCCAGTAGACACACCAACGAAGGAGACAACCATGAACCGCCACACTCCCCTGAGTCGCGCCTGCCGCGCGCTGTGCACTAGTCTCGCACTGCTGGCTGCCACGGCCGCCGCTACCGCCCAGGATATGAAAATTTCTGACGACCTGGTGCGCCTGGGCATCCTGACCGACCTGAATGGCCCCTTTGCCGACATCACCGGGCCTGGCAGCGCCGCAGCTATCCAGATGGCCATTGACGACTTCGGCGGCCAGGTACTGGGCAAGAAAATCGAACTGGTGGTGGCAGATCACCAAAACAAGGCCGACATCGCCTCCAGCAAGGCGCGCGAATGGTTCGACACTGGCAAGGTAGACGCCATCATGGATGTAGCCGTCTCCGCCCCCGCGCTCGCGGTGCTCGAAATTGCCAAACAAAAACAGAAGGTAATCATCTTCAATGGACCCGGCCTTGACCGCCTGACCAACGACCTGTGCATGCCCAGCACCGTGCACTATGTCTACGACACCTATGCGCTGGCCAACGTGACGGCCAGCGCCATCACGCAACGTGGCGGCAAGGACTGGTTTTTTGTCACGGCTGACTACGCCTTCGGCCACAGCCTGCAGGAGCAGGCCAGCGCCGTGGTGACGGCCCAGGGTGGCAAAGTGCTGGGGGCCGCCAAACACCCCATTGGCGCGACGGACTTCGCCTCATTCCTGCTGAGTGCTCAGAGCAGCAAGGCCCAGGTCGTTGGGCTGGCCAACGCGGGTAGTGACACTGTGAACACCATCAAGGCAGCGCGCGAGTTCGGCCTGACCACGGGCAAGAACAAGCAGACATTGGCAGGTCTGCTCATGTACATCAACGATATTCATGCCATAGGCCTGCGCACGGCTGGCGGTCTGATGCTCACCGAAGGCTTTTACTGGGACATGAACGATGAGACGCGTGCCTGGTCCAAGCGCTACTTCGAAAAAATGAAAAAAATGCCCAACATGAGTCAGGCGGGCGCCTATTCCTCAACCATGCACTACCTGAAGGCCGTGCAGGCCAGCAAGACCGACGAAACGGCGCAGGTCATGGCCAAGATGAAGTCCACCCCCATCAACGACTTCTTCGCCAAGAATGGCCGCATCCGCGAAGACGGTCGCATGGTGCATGACATGTACCTGTTCGAGGTCAAGTCGCAGGATGAGTCCAAATACCCCTGGGACTACTACAAGCTCATGGCCACAGTGCCCGGCGACAAGGCGTTCCTGCCGCTGTCGCAGTCTAAGTGCTCCATGGTGAAAAAATGACGAACACAGTACTCATTGTGGGCGCCACAGGCGTCGTAGGCCAAGCCTGCCTCCGTCACTTCGCAGCCCTGCCCGGCTGGCGCGCCGTGGGCGTGGCACGCCGTGCCATCGACCTGCCAGTGGGCGCATCCGCGCTACAGCTAGACTTGCAAGACTCGGCAGCCTGCCAGGCTGTGCTGGGTGCGCGGGACGACATCACCCATGTGGTCTATGCCGCCGTGTACGAACAGCCCGGCGGGCTGGTCGGCGGTTGGCGTGACCAGGAGCAGATGGGCATCAACCTCCAAATGCTGCGCAATGTGGTCGAGCCGCTGGACCGCCACGGCGGCCCGCTGCGCCACGTAACCATCATGCAGGGCGGCAAGGCCTACGGCGTGCATATCCACCCACAGCTAGCTGTGCCCGCACGCGAACGCTGGCCGCGCGACCCACACGAGAACTTCTACTGGCTGCAGGAAGACTTCCTGCGCGAGCGCCAAGCCAAGCGCCAATGGCACTTCACCATCATGCGCCCGCGCATCGTGTTCGGCGACGCGGCGGGTAGCAACATGAATCCCATCCCAGCCATCGGCGTATATGCATGGCTGCGTCACGAGCAGGGCCTGCCGCTGGCCTATCCCGGAGGCCCGGCGCGCGTGAACCAGGCTGTCGACGCTGATCTGATCGCCCAGGCCTGCGCCTGGGCCGCCGAGTCGCCCAACGCACGCAACGAGACCTTCAACCTAGAAAACGGCGACGTGTTCGTATGGCAAAACGTCTGGCCCACCATCGCAGACGCACTGGGCATCCCTATGGGTGAGCCTGAGCCCCACTCGGTGGCTACCGCGCTGGCCAATCAGCAGCCCGCTTGGGAGCGCTTGGTGGACAAGTACCGGCTGGCAGTGCCACGTGATCTGACCGCCTTTATCGGCCAGGGCGCGGCATATGCCGACTTTCAGATGAACCATGGAAAAACCGGCTCTCTGCCACCGGTGATCATGAGCTCGGTAAAGATCCGTCAGGCGGGCTTTCATGCCTGCATGGACAGCGAGGATATGTTCCGCAAATGGTTCGGCCAATTGCAGCAGCGCCGCCTACTGCCCACGGTAGCGCAGGCGCGTGGAGCACAGCATGCTTAGCAGTGATGGCAGCTCTGGTCGAGCATGAACTCGTTGCAGGTGATTCAAGGATAGCCGGGGGATGTCTACCCGACTGAGGCAGTCCATTGCGGGAATCCTGCAATCAAGTTTGCTCAAATCAAGCCACCCCCTTTGTGGCAAACCTGCAAACTGCAATCAAGCCACGAGCGCTACACCTCATCAGTCAGGTACAGCCAAAAAGCGGCGTGCTTGCGCACGTGCTCCGTCGTAGATTTGCTTCGCCATAGTCGGTGACAAACTAGCATGCAGGTCATGCATCGACTCACTTAATCGCGGGGCCCATCGGCAGAAATTTGCGTGTTCGGTGATGGCCTTCTTACTGCCAGAAGCAGCCATCGGCGCAGATGAAAATAGTGCCATGAAACCGGAAACTCCATTACACCCAGGCAAGGCCTGTCCAGTGGTCATTCGAGGCCAAGGCGCTATCGAAATATTAGCTTTTGAGCACCCACTTGCAGGTCTGCAACTTGTCAAGGGAACGATTGAGTCTGGCGAAAGTTCCAGAGATGCTGCACTGCGTGAATTACGCGAAGAAAGTGGACTGATTGCGTCAAATGTCTCCGCAGACTTGGGAATTTGGACTTCTGGCTACGCGAACCAAATATGGGCATTTCATCTATGTGAAGTAGATTGCCCACCTCAATCTTGGAGTCATCGCACTAGCGACGATGGTGGGCATGACTTCAAGTTCTTTTGGTATCCATTGTCACAACAGCCAAATGATCAATGGCACTGGCTGTTCCAGGGTGCTCTGAAATATATCGCCGCCAAATTACTCGTGTGACGCAGCCAGTGGGCATCCATCGACCAGAGTCAGCCTCACCCGCCCAGAACACGACAGCCGACCATTGCTTACCTGAGCACATCACAAACTGCGATCTTGAATTTTTCAGGCTGGTCTAAAAAGACAGTGCCGCCCTGTTCACTATCATTGCCGCAATCAAATTTTTACTCGAACGACAAGCCTGCGTGGAGTGTCGTCTCCACCTAGTTAGCCCTCAGGAGAAATCTGCCTTGTTCGGCCTATTCAACAAGAAACAGCCGCCGCCCGAGCGACCCAGGCAATTGCCGCCGGTTCCGGACTGGCGCCCGCAAATCATTCAACCGCTGGAGCGCATCGTTGAGCGCTTGCGCTTTTACACAAACGGGGCGCGCGACTTCGCAGTCTTTGAACACGGAACAGCTGCAATACTTCCAGAAGGCCTTTCTGATGGCGAAGCCACTAAGCATGCCGAACTGGCCCTGCACAGCGTCTTTCATGCCCACCCCGACATGAACCCGATGAATATGAAGGACGGCAATATCCTCATCCAGTACAACCATGACGTGGCCAGCCTCGTGCTGTCAGATGTTGTCGAGCAGAACTGGGCCGAGATTGACAAGCAGCATCAACGCGCCCTTGCCACTTCGGAAGTCTTGATCAGCTCGCTTGGGCACAACGTGTTTGACGACTTCGGAAAGAAGGCATTGTTTGGGCGGTGCTTCATGTTCATGGATGCTCAATCTCCAAGAGTCACCCATATTGAGCGCCATGAGGGCTAACCAGTCGCTCGCGGCTCAGCTTCAGCGTTAGGCCTTCCCATGTATGACTCAGACAAACACAGGCTTGATGTTCGAGAGGCCCTGACAAACCGGGGGCTGGGCTCGTATATGAATGACACCAAATGGCGAAAACTCATTGCCGAAATTGCAAGACTTCCATTTCCTCCGCCTTACCAGCGAAAGGATGTGCTTCAGTTAGTGCCCGAGCCAGAAACCTTTGATTCTGACGTTAGCTATCTTGGTGATTGGACCGAAGGAATTCATCCATTGTTTTCGATTGAATGGATTCGAATCCGCCCAAGATATGTTCGACATGCTGCCCAGCTGCTCCCTAAAGTCGTTATCGATTGCCAGACCGATCTGGAGTTTGCATTGCAATCGCTTCGGCAGCCCTACGAAAAGTCTAATGGCTCAATTTGGATTTATGGCTACCGGTAGACAACGCCGTTATCAGCAGCCCCGTTCGGAAGCGAAAACCATGGCTGAACCGAGAAAATTTCTGGGCTTGGTATTCAACAAAAAATCCCTCGAAAGATGGCTTTTTGTTGCTGCACACGGCACCTACTGATGCCGCGATGCCAGGCACCTCTGTTGTAGCCTCTCGATGGCATCCGGCGGCATCGGCGCGGTTATCATGGATCGGTACTGCATGCACTCGGGTGTCTCGACTGACGGCTGGGGCGCGCTGGGGCTGCTCGTGCAGCCAGTAATTGCCAGACAGGTGACCGCGATGGCCGTTTGAAAGATATTCATATGGAAGTCTTTTGAAACAATGCCCTGCGAGTGGGTTGATAGCTGAAACATTGTTCTGCTAGGATTTATTATCCACAACCTTGCATCTAAGGAGCCGTCATGAGCAATGGGCAACTGGAAGAGCAGATGGACCGTGAAAACGATCAGAAAGTGGCCCGCTTTCTGGGCATCACTTATGAAGAATACATCTCTCTGGAGCCCAGCGTGGAAGAGATGGCTGGTGATGACGATCTGATTTATGGCTATCTAGTTTCCTTTGATGCTCCCATTCCTGCAGACATTGCCGCAAGAATTCGAGGCCTCGATGGTGATGAAGTCACGCTGCCTCCTGCCTTCTTTGATGAAGAAGAAGGCGAACAACAGTGGCCCCAAGGGTGACCCAGTTCGAGAAATAGCATCGAGAAATAGCAAAGCCCTCGAAAGAAGGCTTTTTACTGATTTGCTGCGGCTTCAGTAGTCACTGACAAACCCGTTGCTGCCGTTCATGCTGTGCCAGCAGGTGTAGCCATCCTGCCTTGAACAAAAAATCATGTTCACCAGGCAAGCTGCCACCTCAAGCCAGACAGCACTCATCCCAGGCACCACGTCAGTAGATCCCCGGGCCTGCGTTCCGCTGAACAGCAGTCAGCGCAGTCTGCGGCCCGCGAACTATCTACAAACCGCTGCTCGATTCATCGCTACGACGCCGCTTCAGGGCATTACGTGTGCTGGTCTTGCGCTCCATCTACCGTACGAAACCGCTGGTCTATGGCCCAGACCGAGGGTTTGTGAGGTGTCATTAGGTATCATCGCGCACCTAGTTATGACCAACAAGACAGTCTGACTAGATATAAAGCACCGAGTCAAAGATCACAAGCTCCCCGACTTATTTCTTCTACCCATATCAGAGATGGTAATTCGATATGAGCGTTATTCCAGTAAATCCAGTTTCCACCCCCACTAACAAATACTATTTGACTCGCCAAAGTCAGATGGAATCTAACGTACGTAGTTATCCGCGCAAACTACCGTTAGCAATCGCCAAAGCGCAAGGATGTTGGGTTACCGATGTTGAAGGCACAGATTACCTTGATTGTTTAGCTGGAGCAGGTACCTTAGCGTTGGGGCATAACCATCCTGCTGTTATTCAGAGTATTCAAGATACGGTTGCAAGTGGTCTGCCATTACATACTTTAGACATAACGACACCTTTAAAAGATGCGTTTACTGAAGCATTGCTTGAGCAGTTGCCCGGTGGGAAAGAAGAGTATTGCCTGCAGTTCTGCGGCCCATCTGGTGCAGACGGTACAGAAGCTGCAATTAAGCTTGCAAAGACATATACAGGTCGCAGCACAGTGATCAGCTTCTCGGGTGGCTACCATGGCATGACGCATGGCTCACTGGCAATGACAGGTAACCTGTCGGCTAAAAATGCAGTGAACGGTTTAATGCCAGGCGTGCAGTTCATGCCCTACCCGCACGAATACCGCTGCCCACTGGGTCTTGGCGGTGAAGCGGGTGTTAATGCTTTGACTTACTTCTTCGAAAACTTCATTGAAGACGTAGAAAGTGGTGTAACAAAGCCAGCTGCTGTCATCCTGGAAGCCATTCAAGGTGAAGGCGGCGTGGTGACTGCGCCTGCGAAATGGTTGAAGAAAATTCGCGAGGTCACTGAAAAGCACGACATTGTGCTGATTCTTGACGAAGTTCAAGCAGGCTTTGCGCGTTCGGGAAAAATGTTTGCATTCGAACATGCGGGCATCGAGCCAGATATTGTGGTGATGTCTAAAGCCGTAGGCGGTAGCCTGCCACTTGCAGTGCTCGGTATCAAGCGCAAGTTTGATGTCTGGCAGCCAGCAGGTCACACAGGCACTTTCCGTGGCAACCAATTGGCAATGGGTACTGGTCTTGCAACGCTCAAAACCATCAAAGAAGAAAATCTTGCGAAAAATTCACAAGAGCGTGGCGACTTCTTGCAAGCTGAAATTAAAAAAATGGCGGCTGAGTTCCCATGTATTGGTAACGTGCGTGGCCGTGGCTTAATGATTGGCGTGGAAATTGTAGATGAGCGCCAAGCAGCAGACCATATGGGTTCACTGCCTGCAGATTCTCGACTTGCAGCAGCCATTCAGACGGCATGTTTTAACAACAAATTGTTGTTAGAAAAAGGTGGCCGTAACGGTACAGTAATCCGTTTACTGTGCCCACTGATTATCACGCAAGCAGAATGTGAAGAAGTCATCGCACGCTTTAAGAAATCGGTTGCTCAAGCACTTGTTGCAGTTCGAGGCGCATAACTCATGGTTGATTTTGCAGAACACCGTAGAGCGTTGCTCTGTAATGATGCTGCATCCATTGCTGACTACACGTCGGCAATGGATCAAGCAACGAAAGCCGTTGCAGCATGGTTACAAAACGACAAGATGTACACGGGTGGCAGCATCAAGGAGCTGCGCAGTGCAATTGCTTTTAATCCTTCCAAAGAAGGTCTGGGCGTTGAAAAATCTTTAGAGCGCATGGTTGAGTTGTTCCTCAACAAGAGCTTGAAAGTACATCACCCGCACTCACTCGCGCATTTGCACTGCCCAACAATGGTCACAAGCCAGATTGCAGAAGTGCTGATTAACGCCACCAACCAATCTATGGACTCATGGGATCAAAGCCCTGCTGGTTCATTGATGGAAGTGCAGCTGATTGACTGGTTACGTCAAAAAGTGGGCTATGCAGCAGGTCAAGCCGGTGTCTTCACTTCTGGTGGAACACAGTCGAACCTGATGGGTGTACTTCTTGCTCGTGATGCATGTATTGCTAAAAACTGGAAAGACGAAAACGGCAACCCGTGGTCAGTTCAGCGTGACGGCGTGCCTGCGGACGCAATGCGCAACGTAAAAGTCATCTGTTCTGAAAATGCACACTTCTCTGTGCAAAAGAACATGGCCATGATGGGTATGGGCTTCCAATCCGTCGTGACTGTTCCTGTTGATGCCAACGCACGCATGGACATGCAAGCACTAGACAGCACCATGGCTCGCCTTCAGGCTGAAGGCAAGATTGTTGCGTGTGTGGTTGCAACTGCGGGCACAACCGATGCGGGCGCCATTGATCCACTGCGTCAAGTACGTGATATCAGCAACAAATATGGCGCGTGGATGCATATTGATGCGGCATGGGGTGGTGCTTTAATTCTTTCGAATCATCACCGTGATATGTTGGCTGGCATTGAGCTTTCCGACTCCATCACGCTTGATTTCCACAAGCATTACTTCCAGAGCATCTCTTGTGGCGCCTTCTTGTTAAAAGATGAAGCGAACTATCGTTTCATGCACTACGAAGCAGAGTATTTAAACTCCGCTTATGACGAAGAGCATGGCGTGCCCAATCTGGTATCGAAGTCATTACAAACCACGCGCCGTTTTGATGCGCTGAAACTTTGGATGACTATTGAAGCATTGGGTGAAGATCTGTATGGCTCGATGATTGACCACGGTGTTACTTTAACTCGTGAAGTTGCTGACTACATTGCAGCAACTGACGGTTTAGAAATGCTGGTTGATCCTCAGTTTGCATCGGTATTGTTCCGTGTCATCCCTGAAGGCTACCCAGCAGAACTTCTAGATACGCTGAACCAAAACGTAGCCGATGAACTATTTGCACGTGGTGAAGCAAATATTGGAGTGACAAAAGTTGGTCAAGTTCAATCCCTGAAAATGACCACCCTAAGCCCGGTTGCGACCTTAGACAACGTAAAGAACTTGCTTACCCTTGTGTTAAGCGAAGCGAATCGTATTAAAGAAGCAATCGCGCAAGGTACTTATACGCCTGCAATTGATTAATTGCTGGTGTCGTAAAAAAGGAGCTCAACCGAGCTCCTTTTTTTATGATTAATTATTGGATATTGGCCCATAAAAAGAGCGATGTAGCTCAAACCATACTTGAATCCGTGGGGACTGATGGTCAGAACCGGTGGCCGCTGTCAGCCCAGTTGCCTTCATCGCATTCGCCCTTGAAGTGCTCGATGCCGTCAATGTGAATTCGCCCACTGCGCCTGTCGATATCGACCTTGGGCTTGTTGAGCCCGTTCATGGCATACCTTGCAGTTATGCGATCACTGTTCACCTGGAGTTCGTCCAGGTTCCACCAGTTGTTGTTGCCACCGGAATGAATGGGGGCAATGAGCTTTCCCGTGAGATGAATGCGTCCGCGCTGACCAGTGATTTCAACCTGAACTTCCGAATCGAAGCCCTGTACTCCGTTGGTGATCTCATTGATGGGTTCATAGCGGTCTCGCCTTGAATTCCACCGATAGCCCGAGTGAGCCTCCACGGAAGGCTTGCTGCCCTCACCGTAGCAAATGAGCGTCAGGGTGGTGCTTTGCTCATTGCGCGCTTCGTCCTGCCGACCAAATGCAGTCACAGGCCCTTGCTCACCAGCCTGACCACAGTTCGCTGCGGGAACAGCCTGGATGGCGCTATAGCGTCCGTCCAAAGTTGCGACCTGCACGCACTGACGCTGCTCACCACTCCACCAGAAGGTCCACTTCTCGCCTCGCACAGTATTGCCTTTGATGAACTGATACCCCCTGGCTTCCAGTTGTGTTTCACCAGAGCTTGCGCGCGCGCCGACTAAGTCAGCAATAGCGGAAGGTGCTTGAGCAGATGCCCCACTGGAGATCGTCAAAAGGGCCCCGAGTACAGCAAAAACCAGAACTCCGTTAGAGACATTCATTGCTGTATTTCCTCATGAATAACGACCGGCTAACTTTACGTCAACCTGGCTTGACTACCAGGTAGGTATTTGGATTTATCAGAAGTGGGAGCGGCGCTGAACACGCGAATTGACGCAAATTGCTCCACTGACAAACATCGCATCTAACCTCTGCATGACTGCTTATGGCCGGACTGCGGCACTCGCCGATCGCCCCCTTGCAGCCTTTGAGACTTTGCCGACCTATGACTGCTGCGCAGCGATTGCAGACAGTAATACCAGCAAGTCGAAGTTCCGGCTCCAGCCGACAGATAGCAGTCATTCCGAGTGCCATTACTGCCTGCCCTCAACGGCTGGTTTCTGGTGAGAAGCGGACAGTGGGCTAGAGGCCAGTTCAGCTGGCTCTGAATGGCCGCTATTACGGGATACGTAGTGGTGCTATCGACCCAAAGCGGACGGTGTACTTGATGAATAAATCTGACCAATTTCTCACAGGCCCCGAATTTAAGTGTCAAACCGGGCGCCATAGTCCACTTGCAGATCTTCAACGCGCATTCCAGAGGATAGAAACAGTGCTCCAAACGTACACCCTTCAATGTTCTCAGCGGGTTCATGTGACAGAGGTATTGGTAAGCCCTCCCTAGGATCAAACCGTCCAATGCATTCTCCGCTCACCTGGAAAGGACATCCGTTGAAAACGTTAAATTTCGAAAAACCACATTCGATGCTATTGGTGTGGCGTGCGGACGCAGAAGGGCTACCGAGCAACTGATCATTAAACGCTTGGTAGTGCAGCTCTCCAATCAACTCTGTGGCCATGTCGGCATTTACCGATGATTGAGCCTGATAACGTCCCTCAATTAGCACTGCCGGAATGCGGAATTCCTCAAAGAGCTTCATGAGTTCAACTTCGGTGCCGGTGGGGTAGACCGAAATCCATGGTTGGTCGATCCTGAGTTCCAAGGCTTTCTTCATGATGCGCTGCATAGGCGATATACCAGGAAGGCGCTCAAGTTCGATGAGTGCTTGCAATCGTTCAGAAAGAATCTGATTTAGCCCTTTAAATTGGCAGCTTTCTAGTAGCTGATCGCAGAATGCCGCATAGCGTTCTTGCCAGGCCCCTTCCATATCTATGTTGATCTCTGGTGCAGCTGCGAGCGCATCGGTTAGCAAATAGAACCGCCATGAAGGGTTCGATGCCCGCCATTCCTCTTCTGTAGAGGGTGCCAGTGGCTTCCAACTTATCTGCAAAGAAAGATCGCACAGAATGGGGAACAGCTCGCGTGCGGACTCTCCGCATCGCTCCACAAACCAATCGTATGCCATGGTGTAAACATCAGGAACCCCTGATCTGTCCCATGCAACATCGTGCGACATTCCAAGGATCTGATTTCCGAAAGAGCGTTCAAGGAAAAAGGCGTGACCTTCCAGTATGTCCTTGGTACACAGCTCTCGTGGCCCCTGGGCTGTTGTGATCTCAGGGTTGATTCGCCAAGATTGAGTGATAAGCGTCAGCTTCAAAGCGTCAACTGTCTTAGCGCTGGGGATAGTGACGAACCGAGCTTGGTTCATCTTGTTCTGCTCCTCGAACACTTTGTAGAGGAAATGTGCGTTCTGGTGTACGTCCAAACTCGTATTGCAGTTGGCTAGAGGAATCCTTGGCCCGCCCATAACCGGCCACATCTCTTTCCATTTACGGTGAATGAAGCCTGAAGCTTGCCTGAAACTACTCCATTGAATATGGCCGTAACCTGTGAACAGTGTCTGAAAATAGTGAACGTGCTCGTGGAAATATGTGAGCACGTTCTCATTTGTTGCGGCTTCCGCTGTAAATTTCTCCGCCTTATCGAAAAGGCGCATTTCCATCCGATGGGTAAAAAACGTGCCCAGGGTTGCATTAAGAAAGGAGTCCATTGCATTCCTACAGTTTTTTTCGATGAGCTGGGCGATGAAGCTGACGCCGAGTTTATTTGGTCGCTGCGCTCAGTTGCATGACTGAGTTTGCCTTGACTTACCAGAGACCTATCTACCAGTGAAGCGTCCGGTTTTGGCCGAAAGTACGCCATCGTCGTAATTCCCCAAAGCTGCCCATCAGGGCTGGCAGCAAACCAGCCGGTGACTGCTTTCGCGAGCATTAGTGAAATTGTGCTCCCGGCCAAAAGCGGACAAATGAGGGAGTGAGAAGCAGCCGTCAAAGACCCCCACAAAGCGGAACCCAAGCCGAAGTCATGGACTTTTACATCGTTTTTCCGTCTCGTTAGGCCACCATCCCAGCTAGTGGCGCTAGGTATGGAGCAACTACAGGTCCCAACACTTGCATATGGTCCGCAAGGATCCCCATAAAGCGATGGTACTTCTCCTTAAAAGCCGCAGTTCCACTTGTCGCACGGAGTTCTTCGACAACCCCGCCTAGCTCAGCTTCGAGCGGCTTTGGTAGCTTGGCGGCAACTATCGCGTCGAAGAGCTTAGCGAATAGTTCGGCGTCAGCGCACTTTTGCAGATTCGCGTGTTGAGCGACGTTGGTACTTCCTGAAGACAGGTTCTGTACGTCACCGGTTATGTAAGTATTAAATATGTGCTGAACGGTCTCTTGTGGAACGGGTTTCTCATTTGCCATAGCTTCTCCGGCGGCCGGATTCTGGGCCTCTATCTCAAGTACGAAGTTTAGAACGCGGGTTCGAACACTGTCCAAGGCCGCTACCAGTCCCGAGGCTGGGATGACTTTCCATGCCTGCATGCAGACCATGCGTTCATAGATTCTCTGACCAAAGTGAGCCACTACATCGGGGCTCCAAGGCTCGTGCAATGTTCCCGACTTGCAGTTTGCGACCAGTGATGCCATTGCCGCTATAGGCTGCGTCATGTAAGAGTGGCCAAAATCCTCACGTAAATCTTCGGGAAGACAAAGCAACGGGATATCCGCATTGCGCAGACCACTCCCGAATGCACCACTGAAATGGCCCTTTGAATTGACACTCAGTATTCTGTACTCAGGTAGGTCGTCAATGTTTTCATAGCCGGATAGCTCATTGTCTATCCAGCGCTTGAAGTCATCGTTGCCAAGGCGTGCCGCCAACACCTTGCATTTGCGAAGTAGCGTCGGCAAATCGATGGACGAATCGATAGCAGCATCTTGAATCTGGCGTAAGAGTGACATGGTGCGTGTTCTAGTGGCCTAAGTCCAGGTAAATGAAGCGCCAAAGGTGCGGACATAGGGCCCAGAGCATCATAGTCGGCTTTAGATTCGATGAATGAATATCTCTTTGGGCTCGATTTGCGACTGTCGCAGACCGGCCAGGAGCTGCCGCTGGGGGTAAGAAGAAGCGGGCACCCAACGTGGAGAAAAGGGGCGTGCCACCGGCAATCGGAGTGTCCCAGCAGCCTAAGGCCACACCTTGACCGCAGGGTTAAGTCTCGCTTCGCAGCACCTTTTTGAGTGCGTCGATGGTCATTGGCTGTGCAGCGCTACGATGAAGCATTGCGTGGCAGTTGGGGCAGACTGGCCTTAGATCTTCTTCTGGATTGAGCTGGTACTCTTGCCCAATGGAAGCGAGTGGAAGCAAATGGTGAACGTGAATGTACCCACGTCCCAGTTCGCCGTACCTTCGCTCAAAGTCGAACCCACATACGGCACAGCAGACTCCCCAGCGCTTGAGACAACGCGCTCGTGCCGAAGGGTCTCGCTCGTACGCGTTGATTGTGATCTGACGCTTCGCGCCTTCGCTGACAGTAGCGCCAGGAGCAATCTCTTCTGGAATGCTCTCGTCTGTTGCGAAGCCCCACCGAATCATTGCGGAAGCGCCTTCACGCCAGTCTAGCGCGTGTGCTGGCCCTCGATATGAGAAAGCATCTCTGTTTTTCTCTCGAAAAAATATGTGAACAGGACTCGTGTTGGAAATGAGCGCAGCGGGCACCTTATGAGTAAACTTCGCTCCCTTTCGGGTGTGCCACACAAGCTCGTCCCCTTCAAAGTGGTTGTCGTAGTTTGGGCCAGTACGTCCCGCTACCTGAATGTTGCAAAAAATGTAGTGCTCTCCGCTATGAGTGACGTGACCTGTGAACCAGGCACCACCGGTGTCAGTAACTCCCAGTGCACTCATGATGTCACCGCGTGTATAGGTTCGGTCTGTCTTGTAGTTTGCCATTCTCTCTTCCGGGCGTGGTCCATAGTTCAGGCGGGCATTTGCAAGCCCGTTTCGACACACACCTTGCGCCAGCACTTTGTTGCAGTCGAGGCAGGTGCGGGAGCGCTGCTAGGGTATTTGTGCATGAGTGCGGCCATGATATCTATACCGATGTCCTGAAAGTTGCTGCCGGCGGATCCTCCAGCCCATTGGATGCCTTGGCGTTGGACTTGCCATCATGCTGAATGACGGCTCTGGAGCTTCTATCTGGATGGCGGTTCAGGGTCGATAGCACCACTTCAACGCATGCAAAAGCTGTCGCTTGACCTGACGCGGGACGAGTGACAGCTTTGATGCGTGAAGCGGATCTGCAAGGAAGCTTCATTGCAATGACTGCTCTGGGTGGCAGCAGTCATTGACCATATTGAGTTGATCGACTGCAACCAGCCTGGAGCATTGCGCTAGGCAAAGTTGGTGACCGACTGCTTATGGACGGACTGCGGCAGGCGCAAATCAACCCACTACAGACATTCGCTAACGCGGAAGGCAAGGGTCACGCGGAAAGCCGGCCCCACTTTGCCAAAAGGTCAGCCCCATGGCTACCTCAGTTCAAAGTCTTTACCAAAGAAACTCGATTTGAACAATCTGAAGCTGGCTTTGCTGGTATCAAGCTCTGGCACTTTCTTCTTTTGATCTGCCAAATATTCATTGAAGCTCTCTCTATCCTTAAGATAGTAGCGCCACAAGCCTGGTTCTTCAGCGCAATCAATATAGAAGTGGCCAATGTAGACGACCTCTCCAGCGCCGACGTTAAATGTGCCCGCAAAGGCAGAGCCTTCTTTAAGCAGCACTTCTCGGCCAGCTTTGGCTATCCCGACATCTCTGACTGATCTAGCAACTTTGATGTGCAGCTTACTCAACGCGTATTGCCCAGGTTCGACCAAGAACGCATAGTCATCAAATCGAGGTTTGGTCAATAGCAATGGCGCATCGTCGAGCAAAAGATCAGCGCCTTCATCATCGACAGGCCGCGTGGACGGAAAGAGGTCGAAGCCCAGCAATCGAAGCTGGGCGTTCTCAAAACCGGCACATTTCCACTTTCTGTCCCAACGAACAGAAAGCAGAACAACCCCCTTCTTTGCTCCGTCCTGCATGTAGTTTTCACTCGTAAGTGGCAAGCTTTGTGCCATGGTGCCAATACTTGTCAGCGAAAAACTGATTGCAGAAATAAGCCTGAATAAATGTTTAAGCGACATAACTTGGGCTACCTAGATTTAAAGCGGCTAACACCACCTAGCAAATCGCAGATTTGCGACGGAGACGAGACGTGAAGCCGTAGGCAGTACAGGCGTACGACAAGGCGAAACAACGACGAATCAGAGGTGGTGTTAGCGGCTCTTAGAAGACAAGCGACAGGCATGTCTGGTTCGCCTGAAACTGTAGGAGCTTGCAACCTGGCAGGCAAATTAGATGTGGCAGTGTTTAGACAAACCTTTAAACCTTGATCCAGGTCTTTGATGGGTACACCAAATCAATGACTGCAAGGCCACTTCTGGCCGAAACCACCAACAAGATGCCCGGCATCAGGCTTGCGTTACAAGTCAAATATCAGCATCGCTGTACACTGTATGCATGTACAGCAATCGTCTTTTGGCCGGCATGCCCGTGCCCATCACCGCCTCCTCCATCACCTTGCCATTGCTGGACTGTGCGGTGCACCGGGGCATCACCCCCTCTACTGCACAAGACTTCAGCGGCAAGCAACTCGATATCTCTGCCCTGCTGGTTGAGCACCCGCAGAGCACCTGCCTTTTGCGCGTGGCTGGCCCCTCGATGCAGGAATACGGTATGGTTGATGGCGATCTGATCGTGGTGGATCGCGTCATTCAAGCGCGCCATGGCCACATCGTGGTGGCTATCGTGGACAGCGAGTTCACAGTGAAGTATCTGTACCAGGCGGACGGTGTCACCCACCTCAAGGCGGGCGACCCCAGCTGCCCTGACATCGTCCTCAAGGACGAGTACGCCATCGAAATCTGGGGCGTAGTCACCTCCTGCATCAAACGCTTCAGCAAGTAATCATGCACATGCCCGCACGCAGAAGGCCCGAGTTTGACGAGGCTCGCATCTACGAATACCCGGAGCACCTGCGCGCCTCGCTGCTGGACATGCCTGCCAAGCCCGGTGTGTACATTTTTCATGCCGCCGAAGGCACCCTGCCCCTGTACATAGGCAAGAGCGTCAATCTGCGCTCCCGGCTGCTTTCCCACATGCGCAATGCTGACGAAGCCCGCATGCTGCGCCAGGCTGCACGCATCAGCTACATCCGCACGGCTGGAGAAATTGGCGCGCTGCTGCTGGAAGCCCAGCTCATCAAACAGCTGCAACCCCTTTACAACCAAAAGCTTCGCCGCAATCGCCAGCTGTGCGCATTGCGCCTGAGCGAGGGCAAGCCCGAGGTCGTGTATTCACGCGACATGGACTTTGCGGTGGAGCCTGATCTTTATGGCCTGTTTGGCAGCCGCACCAGTGCGCTGCAGGGCTTGCGCGATCTGGCCGACATGCACAAGCTTTGCTACGCCGCTCTCGGTTTAGAAAAACTCCCCAAAGGCCGCGCCTGCTTCAGAGCCATGCTCAACCAGTGCAATGGCGTGTGCTGTGGCCGCGAAAGCGAAGCCGATCATGCCCAGCGCCTGGTCAGCGCGCTGGAGACATTGCGTGTAGCCACCTGGCCCTACCCTGGCGCCATTGGTCTTGAAGAAACCTGCGACGACATGCAGCAGATCCACGTGGTGCGCAACTGGTGCTATCTGGGCAGCGCAGACACCAGACAGGCAGCGCGCAAGCTGGCCAAGGTAGCAGCGGGGTTTGATGCCGATGGCTACAAAATCCTGTGCCGCCCCATCTTGACAGGACAAGCCCGGGTCATTGCCCTGTAGCCCCTGCCCTGCTCGCCCTCGTTAGCGGCAAAACTTCTAAGAGCGGCTAACACAACTGCGCAAACCGAAGGTTTGCGTTTGAGACGAGGCGCAAAGCCGCAGGCAGTACAGCAGTACAGCAGTACAGCAGTACTGCGCTACGACATTGCAACGACGCAGCAAGGGGGTGTGCGCGGCTTTGAGCCAAAACTGCCATCCAATCTCGGCAGGGTATTAGGGGCAAGCATTTTTTGAATGCCTTGACTGAACGAAAATATTTACTGTTTAAGGCAACTAAATTCGCCCCCATCATGACAATCACCCACTGGCTCCTTTTCTGCGGCGTCTCGTTGTTGATGTGTTTCACGCCTGGCCCTGCAGTGCTGCTGGCGATTTCAAACTCGGTGGACGTTGGGGCCAGGCGGACCGCATTCAGTTCGCTGGGCAGCTCGGCTGGTATTTTCGTCATCTCCGCACTGGCGATGATCGGCATGGGGACCATACTCAGCTTGTCCGCGAATGCGTTCCTTGTGATGAAGGTAGCCGGTGCGATGTATCTGATTTGGCTGGGCGTCAAACGCTGGCGCAGCAAGGACGGCCTGTTCAGCAGCGAAGAAGGCCTTGCGCCCTCAGAGCGTCGTGAGCGCAAAAACTGGCAACTGGCTGCGCAGGGGCTGACTGTTTCGCTGACCAATCCCAAGTCAATCCTTTTCTTCTCCGCCTTGTTTCCGCAGTTCATCGTGCCCGGCGCACCACTGTTCACGCAATACTTGCTGCTGACCACGACATTTGCCATTTGCGCGCTGATCTCGCATGCCTTCTATGTGGCACTCATCTCAGTGATCAAAGGCCATGTGGTCGCGCGCGCAAAGCTGTTCAACCGCATCGTAGGCGGCACTTTCATTGCGCTGGGCCTGAGCCTGCTCAAGACTCGGCATAAACTGAGTTGATGGGCGAGGCCAACTGCCGTTGGTAAGCACGACAGTGCTGCATACGCCAAGATGCATGCCGCATGCTTAATGCAGCAGCGGCCCGATGACTCGAAGCCCCCGCCAAGGCGGGCCTTGGCGCCGGTTGCAGACGGCAGCACGGCAGCACGGCCAAAAGCAGACATTGCCACCTGACTTGATGACAACTTTAGATGAGCTGGGCCCACGCATCTGCATTCTGGGGCCGTCAAACAGCGGAAAGTCCACGCTTGCTGAAGCGATCGCTGGTAAACGCGATTTACCCGCGATACATCTGGACCAGCTTTTTCACACGCCACATACAGACTGGATTCCCAGGCCTGCACAAGAGTTCGTTCACCTGCATGACGCGGCAATAGCGCAAGAGCAGTGGGTGATGGATGGCAACTACAGCCGAACGCTGCCGCAGCGCCTGGCCCGTGCAACCGGGCTCATCCTGCTGGATACCCCGACGACCACCAGCCTGTGGCGCTATTTGCGTCGTACATGGTTCGAGCAAGACAGGCCAGGTGCACTCGCTGGGGGACGCGATACGGTGAAGTGGAAAATGCTGCACCACATCGCCGTCGTCACACCGCCCAATCGCCGCCGCTTGCTTGCACTTTACGAGCGCACCGATCTACCCAAGCGCTGCTTGCTGACGACAAGTGCGCTCCATCACTTCTATCTGGCAGAACGACTCGGTGGTGACGCCTAGCCACAAGCAATCGGGGCAAGCAATGGGCGCCAGCAGCTCGGCCAGTTGCCAGCATGGACAAGATTTCACAGCCATGGCTTGGGGGTTATCTAACTGCTACGAAAAGCGCATCGAGATTGATCGGTGCGCGCAACCCATCAGCCAGCGGCAGGCAATCTGGACTACAGTGCCAGCTTGCTCGTTGCCATTGTTTCTGGAGTCCGATGCTGTTCAAGCAACTTGAATCTGTTGTTTTATTTGTCCCCGACATTGACATAGCGGCTTCCTGGTATGCCGACCTGTTTCAAACAGAGGTTCAGCGCGAAAACGCCCAATACGCATTCATTCAGGCGCCGGGATGCCTGCTCGGCTTTCACCCATTGGACAGCAAGTGTCCCGGTGGGCCCGGTGGTACAACGATCTACTGGGAGGTCGCAAATTTGCCAGCAACCATCAGGGAGCTTGAACTAAAAGGTGCCGTCTTATATCGTGGACCCATCACCACCAGCTTTGGCGCAAAGGCAGCAATGCTCCTGGACCCTTTTGGATGCACTCTCGGCTTGAACCAGTCAACGCCACAATCGCTCAATGCCCTCGCAAGGACTGTTTAAGGCCGTGTTGCTGCAATCGCAAACGGCGCATGGCGGCCAATGGTCACGTACGCACAGCCGCGCCACAAGCGACTTCAAAAAATAACTTCGTCTGCCAACCATACATCGTGGCCTCAATGAACATCCGGCTCAGCACCATCATCATCTATGCCAAGGACATGCACCGCAGCGCGCAGTTTTACAGCACCCATTTTGGTTACGAAACCAGCGGCGAGATTAACGAAGGATTGATCGAACTTCACCCGTCTTCCGGGGGCGCTGACATTTTGATCCACAAGGCCGCCAAGAGCCTGAAGCTTGGCTCAGCGGCCATCAAGCTGTCATTTTCAGTTTCTGATGTCCAGGCATTCGTTGATTCCGCCATGCTTGGTGGCCTAGCTTTTGGCGCTGTTCACCAAGCAAATGGCTACGCGTTTGCCAATACAAAAGACCCCGACGGAAACTCGATCAGCGTTTCGAGCCGAATATTTCGCCAGTGACTGCATTCGCTCGCTCCAGTCGCAGCCAGCAGCAAACCGTCATTGCTCAAGGCCCACGGCCTGCAAGCTCTTCTTCATCACCAATACTTTGGTGCCGTGCTTTGGCACCACAAACAGCGCCTCCCAGCCACTCTTGCTCACCGCATAAAAATCGCAAGCTTAGAAACAGCGGGCATCGCAATCGTTCAGATGTGTATAGCCAAGCTTTTTCATGCATGCGTTTATTTGTGTCACGTGAGCATTAAGACCTTCAAAAAATTCTTTGTGTGATTGGCCATTCTGAATTTCATAGCCATAGCGTCCACTTGCAGCACCTCCGCACTCGACCCAAGCTGCCTGCCTACCTTCTCTTGTCATCCCTTCCTTGACCCAGTCCGCACTAAAAGGTTTTTCATTCCTATTCACTGGCCCAACGCTTTCAAGAAGACAGCCAGAAAGCAATAAGGCCGCTGCTACCGTACAAACTATCCGACGCATCATCTCGCCCCCTTTAATAAAATTGAAATGGCCTGCCATACAGCCGGCGGCAACCCTTCAGCTGCGGCAAAAGGTGCCGCCAAAGGAATGGCCCCCACGGTGATGACGTTGCCGTAAATAGCGCGCTCTGGGTAGAAAAAAACAGAAACTATAATCTGACACGAGTTATTATAAATTTATGCGTGTCATCTTTATGGAGCACCGCATGCAGGGCGACTTTTTGCATAATCGCTACTGCAATCACCGTTATAGCGATACCCCTTGTTAATCATGCAGCGCTGCCACACAAGTCTTGCACGATCATAAGCCGCGTCATCATGTTTCGTGTCTTTTGAAATAAAAGTAATATCATCTTGATGCGGTGCACTGGGCAAGAGAGTAGAGCCACATTCCCGAGAGTCGCTCTGCCTGGCGCTTGAAGTTACACCTTCTTTCTCCCAATACTGCAAATAAGGTTTTATATTATGGTTTACCGCATACGGGAAAAGTCCCAGACCAATGCCGCAACCTGTCAATAAAATAGACATCCAGAGCACGGAATTTATTTTCAGGATTCGCTTCATTTAAAGCCCTTTAGAAAGATAGAAACTGCCTTCCATGCCTCTGGCGACAATAGCTCTGCCATTGCGAAGGGGGCGGAAGGAATTAACGCTACCTCTGACCACCGGTCCCGAATAAAGGTTTCTGTTTCGCTCATGCGTCTAACGGATTTCACCCTAGTTTTAAGACCACATCTTTCATGGCGCTGTTGTCAGAATCGTTGGCCTACTTATTCACTTACCGAATAATATCTCTGGTCTAAGCGGTTTTAGCAAAGCCGACAGTGCAGCGTTTAAGCATGCATTAATTACTGGTACTGGGCCTCATTGCTGGCAAGGCCGACCACAAGGCACGAACTGTGAATTCTAAAATTTGTTTGCACAACAGGCGATGCGCTTCAGATTCGCGACCGGCTCTCTATGATTTTTGATATTTCAAATATATCAATAAATTCCGCTGTAAAAACAGCATCTGCATATTCATCAAGATTATCGTCAATCCAGAATTCTCCTTCGCGGATGGAATGTATTTTCACCAAAGCCCCAGCATCATCTGCGACAACTATCGCTTTAATTTTATTTTTATCTGCAGGAAGTTTACAAAAAATTGAATTCACAAACAAAAGAGAATTAATAATATAATCTTTTTTTACGAAATCATCTATATGTATGGAGTTAATAAAACATTCGTACCCTGTTTTATCCTGAAAATTAGATTTACTAGCATTTGTCATTTTCTCAAACTGAGAAAAAATGAAAAAACACCCATCCTCCTCAACAAATCCTTGGTCAATCAAATCTTCTAACTCTTTAGGCAATTGACTGCCTGCATGGTTTGTTTTATTTATAAGATTAATCATTTTTTTATTCATTTTTATCATTTTTTTCTCCTAAATAGCTAAAAAACCCCTTATCTATTGCTTTTCTAAAACCACTATGGCGTTGTTGCATAAATCACTTTCAGGGCGAACTTCCCCAAACCCCAGCCGTGGCTATGCCGCAGCCACCGTACAAACTATTCGACGCATCATTTCACCCCCTTCAGAAAAATTGAAATGGCTTGCCACACCGCCGGAGACAACAGTTCCGCTGCCGCAAAAGGTGCCGCCAAAGGAATGGCCCCCACGGTGATGACGTTGTCGTAAATAGCGCGCTCTGCGGAGAAAAAACACAAACTATAATCTGACGCGAGTTATTAGAGATTTAGGCGTTTCATTTTTATGGCGCACCGCACGCAGGCCAACTTTTAGCATAATCGCTTTTGCAAACACCGGTATATTGATACCCTTTGTTAATCATGCAACGCTGCCACGCAGCCATCGCACGATCATAAGATGCTTCATCATGTTTCATGCCTTTTCGAACCATGGAAATACCATCTTGATGTGGTGCACTGGGTAAGAGTGTAGAGCCGCATTCGCGAGAGTCGCTCTGCCTGGCGCTTGAAGTAATGCCTTCTTTCTCCCAATACTGTAAATAAGGCTTTGTTGAATATGATGTAGCATTCGGAAAAAGCCCTAACCCAATGCCGCATCCTGTCAATAAAACGGATAACCAGAGCACGGCATTTAATTGCATAAATCGCTTCATTTAACCACCCTCAGTAAAACTGAAATGGTATTCAGCACGACCGGAAGCAGCCCCCACTGTAAGTAGCGCAACGTTATCTACAGCGGGCATCGCACTCGTTCAGATATTTATAGCCAAGATTTCGCATGCACACACCTAATTGATCCGTGTAAGCATTTAAACCTTCAAAAAATTCTTTGTGTGGTTGGCCTTTCTGAATTTCATAATCATAGTTTCCATTGGCAGCCCCCCCACACTGGACCCAATCTGCCAGCCATTTCTCCTTCGTCACTCCTTCTTGGGCCCATTGCGCACCGAAGGGCTTGGGATCTCTCAACGGCCCAGCGCCTTCAAGAAGACAGCCAGAAAGCAATAAGGCCGCTGCTACCGTACAAACTATCCGACGCTTCATCTCGATTCCTTCCGAAAAATAGAAATGGCATGCCATACCCACCAAGGGCAGCTCGCTTTTCCATTAATTCAACGTTATAAACAGCGGGCATCGCACTCCTGAAGACGGGTGTAACCAAGGTTGCGCATACACGCGCGCACCTGATTCGTGTAAGCATTGAAACCTTCAAAAAATTCTTTGTGTGATTGACCTTTCTGAATTTCATAACCATAGTTTCCATTGGTCCTCCCCCCACACTGAATCCAATCTGCTAACCGACTTTCTTTCGTTACCCCTTCTTTGATCCAGTAAGCACTGTCAGGTTTGGGATTCCTCTCCACCGGCGCAGCGCCTTCAAGAAGACAGCCAGAAAGCAATAAGGCCGCCGCCACCGTACAAACTATCCGACGCTTCATTTCGATTCCTTCCGAAAAATAGAAATGACATGCCATACCCACCAAAGGCAGCTCGTTTTGCTATTAAGGAAAGCGGGGATTCCGTTCGACGTAGCCCTTGCCCTTCATACACGTATCGACCCGATTCACGTAAGCATTAAAACCTTCAAAAATTTCCTTGTGAGATTGGCCTTTCTGAATTTCATAACCATAGTTTCCGTTGGCACCTCCCTCACACTGAATCCAATCTGCCAACCGACTCTCATTCGTTACCCCTTCTTGGATCCAGTAGACAATGTAGGGTTTGGGATTCCTCTCCACTGGCCTAACGCTTTCAAGAAGGCAGCCAGAAAGCAATAAGGCCGCTGCCACCGTACAAACTATCCGGCGCTTCATCTTGCCCCCTTCAGCCAAATAAAAATGGCATGCCATACTCACAAAAGGCAACTCGCTTTGTAACTAATGCAACGTTATAAGCAGCGGGCATCGCACTTATCCAGATGTGTATAGCCAAGCTTTTTCATGCATGCGTTTATTTGTGTCACGTGAGCATTAAGACCTTCAAAAAATTCTTTGTGTGATTGGCCATTCTGAATTTCATAGCCATAGCGTCCACTTGCAGCACCTCCGCACTCGACCCAAGCTGCCTGCCTGCCCTCCCTCGTCATCCCTTCCTTGACCCAGTCCGCACTAAAATGTTTTTCATTCCTATTCACTGGTCCAACGCTTTCAAGAAGGCAGCCTGAAAGCAACAAGGCCGCCGCCACCGTACAAACTATCCGACGCTTCATCTCGCCCCCTTCAACAGAATAGAAATGGCCTGCCATACCCACCAAAGGCAGCTCGCTTTACTATTAACGCGAGCGGGGATACAGATCGACGTAGCCCTTACCCTTCATACACGTATCGACCCGATTCATGTAAACAGTAAAGCCGTCAAAAAATTCTTTGTTTGATTGGCCTTTCTGAATTTCATAACCATAGTTCCCATTGGCACCACCCCCACACTGGATCCAATCTGCCAATACGCTTTCTTTCGTTACCCCTTCTTTGATCCAGTACGCACTGTAGGGTTTGGGATTCCTCTCTACTGGCGCAGCGCCTTCAAGAAGACAGCCAGAAAGCAATAAGGCAGCCGCCGCCGTACAAAAAATCCGACGCTTCATCTCGCCCCCTCAGTAAAATAGAAATGGCATGGCATACCCACCAAGGGCAGCTCGCTTTTCCATTAATGCAACGTTATAAACAGCGGGCATCGCACTGATTCAGATGTATATAACCAAGATTTCGCATGCACATATTCATTTGTGTCGTGTGAGCATTTAAACCTTCAAAATATTCTTTGTTTGATTGTCCTTGCCCCTCATACGCGAAGTTTCCATTGGCAGCCCCCCCACACTTGATCCAATCTGCCAGCCATTCCTCCTTCGTCACCCCTTCCTTGACCCATTGCGCACCGTAGGGCTTGTCATTTCTATTCACTCGCCCAACGCTTTCAAGAAGACAGCCTGAAAGCAATAAGACAGCCGCCGTACAAACAATTCGACGCATCATCTCGCCCCCTTTAGTAAAATTGAAATGGCCTGCCACACTGCCGGAGACAACAGTTCCGCTGCGGCAAAAGGTGCCGCCACAGGAATTGCCCCCACGGTGATGACGTTGTCGTAAATGGCGCGCTCTGCGTAGAAAAAATAGAAACGATAATCAAAATCTAATTATTATAAATTTATGCAAATCATCTTTATGGCGCACCGCACGCAGGCCGGCTTTTTGCAACTTCACTGCTGCAGTCACCGTTATAGCGATATCCTTTTTTAATCATGCAGCGCTGCCACGCAAGTTTTGCACGGTCATAAGCCGCTTCATCATATTTCATTTCTTTTGAAATAAATGTAATACCATCTTGATACGGCGCGCTTGGTAAAAGAGTAGAGCCACATTCTCGAGAGTCGCTCTGCCTGGCGCTTGAAGTTATGCCTTCTTTCTCCCAATATTGTAAATAAGGCTTTGGGTTATGTGATACCGCGTATGGAAAAAGACCCAGTCCAATACCGCAACCTGCCAAAAAAATGGACAACCAGAGCACGGTATTTAATTGCATAAATCGCTTCATTTAACCCCCTTTAGAAAGATAGAAACTGCCTTCCATGCCTCTGGCGACAATAGCTCTGCCATTGCGAAGGGGGCGGAAGGAATTAACGCTACCTCTGACCACCGGTCCCGAATAAAGGTTTCTGTTTCGCTCATGCCGCGCTTGGTATCACCCTGTGCGTCATAACTACCGACAAGCTGCCCGCCGATTACGTCATGCGTCCCGCCAAAGGATTCCATTAACTTGTCCTGCCAGCTCCCCGCTGCGTAGGGGCGCCCAAAAAGCGTACCTTACCAACCCTGAATGCCACCTGCCAGCCCTGCCAGCCCTGCCAGCCCTGCCAGCCCTGCCAGCCCTGCCAGCCCTGCCAGCCCTGCCAGCCCTGCCAGCCCTGCCACTATCAGCATTTCATTTTCTCTTCCCGTATCGCAGTTTTTCTATCCTTTCGTGGAATAAATTTTTGTAATTCGGAGAATCCATTCAAAGAGCTGTTGACATACCACTCCACTTTCGATCTTGAAGTAATATATTCCAGAAATTCACGAGGACCAGCTAGTGAGACGCCAACACCAAGTTCTCTGATGAAACAAAATTCTAATAAATCCGCATCAGGAAACATTACGAAAGTCTCTAAAGATGCTTGATGCAAAGAATCATAGAATGGATTATTATTCTTTACATCATGAATTCCCCACAAAGCTTGAGAAAAACCTCTCAAAGAAGCATTAAATATTCTAAAGTCATTTTTTTTATTCTCCTTTGAATTCATATATTCTGTGGGTATAGAGATTATTTTTCTTGCACCAATATTATTGCAATATCGAATTAGACTTATCACATCATACCAACTTGGATCTCCATTGAGTGAATGGCATGTTTCCCATTTCATTTTTTCAAGCCAAAATTTGTTAAATCCATTATTTGGCAATAGACTCCCATCCAGTTGATCTATTTTTTTATTTTCAATTTCCTTGAAGAATTTTATTTCCAGAGTTTTCCTTAGATTTTCTTTATTAAGGTAATTTTTCATTTTTCACCTTGTCCAAAACGAATTTCTTGAACTGTTCGTGGCTTTGGTCTATTAATATCTATGATTTGTATTTCGGGTGCTACATCACTACTACCGGGTCTAATTATTACTCGAGTTCCATTTGGCAGCAAGCCTTAATCTCCCCTAATACTAAAAATAAGGTTTTACATTATGGTTTAATGCGTACGGAAAAAGCCCCAGACCAATACCGCAACCTGTCAATAAATGGACAGCCAGAGCACGGCATTTACTTTTATAAATCGATTAATTTTCTCCTCAGCAAAATTGAAATGGCATGCCACACTAACGGAGGCAATCCCTCCGCTACCCCAAAGGAAATTTGTCACGGGTACATGCAGCGTTCATCGCAGCCGCCGAGGAATTTAATATCACCGATAGCTATGTAGCCTTTACCCTGCATGCATAAGCCAACTTGATCTCTGAGCCGAACATATGCAGCAATCTCATTCGGGTCGCTTGGTTTCTTTGCAGCACTGATTTGCTCAGGGTGAAATCTAATTTTTTCTTCGCCATTCAGAGCACCACAAGCTGCCAAGTCAGCCCTCCGAGCCTCCCTCGTCATCCCCTCTTTAAACCAATGCGCACCGTAGGGCCTAACACTATTATCTAATTGCCCAACGCTTTCAAGAAGACAGCCAGAAAGCAATAAGGCCGCTGCCACCGTACAAAAAATCCGACGCTTCATCTCGCCCCCTCAGCAAAATAGAAATGACATGCCATACTCACCAAAGGCAACTCGCTTTGTAACTAATGCAACGTTATAAGCAGCGGGCATCGCACTTATCCAGATGTGTATAGCCAAGCTTTTTCATGCATGCGTTTATTTGTGTCACGTGAGCATTAAGACCTTCAAAAAATTCTTTGTGTGATTGGCCATTCTGAATTTCATAGCCATAGCGTCCACTTGCAGCACCTCCGCACTCGACCCAAGCTGCCTGCCTGCCCTCCCTCGTCATCCCTTCCTTGACCCAGTCCGCACTAAAATGTTTTTCATTCCTATTCACTGGCCCCACGCTTTCAAGAAGACAGCCAGAAAGTAATAAGGCCGCCGCCACCGTACAAAAAATCCGACGCTTCATCTCGCCCCCTCAGTAAAATAGAAATGGCATGGCATACGGCAGCTCGCTTTTCCATTAATGCAACGTTATAAACAGCGGGCATCGCACTGATTCAGATGTATATAACCAAGATTTCGCATGCACATATTCATTTGTGTCGTGTGAGCATTTAAACCTTCAAAATATTCTTTGTTTGATTGTCCTTGCCCCTCATACGCGAAGTTTCCATTGGCAGCACCCCACACTGGACCCAATCTGCCAGCCATTCCTCCTTCGTCACTCCTTCCTTGACCCAATGTGCACCGTAAGGCTTGAGATTCCTCAACGGCCCAGCGCCTTCAAGAAGACAGCCAGAAAGCAATAAGGCCGCTGCCACCGTACAAACTATCCGACACTTCATTTCACCCCCTTCAGAAAAATTGAAATGGCTTGCCACACCGCCGGAGACAAGCGTTGTGCGTAAAAAACAGAAACGATAATCAGACGCGAGTTATTAAAAAATTATGTGCGTCATATTTATGGAGCGCCGCACGCAGGCTGTTCTTTTGCAGATTCGCTGTTGCAATTTCCTGCAAAGCGATACCATTTTTTAATCATGCAGCGCTGCCACTCATCCATAGCACGGTCATAAGATGCCTTATCGTGTTTCATACCTTCTCGAGCCATGGAAATATCATCTTGTCCCCGTGCGGTAGGTAAAAGAGTAGAGCCACATTCTCGAGAATCGCTCTGCCTAGCACTTGAAGTAATGCCTTCTTTCTCCCAATACTGTAAATAAGGTTTTATATTGTGGTTTACTGCGTACGGAAAAAGCCCCAGACCAATGCCGCAACCTGACAATATGGTGGACAACCAGAGCACGGCATTTACTTGTATAAATCTCTTCATTTTCCCCCTCAGCAAAATTGAAATGGCATGCCACACTAACGGAGGCAATCCCTCCGCTACCCCAAAGGAAATTTGTCACGGGTACATGCAGCGTTCATCGCAGCCGCCGAGGAATTTAATATCGCCGATAGCTATGTAGCCTTTACCCTGCATGCATAGACCGACTTGATCCCTGAGGCGTACATATGTAGCTCTATCAGTGGGTTCATTTGGCATTTTTGCAGCACTGATTTGTTCAGGAGGAAATCTAATATCCTCGTCTCCATCCAGAGCACCACAAGCGGCCAGGTCAGCTCTCCGCACCTCCCGCGTCATTCCTTCTTTGAACCAGTGCGCACCGTAGGGTTTGAGATTCCTATTCACTGGCCCAACGCTTTCAAGAAGACAGCCAGAAAGTAATAAGGCAGCCGCCGCCGTACAAAAAATCCGACGCTTCATCTCGCCCCCTTTAGAAAAATTGAAATGGCTTGCCACACCGCCGGAGACAACAGTTCCGCTGCCGCAAAAGGTGCCGCCACAGAAATTATCCCCACGGTGATGACGTTGTCGTAAATAGCGCGCTCTGCGTAGAAAAAACAGAAACTATAATCTGACGAGAGTTATTATAAATTTATGCGCTTCATCTTTATGGAGCACCGCACGCAGGCCGAGTTTTTGCATAGTCACTACTGCAATCACCGGCAAATTTATACCCTTTTTTGATCATGCAGCGCTGCCATGCGGCCATCGCTCGAGCATAAGATTCGTCATCCTGTTTCATTCCATTTTTAGCAAAGGAATAAAGATCTTGATTCGGTGCGCTGGGTAAAAGAGTCGAGCCACATTCTCGAGAGTCGCTCTGCCTTGCGCTTGAAGTGATGCCTTCTTTCTCCCAATACTGCAAATAAGGCTTTGGGTTATGTGATACCGCGCTTGGAAAAAGACCCAGTCCAATACCGCAACCTGTCAATAAAATTGACAACCAGAGCACGGCATTTAATTGCATAAATCGTTTCATTTAACCCCCTTTAGAAAGATAGAAACTGCCTTCCATACCTCTGGCGACAATAGCTCAGCCATTGCGAATGGGGCGGAAGGAATCAACGCCAGTTCTGACCCCCGATCTCGAATAAAGCGTTCTGTTTCGCTCATACCGCGCTTGGTATCACCCTGTGCGTCATAACCACCGACAAGCTGTCCGCCGATTAAGTCATGCGTCCCACCAAAAGATTCCATTAGTTTGTCCTGCCAGCTCCCTGCTGCGTAGGGGCGCCCGAAAAGCGTACCTTGCCAACCCTGTATTCCGCCGGTGAGCCCTGCTGCTTTCTGCCCCTCTTCAGAATTCAAATATTGGGCAAGCGTCATTTTGTTATTCTCCTTATCCCATTGCGCCTCCCCTTTTTCATTAAGGTCTAAAGTACCATCATCATTTCTTTTGCACCGAAAATTATCAGGCCCGCAGATATTGTCCAGATTCGTGCGTGTTCCTGCGGTTGCAGTGCCGTCATTTCGCAAACCTGCACTCTTTCCTTCCAGCAGGTTGGTCAGCGTTGTTTCACCATCGGTGATGCCTTTGGATTTTTGAGAGTTTGCGATGGTTATGTTGCGCATTTCCTCCGCCGCGGCAGAGAGCACTTCTTTGGTCAGTGCGCTGGTACCCATCCCGCCTACTGCGCCAATCAGCACGTTCATGACCCGTTCCTGCAGGTTGATGTCCTTGATGGCCTGCTGAAGTGCGGCCTTTTCTTCGCTGCTGAGGTTTTCTTTCTTGAGCTGCTCGTACAGTTCCTTGCGCTTTTCCTGTGCGTAGTCATCCACGGCCTTGCCAGCCTGCTTGCCAAACTCTGCGGTGATAGCAACCTGCGCGTTGATCTCTTTGAGCACTTTTTCTGAGTCAAATATGCGCTGTATGCCGGTCTCGGCGTCGGTACTTCTGACGGTTGTGTCGCCAGCTATGCCTGAAATGCCAGCGGTAGTGGTGCTGCTTGCGCTGCCGCTGTCCTGCCCCACCCCCGCCCCCGTGCCAGATACGCCAAACTTGCCGTTGTCGTTGCCCACGCTGGCGTTCACGCCTACGGCTTTACCTTCGTACCTGGCGCTGTTTTGCAGGTCACTGGTGGTCAGCTCGCCTTCGGTGCTGAAGTGGTTCCTGCCTTGCTCTACCGCCACCTGGTTGCTGGCAATGACAGCGCCCTTGAGGCTGGTGTCGCCCTGCACCTGCACATCAAAGCCGCCGTCGCCAGCCTTGATGCCGCTTTGCTCCACCACGCTGAGGTAGTCGCTGTTGACCTTGCTTTTGCTTGCGTTAAAGCTGCCGCCCGTGGGCACGCCTGCAGGGCCGATGGTGATGCTGCCGCCGATGGATTGACTGCGGCTGGCGTAGGTGCTGCTGTCTTGCAGGCTTTCTATGTGCAGATTGCCGCCCACCTGCGCTTTGACGGTTTCGCCCTTGACCACGGCGCCTTGCAGCGTGGTGTCTGCGCCGCTTTGCAAGCTGACGGTATTGCCCGCGGTGATATGGGTGTTGGCATGCACAAGGTCATCGCCCGCCTCATTGCCCCTGCCCTTGCTGGCACTGAGCGTGATGCCAGTGTCCTTTCCCACGCTCATACCTATGCTGCCCGAGCTGGAGCTGTTTTTGCCGCTCTGGCTGGCCAGGTTTTGCGCTGCCTGCAAGAGGATGTCGCCCTCGGCCTTCAAGGCCACGTCTTTGCCTGCGCTGATGTCGGAGCTGCGAACCAGAATGTCACTGCCCTGCCCCGCGCCTTGTGCCTGCAGGTTCACATTGCCACCGGCCAGCACTGTGCTGGCACGAGAGCTTTCACTGCTTTGCGTGCTGGTGCTCTGGCTTTTGCTGGTGCCCACGCTCACTGATACAGAGAATGCGTTGCTGACATCGCCACTGGCCAGCGCATCTGCGGCCCCTTGCAGATCTTTGCGTGTGTTGTACACATTGAGCGCCGTAGCCCCTGCAGCCAGCGCTTGCATGCGCCCACTGCTGGTATTGCTGGCTGCCTTGGCCATGCTGTCTGCCGTTTCCAGCGCACTGATGATGGGGCTGCCGATGCTGACGCTGAGCCCGCTTTGCTTAAAGCGCTGCTCCGTGCTGGATTGACTGCGCTGTCGCGCCTCGGTGATGGCAATGTCTTTTGCCACTACGTTGATATCACCTTGCGGGGCGATCACATCGCTGCCTGTCTGGCGGTACTGGTTGCCCGCCACAATGGTGACATTGCCCGCCACGCTGCCTACGGTCGAAGCCGCAGCGCTGGTTTGCCTGCCAGCCTGATCGGTGCTTTGCTGCTGCGTGCCAACGGTAAAGCCTATGCCGCCACCCGAGAAGACGCCGCTTTTTTTCTCTTCTCGAAATTGGCTTTCGCGGCTGGTTTCAAGGCCTGCGGTGATGGCTACATTGTCCTTGGCCACCAAGCTGGTGCCCTCGTCTGAGATGACTTGGCTGGCGGTGATGGCAATGTCTTTGCCCGCTTGCATTTCTACGGTTTTGCCGCCCAAGCTTGCGCCTACTGCGGTGGTGGATTCAGTGCTGTTTCTGACCGTGGTGCGGCTCTTGTTGAAGGTGCCACCGCTTTTGCGCACATAGCCCATGGCGTAGTTGTCTGTGGCCTCACCAGCCTCTACAGCAATGCTGTTGCCCGCTTGCACAGCCAAGGCATCGGCGGCCTGCACGCTGGCTGCACGCGCGGTGATGTCAGCGCCAGCCACCATGGTCACATTGCCGCCACCCCGGATCTGGCTGCCCACTTCCTGAGTATTGCCGCCCTTGAGGTAGTTTTTGGCGTTGTGCACATTGTTCTCTTGCAAGGCCGTGGTTACGGTGCCCAGATGCAGATTGCCTTGGGCTTGCAGGGCGGTGCTGCCCTTGCCTGCGTTGTCTATGATGCCCGCCACAATGCTCATGTCGTTGCCGGCGCTGGCTAGCAGTACACCCGCATCGCCCGTTACGTACAGGCCAGCCACACGGTCTAGCGCAGTGCGGCTGAAGCTGGAGGCACCGGCCTGGTTGTGGCCGCTTTGTGTGGTGCTTGAGATGTTCAGGTCATTGCCCGCCTGAACGAACAGCCCCTCCTGTGCCAGCATGCTACCGCCCACCAGATTGATGTCTTGGTCGGCCTTGGCCAGTACGGTTTTGGCGTTGATCAGCCCGCCAATGTTGTCGATATTGCGGGCATTGATGCTGACCACACTGCGCCCGGCAATGGTGCCTGCGTTGTTCAAGCTGCCCGAGAGATTGAGGTCTACGCTGTGGCCTGCCAGCAAGCTGCCTTCAGGCGTCAGGTCACCGGCACGCGGGCGCAGATAAATTTGCGGGGTCAGCACGCTCTGGCGGCTGCCGTCAGCCAGCGTGACTTCTTGGGCGACCAGCCAGACGATGTCGCTGGTGAGCGCCGCGATTTGCAGCGCAGACAGGGCAATACCCGGGACAAGGTTCCAGTTTTGTGCCACGGTGGCGCCTGCATCCATCAGGGCCTGGTACTGCGCTTCATCATTGGCAAAGCCGTCCAGAAAGCGGCGACCCGTAAGCTGGGCAACCTGTTCACGCACCAGGCGCTGCTCGTAAAAACCGTCGCCCAGCCGTTTTTGCACAGCGCCCGGGTCACTGCCCATGGCTTTGAGCATGTAGTCACTGCCCAGCCAGCTGCGATAGTCAGCAAACCGCGCATCGGTCTCAATCAGGTATAGCGCATTGGCACTGGGGTTTTGCTTGAACAGGCTGCTGCTGGGCAGGCTGCCCAGTGTGGGGCCACTGGACAGCGGTGCATCCACGCTGCCGGACTGGTTTTGCGTGGCAAGCTGGGTATTGCTGCCTGCAGGCCGGGTGTTCTGCAATTTTTCTGCAACGGGCAGCACGATGGACTGCACCTCATCGGCTGGCCGGTAGGCAACGGTGGCGCCCCAGCGGCGCTGGTGATAGCGCCTATAGCCTCCGCGCCATTTTGACCACGTGGACTGGCTGGTGCCCTCTTCATGAATCACATACTGGCCCATGGCCTCGATGTTGGCCACATTGGCCAGATTGCCGGTCAGGCTACCGCCGGCAATGATGCGGCTTTTGTCGTTGGCAAGGTCGCCACCGCTCAGGCGCATGCCACCACCCGAGAGGATCTGGCCCGGCGCTGAAGTTTTGACTTTGGTTTCGTACTCACTGCGCGTGACGTTGAATTCCGTCCAGTCACGAATCTTGCTGCTTGCAAATCTGCTGTTGTAGGCAGAAATTTTTGCGTCAAGCGCCTCGTAGAGTGGATCAGTCTCAGCTGCCCAGGCCGTAAAGGTGCTGGTGTAGTCAGCCCATGCCTGGTCATAGACGGCCAGGTTGGTGTTGTATTGCGCCAGCGCCGCCTGGTAGCTGGTGCAGAGATTCAAATCATAGCCAGCGCCTTCAGCACAACTGGCTGCGTTGCCCTCAGAAGGAGCGATTGGTTTTGCCATGCTGGGCGCTGCCGGCTCTGGCGTGGCGGGAGGCGTCACCCCGAAGTAAGCCCATGCGGGGTTATCTGCCAGATAGTCAGCACCCGGCTGGCGTGTGCAGACTTCGTTGGACTCATCGCCCACACAGGTTTCTTCGCCCACATTCGGAACAGGCGATTGCCCCAATACGCTGCTGTCATTCACAGGCGGAGAGTTTTTGTAGCGATACTGGCCCGCTTTGCTCCAGCGCTGCCAGACAAAGTTTTCGGCCAAGACCTTCACGCGGCTGCCCTCTGGCTGAATGTATTTCAGGCCTGTTGGGCCTTTGACCAGTTCAAGCTCTGTGGTGAAGTGTTCGTTGGTGTTTTTAAGCAGATCCGCCGCAATAGACAGCCCACCCAGAGATTCGATGGTGGCCGATGCGTTGTGCACCAGGCTGGCTTGTCCGGTGGCGTGCCCGTTGGCATCCAGTGCGCCACCGATGTTGAGCGCATCTTCGCCAACGCCGCCACTGAAGATGAGCGCGTTCTCGCGGTTAACCAGCGTATGAACGCCTATGTCCAACCGTTCACGGGCGGCAATCACCGCGTCTTTTCTTTCCGTGCCAAGCGTTTCGGTGTCGTTGGTCAGCGTGGCAGCCGCCACAGCAATGTGATCGCCATAGATACGGCCTGTTCCGATGTTGGTCAGCTGGTGGGCGTCAATACGAACCTGCGGGCCATCAATCAGGCCACGGTTATCAAGGCTGCTGGTGGCTTGCAGCGCAGTGCGTGTCTGGCCCGAGATTTCACCCGTTGCCGTGTTGTCTATGTTGCTGGCTGTGACGGTGGTGGCCTGCCCGGCTTGCAGCCTGGCCTGATTGGTGAAGGTGCCACCAATGCGCAGCTGTGCATTGCGGTTGGCGAACAGGTCGGATTGGCTGTCAAAGTCGCTTTGCAGATCAATGAGCAGATCGCCTGCAGACTGGACTTTGCCGTCACCCGAAAGGCTGAGGGCATGCAACGTGACGGTTTCGCCTGCTTCGGCCAGACCGTCTGTATTGGTGATAGCCAGTGCTCGCGCAGGGGCTGTGTCTTGCACCTTGAGGTGCTGCCCCGCACTGAGCATGCCATTGCTGTTGTTGACGGCGTTGCTGGCCGTGAAGGTGATGTCATTTCTTGCCAGGACCGAAGCGCCAGAGGTATTGACGATGCCGTCTGCAGTCACCTCGATACGGGCTGCGCTGACGATCTCGCCGCCTTGCTGGTTGGCCACAGTGTCTTGCGCGGTGACAGAGATGTTTCCGCCGGCGACGATGTAGCCCGCTTCGTTGTGAATGTTTTGCGCGGCCAGATGCATGGCTCCGTCAGCCGCGCTGATAACAGCCTCTTTGCCGGTGTTGCGGATGGCATCTGTTGTCTGCAGCGCAAGCCCGCTCTTGGCTTGTACGGTGCCGGTATTTACGATCTGGCCGTTGGCCAGCAAGGTGAGCGTGCCAGTTTGCGCAGACAGAGTGCCCTGGTTGTTGACGCCCAGTCCGGTGTCTGTGCCCACCATGTAAATTTTGCCCGCGTACATGCCGCCAATGCTTGCTACGTCCAAAGCAAAAGCGGGCATGGGCGCAGAGGCCGGGTCTGAGCTGGCAATTTTTGTAGCCGTTGCTGCACCACCAGAGACCAGTGCTTTGACCTGGTTGCTGCCCACTACGGCGGTGAGATCTTTGGCCCATATGCTTGCATTGACCTGCACGGCCCGCGCCAGAATGCGCGTGGCGTCGGCGGTGCTGGTATCCAGCCCCAGACCAGCGACGTTGATCTGCCCGCCGCGCACCAAAAATGAATCGAGACTGCCGCCCTGCATGACAGGGGTTCCGGTGGTGAGCGTGACGCCTGCGGCGTTGATAAATCCGCCACCGTTGACTTGAATGCCTGCAGGGTTGGCCAAGATCACTTCAGCACGCTGGCCCGCTACTTCTACATAGCCATTGAGATGGCTGGGATTGCTGCTGTTGACCTCGTTCAAGATCACGCGTGCAGAACCCGTTGCCAGCCAAGGGTTGGCAGCCACCCAGCCAGCTTGCTGTGTTTGCGCGTTGGTGCGGCTGTTGTTGAGCACGGCCCCCTGAGCGTGCACATCAAACTGGCTGTAGGTATTGCGGGAAACGCCCGCCGCAGAGGGGGTCTGAATGTTGACCACGGGCACGCCATTGGCTGCTGGCAGCACGGTGGGGCGCTGATTGCCCGGTGCTTTGGGGTCAGCAGTGATCTGGGCATGCACCGGCAGATACCAAGCACTGGCAGCCAGTGCACCAATAGCCAGAGCAATCGGCGACAGCCACAGTTTCAGGCGACCAAAAGCAGAGGTGGGGTACTGCGCTTGCCCTGTATCACCACCCCCACAGCCGTGGCTGGAGGCTACTTCAGAGACCACCATCCGCTGGCCACGCGCAGCATTAAAAATAATGCGGTAAAGATGCTTGTTCATACCCCGTTCCCCCCCCGAATGATTGAAATGATGTTGCCAAGCACGCTCTGGCTCAAAGAGCTGCTGGCTGTGGCGATACGCTGTTGTCGCTAAGCTTTGCTGGCCCTCAGAAAGACGCAAACAAGCTGAAGCCAGCCGTTGTCGATGCGGTATTGAAGTGCTGCGGCTTGCTGACAGGACGGGCTACAAAAAACTCATAAGAAATCTTGCCCAGACTGCCGCGCAGCCCCAGGGCAGCGCCTGCCAGCCGCGTGCCTTGCAGCCAGCGCGCGGAAGGCCCGCTCACCTGGCCGTAGTCCATACCCAGATAGATTTGCGCCCCCATGGCTGGCAGCGCCAGGCCCAGGTCATTGCGCAGCAGCCAGCCACGCTCGGCCACCAGGCTGGATTCACCATCAAAGCCGCGCACGGTGTAGCGCCCGCCGATGGCAAAACGGTCTTGCGGGGTCAGTGGTGTGCCATTCCACTGCACCCTCCAGTTGCTCTGGTAGCGCCACTGCTGCCCCGCCAATGCAAATGGCAGGTCCAGACTGGCATCGGCTGTGGTGACCTGCATGCGCGACGTTCCTTCACCGAACGCCTCTTCGGCAGCAGGCTTGGCACCAAATGCGGCGGTGCCCCGCTTGTGGGTCAAGTTAAGGTCCAGCGTTGCGCGGCCCAAAAACTCCTTGTGCGCAATGCCCAGCCCCCAGCCACCTGTGGCACGGCGCTGTGCGAGCACTTCGGTGTCGTCAATCGAGTTGGTAGAGCGGCGCAGCCAGCCTTTGAGGCTCAGGCTGGTTTTGCGGTGCGCATCACGGTAGATCAAGCGTGCAACGCTGAATTCGGCGTTCTGGCTGGTTCCGCTGTAGACGTAGTCCTGAGCAAACCCAGCTACGCTTTGGTAGTAACGGCTTTCAAAGGCCGTTACGCTGAAGGTGTTGTACCCCCACGGCAATGAGTAATGCACCGTTTGCCCGCGTGTGCCGCGCTCGCCCCTGTCGCCACCGCCCAGGTCATGGTTAAAGCTGACGTAAAACAGGTCGTTGAGGGTGAGCCAGTGGTCGTAGCTGACGGTGACACTGCCCTGGTATTTGCCAGTGGCCCGGGTGCCGCTGTCGTCCACCGAAGTGGTCAAGCGAAACGGGAAAGCCTGCGTCCACTGCACGAGCACATCGCTTTCACCGGGCAGCTCAGCGGGGACGATTTGAATATCGGCCTCAGCGGTGGGAACTCGCTTGAGATTTTCAAGCCCTTGCTCAATAGCGCGCAGATTCAAAATGTCGCCTGATTGCACTGGCAGGGCATTTGTGAAAGTAGCGCGTTGAGATACCCCATCTGCCAGACGCACTTGACGCACACGCCCCGGCACAAGGGTGAGCGTAAGCAGGCCTGCTGATAAATCCTGCGGCTGCAAAAGAACTCTGGATGTCACAAATCCTTTGCCAATCAACTTTTGCTGCACGCGCTGCACGGCAACATTAATGCCGTCAATTCCCAGACAGCGCCCCAATGCCGGGTCACTGCCCTGCAGCACATCCTGTAATGCCCATTGAAAATCAGCGCTGCTTGCACCGCTTAAGACAATGGAGTGAATTACAAAGCATGGCGTTTCTGCCTGCGGCCAGGGAAGGCTGGCGGCAGGCGCTGCTGGCTGCATGGCATCTGGCGTTTTCTGCAGAAGCTCTCTTTGAGCCTGTTCACGCTCCAAGGCCCGGCGCTGCTCCAGGTCGCTTCTGATTACCGGGCTCAAGTCAGACTGAGCACGGGCAGCACTTGTAATTAATGCAACAAAAATAATTATTACAAAACATTTGTTATAAAATGTTTTCTGAGAGCTAATAAAGATCAAAACCGCCACCCGTAACTATTTGTTTGGAAGCTCATTAACTTCACGAGCGAAAATTAATATCCAACCAATATATTCACCTTCACGACTGAGTGAGTTTGATCTAAAACAAAAATTACATACTAATAATATTAAATATTCTGTTGTTTATTGATATTCAACATGGCGCTTTTTAATGAAATAGAGTATTGCCAGCGAAAAAACAGGTAAAAATAATTTCTCAGGCCAGCATATAGAAAAAAACCTCTACTACATAAACAGCTCTGAGTGCCATACAGAAATTGTTAACAAATATATTGCGGGCTTGCTGTTTATCTGGCAGGACAGCCATATATTTTTATTTTCTGAAACGAACGCGGGGGCCGCGCTCAACATCAGTGATGGCGCGATTACGTTTTTTTGTTCATCAAAATCTGTCTGCTCTGCCCTAGAGACAGGCGACTGGCTGCAGGAATAGCAAGCCGTTTTGGTGCTTTCTGGTTTGAGGCTTGAGCACCTTGGGCACCTTGACCGCCTTTTGTGCCGTCAGGGCTGGCTCAACATTCCCAGTCAGATGGCAAGATTGTTTTGCTGATGCATTGAACCAGCGCTTGTTGCGCGGCGAAGGCGAATGGATGAGCCAAAGCAAGGCGGTGAACGTTACAGCCAGCGTTGCTGGCATTGATGCACAGGCAGCACTACAGATGCGGGCAACCGCCAAGGCTGGGTTGCCACCAAGGGGCAGTTGCGAGGTAGCGCTTGAAGCGGCTGGCCATGGCGGTGGTTTGCGCACCTTTTAGCTACTACGGGCACCCCGGCAGCAGCGCCGCTATTGCAGCGCAGGCATGGCCAGCATTGCCATCAATGCGCTGACCGGCAGCCGAACTGGGATGCGGGCAAAAGATGCCCCTGCCATTGCTGGGCAAGACGCCTGCAACGCTCAAGCGTCACTACATCTTCTTCAAAGTCGATGACGTAGCATTCTTCAATGTGCTCAGGGCGCGCAGGCAATGGGTCAAACCTGCCGTCGGTAAGCAGCCAGATGCAGGCGTGCCTGTCTGGCCCATGCCGCTTGAGTTCGGCGTTCACAGCGTCGATTGCCGACTGGATGGGCGTAGCGCCGCCCCCTCGCAATGGCGCAATCCAGTGCTCATTGAAAGCAGGCACCCGTGCAGGCTTTTGCAGCCACTGCGCCTGCTGACCCGCAAAGCCGATAACAGCCATGTGATCGCGGCTACGGTAGAACATTGCGGTTAAAGCCAGCAGACAGCCTTTGGCCCAGGCCAGTTTTTGGCCACGCAGCATGGATGCAGACAGATCCAGCAGCACAAAGTGGGTGGTCTGGGTGCCTGCGGGCTGGCGACGATAGCGCAAGTGCTGCACACCCAGCACGCCCTGCCCTTTGGAGGCCAGCGTGGCAGCCCAGTCAAGACTACGACTGATAGTGCCCTGCCGACGGCCTTTGCGAGTTGTATTGGTATCGCGCCCCACCATGGCCTGGCCCGCGTGGTTGGCTGGGGTAGAGCGCGTCAGGCTTTTTTTGACGAGAAAGGCCTCAGTGCTTTAACTGTCTGGATGGGCACTGCCTGTGGCGCAGACATCTCCCCCCAATCTTGTGCATTGGCCGACTGGGGCAAAGGTGGTGGCTGCCTGCCATCTGTACTTTGATGCGCAGTCTGACCAGAAAGCTGCGAAGTCTGCGCACCACCGGAGTCGGGCGCTGGTTCATCGCCTTCCTGAGAAACTGGCGCAGCCTGTGTCCGGCGGTGCGCCAGTGCCAGCTCGCCCACGGCCTGTACGTCTGCCCATGACACCTGAGCGCGGCCTTGCAGCGCTGCATGCGCCCGTGCCGCACGCAGCATGACCAGATCAGCGCGTACGCCCTCGACGCCTGCGTCCTGGCACAGCTGGGCGACCTGGTCATGAATAGCGTCTGGCCACTGTACGTCTGCCAGTGCCCTACGGGCGGCTGCCACTTGTGCTGCCAGCGCTGCCTGCGCATCTGCGTGTGCCGTAAAAAAGCCTTGCGGGTCTGCGTCAAAAGCCATGCGGGTCTTGACGATGGCTTTGCGCATGGCCGTGCTGGGCACATTCTCCAGCCGCACAAACAGGCCAAAGCGATCGAGCAGTTGCGGGCGCAACTGGCCTTCCTCGGGGTTCATGGTGCCAATCAAGGTGATGCGTGCATCGTGCTGGTGGGAGACGCCGTCGCGCTCGATGCGGTTGATGCCGCTGGCGCTGACATCGAGCAGCAAGTCCACCAGCCCATCGGCCAGCAAATTGACCTCATCGACATACAGGATGCCCTGGTGAGCCTGCGCCAGCAGACCGGCGCGAAACTGCACGGCGCTGCGCTGCAAAGCGGCCTCCAGATCGATGGACCCTACCAGTTGCTCTTCGGTTGCGCCTAGCGGCAAGTTTACAAAACGGCCCGCAGGCAGCAAGGCAGCGAGCGCACGTGCACTGGTGGACTTGGCTGTGCCGCGCGGCCCTTCAACCAGCACCCCGCCCAGTAACGGGTCAATGGCTGCCAGCAGCAATGCCATTTGCAGCTGCGGCTGGCCTTCAATGGCGGTAAATGGAAAGCCCACAGGCTCAGCGGATTCAGTGTGCATCATCGGCTCTCTAGTAATTGCTCAGTGGCCAGCAGATGCTGCTCCAGCAAGGGTTGGTAGTCACCGCTGTCCTCCCACAGGCCACGGCCAATGGCTTCCAGCAGGCGCTCGCAGATGTCGTGAAAAGCGGCGGGGTTGTGCTGCTGCAAAAAGTCTCGCATGCCGGTATCGGCCACAAAGGCGTCGGTTACGCGTGCGTACTGGTCGTCGCGCACCACACGGGCTGTGGCGTCAAAGGCGAACAGGTAGTCCACCGTGGCTGCCACTTCAAACGCGCCCTTGTAGCCGTGGCGCTTGATGCCTTCCATCCACTTGGGATTGGTCACGCGCGAGCGCACCACACGGCTGATTTCTTCTTGCAGGGTGCGCATGCGTGGCGACTCTGGGTTGCTGTGGTCACCAAAGTACAGGTCCGGCTGCTGGCCGCTGAAGTGGCGCACGGCCGCAGCCATGCCGCCCTGAAACTGGTAGTAGTCGTCAGAGTCCAGCAGGTCGTGCTCGCGGTTGTCCTGGTTGTGCACCACCAGTTGAATATCCGTCAGGCGGCGCACAAAGGTCTCGGGCACGGCGGTGCCGTCGTCTTTCTGGCCATAGGCGTAGGCACCCCAGTTGCGATAGGCCACGGCCAGGTCTTCGTCACTGTCCCAATTGCGCCCGTCAATCAGGCCTTGCAGGCCAGCGCCGTAGCTGCCGGGCTTGGCACCAAACACGCGCAGTCCGGCCTGATGGCGTGCAGCGTCTTGGCCCATGCCCTGCGCCTGCAGTTGCGCAGCCTCCTTGAGCACACGGGCGCGTATGGGGTTGGTGAACTCGTCTTCATCGTCCAGACTTGCGACCTTTTGTACTGCCGCATCAAACAGGCGAATCACATTGGTGAAGGCATCACGGAAGAAGCCCGAGACGCGCAAGGTTACGTCCACGCGAGGGCGGCCCAGCACCGACATGGGCAGTACTTCAAAGTCGCTGACGCGCCAGCTGCCATCGGCCCATTTGGGGCGCACGCCCAGCAGGGCAAAGGCCTGAGCGATATCGTCCCCGCCCGTGCGCATGGTGGCCGTGCCCCAGACCGACAGGCCCAGCGCACGCGGATAGTCGCCGTGCTCTTGTGTGTATTTCTCTACCAGCAGCTGGGCAGATTTGAGCCCAAGCGTCCAGCTGGTGGGCGTGGGCACGGCGCGCGTGTCGATAGAAAAGAAGTTGCGCCCGGTGGGCAATACATCAGGCCGCCCCCGAGTAGGTGCACCGCTGGGGCCAGCGGGCACAAAGCGCCCTTGCAGACCCCGGCCGAGCTGCAAAATCTCCTGCGTGCCGCAGGCTTGCAGGCGCGGGCGCAGATCAGTGTCTATGCGCTGCAGTACCAGCAGGGTATTGGTCAAATCATGCTCAAGCGCAGCAATCGCATGCGCTGGCAGCTCCAGTAATTGAAGGGCCAGCACTTCCAGTCGCTCGCGTGTATCTCCCGTATGACGCCAGGGCTGGCTGTCTACGTCAGCCAGCAGCGCGGGAAATGGCCCGGCCCACGGGGTTTCCCAGGCGGCATCCAGCGGATCAAAATTCACGCCCGGCAACAAGTCCTGCGCCAGAGCGCGGATCAGGCTGTTGCTGGCCCCCTGACCATTACCCACAGGATGGCGGGCCAGCGCCAGCAGGGTGTCGCGCTCGAGCCGGCCCTGGGGCGACTGGCCGAAGATATGCAGGCCGTCGCGAATCTGGCTTTCCTTGAGCTCACACAGATAGGCATCGGTCTTGTTCAGTAGCTGCTGTTCTTCATCTGTGCTGCGGGGCGCTTGCAGGCCCAAATCCTGGTGCAGATCGTGGGCGACGATATGTTCCAGAATTTGCGTGCGCAAAAGCTCTGCGCGCCGGCGGTCCATGGTGGCGGCTTCGTAGTACTCATCGACCATGCGCTCCAGATCGCGCGTCGGTCCGTAACTTTCGGCACGGGTCAGAGGCGGCATCAGATGGTCGATGATCACGGCCTGCGCGCGGCGCTTGGCCTGCGTGCCCTCACCCGGGTCATTGACGATGAACGGGTACAGGTGCGGCATGGGGCCAAACACCAGATCGGGCCAGCAGCTACTGGACAGCGCCACACTTTTACCGGGCAGCCATTCCAGATTGCCGTGCTTGCCTACGTGGACCATGGCGTCTGCATTCCAGACTGTGCGCAGCCAGTAATAAAAGGCCAGGTAGTAATGCGGCGGCACCAGATCAGGGTCGTGGTAGCTGGCCATGGGGTCCAGGTGATAGCCACGGGCAGGCTGTATGCCCACAAACACCTGACCGCAGCGCAGGCCCGCAATCATGAAGCGGCCCTGACGCAGCATGGGGTCACTATCTGGTGCGCCCCAGCGCTGCAGCACGGCTTGCTGGTTCTGTACCGGCAGGCTGGCAAAAAAGGTCTGGTATGTGGCCAGATCCAGACTTTGCAGAGCGGGCCGCACGCCCCAGGAGTCCGGGTCGTTGGTAATGCCCTGCTGAAGGTGTTCCATCAACACGTCACCATCAGCGGGAACAGCATCGAGCACGTAGCCTTGCTGCTGCAGCGACTGCAGGATATGAATGACGGATGCTGGCGTATCCAGCCCCACGCCATTGCCAAGCCGGCCTTCCTTGGTGGGGTAGTTGGCCAAAATAAGTGCCAGGCGCTTGTCTGCATTGGCTTTCTGGCGCAGGCGGCACCAGCGCTGGGCCAGCTCCACGACAAAGGCCAGGCGCTCGGCATGGGGCTGGTACTGCACCACATCGGACTGGGTCAGCTCGCTGCGGTGTGACAGGCCCTTGAAGCTGATAGCGCGGGTGATGATGCGACCGTCCACTTCGGGCATGGCCACATGCATGGCGATATCACGTGGCTGCAGCCCATGGGTGTCGGCCAGCCAGCTTTGCTCGTTGCCGCCCGACATGATGACTTGCAGCACCGCAATATCGCCAGCCAGTGCGTGGTCGCCGGGTGTTTCCAGCGAGGATTGCGAAAACGACGTGGTGTTCAGGATCAATGCCACCTGATGCTCGGTGCACAGCTGGTGCAGCATAGCCATGCAACTTGCGTCCTTGAGCGACAGCAAGGCCAGCGGCAGAGGGTTCATGCCTTGTGCCAGCAGCTGCTGGCACAGTGCCTGAAATACCTGCGTATTGCCCGACTGCAAATGCGCCCGGTAAAACACCACCATGACCACAGGGGCACCTTCTTGCCACTGCATGGCTCCCGGTTGCAGCCACTGCTGCACGGAGGCGGCATCGTGCTCGGGGTGGTAGACCGCAACGGATGGCAGGGGCCGGGGTGGGAGCGCCGGTTGCTCGCCACCCAAAAAACCATGCCAAAGGTAGTTAAAAAACTCCCGCGCGTTGGCTGCCCCACCTTCGCGCAGATACCGCCAGATGCTGCGGCACTGCTCCATGGACGCGGTACTTTTGCGCAGCAGATTCAGATCCTCCGTGGTGTCCCCGGAGAACATGACCAGCGTGATGGCCTTGAGGCGACAGATTTCGCGAATGCGCTCTGTGCCATACGGCCAGTAGCTTTCACCACCGAGATGGTCAATCACGATCACCTTGGCGTGCTGCAGCACCTCATCTACATACAAATCCACCGAAGCGGGCTGGCGCAAATGCATGAGATTGGCCAGCCGCACCGTGGGTAACTGCTCGCCGTTCAGCCCTTGCAAGTGGGCATAAGCGTCGGCCAGCAACGACAGCGTGGTGTCGGCAGCGCTGAGCACCACCACATCGGCAGGCGACTGTCCGAGGCTGGAGACAAAGGCTTCATCGTCCACAAAGCCGCCGGGCTGAACTGCGAGCAAATGCATCAGTGCGCTCCAGCGGTCAGGGTGGCCAGCTGGGCATGAATAGCGGCTTCATCTAGATCGTGGCCAATGAACACCAGATAGGTCTGCCGCGTTTCGGTGTCTGTCCAGCGGCGGTCAAAGTAGCTGTCAAAACGCTTGCCCACGCCGTGTACGACCAGACGCATAGGCTTGCCGGGCACGGCAACAAAGCCTTTGACGCGGTAGACGGTTTGCTCGGAGACAATGGCCTGCAGCTTTTCCAGCAAAGCTTCGCGCTCCATTTCAGGCAGCTTGACGACGATTGAGTCGAACTCGTCATGGTCGTGGTGGTCGTGCGCCTGACCTTCTTCATGCCCATGGTGGCTGTGGCGTTCATCAATGCTTTCTTCCGATGCGCTGAACAGGCCAAGCACCACAGCCAGATCGATCTGGCCATGATCGGCAGCCACAATCTTCACCTGTGCAGGCACTTCCTGGCGCACGATGGCCTCCACTGTGGCCCGATCTTCGCTGCTGGACTGGTCGAGCTTGGTGAGCACCACCAGGTCAGCGGACATGAGCTGATCTTCAAACAGCTCATGCAGGGGCGACTCGTGGTCCAAATTTGGATCTTGCCTGCGCTGGGCATCCACAGCTGCCGGATTGGCTGCGAACTGGCCTGCAGCAGTAGCGGGCACATCGACCACGGTGATCACTGCATCTACCGTGCAGGCGTTCTTGATTTCAGGCCAGTTAAAGGCCTGAACCAGTGGTTTGGGCAGCGCCAGGCCGCTGGTTTCGATCAGGATATGGTCGATATCGCCACGGCGCGCAATCAGCTCACGCATCACGGGATAGAACTCTTCTTGCACTGTGCAGCACAGGCAGCCGTTGGCCAGTTCATACAGCTGTCCGCTTTGCTCGCCCTGCTCATCCTCGCAGCCAATGCCACAGCCGCGCAGGATGTCGCCATCAATACCCAGTTCGCCGAACTCGTTGACGATTACGGCGATACGGCGGCCATTGGCGTTGTTCAGAATGTGGCGCAACAGCGTCGTTTTTCCACTGCCCAGAAAACCCGTCACGATGGTTGCAGGGATTTTGTGGTTGCTTGTCATATGGAGTGTCCTGTTGTTCGTTCAAAAGAATGTGGCTTGCTTGCAGCGCACGCGGGAAAGGTTTTCATTGAGTGACCGGCCGGCAGCGCCACGGCACAACGTAGCCCTGGCTCTCGTGCTCGCCGTGCATGGCCTGTACCTGATAGACGTGCTGCAAATTTGCTGGCGTGAGCACATGGCGCGGTGCACCACAGGCCACGGCAGAGCCGCTTTGCAGCAGTAAAACCCGATCGCAAAAGCGACTGGCCAGCGTCAGGTCGTGCAGCACCACCACAACAGCCTGACCGGCGTTGCACTGAGAGCGCAGCAGCTCCATCACGCTGAGCTGGTGGTAGGGGTCAAGTGCAGCCACGGGCTCATCGGCCAGCAGCAACGGCGCCTGCACAGCCATGGCGCGGGCCAGACGGGCGCGGGCACGTTCACCACCTGAAAGTTCATTGAGATGGCGGTGCTGAAAAGCTTGCAGGTGCATCGCGCTCAGCGCTGTATCAATGGCCTGCTCATCGGCGCTTGAAGCTGAGCGGATGCCAAACCGGCTTTGGTGCGGCAAACGCCCCAACGCCACAAAGTCACGCACCTGCAAAGGCCAGGCTACCTGGTCACCCTGAGACAGATAAGCCAGCCGTTTGGCCCGCTGGCCCGGTGCAAGACGCCCCAGGTCCTGACCATCCAGCAGCACCCGGCCCTGGTGTGGCAGCAATTGCGCGATAGCACGCAGCACCGTGCTTTTTCCGGCCCCATTGGGGCCTATCAATGCGAAAAGCTCACCGGACTGCACCTCAAAGGACAAATCCTTCACACAGGTCTTGCCAGCCCAGTCAACCTGCAGCGATTCAATGGCCAGTGTGCGCATCAGCGGCTCCTCCAGCGCTCACGCACCACCAGATAAAAGAAGAACGGGGCACCAATCAAGGCTGTGACTACGCCCAGCATCAGCTCTACCCGGCCACTGAGCAGTCGCAGCGCAATATCAGCGCTGAGTAACAGCACTGCGCCACCCAGAGCGCTGGGCAGCATCAGCCGTGAAGGTCGATACCCGACCAGACCGCGAAACAGGTGCGGCACCACCAGCCCGATAAAGCCAATGGAGCCGGTGACCGCCACGCTGGCCCCCACGCACAACGCGGTGCCTGCAATGATTTGTGCACGCAGTCGCGGCAAATTCACGCCCATGCTGGCCGCTTCATCTTCACCCAGCGTCAGCGCATCGAGCTGGCGGCCACTGAAGGCCAGTATCAGCAGGCCCAGCGCGATAAACGGCAGACACAGGCGCACCTCATCAAAACTGCGGTCTGCCAGAGACCCCATCAGCCATAGCACGATGTCTTGCATGTCGGTGGGCGTGGGTGCCAGATTGATCGCCAGAGATGTCAAGGCAGCAGCCAGCGACGACATGGCGACACCCGCCAAAATCAAGGTGAGGTTGCTCGCGCCTTTGCTGGCAATACGGTAGAGCACCGTGGTTGCCGCTGCTGCACAGCCCATAGCCACGGTGGGCAGCAGCCAGGCGTTCCAGTGCCACAGCCCAAAATAGATGCACAGCACGGCGCCCAAACCAGCGCTGGAGCTGACACCCAGCAGACCCGGTTCGGCCAGCGGGTTGCGCAGCAGCCCTTGCAAAGCTGCCCCGGCCATGCCCAGCGACATGCCCACCAGCACTGCCAGCACGACCCTGGGCAGGCGGATTTCCTGCATGATTGACTGGTGCCGCAGCGCCAAATCAGTGGCCTGCTGCTGCAGGATCACAGACCACCAGTCGGTGACGCCGATGGACACCGAGCCGATGCCCAGCGAGATACAGCTGAGCATCAGCAGCACTGCCAATAGAGCACCATTCAAAACCCAGGCATTCGAGAAATTTGACAGCCCAGCTCGCACGGGGATTGCATTCATGGTTTGCCCACCTCGTGCGCCAGAGTCTGAGTGCTGGTCAATGGCAGCTGCAAGGCATCCACCTGCGCGGCTACCGACTCTGCCGCTTCAATCAACAGCCAGTTGCTGCAACCCCAGTCGTTATGCGCCAAGGCCACCACTGGAATGCGCTGGAGCAGCTTTTGCATCTGTGGATGGCGGCTCAGTCCAGAGCGGGCATATGCCACGTCGTTGACCAGACCGGGGGTGATGAAAATATCTGGAGGGTTGTGCACGATGCGTTCCAGATCAATGCGCCCCCATCCATGCAGGCCCAGTGCTGTGGCGTGGTTGCGCAGTCCAGCGGCCGTGAGCACCGCATCCACATGGGTCTGCTTGCCAGCACTTCCACCATTGGGCCGCAAATACAGGGCATTGAACGGGCGCGCAGTTTGGTGCAATTGCGCTAAACGCAGCGACAGACTCTCCAGCAGCTCTTGCGCGGCCGGCTCTCTGCCCAGGGCTTTGCCTATCTGGCGGGTGCTGCTGAAGATGCCGTCCCAATCGGTGGGAAATGGCACGGTCACGATCTGGACGTTGTACCGTTTGAGCAGTGCCGTCTGGTGGCGGGCATTCCAGCGGCGCGAGGCCAGCACAATGTGCGGCTTGCTGTGCAGCACATCTTCTGCGGTAGCTAAGTTCGACGGGAATTTTTTAGCCTGGGCCACCATGGAAAAGCGCTGCGCATCTTGGCTCTGACGCGAGAGCGAAAGAATTTGCGAAGGATCAGCCAGACTCAATGCCAGGGTATCGGCACAGATATTGGTGGACATGAGAGTTGGCAGCTGAGCCGTATCAGCCCACAAAGGCCCACACAAAAATGCCACGACCGCGCATGAAGGCAAAGTCCAGCGCATCAGAAATCTACGCCCGCTTGTGCCTTGACCCCGGCTTTGAATGCATGTTTGGTCTCTGCAATGTCACTGACGGTGTCTGCCAGCGCTGTCAGCTGCGCGTGCGCAGAGCGACCAGTTATCACCACCGTCTGCCCTTGTGGCCGGTTTCTGATGGCTTGCAGTACGTGCTCCATCTGCAGATAGCCGTACTGCAGCATGAAAGTCAATTCATCGAGCACCACCAGACGCAGGCTGTCATCACAGAGCATGCGTTGCGCTGCCTGCCACGCTATATCGGCTGCGGGCTTGTCGGCATCCCAGTCGCTGCGCTGCCAGGTGCAACCTGTTGCCATGGCGTGGTATTGCACCTGAGACGCTGGCCCTTGACCGAGCAGACCAAGGTGGTGCAAGAACGTGATTTCACCCGTAGCGTGCGTGCCTTTGATGAACTGCACCACACCCGCACGCAGCCCGTGTCCCAGTGCGCGGTACAGCATGCCAAATGCAGAAGTCGTCTTGCCTTTGCCATGGCCTGTGAGCAGCACAACGATGCCACGCTCTGTCTGGGCACGCTCTACTGCGGCCAGAACCTGTGCCTTTTTTTCCTGCATGCGCCCGGCATGCAGCTGTTTGAACTGTTCGTCCATGCTCTCCCCGAGCCATTACACGATGAAAGGCATGCAAGGAGGAGGAGATGTGTGCGGCGGGCCTGGGCCACACAATGAGGTGAGACTGGGCCTGTCAGCAAACGGCCCACACCCCGTGGCATACAACTGCGTTCGAACAGGTCGGTATTCTGGCTCGCCGTCATTCAGGGCACACCGCCTTCCCGGATATGTCATCCAGTGGCATTAAAGTGTGTCTGTCAGGCTTACAGCAGCGGGGGCTGCGCCGGAATGTTCAAGGCCAAAGCCTTGAGGTCACCGGACTTCCCGTTTCACCCCGCCGTGCGTTTGCGCGGCAGGACTCCCGTTCGTAGGCGCTGATTATAAGAGTCAGATGCCAGACATCTGGTGCACAGAGACCGTGCCGCGCATCCCCACTGCCAGACTGGCGCTGCAAAAACACTCTTGGCCATGTGCACGACATTGCGGCCATTGGAGTTCAGTCGTGCCAAGCGCCCTGTGAGGCAGGTAAGGCCGTTGAGGCAATACTTCGCATTCCCGGCCTTAAATTGGTAATTGGCAAGCACGCGGCTCTAGTTTTGACAGCATCTGGCACCATCTTGGATGAGTGTCCGTCTAAAAATCACCCATCGCCAAACAATGAAAACAATCGACGAAATGCTGAATCTTGACTTGCTGACCCATGAACAGCACCGTGAAATCAGTGCCTGGATTGCCAGTGCTGAGTCCCCTGAAGAGATACTGCAAATGCCAGCGACACTTTGGCAAGCTGTCGAGCGCGCCAGCCTGGAGATGGGGGTGAACGAAGATCTTTTACGCCCACCGTCACTGGATGCCGACAACGTTGCCTTGTGCTGAGCCCATCTCCTGAACGCCCATATCAGCCGCTTTTGGAGGCCTTCGCTGCAGATGGGCAGTACTTGCAAACTGGCACATATCGCGAGTGCGCCTGAAGGCACAAGGCCTTGGAAGCAGCAGCACCCGAGCCAGCGAAAGAATGCACGCACATGGCGCGCAGCACCCCCTCAGACAAGCCCCCGGCGTTCGGAACCACATTTCAATGCTTGAGGTGACATTAGCCAGCCTGCGCTGGAGTGAACCTGTCTTCATACACACCACAGGCCCAATCGATAAACACCCGCACTCTGGGTGAAAGCTGATGGTGAAATGGATACAGCGCAAAAACCGGACGCGCAGGACACATCCATTTTTCAAGCACTTGCACCAGACGCCCGGCTTGCAGGTGCTCTTGCAGGCGAAAGCGGGGGGCCTGTATCAGTCCACAACCGGCAAGTGCTGCACTGGTGTAGCACTCTGCATCGTTGACTGAGAGCCAGCCGCTCGCTTCAAATTCGGCGACCTGCCCATCCACAATGACCGTGAAAGGGTAGCGACTGCTGCTGCCTCTGGAGAAAAATCCAACACCCTGGTGTGCCTGCAGTTCACGGGGATGTACAGGCATGCCATGTCGCGCCAGATATTCAGGGCTGGCACAGATGATTTCCTGCATGTCGGCCAGCTTGCGAGCAACCAGCGAAGAGTCTTGCGGATGGCCTGCGCGTACGACGCAATCGATACCCTCCTTGACCAGATCGACCAGGCGGTCGCCACTGCTGATGACCACGTCAATCTGTGGATACAGTGCCCTGAACTGGCCAATGCGCGGCAAGATGATCAGCGTGGCATGCGCTCCGTGCAAATCCAGCCGCAGGGTTCCATGGGGGTTTTTGATATGCGTACTCAGAGACGCTTGTGCGTCTTCCAGATCGAGCAGTATCTGCTTGCTGCGTTCGTAGAAAGATTGCCCATCCAAAGTAGGTTTGACCTGCCGCGTGGTGCGATCCAGCAAGCGCGCACCCAGCTTTTTTTCTAATTCTTTGATGGCATGCGTTGCCGTTGCGCGTGGAATATTCAAAGCGCTGGCTGCCTGAGTAAAGCTGCCCAGCTCCACAATGCGAGTGAAAAGTTGCAAAGCGCTGAAGCGATCCATGAAATATTGATTGTTGGCTTTTTTTGAATTAACAAGTCAATTTCATACCATTTATTCATTTGCAGTCAATCACGATCATTGCGTTCATGCCCCACGAGCAACACGCTCTTTGGACTGAAAAGCGCCGTGCCTCAGTGCACCTTCTCGCATTCACCGTAAGCATTGAGCCATGAACGTAAACCGATTTTTTGCAGTTGAGCCTCAGAATGTGTCTAGCGCTGCCTTCACAGATCAAGCTGTCAAGGCAACGCTTGCCACCATGCCTGGGGTTGCGTTGCGGTTGTCTTGTGCTCTTGCGCCTGCTGCCATTTCAAGGATTGATCATGCATAAGCTTTCTAGCATCACACCCCCCAAACTGACCGCCATTGTTACGGGAGCTTCGCGAGGCATTGGCCGTGCCATTGCCCTGCGCCTGGCAACTGATGGCTTCAACATTGTCGTCAACTACGCTGGCAACACTGCCAAGGCACAGGAAGTGGTGCAGACGATTGAAGAAGCTGGCGGCGCAGCCATTGCTGTACAGGCCGACGTATCTGAACCCGACGAGGTGCAGCGGCTTTTTGCCACCACGCTCGAATCCTTCGGCACCCCCAGCGTCGTTGTGCATAGCGCTGGTGCGATGCCCCTGGCACCCATCGCTGCTGACAGCATCGAGGTTTTTGACCGCGCCATTCATACCAATTTGCGAGGCGCTTTTCTGGTCCTGGCCCATGCAGCTGAGCACCTGCAGGCCAACGGCCGCATTGTTGCAATCTCAACCAGCGTGATTGCCAAGTCTTTCCCGCAATACGGACCCTATATTGCAGCCAAAGCTGGCGTTGAAGGATTGGTGCATGTTCTGGCCAACGAGTTGCGCGGCAGAAACATTACGGTCAATGCCGTGGCGCCTGGCCCTGTTGCCACAGAGCTGTTTCTCAGTGGCAAGAGCGATGAGCAAATTGCTCAACTCAGCAAGGCCACACCACTGGAGCGTCTGGGGCATCCCGAAGACATTGCACGAGTGGTTTCATTCCTGGCCAGCGAGGATGGTGGATGGGTCAATTCCCAGATCGTGCGTGCCAACGGCGGTTTCGCCTGAACGCCACGGGTGAGGCGCGCCACTTTCATTTTCATGCGGCCAAACTGCGCTACAATTGAACTTGTTTTGAAGCACCAAGAAGTATTCACAATTTCTTCTTTTTGCTTGAAAATACAAAGCCAAGCATCAGCTTGGCTTTTACATTCAGCACGTAGCATTGCTATGTTGCCAGGAAGGGTGGATGAGTGGCTTAAGTCGCACGCCTGGAAAGCGTGTGTGGGTTAATCCCCACCGCGGGTTCGAATCCCGCCCCTTCCGCCAAGAAATCAAGCCCCGTCTAGCAATAGACGGGGCTTTTGTTTTTATCTGCGTGGTTGCATAAATCCAGTTTGCGGCGAGTTACCCCAAACCCCGGCCGTCTGAGGGCGGCCCAGTTCAGTCAATCGATTCAATGTGGCTGCTCGGATGTGCAGCTCGTTGACTTGGCGCTCAAAGGTGCGAGACATCACTCGCTCGTCCCGCCTTTTGATGCAGTTCATCTTCGCTTGCACCAGACTTCGCCGGTGGTAGCCAATCCAGCGCTTTCAGATACTGCGCCCCAAGCGCCCAGAGAATCCCGGGCTTCGCCCGCGTTTGCCGCTGGTAGTGGCAAACCAGGCCATGCGCTTGTCCAACCAAATTGACATTGATCGACGGGCCTTGAGGGCGGCGTTGTACTGCTTTTCCAGTTCGTGGTCCGGTAGCGAGGTCTGTTGGGAGGGCTCATGCCGCTAGCCTACGGTTTGCGGCACAGCGATTTATGCAACAACGCCCCCATCACTGCAGCCCATGTACGCTCCCGCCTTTGACATAGACAAGAGGCTGGCTGTCCATGCTGCGCAGCAACCGGGTCAAGCTATCTTCTTGTGTCGCTCCTTGCACCACTTCGTTCACACGGCATACCAAATCTGCTTCACTCCAACTGTCTGCACCACGGTCATTGCGCGCACGTAACCAGCCAGCTTTATCGGCCAATAACTGCGTTTGCGTAAAATTTTCCGTTCCTGTCAGCCAGAACAATGCCTGCCGTGCTTCCGTCGCCGAAGCGACGATGCAATCGATTTGCGCGGGAATGAAACTGGCACTTTGATCTGCAGGAGGCAGCCACACGGTGAGCATGCGTGGATCAGGCAAAACACTTTTTACATCGGCCAAACCGACCAAACGAACACGCTGCTGCTGCAGATCACTGACCTGTTGCCAAGTTTGGCCCGGGCAGTGAAGTTGCATATTCGGCAATGCAATCGGCATGACCCAGTTGCCCGACAGTTGCAGCAGCTGCCCTGCAGCCTGCGCTCGCAAAAAATGCAGCAATTCCCACGTTTGTGCCACCGTCATTTGTGATGCAAAACTAGGCATGCGCTGCTGACCACTGTGCGTAAAAACGCCTTGTCGCACGGTATGAAGCAAATCGCCATCGGTACGCCGCCACAGCAATGGGCCCGTGAAGCTTGGGGGCCATACCGCTTGTTGGGCAGCGATGGGGCCTTGGCCATTACCTGTTGCACCATGACAATCCATGCACAGACGTTGATAGTGCACTGCACCTCTTGCAATAGCCGCATCACTGAACGGCAGCGGATTGTGGTGAAAGCTGCTGGGACTGGCAGGAGTCCAAATCACCTGCGACTGTGGCCACGGAGTGGCAATAACGATCAGCAGCGCGGTCACTAGCAGCGATCCGCGTTTTTTGGAATGGCGCCACCACAAGGTCGCCAATACAAGCAGGCAGATAATCACGACGACGGCCAGCAAGCTCCACGCCATAGCACGGGCTTGACCAACGTCCAGCAGCAAGTTCTCACCGGCAAGGCGTCGTGACCAAGGCCATGCAGGCTGCCCATCGACGTCTGGCGTCAACCCGACACTGTGCAAAATTTGCAAGAGTGCTTCTTGGCCCGACTGCATGGCATTCAATAGCCACAGCAGCCAAGGCGCATCCTGCGCAACACGATCAGGACTCATCAGGTCACGTCACTCAAGCCCAAATCACGCAGCAGCTGCTGGCGCAACTGTACAAAGCGGGGATCGGTGCGGTGGCGTGGATAAGGCAAATCGACCTGTAGCTCAGCCACTGTTCGTGCGGGACGTGGTGAGAACACTATCACGCGGTTGGCCAAGAAAAGCGCCTCTTCCACGTCGTGCGTGACCAGTAGCACCGAAAAACCTGCTTTTTGCCACAATTTGAGCAACTCGCCTTGCATGGTGAGGCGTGTCAAAGAGTCCAGTTTTCCCAGTGGCTCATCCAAGATGAGCAGTTTCGGCTCATTGACCAAGGCGCGCGCCAGTGCCGCACGTTGCGCCATACCACCTGACAGTTGGTGCGGATAACTACTGGCAAATTCAGTCAACCCAACCAAGGACAGCGCCTCATCGACCCGCACATACTGCTCCTTGGGAACTTTGCGAGCCTGTAAGCCCAAGGCCACGTTGTCACGCACCGTTCGCCATGGAAACAGCGTTGGATCTTGGAACACCACAATACGGGATGGATCGGGCTGCTTGATTGGCTGCTTTTCTTGTGTGATATGCCCTGCACTTGGGGGCTCCAAACCAGCCACCAAGCGCAGCAATGTCGATTTACCACAGCCGCTAGGGCCCAGTAGCGCCACAAACTCGCCAGGCTGCACCTGCAAGCTGACACTATCGAGCACAGGCAAATTGGCGTTGCTCTCTGCGGCACCATTTTTGTGGTTCTGTGCAAAGTGGTGCGACACATTCTTTATGTCAATGAACGCACCTTGCTGTGTCGGGCTGCTGGACTGGACAGCCACGGAATCCAAGGTAGCAGCATCCGAAGACGTTGCCTGCAAAATTTGACGCAGAGCATTCACCATTTCACGGTTCCTTTCTGCCAGCTCAGCAAGCGATCACGTACCGAAAACAACAACGTAATCAAGCCTGAGCACAGCACCGCCATCACCAGCAAGGCACCGTACATATTGGAATAGGCTGCCCAGCCTTGCGCCCACTGCAAGTACCAGCCAAGGCCAGCTTTCACCCCCATCATCTCTGCTGTGATCAGCACCGAGAACGAAGCGCCCAGACCCATGAACAAGCCTACAAACACTTGCGGCAAAGCAGCGGGTATTGCCACATGCAAGACCAAAAACCACTCCGAAGCACCCAGCGTACGGGCAACGTCGTAGTAGCTTTTGCTCACATTGGCGACCCCAGACCATGTCAGCACGGCCACCGGAAAGAAAGTGGCCAGCGCAATCAAAAACACGGCGGCACTGTAACTACTCGGGGCAAAAAAGAATGCCAGAGGCAGCAGGGCTGATGCCGGCACTGGCCCCAAGAAGCGCAGCAATGGGTGCACCCAGTACCCAGCTATGCGCGACCACCCTACCCATACACCCGTGAAAAATCCCACAATACTGCCCAGCACAATGCCGTGCACCAGCAGGCGCAACGAATGTGCTATCGACGTGCCCAGCCTTGCCGTATCGTCCAGATAGACCTCTAGCAAACTTTGCGGAGGTGCAAAAAACGGTGGCGGCAGCACCCCTAGTTTGGCGGTCAGCAATTGCCATAACCCTAGCAAGAGCGGTGCGGCAATCAACCATGCGCCAGCAGCATGCAGCCGAGGCAACCATCCACGCAGTGCAATCAGTGCCAAAGCCACGGCAATTGCCAGTGACAGCACGGCGAACTCGGTGGTATACGCCCAATCGCTAAAGCCAATAGGCTTGTTGGGCCACAGCAAGGTCAACGCACCCAGCAAAGCCCACGCCAAGGCCGCAACTACACCTTGGCGCCATAGGCCCAGGGTTTGCAAGGCTGTGGCCGTGGAGAAGCTCGCTGCCTCCAAGGATGTATGTGCACCGGTCATGACAGGACATCCTGAGTGATGTGGTGCGCAAAACGCACAGGATCGGTACTCTTTTTCAGAATGCCCGCCTCGCGGAAGTCTGCTGCAAACGCCTGCACCTCATCCTGCAGGCGACCACCATGGGGGTGATGTTTGTACGTCAACTCAGCGATCAAGCGCTGCAAATCACTGACCTCAAACTTGGGCGTGTAACGCGCAAAAATCTTGGCAGATTCATTGGGGTTCTCGGCCACGTAATTGGAGGCCTGCGCCAAGGCTCGCACCACGGCAGCAGCACTCTTGCGGTCTTCACGCACAAACTTGGCCCCAGCACCCAGTACGCAGCAAATTTTCTCGGCGTACTCGCCCGTCGCACTATTTCCTAGTTCGGCAAACACCCCTGGATTGCGCTTTTCGATCAGGTACAGGTTGGGGTCCCCGTCGGCAATGGCATGGATTTCCCCCTTTTTCACAGCCACATCCAACAAATCGGCCGGAAACACGCGCCACTCGATGTCTTTGTCGATATCTACGCCCTTCTTGGCCAAGTGAATGCCGTAGAACTGCTTGGCAGGACTATTGAGGTCCGATACACCAATCACCTTGCCTTTGAGGGTACGCAAGTCAGTGGTCACACCTGCCGACTTCACTCCAACTAGACGTAAGCAGCCTCCGTGCACGCTGCCCACAATCTTCACATCCAGGCCAGCTTCCAGTGGTTTGATCCAGCGGTGGATCAAACCCACCCCAACTTCCGCCTTGCCAGTGGCCAGTGCTTCCAGCAGCTGGTCAGCCGCGCCACCCCAATTCAACACCTCCACATCCAGACCATTTTGCGTAAAGAAACCACGCTCCAAAGCGATTGGTACGGGCACTTGGCAAAAACTGGCTTGGCTCCAAGCCAAGGTAATCTTGCGCGGCTGTGACCGTGCGACCTGAGGCAGCAGGCCACTGGCAGCACCCACGGTGGCCACACCCGCAGCGGCACCCAGAAAGTGACGGCGCTTCCAAGCATTGCATTGTTCTTGCGAAAAATCTGCCATATCGTCCCTCGTGATGAAGATAGAAAGTGCTACCACGATAGGTTGCACACCCCTTTGTCACAAGCAACGAAAACAGGTATCGATATACGGAAAACTTCACGTTCTGCTAGGTCTAATTGCTCACAAAAAACGCATAAGCAAACACGCAAAACTTCGTAGCTTTCATCGCGGGTGTGCCCAACCATGGCGTCTTTCCAACCGGTTTACCCATCACACGGAGCATCACCATGGGCCTCAACAACTATCTTTCCCACAAACGCACTGCCGTCTTGGCGCGCCAGCAACGCGTTGCCGATGGGACCGCTCAGGCCAATCAGCTGCACGCCCACGTCACAGCGGAAGGGCGTAGCGGTATACGCCGTTTGCGCATCCGTGAGCACCAGATCATCAGTGACAGCCCCCATGACTTCGCTGGTTTCAACCTCGGACCATCCTCGCCCGAGTTGCAACTCGGCGTGTTGGGCACCTGTGTGACCCACATTTTTGAAATTCAGGCCGCATTGCTGCAAGTGCCGCTGGACAGCATTGAGGTGGATATTCACGGCACCATTGATCCGCGTGCCGGTCAGCCCGGTCATGAGGCGACGCCCATCTGGCCGCATGACATTCACTACGAAGTGCAACTGCAATCCAGCGCTACTGACACGCAACTGCAAACATTGTTTGATGCCGTGGAAAAGACCTGCCCCATCCTGAACCTGCTGCGCAATCCCCAACAAATTTCGGGCTCATGGGTACGCCAATCAACAAGCGCGACCACCACCGCTCCTACCGCCAGCGCGCACCACCCCGAAGCACTGCACGCATGAGTCAGTCGCCTGCCTCCCACTGGCATGCGGACACCTTGGTGCTGCATTCTGGTTATGACGGCCTGCAGCACCAGCGTAGCGCTGCAGTACCGGTTTACCACTCCACCTCGTACCTGTTTGAGAATGCCCAGCAAGGCGCTGAGCTGTTTGACCTGGTGCAGGAAGGCCACATTTACGCCCGCACCAGCAACCCTACCCAGAGCGTGCTGGAGCAACGCATCACGCAATTGGAAGGTGGCACAGCTGCTCTAGCCGTGGCATCAGGCATGGCGGCGATCGACATTGTGCTGGCCACTTTGGCGCAAGTGGGGGATCACGTCATCGTGGCTTCGACCTTGTACGGAGGCTCGCACAATCTGATTGCGCATGTGTTGCAAGGTCGGGGCATCCACAGCACCGTGGTGGCACGCAACGATCCTGATGCGCTGCACCAAGCGATCACCCCACAGACCAAAGCCGTGTTTGTTGAATCTGTGGGTAACCCATCGGGCGATGTGGCCGATCTGGCCCATATCGCCCACATCGCCCACGCCCAAGGCGTGGCCGTGGTGGTAGACAACACCTGCGCCACACCACTGCTGATCCGCCCCTTCCAACACGGGGCAGATGTGGTTGTGCATTCGGCCACGAAGTACATCGGCGGTCATGGCGTGGTCATGGGGGGCTTGATTGTAGATGGTGGCCGTTTCGACTGGCAGGCACACGCCCAACGCTACCCGCAGCTAACACAGCCAGAACCCGCCTTTCACCAAGTGGTGTTCACCGAACGCTACCCTGAAGCCCCCGTCGTGGCCCGTGCACGCACCGTCATGCTGCGCAATGCCGGCGCCACGCTGGCAGCCAACTCTGCCTTCTTGCTGCTACAGGGATTAGAGACGTTGGCACTGCGCATTGACCGCATCAGCAGCAACACGCGTGCTGTACTGAATTTTCTGCAGGACCTCCCGCAGGTCAGCCACATCCAGCATGTAGCCCACCCCAGTCACCCCGACTATGCCCACGCCAGGCGCTATCTGCACGAGGGCCGCATTCCTGGCTTGCTATCGTTTGAATTGCATGGTGGCCGCGCCAGCGCTCAGCGTTTTTATGATGCCCTGCAACTGTTCCAGCGGTTGGTGAATATTGGTGACAGCAAATCACTGGCCGCCATTCCCGCTGAGACCACCCACCACCTACTGACCGATGCAGAGCTGGCGCGCGCCGGCATTGCACCGGGCTTGGTACGGCTGTCGATGGGCATTGAGCACCCTGACGACCTGCTGGGCGACCTGCGCCAAGCGCTTGCGCACTGTCGTCACACAACCACTTCGGCCACCGTTTCTTCTGCACCTTTCGATTTTCAGGAGTCCTTATGAGCACCATTGCTTCCGCCTTGGCCGCCAGTGCCGCCGTCAATGCCCTGCCGGTCATCAATCTGGAAGAGCTGGGTGACAGCGAGCAGCACACGCCCGCACACAGCCGCCTGGCGCACATTGCGCGTGAGACCGGGTTCTTCTACCTTGAAGGGCACGGTATTTCGCCTGAACACATTGCCCGCCTGGAAGCTGCAGCCCGGCAGTTTTTTGCGCTGCCCGCTGCCGCCAAGCAGCAAATCGCGATAGCGCAGACCCGCCACTTTCGTGGCTACACCGGCGTCGGCGGGGAAATCACCCGTCTGCAACCCGACCTGCGCGAACAAATTGACTTTGGTGAAGAGCTGCCGGCCGTGCCACCAAGCCCCGAAACGCCACAGTGGTGGGGACTGCAAGGCCCGAACCAGTGGCCCCAAGCGCAGCCCACTTTGCAATCAGAAATTCTGCTCTGGCTGGACACGACACGTGCCGTGGCACAGCGCCTGCTCAAAGCCTTTCTGGTAGCCCTAGAGCAACCGGCCACTGCACTGAACCAACTGGTGGCCTCACCGCACAACCATCGCCTCAAGATCATTCATTACCCGGGCCAAGGCAGTAGCCAGTCCGACCAAGGCGTTGGCCCGCACAAGGATGGCGGCTTGCTGACCCTGCTGCTGCAAGACCAAGTCGGTGGTTTGCAGGTGCAAACGCCACAAGGCTGGCTGGATGTGCCACCCCGCAAAAATGCCTTTGTCATCAACATCGGGGAAATGCTGGAGCTGGCTACCAACGGCTACCTGCGCGCCAATGTGCACCGCGTGCGCTCACCCGGCGCCGGGGTCAGCCGCTACTCCATCGCTTACTTCTTTTCACCCAGTCTGCATGCGCACGAGGTGCCGCTTTTAAGCCTGCCCGCGCACCTGGCCAGCCAGGCACGCGGGCCAGAGAGCGATCCGCTCAATCCTTTGTTCAGTCATATTGGCACCAATGCGCTGAAGGGCCGCGTGCGCTCGCACCTTGATGTGGCCCAGCGCTTTTACCCGCAGCAGTATGCAGAGCATCTGGCTGCGCTCGCCAGTCTGGACCCAGCGCAAAAAGAAGCCGCACAGGCTTATGCTTAATAATACTCATCAGATATGCACCTGACCCAGTATTCATAAGCGCTATCAGCTATCAAAATTAAAAGGCAGCTGCAGCTGCCTTTTTTTATCTTTGTCATAACCCCACGGGGTCAAATCATGCAACAGGGACCCGCGACGCTTTAGTCCAAAGTCCTGGCCTCCGTTGATTCGCTGCACGAAAAGCACCACTAGCAACGATGCAAGCACAGTGCCCACCCTGTGCACAATCTCAAACGCCTATTGCTTCATGGGTGAATCATGGGCAAAAAACCTCGATCTCCAACATCGGAGATCGGGGAAATAGGCAACAGCCAGAGTTATGCGTACTGAGGCTCACCCAGCGACAGCATCAGGCGGTTGGCCCAGTTAAAGAATGCGGCTGCATGCACCAAATCTGCAGCAGCCTGGGCATCCAGGCCTTGGTTGCGCAAAGCGGCAATGTGATGTGCATTCAAACGCGGTGGGGTTGCGCTCAAAGCCACGCTGGCATCCACAATCGCATTCCAGCGCGGATCCAGGTTGACCTGCACACCCTCATCCAGCAAACGCTGGACATCGTCCTTGCGCCGCGAAAAGTGGCTGGCAAAGCGGGCGTGCACCGAGGCACAGTAAATGCAGCCGTTGTAGCGCGAGGCTGCTGCCGCTGCCAATTCACGTTCTGCCCGCGGCAAGCCCGCCTCAGGGTTGTAGAAGATGTCTTTGTCGGTACGGGTGCGTGCACCCAGTGTGTCCGGATCGCGCGCCAGCAGCCGGAAATACGGCGATTTGGCTCTGGCCGCATCCACAAGGCCCGCAAAGTGGCGCTCTGTCAGAGCGCTCTCATCCAGCGGTTCCAGCCAAGCCTGCCATTGCAGTTCAGCCTGAGTGAAAACGGCGGGTGCAGCACCCGCAACAGAGCTTGGCGGAGGGCCTGCGGACACTGTCTGAGAGACGGCGCTACGGGTAGCTGGGACAGCAATAGCCTCGTCCCAGCCTTCCACCAGCACCCGCAGACCTGCCACTACCCGCAGTTGAAAACTCAAAAAAGCAACCAATTGAGACAGCACGACAATGTCGTCAGGCAGCCAGCCAGCAGCCTCCAGCGCACGCACACGTTCGGGCGCCGCGTCACGGGGGTGGAACACCAGAAAATGCGCGTGGTGGAAGGCCGCATACAAACGCTCGCCCAGCACAGCGCGCAGCGCATCAGACAGCTGCAGCTCCAGCCCTTCTTGGTTTTCAATGCTCAGTGGCCCGGCAGGAAATTTCCCGTACGGCCCTTGCGTCACACCGGCAGCCACTGCACTGCGCACCGCATAAAACCAGGTGGGAGACAGCTCCTGGAGCAACTGCAAATGAAAGTCTGCCGCCTCCGCTTGCTGGTGCAGCAGTGCGACAAAGGCTGCCACTGCATGGCGTTCAGCACGGGTAACCTGGCCCGCAATAGGCTGCGCAGGCGTGAACAACGCATCATGGCTTTTTTGCGCCTGGGAACGCGTTTCCGGCCGAGTGCGGCGCAGATGGTCCAACCAGTCTCCCGGAACAATGTCAGCCAGAAAATCGATCACATCGACATGGTCAATGCGCAATCCCGCCACAACGCCGGATTTTGTATGCGATAGCTCGGTCATGGTTTAACTCCTGTCTTACGCGGGCTGCAGTTCAGATTCGACGGCAGACACGGATGGATTGGCAAAAGCTGGGTTGGAGGCCGTCCATCCCAAAGCTGGCACCACATATTTGGCAGTCAGCTCCAGTGAACGCAGGATGGCCTCATGCGGTGGATCGATGGAGTGCACCTGGAACACCAGATCGGTCGTGCGCGCCAAGGCGGTATCGGCTTGCAAGGACGCAATCACCTCATCCGGGGTGCCGATGTGCACGTCATAGGCCCGAATCAGCTCTTCCAGCGGTGCATCTGGGCTTACACGTGGGAAAGGTCCTGCCGCTGGCTTGGCATGGCGCACAGCCAAGCGGCGCAAGCCTGTTTCTGCCCAACGCAAGGCATCTTCTGTGCGATCAGTGACGAGCAAAGAACGAGAACCCAGAATGCGTGGAGCCTGCCCTTGCGGCAAAGCGGCCAGATAGGCATCGATGATGGGGTTTTGAATGTCCGACAACGTCAAATGCGGCGCTTGCTCAGGGCGCGGCTGGGTGCGTGAGAGCATCAAACCTTCGCCAGCGGCACCTGCGCGCTGCCCGCCCTCCACAGAGAACGTGGCTTGCCATACGCGCTGCAGCAAATGGGGTGCTGCGGGGTAGATACGCACCCCGCCTTGAAGCGCATCACCACGCCAGGCCGCACGCAAAATCTCGAGATTGCGCCCATACACAGCGCCCCGTTCATGGCTGGCCACACCAAAGGCTTCAAACGACTCCGCCGTACCGCCCGTGCCCAGCCCCACTTCCAGCCGCCCTCCAGACAGCAGATCCAGCACTGCGGTGTCTTCGGCCACACGGATCGCGTTTTCCATGCTCAATGTCACTACACCCGTGCCCAGCCGGATGCGCTGCGTACGCTGCGCGACATGGGCCAAAAATACCAGGGGAGAGGGCAAGCCGCCCTCGTTTTCATGAAAATGGTGCTGTGCCACCCATGCAGAGTCAAAGCCCAGCGCCTCGGCGTGCGCAATCTGCTCGGTCACCAAGCGATAGCGCTCGGCGGCAGGCACATCATCCAGCAAGCGGCTGAAGTAGCCCAGGCGTTTCTTCGGGAATGGGGTGAGATTGGACAAAATCAGTACTCCTTGTGCCAGGAATGGCAGCGATCAGTTCACGGGTGTAATGGCTGCGTGGGTGCAGAAAGACCTGCTCCACCGAGCCCTGCTCTACCACCTTGCCGTGTTGAAGCACGGAGACGGTATGGGCGATCTGGCGCACCACCGATAGGTCATGCGTAACAAATACATAGGTCAATTGCAGTTGCTGCTGCAACGTTTCTAAAAGCTTCAAAATCTGCGCCTGCACGGTTACATCGAGGGCAGAGACAGCTTCGTCAAGCACCAATACTTCAGGCTGCAGTACCAAAGCACGGGCGATGGCAACGCGCTGACGCTGCCCGCCAGACAATGCATGGGGCTTGCGCGTCTGTAGTTCACTGGCCAGCCCCACACGGGCCAACGTCTCTTGAACACGCTGACGGCGCACCGCCACAGGCAAGCGGTCGAAATTGCGCAACGGCTCTTCAACAATGTCGAACACCGACTGGCGCGGGTCCAGCGATGCGAAAGGGTTCTGGTACACCAGTTGCACCTTGCGCCGAAATTGCCGCAACGCCTCACCACGCAAAGCGGTGACATCCACGCCTGCAATGTGAATCTGCCCTTGCGTTGGCCGCAGCAGTCCCACCAGCGCACGAATAGTGGTGGTCTTGCCCGATCCTGACTCGCCCACAATCGCATGCGTACTGCCACGCTGTACCTGGAAAGACACGCCATCGACCGCCTTGAAGGGTTCAACGTGACCGGGCACCACAAACTGCTGGCGCAGTCCCTGCACCTGAACAGCCCAGTCATCCGTCGTGTTTTCAGGCAACGCTGCCCGGGCAGGCGGAGCAGACAAGGCGGGCGCATCGGCCAGCAACTGGCGTGCGTAGCTGCTTTGCGGCTGGCGCAGCACCTTCAAGGTTTCACCGGCCTCCTGAATACGGCCATGGCGCAGCACCACGATGCGGTGCGAGCGGTCAGCCGCCACACCCAAGTCATGGGTCACCAACAGCACGGCCGTGCCCGTCTCGCGGCGCAGGGTGTCGATCAGATCCAGAATACGACGCTGAACGGTGACGTCCAATGCACTGGTGGGCTCATCCGCAATGATCAGCGCTGGTTTCAAAGCCACGGCCATGGCAATCAATACACGCTGCTTCATGCCCCCTGAAAGTTCATGCGGGTACTGGCGGTAGCGCAGCTCAGGCCGTGTCATGCCCACCTTTCGCAGCAGATCTACCACCTGTTTTTCAATGGCTGTAGCATCGCGCCAGCCATGCAGCTGCAGCACCTCAGCCACCTGAGCGCCAATGGTGCGCACCGGGTTCAAAGATGCGCCAGGGTCTTGCGGCACCAGGCTCAACACCCGCCCACGCAGGCTGCGCCACTGCACCTCCCCGGCATAGGTCACATCCTGGCCGAGAAGGCGAATGCTTCCACCCACGACCTGACCATTGCTGGGCAGCAGGCCAATAGCGGCCTGCGAGGTGGTGGATTTACCCGAGCCCGACTCACCCACCAAGGCCACCACCTCGCCAGGACGCACTGTCAGAGACACACCATGCACAACCTGCCGCAGCTGGTCACCTTCACGGTAGGCGATTTGCAGGTTGTCGATTTCCAATACAGCATCGACACCTGAAACCGTAACTGCGGGGAGAACAGGCGGCTGCCCAGCCGTACGCAGCAAACGTTGCCGCCAAAATTGCCAAGCGCTCATGGTTGGCCTCCTGACAATGAAGCGCTGATGCGATTGACCGCCAGCACCATTGCCACGACCACCAGCCCAGGCGCAGTGGTCAGCCACCACGCAGTAGACAAGTAGTTACGCCCCTCTGCAATCAACAGCCCCCACTCGGGAGTGGGTGGTGGAGCGCCATAGCCCAGAAAACCCAGCGTGGCGATCGCCAAAATGGCCGTCCCGAACTGCAGTGCGGCCAACGCCACCACCGATGTCAGCGAATTGGGCAGCACATGCCGCCACAGCACGGCGCTGAAACGTCCGCCGCTGCCGAAGGCCGCTTCCACATACTCCGTTCTGCGCACCCGCACCACCTCTGAGCGCACCAACCGCGCAAAACTGGCCACCGAGGCCACGCCCACGGCAATCGCGGCATTCACCGTACCAAAGCCCAGGACGATGATGATGGTCAGTGACAGCAACAAAGAAGGCACTGCCAGCAGCACATCAACCAGACGCATCAGGGCATCGTCGATGCGCCCTCCTAGCGCACCAGCCAGCAAACCCAAAGTTGTACCCACCACCAAGCCCACACCCACCGCCACCAGTGCCCCAGCCAGCGAGTGCACAGCGCCATGAACCACGCGAGTCCAAACGTCGCGCCCCAAAGCATCCGTCCCCAGCCAATGGCCAGAGCCCGGTGCCTGTAACTGCTGCCCCGCCTGACCGACGAGCGGATCATGGCCGCTGAACCAACCGGGCAAGACGGCCCACAGCAGCACCAAAATGACCACACTCCACGCCAGCCACAATCCTAGAGGCATGCGCGCGGCGCGTCGCAATGCAGTTTGCAAGGCCGGGCGATAAGACCAAGGCACAGTTTGTACTTTCTCGACTTGCTGGAGTTGCTGATGGGCCTTGCCCTCAGTGATTGAAGACGCCTGTAGCACCAAATCTTCGTTGTGTGTGAATGCATTCATCGCATCAGCCTCCTACCGCATTGCACAGCCGTGGATCCAGCCAGGGATAGAGCAGATCCACCATCAGATTGATCATCACAAAAGCCGTCGCCGACACCATCACCACGGCTTGCAGCACGGCGGTGTCTTGGTTGCCAACGGCCTGCTGGGTCAAACTGCCCAGACCGTTGAGACCGAACACGGCTTCGGTCACCACGGCACCCGCCAGCAACTCACCAAACAGCACACCAGCCATGGTCAGCACAGGCAGCAAGGCATTGGGAGCGGCATGGCGCAGCAGCACATGCAACTGCGATGCCCCTTTGGCACGTGCCACAGCCACATAAGGCTGGGCCATGGCGGCATCCAGATTGCGCATCAAAATCTGCGCCAACGGTGCAGAAATAGGCACCGCCAGCGTCAGCGTTGGCAAGATCAAGCCTTGCCAGGGGCCAGGATTGATTACCGGCACCCACCCCAGCCGGAAGGACACCCACTGGATCAGCATGATGCCCAGCCAAAACACCGGTATGGACACAAACAGCGAAGGCAGCGACTGCAGCAATGCGCGCACACTTTGAACCCGCACCACACTGGCCGCCAAGGCCAGTGCCAGTGCCAGCAGCAAGGCGACGGCCAACCCCAAAGCCGCCAACCGCAAGGTTGGAGGCAAGTTGGTAGTCAGCCCTTCACTGACAGGCACACCGGCCTGCAGCGAATACCCAAAATTTCCTGTCAGAAACTGGCCCAGCGTATGCAGGTACTGGCGCCAGGCGGGCTGATCCGTTCCGTAGGCGGCCTGTATCTCGGCAATCTGCTCTGGCCCCAAACCCAGATCAGGATTGAGAAACTTGATCAACACCGCATCGCCTGGCATCAACTGCAGCAACACAAACGACGTGGTGAACGCGGCCCACAACACCAGCAGAGCCTGACCGATGCGGCGTAAGAGATAGGAGTTCATCATGTGCAGGCCTCCGTCTCAGTGCTTGTCAAGCCAAGTGGCATAAAAACTGGGGCGCCCCACCGCTTCAAAAGCCACATCCTTGACCCAAGGGGCGCCCGCAAAAACCTGGGGCTCCTCAAACAAAGGAATCACGTAGGCTTGATCCACCAGATAGTGCTGCACCTCGCGCGTCAGCTCCAATCTTTGGGTGGTGACCGGTTCCCGGGCAATGGCATCCAACAAGCTGTTGAGCCGGTCGTCGACAAAATTGTTGACCTTCTGGCTCACACCGCCTTTTTGCAGCAACAGATTGCGGTTGGTCGGGTAATAGTTGCTCTTGATCACGTCCGGATCGGCGCGGCCTACCATGGCCGGAATCACGGGGGTTTTGAGCGGATCCAAACTGTCCAGCGTCTTGCTACCTGAGTCGCCCGCCAACACATTGAACCTGACACCCACCTGCGCCCATTGCTGGGCGATCAGTTGCAGCACTTCTTTGTTCTGCACATAGTTGAGCGACTCATAGGTTGACAGCACCAGAGGCTGGCCGTCCTTCTCGCGCACGCCACCGGGGCCGGGCTTCCAGCCCGCTTCATCCAGCAGCGCCCTGGCCTGTTCTGGGTCGAATTTCAGCTTGTCCGACAGATCCGCATAGCCCGCCGCCGTGGACACGATGACACCTGTGGCCTGCGGATAGTGCTCAGAGAACAGTGTCTGTACGATCTGCTGGGCATCAGTGGCGTGCAACAAGGCCTTGCGCACGCGGACATCAGCCACCAACGGGTTGTCAGGGCGGAAGGCCAGACTGTCGTTTACCCCCCGTGTCGATGAGGCATAGATGGGGAACTGCTTTGCCTGCACACGCTTTTCGTCATACGCCTGAATCTGGCGAATAAACCCCGCTTGCCCTGCCAGCAGCGCACCAATGCGCACACCGTCTTCGGGGGCCACCACAATCTGTATGCCATCCAGCCTTGCACGCCCCTGGTGCGCCAGTTTGATGGGCCCCCACGCATAGTCCTTGCGCGCAGCCAGATGCAGCTCTTTACCCAAGGTTTCGCGGGCCACCACAAATGGGCCAGAGCCAATAACCTTGGTTGCATCCCCCAACTCATCCAGCGGGTGAGCCAGTGTTGCAGGCGACACCAGGCCCGAGCCGATCACCGAAGTGGCTTGCAGAAAACCCGGCGAAGGCTGGCTGAAATAGAACTTGACGGTGTGTGCATCCACCACCTCACTGCGCTGGTAGTTGTTGATGACCTCGGATACCGAGTGCTTAAGCGCCTTGTTGCCCAGCCCGAAGGTGTCGAAGTTTTTGGCGACAGCGGCAGCATCCAGCGGGGTGCCGTCCGAAAAAGTTACGCCTTCACGCAACTTGAAGCTGTATTCGGTGGCATCGTTGCTGATCGTCCATGCCTGGGCAATCCAGGGTTCAATCTCCAGGGTTTCAGGGTTCTGATAAGTCAGTTTGTCTGTGATCTGATTCAGAATGCCGCCGTTTGGATAAAAGCCCCCTGCTGGCGGATACAGGCTGGTGTGGGCCTGCTGCTCCAGATACACGAGCGTGCCACCCGGAATCGGCGCGCCGGCCTGCACTTGCGCATCTTCAGCAGCACCGCTCTTGGGCGAGCAGCCCGACAGCCACAGACCAGTTGCCACAACCCCTGTTAACAGCCATGTGTGGCGGTATTTTTTGTACACCATGATTGAGGCCCTCAATGCTTGCTCAACCAGGTGGCGTAGAAGCTGGGGCGGCCCACGGCTTCAAAACCAACGTCCTGCACCCAGGTGGCGCCAGCAAAGGCCTGTGGTTCTTCAAAAATCGGAATCACATAGGCCTGCGCAATCAGGTAACGCTGTACATCGCTGGTGAGCTGCAGGCGCTGGGCGGAATCGGTTTCGGCAGCAATTGCATCCAGCAAACCGTTGAGCTTGTCATCCACAAAGCTGTTGACCTTCTGGCTCACCCCCCCCTTTTGCAGCAGCGCATTGCGATTGCTGGGGTAAAAATAGCTCTTGATCACATCGGCGTCAGCACGCCCGACCATTCCGGGCGTTACCGGTGTCTTGGCCGGGTCTAGGCTATCCACAATGCGGCTGCCCGCATCACCAGCCAGCACATTCAGCTTGACACCCAGCTTGCCCCACTGCTGCGCCACCAATTGCAGGGTTTCTTTGTTCTGCGGCTGTGGCAGGGCCTCGTAGGCGGTCAGCACCAGATCTTGACCATCTTTCTGTCGCAGCCCTTGGCTGCCCAGCGTCCAGCCTGCTTCGTCCAGCAGACGTTGCGATTTTTCAGGGTCAAACTTCAGCTCTGCTGCCAGATCCACATAGCCCGCTGCTGATTGGGCCACCACCGATGTCGCCTGGGGGTAGTTCGCAGAAAACAGTGTCTGCACCACTTCGGCCGTATTTGTGCCGTGCAACAGTGCTTGGCGCACACGCAGATCTGCGACCAACGGGTTGTCAGGGCGGAACGCAATGCTGTTGTTCACACCGCGTGTGGAAGGCGCATAAATTTGAAATTTCTGGTCCTGCACACGCTTTTCGTCATACGCCTGCACTTGACGGATCAAACCAGCCTGCCCAGAGAGCAACGCTCCGATGCGCACGCTGTCCTCGGGGGTCACCACAAAGCGGATGCTGTCCAGACGCGCCCGCCCCTGGTGTGCATGTTTGCTTGGCCCCCAGTTGTAATCCGCCCGTGCCCTGAGCAGTAGTTCCTTGCCTAACGTTTCACGTTCCACGACAAACGGGCCGGAGCCAATGATGCGGGTGGCGTCTCCCAACTCTTCAAAAGGTCGTGCCAAGGTGGCCAGAGACACCAGACCCGAACCAATCACCGACGTCCCTTGCAAGAAGCCAGGAGAAGGCTTGCTGAAGTAAAACTTGACGGTCAGCGGATCCAGCACCTCACTGCGCTCGTAGTTGTTGATGACTTCCGACACAGGCAACTTCAAAGCTTTGTTACCCAAGCCATAAGTGTCGAAATTCTTCGCAACGGCCGCTGCATCCAAGGGCGTACCGTCCGAGAAGCTCACGCCGCTGCGCAGCTTGAAAGTGAACTCGGTGGCGTTCTCGTTAATCGACCAAGACTGCGCAATCCAAGGCTCAATTTCCAGCGTTTTCGGATCTTGGTAAGTCAGCTTGTCGGTGATTTGGTTGAGTACGCCGCCATTGGGATAAAAGCCGCCCGCTGGGGGATACAGGTTGGTGTGTGCCTGTTGCTCCAGATAGACCAGCTCACCGCCTTGCGCTGCACCGCCCTGCCGCCCTGCAGTCTCTGTAGCGCTTTGCTGGGTGCAACCGGCCATCCAAACCCCTGCGACCATGGCTACCAGCCACCAACCTTGACGTTTGCTTCTGCTTTGTTTCTGCACGAGACCATCCATCCTTCATGCCGTTGCGGCGCTGTAATGCAAGAACTGGGAAAGAGAAATCCCCCACCAGCTGCCATGAATGCTAGGAAGTTCACTCGCTTTTCTGAAGCGATGTTTTCGCAGTTAGATATGCGCGAAACAGATATGCGTGCAGTGATGCCGGGCGCATAAACAAACACATTTTTCGCATTTGTGCTCCGTGCCTGCAGACGCCATGCTGGCGTTTTCAGCAACCGGAGAAAAACCATGTCCTTGCCTTTGGACCACATCGTGATCGCTGTGAATGACTTGCAAAAAGCCATCAGCGACTACCGCCATCTTGGATTCACCGTCACGCCCGGTGGAGATCATCCCGGACGCGCCACACACAACGCGCTGGTTGTCTTTCACGACGGTGCCTACTTCGAGCTGATCGCGTGGAAAGCGCCAGAAGCACACCATCCGTGGTGGCCCAAGCTTCAACAATTTGGCCCTGGCATCGTGGATTTCGCTCTGCTGCCCAGCACCACGACAGAGACCGTGGCACAGGCGCGCTCTCGGGGTCTGGCCTATCAACCGCCTGTCAACGGCGGCCGCTTGCGCCCGGATGGCGTGGAGCTGCGGTGGCAAAACGCCCGCCCGATCACGGCTGATCTGCCATTTCTATGCGGAGACGTCACGCCACGTGCCCTGCGTGTGCCTGAGGGCGATGTCCGAAACCATGCAAATGGCGTCCATGGTGTGGCACAGCTGCGTATCGCGGTGCATGACCTGGCCGCATCGCTGAAACGCTACCAAGCTTTGCTAGGTTTAGACAGCGCTCCAGATCTTGTCGATGAGTTTGCCAGCCTGCACTTGGGCACTACGGTGCTGCAGCTTGAAACAGCCAAGGCCACCCCCGAAGCCGCAGCACAACTGGCACATCAGGGAGAAGGTCCGTTTGCAATTGGCCTTTACACCCCACATGCCGCTCAGCTACAAAAAGCCTCACTAGAACATAGCTACGGCGCTGCGATCACCTGGATACCCGCCGCTGGCACATCAACGCACGCGCTTCATGCAAACACCGCATTTGCATAGTTGAAAAGCTTTGTTGCCCCGCTCTGCGGGGCTTGAAATACTGGCGCCCTTACCTGCCTATCTTGATCGGAGCACCAGAAATGAATAAACGCGACTTTCTTCGTACATCCGCAGCATTTCTGCTGCCTGCAGCAGTGGTCAATCTTCCATCGCTCGCTTTGGCATCTGCAGCATCACCACCCGTGATTCGCGTGGGAGTGCGGGGCGGTGTGGATGAAGAGATTTGGGAAGTCGTCACCAAAGTGGCCAAAGAGAGCGGGTTGAACGTCAAAGCCGTAGTCCTCAGCGGGGCCATCAGCCCAAATGAGGGTGTACACAATGGTGATCTGGAAGTGAACTCCTTCCAGCACATTCCCTTCCTGCGCGATCAGAACCAGCAACGCGGCTATCAACTGGTTTCGGCAGGCGATACTTATATCTCACCGATCGCGTTTTATTCACGCAAATACAAACGTTTAAGTGATTTACCCGCAGGCGCTCGCGTTGGCATACCGAACGACCCAAGCAACCAGACGCGAGCCTTGGTGGTGCTGCGTGATCAGGGTGTATTGAACTTACGCGCTGATTTCGACCCCTTTACCAGCACAGCTTCACTAGCAGACATCACAGCTTTGCACCAAAAAATTGAACTGGTGGAAATAGCTTCGGTTGTCCTGGCACGATCATTGGATGACTTAGCGGCAGCGGCCATCGTCAACAGTTTTGCCTACCAAGCTGGCCTGGTTGCAACGCGCGACGGTATTGCCGTGGAGAAACGCGAGCGCAACCCTTATGTCAACATCATTGCTGTGCGCGCTGCAGACAAAGAGGCACCATGGACACGCCAGCTGGTCGCCGCTTACCAGTCTGAACCTGTGCGCCAGTTCATTCAGCAGAAATACCAAGGCTCGGTCATTCCAGCGTTCTGACTGACTGCATGACCCTCCCCCCTGCCGTGCAATTGGCACCGCACATTGTTTTTGACAACGTTGGTAAATCCTATGCAGGCCATAGCGGCCTGGTCGAAGCGCTGAGTGCCGTGAGCTTTGATATCCGCCATGGCGAAGTGTTCGGCATCATTGGTCGAAGTGGTGCCGGCAAATCCACACTGCTGCGAACCATCAACGCGCTGGAAACGCCGACATCCGGTCAAGTACAGGTGCACGGCATCAATCCGGCCAAGCTCGACGAAGAAGCGCTGGTCACGCTGCGCCGCCGCATTGGCATGATTTTTCAGCATTTCAATCTGCTCTCTGCCAAGACCGTGGCTGAGAACATTGCCCTGCCGCTGCGTGTGGCCGGCGAGCGCCCTGCACTCATCAAGCGTCGCGTAGACGAACTCTTGAACTTGGTCGGACTGACCGACAAAGCCAACGTCTACCCAGCACAGCTATCAGGTGGACAAAAACAGCGCGTCGGCATTGCGCGGGCATTGGTGCATGCCCCAGAGGTATTGTTGTGTGACGAAGCCACATCCGCGCTTGATCCAGAAACTACGCAATCCATCTTAACGCTGCTGCGCGATATCAACCGACAGTTGAAATTGACCGTCGTGCTGATCACGCATGACATGGGTGTGATACGCGCCATCTGTGATCGCGTTCTGGTTCTGGACCGTGGGCAGGTGCAAGAAGTCGGCAAAGTCTGGCGCGTCTTTGGCGCGCCACAAGCCAAAGCCACACAAGCGTTGCTGCGCCCTTTGCAGCAAGACCTGCCGCCCGATCTGGCACAGCAATTAATGAGCGCACCAACCGAACCGCTGGACCGGGCCGTGTTCAGTCTGCGCTTTGCCGGCTCCCGGCACGCACAAGGTTTGCCGTTGCAAGCCCTTGCCGCATTGGGTCCGCTGGCGACACTGTTGCACGGAGGTCTGGACCGACTGGACGGCCATGCACTGGGCCAGTTGCTGATTTCAGCGCCCGTAGCAAATCTGCCGTCCCTCGAAACATTGCACCATGCCACGGGTGCTGACCATCTGGAATTGCTGGGTTATGTCCGCACCAATTGACAAATATTTGCAAGCTTTTGCCGAGACCTTGCTAATGGTGGCATCCGCCTCGCTGATTGCCATCAGTCTGGGGTTAGTGCTGGCTGTCGTGCTCACAGTCACGGGACCCCGCGGTTTGTATGCACGCCCGCACTTTTACAGGGGGCTGTCTATCACGGTCAATATTTTTCGTGCCATTCCTTTCATCATTTTGCTTGTGGCCTTGTTGCCCGTGACACGCAGCATCGTCGGCACCACGCTGGGTACTTGGGCAGCCGTCGTACCTCTGTCGGTGAACCTGATTCCGTTCTATGCACGCATTGCCCAAGTTAGCCTGAGCGACGTGGACCCCGGTCTGGTCGAAGCAGCGCGCGCCATGGGCTGCAAACGCTGGCATATCGTGCGCCACGTCCTGCTGCCAGAAGCACTCCCTGGCATCATCGGAGGCATGACAGTCAGCGTCATCGCCATCGTCAACGCATCGGCCATGGCGGGTGCAGTCGGCGCTGGAGGGTTGGGTGATCTGGCGATCCGCTATGGTTATGAACGCTACGAAACCAAGGTCATGTTCGAAGTCATCGTGATTTTGGTCGCACTGGTCTCTCTCGTGCAGTTTGCAGGCGAATTTTTGTCCCGCAAAGTCAACCACAGACATTGAGCCTACTATTGTGAAAATAAAAAAGCCCGGAACTTCCGGGCTTTTTTGATGCGCAAGCGCTGTGAATTGAAGCCAAACGCGTGGGGCAACGATGTTGATAGCGCAGGTACAAAAGTCAAAATCATCAGCATCAGCATCAGCATCAGCAGTTGCGCGACGATAAAGATGGGTAACTCTCGTGTCAGGGCAGCAATCGGTGTGCGCGTGGCAACGCCAGTCACAAACAGCAAGCCACCCACGGGTAGCGGGACCATAGCCATGGTCAGATTCACAATCACGATCATGGCAAAGTGCAGCGGGTCAATCCCCAAAACCGCAGAGATGGGTGCCAAGATGGGCATCTCCTGCTTCATCATCCAACGTGACTTGGAAGTACTGAACTACTCAGCGTTTGTGGACAACAAGCGGCCTGCCCCTGTGATCTGATCAAGTCACAAGTGGGCTTACATCAAAAAACGCTGCCTCGACAGCGTTTTTTGCATAGTAAAAATCCATATCGGCTAACCAAGCAGCTGCCCGTTTCAGGTCACTGGCGCTGGATTGAACAGCACCAAGGCGTTGTGCAGTTTCCACTGCTCAGCCCAGGTTTTTTTCTTACCACTGGCCACATCCAGCATCAGTTGGAAAAGCTCCCAGCCCATGCCCTCAATCGTGGCGCAGCCTTCGGCAATCCTTCCGGCGTTGACGTCCATCAAGTCGTGCCAGCGGCGTGCCAGATCGGTGCGTGTCGCCACCTTGATCACAGGGCAGGCGGCCAATCCATAAGGAGTGCCACGGCCTGTAGTGAAAACGTGCAAATTCATGCCTGCAGCCAGTTGCAAGGTGCCGCAGATAAAGTCAGACGCGGGCGTTGCGGCATAGGTCAGGCCTTTTTGCTGCAACTTCTCGCCCGGTGCCAAAACGCCGGTGATGGGCGCAGATCCAGACTTGACGATCGAGCCCATGGCTTTTTCCACAATATTCGACAGCCCGCCTTTTTTGTTACCGGGGGTGGTGTTGGCACTGCGGTCCACGCGGCCCTTGTTCAGGTAGTTGTCGTACCAGGCCATCTCGCGGATCATTGCCTCGGCCACTTCGGGCGTAGAGGCACGCGAGGTCAGTTGATCGATGCCATCGCGCACCTCGGTCACTTCCGAGAACATCACCGAGGCGCCGGCGCGCACCAGCAGGTCTGTGCAAAAGCCCACGGCAGGGTTGGCTGTGAAGCCGCTGAACGCATCGCTGCCACCGCACTGCACGCCCACCACCAGCTCGCTAGCGGGTACGGTTTCGCGTCGGCGTGCGTTCAGCCGCTGCAGGTGTTGCTCCGCCTGGCGCAGGATGGATTCAACCATCGACATGAAACCCACATGGGCCTCGTCCTGCAAACAAACCACATCCAGCGCCGACTCGCGCTCATCCACGATGGGAAAGCTACCCGGCGGCAGCAGGCGGTCAGGTTGCAGTTTCTCGCACCCCAGGCTGACCACCATGACTTCCCCGCCGAAATTCGGGTTCAGGCTGAGGTTGCGCACCGTTCGGATCGGAATCACGGCATCGGGGGCATCGATGGCCACGCCACAGCCATAGGTGTGGGCCAGTGCCACCACGTCATCCACATTCGGGTACTTGGGCAGCAGCTCTGCCTTGATGCGTTGCACAGCGAAATCGGTCACACCAGCCACACATTGAACGGTCTGGGTGATCGCCAAAATATTGCGCGTACCGACCGAGCCGTCGGCATTGCGGTAGCCCTGAAAGGTGTAGCCCTCCAGCGGCGCCTGCACAGGCGGCTTGACTGTGGAAATGGGCAACCCTTCCAGCGAGCGAGCGTCGGGCATCTGCACCAGCTTTTCATGCACCCAGCTACCTGCCGGGATGGGTCTGAGTGCGTAGCCGATCACCACGTTGTAGCGGCGTATCACCCCGCCTTCAGGTATGTCCACCAGCGCAACCTTGTGCGCCTGTGGCACATGATCGACCAGAACCTGTCCACTGGACAACACCGTGCCGGCCGGCAGACCGCCGTCGTTGGCGATGATGGCTACGTTGTCGGCCGCATGCATGCTGATGGAAAAAGGGGTGGGGGTACTCATAGCAATCTCATCTCAGTTATCCGGGGTCCAGCACATACTGCCCTGCGCACCGGTGTCACCATCCTCATGGCAGTGGCACCGGCGTGCATGGCATGGCTTGGCTTGATCAGTCAGCCTTGATACCAGCCGCCTTGATCACCGCTGCCCACTTGGCCACTTCGGTTTTCTGAAACTCAGCCAGTTCAGCAGGCGTCATGCGTGAAGGCTGCATGCCAAAGCTCTTGAGCCGTGCCTGCACCTCAGGTGTGGCGATAACTTTCAAGATCTCGTCATGCAGGCGATCAACGATGGCTTTAGGGGTTCCAGCAGGTGCAAAAACGGCCTGCCAAGAACCCATATCGAAGCCCTTTTCACCGGATTCTGCAACCGTGGGTACATCAGGCAGCGATTCCAAACGCTTAGAACTGGTCACAGCGATAGGACGCAGTTTGCCCGCCTGAATGTGCGGCCCAACCACCAATCCGGTGTCAAACATCATGTCGACCTGGCCACCCATCACATCCTGCACGGCTGGACCGCTGCCCTTGTAAGGCACATGGGTGAACTTCACGCCGGTTTGGTAAGCCAGCAACTCCAGCGCCATGTGGTTGGAGGTGCCACTGCCTGGAGAGGCCGACGACAAGCCACCCACCGCAGCCTTGGCCTTGCTGCCAGCCAGCACTTCGGCCAAAGTCTTGTAAGGGCTGGACGCAGGCACGACCAGCACCAGTGGGCCGGAACCGATCATGGCAATCGGCGTGAAAGACTTAATCGGGTCGTAGTCCAGCTTGGAATACAGGCTCACATTGATGGCGTGCGAGCTGATGGTGCCACCCAGAATGGTGAAGCCGTCCGCTGGTGCGCGCGCCGCCAAAGCTGAGCCCACGCTGCCACCAGCACCACCCTTGTTTTCAATGATGACCGACGTGCCCAGCGCCTTGTTCAGTGGCTGGGCAATCACGCGGGCCAGCGTATCGGTATTCCCTCCGGGTGGGAATGGCACGACATAGGTAATGGGTTTGCTTGTGGGCCAGCTGCTTTGGGCCATTGCAGAGGTGGTCACCACGGTTGCACCCAGCAACAAAGTGCTGGCGGCCAAGGTATGCTGAATCAGAGTACGGCGTTGCATGGTTGTTGTCTCCTGTTGAATAAAAGCGTCTTTTTGCGCTGTGGATGGTGGAATCAAAAGCGGGGTTGCTTGCCGGTAAAGGCCGGGTCGTACCTGCGCATCTGCCCCAGGTCGTCCCGGTTGCGGATACCGCAGTGCAAATAGTTGTCGTGCAAACGGGCGAGCGCCGTGCGGTCCAGCGTCACACCCAGACCTGGCGTGGTCGGCACACGCAAACTGCCTTGCTCAAACTGCAGGCGACCACCTTCGACCACCTCTTCGTCCTGCCAGGGGTAATGCGTATCGCAGGCATAGGTCAGCAACGGCACGCTGGCGCACAAATGGGTCATGGCCACCAGACTCACTCCCAAATGGGAGTTACTGTGCATGGACAGACCGAGATCAAAAGTGCGGCACAAGGTGGACAGGCGTTGCGTAGCGCGCAGACCACCCCAGTAGTGGTGGTCGCTGAGGACGATCTTCACGGGGCAGCCCATGTCGGCGTTGCGGCGAAACTCAGCAAAATCTGTCACCACCATGTTGGTGGCCAGCGGTATATCGCACTCGCGCGCCACAGCGGCCATGCCGTCCAGGCCCGGGGCCGGGTCTTCGTAGTACTCAAGCACACCCTTCAACTGCTGCACGATCTTCAGGCTGGTCTCTACCGTCCAGTTGCCATTGGGATCAATGCGCAGCGGTGTGCCGGGGAAGGCTTCGGCCAGTGCCAAAATGCCTGCGGCCTCTTGCTCGGGCGGCAGCGTACCGGCCTTGAGCTTGATGCTCTGAAAACCATACTGATCAATCATGCGCCGAGCCTGGGTCACGAGCTGGGCAGGCGTGAGCGCTTCACCCCAGGCGTCGGGCGCGTAGGGCTGGCCCACGTGCTCTGCGTACTTGTAGAACAGGTAAGCCGAATAAGGCACCCGATCGCGCGCTGCACCGCCCAGCAGGTCAACAATGGGGGCCTGAGCCATCTGGCCTTGAAGATCCAGCATGGCCACTTCAAAGGCGCTGACCACCTTGGCCACGGTCTTGGATACATGGGTGCCAGGGGCCAACGACACCTGCTGGCCCAGAAACTCGGAGGCTGTGAGCTTAGGTGGTGTGACCAGCGCCGCGACACGGACCTCCATCTCGTTGAGCGCCCAGGGCGACAAGCCCACCAAGGCCGGTGCGGCCTTGGCCAGCGCATCTAGCATGGGCTGGTCGCCATAGCTTTCGTTGATACCGACCAGACCCGAGGCGGTCTCGATCTCGATGATGGAGCGCAAGGCCCAGGGCTCGTGAATTCCCGCAGCATTGAGCAGCGGCGGGTCACGGAAGGCGATGGGCGTGATGCGGATGTGACGGATCGCGTGGGAAGTACTCATCATGGACGATCAGAGAAAGGTATCGGGCACTGGCCTGTGTGTCAGCACTGAGTGCGTACCGGCGCCGTGTACAACCCCTTGGTCAGCCAGTGAGCGGCAAGGGGGAAAAACGGTGGTGACAAGGAGTGCTAGCATGGGCTTCAAGGTACGTTGTCATACAACATAAATCGATTATCATCATTCACATGCGCACCACGACATCGGAATTACCCCAAGCTCCCTCACTTTTTGTGCAGACAGATGGCACCTCTTTGCGCAGCAAGGCTGGGCGTGGCAGCCGCAATTTGGCCAACTTGCTCTTTGAAGAGTTCAGCAACAAGATTCGACAAGGCCTTTTGAACAAGGGGGACAAGCTCCCCACCGAATCAGAACTGGTGCGCAGCTATGACGTTAGTCGCACCGTGGTGCGCGAGGCTTTGTCCAAGCTACAGGCCGCTGGTTTTGTTGAAACCCGCCACGGCATTGGCACTTTTATTCTCTCGACACAGCCCAGCAATCCAGGACCCATGCTGAGCGACCGCGAACTGAGCGAGTCGGTTGACGTTTTGGCCGTCCTGGAGCTGCGCATCAGTCTTGAGAGCGAAGCCGCAGGCCTGGCTGCGCAGCGGCGCCAGCCGGCCCACCTGCTCACCATGCGCGAAGCTCTGCAAGGGTTTGAGTACCACTTTGCACGCGGTGAAGACACGGCGACCCATGATTTAGCGTTTCATCTCAGCATTGCGCACGCCACAGGCAATCGCTACTTTCAAGACATCCTGACCCATTTCGGCAGCCTGCTGATTCCGCGCAATCGCATCACTTCCATTCACACTTCTGCGCGCGACCCGGACTATTTGCGCCGCGTCAACCGTGAGCACGAAGAGATCTTCTCGGCGATTGAGCGGCAAGACGCAGATTCAGCCCGCGCTGCCATGCGCATTCACCTAACGAATTCCCGCGAACGCCTGCGCTTGGCACAGCGTCTGAGCCAAATGCCTGCAGCGCCCGCCATTGACTGAGCGCCAAGAACCAAGCACAAGCAGCGCCGTCAAGCCAAACGGCTACCCCAGAAGGCAAGGCCCACCGAGAGCCATTCTTCATACCTCCAGCACACCTTGCTGCCAGAGCACTCTGATACCCACGCCCTCATTCGTCACACGTTATCAATAAAAAAAATAGCTCTCTACGCCCTCTCCACAAGGGCTAGAGGCTTATTTCCTTTAAATCAGTCAAAAGACTGATTGCACATTTAGATGCAAGTTCAGCGTTTCCCCTAGGAGTTCAGAGATTGGATTCTTTGATCTCTAGTTGTATGATGACTGATCACAATAAGGAGACACTTCGTAATGATCCGACGCTCTCGCTTTCTGCGCTCTGTACTGGCACTGGCTGCCGGTAGCTTGTTGTCCACATCGTTGCTGGCAAGCGATGCATGGCCGAACAAACCCATCCGCTTGGTGGTGCCCTACCCACCGGGTGGCAGCTCTGACATCATTGCCCGCTCTATCGGCCAACTGATCTCGCAGGAACTCAAGCAGACGGTGATCATTGAAAACAAACCCGGCGCCAACGGCAATCTGGGTGCTGAATTCGTCGCCCGCTCCCAGCCTGATGGCTACACCTGGTTGCTGTGTGATTTGGGTGCCCTGGCCATTTCTCCTTCGGTCTATACCAAGCTCAGCTTTGATCCATCCAAGGACTTGCGCGGCGCTGGCATGCTGGCCTACTCCCCGCACATGCTGGTGGTGCACCCTTCTGTGCAGGCCAACAACCTCAAAGAGCTGGTTGAACTGTCTAAGAAGCAGGATTTGAACTTTGCCGTCACCGCTACCGGCAGCGCCCCGCATCTGGCAGGCGTAGAACTGGCCCGCCTGACAGGCGCCAAATGGGTGTATGTGCCTTACAAGGGCGGTGTGCAGTCGGTGCAAGACACCGTCGCCGGTCAAACGCAGGTGCTGATGAACGGCATGCTGGCCACGTACCCCCACGTACAAAGCGGCAAGCTCAAGTTGCTGGGCATTTCCAAGAGCACGCGCATGCCTGTGATTGCCGATGTGCCCACCCTGGCTGAACAAGGCGCACAGGGCTTTGACTCTGGCACTTGGCAAGGCGTAGTACTGCCAGCCAAAACGCCTGAGGCCGTGGTGCAGCGCGTTCACCAGTCGCTGCTGCGAGCGATCCGCTCCCCCGAAGTGCGTGCACGCCTGACCGCTCAGGGCGCAGAAGTGGTCACGATGACCCCTGCTGAAACCGACAAATTCTTCAACGCGGAACGCGCCCGCTGGCGCACCGTGGTGCAAACCGGGAACTTGCAGCTGGATTGAGCTGCAGCCATTTTTTTCTTTTTTCAAGGATGACCATGACCCCCCAATACCTCAAAGACGTGATGAGCTCCGGCTTGCTGTCCTTCCCCGTGACAGACTTTGACGCCCATGGCAATTTCAACGCCAAGTCGTACGCCGCCCGCCTGGAATGGCTGGCGCCCTACGGTGCCAGCGCACTGTTTGCTGCAGGTGGCACGGGCGAATACTTTTCGCTGTATGGCGACGAGTACGGCCAGATCATCAAGACCGCTGTAGACACCTGTCGTGGCAAAGTGCCGATCATTGCGGGTGCCGGTGGCCCCACCCGCACCGCCATCGCGCATGCCCAAGAAGCTGAGCGCCTGGGTGCCCACGGCATTTTGCTGCTGCCCCACTACCTGACCGAAGCCGGCCAAGAAGGCCTGATTGCCCACGTCGAGCAGGTGTGCAAGAGCGTGAAGTTTGGCGTCATCGTCTACAACCGTGACCGCAGCCGCTTCACCCCTGAATCGCTGGCCATCCTGGCCGAGCGCTGCCCTAACCTGGTGGGTTTCAAGGACGGCTTGGGCAACATCGAGACCATGTCCTCCATCTTCATGAAGATGGGTGACCGCTTCGCCTACCTGGGTGGCCTGCCCACCGCTGAAGTCTATGCCGCAGCCTACAAGGCTTTGGGCACACCGGTGTACTCCTCGGCTGTCTTCAACTTCATCCCCAAGACGGCGATGGATTTTTACGAAGCTGTGCGCACCGATGACCAAGCCACGCAGCACAGGTTGCTCAAGGACTTCTTCATGCCTTACCTGAATATCCGCAACCGCGTTGAAGGCTACGGCGTCAGCATCATCAAAGCCGGCGCCAAGATCGTGGGTCACGACGCCGGGCCCGTGCGTGCCCCGCTGTCGGACCTCAAGCCTTCGGAAGTCGAAGAACTTAAGGCCCTGATCGACAAGCTCGGCCCCCAGTAAGCCGAGCCCAGCAGGCGCCGTTGCCGGTGCCTGCTGGTTCAAGGAGACAAATACATGAAAAAAATACTGCTCGCACTGGCTGCCACACTCGCACTCACGGCGCAGGCTTCTGGCAATTTCCCCGAAAAAGCTGTCAATGTGATCGTGCCCTTTCCGGCTGCTGGCTCCACCGACATGGTGGCACGTGCCATAGCCCTGAGCATGGGCGAGCAGCTGGGCAAGTCCTTTGTGGTGGAAAACCGCCCCGGTGCCACAGGCACCATCGGTGCAGGCGCGGTCAAGCATGCGCCCGCCGACGGTTACACACTGCTGGTTGCCTCCTTGGGGCCCTTTGTAGTTACCCCGCATTTGGTCAAAAGCGTCCCCTATGACGCGACCAAGGATTTCGACTACATCACTATTCCCGTGCAGGCGCCCAATGTGCTGGTAGCCAGCACTGCACAAAAAGCGCGCACCACGGCAGAAGTCATTGCCGCGCTCAAAGCCTACCCCGGCAAGATCAGCTTCGCCAGCTCAGGCAATGGTTCTTCAGACCACCTGTCGGCAGAGTTGTTCTGGCAGCAAACGGGCACCGAGGCCATGCACATTCCTTACAAGGGCGGCGCTCCGGCCATCACTGATTTGTTAGGCGGTCAGGTCGATTTTTCCTTCCAGAACGTCAACGCCGTACTCCCCCACCTGCGCAGCGGCAAGCTGCACGCCATCGCAGTCACCGGCACACAGCGCTCGCCTGTGCTGCCCGATGTGCCCACGCTGGCCGAGTCAGGCGTCAAAGGTGCCGAGGTCTACTCCTGGCAAGGCATGGCCGCCCCCAAGGGCTTACCGGCTGACGTGAAGGCCAAGCTGGCCAAGGCTGCCATCGCCGCCGTACAGCAGCCCGACATTCGCAAGCGTTTTCTGGAACAAGGCCTTGAAATCGTTGCAAACACGCCCGAAGAGTTCACACGCTTTCAAGCACAAGAGAGCGAACGCTGGAAACAACTGATCCAGACCCGAAGGATCACCGCAGATTGAAATGAGGCTGGCGTTGGGACTTCGCTCTTTTGTGCAACAAACGAAGAGGCAACTTCCAAGGCACGCCTTTTCTCTAGACCTTTGCGCTGTGTTTCAAACCACTGATTTGACGCTGAATACAGCGGATAACGGAGATAAAACTGTGGACTGGCCTCTGGCCATCTTCACAGGCCTGTTTTGCAGGCCTTTTGCAACGGGGCCGCGTGCCCCGCAAGATTCAAGGATTTCCCGGTATGACGCTCTCCCGACCACGCGTTCTTCAATACGGCAAGATGCCGCTGAGCCAGCTTGACGCCGAACTGGCCCAAGCCTACGACGTGCATATCCTTTCGCAGCAGGCCGACCCCCAGCGTTTCCTGGCCGAGCACGGCGCACAGTTCGAATACGTGGTCACCTCGGCGGCCATGGGCCTGCCCGCCCATGTGGTCGACGCCCTCCCCAACCTCAAGTTCGTCAGCAGTTTTGGTGTGGGTTTCGACGCTTTGGACAAAGACGCTCTGCTGCACCGTGGCGCCCGCGTAGGCTACACGCCCGGCGTACTTGACGACTGCGTAGCCGACCTGGCTTTTGCCCTGCTGCTGGACGCAACGCGCGGCCTCAGCGAATCTGACCGCTTCGTGCGCCGTGGCAACTGGAGCCAGGGCCGTTTTGGCATCCGCACCCGGGCCAGCGGCAAGCGCCTGGGCATCTTCGGCATGGGCCGCATTGGCTCCACCGTGGCGCGCCGCGCCTCGGGTTTCGACATGGAAGTGGCCTACCACAACCGCCGTCCCGTCGAAGGCTCGCCTCACCAGTACCAGCCCTCGCTGCTGGAGCTGGCGCGCTGGGCCGACATTCTGGTCATCACCGCTGCCGGCGGCGAAGGCACGCGTCACCTGGTGAACGCCGAAGTGCTTGCGGCCCTGGGCCCACAGGGCTTCCTGGTCAATGTGGCGCGCGGCAGTGTGGTCGATGAAGCTGCCCTGGCCGATGCACTGACCAACCATCGCATCGCCGGTGCCGGGCTTGACGTGTTCGAGGACGAGCCCCGTCCCCTGCCGGCGCTGCTGGCCCTGGACAACGTGGTGCTGGCCCCCCACATCGCCAGCGGCACCCACGAAACCCGCCGCGCTATGGCCGACCTGGTGCTACATAACCTGCAGCAGTACATCACCACAGGCCGCCCTGCGGCCGAGGTGCCCTGGTCCGCAGCGCAGTGATTTCCTTTTTCCTCCGAATCTGTTGAAAAGCCTTCCCATGTCCATTACTCCGACCATCAACGCCATTGAAGTCATTCCCGTCGCCGGCCGCGACGGCATGCTGATGAACCTCAGCGGCGCGCACGCGCCCTACTTCACCCGCAACATTGTGCTGGTGCACGACAGCGCGGGCCACACGGGGGTAGGTGAGGTTCCGGGCGGGGAAGGCATTCGCCAGGCTCTGGAGGACAGCAGGCACGTGCTGATCGGCCGCTCTGTCGGCCAACACCTGCAATTGCTGCAGGAAGTGCAAAAGTCGCTGGAAGGCCGCGATACCGGTGGCCGCGGCCTGCAGACCTTTGACCTGCGCATCGGTGTGCACGCCGTGACTGCCATCGAATCCGCCTTGCTGGATCTGCTGGGCCAGCATCTGGGCGTACCTGTGGCAGCCCTGCTGGGCGAGGGCCAGCAGCGCGATCGCGTGGAAATGCTGGGCTATCTGTTCTTTGTGGGCCCCTCGGACAAGACCGGCCTGGACTACGTCAAGCCCGGCCAAGACAAGCTGGGCTCGGACGACTGGACCCAGGTGCGCCACATGACAGCCATGACGCCCGAGACCATCGTGCGCCAGGCCGAAGCCGCCTACGCACGCTACGGCTTCAATGATTTCAAGCTCAAAGGCGGCGTGCTGGCCGGCGAACAGGAAGTTCAAGCCGTGACGGCCCTGGCCCAGCGCTTCCCTGAAGCCCGCGTCACGCTGGACCCCAACGGGGGCTGGTTGCTCAAGGATGCCATCCGCCTGATGCGCGACATGCGCGGTGTACTGGCCTATGCAGAAGACCCCTGTGGCGCCGAAGGCGGTTTCTCGGGCCGTGAAGTCATGGCTGAATTCCGTCGCTCCACCGGCCTGCCCACAGCCACCAACATGGTCGCCACCGACTGGCGCCAGATGGTGCATGCCCTGTCGTTGCAATCCGTAGACATCCCCCTGGCCGACCCACATTTCTGGACCATGGCTGGCTCGGTGCGCGTGGGTCAGACCTGCCGCGACTGGGGCCTGACCTGGGGCTCGCACTCCAACAACCACTTCGACATCTCGCTGGCCATGTTCACCCACGTGGCCGCCGCCGTTCCCGGCAAGGTTACGGCCATCGACACGCACTGGATCTGGCAGGACGGCCAATACCTCACCCAGAACCCGTTGCAGATCCAAGGTGGCTTCGTCGAAGTACCCAAGACCCCGGGCCTGGGCGTCACCGTGGACCGCGCCGCGCTGCAGCGCGCTAACGCGCTGTACCAAGAACACGGCCTGGGTGCACGCGACGATGCGATCGCCATGCAACACCTGATCCCCGGTTGGAAGTTCGACAACAAACGCCCTTGCATGGTGCGCTAAGACTGCTGTCCGATGCCAGCCACTCCAACCTCCACCACAGGAAATCAGCTATGAACCAGACCATCAGCCGCCGTCGCTTGCTTGAAGGTGCCGGCGTTTCTGCATTGAGCGCACTGGGTGCAGCAGCGGGGGCGCAATCCTTCGACTTCAGACCGAATCAACGCTACCCCGATCCGGCTGTCTACCTACTGGATCCAAGTTTTGCCAAATACCGTATTTACAGCAGTACCGTCGAACAACTCGGCACGGGGATGCGCTGGGCAGAAGGGCCTGCTTACTTCCCTGAAACAGACATCCTGATTCTTTCAGACATCCCCAACAACCGTCTGATGCGTTACGAGGAAAAAACGGGACGCTTCCTGGTACACAAGGAAGGGGCGAACTACGCGAATGGCAACACCCGTGACCGCCAAGGCCGACTGGTGACCTGCGAGCATTCCATTACGCGCCGCGTGGTTCGCACAGAAAAAAATGGCAGCACCACCGTCTTGGCAGATCGCTTTGAAGGCAAACGCCTGAACGCGCCCAATGATGTGGTTGTCAAGTCGGACGACAGCATCTGGTTTACTGATCCGCTGTTCGGCATCAACGGGGAGTGGGAAGGCTCTCGTGCCTCCCCTGAACAGGCAAGCACAAACGTCTACCGTATCGACAAGGACGGCAGCATCACCGCAGTCGTCACAGACATCGTCAACCCCAACGGTCTGGCCTTTTCGCCGGATGAGAAAAAGCTCTTTGTGGTTGAGTGGAAAGGCACGCCCAACCGCAGCATCTGGAGCTACGACGTATCCCCAGATGGACGCCAGCTGTCCAACAAAGTCAAGCTGATCGATGCAGACGGCCCAGGCGCGCTGGATGGTTTTTGCGTGGATCGCGATGGCAATCTGTGGTGCGGCTGGGGCTATTCTGGCGCGGTTGCCCTGGAAGCCTCCGACATTGGCGGTGGCATGAAAGCTCACTTGCCGTTAGGTCGATCCGAAGAGATGGATGGCGTCAAGGTCTTCAATGCACAAGGCAAGCCCATTGGTTTCATTCGCTTGCCAGAACGCTGTGCCAATCTGACTTTTGGCGGCCCCAAACTCAACCGGCTCTACATGGCCAGTAGCCATTCTCTCTATGCGCTTTACGTCGAAGCACATGGCTCCGTGTGAAACACATCACTCTCAATCAAGAAATTCCAGCTATGCAACAACATAACAACCTCATCAACGGCCAATGGACTGCAGGCCAGACCGCTGCTCCCAACATCAATCCCAGCGACCTGTCCGACGTGATCGGTGAGTACGCCCAAGGCAATGCTGCAGACGTGGACACCGCCGTCGCTGCAGCCGCGGCGGCCTTCCCGGCCTGGAGCACATCGGGCATTCAGGCACGCTCCGATGCACTGGACAAAATCGGCACTGAAATTCTGGCACGCAAAGAAGAGTTGGGCGATCTGCTGGCGCGTGAAGAAGGCAAGACCCGCGCTGAAGGTATTGGTGAAGTGGCCCGCGCAGGGCAGATATTCAAGTTCTTTGCGGGCGAATGTCTGCGCCTGTCCGGCGAGACCCTGCCTTCTGTGCGTCCCGGCATCGGTGTTGAAATCACGCGCGAACCCATCGGCGTGGTCGGTTTGATTACACCGTGGAACTTCCCCATCGCCATCCCTGCCTGGAAGATTGCCCCCGCTTTGGCGTTTGGCAATTGCGTGGTGTTGAAACCTGCCGATCTGGTACCCGGCAGCGCTTGGGCGCTGGCTGACATCATTCACCGCAGCGGTATTCCCGCCGGTGTCTTTAACCTGGTGATGGGCCCTGGCCGCGTGATTGGTGAGGCCTTGGTACAGCACCCTGGCATTGCGGCCATCAGCTTCACCGGCTCGGTAGGCGTGGGCCGTGGCATTGCCGCAGCCTGTGCGCAAAATGGCAAAAAAGTCCAACTGGAGATGGGTGGTAAAAACCCACAAGTGGTGCTCGATGATGCCGACCTGACCCAGGCGGTTGAGCTGTCGGCGCAAAGCTGCTTTTACTCCACCGGTCAGCGTTGCACGGCATCCAGCCGCCTGATCGTGACCGACAAAATTTATCCCGCGTTCATCGAAGCACTGCAAGCGCGCATGGCCAAAATCAAGGTGGGTGATGCGCGCGCTGCGGGCACCGACATCGGCCCTGTGGTCAGCCAAACCCAGCTGGAACAAGACTTGAGCTACGTGGAAATCGCCAAGGCCGAAGGTGCGGTGCTGGCAGCAGGTGGTGGCCGCGTGGCCTGCCACACCGGCAGCGGCAAGGAAGGTTTTTACATGCAGCCCGCGCTGCTGGTGGACTCCACAGCAGGCATGCGCATCAACCGCGAAGAAGTGTTTGGCCCTGTGGCCAGCGTGATCCGCGTGCGTGACTATGAAGAAGCTTTGTTGGTGGCCAATGACACAGAATTTGGCCTGTCTGCAGGCATTGCTACCACCAGCCTCAAATACGCCACCCACTTCAAGCGCCACAGCCAAGCAGGCATGGTGATGGTGAATCTGCCCACCGCAGGCGTGGACTACCACGTTCCATTTGGTGGCCGCAAAGGTTCGAGCTACGGCCCCCGCGAGCAAGGCCGCTATGCGCAAGAGTTCTACACCACGGTCAAGACAGCCTACACCTTGGCTTAAACGACAAGGAACTTCTCTTTTGACCGGGCCTTGTGCCCGGTTTTTTTATGTACTGCGCTACATGGCGAAGCGCAAAGCACGGCTGAGGAGTGCTGGTGGTACACACCCTCTGCATCGCGCGTTAGCCCGCAGTGGATGCAACCACAGATGTCGCCTCTTACAAAGACATCTGGTTCTCTGGCGTGCGTGGATGCAGCTGTGACAGGTGTCAGCCCTGGGGCATCTGGCTCATGTCCATGAACATGATTTCCCAGATGTGACCATCCACGTCCTCGAAGCTGCGGCCATACATGAAGCCGTGGTCTTGCACAGGGTTGACGTCCGCTTTGCCGCCGTGAGCCGATGCAGTCTCAACCATGGCGTCGACGGCCGCACGATCTTCGGCGCTTAGGCAGAGCATGACTTCGCTTGCAGCATGGGCGTCGACGATAGGCTTTGGGGTAAACGTGGCCCACCTCGGATGGGTGAGCAGCATCACGTAGATGGTGTCGGAGACGACCATGCAGGCGACGGTGTCATCGCTAAATTGCGGGTTGTTGACAGCGCCGATTGCCTCATAGAAAGACCTGGCCTTGTGCAGATCTGCGACGGGCAGGTTGACGAAAATTTGTTTGGGCATTTGAGACTTTCAAGGTCTGTGCTGTGAGGCATTCTCAGGTCGTTGGCGAGAGGCGTCAACAGCTTGCCCAGACTCTGCATGGTGGATGTGAGCCCGATAAAGGTAACGCTCTCAGCATCAGCCGGCTGACAGTACGCTTGTGGCTTCGGTCTGTGTCGCGACTACCAGAAGGATTCAATGAATGAACACCTAAAAGGTGAAATCTGACAATTACCCAACAAACTGCATCCATCTCAAACGACCAAAAGAGTAGGCACGAAATTTAGTTGCAGCTCATCCACGAGGCCCATGGCGAACACCGAAGATGAAAGCATGTTTTGGATCGATTCTCGACTGTCGCAGATCGGCGGTGGATTCAACTGATCAATGCAACACAATGCCCGCCACTTGCAAAAAGAGTGTTTGCGTGAAGCAAAGACCACGGATCTACTACACAGCAGGCCAGAAGGCATTAATGTGGGACCGCTGGAAAGCTGGCGATACCCTGCATGAGATCGGCAAGCTGTTTGACCATCCACACACATCCATTCAGAACATACTGAGTGATACAGGCGGCATTAGGCCGCCGGATAGATATCGCTCTCGCTTGGTCTTGTCGATGGCCGAGCGTGAAGAAATCTCCAGAGCACTGGCAGCAGGCGAATCCATTCGCTGCGTTGCCAAGCAACTAAAACAGGCTGCATCGACCATCAGTCGAGAGCTTGGGAGATGCAGCTCAGCTGCGTTGCCATGCTGCACCAGGTTCTGAGAGAGCATGTACTGGCACTGCTGGCGTGTGAAGGTGTGGCCCATACGCAGCGAAGGCCCGGAGAAACCACCTATGGATAGTGCGGGCGCTGTAAGTTTGGTTATTTCAGACCATTCCATCAAAAACATGCGCCAGTGCCCATTGTCCTGAGACCAGTATTGGCGCCGGTCAATGCTGCGCGCCCGGGAGGATGCAGACACGGTCGTGTAGTTGACGATTGCCACATCGCCTTGGTGCTTCCAGCGAAAGACGGAGACATTGCGCCACTGTGCCTGTGCCTGTGCCTGTGCCTGTGCCTGTGCCTGTGCACGGACCTCTTTAATGCCCGTCTGAGCTGCGGCCGTGGCCGACGCTTGGCGCGGCGCTGGCTGTGTTGTGCGTGCGTTGTAGTCAGGCGTCTGCAGTGCGCTTAAGGTGTCAATATCGCCACGTGCGCACGCTCTCCCCCAGTGCCACACCCAACCCCAGCGTCGTTCTTCCCCTGCCGCTGCCGTATTCGCCCTGGTAGCCCAGCTCCAGCGCGACAGCTCAGCTCAGCTCAGTTCCATTTCAGCCTGCAGGCTCAGCAGCGCCGTGTTGTGCGCCAGAGGTGCGCCGGTTACGGTAAAGCCGCTGCTGCCTTCAAATGCCGGGGAGGCGGATTGAGCGCATCATTTGCACGCATGTGTTGTCCTGGACACCAGAACATTCAAGCTATCAATGACTGGCTTGAGGCAAAACGCAGTCATTGTCCAGCAAACAGGCAAGAAGCGCGTTATCAAGGCGCATGGACACCTTCTTGCTAGTCATCAACCAAAGAGCCCTCACGCAAGCTGGGGTTGCGCTGTGCACTGCTGCTGCGGCGGACCACATCGCGACCGATGACAGTCTTGTGGACTTCGCTGGAGCCTTCGCCAATCTGGTTGAGTTTGGCATCCCTGAAAAAGCGCTCCAGGGGAAAGTCTTTCATATAGCCTCGACCACCTGTGAGCTGCAAGGAATCGGTCACAACTTTCATACACAGGTCGGTGGCCTGCTGCTTGGCCATGGAGGCATAGATAGACACATCGTCATCCCCACGATCGTACTTCTGGGCCGTCACGAACAGTAAGGCACGCGCGGCCTCGATCTGCGACACCATGTCCGAGAGCATCCACTGCGCACCCTGGTGGGCACCCAGCGTTTTGCCAAACAGGGTGCGCTCGTTCATATAGGTGGCAGCAATTTCCACCGCTCCTATGGCGCGACCCAAAGCCATGGCCGCATGGCCCAAGCGTGCACGCAGAAGCGCATCCTGTGCCAGCTCGAAGCCGTCGCCGATCTGGCCGAGCAGATTGGCAGCGGGCACGCGGACGTGCCTGAACTCCAAAGAAGAGATGGGCACGCCATACCAGCCCATCTTGTCTACTACGGGGCTGATGGTAAAGCCCGCAGCATCGCGAGGCACCAGCACCGCAACAAAACGAGAGGTATCCGCCTCCAGGCGGCCTACGACCATGAACCAGTCAGCCGTAGTGCCGCGGGTGATGAATTTCTTTCTGCCATTGACGACAAAGTGCTCGCCTTCCTGGTGAATCATGGTTTTCAAGCCACGCACATCCGAGCCAGCCTCGGGTTCGGTGAGTGCAAAGGCGGCCTGCAACTGGCCCGAGCGCAGGCCCGGCAGCAACTGTTCCTTCATGCTGGGGCTGGCACCCGCGACGATGGCCCGACATGACAGATCAGCCCCCGTAATCAGCGAAGCCGAAGCGCTGCACACACGCCCCAGCTCTTCAATAATGCGTATGCGCAGCACCTGCCGGGCATCCGTGCCACCGTATTGCACAGGAAAGGCACTGCCGATTACCCCCTCATTGGCGAGCAGCCTAAAGGTATCCCATGCAAATTCGTCTTTCTGTGCCACTTTATGGGCGTTGGGGCCGATATGGCTCACTACCAAGCCTCGCACCTTGTGCAGCATCTGCAATTCCTGCGGATCCAAGTCATGCAAAAAATGCTCGCCAAAAAGCCGGCTCACCGTGTTGATCTGATTCATCCCTTGCTCCTATCGATGGTTTTTAGCTGCTGGCCTGAATACCAGCGCGTTTGATGACGTCGGCCCATACCGAGACTTCTTGTTTGAGGAATGCATCAAAGGCGGCTCCAGACTGGGGCACCCCCTCCAGCGCCAGATCCTTGAACTTGCTCTGGACTTCGGCCAGCTGAATGGCGTCAGTCACGTCCGTGGACAGCTTGCTGACAATGGCCTTTGGGACTCTGGCTGGGGCCAGCAAAGCCAGCCAAGTACCGACCTGATAGCCAGGCAGGTCTGCCGCCTCGGCCACGGTGGGTACTTCAGGCAACGCTGAGGAGCGATAACCTGTCGTGACAGCCAGTGCCCGCAGCTTTCCGGCCTTGATATGCGGCAGAGCCAGCGAAGTGGACATGGGCATCATGTCGACGCGGCCGGAAAGCAGGTCCGTCATGGCCTCTGGCTGGCCTTTGTAGGGCACATGCGTGAGCTGTACATGAGCCAGCTGGTTCAAAAGCTCGCCCGTCAGGTGCGAGGATGTGCCCAGCCCCGAGCTGGCGTAAGTGATGCTGCCAGCATCCTTCTTGGCCAGACGGATGAGTTCTGGCAGGGTTTTGGCCTTCACGCCGGGGTGCACCACAATTACATTGGGAATGGCACCAAAACCTGCAATCCCCTGGAAATCCCTGACGGGATCCCAGGTGGTGTTTTTCTGGAAAAACGGCATCACAGCATGCGAGGGCGAAACCATCAGCAGCGTGTATCCGTCAGGTGGAGACTTGGCCACAAAGTCAGTGCCAATGGCACCGCCAGCGCCCGCACGGTTTTCGATCACCACGGGCTGGCCATACTGCCTGCCCATACGCTCACCCACCACCCGGGCAATGGAGTCCACCACACCACCTGCGGGGTAAGGCACGATGATGCGAATCGCCTTTGCCGGATATGCGCCCTGCGCCCATGCCCCCGTCGGCTTGAGGGCACCACCAGCAAGCAGCGCTGCGGCAATCGTGACCATGGACCTTCTCGATTCGTTCATGTCTTGTCTCCTTTGGTGGTTTTAATCTTGCTAGCCAGGGTGCAGTCCGTATGAGGTCTCGATCTCGTAAGCGGTTTGCTTGAGCAAGGGCAAAACCTCGCTGACGAGCTTGTGCCTTGCATTTCTGTGGGCGTACAGCGTGCCGTTCATGGATAGAGGCGGTTCACCCGGTGCACCCTTCAATGGCACGGCAATCGCATACAGCTCACGGTCCCAGGCACCTGAGGACAGGCAGTAGCCTTGCTCGTTGAATCGTTTTTCGTCCTCCTCGAGACCCTTGCTGTACTGGGAGAACAGTTCGCTGTCCTGCACTTTCAGGTAGTTCAGCAGCGCCACTTTCTGGGTGCGTGCAAGGCCATGGATCAGCACATGGCCCATGGAGCTGACCAGCAGCGGATAGGTGGAGCCGATATCGGGCAGATACTCGTTGCGTCCGTCGGCGCGTACCGAATCCACATAGACGATGTCGGTGCGGTCTCGTAAACCCAGATTGACCGTGCAGCCAGTCTGCCGGGCGATATGGGCCATGAGCGGCTTGGCCAGCTGGCGGGTCTTCATGCTGGCCAGCAGTGGATGGCCCAGAGCCAGTACACCTGAGGCGAGACGGTATTTTTGAGTGTCCGCGTCTTTAGAGATATAGCCCAGCAGTCCCAGGGTGTAGCTCAGGCGGGACACTGTCGGCTTAGGCAGACCCGTACGGTCTGCAATTTCGCGGTTGCTCAGCACCGGGTTGGTGGCGGTGAAGGCACGCAAGACCTCCAGACCGCGCGCCAAGGTCATGGCAAATTGGCGGTCTAAGGCCAGATCGTGGGGGTTGATGAGCCCTGGAAGAGTGATGGAGGACACTTTGCGTTGCTTGGATAAATCTGCGGTCATGGTTGGTCACCTGCGGTTTGTCGTCAATGAAGTGTTTCGCATATCGAAACAAATATTGCCCCCAACTGGTGCCGTCTGGATACTGGTGACTTCATCCAGATCACAAAGCCTCCAATGGAAACTACGCAAAACTTCAACGGCGCCCTGCAGGGAGTGCGCATCCTGGACATGGCAACCGTGCTGGCCGCGCCTGTGGGCGCTACCTTGTGTGCAGACCATGGTGCAGAGGTCGTTAAGCTGGAGCTGCCCGACGGCAGTGATGCCCTGCGCGGGCTTCAGCCGGTCAAAGACGGATCACCTCTGTGGTGGAAAGTGGCCAATCGAGGCAAAAAGGGCATCACTCTGGATGTGCGCAAGCCAGAGGGTCGGGAGCTGTTTCTGGAGCTGATTTGCAGCTTTGACGTGCTGGTAGAAAACTTCCGCACAGGCACTCTGGACAAATGGGGACTCAGCATTCAAACGTTGCGCGCCCGCAATCCTCGGCTTATCGTGGTTCGCCTTACAGGTTTCGGGCAGACAGGCCCGTATTCACAAAGGCCCGGATATGCCCGCATCTTTGAGGCCATGAGTGGCTTCACGAATCTGACAGGCGAAAAAGGCGGTACCCCACTGCACAGCAATTACCCGATTGGGGACTATGTTGCAGGCTTGTTTTGCGCTTTCTCTATTGCGATGGAGGTTGCCCGCTTGCGCGGCAACCACACGATGACCGGCACGGAAGTTGATCTGTCGGCTACTGAAGCCTTGTTCAGGCTGCTCGACCCGCTGGCGGTCGAATACGAGCAGATGAACTATGTGCGCGGGCCGGAGGGCAACTGTGCAAGCTATACCGCACCGTCGAACATGTACCGCACGCGTGATGGCCGCAGCCTCTCCCTCGTTGCTTCATCGAACCCCATCTTTGCACGGCTTTGCGCAGCTATCGGGCGGCCAGACTTAGCGCAAGACACCCGGTTCAGCACCAATCCAGCGCGAGTCAAGCACATAGCGGAGCTGGATCAGATCATTGCTGACTGGTTTGGTCAGCACGAGATCGAGGATGTGGTGCAAGCGCTGGAAGCGGCCCAGATTCCGTTTAGCAAGACCAACTCTATTGTGGATATCTTGCAGGACCCTCACTTCAAGGCTCGTGGCGCAGTCGTGCGCATGCCTGATCCTGAGTACGGCAGTGTTCCCGGGCCGTGCATTGTTCCGCGTGTCGCTGGACAAATGCTGGATGCACCCACGACAGGACCGGCACCCGGTCAGCACAACAAGGAGGTTTACGCCAGCATCGGGGTCTCAGCCCAGCGGTTTGACCAACTTCAGGCTCTTGGAGTGATCTAGCCAGATCAGACCCGGATAGGCGGGCGCAATGGGTATCTTTTCCGCATCTTGTGGGCGGTGGCTTTTCGATGTCACGCCCTGGCAGATCATCACGCGCAAACCCAAAGGCCCGAAGGAACCTCCTACGGATGGTGCGGGCGCTGTAAGTTTGGTTATTTCAGACCATTCCATCAAAAAACAAGCGCCAGTGCCCATTGTCCTGAGACCAGTATTGGCGCCGGTCAATGCTGCGCGCCCGGGAGGATGCAGACACAGTCGTGTAGTTGACGATTGCCACATCGCCTTGGTGCTTCCAGCGAAAGACGGAGACATTGCGCCACTGTGCCTGTACCTGAGCCTGTGCACGGACCTCTTTAATGCCCGCCTGAGCTGCGGTCGTGGCCGACGCTTGGCGCGGCGCTGGCTGTGTTGTGCGTGCGTTGTAGTCAGGCGTCTGCAGTGCGCTTAAGGTGTCAATATCGCCACGTGCGTGCGCTTGACGCCAGGTAGAAAGAACCGCGTCCAACGCATTGCGCTCGGTGGCTTGCTCATCGGGGTGTACCCAATGCAATTCATTAGCAATGATGACAGGCGTGCGCCGCAATTGCAGCGTATGCATCAGGTAGGCCATATCGTCGTTGGCAAGGGCGACGCAGCCTTCGGTTGAGTAAGGGCTGCGCGCATAGCCTGTCCGAGGTACGCCATGTAACCAGATTCCACTGCCAGTACGGCCTAAGCGCCGGTCATGCTCATTGGGATAGTTCAGGGGCAGTGCCCCGATGCCATAGATCTCCTGCAGCTGTATTTCTTCCAGACGGCTGGTTATGAAGTAGACCCCAAGAGGGGTACGCAGATCGCCTTCAACCTGTTTGTCAAAACCACCTTGGCCAATGGATGCGTAGAAGCTGCGGATGAGTTCAAGCCCGGCACTTGTGTTCATGAACACATAGACGCGTGAGTGGCTGGCATCCACAGCGATGAGGTGGCGCACGTTGGAGGCAAGGCGCACAAGTTGCCGCGGAATTAAGCCGGGCTCTGGTGTTTCACGCAGCCATTGCAAGCGACGCCATGCTTCTTCATGCAGCAGCTGCAGTGATTTGCCGTGGGTCGGCGTGATGTCTGCTGCGGAGGAAAAACCATTCAATTTTCCACTGCGCGTCAGCAGCAGGTCACCATATACCAGCTGCCCCAATTGAAAGCGAGGCATGTCACGGACAAGTGCATGGGCCAGATCCAGCGAGGCAGAGTCTCCCGCAGCAATAGCACGATAGATGCCAATCAACCGTGCCTCGGGCGAATCGCGCTGCACACCACTGAGTAATGCGCCAGCAAAGGATGCATCTGAAGCGCCAGCGTTGACCTGCCGAAGCGGCAAGCCAAGGCCTGCGCCAGCCAGCAGTGCCTGAGCCAAGAACTTTCGACGATTTGGCAGAGCGTTCTCACAAGGAGTTGCTGAGATGTCGTGTGGCCTCAAATCACTTCCCCGGCATCGCTCTTGCTTGTGCGACCGCGTCGGCCACCAGATCCCGCAACTGGGCTTCACCAAAACTTGGCAGAGCCCGGCCATTGACAAAAAAGCTGGGCGTTTTGGTGATTTGGAGTGCCACGAGGTCTTCAACATCGAGCTTGAGCACCGCCTGCACGTCAGCGCGCTGCGCGTCCAGTTTGGCTTTCTCAATATTCAAGCCCGCACGCTGTGCTTGTTGCTCAGCCAGATCAATGCGGGGCTGACCGTGGTCGGCCCACTGCGGCTGGCTGGCCAGCAAGGCTTCGAGCACTGGCTGGTATTTATCTTGAAGCCTGGCCGTTTCAAGCATCTGAATCACCTGATCGGAGCCAGCGTGAAAAGGCGCGTAACGAATGACCAGACGCACTTCTTGCGGGTACTGCCGGAGAATGTCTTTGACGATGGGGTAGAAGGCGCGGCAAGTTTCGCAGGCAGGGTCAAAGAACTCAACGATGGTCACTGGCGCTGACGCAGGACCAAACGCTGGAGCATGCGGACGTACCAGGCGGTCGGCTTGCTGCTCAGCAGCTTGTGTCTGCGCTTTCTGTACGCTTTGCTGGTACGACCAGATGCCCAGACCAAACAAGGCAAGAATGAGCAGTGCAAGCAGGGATACAGCGAATTTTCTGCGGTTCATCGGGCGGTCTTTCTTAGATAAGTAAAGAGAAGAAGTACAAGTACGGTGAATGCGGCAAGCGAAAGCCAGGGGATCTGAACTGCGCCGTTAAACAGATCGAGCCGCTGATTGGCACATGAAACGCCGCTGCCGCAAGGTGTCCATGTTCTGGGTATCCAGCCCGCCACCAGCAGCGTGTGATACGCGGCAAGGCACAGTCCGCCCAGAGCAAGCCATAGGGCATAAATCGCACCTTGTCGGTCATTGAGATAGGCGGCAATGCCCAGCACGATGGCGATGGGAAACATGAAGATGCGCTGGTACCAGCACAGCACGCAAGGCGTCATCCCCATGACTTCGCCTAAGAACATGGCCCCCAAAGTTGCCGCAGTGGCCAGCAGCCATGCAAGCATCAACAGTGTCCAGTGGCGGTTCATTGGCGCCCCCCATGTTCAGTGGTTGAGAGCGACAGCATCAGGGCTTGCATGAGTGCGCCGAGCACAGGCAATGCGAGGCAGGCAAGCACCTGCCGGAGTAAAGAAAACATGAGCGTATCCCTGGAACATGAAAATCCTCCAGCTGCAAAAGCTGGGGCGATTCACAGGGATCAGTGCTAACAGTCGACGTTAGCGCGCCGGATAGCAGGCTGAACCCTGGTCAGGCCAGGGTGCTCCACTGTGGCCGTTCAGGCCGGCTGACCAGCAGCGCTTGCACCCATGCGTGCAGCGCAGTCTGTATGGAGGTGCTGGGGGTGTCTGCGCAAAAGCAGATGGTGCTCAGCAATGCCAGCGCACCGCTGTGGCAGCTGACACAGTGCGTGTGGTGCTGCGCATGGATCTCATCAGTGTGCTGTGCGGCAGAGGCGGCTGGCTCACCGGGGAGTGAAAGACTGAACGGCTGGGGCTGGCAATGCTCAAGCAAGCACGGTACAGCTGTTGCAGTGGCTGCCGCAATTGCGCCCGGCCACTGCAGTGGCAAGCATAAGAGCAGCAAAAGAGCAAACAGGTAAGTGCGCATGGAAGCGCAATTGTACGGTGCCGATTCTGGCCTTCAAACAGCGCTGTCATGCCATGGCGTTGAATGGAAAATTATCTGAGCAACAGGCATCGAATGCCGATTGCCATGGCCCAGACCGACCGCCCTGCCAGCAGCTCCCCAATGGCAGGGGTAACCCGTGCGAGCGTCACAAGTCCGCACCAAAGCAGCGCAAGCCCAAAGTCAGCCCTGCCGTGGATGGTGCTCGCCGCCCCCGGCTAAAAAGAGCGACAGCACCATATCGACCACGCCAGCATTGATGCCTGGCGCGGTCCTGCAAGCAGCTAATGCGTTCGGTTGGCTTGTTTGAGCAGACTTGCTTACAGCGGTCTTTGGCTTTCAGCCTGATGCCCGCCGAGCGGCATCCGCTTGAGCGGCTGCCTAGCTGGGCTGGCTCAGCGCCAGCCGCACTGTCAGCAACGTGCAGCCGGGCCGAGAGTCGATGTTCAGCACACCACCCACACGGGCGATGCGCACGGCCATGGAATGCATGCCAATGCCCAGGCCCGAGGCTTTGACTGCAGGCACATCGAAGCCAATGCCGTCATCTTCAATCTCAAGGACCAGTGCATCCGGCTCGGGCTGTACGAGGCACAGGCGCACCTGGCGCGCCTTGCTGTGCTTGATGACGTTGGTGAGTGCCTCTTCGATCAGGCGCGACATGGCCAGATACTGGTAGGCGTTAGGGGGGGTGCGCCAGTTCTGTGCAAATTGCCAGTGGCAGGTGATGCCCAGCACATCGAACAGGTTATTGAACCGGTGGCGCAATGGTGCCACCCAATCTTGAAGCGACTCGGGGACACGAACCTGTGTCGACGTATTGGTGTCAATGGTCAGCCGCAGGTCATTGCGGATGAGCTTGAGCATGGACAGCACCTGGGGTTTAGCCAGCACCTCATTGCCCTGCTCTACCAAGGCAATCATGTGTACCAGCGCGCCACCCAGGCCGTCATGCAGATCGTGGGTCAGGTTCAGGCGCTCTTGCAGGCGCACGTTGGAGAGCTTTTGCGCCTCCAGCATCTGCTCGCTCTTCTTTTGCTTGCTGATGTCAAAAGTGAAACCGATCAGGGCCGAGGTCTGGCCATGCTCATCGCTCAAAACGTGAACCACTTCTCTGACCCAGATGAAGCTGTTGTCACTGGTCAGCGCCCGGTACTCAGCCTCATGGTCAACACCCGCAATGGACAGCTCCACACAGCGCGTGACTGTGCGCTCGCGGTCATCGGGATGAATACGCGCTACCCAGTCGTCCACCGTCTGCCAGCTCTCCAGACTCCACCCCAGCAAGGGTTCGATCTGCGGCCCTACGTAGGTGTATTTCTTGCTTGACCAGTCAATCCGAAATGGAATCGCCAGCGTTGACTCCAGCAACGTCTGGTACAGGCCGTTGTCTGTATTTGGTTCAAGTGTGCGCAAGCGCGTAAGCGTATCGAGCATGTTTCGTTGTGGTTACTTCAAGAGAGGATGGATCGTAGGCAGTTCATTCCAGAACCAATGGAAATAACCACCATCTACCTGAAGCAAGGTTTGCGTCTGGATGCTGGAGCGCTCAATGCCCCGCCAGCAGGCAAGCGCAGAATTGCGGTTGCCGTGCAAGTGTACGAACTCTTGTCCCTTGGCCCTGGATCGGGGGGGAATGTAAAGGGCACTGCCGGATGGCACCCACAGGTCTGCCAGAAAGATTTTCTTGAACCTGGGCCAATAGCGTGCTACCGAAATTACCAGCGGCAGTTCCGGGTCGATCGAAGCGAATACATGGGGGAAATCGTGGCACTCCAGATCGGTACAGACCATGCCCAGCAAGCGGTATCCCGTGCCCTGATAGGGAGACCTGTGGCCTGCAAACATGCCGTACTCATAGTCAATTTGCTTGAGCTTGTCCTCTGGGCTGCTGACGCGAATGCCCTGCCCTTTTTGCACCAGCGTGATACCGAATGCAGCAGCTACGCTGCTGGTAACCCACATGGGTTCGTACACCACCTCGTTGGCAACCAGCGTCAGTTTGGTTTGCTCTCCGTGCTCTGGATCTGGTGTCTCCGTCTTCGCATCAATGACCTCGTACTCCCTGCCGATGGGAATGTAGGGGTCGCTGCTTGCTGGCTCCAGGGGTTCAACATACGGGGGCAGCGCCTTCACATAGGTTGGGCACCCATTGTTGTTGTAGAAAAACGGTGTCTCCACAAGATTGACATCGTTTACGGCTCCCTCTTTGATGAAAAGCGGCGCGTCAAAATACTCTTTTGTCATTATCGAAAGCTCCAAATTAGTTCATCTGATGACGGATGACTGACTAACCCCTCAAACTGCCGCCGTCCCATGTCTTGCTTGCACTATTGCCACAAAAGCAAAGCAAGGCCGTTCTTCATTGACGGCATATGTACCTAAAACGGAATAAACGCAAACAGATGCTACACAGCCGAGGATGGGGGCACCATCACTGCTTTCAGGTATTTTTCGTATTTATGCACGGTTGTTGCGCAAATCGATTTTTGAGGCAAGGCTGCCCTGACCTGCACCGTATCCATGCCACCCATGGCAGCCAGAAGAAGAAAACAATGCAGCAAGCTGCCCCACTATGGCTGCTGCCAATTACAGGTCATTGACTTGGCGCCAGAACGCTCGGAGCGTTGCCCTCTTGCCCAAACACACGGCTTGAATGGGCGGTGCGGGCCCATGGTGCAGGCCTGCTGCCGGAGATAGCCAGTGGTAGTCAGTGGTACATCGAAGCAGCTAAGCATACGATCACGCCACGGCAGAGCCCTCGTTACTCACGCTGAAGTTGAACAAAAAAAGAGCCCCTGCTGGGGCTCTTTTGCGGGTCGACTCACTGCCTAAAAACCCAAGGCGTGCGGCAAGGCCGTCGACAAGGTTGGCACAAAAGTCAGAATCGCCAGCACGATCAGCTGCGCCACGATGAAGATGGGCAGCTCGCGCGTGAGTGCAGCGATGGGCGTGCGCGTAGCCACAGCCGTGACGAAGAGCAGGCCCCCCACAGGCGGCGTCACCATACCCATGGTCAGATTCACAATCACGATCATGGCAAAGTGCAGCGGATCGATCCCCAGCGCCGCAGAGATAGGTGCCAAGATGGGGACCAGGATCATGATCCCCGGCAAGGGCTCCATGAAAATGCCGAAGGCCAGCAGCAAAATATTGACGGCCAGCAGGAACATTACGGGCGTCAAATGCCAGCTGATGATCAGCTCAGACAGATATTGCGGAATGCCCTCCACCGTCAGCACCCAGGCAAAGGCTGCAGAGGCAGCCATCACAAACAACACTGAAGCGGTCAGCAGCGCAGAGCGCGCTGCAATAGCAGGCACTGCGCTCCAGTGCAGCGTGCGATATACCCACTTTCCGCAGGCAAAGGCATAGAACACAGCCACCACCGATGCTTCAGTGGGCGTAAAGATGCCAAAGCGGATACCGACAATGATCAGCACCACCAGCATCAAGGCGGGAATGGCTTTGAGGCTGTTGATGATGATTTCGCGCGTACTGGGGCGCGCCTCTGTCGAGCGGTAATTGCGTTTTTTGCACACCCACCAGTTCACAGCAGCCATGGCCACAGCGATGACCACACCGGGAATGACACCCGCCATGAACAGGCCACCCACCGAGACACTTTCATCTTGCAGGGTGTAGATGATCATGCTGATAGAAGGCGGAATGATGGGGCCGATGATGGCGCTATTGGCCGTCAAGGCGGCTGCATAGGGGCGGTCGTAGCCGGCCTTTTCCATCATCTTGGTCATCATGGCACCGGGGCCTGCCGCATCTGCCAGTGCAGAGCCTGACACGCCAGCAAACAGCACCGAAGACAGCACGTTGGCATAACCCAGACCACCGCGCAGGTGGCCCACGAACTGCGCCGCAAAGCGCAGCAGCACCTTGGTGAGTGCGCCCCCGGACATCAGCTCGGCAGCAAAGATGAAAAACGGCACAGCCATCAGCGGAAAGCTGTCAATGCCAGTGAACATCTCCTTGAACACCACCAGCTGCGGGTAGCGGCCACCAACAAACACGGCCAGTGCTGCCGAGATGGCCAGCGCAAAGGCCACGGGAAATCCCAGTGTCATCAACACCAGGATAGATACAAACAAAGTCACAGCCATGGGATTTCAGTCCTCAACAATCACAAACATGGCCTAGATCGATGAGGCGGCATCGCCGTCCATCTCTTCTTCAGCAACGTACTGGCCTTGCACCACATAACGGCGTGCAATAAAGGCCAAATGCACCAGCACCAGCACAAAGCCCACAGGCATGGCGGCATAGATGAAGGAAATAGGAATGTCCGTGGCCGCCGTTGTCTGAAAACGCGTGCGCCAGACATAGTCACTAGAGGCCACCGCCATGAACACGCAAAACAGCGCAATACCCACCGCCACCAAGCCCCGCAGCATGCGTGCTGCCCTGGTGCCTACCGCGGTGTGCAAGTTGTCGATGGCGACGTGCCCACCGGTGCGCAGGACCAGACCCGCGCCCAGAAAGGTCACCCAGATCATCATGTGCCGCGAGACCTCTTCAGCCCAGAAGATGGAGTCACCCGTGGTGTAGCGCAGCACCACGTTCGAGAAAATGATGCAGGCCATGGCCAGCAGCAACACAATCAATATCCAGCGGTTGATGGCTACCAGCCACCGTTCAATGCAGTCGAGCATAGGTCGTCGGTGTACAGCCCGCATGCATTCAATGGCATGCACTGCACAACGCTTTCTTTAAAAAGTCGATCCCTTCCTGCACATGGAAAAAGCTCCATGCACAGGCTTGCGATGCGCGGCGGACAATCATGCGCTCCAAACGGCAAAAGCCTGCGGGCTATCTACAGCGCACGCAGGCTTTGCACCACACAGAGCGGTACAACGGAAGCCGCGCTTCCTTACTTCACGTTGGCAATAGCGTCCAGTGCGGGTTGACCGAACTTCTTGGCGTACTGCTTGTAAGCAGGCTCCAAGGCCGTGCGAAAGGCTGCAGCGTCGACTTTCTCGACCACTTGCATGCCGTGGCTCTTGGCCAGGGCCACGCCCTTGGTTTCCACATCATCGACAAAGGCGCGCGAGGCTACTGCACCCGCCTTGGCGCCTTCGGTAAAGGCTGCCTTTTGAGCGTCATTGAGGCCGCCCCAGAAAGTGGGCGACACGATCAGCACCACAGGTGCGTACACGTGGGCAGTCAAGGTCAGGTGCTTTTGTACTTCCCACAGCTTGGAGGAAGTGAGCACGGAAATGGGGTTTTCCTGACCGTCGATCGTGCCTTGCTGCAAGGCGCTGATCACTTCAGGCCATGACATGGGGGTGGGCGATGCACCCAGCGTGCGAAAAGCCGTGATGTGCACGGGGTTCTCGGTCACGCGAATCTTCAGGCCCTTGAGGTCGGCCACGCTCTTGACGGCCACCTTGTTGTTGGTCAGGTGGCGAAAGCCCTGCTCGCCCCAGGCCAGTGCAACCAGACCGCGCTGCTTGAATTTGCCCAGCAGGTCCTGACCGAACTTGCCATCCAGCACCGCACGCGCATGGGCCGTGTCACGGAACAGGAACGGAATATCGACGATGCCCACATCGCCTACAAAGTTGCTCAGCGCGCCGGTAGAGACGATGGCCGCTTCTACCGTACCCAGTTGCAGACCTTCGATCAGCTCACGCTCACCGCCCAGGGCGCTGGAAGGAAACTGCTTGACGGCAAACGCACCGTTGGTGCCCTTTTCAACCGATTCAGACCATGCCTTGGCTGCAGCGCCGTAGTGCGAGTTGATCGCCAGCGCATAGCCCAGCTTGACTTCTTTGGGGGCAGCAACCGCGCTGCCCGCAGCCATAGCCACAGCAGCCGTGGTGCACGCGGCGATAAAAGTACGGCGAATCATGACCATGGAATGTCCCTCGTTGTCTAAAAATAGAAAGGCTTTGGCTCGTGCATGCAGGTGGCACGCAACGGCAAAGCTCTAGATTTGTGAATCTAGCAACGATTGTAAAAACTTTGGCCCTCACCCATATTGGGCAATACCCAGCCGGCAGTACCCATAAAGACGAATGAAAACAGGTACTTAAACAGGCAAGAAGCGCCATTGGGTGCATATAAGGGTTTGTACTCACATACCCAAAAACGAAGGCTGCGTATTCACCCTGATCAAGCCCCTGTCTGCTACTGCGGCAAACCGTTACACATTGTGTCTTGACCTCTACAATTGTTGCATTAGCAGGTTGATACGAAAGAGATGCATGGCTGTACGCAAACCACTCCCCGTTCAAAAAAATAACGACTCCACACTCGTTTCCTGGCTGGCTGGCACGGTGGTGGTACTGGTGGGCGTGCTGATTGTGGGTGGCTACTGGATGCAGCAGCAGCGCATTGACCAGTCAGCACTGAGCCAGCAAGCTGATGTGTATGACGCCTACCAGCAATACACCCGCAGCAATGCCGCCGCCCGAGCTGCCGAAAAACCGCCTGCAGTCAGCGAAGCGCAGGAAACCCGCAAGTACCTGCTGGGCCACCCTGCTGTGACCCCAGGCTCGGGTTTTGACAAGCCCGGCGTACAGGCTACCGGCAAAACCATTGTGAAAGCCATCGATCAAGCCAAGGGGCTTTAAGCAAAGCAATCAAATAAAAGAGCTGCCAACGCTTACCAGCTAAAGGTTTCAGCATCATTTATATCTGAAACCTAGCACTGACAAGCGCTGGCAGCTCTTGTTTTTAATAATCCTTGGATTATTTCTTGTGTTGCAGCACCCAAGCTGCAAACTGGTCTACAAACTTTTGTACGTAGGCATTGCTGTTTTCGCCAATGCTGCCGTCGGCGTTGAAAAAGCCGTCTTTGGCCTGCAGGAACATTTCAGGCTGACCCAGAGTGGGCATGTTCAGATAAGCCAGTATGTTGCGCAGATGCTGCTGCGCCAAAGCCGTACCAATCGCCCCGACCGACATGCCAATCACCGCCGCAGGCTTGCCATCCCACACACTCTGGCCATAAGGGCGTGAGCCCTGGTCCACCGCATTTTTGAGTACCCCCGGAATGGAGCGGTTGTACTCGGGCGTGACGAACAGCACGGCATCAACACTGCGCACGGCATCGCGAAACTGCTTGACCACCGCCACCTCCTGGCCATCGGCATCCTGGTTGTACAGCGGCAGCTGGCTGATATCCACGCTGGTGAACGTCCAGCCTGCAGGTGCCATCTTGGCAATCGCCTGTGCCAGCTGGCGGTTGAAGGACGCTTTGCGCAGACTGCCCACAATGATGGCAACTTGGTATTGGCTCATAACAATCACTCCATGGTTAGGGATGCCAGTGATTATGGAACCTGACCCCGATGTTCAGCGTGGGCACCCACCTACACGCACAGGCCGTGCACCCTCCATCAGGCACAATGCGGCCTGTTTTGCGCCGTTGAACCCTTGAATGAATTCCCACACTGTCGTCACTGATTCCTCCACCGCAGCCGCTTTGGCGCTGCAGCAAGTGCGCCTGCAGCGCGGGCGCACGCAGGTTTTTGATGGGCTGAGCCTGCAACTGCACGAGCCGCGCATTGGCCTGATTGGCGATAACGGCGCAGGCAAAACCAGCTTGCTGCGCTTGCTGTGCGGCCTGGAAGTGCCCGACAGCGGGCAGGTACTGAGCCGGGGTCAAGATTTGCACGCCGCAGGCGCCCAGCGCGCACGCTGGGTGGGCATGATGTTTCAAAACCCCGACGACCAGATCATCTTCCCCACCGTGGTGGAGGAGCTGGCACTGGGGCTGCAGCCCCAAGGGCTGAAAAAGAAAGAAGCCAAGGCGCAGGCGCTGCAATTTCTGCAAAACCGAGGCTTGCAGGACTGGGCTGACCGGGCTGTCACCAGCCTCAGCCAGGGCCAGCGCCAGCATGTGTGCTGGCTGGCGCTGCTGCTGGCGGGCCCGCGCAGCCTGCTGCTGGACGAGCCTTTTGCCAGCCTTGATCTTCCCGGTCAGGCCCGCCTGGCGCGGGACATTGCACAGACTGCGCAGCAGGTCATTGTCTCCACCCATTTGCTGGAGCATGTGCGCAACTTTTCGCGCGTGATCTGGCTGGAGCAAGGCCGTGTACTGGCAGACGGCGCAGGCAGCACCGTCTGCGCCGCCTACGAAGCCAGCGTGCGCGCACGCGTTGCAGCCATGGACAGCTAAGCCATGGGCAGCCTTTACAGCGAACACATCACGTGGCTGCACCGCGTCAGCCCGGCGATCAAGCTGGCGCTGATGGCGGTGCTGGGCACGCTGCTGTTTCTTTTGCAGTCGCCCACCATCATGGGGGTCTGCGCCCTGGCATGCCTGCTGCTGTGGCTCAGCCTGGGCCCAGCCACGCGTGTGGCACGTCGGCTGATTGTCTCGGTGCTGATTGCAGCGTTGCTGATTGCCGTTTTCCACGCATTCATGGGCAATTACGAACTGGCAGCCATCAGTTCACTGCGTCTGGCCTGCGCCTCTACGCTGGGGGTGGCGCTGACAGTCACGACACACCCTAGCCAGATTTTGCAGTTGCTGGAAACGCTGCTGGAGCCGCTGTCCAGGCTGGGCTTTCCATCACAGCGTTTTGCACTGCAGCTGGCTTTGATGCTGCGTTTCATTGAACACTTCTTTGTGCAGTGGAAGCGTCTGGACGATGCCTACCGCCTGCGCACGGGCAAAGCTGGCGGCTTTCGGCTGCTGGCACCACTGAGCATCCAGATGCTGCAGACGGCCAAGCGTGTGGGCGATGCCTTGTTTGCCCGCCTGGGGCAGTAAGCGCCACCAGCACCACCGCTGATACGCCGCTGTCTGTAGTTGTCGTGCATATCTGTACTGCCTGCGGCTTTACGGCTGATCTTGGCCGCGCATCAGCGATGCTGCGGGTGGCATTCACCGCTTTGAGCGTGCAAGCACTTGACGGCTTTCGTGCATAAAAAAACGCTGCCAGTGGCAGCGTTTTTGACAGGGACGGCGCGAATGACTTAGTCGCGCACTACCAGCACGGGGATGCGGGTGGTCTGCAGCACGCGCTGTGCCACGCTGCCCAGCACCAGCTTTTCCAGACCACGGCGGCCGTGCGAGCCCATCACGATCAGGTCAGCACCCACGTTTTCGCTCACGCGGGCAATGCCTTCGTGTACGGCGTGGCCTTCGCCCACCAGTGTCTTGACGGCCACGCCGGTATCGGCCATGGCCTTGTTTACATCTTCCAGTGCCTTGTTGGCTTCTGCAGTTGCTGCGCTCAGGTACTGGGCCTGACCGTAGGCAAAATCAGCGCCAACGCCCGTAAAAGGATAGGGGTCGAGCACATAGACCGCAGTAACTTCGCTGCCAAAAGCCTTGGCCAGCTCTGCGGCCCTGGAGACAGCTTTCAACGAGGTTTCCGAACCATCGACAGGAACCAGAATGTGCTTGAACATGAATAACTCCTCTTTATGTAAAACAGCGGCTGGCTTTGAACCAGCCTACAGATGCAGTCTGCACCCGTAGTACACCGCCCACCTTGACACGTGTCAAATCAGCCAGATTTCTTGCCTTCATCTCCCTGAAATCCTTGGCCACGGCAAGTAATGACCAAGGTATCACGCGCACCGTGCTCGGCATCTCCCAGCGGCTGGATGGGCGTGGACTCATGAATCATGCGCGCGTCATCGAGCAGCATCAGTGACCAAGGCTCAGTCAGGGTAAAGCGCAGGCCGCTGGGGCCCTGGGCCTCAAACACGCGGGTCTCCCCGCCTTTGACGCCACGTCGCCCTACCAAAAACACAGCCACCAAGTCCACACCATCGCGGTGCGCGCCTTCGGGCGTGGGGCGGCCAATGCCATCGGCAGTATCAATCCGAAACTGGTGCGCCTCAACAAAACAGGGGGTGTCCATCGCCTTGCCACACAGTTGCTGCGAAAGATGCGCCAACCGGGCAACCAGCTGCGTCCACACGGCTTGTTGCGTGGTGGATGCATGCATGGGTGCAAACCAGCGCTCCATGCCACCGTGCAAGGCGTTGTACTTGACAGGCTGCCAGTGCGCACGGTGCGCCACTTGCGTGACCGTGTCACCCACCACCTCAAAACTGGCGTGGCGGCGAAAGCGATAGCGCCCCCCATCCTTGAGGAATTCGTCTGGCGGCAGTGATTCCCAGTCGGGGGTCAGCGCCAGCAGGGCTGCCAGATCACATTCCAGCCAGGCGGCGGTATCTGCAGGCTGCAGCACGACATAACCGTGATCGCGCAGCTGCTCAGTCACGCGGTTGGGAGAATGGTATGGGGGAGGAAAAGTCACATGGGCCATAAGGTATGCAAGCTTACTCCCAGCCAGTGACTGCGCGCAGGTTTTCAGCCTCAAATTACTGAATCTGCTAGCCACATTACCCAAAAAATACCGGCACCTGATGCAGGTGCCGGTTCATTCAAGCTGTGTCTCATGCAGGGGCGGTCTGGGCCTCTTGCAGCAGGCGCCACATCACCTTGCCGCTGCCGCTCTTTGGCAGTGCGTCTACAAAAGTGACCAGTCGCGGCACTTTGTAGGCGGCCATGTTGTCTCTGCACCATGCGGTAATGTCTTCCTCTGATACCTTGCCCTTGTAATCCTGGCGCAGTACCACCACCGCTTTGACTGTCTCGCCACGGTAAGCATCTTTGGCCGAGATCACGCAGGCTTCCTGAATCGCCGGATGGCGGAACATGAGCACTTCCACCTCGGCAGGCCAGACCTTGAAACCGCTGGCATTGATCATGCGCTTGAGGCGGTCGGTGATAAAGAAGTAGCCCTCTTCATCCATGCGCCCCAGATCACCGGTGCGGAAAAAACGCTTGCCATCGATCTGAACAAAGGCAGCGCGGGTGGCAGCTTCGTTGCGCCAGTAGCCTGAAAACACCTGGGGGCCGCACACCATGATTTCACCCTGCTCACCAACAGGCACTTCTTGCAGAGTGTCGGGATCGATCACCCGGCTGTCTGTGCCAATGAAGGGAACGCCCAGACACTGCTGCTTGGCCTTCTCTGGCGGGTTGTTGTGCGAGGGTGCCGCAGTTTCGGTCAGGCCGTAGCCTTCCTGATAGCGCAGCCCGTATTCTTCAAACAATCGCTGAGCCACCGCCTGCGGCATGGCCGCACCGCCACCGCCGATATAGGTCAGGCTGCTCAGGTCAAACTGCTTGAATTTAGGGCTGGCAAACAGGTCAATCACCATGGTGGGAATGTTGGTCCAGTTCGTCACCTTGTATTGCGAGATCAGGCGCCCGGCCAGCTCACGGTCCCAGCGCGGCATCAGCACCATGGTGGCGCCTACGTAGATGCTCGAATGCATCATGGACACCATGCCTGTGATGTGGAACATGGGGATGACGGCCAGCGTGACGTTCTCACTGCACCCACTGCCCCATACGGCAGAGGCCACCGTGTTGAACATGATGCTCGAATGCGTGTGCACACAGCCCTTGGGCAAGCCAGTCGTGCCGCTGGTGTAGGGCAGCACACTCATGTCCTGCGGCCCGACGTCCAGCGCAGGCGCCGGGGCAGAGCAGGCCAAGGCCTGTTTCCACAGCACCACCTCGCCGCCGTTGAGCACGGGCACCGCACGCTCTGTCGTCAGCCATGCCTGCCAGACATCTGGAATCGGCTCGCGCTGCGCCTGTGGCGGCAGGTATTCACCCAGCTGCGTCACCACCATCTGCTGCAAGCCTTGGCCTGCGGGCAAGGCATTGCTGGCCTTGACCAGCTCGTCTGCCAGATCGGCAGTGGTGAAGGCCAGCTTGATGCTGCCATCGGTGATGTAGTGCTCCAGCTCCTGCGCCAGATTCATCGGATTGACAGGCACCACGACAGCATTGGCACGCAGGATGGCAAAGTGCGCCATCACCAGCTGCGGCAGGTTTTGCATGAGCAACATGACACGATCGCCCTTGCGCACGCCTGCTGCATGCAGGTGTGCGGCCAGCCGCTCGGCACCATCTGCCAGTTCTCGATAGGTGATCGAGCTGCCAAAAAACTGCAGCGCTGCTTTAGCGGGATAACGTCGGGCACTGGTGGCCAGGTTGTCCCACAGGGACGTATCCAGCAAGGTCAATGCATGGGGAACACGGCGTGGCCAATGATTAAAGTGCGGGCGCATAACAGCAGTTCCATCTCAGGTTGCGAATGCCTTGAAACTATCGCCTCTGGCGGAGTCTGACATTCGGGAAGCACCCCACGAGCGGTCACTTGCGCGACCCGGTCAGAATGTTTCGCTGTGCGGAACTACCAAATCAAACAATTACCCAAAAGCGCTACAGAACATCATCTTTTTGCCTCGTGCTCTTACCCGCCTTATGGCATCAGCTATCTAAATATGAGCGCTGCATACGCCTTGGTGACAGACGGTCGTGCGCTGGCATGACCGAGAAACACGCACACCTGAAATTTCAGCGCTTTCCCATCCGCTGGCGCAATCTGCCGGCACGCACTGCCACAGCCAATAAAGCATGTGACGCAAGCGGCTGGCCCGCCACTTGCGCCTGCACGCAGTCTTGCCACATCTGACCTTGCTGCTCAACGCTGGCACGCCAGAACTGCCTTAATTGCCCAGCAGCATTGCTGCAGTTGCTGTAGCTATAGGGATCACGGCCTTGCAGCAGCCATTGACACTGCAAAAGCAATGCTTGGCGAGTGACAGGCTGCTTTTGCCTGCGCTGAAGGACGTGCAGGAGTTCGTGGGCAACAATGCCTGCCACCACGGGGTCGCTCAAACGCAGTGACTGGCGCATGCCACCCGCCTCAAACATGGCGGCAGGAAACGATAGCCAGCCACCATTGAGCGATAGCGCACGCCTTGTATCCCCTAAGCGGCGCTGACCCAAGCGCACATGCCCAGCCAGCCACGCGCCCATCCCATCACCAAAGATGGTGCGGACAAAAATGTGCTCCTGCGGCAACAAACGCCGCCAGTAACGCGAGGACATGCGCTGCCATAGCGCTCCATAAAAACGATGCATACCCGCCCATGTTGTACCAGCACAGGAGATGCCAGCGGTCAGAGGGTATTGATCGAAGAAGAAAACGCTGACAGCAAGGCATCGGCAGCAGCACCACCACCACATTGGGTGCGCCTTTGTGCCAACCCAGAAACAGCCCCTCTCCTACTGCCGCGATCTAGATTTGCCCCCACATCGTTCGAGGTGCCTTGGCAAAACTGAAAACACCCCCCAGTGCTAGCCCAAGGAGAAAGCATGGCAACGAAGATGGCCACCGCCAAAGCGCAAACAACTGCCCAGCGACAAAAGCGCTTGCAAAAAGCCCAGAAGGCCCTAGACGCACAAGCGAGCAAGAAAAAAACAACGCGCAAAGCAGCGGCACCGGGCCCTGGCCATGCACTGCCCAGCAATCCCATGCCCGCGCAAAGCCTGGACAAACCCGGGCACGAGCATTTGATGGAATGCCCTCCACAGTTTGCAGCACCCAACTACCATGGCAGTGGCAAATTGCAGGGCATGACGGCACTGATCACGGGGGGCGACTCGGGCATTGGCCGCGCCGTAGCCGTACTGTTTGCGCGCGAGGGCGCCAACGTTGCAATTGCATATCTGAATGAGCATAAAGATGCAAAAACCACCTGCAAACATGTCAAGGCCGAGGGCGCGCAATGCATGTCGATTGCAGGCGATGTACGTGACAGCTCCTACTGCGAGCAAGCCGTGCGCAAGGTGGTGAAGAAATTTGGTGCGCTCAATATCCTCGTCAATAACGCCGCGTTCCAGGAACATGCAGAAAGCCTGCAAGACCTGTGCGATGCGCGCATTGACGAGACCTTCAAAACCAACATCTACGGCTATGTGTACATGGCTCGCGCCGCTGTGGCGCATATGCAGCGCGGCGACTGCATCATCAACACCGGTTCGGTCACAGGCCTGCGCGGCAGTACCTACTTGCTGGACTACGCCGCCAGCAAGGGCGCCATTCACGCCTTTACCAAGTCACTGGCCTCTAACTTGGCCAGCCGTGGTATCCGTGTCAACGCCGTAGCACCCGGCCCAGTGTGGACGCCCCTGAACCCTGCAGACAAGACCGAAGACGATATCGCCAACTTTGGTGCAGACACGGACATGGGCCGCCCCGCACAGCCCGAAGAGATTTCTCCGGCCTATGTGTTTTTGGCGTCGCCAGTTTGCTCCAGCTACATCACCGGCACCGTGCTGCCCATCACCGGCAATGCAGGAGACGGCGCATAAGAAGCCACATCAGGCTGCGCCGTCTGGATGCTGGCCTTGTCTTGGCTCGCGCAACGCTAAACTGTGCCCCTTTGCGTGCTGCGCATTCTGAAAGACGTTGCATCGCTGTCTGAATGAATGCAGCAGGCACGCTTGCCGTTTGGCGTGGTACAGAAAGAGGCTGGCATGGAGATTCGCAAGTTCAAGATGGGTGATGAAGCCGCGTTGTTTCATGTCTATTTCACGGCGATCCATGAAGTCGCCATCCGCAACTACACGCAAGAGCAAGTCAATGCCTGGGCTCCACCTGAAGTTGATCAGAAGATGTGGGCCCAGCTGGTTCAGAAAATTCAGCCCTTCGTAGCCGTGCTCAACGGTGTGATCGTGGGCTATGCCGATGTACAGGCCAGCGGCTATATCGACCATTTCTTTGTGTCAGGCCACTACCCACGCCAAGGGATTGGGACACAGCTGATGGCACGGATTCATGAAGAAGCCGAGTTTCTGAAGTTGACCGAGCTCACTTCCAACGTCAGCAAGACGGCAGAGCCATTTTTTGCTTTGCACGGTTTTAGCGTGCTGGAGCGCAGGTCTGAGGTCTTGCATGGTGTCACCCTGCAAAACGCACGCATGCGCAAAGCCTTAGCCTAAAAATACTGTCTGCTGTCGCTGGGCAACCGGGGCAGCACAACGCATGCACAGGGCCTTAAGCCGCCGGCTGTGGGCCCGGCTTGGGCGGCAGCTCGATGGGTGGCGTGCCATTGGGCGGTTCCTGGACAGGCACAGGCGGGGGCAAAGCCTCTGGCGAAGGGTCTGTGTCCTGTGGCTGCCTGGGCATGGGCGGCACAGGCAAAACAGGTGCCGGCGAACTGAACGCTGCAACACGGCACGAGGATGATCGAAAATGCATGGCACATCCTTTCTGGACTGCCATTTTGAAGCGGCATGTGACTTGTGTATGTCAGCCCAGCCCGCATGTAAGACCGATTTCCTCTGCCCTTCACACTTTGCTGCGCCTGAGGCGCAGGGTGGGCTGCTTAAAACTCCAGGTTGTCGATCAGGCGGGTTGTTCCCAGCTTCGCAGCACCCAGCGCTACCAGGGGGGTCTGGCTGGCGTCCCCCTGTGCGGGTGGCAGCAGGTTGTCACGCTGGCGTACGGTCAGGTAGTCGGGCTGCCAGCCCAAGTCTGTCAGGCGCTGCATGGCCTGCGCCTCCGATTGCGCCAGTGGTTGCCCGCTTGTGCGCACCTGGTGCGCCAGCCATTGCAGCTGCTTGTGCAGGGCCAGCGCTTGCGCACGCTGCTCGGCGTTGAGATAGGCATTGCGCGAGCTCAGCGCCAGGCCGTCTGCGGCGCGCTCGGTATCCACGCCGATGATCTGCACGGGCAGCGCAAACTGCTGCACCATGTGGCGAATCACCAGCAACTGCTGGTAGTCCTTCTTGCCAAACACGGCCACCCCGCCCCCGGCAGTACCGAATACACAGGCAAACAGCTTCATCACCACCGTGCATACACCGGTGAAAAAGCCCGGGCGAAAGTGCCCTTCCAGAATGTCTGCCAGCGCTGGGTTGGGCTGCAGTTTGAAAGTCTGTGGCTGGGGGTACAAATCCTGCTCTTTGGGGGCAAACACCACGTCACAGCCCTGCGCCTGCAATGTGGCGCAATCGGCCTCAAAGGTGCGCGGGTAACTGTCAAAGTCTTCGTGCGGCAGAAACTGCAGGCGATTGACAAAAATGCTGGCCACGGTGATGTCACCGTGCTCGCGTGCATGGCGCACAAGGGACAAGTGCCCTTCGTGCAGGTTGCCCATGGTGGGCACGAAGGCGGGACGACCACGCCCTGCCAGGGTCTGGCGCAAGGCATCGATGGATTGAACGATCTGCATGGCGAAAAATCTCTCTGTAACTGGAGCGAAGACCGGCTTACCAGGCGTGCACGCGGTTGTCTGGGAACGTGCCTGCCTTGACGGCCTGCACATAGGCCTGCATGGCACCCTGAATGCTGCCCGCATCGGCCATGAAGTTGTGCACAAACTTGGGCATCTTGCCCAGGTTCATGCCCAGCATGTCGTGCAGCACCAGCACTTGCCCGGCAGTGCCATTGCCAGCGCCAATACCAATCGTGTGGCAATGCGCCAGCTCTTGCGTGATGCGGCTGGCCAGTTGCTCTGGCACCATCTCCAGCACCAGCATGGTGGCACCAGCGCTTTGCAGCTCCAGCGACTGCTGGCGCAGCAACTGGGCTGCGGCCTCGTCACGGCCCTGCACGCGGTAGCCGCCCAGCGCGTAGACGGTTTGCGGCGTCAGCCCCAGGTGGGCGCACACGGGCACACCGCGTGCCACCAGAAATTCCACCGTCCTAGCGGTCCAGCCACCGCCTTCGAGCTTGACCATATGGGCACCGGCCTGCATCAGCAGGCAGGCATTGCGCATGGCTTGCTCGGCACTTTCGGCATAGCTGCCATAGGGCATGTCGGCCACCAGCCACGTTGTGCCCTGACTGCGGTGCAGTCCACGTGCCACGCTGGCCGTGTGATAGACCATGTCTTCGAGCGACACGCCCACCGTGCTGTGCCGCCCCTGGCAGACCATGCCCAGTGAGTCGCCCACCAAAATACAGTCCACACCTGCTGCGTCGGCCACCGCCGCAAAAGTGGCGTCATACGCCGTCAGCATGGCAATTTTCTCGCCCTGCGCACGCATATGGGCCAGCCGCGGCAGGCTGACCGGCTTGCGCGCAGGCATGGGTGATGCGGGGGGCAGCGTGCCGTAAGGGGTTGCGCTGTTGCCTGCTGTTTCTGTGTTCAAAGCCGTCATGGTTGCGATCCACTCCACCAAACGCTGGCGCAAGGCTGGGTGCACCAGCCATTGGCCGCCATTAAGAACTTGCGCAAAGACTGCGCAAAAGGCAAAAAGGTGCTGGTTTACAGCGTCTGTGTGGGCACGTGATGGCGCAGCTGTGTCTGGCGGTTGTGATCGTCCACAAACACCAGCTGTGGCTGGTGCTCTGCCACATTGCTTTCATGCACTTGCGCAAAGGACGCAATGATCAACAAATCGCCCACGGCAGCACGGCGTGCGGCAGAACCATTGACAGAAATCATGCCGCTGCCGCGCTGACCCTTGATGGCATAGGTGACAAAGCGCTCGCCGTTGTCGATGTTCCAGATGTGGATCTGCTCGTTGTCGGCAATGTTGGCGGCTTCCAGCAAATCTTCGTCAATGGCGCACGAGCCTTCGTAGTGCAGCTCGCACTGCGTGGTCTTGACCCGGTGAATCTTGGACTTCAAAAGTGTGCGGAACATGGTGTCTCCCTTTGTATGTATCTGGCACGCCGCTGCAGCTTGTCACCAAGCACCCACTTGCGCCGCGCCCCCTTGTTTCGTGGGGCGCATTGTGCACATGCAGGCTTTCGGGTCAACCGCTGGGGGTGCAGGGACATGCACCGTGACTGCTTGACGGCCAGCATTGCACAAGGCAGGACGACCCAAGGCTGTCTGGACGCAGCAGCCTCCTTGCCCCCCCGAAAAGGCAAACCATGGCGAGACAGCCCTGCGCTTACAAGCCCAGGTCTTTGGCGGCTGCCTTGATTTCTGCGAACTGGTAGTCCTGTACCGTTTGGCGCGATGACACCACGCGATCGTGCGGCCCAGGCACCAGCAGCCATGCCGTGCCACCTTCTTGCGCAGGGTGTGGCATGGCAAACATCAAAAATTCACAGTCAATGCCCCACACATCATCGACCTGCATGGTCTGGCACTCGGCTGGCACATGCATGTAAGTGACCTGATCGGCCACGGCGCGCAGAAAATCTGCCGTCTGCGCAGCATCTGCGTCTGCAGCACCCTGCACGGGATTTACATGCCGAATCAACGGCGTGCTGCTGAAAGACTCATGCGCCCACGTATCTGCCTCGCGCTGGAACATCAGCGTCGCCTTGCCTGTGAAGGCAAAGCCCGCAGGGTCATCGCCCACGCAGTAGGTCCGGGCAGCGGCCACAGCCTGGTCGTAGCTGTCGTTGTCAATGGCAACCACGCGCAGGTCTTGGGTGATATCGGTCATTCAAAAATCTCTATGTCAAAACCCGATCCGGGGGGGCGGACCGGGGGGTGTACCCGCCACCGCTCCTGCTGCGGTGGCAGTGGCGGTGGCGCAATACGAAAACGCTTACTGCTGCAGTTGCGCCCACACCTTGTCCAGCCGCTTGGCGCTGACGGGGTACGGCGTGCGCAGCTCTTGCGCGAAAAAGCTCACGCGCAGCTCTTGCAGCATCCAGCGGTATTCCTGCATGCGGGCATCGACTGCGCCCTTGCGTTCGGCCACCAGACGCCAGTAACGCTGCTCCAGCGGCTGCAGTTCTTTGAGTTTGGCGGCATCACGCGCCGGGTCTGCGCGATACTTGTCCAGCCGAATGGTGATGGCCTTGAGGTAGCGGGCGTAGTGGGCCAGCTGGCTCCAGGGAGCCACGGCAATGAAGTTTTTGGGCATCAGCTTTTGCAGCTGCTCGCTCGCATCCTTGGTGGCTTCCGGGGCGTTCTTGGTGTCCTTGATCTTGCGCGCAGCGGCGGCGTACTCCACCAAAATCACGCCGGCCATGCGTGCCACTTCGTTGGCAATCAACGTCAGGCGGCCACGGCCATCCTGCACGCGCTGCTTGAAGTCCGCCTCATTGTCGGGCAGCGGCTCCTGCAAAAATGCGCGGTCAATTGCCACATCAATGATCTGGCCGCGCAGCTCCTCCTGCGTGCCCAGCGGCATGTAGGCTACGGCCATTTTCTGCAGGTCTGGAATGTTCTTTTCCAGGTACTTGAGCGCATCCTTGATCTGCAGCGCAAACAGGCGGCGCAAGCCCAGGCGGTGCTTGGCGGCGGCCACCTCGGGTTCGTCAAACACCTCAATGCCTACATCGGTGCCGTGATCGATCAGCGCGGGAAAGCCAATCAAGGTGGTGCTGCCCTTGCTGATTTCCATCAGCTCTGGCAGTTGGCCAAAACTCCATGCGGTGTAACGCTGGTCGGCCTTTTCAGGTGGCGGTGCAGTCGATGCCTTGGCGGTTGCCTTATCGTTTTTAGGAGCTACTATCGCTTGCAGTTGCTTGTTTTCAGATACTTTTTTATCTGAAACTGTTGACTGCTCTATGGTAGCAGCTACCTTTAATGATGCCAAAGCCTGAAACGCACCACGCGCCTTGACGCCCCACTCGGCCTTGAGCGCGCCCAGATTGCGGCCCTGGCCCAGCTGGCGGCCATGCTCGTCAACGATGCGAAAGTTCATGAACAGGTGCGGGCTGAGCATGTCCAGCTTGAAGTCAGCGCGCTTGACATCCAGCGAGGTTTCATCGCGCACTTGCTTGAGCAGCACATCAATCAGTCCACCCCTGGCCCAGCGCTCGCTTTGCGTAAACAGCTCGGCCAGGCGCGCTGCGCTTTCGGGCAGCGGCACAAAGCGGCTGCGCGGGCGCTGGGGCAGGCTTTTGAGCAAGGCCTGAATCTTGTCCTTGAGCATGCCGGGCACCAGCCATTCGGCCCGTTCCTCAGAGACCTGGTTGAGCACAAACAGCGGCACCGTCACCGTGATGCCATCGCGTGCATCGCCGGGGCTGTGCAGGTAGGTGGCGCTGCAATCGACGCCGCCGAGCTTGACGATCTTGGGGAAATTGTCAGTGGTGATGCCTGCCGCCTCATGGCGCATCAGCTCGTCTTTGGACAGGCGCAGCAACTCAGACTGGCCTTTGCTGGCCACGCGGAACCACTTGTCAAACGTGGCACCGCTGTAGATGCCCTTGGGCAGATGCTGGTCATAGAAGGCGAAGATCAGCTCATCGTCCACCAGCACGTCCTGGCGGCGCGACTTGTGCTCCAGGTCTTCCACCTTGCGCACCATCTTGATGTTGGAGGGCAGAAAGTGCCACTGCGTGTCCCACTGCCCCTCTACCAGCGCCTGGCGAATGAACATGGTGCGCGCGGCATCCGGATCGACCCGGCCATAGCTGACGCTGCGTCCGTTGTAGACCACCAGCCCATACAGCGTGGCGCGCTCCTGCGCCACCACATCGGCCTGTTTTTTGGACCAGTGTGGGTCCAGCAGCTGCTTTTTTAAAAGGTGCGCGCCCACCTCTTCGAGCCACTGCGGCTCAATCGCCGCAATGCCGCGCCCGTACAGGCGCGAGGTTTCCACCAGCTCGGCCGCCACAATCCAGCGGCCGGGCTTTTTGCTCAAATGCGCGCCGGGGTGCGGGTGAAACTTGATACCGCGTGCGCCCAGGTAGGCATCGCTTTCTTCGCCCTTGTAGCCGATATTGCCCAGCAGCCCAGACAGCATGGACAGGTGCACAGGCTCGTAGCCTGCGGGTTCGCTGTTGATGAGCCACTTGTGCTCTTTGATCACCGTCATCAACTGGCTGTGAATGTCACGCCACTCGCGCACACGGCGAATGTTGATGAAGTTCTGGCGCAGCAGTTGCTCCCACTGGCGGTTGCTGATTTTGTGCGTGGCGTCTTCCACCACATCGGCAGGGCTGAACAGCGCCAGTCGTTCTTCTACGGTGCCTTGCACCTGCGCGCCGCTGGAGCGCTGGCTGACGGGCAGGAATGCCTGGTTGCGCGCGCTGGGCCTGGCAGCAGGCTGGGTTTGCGCCGCCATCTCGGCACGGCTTTTGGCCACCACCTTGCCGCCACGGGCATCCTGCAGCCACTTCCACAGGCGCAGGTAGCCGCTGAATTCGCTCTTTTCGTCGTCAAACTTGGCGTGCTGCTGGTCGGCCTGCTGCTGCGCCTCCAAAGGCCGGTCGCGCACGTCCTGCACGCTCAGTGCTGAGGCAATGATCAGCACCTCGGCCAGCGCCCCGCGCTCGCGCGCCTCCACAATCATGCGGCCCACACGCGGGTCAAGCGGCAGGCGCGACAGCTCCTTGCCCATGTGCAGCAGGTTGCCGCGCTCGTCCACCGCGCCCAGCTCGGCCAGCAGTTGGTAGCCGTCGGCAATGGCGCGGCCCGAGGGGGCCTCAAGGAACGGAAAGTTCACCACATCGCCCAGCCCCAGCGATTTCATGCGCAAGATCACGCCTGCCAGAGAGCTGCGCAGAATTTCGGGGTCGGTAAACGGTGTACGGCTGGTGAAATCAGCCTCGTCATACAGGCGGATACAGATGCCGTTGGCCACACGGCCACAACGGCCTGCACGCTGGTTGGCCGCCGCCTGGCTGATGGGCTCCACCAGCAACTGCTCTACCTTGCTACGAAAGGAATAGCGCTTGACACGTGCCGTGCCTGCGTCAATCACGTAGCGAATGCCGGGCACCGTCAGCGAGGTTTCAGCCACGTTGGTGGCCAGCACAATGCGCCGGCCCGTGTGGCCATCAAAAATACGGTCTTGCTCGGCCTGCGACAGGCGCGAGAACAGCGGCAGCACCTCGGCACTGCGCAGCGCAGGATGGTGCTGCAGGTGCTTGCGCAGATGGTCGGCCGCTTCACGGATTTCGCGCTCGCCGGGCAGAAAGATCAGGATGTCGCCGCCCTTGGCACCACCGCTCCACAGCTCATCGACACCATCGGCTATGGCGTCGTTGAGGTCGTAGTCCTTCTTTTCCTCAAACGGGCGGTAGCGCATTTCCACCGGGAAGGTGCGGCCCGAGACCATGATCACGGGCGCCGGGCCTTCCTTGCCCGCAAAGTGCTGGGCAAAGCGGTTGGCATCGATGGTGGCCGAGGTGACCACTACCTTCAGATCGGGGCGCTTGGGCAAAATCTGCTTGAGGTAACCCAGCAAAAAGTCGATGTTCAGGCTGCGCTCGTGGGCCTCGTCAATGATCAGCGTGTCATACGCCTTGAGCAGCGGGTCCGTCTGTGTTTCGGCCAGCAAAATACCGTCGGTCATCAGCTTGACGGAGGCATTTTTTTGCAGCGTGTCCTGAAAACGCACCTTGTAGCCCACCAGCTCGCCCAGCGGGGTGTTCAATTCTTCGGCGATGCGCTTGGCCACCGAGCTTGCCGCAATGCGCCGCGGCTGCGTATGGCCGATGAGGTGACCGCGCACATTGCCGCTGGCATCTGGCTGCGCATTGATCTTGCCGCGCCCCAGCGCCAGGGCAATCTTGGGCAGTTGGGTGGTCTTGCCCGAACCCGTCTCACCACACACGATGACGACTTGGTGGCGCTCCATCACCTCCATGATTTCTTCACGGCGACTGGATACGGGCAGGGACTCGGGAAACGTGATCTTCAAGGGCATAAGGGGCTGGATTATCCCAGCACCAGCCCATCTGCGTTGAACATAGGTTTAGGCATAAAAAAATCCCCATGGCCACCACCATGGGGATTTTTCCAAGCGGCTGTAGCGGCTACTTTTTCGTGTCTACATAGCCGGCACCCACACCGAAATTCATACCCTGCTGTGCAAACGAGTAGCCCACATCAGCCCCCACATACACATTGTTCTTACCCAGATAAGCCACCCCCACATTGGGACGGAAGCTGCGATCGGCAAAGGAATAGTCCACCCCCAGCGAGGCTGCGGCCTTGTCTTGCCTGTCGGTAGAAAACACCTTCACCCCCAGCGCGGGGCCGGCAATGGGCTTGGGCCCACCAAATGTCCAGGTCAAGCCTGCACCCACGCCTGTACCAGCCAGGGCCGATGTAGACAATGTGGCTGCAGCCAAGGCACTGCACGCGATAGCGATGATTTTTGCTGTCATCCAAACCTCCAGATTTCTCAAAACAAATCCGCACCCATCCGCTTGAACAGGTACAAGGTGTACTTTCTCGCGCTCAAGGCTCAAGCCTTGTCAGACAAGCCCTTGCTCGCATTTCCTTACATGGGGTAAGCCCAGGTGCACAGAACGTACACATCGCATTGCTATGCTTGCGCGCACCCTGCTTTTGGCAACTTCTTGGCACCGCGTCCTCGCGCTTTACTGGTTTCTTGCACTGTTTTTATGGTTTCTTTGCTTGCGCTGCTCGCGCCCATCCTGTCGCTCTGGCTCTGGTATCCCCTGTTCAAAAAACATCGCCGCGCTTTCGTGTGGTGCGTGGCCATCACCACGCTGCTGGGCATTGCACCGGCGCTGCTGATTGTGGCCATGCGCCATGAATTCATGAACTTTGCCCTGGTCTCGCACCTGCAGGTCATCAGTGGCGGCCTGTTTGCTGCCATTGGCATGGGTGTGGTGCTGGCCATCGTGCGAGATGTGCTGTGGCTGGTGCTGCGAGCCACCGCAGGCCCAACCCGCGCAGCGTGCATCCTGCGCCCACGCTGGACGGTGCTGGGCATGGCTTTGGCAGTGGGCTTGAATGCCTATGGCCTGACCCAGGGCGTCAAGCTGCCGCAAGTCAATGAGCATGAAGTGACCCTGCCGCGCCTGCCTGCCCAGCTCGATGGCCTGCGCATTGCCGTGCTGGCAGACATTCATGCCACGCCGGTGAACAACGCCGCCTACGTGCAAGCGCTGGTGGAACGCACCAACGCAGCACGGCCCGACATGGTGGTGCTGCCCGGCGATCTGATTGATGGTGATGCGCCCACGCAAGCTGGCAACATTGCCCCCCTGGCAGGCCTGCATGCACCTTTTGGCGTGTGGTCAGCCCCCGGCAACCATGAGTACTACAGCGGCTACGACGCGTGGGCCAGGGTGTTCAACCGCCTGAACCTGAACTATCTGGCCAACGAAGCACGGGTGCTGGATGTGCGCGGACAAAAGCTGGCGATCTCTGGCGTGGGTGACCCCGCGTATGGCCGCCTGTCTGAGCAAAACAGCGACCCCAACACCCCCGAGGGGGTGCCACCCGATGTACAAACCGTGGCACAGCAAGCCCGGGCAGGTGGTGCGCAAGTGCACATTTTGCTGGGCCATCAACCCAAGATGGCACGCAGCTATGCGCCCCACGGCATTGATCTGCAAATTGCCGGTCACACCCACGGCGGTCATATCAAGGGCATGGACCGCTGGATTGTGGCCCCGGCCAACGATGGTTTTGTCAGTGGCCTGTACGACGTAGGCCCCATGCGCCTGTTTGTCAGCAATGGCGCGGGGTTGTGGCCCGGCTTTGCCGTGCGTCTGGGTGTGCCCTCTTCCATCGATATCCTGGTGCTGCGCAGCGCCACAAAATAAGCCCACTGCACTGCTGCAGCCGTCAACGTCAACCTAAGCGGCGCCAAGCCTGAACCACTGTGGTTCAGGCTTTTTTATGCCTGCAATTCGTGCAAGGCATGGCGCACCGCATCCAGCGCAGGAATGTCACGCTGCGCCAGGCACTGCGCTTGCTCAGCCAGTGCGGCAGGCAGGCAGCTTTGCTGCGCCAGTGCCTGCCAGGCAGCACGTGCGTTGCGGCTGGCGCTGGCCGACGGCGCGCCCGCTCCCCACTGAACCAGCCGGTGCAGCGCTACAACGGCCAGCCGCTCGGTGCGGCGCAATGCCGGGGTGACCAGGATGGTCTCGCGCCGCCACTGCTGCAGCTGCAGCAGCGTGGCAGGCATGGCGCGCAGTGACAAAGCCATGCGTGGCAGCACAGCGCGCTCGGGCCACTGCGTTTTGTCTGCCCAGCGCACCAGGCGCAGCAAACGATGGTGCAGCTGCACCTGCCAGCGGTTGCTGGGGTGCGCCGGCCGTACCTGCCACTGCACAGGCCTGCCGTCCTGCAACAGACGGCGCGCTAAATCTGGCACCTCCTGCACCATCATGCGCGCAAGGGTTTGCAGGCGACGCTGGCCATTGGTGGGATACACCCAGCGGTACACCACCCACGCCAGCGCCGGGCCAGACACCACCACCAGCGCCATGCTCAGGTGCTGCCCGAAGCTGCCCGCTGCCGGAAAGACGGGGGCCAGCAAAATGAACATGGCCATGTTGGTGTCCATTGCGCCAGCGGCCGTGCGCTTGTGGGCAAACACCAGCCCGCCCATCAGCGCAAAGGGCAGCAGCATCGCCACCATCTGCCAGCTCGACTGTGCCAGCGGCCACACCCAGCTTTGGCACAGCAAGGCCAGCCCTGCGCCAATCAGCTGCCCGCGCAGCACAAAGGCCATGGTGTGGCTGGGGCTCTCAAACGCAGAAAACACCAGCAGCATGACGGACAGACCCAGCATGCCGAAAGCGACCAGCCCGGAGCCCGTCCACGCCCACACCATGCCAAACACCAGCAAAGTACCGCCAGCGCGCAGGGCCGCTTCACGCGCGCCCACCCAGTCACGGTGCAATGCCAGGGGGCTGGCATGGCGGCCATTGCAGTCTTTGCGGCCTTTGCCCCGCTGACCGCTGTGTCCACTGCGTGCAGGCAGGTTCAGGTCCAGCGCCTCAGCCCGCAGGCCACGGCGTATGGCTTGCAGCAGCAAGTACAGGGCATGCAAACCGGGCAGTGCCTGCTGGCCACCGCCTTGCAAGCTTGCAATCGACGCTTCACAGGCGCGGATGGCCTGGTGCAAAGCGTGGTTCAGCCCTTGAGGGCTGGCACCCTGGGCATGCGGTGCTGCGTGCATGGCCTGGGCCAGTTGATCTATGGCGTTGCACAAGTCCAACCGCTGTGCCTGTGCCAGCACACTGTCACCCGCCGCAAAGATGGCGCTGGATGCAGATGCCTGCGCGCCTGCGCCCGCACCCGTATTGCCCTGTGCCTGCCCCAGCTGGTACACCAGCTCCATGGCGTAGTGCTGCTGCCAGTGCATGGCCCTGGAGGTATTGCGTGCCGTGCGTGAGCCTTCAGGGTACAGCTCCAGCAACTCTTCAACTTGCGCCAGACGGCTCAGCAGATGGCCTTGGTCCAGCGCCTGGCCTGCAGACGGCTGGCGCAATTGGGCGGCGGCGGCTTGCAGCACTTGAGCCAGCGCGCTGCGGCTTTGCGCAATCAGCACCGCAGCTTTGCGCCGTGGCGCAAAACACCACGAAATACACAGCGCCGCAGCCACCCCGGTGATCACCGTCAGCATGCGGTCCCACGCCAAGGGCCACACGCTGTCTGCCGGGCCATGGTGCAGCAGCACCACCATGGCCGCCGAATAGCCTGCCAGCATGCAGCCATACACCAGATAGCCGCGTTGCAAGTTGCCCAGAAAAGCACACGCCGCCACCCACAGTGCCAGACCGAATGCGAGCACCCACAGCGAATCTTGCGCCAGCAGCACCAGGGCCACGGCATACACCACACCGACCACCGAGCCGCCAAAGCGGTACAGGCCGCGAGAGAGCAAATGCTCGCGCATGGGCTGGCTGGCGGCCCAGGCCGACATGGCAGCCCAGTGCGGGTGCTCCAGCCCCATGGCGTGGGCCAGCGCTAAAGCGGCAAACGCGGCCAGCGCTGTACGCAGCGCAAAGGCCAGCGCCGGCACATGAAAGCCCAGCGCTGCAGCGGCGCGCTGCCACCGTGGCCGGGGTTGAGCATCAGCAGCGTTCATTGCGCGGCCTTGTCCTGTGCCTGAATGGCAATCAGGCGGGTGTGCAATTGCTGCAGGCCGTGGCGCAGCGCTGCAGTGGTGGTGCTGTCCATGCCTTGCAGCAACTGGCCCTCCACCTGGTGCAGTTTGGCGCGCACATCGGCCACCACATGCTGGCCTTGCGCGGTCAGGCACAGCGATTTGCTGCGGCGGTCGTGGGCATCGCTGTGGCGCACAAGCAAACCCCGCGACTCCAGCAAATCCACCACACGCACTAGGCTAGAGCTGTCCAGCCCCACACGCTGCGCAAGCTGCTTGAGCGTCAAGGGCGTACCCGCTGCCGCGTGCAGGTGAAACAGCGGCACCCAGGTGGCATCGGTCAACCCCAGCTCTGCCAGACGCACCTCCAGCACCTGACGCCAGGTGCGGCTGACGTTCATCAGCAAGTGACCAAACAAGGGGGCTTGAGGTACTGCAATGGGGTCAAAAAAAGGCTGTGCATCGCCCGCTACTTGGGCAGGAGAGGTGCTCAATTGAGAATTTGTCATTTATTTTGCAAACCAAATAGTTGGTATTGCAAATTATTTTAGACACAACGCAAAATTGCAGATTCCATCAGGGAGATATCAATATCAGTAGCTATCAACGCTTACACTGCAACACTTTCAAAGTGTTTTCATATTGAAACCATTGCTACATAAGCGCTGGCAGCTCACTTTTCAGAAAGCTTGTGACGGCTACCTATCCACAGCATGGCGGCCCAGCTGCTCAGTGCCATCAGCGCAAGCCACAGCATGGGCTGGGCTGCAGCCGCCAGCGGTGCCCCCATCTGGTTGAGCCGCAGTGATGCCTGAATGCCCGCCGTGCTGGGCGACAGCCAGCGCAGCCACTGCAAGGCGTCAGGCAAAGCCTCCACAGGCCAGGTAAAGCCCCCCATGAATGCCAGCGGAATGGACGTAAACAGCACCACCTGCAACGCACGCTCGCGATTGGCCAGCCACCAGCCGAGCAAACTGGCGCAACCCGCTACCGCCGGTACAAAGCATGCCAGCAGCAGCAAAGCGCCCCATGGGTTGCCGCCGTGGGGGTAGTCTTGCCAGATAAAAATCCAGCCAAAGTAAAACAGCCCAGCCAGCCAGCCCGGCACACACAGCGCCAGCAGCCGGGCCAGCCATTGCCTGACGCTGGCATGGGCCACGCCCTGCTCACGCCATGTACCCACCAGCAAAGCGCCCCCCATCAGCAAGGTTTGCTGCAAGATCAAAATGGCTACGGCAGCCACCACAAAGCTGCCATAGCCTTCTGTGGGGTTGAACAGCGCCACGTTGTGCACATTGACGGGCGAGCGGCTGGCAGCCGATTGCAGCGCGCTTTGCCCGCTGGCTTGCAGGCGCTTCATCTCAACGCCCGCAGACACCGTGCCCACGGCCTCGGCAAATCCGTATTGCACCTGCTTGCTCACCAGCGGGTAGGCACCATTGGCGTACACGGGCACCACCACCTTGTCGCTGCGCAGCACATCGCGTTTGAAATCATGGCCAATCAAGGCGTAGCCCATGACCGTGCCGCGCAGCACGGCATCGCGCGCCTGTGCTTCATCGCCCGTGACCAGTTGGGGATCTATGCGCGGGCTGGCCTGTGCAAAGCGCAGCACCTGCCGCGCCAGCCCTGAGTTGTCTTGCACCACCACCGCAACGGGCACACGCTGCACCACCTGCTGCTGGTAGAACCACGGATAAAAAAACCCGTACAGCATGGGCGCGCCAAACAGCAGCAGCACGGCCCCCTTGTCGCGCAGCAGCGTCAGCAGGCTGGCCCACCACAAGCGCATGAAACTGAGCGCTGTCTGGCTGTCCATACTCAGCGCCCTCCCCAGCGTTCAGGCAGCGTACGTGCACGCTGCAAACCCCAGGTGGCCAGCGCCAGCAGCACCAGCGTTACCAGCAGCAAGCCACCCACCACCGGCACGGTCTGCGCCACGGGCGCACCCATTTGCCACTGCTCCATCTGCAAACGGGCGTAGTGCGTGTACGGCATTGCCAGCGCCCAGCCACGGGCAGAGGCACTCATGGACAGCAGCGGAAAGCCTACGCCACTGAACGCAAACGCGGGCGCTGACAACAGCCCCGCGCCAGACAGCGCCGTGCGCAAAGACAGCGTGACTGCCGCCAGTACCGCGCCTGCGGCCAGACTCACGCCCACCAAAGCAGCCAAGCCCACGGCAATCCAGCCCATGCTGCCCGCCACATGCCAGCCACGCAGCTGTGCCAGATACAGCAGGCACAGCATGCCGCTGCCCCACAGCAATGCCGCAGGAATTGCCAGCTTGCCCAGCAGGGCTGCCAGCGTATCGAGCCCGCTGCTTGATGCCTGCAGCCATGCACCCAAAGAGCGGTCGCGCAGCTCACGCCCCACGCACCACACCCCGGCTGTCATGGCCAGGATATGCACCAGGGCTGGCACCAGTGTGGCCGCCAGAAACTGCTCGTAATTGGTAGAGACGTTAAACAGTGCCACCAGTTTGGTGGTGATGGGCTCCATGCGCACCTGCAGCGCCTGGTGCGGGTCTCCGCGCTTGGCGCGAGCCTGCATCTCTGCCCCGGCAGACAAGGTGCCCACCACCTGCTGCAAATCGCGCTGCAGCAGGCTCGATGCCGTGGCCAGCTGGGCGTTGTGCATCAAGGTCACTGTGGCTGCGCCACCGCGCGTGACGTCGCGCTCCATGCCGGGGGGGATGTGCACCACGCCATACACCTGCATGCGCTGCAGGGCGTCGGCCGCTTCAGCGGGGTTCAATACGCTGTGCACCACCTCTAAACCGGGCGTGGCCTGCAGCATGCGCACCAGCTGACGTGACATGCTGGAGTGGTCTTCATTCCACACCGCAATCGGCAATTTATACGGCTGGCCTGCAGAGAAAATCCAGCACATCAAAGCCATGGACAGCAAAGGCACCCAGCTGACCATGGCCCAATCCCAGCGGCAAGCGCGCAAGCGCTGCCACTCACGCTGCAAGCTGGCAATGAACGGTGGCACTATGCGCCTTCCACCAGCACACTCATGCCGGGGCGCGCACCCACAATGGGCTGCGCAGGCCGTGCGCGCACTTCGAACGTGCGTGCATCAAAGCCCTGGCTGCCCCGGGTGGTGCGCCAGGTGGCGAAATCCGGGAGCACGCCCAGGTAATACACCTCAAACTCTGCGCTCTGGTTATTCAACGCAGGCAGCTTGCCGGTAAAGCGGCTGCCAACGGCAAAGCGGCTGCCAACGGCAAAGCGCTGCAAGAAGTCTTCACGCACATTGATGATCACCCACTGGTCAGTCAGGTCCACCACGGTCACGACCGAGACGCCCTGCGGTGACAGCTCACCCACCCTGGCCAGCACATTGGCCACCTCGCCACCCACAGGGCTGCGCAGCTGCGTTTCAGCCTCTGCGGCCTTGACTTCGGCAATCACGCCATCGACCTGACGGGCCTGCGCAGCAGCGGCGCTTTTGTCTTCGGCACGCGCGCCCTTGGCCGCCATTTCGTACTGCGCTCTGGCCGCTTGGGCCTGCGCAGCAGAAGCGCGCCAGTTGGTCTGTGCCTCATCACGTTTTTGCGCAGACACCAGCCCCTGGTCGTACAGGCTTTGGACACGGTCGTAAGAGGTCTTGGCCAGATTGGCAGCCGCTTGTGCACGCTCCCAGCCCAGCCTGGCCATTTGCACTTCTTCGGGCCGTGCACCGTTGCTGGCTTTGTCAGCCACGGCCTGTGCCGCATCCTTGGCGGCCTCGGCCTGCGCCAGTTTGGCCTGCACCTCCGGGCTGTCCATCTCCACCAGCAAATCACCGGCCTGTATCTGCTGGCCTTCGGTCACCAGCACCTGGCGGATGCGCGCCGTCACCTTGGGGGCGATATCAGTCTCGCGCGCTTCCATCTGTCCTTGAAAATACGGTGCAGGAGGCTGGGCGGCTTTCCAGAACCCCCAGACAATCAACAGCAGCACCACCACACCAAGCACCACCAGCAGCCGGGACTGGCCTTGGGGCTTGCGCGAAGAAGAGGAAGAAGTCGTATTCATGCTTAGGGTGCGTCGGGGGTGATGACAATGTCTGCTCGGGCCATGTACTGCTCAAACGCAGCGGTTTGCCCCGAGCTCTCCAGCAAAGCCGCAAGGGCTTGCACATAGTTGTTCGCAGCCGATGCGCGCTCGGTTTGCACCTTCGCCAGATTCAGCTGCGCATCAATCAAATCCAGGGATGTGCTGGTGCCTTCCTTCAAGCCGGCCACACGCAGGCGCAGCAAGGCATGCGCCAGGTCTTCCTGCGCCTGGCCCGACTGGTAGCTGGTGCGCGCTTGCTCCACCGCCAGCCAGTTCTTTTCCACCAGCAAGGCAATATCACTGCGCACCTGCGCGTCGGTCAGCTCAGCCTGCTCTACCGCACGCTGCCCAGCAGCGGCCAGCTTGTCGCGGTCCACGCTGTCCCACAGCGTCCAGCGTACGGCCATGCCAGCCACCCAGTTGGGCTTGCCCTGGGTGTTGACTTCGCGCATGCCAAACGCCAGCACCTGGGGCTTGCGCAATGCCTCGCTGGCGTCATGCAAGGCCTGCGCCTGCGTGTGCTTGGCCGCCACTTTGGTTAAACCGGGGTGGTTTTGCAGCGCCGCATCCTGAAACTCTTGCAGCGCGGGCAAAGCCTGCAGGTTGACAAACAGCGGTGTGCTGGGCTGCACCCCTGCAGCACTGTGCACGGTGCGCGCCAGGGCGCTGCGTGCCAGCCGGGCGTCGCTGTCCGCTTTCTCCGATTGCTGCTGGGCATCGGCCAAAGCCACACTGGCCTGCAAACGCTCCACCTGTGCAATCACCCCCGCCTGCAGCATGCGCTGTGCAGCATCATCGTGTGAGCGCACACCCGCCAGTGCCCGGCGACGCAGCGTGGCTGCGCGCTCGGCCAGTTGTGCGGTGAAGTAGCGCTGCACCAGCAAACTGTGCAACTGGTCTTGCGTGGTGGCTGCATCGGCCTGCGCTTCCTGGGCCTTGCCATCCAGCCCTTCACGCACGGCATCCGACAAGCCCCCCACGTACACCGGCCACAGGGCAGACAGGCTGGCCGATGCATTGTTGTCTTTGCGCTGCAGGTTGTAGTTGCTGGGCAACTGCGGCATCTGGGCGATGCCCCCAACCACGCCGGGTGGCAGTTGTCCCAGGGCATTGCCCAGCGCATTGCGGGCGGGGTCCAGATCGACATCGACGCTTGCAGAATAACGGTAGGCCATTGCGGTAGCGGCCACAGAAGGGCCGCCCAGACCTTGCATGCCCTCACGGCGCAACTGTGCGCTCTCCACCGCTTTGCGGCTGGCTGCCAGCTGGGCCGACTGCGCATGCAAGGCGGCACGCGCCTGCGAAAAGCTCATGGTCTGCTGCGACACCTGGGCAAGCCCGCCCAGGCTCAGACTGCTGACGGCCAAGGCCAATGCCACGCGAGAGCCGTTCCATACAGTGCGAGAAAATTGAAAATGCATGTGGTTTTAACAGCTATGAATGCTTATCTATATTGCGCAAAATTCAATCGACACACCATTGCAAAGAGCCGCCACAAGCAGTCCCAAAGGGTACGGCAGCACAACGCAGCGGTGCATCAAGCTTAACGGCAGCAACCTGGGCGACCTTAGCACCTGCAGCGCCCTTACAGCGTCAGTCAGAAACGCAACTGCACTGCCCCGGCAGCATGGCCGCATGCCAGCACAGCGCTGCAGCCAGGCACTCGAGGCAGTGTGAGCGGGTATTGCGTCCATCAGGTTTTATCCCTTGAAGGCTTCCAAGCTTCGCGCCACACTGCACCATTGCCTTCAAGCTGCTTGACATGAACCACGACCTTCCCCTGGCTGACCCTGCTTTAGACCTGTTTGCAGATCTGCCTCATGGCATACGCATGTGCTATCGCACGTTTGGCCATCCGGGCCAGCCAATCATTGTGCTGATTGCTGGCCTGGGGCTGCAGCTGGTGTCCTGGCCCATGGCGTTGATTGAAGGGCTGGTGGCTGAAGGCATGCACGTCATCGTGATGGACAACAGGGACATGGGGCGCTCTACCCACATGTCCATGCAACCGCCTGCACGCTGGCGGTTATTACTGGGCCGCCCCCCTGCGGGTCACTATCAGATCAAGGACATGGCTGATGATGTCGCAGCGCTGCTGGAGCAGTTGGGCGTTGCCCAGGCCCATGTGCTGGGCATGTCGATGGGGGGAATGATTGCGCAGAATTTAGCGGCGCAGTTCCCGCACAAAGTGCTGTCACTGATTTCTATCTTTTCCACCACCGGCAACAAGCAGGTGGGGCAGCCTGCGGGCTCCACCCTGTGGCGCATGCTGCTCAGCAAGCCTGCATGGACCCTGCCTGAAGCACAGGAGCGGTTCGTGGCCATGATGCGCCATATCGGCAATCCCGATGTACCGGACATTGAAGCCGTCTGGCGCAACTACATTGAACAAGCCTGGCAGCGCGACACACCTGTGCAAGGCCTGCTTGGCTATGAGCGGCAAGTAACTGCCGTTGTTGCCTCAGGCGATCGAACCACCTTGCTGCACAGCATTCAGGCACCCACTCTGGTCATCCACGGCGATCACGATCGCATGGTGCACCCCAGCGGGGGTGAAGCCACCGCCCGGGCCATTCATGGGGCGCTGCTGCACACTGTCTGCGGCATGCGCCATCAGATTGATGCCGCCATCACCCCGCAGCTGCTGCAGCTCATCGTTCCTCATGTCAGAGATGCAGAGCGCCAAACCCCGGTCAACGCCTAGCGCATCGCCCGTCGCAGCCATGCACTGGCCTGGTCCACTGCAATCGACAGCAGCAGCATGGCCATGATGACCGTACTGGCCTGCGCATAGTGAAACAGCGACAGCTTGACATACAGCAGCTGCCCCAGACCGCCCGCCCCCACAAAACCCAGAATGGCCGCCATGCGGATGTTCATCTCCCAGCGGTACAAGGTGTAGGCCAGCAATTGCGGCGCAGCGCCCGGCAAGGTGCCGTACAAAAAGGCCATGGCACGGTTGCTGCCAGCCCTGCGCAGCGCCTGGGCTGGCGCTTTGGGCGCGTTCTCCAGTGCCTCTGCATACAGGCGGCCCAGCACCCCGGTGGTGTGCAGCGCCAGCGCCAGCGCACCGGCAAACGGCCCCAGCCCCACGGCCAGCGCAGTGATGGTGGCCCACACCAGCTCCGGCACCGATCGCAGCACGTTCAGCACCACATTCCACGGGGCACGAAATCTGGGCAGAGCCAGCACCATGCCTGCTCCCGCAGCCAGCAAGGTGCCTACCACCGAGATGGCCAGCGTCTCCCAGACCCCCACCAGCACGGCCCACAGCCATGCGCTGCTGGTATCGGGCGGAAAGAACCCGGTGACAAAGTCACCCATGGCCGATGCGGCGCTGCCCGTGAACAAGGCCAGCAAATCCATGTCCAGCAGCTGCCAGCTGGCCACAAGGCCCGCGGCCAAAGCCAGGCACACCAGCACACTACGCCAGCCCCATGCACTGGGCCGCGGGGCAGGCTGCGCCTCCAGCGCACGGCGCAGTCCGTTAGACAGTGCATCGGCCAGCAGTACCAAAGCCATGAACACCAGCAAGATGGAGCATGCCTCGCCGCCATTGAGCATCTTCATGGCCTGGTCCATGAGCTGGCCCAGGCCACCCGCTCCCACAAAGCCCATCACCACCGAAGCGCGAATGGCACATTCCCACCGGTACACGGTGTAAGAGACCAGTTCTTTGGAGGCCAGTGGCAGCAAGCCATACAGCAAGGCCACGGCCCGGGGGCTGCCCGTGCGCAGCAAAGCGCGCGCGGGGGCTGCGTCTTCGCTCTCTAAAATTTCTGCGTAAACCTTGCCCAGCATGCCGCCATACGTCAGCCCCAGCGCCAGCACACCGGCAGCCGGGCCCAGGCCAAACACGCGCACAAATACCAGTGCCCACACCAGCTCTGGAATGCCGCGCAAGATGGTGAGTACCAGGCGTGCCACAGGGTTTTGCGTGGCTTTTTCACGCACTGCGCTGGTTGCCCAGTACGACAGCGGCACGGCCAAAATAAACGCCAGCAACATGCCGACGGTGGCAATAGCCAAAGTCTCCAGCGTGGCTTGCCACAGGTAGCCAGCAAAGTCGGCGCTGGTCTCTGGTGGCAAAAATCCCAGCAAGAAGCCACCAATGACCTGCACGTTTTGTGCATCAAACAAAGCGCCGGGCTGCACGCCTGCACCTTGCAGCAGGGGCCACAGCACGATCGCAGCAATGACTACACCCCATAGGCGGCGCGGTGCAGCGGGGTCACGCTGTGCGCCGTGTGCGGCCAGCGCCAAAGGTCTGCGCTCAGACATCAGCGGCACCCATGGGCTGGCATGACCTGCCCATCCACGAGGAAACTGGGCTGGGGGCGAACGGTTTGAGCGGGCGCGGTCTCTGCCGCGTACAGGGATTGCAGCTGGGCGTCGGTGACTGCGTGTGCGGGCAGGTCAAACGCAATACGGCCATCACGGATTCCGACCAATCGGTCAAAGCAGCTGCGTGCCAAATCCACGGCGTGCAAGCTGGCAACCAAGGTGGCGTTGCGGGATTTGGCTTCCTTGACCAGCAGCTGCACGGTGTCCAGCGCCAACGTGGGGTCCAGCGCCGAGACGGGCTCGTCAGCCAAAATCAGTTGCGCTTCCTGATAGAGCACACGGGCAATACCAATGCGCTGCAGTTGCCCGCCGGACAACTGATCGCACCGCACAAACAGTTTCTCGCCCAAATGCACACGCTCCAGCACCTGGCGTGCACCTGCCATATCCTGGGGATAGATCAGACAAGCCAGCGACTTCCACACCGGCCACTGGCCCAGCTTGCCTGCCAAGATGGCCGTGACCACGCGCTGGCGCGCAGGAATGGGCGCAGCCTGATGCACCGTGCCTATGCGTGCACGCAGCTGGCGCAGCGCCCGTGCAGAAGATGCCTTGGGCTGCTGCCCCAGCACCGTCATGACGCCTTGCGTGGGCAGCAGCGCCGTGCCGATGGTGTTGAGCAGCGTGGTTTTGCCTGCGCCTGACGGGCCAATCAAAGCAATGTTTTCACCCTGCTGGGCGCGCAGCGTAATGGCGGCCAGCGCCATGTGTCCATTGCTGTGGGTCAGCCCCACTTCCTGCAGTAAAAAACTCATAGAACACTCCGCCGACCATAGCTGTCAGCGCTGAAGCCATCAGCCCTCAAGGACCATGCGGCTTGCAAATTGAAAACACCACCACACCAATACAGCAAGCCAGCACGAGGGCTGGCTTGTGGGTGGCGACCGCACGGCAGGCGGTGCCGGATGATTACTTCAGCAGGCCAGCAGTCTTGGCGGCTTCTTCGATGCCCACGTAGTTTTTAGGCTCGGTGGCTACGAACTTGGAGGCGCGTTGCAAGTCCATGATGGCCTTGTCTTCAGGCTTGGAGGCATCCAGCTTCAAAAAGGCTTCGGTGAGCTTTTTGGTAATGGCGGGGTCCAGGTCACCACGCACGGTCCAGTTGTAGTCAAAGTACTCGGGCGTGGTGGCAAACACGCGCACCTTGGCGGGATCCACCTTCTTGGTTTCAACCAGCTTGTCCCACACCGAAGTGTTGAGCACGCCTGCATCGGCCTTGCCAGCGGCTACAAAGGCCACGGTGGCATCGTGCGCGCCCGAGTAGGCCACGTTCTTGAAGTCTTTTTCAGGGTTGATGCCAGCATTTTGAATGAAGTAGCGAGGCATCAATGAACCAGAAGTGGAAGAAGGCGCGCCAAAGGCAAAGGTCTTGCCCTTCAAGTCTTCCAGTGTCTTGATATCAGGGTTGGCAGTAATGAAGCGCGAGGTGAACACGGCATCTTCTGCACGCTGCACGATGGGATTGGCTGTGCCTTTGGTGCGAATTTTGGCTTGCACATAGGTAAAGCCGCCCAGCCAGGCCATATCCAGCTTGCCCGTGGCCAGCGACTCCACCACAGCGGCGTAGTCGCTCACGGGAGTGAAGACCACCTTCATGCCCGTCTCTTTGGACAGGTACTCGCCCAAGGGCTTGAATTTACGCTGCAGCTCTGTCGGGGCTTCGTCAGGAATGGCCGAAACGCGCAGTACCTGCTCAGCAGCGGAAGCCGAGAAAGCGGTCATTGCCGAGGTCGCGGCAACAGCCAGTAGCGCCTGCTTGATGGCCAAGCGGCGGGCAAAAGATGTAGTCATGAATGTTCCGTTTTAAAAGCCACCACCGGACGGAAAAGCACGGCGGTTTAATCAGCGCCACAGCAAGCTGAGCGCCATCGGTAAAGGGCGGTACGACAGACCGCTGCGGACAATTCTCGCACTGCGCGCCAAAAATTGAGTGCCGTCAAGACATTAACCATGCCATTGAACACAGCCACCAGCTGCAGAAAACTTATCTAGAGCGCTATTTTTTTCAAAGCACTCGACGTAGCAATCACAATAAAATTCAGCAAGAGTCACCCGCAATCTCGATTCAATAAAGCGCAAAACGCTCTCTTTTAAATCCATCTGGTACCACCTGCCCGCCATGGCGTGATGCCATGCACACCGCGCCTTATGCACAGCAAAGCCTGTGCGTTGCATGCGCTGACATTCGCCAATGGCTGCAGACTGGGGTAGACCCTAGTGCAAACATAGCGATATGCCTACGCACAGCAGCGAGCTGTTTGTGTGACTCTTTGTACATGGGCTTTGCCCATGCGCCAGAAAGGAGGTTGCGATGTTCGACAACACCACACTCCATGAGATCCTCAGCGCGGTGCTGTATTACGGCAGTCCTTTGCTGATGCTGGTCGGCATTGCCGGCTTCGCCACCAGCATGACTTTGTGGGTCATCCGCAAATAAAGAAACGCGCAGAGGCTGCCTGCACACAGCTGGGCCCTGCTGGTCTGTACGGCCTGGGAGCTAGCCGGCAAGCTCCCGCCAGCCTCGCATTTCACGAGCTGGCGCTTGTGGAAAAAGCACCCCAGCGACCACTGGCAGCCGCTACACTTGACAACGGCTTGCATTCCACTGCGAATGGCAAGCCTTTTTTCCCTTTGCAGCCTGCACCTTTGTCCATGTCCTCTGTTTTCAATTTCACCTTTGTTCCCTGGTTTCGGTCTGTGGCCCCTTACATCCACAAATTTCGACACCAGACCTTTGTGGTTGGCATCACGGGCGAGGCTATTGAAGCGGGCAAGCTGCAAGGCATCGTGCAAGATTTGGCGCTGATTCAGGCCATGGGCGTTCAGATCGTTCTGGTGCATGGCTTTCGCCCTCAGGTCAACGAGCAATTGCGCGTCAAAGGCCAGGAGCCGCAGTACTACAACGGCGTTCGCATCACTGACAGCGTGGCACTGGACTGCGCCCAGGAGGCAGCGGGCCAGCTGCGATACGAAATTGAGGCTGCCTTCAGTCAAGGCCTTCCCAACACCCCCATGGCGGGTGCGCGCGTGCGGGTCATGTCTGGCAATTTTTTGACAGCGCGCCCTGTCGGCATTGTCAATGGCGTGGATTTCATGCACTCAGGCCTGGTGCGCAAGGTTGACGTGGAAGGCATTCGCCGCGCCCTCAATTCAGAGGCCATGGTGCTGCTGTCCCCCTTTGGTTTCTCGCCAACAGGCGAGGCTTTCAACCTGAGCATGGAAGAAGTGGCCACGCGCGTAGCCAGCGAACTGAAGGCCGACAAGCTGCTGTTCCTGACCGAAGTGCACGGCGTGCGCACACAGCCACTGGAGCCGGAGGGCGAAGACAACCCCATCGATACCGAGCTGCCACTGGCCCAAGCACGCAAATTGCTGGCCCAGTTGCCACCTCCTCAGGTTCCAACCGACACGGGCTTTTATCTGCAGCACTGTGTACGCGCTTGCGAACACGGCGTTGAACGCAGCCACATTCTGCCGTTTGCAGTCGATGGTTCGCTGCTGCTGGAAATTTACGTACACGATGGCATTGGCACCATGGTGATTGACGAAAAACTCGAAGAGTTGCGCGAGGCCACGATTGATGACGTGGGCGGCATCATTCAGCTGATTGAGCCTTTTGAAAACGATGGCACGCTGGTCAAACGCGACCGCACAGAAATCGAGCGGGACATCTCCAGCTACACCGTCATCGAGCACGATGGCGTGATCTTTGGCTGCGCCGCTTTGCACCTGTATCCTGAGGCCAATACCGGAGAGATGGCTGCCGTCACAGTCTCTCCCAAAGCCCAAGGCACAGGCGATGGTGAAAAGCTGCTCAAACGCATCGAACAGCGTGCCCGCAATCAAGGTCTGGACTCGTTGTTTGTACTGACAACCCGCACCATGCACTGGTTTATCAAGCGGGGTTTTCAACCCGTGAGCCCTGAATGGCTGCCCGAGGCCCGCAAAGCCAAATACAACTGGGATCGCAAGAGCCAAGTACTGGTCAAGCAGCTGTAACACTCCCTTACCAGTTCGCCCCCAAATATATTTAGACAGAAGTTAGCAACAAATAGCGGAATCTTCATACTCACAGATGAAATACCGCTATGAATTTCATAATCCGAAGCCGACTAAGATACGTCCTTGGCTGAAAGCCAGCATCTGCACAAGTAACAGGCAGCACCACACACTGTGGCGCAAGTGCACCGAAGTCAGGGATGCCGTTTGGGGCCCCATGAGAGTGCACAGAGCGTATCGAGCCAAAGCATCACAGCCCTGCGATTGCTTGTTCACCGATGTCCGCAAACAGCCTCGCTTCTTTTCGCACCTTGTGCATGACTTTTGCTTGCACCAGGACTGTCCTCACACTTTTCCCATAAAGACGTAATGACTTCTTTGAACACTCAAGCCATCAGCCAAGACGTATTGGCCGAAAAATACTTGGCCGCAGGCGAGCAAACCGCAGAAGATCTCTTCCGACGCGTCTCCCAAGCTCTGGCAGACCAGGAAAAGCCTGAGCTGCGTCGCGAGTGGGCAGAAAAATTTTTCAAGAACATGCAGGCGGGCGCTATCGGCGCCGGCCGCATCATGGCGGCAGCGGGTCTGGACACCAAGGCCACGCTGATCAACTGCTTCGTGCAGCCAGTGGCCGATGCCACCAACGGGTTTGACGAAAACGGCAATCCCGGCATCTACACGGCACTGTCTCAAGCGGCTGAAACGATGCGCCGAGGCGGCGGTGTGGGCTATGACTTCTCCAACCTGCGCCCCAAAGGTGCACGTGTGAAGGGCACCAATTCGTACGCCTCAGGACCATGCTCTTTTATCGACGTATTTGATGCATCGTGCACCACGGTGGAGTCGGCCGGCGCCCGTCGCGGCGCCCAGATGGGCGTCATGCGCATCGATCACCCTGATGTGCTGGACTTCATCACGGCCAAACGCCAAAAGGGCCGCTGGAACAACTTCAATGTGTCGGTGGGCGTGACCAGCGACTTCATGCAGGCCGTAGAAAACGATGGCCCATGGGAGCTGGTGCACGTTGCAACGCCTTCTGATATTCAGATCGAAGGCGGTGCATACCAGCGCGACAATGGCCAGTGGGTCTACCGCACAACTACCGCTCGTGAGCTGTGGAATGCCATCATGAAGTCAGCGTATGACTTCGCAGAACCCGGCATTTTGTTTATCGACAACATCAACGACGATAACAACCTGTATTACGCAGAAACCATTGCAGCCACCAATCCTTGCGGCGAGCAGCCACTGCCTCCCTACGGTTGCTGCGATCTGGGTCCCATCATTCTGACGAAGTTCGTGCGCGATGCCTTCACCGCCAACGCACGCTTTGATGTCGAGGCCTTCCGTGCGGCTGTCACTATTCAGGTGCGCATGCTGGACAACGTGCTGGATGCCACCGTCTGGCCCTTGCCAGAGCAACACAAAGAATCGCAACAAAAGCGCCGTATTGGCGTGGGCTTCACAGGCCTGGGCGATGCACTGATCATGCTCGGCCTGAAATACAGTGGTGCTGAAGGCGTGGCCCAGGGCGAAGCCATTGCACGAGAAATGCGTGACGCAGCGTACCTGGCTTCAGTCGAGCTGGCCAAGGAAAAAGGCGCGTTCCCACTGTTTGACGCAGACAAATACCTGCAAAGCGGATTTACCAAACGCCTGCCTGAAAGCATTCGCGCCGAGATCAAAAAGCATGGCATTCGCAACAGCCACCTGCTGTCGATTGCCCCCACAGGTACGGTGTCACTGGCTTTTGCCGACAACGCGTCCAATGGCATCGAGCCGCCTTTCTCCTGGACCTACAACCGAAAAAAGCGCACTGCAGATGGCGGCAACGCCTACTACACGGTGGAAGACCACGCCTACCGCCTGTTCAAAGCCATGTTCGGCGAAGACGCTGCGTTGCCTGATTACTTTGTAAGTGCGCTGGAGATGAGCGCTGCTGAGCACGTCGCCATGATGCAGACTGTGCAGCCGTATATCGACACGGCCATCTCCAAGACAGTGAATATTCCAGCGGATTACCCGTTTGAAGATTTCAAGAACCTGTACATGGAAAGCTGGAAGGCGGGCCTCAAAGGCTGCGCCACCTACCGCCCCAATGACACACTGGGTGCAGTGCTTTCAGTCGATGCACCCAAAGCGGCAGAGGCAGCCAAACCAGCAGCCGCTAACAGCAGCAACATCGCAGCCGTAGTGGAGCGTCGCCCCGAAGGTCCGCTCAATGCGGTGGTCGACAAAATCGAGTACTTCACACATGACGGTGCACGCCGCCTGTACCTGGTTGTGAGCTTCATGAACATCGACGGCGTCGAGCGCCCTATCGAGTTCTTTATGCCAGTGGGCCAAACAGGCGAAAGCCAGCAATGGATCACCGCCACCATGCGCAGCCTGTCTCTGGCAGCTCGCGGAGGCTTTTTGGACAAGGCTCTGGATGATCTGCGCAAGGTCGCCTGGGACCGCGGCCCCATCCGCTATGGCTGGATGGAAAAGGACGATGGCAGCCGCATGCCTTTGTGGCATGACAGCGAAGTGGCCCTGCTGGCTTACGCTATCCAAGCCATCATTGCCAACCGTGGTGAAGCACTGCCCACTCCCAGCACGGCAGCGGCCCCGGCTGCCGCACCGGCCCCTGCGGAAGGCAATCAGACCATCAGCGGCAAAAAATGCCCTGACTGTGGTGCCCATGCGGTGATCAAGAAAGACGGTTGCTCGTTTTGTACCGCCTGCGGCTACATTGGCGCTTGCGGCTGATGTCTGCTGCGTAAGCAGCTATAAAAACTGATGTTCTTATCCATGCCAGCTAGTGCTCAACTAGCTGGCATTTTTTTGTTTGAAGTACGTTGCTTGCCAGAGCGTCTGTCACGCATAAAGCATGCATGCGCATGGCGCAGGTGCTTTAGCCACTGGCAGGCATGCCTGTCACTTCGATGGTTCAAGCTGCTCCAGCCTGACCAGGTCATCTTGGATGCGCAAAGCAATATCGCTGCCCGGCTCCAGCAGCTGCAGCAGCGCTTGCCAATACTCTTTCGTCTTCTCTAAATCTCCGCGTGCCAGCGCAGCACTGCCGGCCAGAGCCAAGGCTTTGTGCTGTTGCGGGTAAAGCTGCAGGGCGTTTTCAAGTGCCAGCAGCACATCACCACTCAAATCGCCACCTTGCGCAGATGCCAGAGCATCCGCCTTGTCAGCCCATAGCCTTGCCTGGTCTTGCGCATCCATTTCCTGCGCTTTGGCAGCATCCACCGCCCGCTGATAGGCATCAGCTGCCTCTGCAAAACGGCCCATGGTTTCGTAGGAGCGGGCCAGCATGACCCAGCCAGGCACATTGTCTGGTTGCTCACGCAAGCGCAGCGCCAAGCCCTGCACCATGGCCTCCACCTGCCCTTCCATTGCGCTGTGCCCCACCTCCTGCGCCTGCGCCAATCTGGCTGCTGCCTGAGGGTCTCCGGCCTGCACATACAGAACGAGGGCTGCAACCGGGATGACTACAGCCAGCAACAAGCCACTTGCGCGTGGCAGCCATGGTCTTTGCCCCCATGCCTTGGGCTGCACACGATGGTCCAGCTCTATCAGCAGCCGAGATTGCAGCTCATCCTCAGCCTGGGCCAGATCAGTGTCGCTGAGATTGCCTGAGCGATGCTCACGCAAAAGCTCCTGCATCTGGTCTTGATAAAGGCCACGCAAGGCATCTTCACTGCTACGCTCAAGCGCCTTTGTGTCCTTGAGCAGACTGGGCAGCAAGACAGCCAAGGTGAGCAACACCAAGGACAGTGCACCCAACCACAAACCTTGCATGTCAGTCATGCGCTGTCCTCCTTGCCCGGGTTGTTCTGCGCTCGCTCCAGCCATGCTTTTGCACGTGCTCGCTCCTGCGGAGTCAAACGAGAATGCGGCAGCTGGCTGCGTTGACGCAGCGTCCGCCACAACACAACGAAACCTGCGGCCAAAGCGATAAAAGGCGCGCACCACAGCAGCCACGTCGAGGGCTTCCATGGCGGGGTATACCGAACAAAAGTACCGTAGCGCTGCTCAAAAAACGCCACTACTTCAGCATCACTGCGCCCTTGCTCCAGCTGCTCTGCAATCACACGCCGCATATCCTTGGCAATAGGCGCCTGCGACTCCGCCACAGTCTGGTTTTGGCAAACCACACAACGCAGCTTTGCAGCCAGCGCTGCTTCACGGGCCTCCAGATCAGCAGCGGCAAATACGCTATTGCAGGCCACGGCTGCACACAGTGCCACAGTCCATGCATTCATTGAACAGCCCTCACTACAGGCATGATTTTTTCTTCCCACACTTGCTGCGTCACAGGACCAAGGTGGCGGTAGCGCACACGCCCCTGAGCATCAATCACAAATGTCTCAGGCACCGCGTGAATGCCAAAATCCATTCCCACACGGCCATCAGCATCCACCGCAGAACCTACATAAGGGTTACCGGCCACCCGCAGCAATGCCTGCGCTTTGCTTGACTGGTCTTTGTAGTTCAGACCGTAGATGGCGACCTGGTCTTTGCGCGACATTTCCACCAATATGGGTAGTTCTTGGCGGCAAGGGGCGCACCATGACGCCCAGACATTGAGCAGCCACACCTTGCCACGTAGGGTTTGAGGTGTCAGGCGCCCATCTGACTGGCCCAACAGCGGCAAATCGAAGACGGGAATTGGCTGGTCCAGTAACGCAGACTCCAGCGCACGGGGATCTCGCTGCAACCCCAGGCCCAGCATGACAGCCAACCCCAGGAAAACAGCCAGAGGGAGCATAAAACGCATCATCCCGCCTTTCGGGCAGCCACTGCCTGCGCGCCACTTCGCACGCGCGAGCCGGCCATGCGAAAACGTTTATCCAGCAAGCTCAGGCCTGCACCCAGCGCCATCATGCAAGTACCCAGCCAGATCCAGTCCATGAAGGGTTTGATCTGCAGCCGCACTGTCCATGCCAAACCTTCGTCATCCAGAGGTTCTCCGAGTGCAATGAACACATCACGTGTCCAGCTGCTATCGATCGCAGCCTGACTCAATCCCATCGCCTGTACGCGGTAGGCACGTTTTTCAGGGTACATGTCCCACACCGCATCTCCACGGCTGACGCGAAAGTGAGCGCGCTGTGCTTCGTAGTTAGGGCCTGATACCGCTTCCAGGCTGACAAAGTCAAAGTGATATTGCCCTGCTTGAACGCTTTGACCTTGGGCCACGCTGGTCTCGCGCTTTGTTTCCAGCCCATTGGCCAGACTCACTGCTATGGCAAACACACCTATGCCTGCATGCGCCATCAATGTGCCCCACCAGCCCCAGGGTTGACGAACCACGCGCTGCCAGACTGCACCCGGGTGCGCGCCAGGGTGCAGTCGCTGCCAGGCGTGGGCCAATGTACTCAACACACACCACAGGCCCAGGGCCAGACCCAGCAAGGTAGCTGGCGTAATGTGCCAACCCCATGCACCTTGGGACAACATCAGCACCACAATGCCTGCAACGGTAAGCACCAAGGCCCCCCGCAAACGCCGCCACAGCTCTATCCCCGAGCCCTGCTTCCAGCGCGCCATCGTGCCAACGCCCATCAACGCCAGCGCAGGCAGCACCAAAGGCAAAAATACCGCTTCAAAATAAGGTGGCCCGACAGAAATTTTCTCATCTCGCAACACATCAAGTGCCAGCGGATACAGGGTTCCAATCAAGACCGCCAGCGCTGCGGCAGTAAACAGCACGTTATTGACCAGCAGCAAGGCTTCACGCGAGAGCAATGCAATCTGCCCACCGCCGCGCCCTAGTTCAGGCGCACGCCATGCGTACAGCCACAACGAAACACCCACTACCGCCACGATAAAACACAGGATGAACAGGCCACGACCGGGATCAACCGCAAATGCATGTACAGATGTCAGTACGCCTGAGCGCACCAGGAACGTGCCCATCAGGCACAGTGAAAAAGCACAAATAGCCAGCAATGCGGACCAGCTGCGAAACGCGCCACGCTGATCCGTCACTATCAAGGAGTGCAGCAACGCCGTACCAACCAGCCAAGGCATGAAGGAAGCGTTTTCCACCGGATCCCAGAACCACCAGCCCCCCCAACCCAGCACGTAATACGCCCAGGCACTGCCCAGCAAGATGCCCAGCGTCAGAAAGCCCCAGGCTGCCAGCGTCCAGGAGCGCGACCAACGCGCCCACGCGGCACCCAGCTCACCCGATATCAGCGCTGCCAAGGCAAATGCAAAGGGCACAGCAAAACCGACATAGCCCATGTACAGCAATGGAGGGTGAAAAACCATGCCAGGGTCTTGCAGCAATGGATTCAGGTCTTTACCTTCCAAAGCCGCTGGTACCAATCGCAAAAAGGGATTAGAGAGAAACAACAAAAACAGCAGCAAGCCTGCGCTGACCCAGCCCAGTACAGCGAGCACACGCGCCACAAAGTCTGCAGGCAATGCACGGCTGCACAACGCCACCGCAACGCTCCAGCCGGCCAGCAGCAATTGCCACAGCAGCATGGAGCCCTCATGTCCGCCCCAAAAAGCAGTCAACTTGTAGATCGCAGGAAGTTCGCTGTGCGAGTTGGCAGCCACATACAGCACTGAATAGTCGCCTACCCAGAAGCACCAGATCAAAATGCCGGTCGCAAGCAAAGACAGCAAGCACTGCAGCATGGCTGCCGGTCGCGCCAAACGCACCCATGCGGCAATGCCCAGCTGCGCACCAATCAATGGCAACGTGGCCTGTATGACCGCCACAATCAAGGCCAATACCAGCGCAAAGACACCCAGTTCAGCGATCATGGCAAAGCCTTTTTGGCACGCGCGGCCTCTTGCAGGGCCTTTGCAGCTTCTGGTGGCATATAGTTTTCATCGTGCTTGGCCAGCACTTCTGTGGCTTCAAAGAGGCCAGAGTCATGCAATTTTCCAGCCACCACTACGCCCTTGCCTTCTTTAAACAAATCGGGCAGCAGCCCCTTGTACTGCACAGCGACACGCTGCGCCTCATCCGTGACTTGAAATTGAACCTGAAGACCGTCTGCAGAACGCTGGATTGACCCTCTTTCCACCAATCCTCCCACGCGAAATGCAGCCCCTTTAGGCGCCTCACCCGCATGAACCTGGCTCGGGCTATAGAAAAACATGACGTTAGCGTCCAATGCACGCAGTACCAAGGTAACGGCCAGACCAACCAACGCTACTCCGGCCAGCACCCACATCATGCGTTTTTTGCGAGGCTTCATAGCAAGTCTTTCTTTTTCTGAACAGTGCGCACCTTGCGCCAGCGTAGCCACAGAGAAATGACCTCTGCGACAAGCAACACAGCGCTGAGACCGTAGGCCAGCGCTATATAAAAATCATGGGTATGCATCAGAGTTTCTCCTGTGCAGCACGCTCGCGAATCAGGCATCGGGTGCGCACCAAACACACCGCCAGCGTATAAGCCCAGCAGGCCAGCACCATGAGCAGCATGCCAGCGAGCATGGTGTGCGTCATGCTTGGAGCCGCATCCATCCGGATGGTGGCCCCTTGGTGCAAAGTGCTCCACCATTGCACAGAGAAATAAATGATGGGTACGTTCACGACACCGGCCAGTAAAACGATGGCACCGGCGCTATCAGCCCGGCTCGTATCCTCAATAGCGGATACCACCCCGATATAGCCCAGATAGAGAAAAAGCAAAATCAGCTCTGATGTCAGTCGCGCATCCCACACCCACCAGGCACCCCAAGTAGGCTTTCCCCAGGCAGCGCCCGTCCACAAAGCAATCGCTGTAAACAGCGCCCCTGTGGGCATCAATGCGCGCGCCAGCATGGGTGACAGCCGGGTGTGATAGATCAAACCAAGGCCTGCATGCACAGCGGCGACCACATAGATAAACATGGACATCCACGCAGCAGGCACATGCAAAAAAATGATGCGATAAACCTCGCCTTGCTGATGATCGGTGGGCGCCAGTACAAATCCTGTCCACAGGCCTGCAATTGTCAGGACAACGGTCAAGACGACCATCCAGGGCCACAGACGGCCCGCCCATACATCGAACACGGATGGTGCAGCCAGTTGACGCCAGCGGAAATCAACCACCGCAGCAGTTGCACAGGAAAGGGTGGGATCTGAGGGCTTCATATCATTCCAACGCTAAACGCAGCGCTGCAGCCACAGCCCACGGGCCCATCAGCACTGCCAGACACAAAAAAGCACCCAGCAAATTTAATGAGGGTGCCGCAGGCAGGCCTAGCGAAGCCTGCACGACCGCGTGACTGCCAAATATCAAAACAGGTATGGACAGGGGAAGCGCGATCAGGGCCAGCAGCAGTTGTCCGCGCACACCTAAAGTCAAAGCAGCGCCAAACGCGGCCAAGAGGCACAGGCTCGGTGTTCCAAGCACCAGTGACAGCAGCAAAACGGCAATGACTTCAGTCTCCATGCCGTATTGCCACCCAAGCAGTGGCGTGGCCAGGAGCACAGGGCCAACACCCACCAACCACTGTGCAGCGGTCTTGAGCCCCACCAAAAGTGGCAGTGGTGCAGCAGCCAGCATCCATTGCTCCAGTGTTCCGTCAGCGTAGTCGCTTTCAAACAGGCGATGCTGGCTCAGCAGCACAGCAAGCAAAGCAGCTATCCAGATAACACCTGGTGCTATCTGACGCAACAAGATGCTGTCTGGCCCCAGGGCCAGAGGCAGCAGGCTACCTACCATGATGAAAAACATCAAACCACTCAGAGCATCTGCGGGACGGCGGATGGCAAGACGCAGTTCTCGCGCGACGACCGCAATCAACATGCAATGCCCTGGATTGGAGTTGCGCCGGGGATGGCAAATGCCGCAGCACTTAAATCAAGCACCAGGGTGGGTGTGCTAGCCAGAGTGATTCCACGGTGTGTTGCCACAATGGCCATCCCACCTGCTCTGGCGTGGGCCTCTAAAACCTGCGCCAAAAGAGTTTCTCCATGACTGTCCAAGGCACTGTCCGGCTCATCGAGTAGCCACAGTGACCTTTCACTCAGCATGGTGCGGGCAATTGCCAAACGCCTGCGCTGCCCTTGTGACAAGCGTCCAAATGGCTGATCTGCCCACTCATACATTGAAAGTTGCTCAAGCACCGCCGCCACTTTATGCGGCTGCCAGGTAACATTCAGAAGGTTCAGTGCAAAGCGTAAATTCTCCAGCCCAGTCAACGCATCACTCATGCCGCACTGGTGCCCCAAATAGGACAAATGCTGCTGGTAAACAGCGCTGCGCACCTGAACCTCACAGCCACACCATGACAGCTGCCCGGCACGCCACGGCAAAAATCCAGCCAAGCTGCGCAACAAAGTGCTTTTACCTGCACCGTTACTCCCCCTGAGCAGCAGTACCTGGCCAGCGCTGAGCCTTAGGTCAATATGTCGCAGCAGCACGCGGCCGCTACGGATACATCCAAAGCCTGAAAGCTGCAGGCTTTGGGGTGCGCAGTCCTCACACGCCATGAAATTAAGGCTTGCTGCTGACTACAGCTGAGGATGGAACAACCTGGCCGGGACTATCACTGGGCCCCTGCCCCGCAGGAATATGCGGCAGATTGTGGGCAATGCCCTTGTGACAATCAATACACGTCTTTTCTTTGTTTGCCAGGTACGTGGAGTGCATGTTCTGTGCACGCAAGCTTTGTCGCGTGAAGTCCATAGAGTCATAGTTGTGGCAGTTACGGCACTCCAGCGAATCGTTGGCCTTGAAGCGTGACCATTCGTGCTGCGCCAGCTCCAGGCGCTTGGCTTCAAATTTTTCTGGCGTATCTACCGTACCAAAGATCTTTCCCCACACCTCTTTGGAAGCCTGCATCTTGCGAGCCATCTTGTCAGTCCAGTTGTGTGGCACATGGCAGTCAGAACAGATCGCACGCACACCCGAACGGTTCGTGTAGTGAATGGTACTTTGTAGTTCCGCAAATACGTTATCGCGCATTTCATGGCAGCTCGTACAAAACTTCTCGGTGTTCGTAACTTCCATGGCTGTATTGAAGGCCCCCCAAAACAGGATGCCTGCAATAAAACCACCAATGGTTAAGAACCCAAGACTGAAGTGCACGCTGGGGCGGCGAATCACACCCCAGTAGCGCTTAAGTAGATTCAGCATGTGCAAGCCTTACGTCAGTGTTTTTTTGAAGAGTTCGCGGGGTTTTTCAACGCATTCAGGATCACGCTATCCACATCCTGAAATGTGTTCCCTACCAGGGGCTTCACATTATCTTGGCCGACATGACACTGCACGCAGAAGTAGCGACGCGTGGAAATCTGCCCCAGCGTATTGCCATCACGATCTTGGTAGTGTGTGATCGACACCGGAATCGCCTGTGAAATTTCCGCCTTGGAGCGGGAATGGCAATCCATGCATTTGTTGAAATTCTTATCGATTTGGTAGCCATCGATCCTGTGCGGAATCACAGGCGGTTGCTGCGGATAGTTGCGTGTACGACGCACATCATCATTGATGGCATTGCCAAGCACAGGAGGCTTAGGCGCTTCCAGCAAGGGGGTTGTGCCCCGCATTTTGTCGTACAAAGGCTCTGCCGAGACTGTGAAAGATGCAGCACCGACGCAAAGCATCAATGCAATACCCAGTTTTTGTATTAGCTTCATGGTGGGCCTCTCTGCTTTTAGACCTTGGTCAGTTTCACTGCGCACTTTTTGAAGTCGGTTTGCAGGGAAATTGGGTCAGTGGCATCCAGCGTGACCTTGTTGATCAATTGACTCGCATCAAACCACGGCACATAGACCAGACCACGTGGTGGCTTGTTGCGACCACGCGTCTCCACGCGCGAGCGAATAAAGCCACGGCGAGAAGCAATCTCAACTTCACTGCCTCGACGCATGCCAAGCTCCTTGGCGTCTTCTGGGTGCATGTAGCACAGCGCATGAGGCATTGCGCGATGCAACTCAGGAACACGGCGCGTCATCGACCCTGAGTGCCAGTGCTCCAGCACCCGGCCAGTGGACAGCCAGAATGGGAAATCCTTATCTGGAGCCTCTGCGGCAGGCTCATAGGGCAGGCCAAAGATGATGGCTTTCCCGTCGCTATGGCCATAGAAATCAAAACCGCTCCCGGCCTTGACGTATGGATCCGCCCCTTCTCGATAGCGCCATTTGGTTTCTTTTCCGTTCACTACAGGCCAGCGCATGCCACGGACCTGGTGATAAACATCGAATGGCGCCAGATCGTGCCCATGCCCACGGCCAAACGTTGCGTATTCTTCAAACAGTCCTTTTTGCGGATAGAAGCCAAAGAATTCTGCCTCGTGATTTTTATAGCCTTCTTCTATATCTGTAACTGGAAATTTATCAACCTGACCATTACGGTACAGCACATCAAACATGGTCTTGCCGCGGTATTGCGGGGCCTTAGCCAGCAACTCCTCTGGCCATACCTCTTCAATTTTGAAGCGCTTGGAAAACTCCATCAGCTGCCACAGGTCAGAACGTGCTTCACCGGGTGCCGGCACCAGCTGGTGCCAAAAATGCGTGCGGCGCTCTGCATTGCCATACGCACCTTCTTTCTCCACCCACATTGCAGTGGGCAAAATCAAATCCGCCGCTACAGCTGTCACCGTGGGATAGGCATCAGAGACCACAATAAAGTTATCTGGATTGCGATAACCGGGGTAGCCCTCTTCCACCATATTGGCCGACGCCTGCATATTGTTGGTCACCATGACCCAGTACGCATTGAGCTTGCTGTCTTTGAGCATGCGGTGCTGTTGCACTGCATGGTAGCCAGGCTTGTCGGGAATAGTGCCCTCTGGCAGCTTCCATATCTGCTCAGCAATTTTTCGGTGCTTGGGATTGGTCACCACCATATCCGCAGGCAAACGATGCGAAAACGTTCCTACTTCTCGCGCCGTTCCGCATGCCGATGGCTGGCCTGTCAGCGAAAACGGACTGTTGCCAGGCGTCGCAATTTTCCCCGTCAACAAGTGAACGTTGTAGACCATATTGTTGGCCCAGACACCACGTGTGTGCTGGTTAAACCCCATGGTCCAGAACGACACAACCTTGCGTTTGGGATCGGCGTACAACTCCGCCAGTTCCTTGAGCCGATTGGCCGGGACTCCCGTCAGCTTGGCGGTGTAGTCCAGGGTGTAGGTTGAGACGAACTTGGCGAACTCGTCAAAACTCATGTCCTGAGAGCCACCCGGATCTGCTGCATTTTTGGCAGCCTTTTGCAAAGGGTGCTCCGGCCGCAGCCCATATCCAATGTCGGTATTTCCACGGCGGAAATTACAGTGCTTGGACACAAACTCCTGATTGACACGCCCGGTTGTAATGATGTGATTGGCAATGTAGTTCAGTATGGCCAAATCCGTCTGAGGCTTGAAGGTCAGTTCAATATCAGCCAGTTCATACGAACGATGCTCAAAAGTTGAAAGAACAGCCACCTTCACATGCGATGCACTCAAGCGTCGGTCCGTGACGCGAGTCCACAGCACCGGGTGCATCTCAGCCATGTTTGAGCCCCAAAGCACAAAGGTGTCGGTAGCTTCAATGTCGTCATAGCACCCCATGGGTTCATCCATGCCAAACGTGCGCATGAACCCCGCGACGGCAGAGGCCATACAGTGGCGCGCATTGGGGTCAATGTTATTGGTACGGAAACCCGCCTTGAAAAGTTTGGACGCAGCGTAGCCTTCCCACACCGTCCATTGTCCCGAGCCAAACATGCCGACACCGGAAGGCCCCTTTTCCTTGAGCACTTTTTTGAACTTATCGGCCATCACATCAAAGGCGGTATCCCAGCTGACATGCTGGAATTCACCATCCTTGGCGTACTTGCCGTTCTTCATCCGCAGCAATGGCTGCTTGAGCCGGTCCTCGCCATACATGATCTTGGAAAGAAAGTAGCCTTTAACGCAATTGAGCCCGCGGTTCACCTCCGCCAGGGCGTCTCCTTGTGTAGCCACTACACGATCATCTTTTACGGCGACCATCACTCCACAGCCTGTTCCACAAAAACGGCAGGGAGCCTTCGACCATTTCATGGAGCCATTCGCACCGACTCCTGCTTCTTGCGATGCAGCATAAATAGGAATACCAGCTACAGCGCCTGCTGCGGCTGCGGCTGACTGTCGAACAAAATCGCGACGGGTACTGGTCATGAAGTGACTCCCTCGTTGAGTGAATGCAGGGGTTCGGTGTGCTGATACACCAAGGAAACATTAATTACGCCGGCAATCTGTCGAATCAACGCCACTTGATCCATGATGAACGCCGCGCTGGGGCCTTCTAAAGTAATCACCAGCTTCCCATTGGGATGGGTTCCATGCACGTGTGCCGCTTCAACTGCAACCATGGCTTGCGCCACCTGTTCTACTGTTGCTGGGAGCACATGGATCACCAGACTGGCGATGTGAAGTTCCTCATTCATAGAGCCACCTCTTTTTATGCGTGTGGCGGCCCAGCGAACATTTGGTAAAACCAAACAATGAAGCCATACGCTGCAATAAGCAGTCCAGCAAGCACTGGCGCCATCACCACCGTCAGAAACGCAAAACTGCGCAACTCTTCAGATGCTGAATCGTGAGAATTTTTATTAGGCATAGCTACCTTTCTTGGTGATTTCTCACCACTTTCATCTGAGCTTCAAAAAGTTGAGACAAGTTGCCTCAACCCTGCACTGCCGACGTTTATTTATTCAATTACTCTACGCGTAGATCAGAACGCGGCTTTTGTTTGATGTCAAATCGATATTCAAATGATCGCAAAACACTCAAGTACTAGAAAATTTCTAAAAAACACCTGCAAGTACTTGATAAAAAAAGAATTTCATTGGATTTGAAAAATAAAAAGGCAATCAGCCGCGCAAACAGGTTGATATAAATCAAATCGAAGTCACTTGGCGACCAAAAAATCATGGAAATATCTATTCTGTATAGATGTTCAGTTATTTCGGTTTATTCTGAAAAATGTCGCCACTCATGCAAATTCAAGAGCCCGCAGGTGCCAGAAAAAAGAGCTCTCCCTCTTGGACTGCTTTTCTGGAGTTGGGCTTCAGGCCTCTTTACTTGGCTGCATGCGCTTGGGCTGTCATCGCGATTGGGCTGTGGGTTTTCTTGCCAAGTCTGATCTCAGCCCCAATTGCCACGGTTTACTGGCATGCACATGAAATGCTGTGGGGGTTTGTTGGCACTGTGGCCATTGGATTTCTTCTCACAGCAACCAACAACTGGACGGGAATCAACCCCCTTCACGGGCGCGCACTGGGCGGCTTATTATTTTTGTGGATCATTGCCCGAGTTTCGCTGCTGCTGCCCTACCAAGCATCACTGCTGATTGCCCTCATAGCCAACTTGCTGTTTTACACCGCCGCCGCCTTGGCCGTGGCGCGCTGCGTTTTTCAAAAAAGAAATCCTCAGAACTATGGATTTGCGCTGCTCATGCTGGTCATGGGCGCAAGCAGTGCAGCTTATTTATGGCAGTTTCATCAAGGCACCGACCACTCTTCGGTCGTGCAGCAGTACGCAACCGGCATGCTGTGCATGGCGAGCATTACGACGCTTCTAGCGCGGCGCGTTATCCCCTTCTTTGCCAGCCGCGCAGTTGAAGGTCTGGATATCAATCGCCACACCCTCACGGGTCAATGGCAGACAGCATTCAGTGCCTTAGCCATCGTGTGCTGGATCTTCAAGTGGCCCCTAGGCGCTGGACTCTTTCTGAGCGGTGCTGCAGCGATTGCACTGTGGCATCTGTTTGCCTGGCACCCCTGGGCTGTGCGCAAGCATCCATTGCTATGGATTCTTTACGCTGGCTATGCTGGCCTAGCAATCGGCTTGCTGAGTACTGCGGCATATTGTTTTGGCTGGATTGCTACTTTTGCCATCCCCATTCATGCATTGGCTGTGATGGGTTTCTCGACTTTGATCATGGGCATGATCACTCGAACGTCTTTGGGACACCTGGGTCTTGCCTTGCGCGCAAATCGGCATATTGTGTACTGCTATGCAATGGTGCTGGGGGCCGCCGTCTTGCGTTTAGCGGCATTCATCGATCACCGCTTGACGACCCCACTCATTCATACGAGTGCGTTACTGTGGATGCTGGCTTTTGCCCTCTACATCTACCACTTCTTTCCTCTTCTGATCAGACCACGGGTTGATGCACCTTCCGGCAAGCCTGTTGTCGTCAAACGCACCCCTTAGTGCTCTTGCAACGACATCATGCGCCTTACCGCTCTTACCGATTACGCGCTTCGCGTGTTGCTTTTTGCAGGTTTACACCAAGACCGACTCTGCACACTCAGCGAAATCGCACAAAGCTATGCCATTTCGCACTCGCACTTGATGAAAGTCTCACAACTGCTGGCACAGAACGGATGGATCACTACTGCGCGCGGCAAAAATGGAGGGCTGCGCCTGAGCAGGCACCCATCAGAAATTAACTTGGGGCAAGTCATACGCAGCATTGAGCCGGACTTTGCACTTGTTGAATGCCTGGGCGCCAACAACCAATGCCAGTTGAATGGAAGCTGTGCACTCACTTGCATCCTGCAAGGTGCGCTCAGAGCTTTCTGGCAGCACCTGGACTGCTATACGCTGGCCGATGCGATCTCCAATGGCGCCTGGACAAACCTGACACAGCTGCAGCCAGCAAAATGAGGCAGGCTCATGCAGCAGATCAACAGCACTTGCGATGGCCGCAGCTTGCTGAGAAAAAATGAGCGCTGGCATAAATGCCCCCATCTACCTGAATCGTGGCCTCAGACAAAAAGAAGCTGCAAGCATTGCTTCAGACGGCAGTCTGCACAAATGCCAAAGGCACCATGGCTCGCAAAAACTCAGGCTTGGCAGCCAATGCTTACTTGTCTGCAGACTGATTGAATGGACCAGCAAGACAGCAATTGGAGTGAGCCACCACCTTCAGAAACGAAAAAAGGGTCTAGCACTTTTCAATGCTAGACCCTTGATATCGTGGTCGGAGCGGCGGGATTCGAACTCGCGACCCTCTGCTCCCAAAGCAGATGCGCTACCAGGCTGCGCTACGCTCCGACAAGCACAAAGTATAACCCAAATCCGAGGGCCTATTTACAAATAGTCCGACTCCATTGCACCATCCTCAGCTGCAGTCACTCATTGCGTGAACTGGCGCACAATGCCCAAGGCACCTGAACCGGTACCTTTTCATATTTAACGTGCAATCAAGCCCCCGTGCTGCGTGCAGCCTTTGAACCACCATGACCCAAGCTCCTGATACCACATCCACTATCGCACCTCGTCTCACTTCGCTGTCGCATGGCGGTGGCTGTGGTTGCAAGATTGCCCCTGGTGTATTGGCCAAACTGATTGGTCAAAGCACTTTGCCAAAACAGTTCTTCCCCGACCTTCTGGTGGGCACAGAGACTGCCGACGATGCAGCGGTTTACCGCATCAATGACGAGCAGGCGATTGTTGCAACCACTGACTTTTTCATGCCCATCGTGGATGATCCGCGAGACTTCGGCCGCATTGCTGCCACCAATGCCTTGAGTGACATCTACGCGATGGGTGGCACACCGTTGATGGCACTGGCCATTGTGGGCATGCCGATTAACGTGCTCCCCCACGAAACTATCGCAGCCATTTTGGAAGGCGGTGCTTCCATTTGCCAGGAAGCGGGCATTCCCCTGGCCGGTGGTCACTCCATTGACTCGGTCGAGCCTATTTATGGCTTGGTGGGCATTGGCATCGTCAACCCCAAGCAGATCAAGCGCAATGCAGACGCCAAGGCGGGCGACGTACTGATACTGGGCAAGCCGCTGGGTGTCGGTATTTACTCTGCAGCACTCAAGAAAAATCTGCTGGACGAGACAGGCTACCAGGCCATGGTGTCAGCCACCACCCAGCTCAACCGCCCGGGTATCGATCTGTCCAGACTGGAAGGCGTACACGCGCTGACAGATGTCACCGGCTTTGGTCTGCTGGGCCACAGCTTGGAGCTGGCGCGCGGTGCCAAGCTGGCTGCGCACATTGATGCCGATGCCCTGCCCGTACTGCCAGGAGTGATGGCGCTGGCCGAGCAAGGTATCTTCACCGGCGCATCGGGGCGCAACTGGGCGTCGTATGGTGATGCTGTGCGCCTAGACCCAGGCATTACCGAAATTCAGCGCGCTTTGCTGACCGACCCCCAGACCTCAGGCGGCCTGCTGGTGTCTTGCACGCCTGAGAGTGCGCAGCAAGTGCTGGAGATTTTCCGCAGCAACGGTTTTGCCAACGCCGCTGTCATTGGTCACATGGCTGCAGGCGAGCCACAGGTACACGTCGCCTAAGCAAATCTGCCACAGCAAAAAAGCCCTTGGCTCAAGCGCCAAGGGCTTTTCTTATTTACATCCCGCAAGTACTTGCCGACGCTCAGGCCAGTGATTTGTGCTTCATCCAATGACTGGCTTGCTCCATGGCATAAGCCACAGCATTTTCTGCTGACGCAAAAACAGGCTTGAAAGTAAAAAAACGTTGATAGCGCGCAGTGCCTTCGCCGCTGTCGATGCTGAGCTGAGAGACAAAGCCAGCATCTTGCGCTTGCTGAGCGCGTGGCACAAACGTGAAACGATCCATGGTGATGGTGCCGGGGTGCGCAGGGTGCATAAAACAAGCCTTTTGAATTTGGCGACTCAGCGCCAAAGCACCGTCGCTCACGATGGTGCTATATGTTGATTTTTGGTTCTCAACATTCAGCATAAATGGTGCTCATGTCTTTTTGATGACACGAAAAAGAGAGCATCCTGCGCAGTCACTGCTTGAAAATAGATAACAAAACATACTAAAAATCAGTATTCATCTGCTCTATCCGCTCCTGAAACTGATTGGTCTTGCTGGTTCGTTTCAATTTTGAGAAAGATTTTCTGTCGTCTCCACCACTTGCACTGCAGGTACGCCTGCAACCTCTTTCCCAAAAACACTGCGGCAGTTGACCAGCCAGTCATTGAGCGCTTCTGCCAGCACATCTGAAGGCTGCAGCAATTGCGGCCAGCGGCGCATGCAGGTTTGCACACAGCTTTCTGCCTGCCATAGCGCCTCTTTGTTGATGAGCACCAGCTCAGCCATGCTGGATGGATCTTCCTCGAACATCTTCAACCAGTCAGCCTGCTGGCGCGGGTGCGAGCCCGATTCCGCCAAAGACTTCTCCAAGGCCTGCATACGCAAATCCACATATACACCCGCCCGCCCGCTGGCCAGCGTTTGCCATTTCTCCGGGAATTTGCGCTTGCATACAGCCCAGTGCTGCATGACTGCGGCCAGCATTGCAACCACCTGCCGCACCTGCGCACTCGAGTGCGCTAACGCCAGCGGCTGCGCGCTGTCTGCCGGCTGCTCATGAGATAACAATGCATGCACATGCTGTGTCAGCCGGTGGTCAAAGCGGTTGTGGTTCATGCGCAGCACCAGTGAAAGGCGCTGCGCTGGCATGTCGCTGAACTTGCCATAAAAGGCCGACACCACCTCGGCCAGCATCAAAATGCGTCCCCACAGCGAAATGGCATCTCCTTTGGTATGGCCAGGGTAGCCACTGCCATCCAGACGCTCATGGTGCTCCAGCACGGCATCCTCTGCACGGCGGGAATAGGCCTGAGTAGACTGCACGACCAGCATGGCGGTGATGGAGTGCACCGCCAATTGCTTGCGCTCATTGAGCGTCAGCTTGTGCTGCACGTTCTCCCAGCCCGGTGGCATGTACAGCATGCCGATATCGTGCAGCAAAGCTGCCGCTGCAAGTTCTGCGCAATCGTCCTGCGACATCTCTTCTTGCAGCGCCAAGCTCACGGCCACCATCATCATCAAAACACTGTGTTCGAACAATTGCGGCAGCTGGTGGCGCATCACCGTCATTTTGAAACTGGCACGCTGCGGCCACTTCATGTGCTGCACAACCTGCACCAGCCGAGGGTGCCTGTCACCCAGCCACTGCGCCAGTTGCCGTCCCAGCATCGTGCTATCTGACAGCCGCTGTACCTGCGCTGCAATGCAGTGAATATCTACGGCATCACTGGTGGAGAGCTGGTCATCGACTTCACCTGCCAACCTGTGCTGAATCAACCGCTCATACAAGCGGCTGTCAATGCGTACACCTTTGTCCAGCAGCTTGATGCCACTTTCCGAATAAATAGCACTTTCGGCGACCACCACCTGACTTTCTGCCATTGCCGTCACGGCACGCAGGTAATGCGCATCGTTAGACAACGCCGAAGGATCCAAAGGTGTTTCACTGTCGCCAGTGGTGGGCAAGTTCATGCGATAAAAGCAAGTTGTTTAAGCCAATATTAACGATAGAACAGACACAAACTAAAAACCCGCCATATGGCGGGTTTGACACATATTGACTATGCCAAAGGTCACGTCAAAAGCGGCACTCCGGTTTTAGACTGAATCTCCTGCAGCGTCACGCCCGCAGCCAGCTCAACCAGCTTGAGCCCTTCAGGCGTCACATCCATTACGCCCAGATCGGTAATGATGCGATCAACCACCCCGACACCCGTCAGTGGCAGCGTGCACTGGGGCAAAATTTTCAGATCGGTCGTGCCATCTTTCTTCTTGGCCACATGCTCCATCAGCACAATCACGCGCTTGACGCCCGCGACCAGGTCCATCGCCCCGCCCATTCCCTTGACCATTTTTCCGGGAATCATCCAGTTCGCCAGATCACCCTTTTCAGACACCTGCATGGCCCCCAGAATGGACAGGTTGATCTTGCCGCCGCGAATCATCGCAAACGACTGGTCAGAGCCAAAAATGGCCGAGCCTGGAATGGTGGTGACGGTCTGTTTGCCCGCATTGATCAAGTCAGCGTCCACCTGGTCTTCGGTCGGAAATGGGCCAATACCCAGCATGCCGTTTTCCGATTGCAGCCACACCTCCTTATCCCCGGTGTGATTGGCCACCAGCGTGGGAATGCCAATGCCCAGGTTCACATAAAAACCATCTTCGAGTTCTTGCGCCGCACGCGCGGCCATCTGGTCTTGGGTCCACGGCATGGTCAGGCTCCTGCTTTTTGAGTAGTGGTTTCAGTGATGGTGCGTTTTTCAATGCGCTTTTCTGGCGTGGCGTTGTGCACGATGCGGTTCACATAGATGCCCGGCAGGTGGATATCGTCTGGTGCAATGTCACCCACCTCCACCAGCTCCTCCACTTCCACAATGCAGACCTTGCCGCAGGTGGCCGCTGCCGGGTTGAAGTTGCGTGCGGTCAAGCGAAACTGCAGGTTGCCACTCTTGTCGGCACGCCAAGCCTTGACCAGCGACACATCGGCCACGATGGCGCGCTCCATCACATAAGTTTCGCCATCAAACTCGCGCAGCTCTTTGCCTTCAGCCACCAGCGTTCCCACACCAGTCTTGGTGAAAAAGGCCGGAATACCGGCACCGCCAGCGCGCATCTTCTCGGCCAGCGTACCTTGCGGTGTAAATTCCAGCTCCAGCTCACCGGCCAGATACTGGCGCTCAAACTCTTTGTTCTCGCCCACGTAGCTGGCAATCATTTTTTTGATCTGGCGGGTTTCCAGCAACTTGCCCAGACCAAAGCCATCCACACCGGCGTTGTTCGAGACCACCGTCAGATTTTTCACTCCGCTGTCGCGCAGTGCATCAATCAAGGCCTCTGGAATGCCGCACAGGCCAAAGCCACCCACCGCCAGCAATTGCTCGTCGGCCACTACGCCCTGCAAGGCTGCGGCCGCAGAGGGATAAAGTTTTTTCACATCGTCTCCTTGTTGTCTAAGCACGCTTCAAAGATACTACGTAACCACGTACGTAGTTTTTCCTAGAGTGTTGCACCATGAATCTGGATCACCGTTTGGCTTTCGAGCTGGCCCCTGTGGGGCTGGTGATCTCGCGCAACCGCATCATGGTCGATTGCAACCAGCGTGTCTGCGAGATGTTCACCACCTCGCGCGAACTCTTGCTGGGTCAGTCATTTCAAATACTTTACCCCTCTGCCGACGAGTACGAACGTCTGGGTGCGCGCATGGCTCCCATTCTCAATGCCAAGGGCACGTATTCAGACAACCGGATCATGAAACGGGCTACAGGCGAGACGTTCTGGTGCCACGTCAGCGGCCGCGCTTTGGACCGTCTGAACCCGCATGCTGAAGGCATATGGAGCTTTGAAGACCTCAGCGAGCAGCGTCCTGTCAAAGCCACGCTCACAGGCCGCGAGCGTGAAGTGGCAGCCAAATTGCTGGAAGGCCTCACCTCCAAAGAAATCGGTCGCACCCTGGGCATCAGCCATCGCACCGTAGAAATCTACCGCGCACGCCTGATGCGCAAATACGATGCCAGCACCACCGCAGATCTGGTGCACAAGCTGGTATCCGCCAGCTGAAAGCACAGCAGCACCGTTGATCGCTTTGTGCAATGTTGCGCTATATCTGCGACTTGCTCTGACATTCGCAATAGCATGAGAGTGCGCAAAATATCTGCATGCCACCCCCCGATAGCGTGCGCAGAGCCTTAATCGGCGCGATTCATAAAACCAATCAATTAGCAATTAGTTTTGATAGTTTTTAGTTAAGAATAACTACAGCTCTTGAGTTGCACACGCAGTCAGCAAAGCGGACAGCCTTTCTGCGTAGCCCTTCCAGTCTGTCCCTCCATCAAAAGGAAGCTTGCGATGAACCGCCTCACCACCGCAGCCGGCGCACCGGTACCCAACAATCAGGATTCTCTGACCGCAGGCCCACGCGGCCCCATGCTGCTGCAAGACTTGTGGCATCTGGAGAAGCTGGCGCACTTTCACCGCGAAGTGATTCCAGAGCGTCGCATGCACGCCAAAGGCTCAGGTGCTTTCGGCACCTTCACCGTCACTGGTGATATCACCCAGTACACCCGTGCCAAGGTGTTCTCAGAAATTGGCAAGAAAACAGAGCTGTTCGCACGCTTTTCCACCGTCGCTGGTGAACGCGGCGCAGCAGATGCCGAGCGAGATATCCGTGGCTTTGCAGTCAAGCTGTACACCGAAGAAGGCAACTGGGACCTGGTGGGCAACAACACCCCCGTCTTCTTTTTCCGCGATCCACTCAAGTTCCCCGACCTGAACAAGGCCGTCAAGCGCGATCCATACACCAACATGCGCTCGGCCGAGAACAACTGGGATTTCTGGACCGGCCTGCCCGAAGCGCTGCACCAGATCACTATCGTGATGAGCGACCGTGGCATTCCTACGGGTTACCGCCACATGCATGGTTTTGGCTCACACACCTACTCCTTGATCAACAAGGACGGCCTGCGCCACTACGTGAAATTCCACTGGCGCTGCCAGCAGGGCATTCAAAACCTGAGCGACGCAGAAGCCGCTGCCGTGGTTGCCGGCGACCGTGAATCTTCGCAGCGCGATTTGCTGGAGGCCATTGACCGCGGTGACTTCCCCAAGTGGACGCTGTGTGTGCAGATCATGACCGAAGAGCAAGCGCAAACCTACCGCTTCCACCCCTTCGATCTGACCAAGGTATGGAGCAAAAAGGACTTTCCGCTGATCGAAGTGGGCGTGATGGAACTGAACCGCAACAGCGACAACTACTACGCTGACGTCGAGCAATCAGCGTTCGCGCCCTCCAACCTGGTGCCTGGCATCGGCCCTTCACCAGACCGCATGCTGCAATCGCGCCTGTTCTCTTACGCAGATGCAGCACGCTACCGTCTGGGTGTGAACCACCACCAGATTCCCGTGAACGCACCGCGCTGCCCTGTCAACCAGTACCACCGCGATGGTGCCATGCGCGTGGATGGCAACTTTGGCCGCACGATTGCCTATGAACCCAACACCAAGGGCGCATGGAAAGAGCAGCCTGAGTACGCTGAGCCAGTAGAAAAGCTGTACGGTGACGTGGCCCGCTGGGACTATCGTGAAGACGACAGCGACTACTTCACCCAGCCGGGTGACCTGTTCCGCCTGATGACACCAGACAAACAGCAATTGCTGTTTGCCAACACCGCACGCAACATCAATGGTGTGTCGCAATACATCATCGACAAGCACATTGAGCACTGCACCAAGGCAGATCCCGCGTACGGTGCAGGCGTAGCAGCCGCGCTGCAAGCCCTGCGCGCTGGCAAGCTGTAAATCAGCTCGCCTAATGGCAGACACAAGCCCTCTTTGCCTTGCGCAGGAGGGCTTTTGCATTACGGCTTCAGCACGCGCAGCGTGCCATATCCACTTCGCTGATCTGTGCGCCGTAACAAGAAAAAACGCTCCGAAGAGCGTTTTTTTCTTGCACAGCAAGACACCTGAACCTGCGTCAGTTCACCAGCACCCCTTCATCGCCCGCCACCTGCAAATGCAAAATGGTGAAGTACAGCGTCACGTCGCCTTGCTTGTCAATGAACGTGCCCACCGCGCGCTGCAAACGCCCCGCAATACACAGGCACTCCGTCGCTTCCGGGCGACCACCCACAATGCGGGGCGTGGTCAGCAACGCCAGATCATTGGCCTGCCCAAACTCACGCACCGCCTGCAAGGCTTCGCTGTGCTGGGCAGGAATGGCATCGTTGGCCCAGCTCCATAAAAAGCTGCCTTCACTGTCACTGGTGGTGCCCACCAGACACACGGTGGCCACTACCTGGTGCAGGGGCGCCTGCAGCACCAGCGTGGCCTTGTCCAGATCCCAGCGGTAGCTGGGCGCTTCGAGCAAGCCAAACTGGCGTGGCCATTGCGCGTTATGGGCCATCATGGCTTCTACCGCCTCGCGGCTCCAGGCGGCCCAGTCGGTGCTTTGATTTCCTTCGCTCATTCCAATTCCATTGTTCTGCAATAGCCGCCATTGTCGGTCACGGCGAGTGCTTGTCGGTATGCTGCGGATAGCCATCGCCCAGATGGCGCCGATAAAACCAATATACGGAGACAAGCACCATGACCACTACCCGCTACCCTTTTCCAGATATCAGCACGCTGCCGGAGGACCTGCGCAGCCGCATTCTGGAGGTGCAAGAGAAGGCGGGATTTGTTCCCAACGTCTTCTTGGCCTTTGCACGCCGGCCGGCAGAGTGGCGCGCATTTTTTGCCTACCACGACGCGCTGATGCTCAAAGAAGACGGCAACCTGACCAAGGGCGAGCGCGAAATGATCGTCACCTCCACCAGCGCCGCCAACCAGTGCCTTTACTGTGTGGTGGCGCACGGTGCCATCTTGCGCATCTACGAGAAAAAACCTCTGCTGGCCGACCAGGTAGCGGTCAACTACCGCAAGGCAGACATCACTGCGCGCCAGCGTGCCATGCTGGATTTTGCGATGAAGGTCAGCCAAGACAGCCATGCGCTGCAAGACGCCGACTTTGCCGCCTTGCATGCCCACGGCTTTGACGATGAAGACGCCTGGGACATTGCAGCCATTACGGCGTTCTTTGGCCTGTCCAACCGCATGGCCAGCTTTGCCGGCATGCAGCCCAACCCAGAGTTTTATCTGATGGGCCGCGTACCCAAAGCCAAGGTTTAAATAAAAATGAGCACTTATCGCTTGCCTAACAAGGACTTCAGATACTTTTATATCTGAAAGCTAAGATACAAGAGCGCTAAGTGCTTCTGGAAGTGAAGCAGCCTTCTGGCGCGCCGTATCAATCCAGATCACCGTTGCGCCACCGGCTGCGCACAGTACTCCGGGCTCGCTCACACGCTCCATCGTTGTCCAGGTGTCAAACGTGGCGCGTGCTGGGTCACTCACATACATCTTGAGCAACACGTTGTCTGGGTATTTAAGCTGCCGTTTGAAGTTGCAAAACGCATTTGCAATCACGGGCCCCTGACCATTGGGCAGCAGCAAAAAACCAATCTGGCTGAACCAGTCCACACGCGCGTGCTCCATATATTTGAAGTACATCGCGTTGTTGACATGCCCCATGGCATCCATATCCCCCCACTTCACAGCAAAGCTCGTTTCATAGACCAGCTTTTTGTGCTCTGGTATTTCCAGTTTCATTCCCTTTGCTCCTGCTTGTTCGCCAGTAGGCTCATCTTGTTCAAGTGCGTCAGCCTAACCCAGTGCGATTGCGTCTGTATGGCGTCACCTAGGTGTCACAGATGTGTCTAAAAAGTCGATATGGCCCGCAAATCACGCCCTGCCAGCCTCAAGTTTTTGGGCAGAAGCGATCTGGACGCATAAAATCAGCCCCAAATTGTGGCCATCCGCACGAGCGTGCCATTTAGATTTTTATTATTCCCAAGAGAGACACCCCGATGACAAACGCAGAAATCTTGGCGCAGTACGGCCCGCGAGAGGCTATGGAATACGACGTAGTGATCGTCGGCGGCGGCCCTGGCGGTCTGGCAACGGCCATTCGCCTCAAACAGCTGGCAGCCGAGAAAGGCCAAGACGTTTCGGTGGTGGTTCTGGAAAAAGGTTCAGAGCCCGGCGCGCACACGCTGTCCGGCGCCATCATGGACCCCAAGGCACTGACGGAGCTGATCCCTGACTGGAAAGAAAAGGGAGCCCCCCTGAACCAGCCCGTCACCGAAGATGCCATGGTGTTCTTCAGCGAAAAAAGCTCGCTGCGCACGCCCAATTTCCTGCTGCCCAAGTGCTTTCACAACGAAGGCAACTTTGTGGTGCGTCTGGGCTTTGTCACCAAGTGGCTGGCCGACCAGGCAGAAGCACTGGGCGTAGAAATTTTCCCCGGCTTCGCTGCTGCGGAAGTGCTCTACCACGAAGATGGTTCCGTCAAAGGCATTGCCACCGGCAACATGGGCGTAGGCAAAGATGGCGAGCCCACGGGTGACTTCCAGTTGGGCATGGAGCTGCATGGCAAATACACCATCTTCTCTGAAGGCTCACGCGGGCATCTGGGCAAGCAACTGATTGCCAAGTTCAATCTGGACGAGGGCAAAGATCCCCAGGCCTATGGACTGGGCATTAAAGAGCTGTGGGAGATCGACCCCGCACGCCACAAACCCGGCATGGTGCTGCACACCGGCGGCTGGCCCATGGACAGCAAAACCTATGGCGGTGGCTTTCTGTACCACCTGGAAGACAACCTGGTCACACTGGGCTTTGTCACGGGCCTGGATTACGCCAACCCCTACCTGTCTCCGTTCGAGGAAATGCAGCGTTGGAAGACCCACCCCAACATCCGCTACTACCTGGAAGGTGACGAAGCCAAGGGCATCAAGCCAGCCAAGCGCATCTCGTACGGCGCACGCGCCATCACTGCAGGCGGTATTTTGAGCCTGCCCAAGCTGGTGTTCCCCGGCGGTGCGCTGGTGGGCTGTGACGCTGGCTTCTTGAACGCCTCGCGCATCAAGGGCAGCCATGCTGCAATCAAAACCGGCATGCTGGCTGCTGAAGCAGCGTACGACGCCATCGTCGCCGGTCGCCAGGGCGACGAGCTGGCGGCCTACGAAACCGCGTTTGAAAACAGCTGGCTCTACGAAGAGCTGTGGAAGGCACGCAACTTCAAGACCTGGTTCAAGAAGGGCCTGTCAACCGCAACCGTCATGAACGGCCTGGAGCAATTCCTGCTCAAAGGCTGCATTCCATGGACGCTGCACCGCGACAAACCTGACCACGCCTACCTCAAGCCTGCGGCCGAGTGCCAGCCCATCGCCTACCCTAAGCCCGATGGAAAATTGACGTTTGACCGCCTCTCCAGCGTCTTCATCAGCAACACCAACCATGGCGAAGACCAGCCTGCGCACCTGACGCTCAAAGACGCCTCTGTACCCGTGAACATCAACCTGGCCAAATATGCCGGGCCAGAAAGTCGCTACTGCCCTGCGGGCGTCTATGAGTTTGTTGCGGACACAGACAAAGGCGGCAATGCACAGCGCCTGCAGATCAACGCACAAAATTGTGTGCACTGCAAAACCTGCGACATCAAGGACCCCACACAGAACATCGTGTGGGTGACCCCGGAAGGCGGCGGCGGCCCGAACTACTCGGGCATGTAACGCCACGCATGCTTCATGCAAAAAAGACCCGCTTTGCGGGTCTTTTTTTCCAATATTTACTGCACAAAATCTGAGCAACTGCACCAATCAGGTTCATTACGCACAAAAACTGCGCCGTGTTGACAAACTGTCACAGCACACGTCTTTGCCCAGCAATGCCCAAGACCTGCTGCTATAGACTTGTTCGGCGCAAAGAGCAGACAACTGGCCTGTTCCTTGCATGCATAAATGCCTTCTAGGCTTCATAACAATGGTGGAGAAAACGCAATGAATTTCAAGTCCTGGGCACCTCTGGGTGCTGTCGCCCTGGCCATCGCTTCCATGACAGGTGCACACGCTGCAGACAAGTCTGTCGCGGTGACCGCCATCGTGGAGCACCCTGCACTGGATGCCGTGCGTGACGGCGTTCAGGCCGCACTCAAAGCAGAAGGCTTTGAATCTGGCAAGAACCTGAAGTGGCAATACCAAAGCGCCCAGGGCAATACCGGCACGGCAGCGCAAATCGCTCGCAAATTTGTGGGAGACAAGCCCGATGCCATCGTTGCCATTGCCACCCCTTCGGCCCAGGCCGTCGTAGCCTCCACCAAGAGCGTGCCCGTCGTGTTCTCTGCTGTGACTGACCCCGTCGTTGCCAAGCTGGTTCCCAGCTGGGAAGCGTCCAAAACCAACGTGACCGGTGTTTCCGACTTGCTGGCGCTGGACAAGCAGATGAACCTGGTCAAGCAAGTGGTTCCCACTGCCAAGCGCGTTGGCATGGTCTACAACCCCGGCGAAGCAAACTCTGTGGTGGTGGTCAAAGAGCTGCAAAAGCTGCTGCCTACACTGGGCATGACACTGGTTGAAGCAGCGGCACCGCGCTCGGTGGACGTCAGCAGCGCTGCCCGCAGCCTGATTGGCAAAGTGGATGTGATTTACACCTCCACCGACAACAACGTCGTGTCTGCCTATGAAGCTCTGGTCAAAGTGGGCCAGGACGCCAAAATTCCATTGGTCGCTTCGGATACTGACTCCGTCAAACGCGGTGCTGTCGCTGCGTACGGTATCAACTACCGTGACTTGGGCGAACAGACTGGCCGCATGGTGGCCCGTATTCTGAAGGGCGAAGCACCGGGCACGATCAAGCCTGAGGTGAGCACCAAGATGGAACTGTTTGTGAACCCGACTGCTGCCGAAAAGCAAGGCATCAAACTGTCTGACGCACTGGTCAAGAGCGCCGCGCAAGTGGTGCAATAAGCCCGCATAGCACCAAGGCAGGCGCCAACTTTCTGGCCCTGCCTTTTTTCATTGAAGTTTTTTCACTATGTCTCTGTTTTCACTGCTCGGCGCCGTTGAAATTGGCCTGATCTTTGCCCTGGTCGCGCTGGGTGTGTACATCTCTTTTCGATTGCTGCGTTTTCCCGATCTGACTGTAGATGGCAGCTTTCCCCTGGGTGGCGCTGTGTGTGCCGTCTTGATCTCTACGGGCACCAACCCCTGGGTGGCTACCCTGGCTGCCACGGCTGCAGGCGCTGCCGCCGGCATGGTGACCGGCTGGCTGAACGTCAAGCTCAAAATCATGGACTTGCTGGCCTCCATCTTGATGATGATTGCGCTGTACTCCGTGAACCTGCGCATCATGGGTGGCCCCAACATTCCCCTGATTAACGACCCTACCATCTTCAACATGCTGCAGCCCGAAGGTATGGACGACTACGTCTTCCGCCCTCTGCTCCTGCTAGTGATTGTGATTGCCGCCAAGCTGCTGCTGGACTGGTTCTTCGCCACCGAGCGGGGCCTGGCCATTCGTGCCACGGGCTCTAACGCCCGCATGGCTCGCGCCCAAGGCGTCAATACAGGTGGCATGATTTTGCTGGGCATGGCCGTCTCTAACGGTCTGGTAGGCTTGGCGGGCGCCATGTTTGTGCAGACCCAAGGTGGCTCGGACATCTCCATGGGCATCGGCACCATCGTGATTGGTCTGGCAGCAGTGATCGTGGGTGAGTCCATCTTGCCGTCGCGCAAAATCATCTGGGCCACGCTGGCTGTCGTAATTGGTGCCATCGTCTACCGCTTCTTTATTGCTGCTGCATTGAACAGCGATTTCATCGGCCTCAAAGCACAAGATCTGAATCTGGTCACCGCCGTACTTGTGACCATTGCCTTGGTCATTCCACAGCTCAAGCGCAAGCTGAGCCGCAAGCCTTGATGCGCCCACAGAAGAAAGTTGTGAACCTATGTTGAGCGCACAAAACCTCGAACTCACCTTCAACCCCGGCACCCCGATTGAAACGCGCGCGCTGCGCGGTCTGTCGCTGGAAATTCCTGACGGCCAGTTTGTCACCGTCATTGGCTCCAACGGGGCGGGCAAGTCCACCTTCTTGAATGCGGTCTCTGGCGACCAGAGCGTGGACAAAGGCAGCATCCATATTGCCGATGAAGACATGACCCGACGCCCTGTCTGGGACCGTGCCCACCGCGTGGCCCGTGTTTTTCAAGACCCCATGGCCGGCACTTGCGAAGACCTGAGCATTGAAGAAAACATGGCGCTGGCACACTGCCGTGGCACCTCACGTGGCTTGTCTTTGGCAGTCAAGAACGAGCACCGTGCGCTATACCGCGAGCGCTTGGCTACGCTGGGGCTGGGTCTGGAAAACCGTCTGACCGACCGCATTGGTCTGCTGTCTGGCGGCCAGCGTCAGGCCGTGAGCCTGCTGATGGCTGCACTGCAACCTTCACGTATTTTGCTGCTGGACGAGCACACTGCCGCGCTCGACCCCCGTACCGCAGACTTTGTGCTCCAGCTCACAGCCCGCATTGTCAATGAGAGCAAGCTGACCACCATGATGGTCACGCACTCCATGCGCCAAGCGTTGGACGTGGGCGAGCGCACCGTCATGCTGCACCAGGGCCAGGTGGTGCTGGATGTCTCGGGCGAAGAACGCTCCAAGATGGATGTCACCGATCTGCTGCACATGTTCGAGAAAGTGCGTGGCGAAAAACTGTCGGACGACGCCCTCTTGCTCGGTTGACGACTGACTGGTGCTAGCCACAAAAAATAGCTGCCAGTGCTTGCTTGCCAAGTGTTGGCAGCTATTTTTGTTTTCATTCAGCACAGACCTTCAGTCGGCATCATCACGTAGAAAATGAAATCGCATCAAGGTTCTCTGGCGCGCAGCAGCATGATCGACCACGGGCAATGGGTAGTTTTGCCCCAGCTGTACGCCGCAAGCCTGTAGCTCCAGCGGTTTCATGGCTGCAGGAAAATGAATGTGCTTGTCAGGCACCTTCGCCAGTTCAGGGACATAGCGGCGGATGAAACTGCCATCTGGATCAAACCGCTGGGACTGCGTGACCGGATTGAAAATCCGAAACCATGGCTGTGCATCGCAGCCCGTAGAAGCGGCCCACTGCCAGCCACCGTTGTTGGCCGCCAAATCAAAGTCATTGAGGTGCTGCGCAAAGTGTGCCTCTCCCCTGCGCCAGTCCACTCCCAAGTCTTTGGTGAGAAAGCTGGCCACCACCATGCGCAAACGGTTATGCATATAGCCCGTCTGGTGCAACTGGCGCATGGCCGCATCCACCAGTGGATAGCCTGTTTTTGCCTCACACCATGCCTGCCATAGCTCAGGGGCATCGTCCCACTGCACGCGGTCATAGGCCTGCCGAAATGATTGCCTCACAACACGCGGGTGGTGCCACAAAATCATGAAATAAAAGTCACGCCAAGCCAGCTCTGACAGCCAGGTCTGCGCCCCCTCATCACCTAGCCGAGATTGCTGCTGCGCCAGCGCTGCCACCTGGCGAATGGAGACCGTTCCAAAACGCAAATGCACAGACAGGTACGACACCCCTTTTCGCCCCGGGTAGTCACGTGCTTCATGGTAGAGCGACATGCGCGGAACAAAGTCGCGCAACAGCTGCTGAGCACCTTGCATACCGGTTGGCAGGCGCAGCGCATGCAAGTTGCTGGGGGCAAAGCCCAGTGCTTGCAAGCTGGGTATCTGCTCCACACAAGGAGGTGGCGCCAGATGGTGCGCATACCGTTCAACGGGATAAGGCTTGAGCTGAAAAGCATCCAACTTCTGCAACCATGCCCGCTTGTAAGGCGTGAACACACTGTAAGGCTGACCCTGCTGCGTCATCACCTCCTCTTGCTCCAGCAGCACCTGGTCTTTGTAGACACTCAATGCAATGCCTGCTGCCTGCAAAGCTTGTGCAGCACGTTGGTCACGTGCAATGGCCTGAGGCTCATAGTCGCGATTGACCAGTACTTCTTGCACACCCAGTTTTTGTGCAAGTTGCACAATGCAATCTACCGCTGGGCCATGCAGCACGATCAAGCCACTACCGGGTGCGCCGCTGCGTTCTGCCAGCGCCTTCAGCCCGCTATCGAGCTCCAGTACGCTGGCATGAATGAAATCCACACGTCGATCCTGCCTGCTGGGCAGTGCATCCAAAATATCTGTATCAAATACAAAAGCACAATACACCCGCTCAAAACGGCGCAGTGCGTGGTACAGCGCAGCGTGGTCATCACAACGCAAATCGCGCCGCAGCCACACCAGAGCACTAGAGGTCATGGTTGGTTTTTCGTTAGTGATTATTTGCTGGATGGCGAATGCTTCAGCCCTCTGCAACAGCGGCAGTCACATGCTCCAACGATTGAAGCACAGCTTGAATGCACCGCCGTGCTCACGGCGTTTGAGCACCGCATTCTGACGGCATCATCGACACAACGTTCCGCATGGGAAGTGCCAGAACCAGCCAAAGACAATGCGGGGCTAACCCCGCATTGTTATTTGAATATTTCGCTACTCAGAAGCAAAAATTGACAGCCATGGCTTGCTTTAACGGCTGCGAAAAGCGGCCCTGCACCAGGCTGCTCTGGAACATGCAGCCTTGCGTTGCCGCTATTGAGAACATCAGTTGGCTTTCCAGAATATGTAATCTGCTTGGTACGGCACGATTTGCTTGCTACCCATGTTGCCAGCATTGCATGCCATGGCTGGCGCAATACCTCCGCGCGTATTCACTCGCTGAATATAGGTCACGCCCTGCATCGCCCCCATGCCCGTGGCTGGGTTGGCCTTGACTAACTGCACAGGAATATCCCCCATGCCGGCGGGCGCTACCGCCACCTGCGTTGCGGTGACTTTGGAGCCATCGTTATTTTCCCATGTGGCAGGAGGACCCCAATACCGGCCAATGACGGCGCCACTGCGTGTCTGCAACTTGGCCTCAGGCCCCACAAACACCCACTCATGCGCCCCCGCCATGTCTTTTTTAGCGCGACATTCATAAGTGATTTGCCCCACACCCACTGTCTCCATCACTACCTTGTGCCCCCCCGGAACTTGCACGGCAGCAGGCAGATTTGCCTGGGAGTACATGGAATGCCCACCCATGCTCGAACACGCTGACAAACCCACAGCCAGAACACAGAGCGCAGACACCCGAAGGATCAACGGATATTTCATGAAGGTCTCCTTTAAAAATCCAAAAAGACAGAACTCACAAAACGCAACGCGCTGAAGTGACAAAGTGGCACTTACGCCAGGCGCCGAGCTACAAGGAATTTGTAAGCAGAGGCCATGCCATGCGATGAATCCGTGTGAGTCTGCAGCGGCATCAGATTACCTACCGGCACTGACACTATGAATACGCAGCTGGCGGGCAACTGGATGCAATTATTTTTTTGCATGTACTTCAGCTACGTCATGCATCTGAAAGGCGGGAAGCTGCGTACATGGAGATAGGCCAACTACGCAAGACAAAACCATGTGACTTGGCAGCAATCCAACAATTGATCCAACCAAGAACGCTTCTCATCACAATGGCATGCATGAGCCCCCAAACACCAGATCACACGCTGATAGCACTTCTGGACCGCGTTGCGGCCCAGGATGAGGCGGCACTCAAGCACTTATACGATCAAACCGCTTCACGGCTGTATGGTCTGGCTCTGCGCATTGTTGGCAACCGTGAGTGGGCAGAGGATGTGCTGCAGGAAAGCTTTCTGGGAATATGGCGCAATGCAGGTGATTACCGCAGCTCCCTCAGTCCTCCGCTGGCATGGATGGGCTTGCTGGTACGCAGCCGGTCTCTGGATTTTTTGCGCCGCCGCCGCGCCGAACGCTTGCATGCGAATCTCCCACTGGAGGACACTGACTCGCTTTCTGATCACCCTGATGCCAAGAGCCCCATGCAACTGGTGGAGGCCAGCGAACAAGCGGCAGCGCTTCACCAGTGCATGCAGCGCCTGGAACAAGAACAACGCCAGGTAGTGAGCTTGGCGTACCTGCGTGATCTGAGCCACAGCGAGTTGGCAACGCACCTGAAGCTCCCCCTGGGTACTGTCAAATCGTGGATACGTCGCAGCCTGGAGCAACTGCGCAAATGCATGAGCCGCCATGTTTGAGCCGTACGAGGTACAGCCATGAACTTAATGAACAACCCCGAGCTGCTGGACCGCCTTGCCTCAGCCTATGCACTGGGCACACTGCGCGCAGGAGCCCGCAGCCGCTTTGAGCACCTGGCACGTGAGCATTCGCCAGTGCGTGCCGCAGCCCTGCTGTGGCAAGGCCGCTGGGCAGCCTTGTCAGAAATGCAAGCACCTGTGCAGCCAGATGCCAGCGTCTGGATTCGAATCAACAACCTGCTTGAAGCTGAAAAATCTGCTGCCGGGCAAAACCGGACACAAATAGCCAGCAGAAAAAACCCAGCGGCACACGCACTGGCCTGGTGGCGCAACGCTGCACTGGCAGGGGGCTTGGCTACTGTAGCTGCCACAGCAGTAGGATTGTGGGCACACCAAGCACTCAAACACACCGCGCAACAGCAATTGTCCAGCCTGCAGACACAGCTGCAAACTACACAAGCCGCATTAGAGGCTGCGCCACAGATTCAGTACGTGGCAGTGCTGGCAGACGCAAAAGCCGGACCTTCCATGCTCGTCACCTTCGACGCCAATCACAGCCAGTTAGTACTCCAGCGTGTGGGGGCGGTGCAAGAAGCTGCGAACCAGTCCCTTCAGCTATGGGCTTTGCCGCAAAAGGGAGCACCACGATCACTGGGAGTGCTGGGTCGCGGGGAGGTTGAACAACTCACCGCCCACGAAGCTGAAGTACAGGCCGTGCCCACACTGGCTGTCAGCCTGGAGCCCAAGGGTGGGGTGCCCAGTGAAACCGGCCCTACTGGGCCTGTGCTGTTTACTGGAGCACTCATTCGCCGCCAACTGTGATCAGCAGCAAGAAACAACGCAGTTCCAGCCATTTATGACTTGGTATTGTTTTACTCCTTTGCTCAATCACTTGGGCTAGCTAACATCGACGTTATGTAGATGGCACAAGTCTTGATGCGCTGCAAGCAGCCCCAGATCCAGTACTTTATGAGCCTCGATTTGCATTGCCACCAATGCCGAGGTAGTTTCAACCCAATGAAGGGCTGTCCAAACAATAAACATTGCCCGGCCATGTGATTCATCGACTGCTGGCTCACTGACTTCAGGCACGCTTCGCTCTCAGTCACTCCAGAACAACCTTGGCACTAACGCCCATGTATTTTTTGCGCAAGATTTTTTCAGTCTTACTTCTTCTACTTTCTGGGTTGATCTTGCCTGCAACTGCGTGTGCGCAAGACATCGCAACGGATGAGCGTTCTCAAGGTGTCGCACAGGCTGTCTTTGGCATCGTCAGCTACACACGCTGGCCTGCTGACCCTCCCAGCATCCGGTTGTGCGTGCTGGGGCCCACAGAATACGCCGACGAAGTCCTCAAGGGAGCCCAGCTTGCTGGTGAACGCAAAGTCGTGGTTCGACGAATGAGGCTGGATGATCCCGAGCTTGCGACCAGCTGCGACGGCATTTATGTAGGTACGGTGCCTGAAGGTGCCTGGAAACAACTGGCAGCTCGCTTTACAGGGCAACCCGTGCTCTCCATTAGCGAGCAGCAAGAACCCTGCTCAATTGGAGGCATGTTCTGCTTAAGCGTGCGTCCAGGCAATGTGTCTTTTGAAGTGAATCTCGACTCTGTGGCCCGAAGCGGCGTACGCGTGAATCCACGGGTACTACAACTGGCCAGACGCAAGGGCAAGCCATGAGTGCTGACCTTGATAGAGCGAACGCCCCGACCTTGGGGGGGGTTGTACGCCGCGCACACCGACGCATGGCCTGGGCCTCTGTTGCCATGGCTGGCTGTCTTGTGCTGCTAGCGGGGGTCATAGCATTGCGGATGTACATCGACAACAACCTTCGCCTCGTTGCGCGCTCACTGGCCTATACCGTTGAAGCCGCCGTAGTGTTTCGAGACGCAGACGAAATCGATCAAACACTCGGCAGCATGCTGCAAGGCGAAGGCATTGCATTTGCTCGTATCCGCGATGCAAAAGGCCAGGTACTCGCCCAATGGGGACATCAGGATCAGGGCCTCATCAGTGAGCTGGGTGAATGGCTGGGTCGACAAATATTAACAACCCCGACGGTCAGTGAAATCCACCACGATCAACATGTCGTGGGCCAAATCGAGCTCAGTGGCGATGGCCGGGGTCTGCTCGGTTTTCTGCTTTCAGCCATTGCAGCACTGCTGGTGTGCATGGCAGCAAGTGGTGCGATGGGGACATGGTTGTCTCGACGAATGCTGCGTGAAATAGTTACGCCTTTGCATTCACTGGCAGAAGTAGCCAAAGCCGCACGCTACGAACGCGATCTGGCATTGCGCGTGCAACCTGCTCGTATTCTTGAACTGCGAGAACTTGGCAATGACTTCAACACGCTGCTCGATGAGCTGCAGGATCGGCAAACCCAGCTTCAGCACAAGAACACAGCACTGGCGCATGAAGCAAGCCATGACAGTCTGACAGGACTGCCGAACCGGGCACATTTCGAGCACCGGCTACAAACTGCGCTGGCCCAAGGTCAGCACGAAAACTACACTTTTGCCGTCTTGTTCCTGGATAACGATCACTTCAAGCAAGTCAATGACACCTATGGACATGAGGCAGGCGATGCATTGCTGATTGAGGTGGCGCATCGAATACGTTCTCAGTTGCGTGCATCAGATGTTGTCGCAAGACTGGGAGGTGATGAATTTGCCGTCCTTCTGACTCCCATTCTGGGCAATGACGAAGCCACACAAATCGCTGACAACATTCTCAAGGCCATGCGCCCCCCACTTCCACTGCAAAGCAGCGGGTTCCTGCAACCCTCGGTAAGTATCGGCATCGCCGTCTATCCTGTGCACGGACAGGACATGTCAACGCTATTGCGTTCAGCAGATACCGCCATGTACCGCGCCAAAGCACAGCGACGTGGATCACAGCATTTGGCCATCGGCAGCACAACGTAAAAAGGAAACCAAGATGAAGAAACTACTGCAGGCATTCGTTCGTTGCACCCCTTTGGCGATAGCTCTTTTTTTAAGTGCATGCCAGTCTCCACCCGCCGCAACGGGGCTGTCATCCCAGCAAGTCAATGTTCTACGTGAATACGGTTTCGAGCAAACCGACGAAGGCTGGGAGCTCCAAATGCCTGGAAAATTGTTGTTCGACTTCAATGTTGACAAGCTATCTGGCGAGCAGAAAACCAATGTGGAAAAAATGGCCCGCTCACTCCATAGCGTAGGCATCAACCATCTTCGCGTAGAAGGTCATACCGACGATGTGGGAGCCGATGCATACAACGAACAACTGTCCCTGCGCCGTGCTCAGGCAGTTGCTCAGGTATTGGTCAATGCCGGCATCCCCCAAGCCAACATTTCGGTACAGGGCTACGGCAATAGCAAACCACTTCCAGCAAGCAACGCCAGCGCGGTGCGCAAGGAAAATCGAAGAGTTGCCGTCATCGTCCCTGTTCAATAAGCGCGTTTTTAAAGAGACGACCCCAAACTTATTGTTCCTCGATGAACAAGCGCCTAGAGATGATCCATAGGTCTATCTATGGCGTTTCATCAAAAAAGCGCCACAGTCTTAACGACTACAGCGCTTTTAATTCTCAGATCCAAGCACACAGCAAAGCTGCCTAATCGCAGTCAGCACGCGCAGATCTTGCTGTCCACAAAGCCCCGCGATTGCTTCAGCCAACTCGGGGGTTGCACTTTCAGTGCGCTCCACGCCAGCTGCGCTGCGTCTTAGCAGCAGACTTTAGTACAGGCCGTATTTGTTCAAAAAATACAGTGCCGCCAGGATGCCAATGATGGCAAGAATGGTCATTGTCCGGTTCATGCTGACCTCTCTTTGGAAAGTGCCCATCTATCCTAGCACTTGGCACTTGCTGGCTAAAAGGGTCAACGTTCAAGCAACCCGCGCACCATACCCATCCCACATGGCAAGGGGTACTGCCCGCTGACTCCAAAATCTCATACTCCCTTACGTAAATGCAGGATGCATTGACTGAAAAATCATCTACACCTGAGCCCACTTGGCTTGGTGCTGATCTTTAAGGAGTATTCCATGAGACTTTTAGCTTCCATCACTTTAGTGGCTGCCATAGGGTTGACGGCCTGCAGCACTGCGCCCGCCAGCAAACCGCCCATGGCGCAGGCCTCACCAGCCACAGTCATGAACGGCAAGCTCGTTGGACCCAACCAGATGACCCTCTATGTCTTTGACCGAGATACGGCTGGCAGTGGCAAAAGCGTATGCAATGGCGGGTGTGCCACCAACTGGCCACCATTGATGGCCCCTGCTGGAGCAGCACCCATTGGCAACTGGAGCGTTATCACGCGTGACGACGGCAACAAGCAATGGGCCTACCAAGGCAAACCTCTTTACTACTGGGTCAAAGACAGCAAACCCGGAGACATCACTGGGGATGGTGTCGGCAACGTCTGGCGTGTCGCCAAGCCGTAATCGTGATTAGCAAAGGCTGAACCTGATACCGTGGACGACGTGCTGAGTCACAAGCTGGGCATCAGCACTAAGCGCTACTGCTACGAACTACAAAAATTCTGTTGCGTTGTAGGCAGAAAAATCTGCACAGCAACCCAAAGAGAAGCCGCATAAAAGCAGCTGAACCGCTCAACTCAGAGTAAAAAAACAGCCCCGCGTATTCCTACAAGGGGCTGTAATCTTTGATGGGCCCAGCGAGATTCGAGCTCGCGAACAACGGATTAAAAGCCCACATCACAATCAAGCACCCATGCGGGTTTGCATCGTTGAGTGGGAATATTTCAAGTTTTAGATCCAAAGCCACATGCGCCCTCTAGGAACTTATTGCCACAAGAGCTGCCGCCCTTGTCAGCCCCATCACAGGCACCTTTGACGGCAACACACGCACCGCTTGCGACACACCGCCAAGTCTGTGCAAAGTCAGGCTGCAAGGCACTGATGCAGCTGAACGCAAACAGCGCTTAAGCAAGCGGGCAAACCAAGCTCTCTGGGCTGAATCAAATGGATCACGCCGAGACGAGCTGGCCTGCTGGCTCATCGGCAACCGGGGCACTCACCACTTTGTTGCGGCCTGTTTTTTTGGCTAAATACAGCAAGGCATCTGCTTGATTGATCGCTGATTGCAGTTGCTGCGCCGATTCAATCACCACCACGCCAAAGCTGGCGGTCAGCTTTTGGCCCATAGCAAGCCGCACCTCGGCAAACTGCTCACGCATGCGCTCAGCCGCCACACAGGCACATTGCAGGCTGTCGCAATTGAGCAGCACAACGAACTCTTCTCCTCCCAGCCTCACAACAAGGTCCGTATGCCGAGTATTGCGCAACAGCACCTTGGCCACAGACCTGAGCACCTCATCACCCGCAGCATGCCCCAAGGTGTCATTGATCTGCTTGAAGTGGTCCACATCGCAGATCAGCAAGGCCCACAAGCCATTTCTGGAGCGCTGAATGCGCACCGGTGCCTGTTCAAAAAAAGCACGCCGATTCAAAAGATAGGTCAACGAATCAAGGTCACGCTCTTTCTTCAGCGTAAGCAAAACTTCCCTGAAGGTCACCACCAGCAAGACACCAATGAACCAAAGGCTCAACAGCAAATTGGCCGCCAGCATCAGCAGCCACATTGGTGACTGCGTAAGCTCCACCGATGGCCCCTGTTCAATAGCTATAGCTATGACGAGTGGCCGAATCAACGAATAGGCCACAAAGCACAAGTACGAGCCTCGCAATATGCGTTCAAACAAGTCCGCGGACTTTTGGCCTCTGTACACAGCCGCTGCACCCAGCAGCACCAGCAATGCCATTGCAATGTTGAGTATCAGCATTCTCACGTGGAGATCGTCAACCACCTGAGAAAAGTAATACAGCCCCACTAAAGCTACCAAGCTGATCAGTAGCGCAATTTTCGGATAGGCACTGCCCCCCGATCTCTGTGCCATCCCCTGTGCAATGGCCCACAGGCCAAACAGGTAAAAGCACCCTAACACCACAGAAGTCTGAGCCAACTGCTGGTTGGTCTGCATACTCTGCACCGCAATGGCAAACGCTGGCAAGATGTAAGCAGCGGCCAGCCAGATCAAATACTTGTGCCTTCTCAATACAGCCCAGCAACCGACCAAAGCAGCACCCAATAAGACGCCGCACAAAGGTACGACGAGAGCGAAATACTGATTGGCTTGCAATGAGGCTCCGAAGTGAGAAAAAAGTAGTCTGGACGAAGTACTCTGCAGTCTGTTCACTGCAAGTTGGCTCAATTTTTAAGCGAGTTTATTATTAAAAGCCCCCTGCCAGCTTGCACCGGCAGGGGGCTTGCATTGAGCGCCAGCCGTTTTAGAACGGCACGCGCAGGCCCAGTCGCAGGCTGCCCACGTAGGCACTGCTCTGGTCAATGTTGGTGGTGTACTCCACCCCCAGCTCTACACCGCTGCGCAGCAGCAGGCGGCCACCCAGGCCCACGGTCCAGCGGCCTGTGTCCATGGCGCGGCCACGCAGTGTGTAGGCAGGGCCTTGGGCTGCAAGGTCTGCGTAGGCCAGACCTGCTTCGTTTTGCTCATCAAAGCTGCGTGCATATTCCACGCGCACCTGCGGCATGATGTGGCCCCAGCGCACAGCCACCTTGCCCTCTGCACGCGCACCCAGCACGGCCTTGTGCGAGCGTGCGGTCTGGTCAAAGTACTTCAGAGCATGCATTGCAGGGCCGTCTTCGGTGTAGGCATCCAGCTTGGCTTGGCTAAATTCAAGACGTGCATAGGGCGACCACATCCAGTCGGTGCGGTAAAACTCCAAGCCCGTGGCAATGGAGCCAAACAGTTGCTTGCCGTCACGGCTGCCCGTGGCCATGTCGCCCGTAGCCGTGATGTAGCGCTGCGAGTCAAAGCTCAGCACGCCATAGCCCAGCAGGGCATCTACAAACACGCCTTGCATGGGGCGCATGCTGGCGTAGGCCACGGCCACGGTGCTGTCCGCATTGCTGCGTGTGCCCTTGTTGCCCACGCGGCTGCGGTCCGTGCTGATACCCAGGCCCGTGCCCACGGTAATCCAGCTGTTTACGCGGTAGTCCACACCCGCGCTGATGCCGTTGGTAGTGAAGCGGTAGCGGTCATCGGCGCTGCCTGTGCGCTCGCGGCCATAGCTGATAGCACCGTTGACCCAGAAGGCCCAAGGGCTGCGCGCCTGCTCAGTGGTGGCACCCGGCAAATCGGGCAGATCAGTGGCTGCAGGCTGGGCCTGCGCTACACGCTGGGCCTTCAGCCCCACGGTGCGCATGCCGCTGCGCAAAGGGTTGCCGCTGATCACCTGATCTGCCACACCATTGCCATTGCCGCTGCGGGCCATCTTGCGCGTATCGTCTGTTGCCAGCGACAGGCCAAAGCTGGAGCGCCCCCAGCCACCGCCGTGCAGGCTTTCCAGTCGCTGGGTAAAGTTGGTGACCTGTGCCGTGGTAAAGCGCTGTGCAGCGCTGGCTTGTGCAGTGGCAAGGCCAGCCACTTCGGCATCTTGTGCCACATCAGCACGTGCACCCACAGTGATGGTGACAGTTGCTGGCGCAGACGTTGTGGTTGCATTCGACAGCGTATAGCTGGCAACCGCCACGCCTGCAAAGCTTGCTGCAGGCACAAAACGCACGCTATAGGCACCTACACCTCCTGCGATGGTTGCCACACCCGCGTTGGAAGGTATCAAAGACACCACTGTTGCTGCTGTGAATGGGCCACCTGTTGCGCCTGCCACCACATCAACCAGCGCTTCTGCACCAGCAGCCACAGATACGGTCTTGTTAGGTGCGCTAACAGACGAAGCGCTATCATCATTGAAAATGATTCCCACGCCTTGGGCCCTGGCAATCATGGCGCTAACCGGGTTACTCAGACTAACAAAAAACGTCTCATCTGGCTCCACCGTCGTATCGCCGTTGACCTGAACAGTTACCGTCTGCGTGGTCTGCCCTGGGGTAAAAGTCAATGTACCACTGGTAGCTGTGTAATCTGATGGCGCTGTAGCAGTGCCATTAATCGTCGCGTAATTCACTGTCACCGTAGAAGCAGAAACTGGAGTCAGTGTCACGTTGAAAATGAACGCTGTGGTACCTGCATTACCTTCAGCACGCGACACGTCGTTGATAGATAACGAGGGAAGCGGTGCCAATGTGCTCGGAGTCACACTGTTCGAAGCCGCAGATGCAATACCAGTACCCGCCGAATTGGTGGCGGTGACCGTAAACGTATAGGGCACTCCATTGGTCAGCCCTGTCACAGTGATAGGACTGCTAGATCCCGTGACGCTGGCCCCGCCGGGGCTAGCAGTTACGGTATAGCCACCAGCAATAATGGCAGCACCACCACTGGAGGCAGGTGCTGTGAAAGTGACCGTAGCCTGTGTATCACCTGCGGTGGCGACTCCAACCACGGGTGCACCAGGCACGACTGCGTTCACTGTGAAGGTCTGTGGCACATAGGGGGCCTGCGCATAAGTTGTATTCCCCGCCTGATCTGCCTCAATCGTACAAGAGCCCGCAGTTACAAACGTTAATACACCACTTGAAGTGATCGTACAAACGCCTGTTGTGCTGGATGTAAAGGTGGGGGTAAGGCCAGAGCTACTTGTTGCCGTCAACGTAGGGGTAGTGCCGAAGTTCTGGGCGCCTGGGTTGACAAAGGTGATGGTTTGCGTTTGTTGCGCGGCTGAATAAGTAAACTGATCAGCCACGCTGGTCGCACTGGTGCCGCCTGCAGTTGTGACACGGATGTCTACCGTGCCAGCGGCACCTGCTGGCGACGTTGCAATGATCTGCGTAGAGCTATTGACCATAAAGCCAGTCGCCGCAGTCGCCCCAAAAGTAACCGCTGTTGCGCCACTCAACCCTGTGCCAGTAATAGTGACTGTAGTTCCACCAGTGGATGGCCCGTAGCTGGGTGTAACACTAGAAACCACAGGTGTAGCACCAGCAGCCACCGTGCCGGCATAGGAGTACGAACGCGAGTAAGGGCCCACGCCGGTACTGCTGTCAGTGGCGGTGACCGTAAAGCTGTATGACCCAGCCGTCGTCGGCGTGCCCGACAGCGTGCCGTTGGCGGCCAAACTCAGGCCCGTCGGCAAGCTGCCTTCCGTGATGTCATAGGTATACGGGGCCGTGCCACCGCTGGCATTGATGGCCTGGCTGTAGGCAATACCGGCCGTGATCGCTGATATGGTCGTCGTCGTGATGTTGATGGTTGGCGCCGATACCGTAATTGTGTAGGCGTGAGAACCAACAGTAGACACCGCGTCCGTGGCGCGTACGGTAAAGTTGAAGGTGCCGCCGGCTGTCGGCGTGCCCGAAAGGGTGCCTGCTGAGGAAAGGCTCATGCCCGCTGGCAGACTGCCTGCGGTAACCGCGTAGGTGTAGGGTGCCGTGCCACCCGTCGCACTCAGGGATGTTGCCGAGTACGCTTGCGCTACCGTAGCATTCGGCAAGCTGGCGGGCGTAATGCTGATGGCGGACGTAATAGTGACGTTGTAGACGATAGGCTCGCCATACTCATCCTTAATGGTAAAGGTGTCGCTGGTCGCGCTAAGAACAATATTTCGGTACCGCACAGCATTCGTGCTCATTGAATCTTCCAGCGTGCCATAGAGTGGCGCCACCAGGGTTCCTGTAAGGCCGAATTCCGAGCATCCGCCGGTAACATAATAATCTTCGTAATACTCCCCCCCTGCCACCACGCTGATGTTGCGCGGGCTAGGGCAGGCACTAGCAGCAGAGGCCTGCGAGCTACTTAGAGCCAGAAGCAATAACATGAGCGCGGGTACAGCGCCTCGAAGCACAGTTAAACGGCATTTTCGCCATAACACGAACATTGCTTGGCAGCAAAACAAAACCATTGCTGCTATCAAACTCTGAACATGAAGTAGCAGTGATAAATCTGAGCACGCAAAGTGTGAAACCTGCCCTTGATGTGCAGGAATTTCGATAGTTTTTGTCATATGGTCCTAATGCAAAACCAAGAACAAGGCTTCACAACACAGGGGTGAACGTTTAAAGGCAAGGCAACTGAGGCCGACCCGAAACGAGGGAACCTGTAATGCTAGTTATCAAGTGAATCTTTGTGTATCACTGATTTCAGGTATTTTTCGATGAAACTTCTCGCAAATCGCGTTAGCAACCAAGGGCAAACCCTTTAATCCCGGGCTATGCCACCCAACAGCTCACGATCAACTACCGACTGTCCTTGTAGCAGTACTATCTGCGCGTTTCGCCGCTCGACCAATCCGACAAGCTCATCAACCACGCCCGCACCCTCAGAAGCAAGGGTAGCGAGTCGTTGATGTTGATCTGCAAGATCTCGGCAGGCACCGGCGTCACTGGCAGCTTGGGCGTGCTGGGTGGCGGTGGTGCGTAGGTTGTGCTGCAGGCTTGCAATGCGGGCAGCATCAGCAGTGCGGCCAGCTTCCAGCAGTTGGATTTTTTGGGTGTATGCATGGGTGTTTTCCTGTTGCCCTGCGGAGTGCCGCAGGAGTCCTGCGGATTTAATTTCTGTAGCAGCTTGCGATAGCTGCGCTTGGGTGAGTGCCTGTTTAGATTGCTGATCATTTCGCAGGGCAATGGCTGCACCTGCGCGCAGGCTCTGCACCCACCATGCGCCGCTGCCACCCAGGCCGATGCCTGCGGCCAGTGCGATAGCTACGGTTCTCATGCCAAGCCCCCTTCACACATCTGGCGCTCTGCCGCACGCCGCTGAACCAGGCCGGGTAGCTGCTTGCCGTCGGCGTACGTCCAGCGGCTGAGTTCTGCGCACGCGCCCTGCACATCGCCCGCATTGGCTTTGCGCACCAGCGTTGATTTGCAAAATGCGCCCTCGCCCTCCCCCACGTTGAAGCCAAAGCTGAAAAGGCGGCGCGCTGCCATCAGCCACAATGGGCTTGCGGCCAAGGGCCTTCGCCAATGACGCTCGACCAACGGAAGCCAGCTCTGACAACATCAACATCAACATCAACACTGTGGATGTGTACTCAATGGCAACCATCAGCTTTGCGCGCTGAGGCGTGTGGTACGGGCATGGAATGACAAAAGCTATGACCTGAGAAACCCAAAGCTCCTCACCCAGAAATCCGCCACAGGTCGTAATGAGCCTTGAAACCATCCTTCATCAGGGCAAGTACGATTTGAGTAAAAGCTCAGGCCTGAATTTGACTGATCGTTCAAAAAACAACTACAATACATGAGTTGACCAAAGTCAAACCCCTGTCAATTCTTAATGAATACTGAAAAAACCAATCAACCTGGCCGCCCAAGACAGTTTGATGATGAAGGGGTTATTGATGCCGCCGTGGCGGTTTTTAGCGTCAATGGCTATGCCGGCACCTCAGCCCAGAATTTATGCGAAAGCACAGGATTAGGCAGAGGCAGTTTGTACAACGCTTTTGGTAGCAAGCAGGCCTTATACGAACAAGCTTTGCTGCGCAGCCACGAGCAAACCATGTCGGCGCAATTAGGAATTCTCAGGCAGTGCGGATTAGTAAAGGATCGGTTGCGATCTCTTTTACTATGGGGAATTTCGGAAGATCTCTCTCAATCGGAACAGCATGCCGCCATGGTTTTGTTTTCTGCATTGGAGATGGGCAGCAAAGATCAGGCAGTTGCCAGCCTGAATCTGGAATATCGACAGCGCTTAGAAAAAACACTATTTACAGTGTTCACCGAAGGCCAAAAAAATGGCGAACTCAGCACCAAAGCCTCTGCCACAGTGATGGCCAGGGGGTTTTTGGCTGGCTATTACGGTTTGCGCGTGCTAAGTAAAAATATTTCAGATAGAGATACTCTTGAAGATGTCGTCAATGGCATCTTGATTAATTTCTAAAAATATTTCAATCGAAATTTTTTATTAAATATTTTTGTAACGATCGTTAAAATAAAAAGGATGTGGTACGGGTATGCCGTTAGCAGTGTATATTTTGGGGCTGGCAATTTTTTCAATTGGCACAGCAGAGTTAATGGTGGCCGGCATGACGTCTACTTTATCTGAGGCCTTCGGCATCACAGTGGGTGAGGTGGGGCATTTAATATCATATTATGCATTTGGTGTAATGCTAGGTGGTCCAGTATTAACCTACTTCTTTTTAAAGTTTAAGGTACCATATCGCAAAGTATTGCTTTTACTATTAACTTTATATGTCGTCGCACAAGGCTTAAGTGCCTTTGTCTCTAGCTATTCGGTTTTAGTTTTTATTCGTATTTTTACTGGCGTTCTGTGCGCTGGCTGCTTAAGTCTTTCGCTGGCAACAAGCATGGCAATGGTTTCACCCGAAAAACGTCCTCGTGCAGCATCAGTAGTTATTGGTGGCTTCATGATATCCAACGTGTTTGGCGTACCACTTGCAACCATCATTGACCAACGATGGGGCTGGCAAATAACTTTTGGTTTAGTTGCTGTTTTGGTTTTTATCTGTCTACTTGCTTTAAAACGTCTATTACCAACCATCACCAGTAGTGGTGGGGAATTAAAGATGGAAGATGAGTTAAAAGCGTTTAAAAACGCAGCCTACTGGAAAGCATGTTTGACCAGTTGCCTTATCCTCGGCGCCAGTTTTGCTGCATTTAGTTATTTCGTACCAGTCCTGGTTGATGTAACTGGGTTCAGCATGAAAGATATACCATTTATTCTTATGATTTTTGGTTTATCCAATATCGTGGGAAATATGATAACTGGGCGCTTAGCACATGCACATAGCTTAGCAATTATGGTAGTTGGTTTAACGATTCTTAGCGCCTCATTGCTAGTTATGGCATTGTTTGCCGAGTACAAATCTATTGCGATTATCTCTATAATATTGATAGGCTTGACCGGCGTTCCCATGAACCCCGCAATGATGGCAAGAATTGTCAGTGTGGCGCATCCTGGCCCAATGGTTAACTCCGTACACACTTCAATTATTAATATTGGTCTTGGTGGTGGCTCCTATCTGGGTGGGGTAGCAATAGTTTCAGGTTATGGCTTGAGTTCTCCAATGTGGATTGGGTTCATACTGGCCATACTAGCGCTCGCCTCAATTACGCCATACTTGAGACGCAATAAGCAGGGATGGGATTAAAAGTTAATGCAGCCTAGCGTACGAGTGCAAGACTGAATTGCAAATCAAAGCCCGCCTCGTGCGGGCTTTGTTGAGCACTAAATATTTGGCTCATCCACGGGTTCTCCTGGCAGCTCTACTGGCGGTGCATCGCTGGGGGGATCAATTGGCTCAGGCTTGGGCTCCTGCTCTTTGCGGGGTTCTTTGTGGTTCAGTTGCATGGCGGCACCTCCTGGGCAAGTTGTAGCCCAAACTCATAGAAGCATCTGTCAGATGCAACCACTACGCTCAACTTGATGCATATTTTTAATGCGTCCTTGGCAGTACCAACCGCGAACGACCTAAGGCAAGCATTCCGCTCCACAGCGTGCGGCAAGGTGGCAAGGTGGCAAGGTGCTCCCGCTCTGGGCACCACGGCATTGACTGGACGCTTGCCCCTGCGCTTTTCACAAGCTGCTTTCGGTGCGGCTCCATAAGGCCTCCCGTCAAGCTAGGGACTCCGCGCAGCGTCCCGCCATCTCCTGTTGCCAAAGTGCTTACACGATCAAAGGCTGAGGCAAACCGGGTTGCCAACAACAGTGAAGCCCACAGCGCAAGTGGCATTGCCCTCTGCACGACAGTAGAGAGAAAGTCCAAGCGCCTTTGCGGCAGGGGTTGCGGAACTGCAGTCAGAAAGGCAAGCCGACGGCTTTATAGCGCTTCACCCCTGCCAACAAAGCCAGATCTACGCAGACAGCATTTGGTTCGAACCTCAACCCACTGACCTCCTCACTCAAGCCTGCTCACTGACAGTGTTTACTTGCTTGTCCAATGGTGGTTGCTATGTCTTGCACCGACACCTTTTTCAAAGGTGATGACATGTTCAACACTCCGGTTCGTGAGCTCCACCAGCCTGCAAAGACCTACAACCGGCCTGCCTTACCCCTGCCCCCCGCATGCATTGAAAAAAGCCACAGGGATTGAGAACAGGCGGCAGTTCTTTCCCAGGCACCTGGAATGGGCCAAAACGCAGCGCACTTTCCCGCTGCCAACAGACTTGACACAGCCACCCAGCGAAGAAAGTACAAAAACCTGATTGAACTTTTGCCAATCGACTCTATCTATCAACAGCAAGCGCAAGCTTTACAAGTTTCAAGCCGGGCTACGGGCACCTCCTCCCTCCCTCTTATGCAATCCCATAGCACGCCGCAAGGCACCGGCCTTTTATTCCAAACCCACCACCTGGTGGGTTTTTTTTCGCCTAAGGAATTGAAATAGCAGCCAGAAAGCTGCTGGCGGGCAACATCACTCACCCACCTCCACCTCGGCGCCGCAGTAAGCACCTCTCAGTTTTACATTTTTTTGTTTCAGTTTGATACAAAATGGTCGATAAACTGAAAGTAACTGGATAAGCACAAGGAGACATCAATGAGGCTATGCATCATCAAAGTGGCAGGGGCGTACTACACGGCTCTGTTCCCCAGCACTTTCGCTGCGCTGGAAGATGCCATGAAACGTTTCCCCAGAGCCGCAGCCATTAGCGTTCAGGCTGCTCGGCACTAAGCACACGCCAAGCTACTAACTCAGCCCCGACACCCTAAGCCCGCCACTGTGCGGGCTTTTTTGCGCTCATACACAGAAGCCACGTCATGCACCGGGTTCCCCACGTTTGACTCTTGCAGCAGCAAACAAGCACATGCGCTTAACCAGCCAAACCCTCAAGGAGCCTCAAGCTTACGCCCTGCACCCGGACGGGAACCGCCACGTGGCATGTCCGACATCACTTTTTGAATGTTTGATTTCTTTGATTTCTGCACCCAGAAATAAAACAAACAGGGGGGATTTTTTTGCGCATGCGGTACAGGGCGGTCTAGAGGAGCAAGCCCTACAGACTTTGGCCCCCGCCTGCGTCTTTCCGGTAATGGCAATGCTGCTCATCTATGATGAAGTTCAGCGAACCACGGAGGATGTAATGCACTACGCAATATTCGACACTGGCCCTGGACTTCTGCAGTGGATGGATGAAGCCAACGGCCCAAAGGCCGCAATCAAAGCTTTGTACGCAGAAAACTCCGAGTTTGTGAAAAGCGATCAGGATGCCAGCGAACCGTTCATCACCGTCTATGCACTCCAAGAAGCGGAGGTCGCAAAGATTGATGGCTTACTCACTAAAGGCGAGCACATCTTTCAAGACTTCAAGGATGAGGGCCTAGAGTTCAGCCTGGCTCAAATACGCCAGATCATTAGCTCATAAGCCCTACATCGCCTCTTCGCGCTGCTTGTTTCGTGCGTGGTGAGTAGCGAGATAACGGCTGCCAATTGCTTCGGTGCCAGAACAACTTCTGCTCACCGCGGTGTGGAATCTTGTGGTCTACCATTGTGCCGACCTCTACCCTAGCTTCTGCATCGCACATCACGCACAGTGGATGCTCATGAAGAAAGTCTAGCCCGGCTTGCTGCCACTTGTAGCCGTAGCTACGCTGGGTGCTGGTCATTCCCTCTGTGCGCCAACTTCCAGCCTGCATCGTTGGCACGCGCCTGGTTTTAAGCACCAGCAATCTAGGCTTAAGTGTTGGCAGCCTTGCCGGATGAGTTGCCATGACTGGGCCGTAAATGGAAAAACCACCATAAGGTGGCTAAGCATTGAGATTGGTGGCTGCTTTTATGTTGAAAGTCCGACAAGCGGTAGGTTACCCCTTACGGCGATGTACCCCTTCAACGCACAACGCACCGCGCATACCCAAGATAAGGTGGAACCATCCCAGGATTTGACCTGGCTACTAGGAGTTCACATGCCCATTTTGCTCTGGCTACTCGGCGTACCCATTTCGGTTGTTTTGCTACTGATGCTATTTGGTGTTTTTTGACCTACAGCACTCCAAAAAGACTCGCATTTCGTTGAATCAATGCGAGTTTTTTTGTTTGATCTGAGCTCCAAACCTCCAGCACAGCAGCTTCATTTGCGGCCTTTGGCTTGCGACCAGCATCGGATGTCCAGCACCTGCACTCCACGCTGAGAGTCTGCAGCTTTACCTTACTCATCCTTCAGCAGGCGTTGTTGCATAAATCGCTGTGCCGCTAGCCTACGGCTTGCGGCATGAGTTCTCCCAACAAACCTCGCTACCGAACCACAAACTGGAAAAGCAGTACAACGCAGCCCTCAAGGCCCGTGAATCACTGTCAATTTGGTTGGACAACGCATGGCCTGCTTTGCCGCTACCAGCGGCAAAGCCGGGCGAAGCCCGAGGTTCTCTGATGCTGCCATCCAGTTTTGTTTGACCCTTAAAAACTTGTTTGGCTTGCCGCTCAGGCAAACCACAAGCTTGGTGGAGTCGATACTGCAACTGCGCGACCGTTTTGATGCAGCCAGAGACGCGGCAGGAATTCCAAAGGCGTAGTTTCAGTTCCGAGATCTGCGAGCCACTGCCAAGACCGCCCTTGCTGAAGCCGTTGGAATCCGCGAAGCCCAGACACTGCTGGGGCATACCACTGAGAGGATGACTGCCCATTAGCTGCGGCACAAGATCGGGCAAAAGGTGAAGCTACTCAGGTGAATTGCAGAACAGCGGGGCTTATTCAGTGAGCCGGATTGCTTTACTATTGGGAGCAAGAAAAAGCCCCGTGTATTGCTACACGGGGCTGTAATCTTTGGTGGGCCCTGCGAGATTCGCACTCGCGACCAGCGGATTAAAAGCGGCGTGCGGACTGTACGCGATCACGCTTTACCTATAAGAATGCAAGCGCGCAATACGCATGTAGCGCACGATATGCGTGCCGCAAGTCAAAAATCCCCGCAAAGATTTCTACTCTCCCATGAAATGCCCTGGTGCGGTTCTGGCTAAGGTTGCCCCAAGCATGGCGCATACGCAAACCCAGTCATGCGGCAGGTGCAACGGCTAAAGGCCTGTGCCTGCGCGTACACAGCAGCGCTGTAGCTGATGATGTCGGCACAAGCATCACGGCTTTGCCCTTCAGTAGTCCTGCTCAGCACTGCGAGCAGGCTGCAAACGCCGGGCCTTTTTTACCCGTACTGTTGGCGCTTTACTTGGATCCACTAGAACCGTCTTAACGTGCCAGTTCGGATCTAGTTCATAGTCATCATCTGAAGTTGTATGACTGTCGATGTCTTGCAATGGTGTTTGCGGTGTTCCGGTGTAGGTAACAGGTTGGGATGGGATGTGCATATTTGCCTCCGGTCTAGGCAGATCGGGAGCGACCAACCTGTACAGACAGTACGCCGTTTTGAACTTAAAAACCGTTTTAACTCAATCTCTTACATCCTTGGCGCAGGCGTACGCATCAAATCCCAGATGAGGAAAACTCTTCACGCCTGCATATGACAGCGGATTTACACAAAAAAGGCGATTGGCAGGAGTAAAGAATTTCGGCCATGTTTTACATGTATGTACGCCAAAAAATAACCGTTCATCAGGAAATGCCGGATTCATGAACTTAGTTATGTGGCTTTAACGCATCACATATATAGACTGAGCTTTCTAAAACTGCCGCGATCTTGATTCACATGTGAAGGTGTATTGCTCATGGCTGGTTTGTAACCCCTGCGGGTTCTTGTCAGAAAGCAGGCTTTGCTTGCGAAGGACTCACCATGGCTGTGAACAATGTCCAGACCTACTTGCTAGTAGCGCCAGCAGTCATCGTGATGTTGAGTGCAGCACTTTTTATTGTCTGGCGTTTAAAACGCGATCAACGCTACCTGTTGTGGATGGGTTGTGCGCTGGCATGTATGGGGTCAGCACTGATATTTCAGACAACTCTTGATCAAATTCAGGTCGCTACGTGGAGTGTGCTTACAGGACTGGGTTATTTGTGCGGTGCATGGTTTGGAGCCTTGGCTATGGGCTCCATATATAGCGTCTCATCACACCCTCGTCTAGGCGCAGCGATTGGTTTGACGGCGTTGGTCATGCTTGGGTACTTCAGCCTGATTAAAGACGATATTGTTGCTAGCGTTCATGTGCTGAGCATGGCTCTGGGGCTGATACAAGTGCTTCCAGCACCTGCAATTTTGCGCCAACTACGAAAGCACGAACATCTAGAAATTGCTTTGTACTCAGCCTATTTGCTGTTTTGTTTTTACACCCTTTCAAGGCCCGCTATCGTCCACGCGATTGGCTATGCTGAACTCAATAACTATGTGTACTCCCAATATTGGATTGTGACAACAATGAGTTCCATGGCCTTCAGCTTGTTTTTCACTTTCTTGCTATTAGGCTGCGCTGTAAAAGGAGCCGTGAACAAGTTGAGCGATGAACGAGATCATGATCCGCTGACAGGGTTACTAAATCGACGCTCATTTAATGAGGCTGCTGAGTCTTTGATCAGAGACCGGCGTTTACAGCCTATTTCTCTGCTTGTTGGCGACATAGATCATTTTAAAAGCATCAATGACAGCTGGGGACATGAGTGCGGCGACATGGTTTTACAAAATGTCTCGCTGGTGATGATGAACAACGTGCGAAATAAAGATTTAGTGGCGCGTTTCGGAGGAGAAGAGTTTGTACTTTTACTTGTAAACTCAGATATAGAACGCGCAAAACAGGTCGCAGCTCGCATTCGTGAACAGGTCAGTGCAAACGCCGCTGGATTACCAGCCGGCAAGCCGTTAACAATCAGCTTTGGAGTTACCGTTTTAAAGTTTGAAGGAAACTTGCAGGAATCACTCGGTCAAGGTGACAAACTTTTGTACAAAGCCAAAGATTCTGGCCGTAACTGTGTATGCATTGATCCTGATGTTGGATTTCTTGCCATCGCATAGCTAAAAGCAAAGCCTCTTAAATAAATATTTCTCAGATCTTTTTTCTTTTATTTTTAATTTTCAAAAAAATCCATCAACCCTAAATCAGTTAAAAACTCAAAAATATAAAAACCCGCTATGCGCGGGTTCCGTTACTACATTCCAAACTGGTAAACGAATCAGTTACCTGAAAGAGGAGCAAGCGTTAGCTGGGTTGCTTTGGCTTGTTGTCCTGTTCCTTGTTTGGGGTCTGCCCTGGCTGCGGCTTGTTTGGGGCTGATTGCTCAGCCTGGCCGGGTTTTTGGCTAGGGTTGTTTTGGCCTGGTTGGTTAGATTGTGTCATTGCAATTTCTCCTGAGAGTTAGTGGAAGACCAAATCGGCTTCCACGTCTTCACAATGAGGCTTAATGCATACCTGCGTTGTATGAATACGTAAGTAACAGCCTTGAATGGAAAGTGGATAAAAGGCCCTCAGTTCAAGCGGCATAAGTCAAAAGACCTTCGCAAGCAATAATTTTGCTTCAATACGTGAAATTTTAATTTGGCATTTGTTATTTTTTGCAACTATTTTCTTGATCTTCTTTTTTTGATCTATCGTCAATAGATCGGTGCGCGAAATCATTGCATTGATGAAAGGTTGACTTATGGAATACAAAACCCACAAAGACATGCTAACGCAAGCACGCATAAATAAGCTCAAGTCTGAAGGTTCACAAATACTTTTGTCCATCATGATAGACAAGTCACCAGAGCATATGAGGCTTTGTTTGATTGATGCAAAATTAAATCGACTCTCTGCAGGTTTTTCTTTCCGTGCTCGCTGAGAGCAGCGTTAACAGGTTAATTTTTTAATGCCAAAGCCCGCAATATGCGGGCTTTTTATTTGTCGTGAAAAGTAAAGGGGTTGTTAGCTGACGTTCATCTGGCTGGATAGACCGCGTTCTAAACCAGTACAAGCAGTTAAAACAAATATCCATAAGCCAATCAAGCTTTGGGAATTTGCCTAAGGAGCAGCCATGACAACCGACCACAATCCGAACTTTAGCGAAAGAAAAACAGACCCTGATATTGATGAACAGGCATTGCCTGGTCATGGGGTTCCGTCGCAGGACCCAGATCCGAATGCTCAACTTGGTATGTCACCCAGTGAAACACGTCGAGAGAAGTCTTCCACGTTTGTCATCGGCGGCGCTCTGGTCGGCCTGGCTGCAGGAGCGGTGATTGGTGCTGCAGTGTCAGGCCCGATGGGTGTCCTTGTGGGTGCAACACTAGGCTCAATTGCCGGTGCACTCGGCGGCAGCGCAGCAGGCTTGAGCAATGCATCAGCAGCTTTTGATCTAGAAGGCGCAGTGGATTCCTCAATCAAAAAGAAATAATTCAAACTACCGCCTAACTGCTCTGCGCTGAACTGGATCACAGCGATTCATCTTGGTAGTTTTTTGTTTTCCCGTATGTTTTATGAAGATCAATTCACTGGCCACGCTGCCCTGCAGACTCTTGCCGCCAGCCATTTAAAAACCCCTGCCAGCTTGTACCGGCAGGGGTTTGCTTTCTCAGCATGCGCAGCGCTTAGAAGGCCCAGCGCACCTTCACGCTGGCCGACTGGTCACGGCTGCCGCTGCCGTACTCGCCGTTGTAGCCCAGCACCAGGGCCGAGTAACGGCTCAGCGCCATCTCAGCCTGCAGACCCACCAGCGCCGTGTTGCGCGCCAGCGGAGCGCCAGCCACGGTAAAGCTGCTGGAGCCTTCAAACGCCATGGTGCGGTTCTGGCTCAGCTTGCCCCAGGCATGGCGCACGCCCAAGGTGCCACGCACGCGGGTGTCTTTGCCAGCCAGCACAAAGTCACTGTGCGCACGCACGCCCAGCGTGGTGCTGGCCAGTGTGTCGCGGCTCGATTGGCTGCTCAGTGCCGCAAAGCCACCGCTTTCCTTGAAGCTGTCCGAGCGCTGCTCACCCAGCGTGATGCCCACAAATGGTTCAAACCCTTGCTTGTCGTACTGGCCCATGGCGTAGCCCACTTCGGCAAACAACTGCGCTGTGTGGGCGCTGTAGTCAGCTTTGAGGTTCTGGTTCAGCGTGGCCACGCTGCGTTCAGACTCAATGCTGTGCTTGGTGTACGCCAGCCCCCCCATCACGTTGATGCGGTTGGCGCCATGGCTAAAGCCCTTGCCGGTGTACACCGCTGCGCTGTAGCTGCTGATGTCGGCCGATGCATCACGGCTGCTCACCTTGGCGTCGGCACTGGTGTAGCCCACCGAGCCACCGACACGCCAGCCGCTGCTGCCCACTTCTTCGTCAGCACCCAGGAACAGTCCCGTGGTGTTTTGCTTCACACCGGGGGTGTTGCTGTTGCCATCCATCTTTTGCCAGTGGCCCACCACCTCTACCCATGCAGGCAGGGCTTTGGACGATGGCAAGGCCGAGGCTGGCAGCGGCCCATCCGACTGGGCAATCGGTGCGCCTGCACGCAGGCCTGCGGTCAGGTTGTTGCGCAAGTGCTGCTGGCTGATGTTGGGCGCTTGCGCGCTCAGCATGTTCACGCTGCTAGCAACGGTGGAGTGCGTATCGCCTGAGAGACTGCTGAACACCGCCGCAGGCGTGCCGGCAGGCAAGGTCTCGATGTGCTGGTACAGGGGGTGGCTGCTGGGCAAGCTTTCGAGGGCGTTGGCAGTGGCGCCCTGATTGGACGTGTTCGCCAGATCGGCAAAGTGCATTTGCCCACCGTTATTGCCACCACTGCTTTTACGCTTGAGCTCCAAATCGACTTGGTTGGCAATTGAGTAATCCAGCTTCGCATCCAGATAGGCAAAGCTGGATTTGGCAGCACCAAAAGTGCCGTTGATCACGCCTGCCGTCAAAATCGTGTACTTCTTGCCCACTTGGAAGTCAGTCGCAGCATTCGACTCATGGCCCACATGCAGCACGCTGCCAGCCAGATTGGCCGTGCCTGTTACATCAATGCGGCTGCTGACTCCCGAGTCAGGATCTGCATGGAAACGGTAGGTGGAACCATTCTTGAATGTCAAATCTCCGCCCACTGCCAATGCGGTGCCGCTGGCCACCTCCAAAGCTGCGCCGGCGTTCACAGTGACATTGCCTGCACCTAATGCGCTGTTGTTGGCCGCCACCAGCGTGCCACCATTGAGCACAGTGCCACCGGTGTAGCCATTGGCAGCATTGAGCACCAGGGTACCTTTGTCGTATTTACCCAGAGTGCCGACGCCATTAAGCGCCACACCAATGGTTGCGGTGGTATTCAGATCTACACGCACCGTGGCGTTACCCAGCGAGCCGTTAACCAGATTTAGCGAACCCGCCGCGCCGTTTTGCAGGGCGTAGCCATCGGTGACGAACTGCATGCCGGTGACGGTTTGCGCGCCGTCGACTGTGACCGTACCCGCCGCACCCTGGAACACTGCAAAGCTGTTGGTCCATGCTTGGTTCGTGGTGCCGTTGACATCGGTCCAGTTGGTGGTGCCGGTGCCCCAGGTGCCGCTGCCGCCCTCAACCGAACCGTTGGCCATCAATTGGTTGCCATCCCAAAACTGGACAGTGACACCCGGTGCTGTGACTAACAGGTTGATCTGATTGGCCAAGGCGGTTTGCAAAGTCAGATCGCCCGGAGTGACGTTGCCCGGCAGGGAGCCAAACAACATTCCGTTGTCAGTCAGGCCGCCGGTGTAATTAATCAGCCGATACACGCCACTGCCAAAACCACCGATGTCGCTGACGTTGAGGGTGCCGTCAAGGGTCAGGTTGCCGCCAACGCTGACCAACGCATTGCCGCCACCTGACACCGGTGTGCCGAGGCCGACGTCGAAGTTTGAATTGCCGTTGAACACCAGCGACTTCACTGACAAAGTGCTGCCAGTGGCACCTACCAGATGACCGCCATCAGCCACCGTCACCGCTCCACCTAGCGTGCCGCTGCCGCCCAGCTTGGCACCGCTGTTGACCTGCACAGCGCCATTGGCCAGTGAACCATTCACCAGCAAGGTACCTGCATTGACGGTTGTGGGGCCAGAATAAGTATGGGCCCCAGTCAGCGTCGTAACCCCGGCCGACCTAAACACGGTACCGCCGGTACCCGACATGGTCGTGCCAAAGGTGTAGCTGGGATTCGACTGGTTAAAGTTAACCACACCATTGTTGGTAATGTCTGCCAACCCCGTAATGCTTCCAGCAATTGCAGCACCTGGGGTGGCATTGCCAATATTCAGTGCGCTGCCGGCATTAATGATGAAGCTGTTGTTACCCAGAAATTGCAAATTGCCTGACAAATTCAGCGTACCGCTGCCGCCGGCACCGCCTGTACCACCGACACCACCGGCACCACCGGCACCCCCAGGGTTACTAGGACCTGGTGAATAAATAGGAAGTCCAGTCACTGGATTCATGCCACCAAAGATCGGCGTTCCCGGAGTACTCTCTCCAGGACTGCCAGCACTACCAGTGCTACCCGCGCTGCCAGTACTACCGCCCAGCGTCAAGACGGCTGTATCAGCCACAGTGACCGTGCCACCAATTGCAATATTCAGTGTGCCACTACCGCCTGTGCCACCTTTTCCGCCAGCACCACCAGCACCTCCGGGCATAGCAACGGGATAAGTACCACCCGTACCACCCGTTCCGCCTGTACCGCCTGTACCGCCTGTACCGCCGACAATCCAGCTGCCCGCGTCTAAATTCACCGTTCCCAGCACATTCAAAACGCCAGCTGTGCCAGTAGCGCCCGGAACCACTGGTATACCTGTGCTACCTGTATTACCCACCACCCCCGTATCGCCCACACCACCAATCCATGCATCGCTGCTGGCTGCATACGGACGTGTCTCCCATAGGGCAACGGTCTCGTCGCCTGTCACCGGAGTGAGCGACGCGCTATGCCCCAGTACCGGACATGCCAAAGCGCAAGCCATCACCAACGGAATGACTGCAAATACAGTGCGGTCACTCTCGCTCACGGTGGTGTTGGCACAACTTGTGGTGCCACTTGCCTTGCTGCCCGCGCGAGCGTTTTCAGGGGCGGCAACCCAGCAGCCCAAGGTGGCGTTCCAGATAGATCTGTAAATGTGGTTCATACAGCAAGCGCTTGCGTTAGTAATTGGTGGTTTTAAATTGCATCCTGATAGATTTACTCAATCAAAAATACAAAAAGCTACGCAGCGTAACAAAAACTCACATTACCTGTCTATCACTGAAATCAGTTATTTTTGTTGCTTTACAAGCATCACTGGCCAAGCTGCTCGGCAGACTCTTGCATCAAGCGCATGTCCATCACCCTTTGCTGCCAGTTCTGTGTATCACTGGCTAGACTGTCCGAGTAGCTGGTTGGCGGTTGCGGCGTACTCTCTGACGGCGGCGGCGGAAGCTGTGGCAATCCGTTTGTCGGCTTCACTGAGTTGCTCGCGCAGCCTGCCAACATTGCGAGTGGCAACAGCAGCAGCGCCAGCAAGGCGCGCTTGTTCTTGAATGGATGCATTGAGTGCCCCTTGGTAGTTGGTATCGATGGCCTGGGCCACCGCAAAAGCGCCCGCATCGCGCGCGGCCAGCTCCTGGGTGTGGACCAGCTGGATTTACGCAATGTCTTGGCCCAGCCGCCAGCCGTTGACTGCCCAGCCCGCACCAAAGATCAAAGCCGCACCCGCTGCGGCTGCAATGGTTTGCACCTTCATGCCAAGCCCCCTTCACACATCTGGCGCTCTGCAGCACGGCGTTGCACCAGGCCGGGCAGCTGCTTGCCGCCGGCATAGGTCCAGCGGCTGAGTTCTGCGCACGCGCCTTGCACATCGCCCGCATTGGCTTTGCGCACGAGGGTGGATCTGCAGAATGCCCCCTCCCCCACATTGAAAGCAAAGCTGAGAAAGGCGGCACGCTGGCCGTCGGTGAGCGGCTGGCTGATGCAGCCCAGCGCGTTGGCGTGCGGCACCAGATCCTGATAGAGCATGTCCTGGCACTGCTGGCGCGTGAAGGTCTGGCCCATGCGCAGCTCTGGGCCTGTGTACCCCGTGCATGCGGTGATGCCGATGGGGTCATCGGTATGAGCGAGTGAATCGCACCATGCTGGCCAAGCCCGAATACAGCCCACGCAGCGCGTGGCTCACCCAGTACTGCACGCCCTCTGGCAGCTTGGTTTGCGGAGTGGCAAAGCCTTTACCCTTGGTCAGCTTGGTGCTCGTATAGGCCAGTGCGCTCTGACCTGGCCCACTCTGGCCGGAGACGCCATACAGCGCATCGCCTTCAGGGGACTGAAACTCTGAAGGCTGCGCCTCCAGCCCCTCCTTGATCTGCAAATCAGACCGGGAGAGGTGTTCGTTCTTGCCAAGAAAAGTTGAGAACTTTTTAGAGCTGGTGGCCATAGACAGGGAGTGTTCCCGTCTATGGCGCTTTGACCTCACCCTATGCTGGGCGCAAAAGAAAAGCCCTCAAAAGAGGGCCTGCTATCACTGCAATGGGGTCACCCTTGCGGCCACTCTTGATCACCTTCGTCAAAAAAAGCCGGCGGCAGCGTGACTTCACCACCATCCAGGCCTCGAATTCTTGCGGCAATGTCTACAGGAATGGGCGCATCAAAGGAAACCAGATAGCCATAAATGAGATCGTCATCGCCAGCCATCTCCTCCACACTGGGCTCCAGAGAGATGTACTCTTCATAAGTGATGCCCAGAAAGTTCGCCACTTTCTGATCGTTTTCACGGTCCATCTGCTCTTCCAGTTGCCCATTGCTCATGACGGCTCCTTAGATGCAAGGTTGTGGAAAATAAATCCTAGCAGAACAGTATTTCAGCTATCAACCCACCCGTAGAGCATTGTTTCAAAAGACTTCCGTATGAACTTCATTCAAACTGCCGTCGCGCTCACCTGCCTAGTAATGATTGGCTGCACGACCAGCACCAGCGCGCCACAGCCATCAGCAGAAACGCCCGAGTGCATGAACTACCACTCCATGATGACTGCACCAATGCCACCGGATGCTATGGAGAGGTTGCGGCTAAAGTGCTTGGATTCACGAGGGAAGTAACCCAACAAAAAAGCCCTCGAAAGAGGGTTTTTTCATTTAAGCATCACGCTTCCTTTATCGTAAAAACTCTTCAGCCTTTCGGCTGAGACTTACGTGCACTGATGCAGACTGATTGCGAATAGCGTAATAACCCGCCCGAGAAAAATCTTGCTCCAACTGCTTGATGGCAGCATCGACTTCTGTCTCGTTTGTTAGGCGCATCCTTGGATGCTCTGCGGCAATAGCTTTCAGCTCCGCAAATTTTGATTTCGCAAACTCTAGGTGCGAGACCTTGGCCGCGGGCTTAGTGGAGCTGCAAGCCAAACTAAGAGATTCGTTCAACTGCGCCTTTGCTGTGTACGCTTGCTGCTCTAATTTTTCTAGCAGAGCGCCTTGCACCTTTGCATTAAGAAACAACTTGCGTAGCCAGTCGAACATAAAGTCACCTCCAATAGCAGGCAGCATCGTAGCGCAAGGCGTCGTCCAAACGGTAGAGTGCCTAGGCCGTCACTAGCCCTTTTGATACTGCTTACCGTCTGGCCCAACATATACAGAGCCAGCAGGTAGTGCATTCAGTTGCTCAGGTGTAGTCACCTTCACTGGGGCATTACCTGTGCCACTCGCACCCAACGGTGCCCCTGTGCGCAAATCCACAAGTTCTTCTTGCTCACCAACCACAAGGCCTTCTTTGTCGAGCGTTGGCACTTTGCGCTTCATGAAGTTGTTGCTCAAGTTGCGTTCTTCGCTTTTACCCATCAGCGCCGCCAGTCGCTTGTGCGCAACTCCGCGCCCTTCATCCGTCTGCGCCTGCAGCTATTCTTCTTGGGCGTCCTCCAGCCGCTGCGCTTGGCGGCTTGAAAGCCGCGCGTCTCTTCTTCACCAGCCAAGCGCCGACCATCCATTGCCAAACGCTGCGCTGCTGTGCGCTCACCCATGGCCGCGCGAGTATTGGCGCCGTCCTGATGCATCTGCTCGCGCGCCATGCCTGCATTCAGCCCCATGGTCTGCATCTCCATGTGTGGCTGCTTGCCTTGTGCGGCCAAATCAGCCTGCAAGGCTTGCTGGTACCTGAGAGTTGAGCGCGCAGACGCACCAACACGTGCCAATAGAGAGGTTGCGCTGCTTTCAAACCTGATGAACGTTGCAATTGAGAGGGGTGAAATTGATGCCAACCCCTGCAAACAGGTGAAAAAGAACAGAGAACGAGCCAGAACAGAAGCACCAGAGCCACAAGTTTTACGCAGCTTTCTGGATTGGCTCTTCCGTTCTGGGCCGGCCAGTCGCACATTGGCCCTCATGGCAGAGTTCGCTGCGCTTGCTGGATCTCGACGAACAGAGTTCTTGGACTTGCAGATAAGGCAAATAGATAAGGATGGTGGATTTATCCGGCTCAATCGTGCCAAGCAGCATGGAGATGCCAAGAAGGTAGAGAACATCATCATGAGCCCAGCAATGCAAAACTTAGCGACGCGATTGCTGTCACTGCCTAGGCCAAGCACATCTTTGCATGTGTTTATCAACCAAAAGGGCAACCCGATGACGAAATCGGGTTTCGCCATCGGCTGGCAGCGTGCCATGGTCGCGGCCCTGAAAGAAGGTGTGATCGAGCGGCGGTTCACATTCCATGACTTGCGCGCTTACTACACCACACAGTTCAAGGAGCAGCATGGAACGCTGCCTGAGCTGCATGCAAACGCAGCGACCACGGCACGGGTCTATGACCGTTCCAAAGTCTCGAAACGAGCTTCTTTGAAGTGATGAATATTCCCACGGCGGGAATAAAACGAAAAAAGCGCTACAGCTTTTATAGCTGTAGCGCTTGTAATCTTTGGTGGGCCCTGCGAGATTCGAACTCGCGACCAACGGATTAAAAGGCCAACGAGATATCTAATACATTCAATGGTTTACGGAATAATTTATTCCGCAAACGTTACCTGTAACTGCCGCATAAGCCGTTGTTTTCCAATGGCTTGAAAAGTCTTTGCGGAACACTTGAATGCTATCTACAGCCCTTCTCTGCCTTGTCGTCGGCATCTCAGACGGTGACACCCTCACCGCTCGCTGTGGCCAACCTGGTCAATATGAACAAGTCAAAGTCAGGCTGCAAGGCATTGATGCACCTGAACGAAAACAGCCCTTCGGCAACTGGGCACGCGAAGCACTCTCGGATCTGACCTACATGAAAGAAGCGGATCTGCGTTGCAACAAGATCGACCGCTACAAGCGCCACGTCTGCAGTGTGTGGGTTGCTCCAACTTCAGCACCCAAAGGCCCTCGCACCCTGGATGCAGGTTTGGCCATGATCACGACTGGCATGGCTTGGTGGTATCGGGCCTACGCAAAAGAGCAATCACCTCAAGAGCGCGGCTTGTATGAGTTTGCAGAGCTGGAGGCCATGGCGCGGAAGGCTGGACTATGGCGCGAAACAGACCCATTAGCACCATGGGATTGGCGCAAGGGGCAAAGGTAGTTGTTCTACGACTACAACCAATAGCTGTCGTCAAGCTCTAGACCGTGAGCAGTCTGCTCAAGGCATGCTCAAATAAACAATAGCGTCTACTCTCGTTATCAGTCTTGAAGAGATGCTTAGTCTGTAATCATTTCTTATGCCAGAATCGTTCCAAATTTCCTTGAGAAATAATTTCTTCACTCTGCTTCAGGACAAATCCCCTGTTTTCACTGCATCTCTTGTGGTTTAAATTCACTGTTTTTATCAACTAAATTCAACAAGTGATGCTTAGTTTTAATTTTTCACAAATTTTAATTCCTAGCTACTCTATCCACATAATCGAATTTCTATACAAACACCATGTCGCCCTATGATCGTAAAAATTACATCCTCACGTCATTAGCATTAATTATTACAATTTTCGGATTGGGGATCACCTATTACGGAATACATGTTTCCCGGCAGATTGCACGAGAGTCCGGAAGCTTCGATAAAGCAGCCTGGGAAATCGGGATTGGAGATATTCCCCTGGTGGCAAGAAAGGACAACTTCGTACTTATCGGAGCACCGGTACTAGCGACCACCAGTACGCCTGTTGTTGGTGCGATCCCTTTTACTTTACGCTCTACTGGCAAGAAATCTCTTGAAACACTACTCCTATCTTTTCAATACCACGAGCTATTTCAACGCGAACTCCTTGAAGAATTAGATTATGAAATGTCAGGCGCTTTCTCTGCCATTCAATTGAAGAAAAATACATCTTCCCAGGACAAGAGAATTTTTGTCTCGTATTCGCTCGACACCCTTAATCCAGGGGTAGTGCTCCGAATCTTAGAGCCTGTTTTTCTTGAAGAAACGATACTCCGCCATGAGGAGTCATTTACGACAAAGGATGGTGTCAACCTAACCACTCCTATCGAGGCCATTTTCTCTAAACAGTTTGGATTTTCTGCAAGTGCACGAGACACACAAGTTGTTGGCTACTCAATTTCAGTTTCAATCGATCAAGCAGATTCTCTTAATTCGCTACTGAAATCACCTCAACTTATGACTCACATCGCACGTCGCCAGAAGGACATTCGGCAGCGGCTTCGTTGGCCAGAGTATCTATCAGCACTCATCACATCTTCCCCAGAAGAGCAAGCTACGCTAGTTTATGTGGGGCTTACAGAAGTGACCAAGGATGGCGTCACAATTTATGCTCCCACACAAAAACAGACAAGCGGCCAAGTGAAATTTCCGCTACTTAACTGGACACTTCTTTTCAAAAGTAGAAATTAAAACAAGCCAATGGACAGAAGCGTTTGTTCGATTTTCTCAATTAGTTACCACCATATTTTCTTGGCAAAGGCTTGGTGTCGTACTTTTGGCGACGATTCAGCGTGTCCGTGAAAAATTTATAATCTACAGCTTCCTCATCGGCCTGTCGCAAGCAATGATTTATATAGCAGAACTTTTTAAATCTAGCTCTTATGGAATTTGCGGCTAGTACAAGATAGGCGAAAAAAACTTTTCGTTCTAGCCAGTGCGTTGCAAGCGCTTGCCTAGGCCCAGTTCTTTGAGGGCATCACCGAATTTCATTGAAGCTTCTCCATGTTTAAAAGGTTTGCAGGCCATGCTGCTCTGCAGACTCTTGCATCAAGGGCGTGTCCATCAGCTTTTGCAGCCAGCTCTGTGTATCGTTGGCTGCAATGTCCGAGTAGCTGATTGGCGGTTGTGGCGTAGTCGCGGACGGCGGTGGCGGAAGCTGTGGCAATTCGACGGTCGCCCTCACTGAGTTGCTCGCGCAACCGGCCAGCATTGCGAGTGGCAACAGCAGCAGCGCCAGCAAGGCGTGCTTGTTCCTGAATGGATGCATTGAGTGCCCCTTGGTATTTGGTATCGATGGCCTGGGCCACCGCAAAAGTGCCGGCATCGCGTGCGGCCAGCTCCTGGGTGTGAGTCAGTTGAATCTGTGCAATGTCCTGGCCCAGCCGCCAGCCGTTAGCCGCCCAGCCCGCGCCAAAGATCAAAGCCGCGCCCACAGCGGCTGCAATGGTTTGCGCTTTCATGCCAAGCCCCCTTCACACATCTGGCGCTCTGCCGCACGGCGCTGCACCAAGCCGGGCAGCTGCTTGCCGCCGGCATAGGTCCAGCGGCTCAGTTCTGCGCACGCGCCCTGCACATCGCCGGCATTGGCTTTGCGCACCAGCGTTGATTTGCAAAATGCGCCCTCCCCCACGTTGAAGGCAAAGCTGAGAAAGGCGGCGCGCTGGCCATCGGTGAGTGGCTGGGTGATGCAGCCCAGCGCGTCAGCGTGCTGCACCAGGTCTTGATAGAGCATGTCCTGGCACTGCTGGCGCGTGAAGGTTTGACCCATTCGCAGCTCTGGCCCGGTGTGGCCGGTGCTGGCGGTGATGATGCCAATGGGGTCACGGTAGGTGCGCAGCACGGTACCCTCGTACTTGGCAACCAAGGGCACCACAAGCGCGGCAGCACTGACACCAATCGCGGCAATGAGTCTGGTTTTGTTAAACATCACAGCCCCCTTTGATCGCCCGCATGCGCGCCTGGTGCTCTTCTTCGCTGCGGGCATCGTCACGCAGACGAAGGCCATGTTCTTTGCGGCGAAAGTAAAAGTTCACTGCCAGGCCCAGCAGAGCAATCAAGATGCCTACCCAGCCAAAGAACGCACTGGATGTGGCCCAGCCGAAGCCTGCAGTCGCAGAACCTGCCAAGGTGGTTTTGCTGCCAACGGCTGCAGCGTTCGCGGCTTCAATTGCTGTTTCAACTTTCATGGGGGTGCGTCCCTATCTGGTGCCCTGTGGGTTGCCGCCAGTGTTGCGGCTGCATCGCAATCCCCTATGCCCTATGCTGGGCACAAAAAAACCGCCCGAAGGCGGCGGTTTATGGGTTGCTTGCCTTCTTGCAGGCAAGTGTCTGGAGTTCACGGTGAATTAACGACCCTTGGCCGCAGCAGCGTCAAACGGTGTGTGTGCGGGCACGTCCTCAGGTACGTTTGCGCTGTGTTTTGATAACTACTAGCGCGTGGTGCATAAGCGATAGCAAGGATCTTCATGCATAAAACAGACACTGCGGACACCAAACTACATAACTAATTTGGAGAAAGCGCCAATTTGTAGATGTTGAATTCGAAATTATTCAGCTAATTAGCTGTAGCCTCTTTTCTGTTTAGCGCTTTCACAAATTTCAAATAAAGTCCCCAATTCTCTTCGTCTTTTTCAATACAAGCCCAAAACGCAGGGCTGCTATCGGATTTTTTAACGTAATACCCAAAAAAATGATGCGCAGAACTTTCTCTGATTAGTTTTTCATCAACTAGATATTGTATCTCTTCAAAGAATGCTAAAAGCTTTCTAGATTTGTTACTGAATTCATAATTCGCTAGTATAGGATCATCATTGTCAAGTTTTTCAATTACGCAAGCTAACTCTTCGTCGTCATATATTCTTCTGTTCAACTCCAACAAAAATTTTGATCTATTTAAAATTTCTTCATTTATTTTACTCTGCTTTATTTGCTGCAAATCAAACAAAATTTTTCCGGCTGTAATCACACCTACAACCAAACTAAAAACAATACCTATTATTTGCCATGATGCAGACCATTCGGCCATAGTTAGGCAGTCATCCACCCAGCCGAAGCTGGGCATATAGGGGCTACAAAAAATATAATCTTTACTCATCGAATTCAGCAGCACCAATTTCTACAATTTCCACTCTTTTTATTCTTCTACGCAAGTCTCTGATTGCATAGCCAGAAAAAATTCTTTTTCCAGCTGTAATATCTTTAGAGGCTTCTTGCATTGAACTTGCAGCAGCTTGGTGCGAGGAAATTCTTAGCCCCCCGAAATCCTTAATCAAAAATGGTACGGTCTGATCTTCTTCATCAACATAAAATCTACCGTATCCAGTTAGAAGATTATATTTCGTAACATTACCAATCCAAGATTCAACATCTGTGGATCGAGTAGTTTCACTTATATAACGATAAGTATCTCGGTTAAATACAACTTTATCTCCAACTCTGGGCCTATTAACACGTATTACATCAGCCTCCAATGTTTTAATTGTTCTATGCGCATTGACTAAAGGCCCCTCAATCTGCTCAGCCAACTGATCAAAAACATATGGCTTTTCTTCAAATATTTTATTTACAAACTTTGTTCTTGGAGAATATTCCAATCCTACAGCCATATTAAATGCTACTGAAAAATAATCCCAAAATCTATCCAGTATTACTGAATGGCCGTGCTCGGCAACTGCTTTTCCTTCAAATGTAAGAAGAAAGCTTAATTCAAAACAACCGCGCTTAGCACCAGTAAATTCAGAAGTAAATCCGTTGTTCTGCCCCTGCCGCTCTTTAATAACATTATCATTAACAAAAGCTTCAGCAACTAAGTTAACTGATCTTGCAAAACCATTTAGTGTCTCTGAACTATCATATAAATCAAGTTTACCTTCATCAGCATTTCTCCCCTCGTGAATAATATTAATAGTAGTATCCATAGTCCTCGCCCTTGAAAATTACGTATAGATACATTTTAATAGATTTCGCATTATAAAAACCCAACAAATAACTCCACTATAATTTGACTATTTATAAAATTAAAAATTGGCGTCATTGATTTTTTTTGGTTATACTTGAGTGGTCTCGAAAGAGATGGAGCGTAAGAACTCCTGTAACAAGCGGAAGAACCGCACCCGATAGCTAGCGGTTTTTTTGCGCCTGGACATTGCACGCCTGCACTTGCTGCATGCGGTTGATTTATGGCCGGGAGGGCGACGGATACAACACCCGCAAGGGGAAGAAGTCCGCCAGGCTTGTTACTGGTTCTTAACCTCCCGGCCACCTCGTTGGCGGCGCGTAAGAACGCTCCAGCGAGGCTTCAAAGTCTCAACAAGGAGCACTCATGTCGCAGTCCACTCTTGCTCTCGCGCCCAGCATCGCTGTCGTTGACGGCAAACCCACCACTCTAAGCACCGATGTGGCCAGCCACTTTGGAAAGCAGCATTACAACGTGATGCGCGACATCAACAACCTGCGCGCACAACTGGATGCAGACCATGCCCTCAATTTTGAGGAGATGGTCATAGAGGTGGAAATTGGAAGCGGTGCAACACGCAAAGACCCAGCCTACCGCCTCACCCGCGACGGCTTCACGCTACTGGCGATGGGCTTCACCGGCAAGAAGGCGCTGGCATTCAAGCTGGCCTATATCGACGCCTTCAACCGGATGGAGGCTGAGCTGCAAAAGCCTGCCTACGACCCCAAACAAATCGCCCTCGCCCACCGCGCCGCGCTGGCTGCGACAGCAGAGGTCTATCAGTCGGTGTTTGATGCGGTCATGCAGGGCCAAGACTGGCAGTTGAACCGCTACATGCTGCGCTTTGACGCCACTGCAGACGAAGGCGCTGTGGCCCGCCGCAATGCTTATGTGATGCCGATTGAGCGCTTCCACAGCGCAATCGAGGACAGCATGATGGTGGATGCGCAAACGCTGACGCAGTTGGCATCCACCTGCACCACACGCTTGGGCCGCATGGCAGCGCGCAATACGGTGGCTGGCACACAAGGCAGCCTGCAGCTCAGGTAGCCAGCACGCTGGGCTGCAGGCGCAAAAAAGCCCGCTCAAATATCTCAGCGGGCTTATGGCTTATTTCCAGCGCCAGCCCGCGTCAAACGGTGTGCGGGGGCACGTCGTCAGTCACTTCGCCGCTGTAGCTGTAGCTCACGCCATGGCTGCCAGATGCCGAAGTGGAAGAGCTGACATGCAGTGCGTTGAGCATCGCTGCAGCCTGGTTGGCCAGCGCTTTAGCCGCCTCAACCGCTGCAGCAACTTTGCTGCTCGAGGCTGCAGTCTGTGCATCCAGATTACGCATGGCTGCTTGCTGCTGCCACTCCCCATTGGGCATTGCTGCTTTCAAGCGCAGCTCCTGTGCAGCAATGCGGCTTTGGTAAAAGCCCGATGCGGCAGAAATCAAGCGCGATTGGCTATCGGTCACGCTGGGCAGCAACTGGGTTACGTTGCCCGATGTGCCAGCTAGCGCGGCCATGTAGTCGCGCGCCGCGTCCATGGTGGTGGCGTACAGGCCTATGGCCTTGTCCATGGCAAAGCGCACATTCTCAATTTCCATGTCCATCTGCTTGATCGCCAGGTCGCGGGATGCCCCGGAGATTTTGGCGGCAGCTTCGGCCCGCGTTTTTTGCACTGCGCCCATGGCTGCACCGGGTGGCATTGGGAACCCCCGCGCCGCAAAACTGGCCAGAATGTCGCTCTCTTGTGCTGTGTACTCCTGGGTGATGCGGTCGCGGTCGCGCGCCCATATCTGGCGCTCTACAACGGGGTTGATGCCACTGCCCCCCTTGGTGATCTGCTCGCACAGCCACTGCTGCGCATGCTGCAGGTAGGCGCAATCATTGGGAAAGTAGCGATCGATATAGCGTGCGTACTGATCCGCCAGCTTATCGATCATCCCATCCCACCAGCCATTGAACTGCTCAATGCTTGCGCCCTGCGCCAGACGTGGAATTTCCACCAACGGTTCAGGCACCTCCACATCAAAGTGCAGCTGCGCCGGCGCCATGTGGCTGGCCACCCCGGCCTGGCCCAGCGCCTGTTCAAAGTAGCCTGCCGTCTGGGCAGAAATCTCTGTGCTGCGCGCCATACCCATGTTCCAGGACTTGGTCACTAGCTCGGCAGGGCTAAAAACAGGTTCAGTCATATCAAATCTTTCTGGAGCTGTTGTTGATGTCAAAGGTCAGATCCGCCAGCTCCAAGCCATGGGCAGGGACTTGAATGGTCAGCTCGTAATGGGTGTCGCGCATGCCGCGCCCCACATCAAAGCGCTGCTGCTGCAGGCGTGGGTGGCTGGCACGCTGGCGGTACTGAAAGGCACCTTGGCGGGTTTGCACAGTCAGCACCGCTTGGGCCGCACTGGCAATGCCGGCATAGGCCGCGCTCAGGCTTGTCATATTGCTGCTGCCAAAATCTTTGGTGCCCAAATCCACGCTGGCCACGCACTCGCGGCCATCGTCACTGTCCCCCACCAGCAGATACACCCCGTCAGCAGCCACGCCGTAGCAGGCCCCATCTATCGTGGCAAAACTTTGAAAGTTGTAGGCCGTGTACTGCGTCACATACCCGCCGCTTTCGTGGCATGTCAGCACTGACACCCCTTCGTCATCTGCAGGCAGCCGGTTGCCCTCACCGCTGGGCAGGCGGCCCACCGCGTGCAGTACAGCACCGCTAATCTGAGAAAGCCCCCACCCCGCCAGCACCTTGGCGCGCTCAGCCCAATCGCCGGCACTCAGATTGGTCTGGGCCATGGCCCAGCGCTGAAGCACACGCTGAACCAGCGCAATGTCCTGCACCCCATGCGGTTGAAAGCGACCACGCCACTTCACCCGCTGCCACAGTTCATCCTCATTGGGGTCTTCTTCTTCGATCAGCAGGTTCAGGCCGGGCAGGTAGCCAAAGGCCACTGCCACATCAGCCTCGTCGCTGGCCAGCCCCTGCAAGTAGGGTGCTTCCAACTGCTGCACACCGGTGTCTGTCACTGCACCCAGTGCCGTGATGCGTGCAAACCCCGCATAGATGTTGGATGGTTCCTCTTGGGGAGGTAAATCGCGGTAGCCGCTGGCCTGCCCCTGCAATGTGGGCAGCAGGCCTGAGGTAAATGCCAGCTCGTCCAAGTCGGTCGCCAAACCAAGTAGATGACCCAAGCTGCCGCTGGCCGCGTCGTTGGCTTGTCCCTCACCCCGCGCACTGCCCTGCAGGTAAGGGACGTTGAGCAAAACTACCCCGTCAAGCAGCTCGTCAGTAGCCATCCCTTGCAGCAACTGAAACTGCCCTTGCAGACTCCCGATATGGTGCGCCGTGATGGCCGGGTTAAAAATATAGTCGCCTGCGCTGTACAAGCTCACATCAAACAGCGGCGCAGCACCATCGCCGGGTACCGGTACCGAATGACGCAGCGCATCATCGGCATACACCTCAAACGCGGCTTGTGTGTATGCAATCCGAAACTTGGTGGTGTTGGCAAAGCGCCCCAGGTGGACCACATCGACACCCGCCACCACCACCTTGGCAACGCCTTCCTCGGCCCGCACGCCCACCAAATACTGCCAGTACGCCCCCGCTGCCGGGGTGCGCGCCAGCCCCACAACGACACCACGGGCGGTAGTCGACATGCTCCAGTGAATGACGCCATGCTGGGCAACGGCACGCACAGCACGGGCACCCGCATCCCAGCCTGAGTTGTCCTCATAGACATGCCTGTCAGGGATGAATGGCTGCTCGGGGATAGCTGGCGTGGGCGGCACCCAAACCTGCGTTTGTTTGTCTGGTGCACGGATCTGAATTTCTTCACGACTGCCAACGTATCTGGTTATGTAGGGGACATGGATAGGTTGACCCTCAGGCCCCAGCTTGTACCACTCAATATTTTTGCGCTGATAAGGGTCGTACCAATACATCGCGATCGACCAGGCGCCCATTACCGGACGGCCATACACCGTTTTGACGGGCACCCACACCCACTGAGGCGCGCTCGTAACCCGCCAATATCCAGGGCGCGCCGGGACAGCAGGCGCATATATCTGGCCGTACTCTGTGTACAGGTAACGGCTCTGGTTTTTGAGAAGCTGGTTATTCATAGTGGCCCCACTGGCAATTTCTTGGAGGCGTCATGCGCCCACGGCGCGCCTGCGTTTACTTTGGCTGGCCGCCCTTGCGCATCCAGCAGTGGCGTCAAGAAGGTCAAATTCATCGGAGAGCTCCTACCGTTGGTGCCATCAACGGTGTCCACCTCATCCATGGCCATGAATGCACCATCCACCACCTTGGCCCCTTGCGTCCAGGTCAGGCCATCGTTCTTGGAGGTGTAAACCCAGTAGGCTTGGCTGGCCTCGTCCCATGCCGTCACGGCCAGCACGCTGGTGGTGCGCATCGCTTTGACAACCATCACACTGCCCAGCTTGGTGGCATCCAGACTGGATAAGCCAGTGGGCAGCACCTCTGACCAAGTGGCCCCGTAGTCCGTTGTCAGGGCAAAGCGCACCGTGCGCACCTGATCGCGCACCGCAGGTGGGTCACCCACACGGCGCAAGGCGCGGTAAAACTTCACCAAGGCTGCCCCATCGCGCAGCACCGTCGCTTTAACGGCATAGCCGCGGTCGTTGTCGCGTGGAAACTCGCTGGCAAGGTCAGAAAACGGCGTGCCCACCTCTCGCCATGTGCCGCCCCGGTTGTCCGTGCGCAGCACCACACAGCGCCATCGCACATAGTCCTGCACCCGGTTGTTGTAGTAACGGTCATCCAGCATGGGCAGCACCAGCAGCCAGATGTCTGCAGACATGGCGAACGCGTGCGACATATGGGTGGCCGTGTTGGTGCGCGCCACCACTTTGCTGTCCCAGGCACCTGCACGATCGGGCGCCAGAAACAGCAGGTCGTAGCGCGCATAGCGCCCTTGGGCTTCATCAAAGCCGCCAAACCCTTCGGCGCGATACAGGGCACGGCCCAGCAGGGGCTGCTCAGTCACATAGTCAGCGGGCAGCCCTGCATTGGATGCAAAACCCTCCCACGCAGGTACCGGCGTATCAAACACTTTGAGCGGTTGGAAAGCCCACGTCGCGCCGTAGTCCTCGGTCACCGCAAAATACAGCGCGCCTTTGCTGTTCTTGAACTCGATGCGTGACTCCCACGTTGGGATACGGTCGTGCTCTTTACCCAGGTGCAGTGCAATTTCAGCTGGGTTGTAGCCCTCCATGGAACGCCGTGCATAGGGGTGAACGCCCACCACGCAGCCCACGCGCCCGCCACCCAGCGCCGTCAAGGCAGACACCCATACGTTGGAGCTGCCCGCGCCATCCACCACGGGCGGGGCAAATGGGTGCACTGTCCCATCCAGCGGCTGCGCTTTGCGCAATGCCTCCTTGGGTACCGCCACGCTGACGGCCTCATACGCATGCTTGGGCAGCCCCCAGGCATCGGGCTGGCCTGGCACATGTCTGAGAGTGACAACACGCTGCAGGCCATCTGCGCCCATGCACACCAGATTCACCCAAATCAGGCCATGCGGAAAGTAAGAGCGCTTTTCTGCGCCCTCATACTGCTGCATCTCTGGCCCATTGGGGTTCTGCGTGGCAAACAGATCAATATAAGCAATATGCCCACCGTCTCCCATGGGTGTGGGGTGCGGGCTCAACTGCTCTTCTTTGTAGCGCGGACCAGACCCAATCCACAGCGTGTTGCCATAGGTGTTGACAGTGATCGACACGGTCATGCTGCCAGTCATGCCCCCCGCCCCCAGACCGTCTGGAATGTCGTAGGTCACCTGATAGGAGCGAACAGTACGCACTACATTACTACGACCGGTGTACAGACCGCGCAGCGCGTGGCTCACCCAGTACTGCGCGCCCGGCTGCAGCTTGGTTTGTGGGGTGGCAAAGCCTTTACCCTTGGTCAGCTTGGTGCTCGTATAGGCCAGTGCGCTCTGACCTGGCCCACTCTGGCCGGAGACACCATACAGCACATCGCCTTCAGGGGACTGAAACTCTGAAGGCTGCACCTCCACGCGTTGGAATGCCCCCGACTTGAAGCCGCGCGCACCCGGCACCGACACCGACACGCTGTGCACACCGGGCGTGGTGGCCACTGCAGTATTTAGCTTGGCCAGTGCAACGGGCGACCTTGCTCCAAACTCTTTAGGGTAAAGGCTCATACTCGGACTCGCACCTCTACACCCGGCTCAATGCGATTGGGTGCATTGACCTCAAACGCAGGGCCAAAAGTTGCACCCTGTCCGCATATCGCAATGAAATACGTGCCCCGGCTAACTACGTGGTACATGTATTCGTTGAGCGACCCCTCTCGAATCAACCCACTCTCTTTGAGTAGAGTGCCTGAATTCGAATACATCGCTACGCGCCAGCCCAGATCATCTGCCACACCATCGCCGGGATGGAATTGATATTCAGTGGAGTACCAGCCCGTGTACTCCACCTGATACCAATGCACTGGCTCACCACCATCGGGGAAGCTGGCCACATACGGAAATTGCGTAATTGGCACAGCAACCGGCTTCTCAGCATAAAAGCTGCTGACTTCCAGCACTGCGCCTTGCGGTATGCCACCGTTGCCCGTTGTGACTTGAAACCCATCCGATGCCGTACAACCTGCGCCACCAAGGGCCAAATAATGCTTACCCCAAAAGCTGGATCGAACAATCTTGGCGCGCAGCCCGCTGGAATCGTCGTTTTGCGCAATCAACTGCCCTTCTGAATCGAATAGCGCCAAGAAAGTATCTGCCAGCTCGTCAGGTGTGGCTGCTGTATTGAAACCAATGTAGTCTTCCGAAAAGCCCACTTCCACCTCATACCAGACCACTGGATACGGCGCGGGCTCGTTGAATTCTTCACGGAATGGCAGCTCTTTAATCCAGCGCGCGTCGTCATGGGCGCTGCCAGTGCCAGGCACCACTGCAAACACCTTGAGTACAGCACCAGCTGCGAGAGGGGTGATCGATTTGGCCTTGAAGCCATTAGAAAATTTCACACCGTAACTACTCAACGCAAGGCGGTAAACGCCTGCATCCAGTTCCATCAAAATGGTGTCGCGGTAATCTCCACTTCCAGGCGCATTGCCTTCGGCGTACAGATCCCCGTTTTCTCTGAACAGGCCCAGCGCAGTATCGTTTTGGGTGGGCGACAGCGAAGCAGAGGTATCAAACGCATACAGCCCCGCCTCAAGTTCCACCTCGTACCAATGCACTGGGGCACTTTCTTCTTTGAACTCTTGATGGTAGGGAAGCGTGATTTTCGTCAGTGGCGGCGGCGGCGGTGGCACATAAGCCAGCACGGCGAAATTCACATCCTCCGGCATATCGCCATCCACCTCCATATCAAAGCCATCGCGGGCACTAGCACCGTAACCAGTAATCGCCACGAAATAGGTACCGGCCTCCAGCCCCTCCATCACAATACGCGACCTGAAATCACTAAAGTCAGCGTCAGCATCGTCATTGGTATCAATCACCACCCCATTGCTGGCGTACAGCGCCAGAAAGGTATCCGGGCTCGACGGATCATCGACAACCACAGGCGTAGCGGTGGTGAATTCGTAATTCCCACGCGCTGCAATCTGCACTTTGATCCACATAATCGGCGCAACAGGCTGGGCCACCGATAGGTTGAATGGCAAGTTGCCTGCATAAATGGCGTCACTGACTGAGCTGCCATCACCCCCTTCTCCCGGTTCTGGCTCGGGTTCAGGTACGGGTGGTTTCAGAGTCATCAAGCGCTCATAGGCAAGCACATACCCCGTGAAAAAGTTGTTCGCTGCAGCTTGTGCATGGAAAAGCCGGATTTCCCGGATATGTGCAGTCTCGTCACTCCATGCATTGAAACCGGAACCACTCTCTGAAGGCACCCATGCACCCTGCGAAGGCCTAGAAAACGGGTATGGAGCCTCGGCAACTAAATGCATCCAGTAGCGCCCGCTTCCAAATGGAAACAGGAGGTTAGGATCGCCCTCAAACACGCGAGCTTTCCCTGCAATAACCGCTATAGAGTTTGGCTCACAAATAATTTGGACTACAAGCTCTCGATTGCTTCCAACTGTCAAGCGTCCTTTAAAAACGGTGACTGTTTCGTACGAGTTATTGAAGACGATGTGTACCAACACATCCGGGTCTGGAGAAACGTAGTGCAGCTCGAGTAACACTCCAGCGTCATAGAAATCTTCTTCGAGTTCTTGCATATCAGGACGGTGGCATTGACCAAGTGATGCGCCCGATGGGGTAACACATTCCTGTATACCCCCCCGGAAGATTCATAGCTGACACAAACATTGCGCTATCAGCCACCCCTCTCAGGATTGGAAACTTTGACAAAAGCTCCCCGTCTATCGAGGCAAGGTGTTCAACTTCATCGCTATAGGGTCCGGTACGGAGCCAAAAGCCTTCAATGTTGCCGCCATCTGGTCCAGTGACTGTTGCATTATCAAATTGCAATTTGTGCCGAATTTGCCCAGGCGAAAGACTTGCTTTGAGTAGAGGGGGCTCATGGTGCAATCCTTAAATCGAAGGGATCACCACGTTGAAGTGCTTGATCGTGCGGGGCGATCCCACCTCAAACGTCGTGTTCGACAAAATCATGTCGCCGCTGACCGCACCCACTGAGCCTTGAATGCGAATGGCCGTGCTGTCTTCGTCACCCGCATCATCAACAGCTTCCAGGCGAAAGAACGTCGCTGTGCCTGCTGCTGCTTCCAGCGAGCTCCAAACTTGCGTAGCTTCCTTGCTAATCACACCAGGGCTGCCACCCGCTTCAAAATTCAGGCCAGCGCCGTCAGGCTTGATCTCGCACAGCATCGTGCTCGATTGCGTACTGCCCGCTGAGCTGGCAGGCTCGGCGCCACCATAAATACGCAGCACCAGGCCATTGAGCGCGCTCAGATAAGAGCCGTTTCGGGCTACGTGGTCACACAGACCGGGGGATGCTTTCCACATGGTGTTTTCTCCTAATTAATCGTCAGACTCAAGACCCAGCGCTACCTTCAGCCGCAAGATGTCGCCCACCTCTTTGGGTTTCGGCACCGCAAAGCGCACTGCAGAAAGCAAGACCCCTGATGTGGCCCCCTTCCCAGCAGCCGAAGCCAGAAAGCCCCCGTAAATCGTCCCCGGGGTCGTAAAGGTAAATTCAGCCACCTTCGCGTGGTTGTTGGCCTCTCCGCCAGAAGCTGCTGAGGCGGCAAAGGTCAGGCGCGTAGCACCTTCGTAGCCCGTGAACTCTGTGGCCTGCACAGGGAAGGTCTGCGCAGCATCGCCGGGCACGGGCGTGTAGTCGCCACTGAACAAACCGATGTGCCACTGCGCCTGCTGGGGTGTCTTGCCCAGCAAGGCATCAATCCAGTGGTTCAACCCCTCCAGGGGCATCAGGTTGTGCTGCACCTCGGTCACAACCCCTTCCTTGGACAGGTGCTCAAGGGTCCAGATAAATCCGGGTTTGCCGTGCATATCTACTCCGCTTCCATAGTGACGCCCGCGCGCCCGTATCCGGGGTGCTGGCGCTTGCTGATAATTTGATCGACACCGTTGCGTTCCACACGCAACGTGGCCCCCGTAGTGCCTGGCAACACGCGCTGAGCCGGCACAACTGCGTCAGTCAGTGAGGCCACCTCCCCCGCACCGTTGCCCACCACAATCCCTTGCGACGATCCCCACACCGCCCGCCCATCTGGCAGGCGCGCCAGAGACCGCGCAATGCCCACGTGCTCATTGACCACCAGCAACTCAGCTGTGGCCGGGTCTCCCCCCTGCAGCCAGTACGTCTTGTCTGCCACCCCAAAGCAGCCACCCGGCATAGGCGCAAACACCGTCACAGGCGCGGCAAACGCAATGAAGTTGCTGGGGGCCATCACGCCAAAGTGGTAAGGCTGTGAGTAATAAATGGCATGGCCGCGCACCGCGTACAACCGGCCACCATGCAGGCCCAGCGCGTTGCCTGGCATCAGGGCTTGCTTGTGCAGCGTCAGGCACTCACCGCCCAGCCGTGATTCGTCCACGTGGTGCACGCCTCCGGATGACTGCGCATCCAGGTACATCACCTCTCCATTGGGGTGGCTCACATAAATCTGTGTGCGCAGTCCTGCCGGTGGCACTGGCACATCAAACTGCACCGTGCCACCCACAATGGTCTGTGGCTGGGTACACAGCCCGACTACGCCCAGTGCATCCACATAGGCAAAGCAGTACAAATAAGAGAAGTTGCCCACATCCGCCGTAGCTACCGGCGTGGGTGATGGGGCTGGCGCAATCATGGCCGCCACGCTGTTATCGGGCTTGATGCGCGCCATCGTGCGCCCGTCAGTTACCGCAATGTCTCCATCGGGCAAGTCTGTGTAAGCGAGCGTGGCCGAATGTGGCACCGCAAAATCCAAAGGATGCAACTGCTTGCTGCGCACATCCAACGCACACAATTGCCCCGCAGACACCACCAGCGCGCGCCCGGTACCAGAGACCCACAGCGAGTGCATGTTCGTGCCCGGCACCACCTTGGCATAGCCTCTGCGCCCCATAAAACGCCCGGGCAGCGCAATGTCCACATTCTTGGCGTCAGCCACATACAGCCCCTCCTTGATCTGCAAATCAGACCGAGAGAGGCGTTCGTTCTTGCCAAGGAAAGTTGAGAACTTTTTAGAGCTGGGGCTGGCCATAGACAGGGAGTGTTCCCGTCTATGGCGCTTTGGCCTCACCCTATGCTGGGCGCAAAAAAAAAGCCCTCCAAAGAGGGTTTGGCTACTTGATGAGCAGCTTAAGTACCTGCACCAAGAGACTAGGTTCTGGGTGAGAAATCACCGATTGCTCGTCTTTGACAGAATTCAAGGATTCCGCGAGCTTTTGGTTCTCCAACTTGAGTTGCTCGATCTGAAGTTGAAGGATTTCTAGCTGCGCCTTGTTACTAGCATCAACGAGAGGTTGTATTTCTTTGTGCCACTGTGAAAAACCATACACCATCAAAAATAGAGATGCGCCAATAACCGCACCTAAAACTTTATTGATAAAACTTCTATCAGATTTAGCGACCTCAATCTGTTGCTCCATTATTTTTAATTTTGCAGACTGAACTGGTGTTGGCTCCTTCAACGCTTTGATTAATGCAATTTCAGGATAGACATTTACAGTAATTGCGTTGGTTTCTGCATGTTTTGAAAAAAATAACCAAATGCAGAATATTAATGCAACCAGAGAAAATAGTGCATAAAATTTATAAATATTATCGGTAGGCACAGGGACACGATCAAACATAAAAATATTTCATTTGATTTTTAAAAATCTCAATTATTCATCAAACTATTAGTGATTGAAAATTTAAAACACCTTAGGTGGCTCAACTATTGAGCCATAACCTTCTGGCACAAACGTAGATGAAGGTTGAGCTGAATTTTGTATTATCTTTGCATTGTCTTCAGCTTCCCGTCTTGCTGCAGCAATAACTAGTTCACTACGGAGCTTATGAAGTGAAAGCATACCAAAAATCAATGTGAACATTTTGTAAAAAACAAATGCCACACTTGCGGATATAAAAAACACAACAACTGCTGACCAAGAAATAGTTAGTTCATATGTTTTTCCATCAAATATAGTGCTATTTCCCACATGGGACTTTAGTGCAGAGCCAATAATAACAAAAACCAAAGAGATAACACAGGACAGTAGAAGTCCTATCCAAAAATATTGCTGTTTTGTTAACTCTTTTGAAAGTCTTTCTGCTTCAACTGGTTTTAATCTATCGGACTGCAAAAAATTGGCTGTAACAACCATTACCTGAATTACAGAAGCCGCCAAAAAACCAAGAAATGCAATTAACCCCTCTTTCATATCAAACCACAAAGAAAGAGGGGAAAATTTCGCTGCAACCCCACCTACAACAAGCGGAATTAGCAGTGAAACAATAATTTTATTAAGGCGATATTTTTCCATTACTTACGAAGATAGAGTACGCTTCTACCATCGCCCGTTGAACATCAACTGGATCCAATAATGTGCCACTTCTTTCTTGCACCCTAATTAAATCAATGTTTGCATTATGATGCAATCTGATTGTCCCATCAAAACCACGACTTTGTCCTTTTGATTTAATTTGAATTTGACTGTCAGGCATATTTCGTATACCTGTTTCAATCTGTTTAAGTGCAACTCTATCAATTTTTTTCTTTTTTGTTTGATAACCAATATGCACTTGAACCCGTAGATCGACATCTTGTGGAACTGCATTTAATAAACTATCAACACGAGCATCACTGCCAAGAAGTTCTACTAATATTTTTCTTGCAGTATCCCAACCCGCAACATTTCTCAAATCAAGATTATTCTCTTGAGTGATAGTACTTTCTTTATTGATAATTTCTGATTCTTTTCTTAAATCAGGCTCATTCGCTGGCTTTGTAGCTACGCCACCAATAATTATTTCCTGGATGTCACCGATATCACCGCCAATCACACTTTGGTCAAACTGCGAGGCTAACACTATCGGAACATCACTTTGCAGAACTCGTGTTTTCTTTTGCAAAAGCCAAGAAAGATAATCCTCCAAATCTTTAGTTTTCAGTGATTGACTTTGCAAAACAAAAGCATGATTACCTTTTATCATCCAAAACATTTGTGAGTGGACATACTCTGCCTTTTCTGGTGCAGGCATTTGGCGAACTTCAACTTTCTCAGCATCGTTGCTTACTTTTCTGAAAAGTGCCTGCATATGCCCTTCAGTAAAATGCAGAATGTCGCCAAATGCTATGTCAACTTGTCCACTTTTTTCTTCGAAGAAATTCACAAAATAGTTGTGCTCCCCTAAGACTTGAAGTCTCGACGTAAACCGTGCTCGAATTTTCGCACCATCAACAATTGAGTTCATTGCCGAATGTACGAGCTCTTCAAGAGTTCGCCCATCTGACATAAAACTGTTATCGAAACGACGATAGTGAATCGTCACGGGCTTCTTGCCGACTGCCATCTCAACTCCTAGAAAGATCGATCAGAAATTCTAGACGTTTTGTTACAGTACGATACTGTACGAATATACAGCATCCGCGCTATGCATAGAAAAAAGCCCTCTTCCGAGGGCTTAACTTCATCAATCGTCGTAGTGGTACCTGCAGGCCAGCACCACCACATCATCGTCAGTGGCGCGGTACACCAGCCTGTTGGTTTGATCAATGCGCCGTGACCAGTAGCCTGCCAGATTGCCCACCAGCGGCTCCGGCTTGCCGGTGCCCACGAACGGATCGCGTGCAGCTTCCGTCAGCAGTATGTTGATGCGCTTGAGCGTTTTCTTGTCTTGGCCTTGCCAGTAAAGATAGTCCTCCCAGGCATTGGGCAGGAACTTGATCGCGCGGCTCACTCTTCAATCAGCGCTTGCTTTTTAGCCGCGCCCTTGCGGTCTTGCTCCACAGATGCCATCAAACGGCGCGCATTGGCTGGGCTTTGCATCAGGTGCAGGGTCTCCAGCATGCTGTTGTAAGTGGACTCAGACAGCAAGACTGCGTTCTCACCATCACGGCGGTGGATGAGTGTCACGTCGCAGTCAGCCACCACGCGATCAATCACGCCTTTGAACTCGCTGCGCGCTTGGGTGAAGCTCACTACATGCATAACCTACTCCTTAATACGTACCACATATTGTACATGTTTGCGCCAAATCTGTTATGCGTGGCTGCTTCTTGCAGCCCTAGCTGAGCGCGCATTTGCTAAAGTTAAGAGTCAGCGAGGAGGAAACCGCATGATTCACAAAAGCATTGCAACGGCTTTGCTACTTGCAGCATTTGGCACAGCAGCCCACGCCCAAGTATTCAAATGCACCGACCAGCATGGGCGGAACACGTTTTCAGACAAACCTTGTCGCTCTAACGAGAAGGCAGCCATTGCACATAAGGGGCTGACCTATGAACAGGCCTATGAGCAAGAAATGCAGCACCAACAGGCACTCAACGCCAAAGCTGCCCGCCAGTTGTCCAACCCCAACTACGGCTACGCACCTTCCACGCCCATGCCTAGATATGCACCCTCCCGCCAGAGCTCCGGGCAAGCAGGCACTGGCCCAGGCAATCGCGCCACAATTTCAACACTGCACCCCAATGGCAGCGGCTTTGCCCAAAAAGAGGCCGCTCGCCAGCAACGTCAACAAGAGAGGCGCGCCGAGCAACGCTTGCGGCCTGCACCACCACCACCGCAACCATCTAACCTTTCTCATTGCAAAGGCTCTTACTGTTATGGCAACCAAGGAGACACTTACTTCAATACTGGCCGCGGCAATATGGTCGGGCCCAACGGCCAGAGCTGCCGCACGGTAGGCAATATGGTGCACTGCAACTAAACAAGCCAACCCTAGGCTAAGCGTATGTGAGCCTTGCATGCAATCGTCTTGTCGGGAGGCAGTAAGTTGGCCCAACTACGCTTGAGCAAATAAATACAGGAGCCACCATTGCGATTCATCGTCCTCACCGCACTGGCCTTGATGAGCCAGATGGCCAGCGCAAAAACCGTTCAAGTCAAATACCAGGGCCCCGTCTCACTGGATGCGTTCACGTGTACAGACGTGCATGGTGACAGCAACGTAAATCGCATCTGCTACGACCAAAAAGAGCGGTACATGGTCATCAAGCTCGACCGCACCTACTACCACTACTGCGAGATAGACGCATCGACCGTGGCGAAGTTACAGAGTGCCAGCTCTAAAAACAAGTTTTTCCAAACCAATATTCGTGGAAATGGAAACGATGGGCCTTTCGACTGCAGAACTCATTTGGTACCATTTAAGTATCGAAATTAATTTTCAATGTAATTAATTATTAATAAACAATTCATTTGTCAATAAAATTGAAATGCATTAAATAAATAATGAAAAAAAATACTCCACTTAATTTTACGTCTTTCACATTCGGAATTACCGTACTCGGACTCGTAATTTTTCTCATAGTTAAAATTTTTCAACTTTTATGGAAAATTTTTGCAGAAGTTAACCCAACTGTCGGTGCAGGCATAGTGGCAGCAACCGCAACAGTCATTGTTTCTGTCGTTTCAGTATTAGTCGCCAAACGCTTAGAACAGAAATCTCTAGTTATTAGAGAGCACAGAGAGCGAAAAACACCTATATACGAGGAAATAGTAAAGCTTGTTTTTAGATTTGCTTTTTCCGAAAAAATTGGACTAGAAGCTTTAACAGAGAAAGAAATAATAAAAAAAATGGCTTGGATTACTGAAAATCTTGTTATATGGGGTTCCGATGACTTGCTCTTGGCATGGTCAAAATTTAGAAAATCCTCTATTCAAACAGAAGAAAAACCCAATTATCAAGTTCTTTTTGAAGTTGAAGACCTACTTCTAGCGATACGAAAAGATCTGGGTCATTCCAACAAAGGTCTAAAGCGAGGGCAAATACTCGGTCTCTTTATTAATGACATAGATAATTACTTAAGCAATTAAGCAAAGAAATAAAATTCTCTAATATAGCCATCTCTACTGATGTCGCGATGCTAGGCAGGCCTGTCGTTGTCTCTCCATAGCATCCGTAGGCAGTGACACAGGTACTGTATTGACTCAGGCGCCTCAGCTGCCGGGTCTGGACGTGGTGCCGCCAGCGGTTGCTAGACCGAAGCCCGCTATGACAGTTTGAAAAAAATTGATACGGAAGTCTTTGAAACAATACCCTACGCGTGTGTTGATGTTGGAAATACTGTTCTGCTAGGATTTCTTCAAGACTGACCCAATTTCAGAAATAGCAAAGCCCTCGGAAGAGGGCTTTTTTTTTGGGAAATAGTATCTCTTACATCTCTATAGGCAGCTTACTCCGAGGAGGGCTAGTCTTTTTCAATGTAAGCCTCAGAGATATCAGGTAGAAAATTCTTCGCAGCTTTCATCATGCGAATCATGTCATCTAGAGTCGCATCGGCTGTTGTTCGTACAACAAGAACATTCCTGTTTTCCAGCGACGCATACCCCTGCAAAACAAGTCGCTCCAGTGCCTCTTCCTCGGTTATCCCGGCGCGCTCCATGACCTTTCTTAAGGTTTGATGCGTCGGTGACGTTAGCTTTAACCCGCTTTTGTGAAAGCTCTCATCGAGCCGAGCCACGATCTCGGCGTTTAGTGTGCGGTTGTTGGACTTTGCAACCTCTTTTAGGCGGTCGCGCATGCCGTCTGGAAGCCTCAGCATGAACTTGTCAGAGTCTCTGCCTGTTGTTGGAGTGTCAGTTGCCATGCTCAAAGTATATAGAGCGTCACGGTGACTTCAAATACTCATTGACAAAGAAGTCACCGTGACATAAATTCCAAAGAACGAGTCACCGTGACTTGTTTAAAGGAGTTGAAACGTGACAAAGCAGCCCCCCCCCAGCGCGACAGCAGATAAGTTTTTGATGCGCTTCAACCAAGACGGTCTTCGCAAAGAGCTGAAGGTGCGCGCAGCTCAAAATGAGCGAACTCTGAATGCAGAAATCCTCTACCTCATCAAGCGTGGTTTAGAAGGCGAGCAACCGAAAGAGGCCCAGCATGAAAAACAGGCCTGAAAAAGGAAACGCCCCGGAAGGTCGAAGCTCCGAGGCGTTGAGTGTCAAAAACCAAGCATTCAATCAAGGAATCAACATGTCAGATTCTAAAGCACTGACCGTAGCAGGTACAAGCGTTCACCAGATCAATGGCCTGTACTCCCTCACAGACTTGCATAAGGCTAGCGGAGCAGAAGCCAAGCATCGGCCCAACTACTTTCTCGACATTGATCAAACCCAGGGACTTATCGGTGAAATTTCAAAAGCCGGAATTCCGGCATTTGAAGCCAAGCGTGGCAACAACGGCGGTACCTATGCCTGCAAAGAGCTGGTCATCGCCTACGCAGCCTGGATCAGCGCGGCATTCCACCTCAAGGTGATTCGTGTATTCTTGGATGTAGTTCAGCCTCAATCTGAACCAGTTCAAATGCGCCTTGACTACGACCGCATTAGCCCCGCTCAAGCGCAAGACCTCAAAGAGATTGTGGCGGCCATCGTTCAAGCAGGCGTACAAACCTACGGCGAGACTTGGAAGCGTTTCCAGAACAAGTATCAAGTCAACAGCTACTTGGAGTTGCCCCTTGGAGTTGCCCGCCACCCAGCATCTGGAAGCGCGCCGGTATTTGATTGCCAAGTTACCCAAGGGCTACGCGGGCGATGTAGTCAGCGAGGCCGCCAAGCCCTCTGCCCTGCCCCGACTGCAACTGCGCCACTTGCCCCCAGCCGCAGGCACCTACCGTTTCGACCCCGCCAATCCATACCCAGCCACTGGCCGCACCATTGAAGTTACCAAATGCATCGTGGCTGACATTCGCATCTGGGGTGACTGCTTGCCGGGCACTGCGCGCCAAGACCTGTACGAGGCGACACAAGTGCTGGGCGACTTACTGGTCAGCGGCTGGACGGAGGTGGATGAAGCGCTGGGGCAAATGCACACTGCCATGCACATGCTCAACCGCTGGCAAGGCCGCGGCGGGCGCGCAGGCAATACGCGCTGAGTGCACTTAGGCGCGGGACTTACTCCCGCGCTGCGTAGTCCCTCATCTGCTGCCGGATCGCAGTGGGCGCGGTATCTGCAATCCGTGCCGTACGGTCCTTCCCCATCTGCCGCGCCCGCTTCCATATGTCTGGCATGTTGATGCGTATGGGCTGGTCGGGGTTTTGCGCATTCCACTGGGCCAAGCGTTCGCGCACCCGCACGACACCAGCCTCGTCTTTCTCAAACAAAGCTTTGCCCCACTGAGCGCGAATGTCGTTGCTGGTCTGCGTGTAAAAGCTCTTGGCGCGCTGCATGAAGCTGTTGCTCTCCTGCACCTCGGCCACGCTGCGCGGCTGAAAGCCGATGGCTTTCCACAGCGCTTCGTCCAAAGAGGTATCCACCACCTTGTAGCCCTTGGTGTCCTTATAGATCCCGCTGGCGGCCATGTCTGCACCCTTGGCCGCGTTGCGCACGGCATTGGGCATCACCTCCATGGCCCCCCGCCCAATGCTGGCTGCGTCACGGTTGATCACACCAGACACCACTGACTTGGCACCAGAAAAGCCGCGCGCCACCAGGTCACCGGCTGGGCCCATCATCTCCACCACATCGCGGGTGTTCGATTGCTTGGACAGCAGCAAGCCGGTACCGGGTATGAGGTTGCCCATGCCCAGGCGGCCCGACACATCAATGGGCGCGCCCGGCATGCCAGACAGGCCCGAATCCATGAACTCGGCCAGCTCGGCCCCCAGCACTTCGCGCATCAAGTCTTTGCGCCACTGCTTAGAGCTAAGGTTGTAGCCCATCATCTGGCCAACACCGTCCACCAAGTCCTCCACGTCTTCCACAAAAGGCATACCACCAGCGCCCCCCATAAGCATCAGCATCAACATGGCCCAGCCCACAGCACGGCGGCCGGCCGCACGCTCGGGGCTACCCGCCTCACCTGCGTTCCAGGTGCGCTGCATCAGCTCCAGAAAGCTGACCGAATACGTTTTAAAGGTGAACAAAGTGCCGCCCACAGCGCCACGTGCCCACTGGGGTTTGTTGGCTTTGGTGTACAGAAACTGCGTTTCGACCACCGCATCACGGGCAAACTGCGCAGGGCTGTCCATGCCGTTGTCCCGTGCCAGGCGGTAGGCCGCAATAAAGGTGCTGCGGCGGTTGAACTGCTCGGCAAGCGCAAAGGGCTGGCCCCATGCCACCTTGCCCTTCTCCCAAGCGTTGGATGCCGCGGCGCGCGCATCGCCCAGCTTGGTGCCGTCGCCGGTGCGCAGGCCACCAGCGCCACGGGCTTGGGCCATCAGCTGGTGGATTTCTTGTGGAGACACCACGCCATCGTCTTCGGCCATGCGCAAAGCGTGCGCCAGATCCGGCTCGTACTTGTTGCCACGCTTGGGACAAACAAGCGCGATCCGGGAAAGGCCTCGCAAAGTCCAACCCTGGGGCTGAATACGGGGGTGAGGCGCGGTGCCAAGAAAAGAAAAACCGCTGGGCGAAGACGGCCCACAACAACGGTCATGCCGGTTGGAATCCCGGCCTGGTCCTCGCAAGAGGGCCATGATTCCTGTGCAAGTGCAGAGACGGAGACCTTCGGGAGTTAGCCGTTCCACCTGGAGTTGGCAGCCAGGGCACAGGAATGATGGCAATCGTGACAGGGGTTTGCCTCCCTGCAAGGCGTGAAAGTCGACCCCCTCCCTCTTGTCAGAAAGCCGGGGCTCATACGGCGCCATCAACCTTTTTTCAGCCGGTTCGTGGGGGTCTCCTCCCTCCCTCCCTCTTCTTCTTCCCATGGCATGCCGAAAGGCGCCGGCTCTTTCTTCCTCACCCGCCCTGCACACGCACGGCGGGTTTTTTATTTCTGGAGCCCGCTATGTCTCGCTACACCGCCTTACTCAATAAAGCGCGAAGGCGCGCTCACCCAGCTTTTAGCGCCCCCGCCGAAACGCTGGAGCAGCGCGAGACAAAGCGCCGCCTCAAAGCCGAAGACGAAGGCAGTCTTTACCTGCCATCCAAAGCGTGGCTGCTGGAGCAGGCCGCGCGCCAAACCAGCCCTCAACCACCAGTTGCCAAATAAGGAGAACCCGATGCGATTCATCTTCAAAGTCAACGGTCGTGCCAGTGCCGACACCTTCGCCAGCAGAGACGCTGCATACGCCGCCGGCCTGCTTTGCGCAGGTGGTGTGATTGCCGGGGTCATCACTGCCGCTGCAGGAAGTCCAGCATGACTCCGCACCCTCAGCTGCAGCGCATGCCACGCTCTAAACCCCGCCTAAAGCCCACCACCAAGTGGGCTTTTTTGCTTCTGACAGCCCTGCTTTCCTTTATCGCCTGGAGTGTCCTGTGCGCCTGATGTTCCACGCCTTCTTGTGGCTCTTCGTTTCATCGATGGCCGCCGCCGCAGCTGCAGTGGTCACAAATATCTAAAGAGTAATGAATTTATGTTCTCAAATCTGATCATCTATCGCATTGCCCAGCAGTGGCAAGGTTCGCTGGAGCAATTAGAAGAGGCTCTGCAAAAGACACCTTTCATGCCTTGCGGAGCGACCCAAGAGCATGCAGAGGGCTGGATTCCTCCGCGCGGCGAAGAGCACGGCCTGTTGGCAGAAAGCGTCGGTGGCCAATGGATCCTGCGCTTCATGAGTGAATCCAAAATGCTGCCCGCTAGCGTGCTCAATCGCAAGGTGCAGGAGAAGGCTGACGCGATTGAAAAAGAGTTTGGCCGCAAGCCCGGCAAGAAAAAAAGCGCGACCTGAAAGACGAGGCCAAGCTCTATTTGCTGCCCATGGCATTCACCAAGCAAAGCAGCATGTGGGTGTGGATCGATCCGCAATCGAAGTTTCTGGTGTTGGATACCGGCGCGCAAAGCAAGGCTGACGAAGTGGTCACGTTGCTGGTAGAAGGCCTCAAAGGATTTGGCGTGTCCCTGCTGGACACACAAACCAGTGCCCAGGCAGCCATGGGCCATTGGCTGTTGACGCAGAAAGCACCCGTGGGCTTCAGCATTGACCGCGAGTGCGAACTGAAAGCAGCCGATGAATCCAAGTCCGTGGTCCGCTATGGCCGCCACCCTCTGGATATTGACGAGGTAAAGCAGCACGTAGAGCACGGAAAGCTGCCAACCAAGCTTGCTCTGACCTGGGATAACCGTGTGAGCTTCTTGCTCACGGACAACCTGCAGCTCAAGAAGCTGAACTTCACCGACACGGTGCTGGACCGGGCAGGTGATGAAGGCGGCTTTGACACAGATGTGGCCATTGCTACGGGCGAGCTTGCAAAGCTGATCCCTGACTTGATTGAAGCCTTGGGCGGCGAAGGCCGTACAGAAATTGGCCTGCCATCCCACAGCGCCACCACCTTGGCAGTTCGCGTGTCTCACGCAGGCACCGTGACTGGGTCAGCCAGCGCGCCAGACGACACAGCAACGCAGGACGCTCCGTCCTGATGCACATGACAGGCTTCTTCTATCTTTTGCTAATAAATATCCATTCAGCCTTGACGACAGGGATAGCTGAGCTATCCTTCAGAGGGGCCAAAAATTGGCGCCAAACTTTGGATTTCAGATGAGTATTGCAACTACGCACCGCACTAGCCTTCGCCTTTCGCTTGCTCAGCGCGAAGCGATTAGCTATCTCTGCCATAAAGATGGAGATAGCCTGGCAATGAACGCATGGATTGCCCAAGCGATTGACGAAAAAATTAATCGAGACTCGGGTAAGCAGAAAAAAACAATAGCACCCCACCCTCACTCCAGCAGCAACATTTTTTATGAGTTTTTCGCCGGTGGCGGAATGGCTCGCGAGGGGCTTGGCACAGATTGGAGTTGCGCCTTTGCCAATGATTTCGATGCAATGAAAGGACGCGTGTATCGTGACAACTGGGACGGAGGCAAAGAGCTTATTGTTGAAGATATCAACAAAATTACGAGCAAAAACCTGCCCGCGCAAGCCGACTTGGTCTGGGCTTCCTTTCCCTGCCAAGATGTCTCTTTAGCTGGTGACTACAAAGGAATTGGTAGAGCCAAGGACAAAACCCAAACCCGCTCCGGCACATTTTGGCCTTTTTGGCAACTAATGCGCGAGCTAATGAATGAAGGCCGTCCACCAAAGCTAATCGTCCTGGAGAATGTTTACGGAATTTTGACCTCACATCAGGGGGAGGACTTCGCTGCCATCGGCAACGTCTTTGCAGAAGCAGGCTATAGGTTTGGCGCAATGGTGATCGATGCTCGTCACTTCCTGCCTCAATCTCGTCCACGTGTTTTTATCGTAGGAGTTCATTCTGATATTGAGCTACCTAATGAACTACTTTCAGTATCGCCAGTAGAACCTTGGCATCCAGAAAGAATGGTGACTGCATTCAAAGGCCTGTCACAAAACGCTCAAAAACATTGGATCTGGTGGAACCTGCCTCTCCCAGAATTACGACAGAAAAAATTTACTGACCTTATTGAAGACCCCCCTGAAACGGTCAACTGGGACTCTCCCGAGAAAACGCAGAAGCTGCTGTCTATGATGAGTCCTACGAATCTACAAAAAGTGCAAGCTGCCAAACATGCAGGTATTCGCATAGTTGGTGGCATGTACAAACGCACTCGCGTTGACGAGACCGGAAAAAAAGTACAGCGCGCTGAAGTTCGCTTCGATGACATTGCTGGGTGCCTACGCACACCTGCCGGTGGTTCTAGCCGTCAAATAATAATTGTCGTAGAGGGAAAATCCGTTCGTACACGGCTGCTTTCCCCGCGTGAAGCGGCTCGACTTATGGGGCTACCGGACACTTACAAACTGCCAAGCAACTACAACGATGCCTATCATGTCGCTGGTGACGGCGTTGCAGTGCCAGCAGTAAGGCATCTTGCAAAATTCATTTTTGAACCTATCCTTCACACCTCAAAAAAAATTAAAGCTAAATGGAGGAAAGCGGCTTGATCATGAATTCTGAGGAATATCTCAAAACACAGCTTGAAGAATTTTCCACCAACAAAGGTGTCAACGGTAATAAGGGACCCATCGCTGCACTGTTGGTTATAAATCGCCAGGCACTGGACCGTCAGACATCAATGACTTTGACTTGGCCTCTAGATGCTGAGAATTGGAAAACTGGCAAGCAAGGGCAAGTTAAAGGCCTTGGGGGGCCTGCAACTCAAAGAGTCCTTGCTCGCTACGGTATAACGCGTGAGCTAGCTAGTGAAGGTGGACGCACAAGTCGTGGCAGCATCCAGCTCATGCTTGACTACATCTGCTTGCTTAATGAGTTATATGCAAATGGCGGTGAAATTGATTTAGAGGTATGCGAGAGATTTTGGGTCAGCAAAGCACAAGATTTTTTTGACCGCAAACCTTTTATTCTGAGCGTTGACTCAAGGTGGGGCACTCGACGTGCGATTCGCCACATAGTGCACCAAGCGCAAATCCGACAAAAAGAAAGCACTGGATCACAATTTGTTGGGACCCTTATGCAGCACATGGTTGGAGCCAAGCTTGAGGTATTGCAAGGCGAAGGAAAAATCGTTCACCATCATTCAAATCAAAACGATTCAGGGTCTAGTCGTAAAGGTGACTTTGATTGCGAGGACATGGTTTTCCACGTCACGAACATGCCTGGTGAGCCTTTGTTCAACAAATGCATCGACAATTTGACTGCTGGCTTAAAGCCGGTCGTTATTACGTCATCTAAAGGTGCATTAGTCCTTGAAGCCCTCATAGAAAATACCAAAGATGGAGCCTATGACGGTCGAATAGATATATTGGAGTTTGAGCAGTTTATTGCTTGCAATGTGATGGAATTAGGCAAGTTCACTGCAGCAGGAAGAAAAGACACACTCCATAAAATTATCGACATCTACAATCATCTCATTGATACCGTTGAGAAAGATCGTAGTTTGATGATTGAAATCGGAGACAGGTAACTGCTCACAAACTGAGGAAAAGTGGAAAGATAACGCTTTCCTCTCGATAAACCAAGCCACCTATGAGGTGGCTTTTTTGCTCCACTGCTTTACAGCATCGCTGCGCAAAACGCAGCTGTAAAAACATAAAACAGTCTTCAACTTAGATGGCAACTAACGCTTGCTACATAAGCGCTAGAACCACTTTTTACTAATAAACCGACGGCCCGCCCGGTGCAAACCACGCGGGCTTTTCTGCGTCTGGAATCATCATGCTGACACCTCAATTTGTCCTGCCAGTGCACAACGAGCTGGTGGTTGATCTGTTCGCCGGTGGCGGTGGCGCATCCACCGGTATGGAGCTGGCCATTGGCCGCCACGTTGACATTGCTGTCAACCACGACCGCGAAGCGATCAGTTTGCACACAGCCAACCATCCGCAGACGCGCCACTTTTGCAGCGATGTGTTTGAGGTGGACCCGCTGGATGTGACTGACGGCCAGCCCGTGGGCCTGCTGTGGGCCAGCCCCGACTGCAAACACTTCAGCAAGGCCAAGGGCGGCAAGCCCGTGAGCAAGAAGATTCGCGGACTGGCGTGGGTGGTGGTCGAGTGGGTTAAGGCACTCTTGCCAACTGACACACACTCCAAGCTCATCCTGTTGGAAAACGTCGAAGAGTTTCAGACGTGGGGCCCACTGGGTGCGGATGACCGCCCTTGCCCCGAACGCAAGGGCCAAACCTTTCAGCTGTGGGTGCAAGAGCTGCGTAACCTTGGCTACAAGGTGGAATGGAAAGAGCTGCGCGCCTGCGACTTTGGGGCGCCCACCATTCGCAAGCGCCTGTTCCTGGTGGCGCGGCGCGACGGTCTGCCGATTGTTTGGCCCAAGCCCACGCACGCTAAGCCCGATGCCAAGGGCAAAGTGCCAGCTGGCATGAAGCCATGGCGCACCGCGGCGGATTGCATCGACTGCAGCATTCCAGCACCGAGCATCTTTGAGCGCTCTAAGCCCTTGGCCGACGCCACCTGCCGGCGCATTGCCAAAGGCATCGTGCGCTTTGTGATGGAAGCGGAGAAGCCATTCATTGTTCCGGGTGTCGCGGCTACGCTGATTCAAACAGGCTACGGCGAACGCCCTGGGCAGTCACCACGGGTACCCGGGCTGGACAAACCACTGGGTACCGTGGTGGCCGGACAAAAGCATGCGGTTGTGCAAGCCTTTTTGGCCAAGCACTACACCGGAGTGGTGGGCACTGAGTTGGAGCAGCCTGCGGGGACCGTCACGACCGTGGATCACCACAGCCTAGTGACCGCGCACCTGACCAAGTTTCGCGTGGGCAGTGTGGGTACCGCCGTTGATGAACCCGTGCACACGGTGACGGCTGGCGGCACGCCCAAGCGACCCAGTACCGGCAACACCATGGGGCTTGTGACAACCAACCTCATACACATGGGCCACGGTGAAGGCAAGGACGGCACCAAGCGCTGGAGCCACGGCATCCGTGATGTGGTCGATCCGCTGAACACCATCACGGCGCAAGGTGCTGCGGCTGGGATTGTGACCAGCCACATGATCAAACTGCGCAACAACCAGTTTGGGCAATCGCATGAAGACCCGGTACCGACGCTCACCGCAGGTGGTGGCCACGCCGGTGAAGTGCGCGCCTTCTTGGTGAAGTACTACGGCAGCGACAAGGACGGTCAAGAGCTGCCCGACCCGCTGCACACCATCCCTGCCCGCGACCGCTTCCGCCTGGTGATGGTCCATGGTGAGCCCTACGCGATTGTTGATATTGGCCTGCGCATGCTTACACCACGTGAGCTGTTCCGGGCCCAAGGCTTTCCAGACAGCTATCAAATTGAAACCGGCGCGGCTGGTGAGTCGATCACCAAGACCGCCCAGGTGCGCATGTGTGGCAACAGCGTTTGCCCGCCACTGTCACACGCACTGGTTGCAGCCAACTACAGCGAACGGCAGGCACTGCGCCGCGCCGCTTAACTCAACACCAAGCCCCGCTAAGTCGGGGCTTTTTTAATGGAGTAAAAACATGAGCAATCTGTTTTTAAATTCCGAAGAGCTCGAGCTTCTCACTGGGCGCAAACGCAAATCACGTCAGATTGAGCTGCTGCGTTCAATGGGAATACCATTTCGTGTGAATGCTATCGGCCACCCCGTAGTTACACGTGGGGTGGTTGAGGGCCGGAAAGAGGATCCACCTGCCCCCGCAGCAAAGCGGTGGACACCAAAAGTTGTGGGGGTAAGCTGACATGGGTCGTAAACCGAGTCGATGGACCAACCTCCCCAAAGGGATGCGGGCCCGTGAGCGCGGGCAAAAGATCCATTACTACCTGGATACCGGTGGAAAGCCGCGCAAGGAAATTTCTCTCGGCTCGGATTACGTCGTTGCAGTTCAGAAATGGGCGGAGTTAACGACCGCTCAACGTGAAGCTGGAGCTCTTCACACCTTCGTTGATCTTGCGATTCAATACCGAGCCAAAGTGTTTCCAACCAAGGCCGTTCGCACACGCTCTGATAACGAAAAGGAACTGGATTGGCTTCTGAAGTTCTTTGGCGATCCCCCAGCACCTCTCGACAGCATTGAACCTGTGCACGTTCGTCAATACATGGATTGGCGTGCAGCTGAGGCTCGCAAGCTGGCTGAAGCAAAGAATACTGAGCGCAAGTTGGCTGGAAAACCTCTTGCGGCCATAGCTGAGAACCTTGGCCAAGTCCGAGCTAACAGAGAAAAGGCACTCTTTTCTCACATGTGGAATTTCGCACGTGAGCAAGGACTGACGAAATCGCCAAACCCTTGCGCGGGCATTCGCGGTTTCAAAGAGCAAGGCCGGGACGTCGTCATCAGCGATGAAGTGCTGGAGAGGATCTTTGCTCATGCATCGGAGCCACTGCAGTTCGCATTGCGCCTGGCTCACCTCACCGGGCAGCGTCCAGCAGATGTACTGCGCATGAGTGAGAGCCATATCAGCCAAGGGCTGCTGCACGTTCGCCAGGGCAAGACAGCTGCCAAACTTCGTATCGAAGTCAGTGGCGCACTTGCCGATCTACTCGCTGAAATTCAGGCGTACAAATCACGGTTCAAAGTCCGCGCTCTATCGCTGCTCGTGAATGAATCAGGACTGAGCTTGTCAAAGCACATGCTGCGCGACCGTTTTGATGCAGCCAGAGAAGCTGCAGGAATTCCAAAGGCGGAGTTTCAGTTCCGCGATCTGCGAGCCACTGCCGCGACCGCCCTTGATGAAGCCGTTGGAATCCGCGAAGCCCAGGCGCTGTTGGGGCATACCACTGAGGGGATGACAGCCCATTACATCCGGCACAAGATCGGGAAAAAGGTGAAGCTGCTCAGGTGAATTGCGGAACACCCCTGCGAATTGCGGAACAGCGGGGGTTACTCAGTGAGCCGGATTGCTTTAATATTGAGAGCAAGAAAAAGCCCCGTGTATTGCTACACGGGGCTGTAATCTTTGGTGGGCCCTGCGAGATTCGAACTCGCGACCAACGGATTAAAAGTCCGCTGCTCTACCGACTGAGCTAAAGGCCCTACCTGCCAATCAAACTATTCATCTGATCAGCGAATAAATCAATTGTAGCATCGCTTTTTTGGTGATTTTTCAAATTCGTGCTATTTTTTTAAGTTGCTCGCAATTTCCTCCAGGACCCAGCCTGCAGCGCATTGTCCAAATGTAGCAGTCACCGCAACCACTGACCCATAGCCACTGCAATTCAATGAACCGTCAGTCACTACTGCTTGGCATGAAGCACTGGGTTGCTGGACCGCCTCACGACTGAACACTGTCGTTACGCCTATTTTCTTGCCCTCTTTGGGAGCATTGAATTCTTTGCGCAAACGATAACGCAGTTGTGCCAGCAAAGGATCGTGCGTGACTTTGGAAAGATCATCGATCTCAACTTTGTGCGCCAGCCGCTTGCCCCCTGCCGCACCCACACTGACAAACATAGACTTACTGCGGCGCGCCCATTGCGCCATGGCAAGCTTGGCTTTGACCTGATCGCAAGCGTCGATCACGGCATCCACACCTGCTGGCAGAATTTTTGGCCAATTATCAGGTTCTACAAAATCTTCAATGCAGTGCACTGTGCACAGTGGATTGATTTGGGTAATGCGTTCGCGCATTGCTTCGACTTTGGCTTTACCCACCGTATCCGTCAGCGCATGAATCTGGCGATTGATGTTGGACTCTGCCACGTTGTCCAGATCAATCAAGGTCAACGTGCCCACACCACTGCGAGCCAGCGCCTCGACTGCCCATGAGCCGACGCCGCCCACACCAACTACCGCCACATGTGCTTGGCGAATTCGGGCCGCGCCATCGACACCGTAGAGGCGCTCCAGCCCACCAAATCGGCGCTGAAGATCAGCGTCTGCAAAAAAACCATCGCCGGCTAAGCCGGCGATGGTGTTGCTTGTTATCTCAGATGAACTCATCACTTCAAACGCTGAAGACGTTCCTTTGCTGTTGAAGCAGCTTCAGAGGCAGGATAGTCTTTGACCAAGTCTTGCAGTGTCTTTACCGCACCCTTGGTGTCTTTCAATTCCAGCTGGCAATTCGCAATGGACAAGGCTGCATCTGCAGCACGGGCATGCTGAGGTGCTGCTTTGAGCATGGATCGGAAGTTGGCAATGGCTTCTTTGTAATCACGCCCTGCGTATTGCGTGTTACCCAACCAAAACCTTGCAGATGGCAGGTAGCCGCTACTTGGATAGGTATTGACAAAGCTTGCAAAGGTTTTGCGTGCCTCTGCGAACTCGCCTGCGCGAAACTTCTCCAACGCAGCGTCAAAATCACGCTTTTCCGCAGGGTCGGCAGTGAACTCCAGACCATCCAGTTGGACACGGACAGGTTCAAACTTACGCAGCCGGTCATCCACACCAGCGGCCAAATCTTTTTGACGGCGCTGGATTTCGGAGACTTCCCGCTCAAGCTGCTCCTTAGCACCATTGAGCTGAGCCATTTCGCGGCGCATGGATTCAATTTGCGACTGCAAATCCAGCATCCCCCGACGCATTTGTGCGGCTTCCTCAGCACTGCTATCAAAGCGCTGACGCAATTCCAAGATGGCACGACGCGCTTCCGCATCTTCCAAAAAAGCGTATGCAGGATGAACAAATGCCGTGCACAGGCCAATCACAGCCAGTGCACGAACATTCATCCGCAAAAATCCATTGCGAATGCTCATGCTTTAACGGTAAGAAAGTTCAGCGCGACGATTCTGCGAGTAGGCAGCTTCGTTGTTGCCAGATACCGCAGGCTTTTCTTCACCGAAGCTCACTGCTTCAACCTGGTTGTCGCTAACACCCAGCAAGTTGAGCGAGCGGCGCACTGCTTCAGCACGCTTTTGGCCCAATGCCAAGTTGTATTCACGGCCACCGCGCTCGTCGGTGTGACCTTCAACAGTCACTTTGCGCGAAGGGTCAGCCTTGATAAAGCGTGCATTCGCATCAACCAGGCCTTGAGCATCCGGCTTCACAATGAAGCTGTCGAAGTCAAAGTACACCACACGGCCAACGCCGCGAGGGCCGCCGTCAGCATCGATTTGGGAACCGGTCAAGTCCACGCCTGCCACACCGCTGGCTGCGCCAGAAGTGTTGGCACCGCCGTTGGCACCAGCAGCGGCGTTTTCATCCAACTTCACGCCGGAAGAGCAGCCAGCCAACAAGGCAGCTACAGACAATGCGATAGAAACTCGCTTAAACGTAATCATCAAAAATTCTCCTTGCCTAGGTATGCTAGGTCACTAATAGAACGCAAGCCATTCACAAAGGTTTACGTAAATTCAATATTTTTGATAAGGACCCCAGTCAGGTTCACGAATTTCACCGCCCTGCCCAGCCAATCGCGCTTTGATCTTGCCATCCAAAGTGGTTGTCATCAATGCTTCACGGCCCCCTTGCTTGGTCGCGTAAACGATTAGACGGCTGTTGGGCGCAAAGCTTGGGCTTTCATCATCAGAAGTGTCGGTGACGGAAGTGGCATTACCCGACTCCAGCTCCATGACGAACAGCTTAAATGCACCACCTACGCGTGATATGTAGGCCAACCACCGGCCATCAGGGCTGACGGTAGGCGAAATGTTGTAGTTTCCGGAGAAGGTCACGCGCTGCGCGGACCCGCCCGTGGCTGCCACTTTGTAAATTTGTGGCGAGCCGCCACGATCACTGACAAAGTAAACGGTTTTACCATCGGCAGAGAAGGCGGGTTCTGTGTCGATACCGTTGCTTTGTGTCAGCCGTGTGGGCTGTCCGCCATGCGAGCTGATGCGATAAAGCTGCGAAAGTCCATCACGCGTCAGCGTTACTGCCAAAGTCGCACCATCTGGAGCCCAAGCTGGTGCGCTGTTAGATCCGCGGAAGTTGGCCACCAGACGACGGCGACCACTGGCTACATCGTGCACGTAGACCACGGGCTTGCGTGCTTCAAATGACACATATGCCAGCTCGCCGCCGTTGGGCGACCATGCCGGAGAAATGATGGGTTCGCTGCTCGACAGCGCAGACTGGGCATTTTCACCATCCGCATCTGCCACCCACAGCACATAGCGTTTGCCAGCTTTGGTTACGTATGCAATGCGTGTCGAGAAGATGCCGCGTTCACCGGTGAGTTTTTCGTAAACGAAATCAGCGATACGGTGAGCAACCAAGCGAAGATCAGCCTGCGTGACTGCAAAACCCTGTCCACCCAGATCCTGACCTTTGACAACATCCCACAAACGGAATCGCACGTCAAAACGGCCATCTGCCAAACGTGTCACGCTTCCGGTAACGAGTGCATCAGCGGCACGCTGGCGCCACTGGGCCATCTCAGGGCGCGAAGTTTCATCCAGTGCCACGCCTGCTGCATCAACATTGCGAAATTGACCGCTGCGCTCCAAATCGGCACGGATGATTTGGGAAATCTTCTGGGGAGCACCCTCTTCGCCACGGAATGCGGGCAAAGCGATCGGAAGCTGGGTGAGGCCAACGCCGGTTACTTCCACGCGGAACTGCGCCAGAGCAGGTAACGCTGACGTTGCAGCCACTGCGGCAAGCAGGGTTCGACGCGATGTGAGCGGTACGACCGCTCGGAGAGGGGATGTGAGAATTTGAGGTTCAGTATTCATGCGCAGCCATCATGTACCGGATCAGGCTCCCGGGACTTCCTATGATGTTACACACAGTTCAAGGCATGTGATCACATTGTTGCTGTGTCAATGTGTATAGCGAGGCTGCAGAGCGGGCACGTAGAATCACTTTCCACATGCAGACCCCAGAAAAAAATCACCATTTGATGACAAACGCCCCCTCTGACTTGTCACTCAAGCAGCGTTTGCTGCGCGTAGCGCCCTACTTTGGCAACCAGAAGCTGGCGTGGACTGTTGCCATTGTGGCAACGCTGCTTGGCGCTGCCACCGAGCCCATGATTCCGGCCCTGTTAAAGCCCCTGCTAGACAGTGGTTTTTCTGAGGGAACGCTGAATCTGTGGATGGTGCCCATAGCCATCATTGGGGTTTTTTTACTGCGGGGTGTTGCGCAGTTTCTGGCCCAGTACGCACTGTCGCAAATTGCCAATGACGCCATGCTGCGCTTGCGGGAGGTGCTGTTTCGCCGGGTACAGAACACCGACATGCGGCTGTTTCAGTCGCAAACTGCCAGCTCTCTGTCCAACACTGTGGTGTATGAAGTGCAAACGGGCGCCAACCAGCTGGTCAGCGCCTTCATCACGCTATCGCGCGATGGCTTCACACTGCTGGCCTTGCTGGGTTACCTGCTGTACCTCAACTGGCAGCTGACGTTGATTGTGGGTGTGGTGGTTCCAGGCGTTGCATGGATCATGCGCACCCTGTCCAAGCGGCTGTACCGCATTACCAAAAACAGCCAGAACTCGACCGATTCGCTGGCCTACGTGGTGGAAGAAAACTTTTTGGCCCACCGCATGGTGCGACTGCACGGGGCACAGGCTGAACAAGAGCGCCGTTTTCAAGCCATCAGCCGCAAGCTGCGCGGCCTGGCCATCAAGTCTACGATTGCCTCGTCTGCCATGACACCGCTGACACAGCTGTTTGCCGCTTTTGCGCTGTCAGCGGTGATCTGCATCGCGCTGTGGCAAAGCCGGGCCAATCCTTCAGGGGATATTACGGTGGGCAGTTTTGTGGCGTTCATCAGCGCCATGCTGATGCTGATTGCCCCCATGCGCCGCCTGGCCAACGTGGCCAACCCCATCACACGCGGTGTTGCGGCGCTGGAGCGCGGACTGAGCCTGCTGGACCACACCCTGCCTGAATCTAGCGGCACACAGCGCCCCAATCACGTGCAGGGTGCGATTGAATTGCGCAATGTAGGAGTCTCTTTTGGGGATGACAAAGCGCCTGCGTTGCAGGACGTCAGCTTGCAAGTACACCCTGGGGAGGTGGTTGCACTGGTGGGTCCTTCGGGCGCAGGCAAAACCACACTGGTCAATTTGCTGCCCCGTTTTCTGAACCCGACTTCGGGTGAGATACGCATGGACGGCGTGCCCCTGCAAGACTGGGATCTGCACTACCTGCGCAGCCAATTTGCCATGGTCAGCCAGGACGTGGTCATGTTTAACGACACCGTTGCTGCCAACGTTGCACTGGGTGGCGAGATGGATGAAGCGCGCGTCTGGGCCAGCCTGGAGGCTGCGAATCTGGCCGAACATGTGCGCCTGATGCCACAAGGCATTCACACTGAGGTTGGCCACAACGCCGCGCAGCTGTCTGGTGGCCAGCGCCAGCGGCTGGCGATTGCGCGCGCCTTGTACAAGAATGCCCCGGTCTTGATTTTGGACGAGGCAACATCCGCGCTGGATACCGAGTCAGAACGGCTGGTGCAACAAGCGCTGCAGACCTTGATGCAAGGCCGGACCACTCTGGTGATTGCTCACCGCCTGTCCACCATTGAGCATGCCGACCGCGTGGTGGTCATGCAGCGTGGCCGCATCGCCGAGCAAGGCACGCACGCTGAGCTGCTGGTCCTGAACGGCCTGTACGCACGCCTGCAAGCGCACAGTGGCGGCCACTGATCTAAATAATAAATGAGCAGCCAACGCTTTCACAGCAACACTTTGCGTATTAAATGTATTTGAAGTGATTACTGGGTAAGCGTTAGCCGCTCTTTTTATTGATTTATCAATTACCAGGAGGCCTTGCTTCTGCGCGTTGCCTGGTAAGCCGTGTCCAGCAGCTTGACCATAAATTCCCGCTCGGAGCGGCGGGCAAAATCAACCGCCGTCAGATTCAGCTCATTGCGCAGCTGCACATCAGCCCCCGCATCCAGCAGCAGCTTGACCATCTTTTCCGAGCCATATTGGGCAGCCAGCATTAGCGGCGTGCTTTTGTTGGGCGATTCGGCGTCGATATACGCGTGTTGATCCAGCAGCAGCTGCGCAATGGCCACGCTGTGCTCTGTATCTGAACTGGCCACGTAGTGCAGCGGCGTCCAGCCCGGGTGATTGATGCGTGCACCCAGCGCCAGCAACTGCTTGACCACATCAATGTGCCCCTTGATGCAGGCATGCATCAAAGCTGTCTCACCCGACGCGCTGGCATCATTGATACGTATGCCTGGGGCCTTGATCAACTCCTGAGCCACGCGCAAAGACTCTAGCTGCATGGCCTTGACCAGCCCTGGCCGGCCGCGCTCATCCACGGTATTGGGGTCCATGCCCTGTTGCAGCAGCTTGCGCATGCGCACGAAATCATCGCGCGTAATGGCGGTCTGAAAGTCGGTGAACGCATCGGCACGCGCTACCAGCGCGGAGCCAGTTAGCGCACATGCACTGAAAGATTGCAACAAGGTACGCCGCTTCATCCCGTCACCACGCCTTTAAACAGTTGGTCAAAATTATGGCTGGTGATGTCCGCCACCTCCTGCTCCGACAGGCCGCGCACCTGCGCCACCTGCCTGGCTACAAACGGCACGTATGCGGGGCTGTTGGTTTTGCCGCGATAGGGCATGGGCGCCAGATAAGGACTGTCCGTCTCGATCAGGAGGCGGTCAGCAGGCACAAAGGCGGCTACATCGCGTAAATATTGCGCACTCTTGAACGTCACAATGCCCGAAAACGAGATGTAAAAACCCAGATCCAGCGCCTGCTTGGCCACCTCCAGGCTTTCGGTAAAGCAGTGAAAGACACCGCCTGCGCTGCCTGCAGAGCCGTCTTCACCCTCTTCCTTGAGGATGCGGATGGTGTCTTCCTGCGCCGCACGGGTGTGAATGACCAGCGGCTTGCCGCACTGTTGTGCAGCGCGGATATGGGTGCGAAAGCGTTCACGCTGCCACTGCATGTCGGCAATCGTGCGGCCGCCCTTGCGCTCTTGCATCCCGTAGTAGTCCAAGCCCGTCTCGCCAATACCCACCACGCGGGGCAAGGCGGCACGCTCGACCAAATCTTGCACGCTGGGTTCGGTCATGTGCTCGGTATCAGGGTGCACTCCCACTGTGCACCACAAGTTGTCATACGCCATGGCCAGGGCATGCACCTCAGGAAACTCTTCCATGGTGCAAGAAATACACAGCGCCCGTGTGACTTGTGCCTCGGCCATGGCGGCCTGAATAGCCGGCAGATTGGCGGACAGTTCTGGAAAGTTCAGGTGGCAGTGTGAATCGGTAAACATCAGTGATCGATCGTACAAAAAACAATGCCGGCTCAGGAGCACCCCAAGCCGGCATGGCAAGAAAAAACGCTGTTGGCCTACAGGGTCTGCGTGGGCCTGTCCGAAGCAATGGCAGTGCCCAAAATCTGTTCAATCTTGGCTTTCAGCTGCACAGATTTTTCATCTTTGGGAAAACACACCCCAATGCCCTGCGTGCGATTGCCCCCGGCACCGGCCGGTGTGACCCAGCCTACCTTGCCTGCAATAGGGTAGCGCTGAGTGTCTTCAGGCAGCGTCAACAGCACGTAGACATCGTCGCCCAGGCGAAAGTCTCGTGGGGTTGCAACGAAAATACCGCCATCCGCAAACAAGGGAATGTAGGCCGCATACAAAGCCCCTTTTTCTTTCAGGGCCAGTTGCAACACACTGGGGCGAGGGGGTGGGGTCTGCATGCTCATCAACTTGCTTCCATCGCGTTAAGTTCTGGAGTGTAGGACGGTGCGGGCCTGCGCAACAAGCGCTTCGGTCATTAAACCTGCATTAAATGGATGCTCAGCCGTGCGCGCCTCTTGCGCCAGCGACCTGGCCCACCGTGCCAGCACCATTGCAGAGGGAGCTTTGGGCAGGTCTTGCACGGCAAAATACCGCGGTGCGGCCCCTTGCGCCACACACATCAAGTCATGGCACAGCTTTTGTAGCCATTGCACGATTTCGGGTTGTGACATGTCCGAAAAAATGGCCACATCGCCCGCAGCAACCGCTTTGGGCAAGCGCTGAAACACATCCAGCCCCTTGCCAGCCTGCGCCATTGCCCAGGCATCCAAAGGACGCCCGCCCGCCGCACGCAGCCAGGCGTGTGCATCATCGGCCTGCAAGCCTTGCTGCTGCAGCCACTGCAGCATTTGTGCCTCTGCCGGCCACAGCATGGTGTGCGCCAAGCAACGGCTGCGAATGGTGGGCAGCAATTGGTGGGCCGCTTCTGTGGCCAGTACAAAGCGCACATCGCCCGGCGGCTCCTCTAGTGTTTTGAGCAGTGCATTGGCGGTAATCGCATTCATCTGCTCGGCCGGGTACACCAGCACCGCCTTGCCTCGCCCGCGAGCGCTGGTGCGCTGGGTGAACTCCACGGCATCGCGCATGGCATCCACACGAATTTCTTTGCTGGGCTTGCGTTTTTTGTCGTCAATATCTGCCTGCGCCTTTTCGCTCAAGGGCCAGCCACGCGCCAGCATATCGGCCTCTGGCATCAGCACACACAAGTCAGCGTGCGCGTGCACATCCACACTGTGACAACTGGTGCAATGCCCACAGGCACCCTGCTCAGTGGGCTGCTCGCACAACCAGGCGCGCACCATGGCCATGCCCAGCTCAAACTGCCCCATGCCTGATGGCCCTTGCAGCAGCCATGCATGACCACGCTGCGCAAGCAAGGCTTGGCGTTGCTGCTGCAGCCAAGGGGCCAGCATTCCCGTTGTTTCACTCACGCCGCGGCTCCTTGCACACCTTGGAGGTAGCCACGCGCTTGCAGCACATCCGCCACCTGCTGCCAGACAGCCTCGCGAGGCTGGTGGGCATCAATGCGGGCAAAGCGCTGAGGTGCAGCCGCACAGCGGCGTGCGTAGCCCGAGGCGACCGCTGCAAAAAAGTCTTGTGGCTGCGCCTCAAACCGATCGGGCACGCGCGCAGCCGCCAAACGCTCTGCGGCCACGGCGGCCGGCAGATCAAACCAGATAGTCAGGTCAGGCTCACGCATCAACTCGGCGTTCAAGCCGCTACCCGTCTGAGCCATGCGCTCTAGGGTTTGAAGTTTTTCCCAATCGAAACCACGCCCTGCACCTTGGTAGGCAAAAGTGGCATCCGTAAAACGGTCACTGACGACCACTTCACCCCGGACCAAAGCTGGCTCAATCACCTGCACCAGATGATCGCGACGAGCAGCAAAAGCCACCAGCGCTTCGGTCAACGGATCCATGGCATCGTGCAGCAGCAGGTTGCGCAGCTTTTCAGCCAAAGGCGTGCCTCCCGGCTCACGCGTCAGTGTCACCGTACGGCCGGCATCCTTGAAGGCTTGTGCCAGTGCAGCAATGTGCGAGGATTTGCCCGCACCATCAATGCCTTCAAAGCTGATAAACAAGCCAGTGCTGGGGGTGTTGTTCAAAACCAAATCCCGATCTCTATAAGTTCTGCGCGACAAAGAAAGCATGGGGGCGTGCTGTAGCAGCGCCTCCTCAATTGCCGCCACGGATGTAACGGTTGACTGCGCGATTGTGCTCATCCAGATTCGGACTGAAATGGCTCGTGCCATCACCGCGCGAGACAAAATAATAGGCTTTGGTCGGCTCAGGGCGAACCGCAGCCATCAATGACGCCTTACCGGGCACCGCAATGGGTGTGGGCGGCAAACCAGCACGCGTGTAGGTATTCCAGGGCGTATCGGTCTGCAGATCACGGCGGCGCAGATTGCCATCAAATGCCTCTCCCATGCCGTAGATCACGGTGGGATCCGTTTGCAGCCGCATGCCCACGCGCATCCGGTTGATAAATACACCGGCAATCTGACCACGGTCACTCGCATGGCCCGTCTCTTTTTCTACGATGCTGGCCAGGATTAGCGCCTCGTAAGGGCTTTGCAAAGGCGTATCTGCCGCACGCTGTGCCCATGCCTCGTCCAGTCTGCGCTCCATCGCATGCAAGGCGCGGCGCAGCACAGCCAGTTCACTGCTGCCCTTGGCATAGGTGTAGGTGTCAGGAAAAAACATGCCTTCCGCAGCCAGCCCGGGCTTGCCCAAAGCGTCCATGATCTGCGCTTCGGTCATTGCAGCGGTGTCATGCTTGAGGAACTCATCCTTGGCAATCTGTGCACGCATCTGGCGGAAGGTCCAGCCCTCTACAAAAATAATTGCTCGCAGGCTTTCCTCGCCACGCACCAGTTTTTGCAGCAAGCTGCGCGGTGTGGTGCCAGCCGTCAGCTCATAGTTGCCCGCGCGAATCTGGCGGTCTTGCCCTGACAGCCGGAACCAGTAGTACAGCCAGCGCGGGTCTGTCTGCACGCCTGCATCCGCCACGGCCTGTGCAACGCCACGCGGGGAGGTCCCTGGCTCAATCTCCAGCTCCAAGCTTGGGCTGGACATGCGCAGCGGCTGGCCCAGCCACCACGCCGCAGCGCCACCCACGGCAGCAGCCACGGCAACCAAAAACAACAGCACTATAAGTAAACGTCGCACAACCTTTTGCATCCTATGAAAAAGATCGGGGATCATAATTCACCCATGACCCAGACTCTCCAAGGCATTGCCCCCATTTCGCATCTGGGCGTCATCCGCGTACAGGGTGATGACGCCGCCAGTTTTTTACATGGCCAGCTGACCAACGACTTTGCGCTGCTGGATTTACAGCACGCACGCTTGGCCGCTTTTTGCTCCGCCAAAGGCCGCATGCAAGCTAGCATGATTGGTTTTAAACGCGCCCCAGACGACATTTTGCTCGTTTGCAGCCTTGATTTGCTGGCGCAAACCCTCAAACGCCTGTCCATGTTTGTGCTGCGCGCCAAAGCCAAGCTCACCGACGCCACACAGGACTTTCAACTTTTAGGCCTGATGGGCAGCGCGGTACCCGATGCTGCGCAAGCTCCCTGGGCAGTCCAGACCATGGGGGATGCGCACCTCGTGCATCTCTACCCTGCAGCCGGGCAGCCACGAGCGCTGTGGGTGGCTCCTGCTGGCACAGCCGCACCACAGGGGCCAGCGCTGAGTGCACAACAATGGCTGTGGACCGAAGTGGCCAGCGGCATTGCCACCGTATCGCTTAGCGCGTACGAATTATTTGTGCCTCAGATGCTCAATTACGAATCTGTGGGCGGAGTTAATTTTAAAAAGGGCTGCTACCCAGGCCAAGAAGTCGTAGCACGCAGCCAATTTCGCGGAACGCTCAAGCGCCGAGCGTTCATCGTGCATGCAGCCAGTGAAATACAAGCAGGTGCTGAAGTCTTTGCCGCCAGCGATGCCGAGCAAGCCACAGGCACCATCGTCCAGGCAGCCCCAGCACCTGATGGCGGCTGGGACGCCATTGTCAGCATGCAAATCAGCTCTGCCCAGGAGGCCCTGACGGCAGGCAGCGCCAATGGTGAGCCGCTGACTTTGCTGCCTCTGCCTTACGCCTTGCTGGAAGACATCTAAGCGTACTGACTGCACAATCCTCAATAACAAGCCACCCTAAGGTGGCTTGTTATTGAGCAATCGACCTATCAGGGCTTGATCGCAATCTTGAGCACTCCATCTCTCTGATTGGCAAACAGGTCATAGGCCTCAACAATGTCATCGAGCTTGCGCTGGTGCGTGACCATCACGCCCAGATCCAGCCTGTTGGCTTCAATCACACTCATCAGGCGTCGCATGCGCTCCTTGCCACCGGGGCACAGCGCCGTACGGATGGTGTGATCCCCCAAGCCTGCGGCAAACGCTGACATCGGAATTTTCAGATCTTCAGAGTACACACCCAGACTGGATACCGTCCCCCCCGGTTTGATCACCTTGATGGCCTGCTCAAACGTCATCTGCGTGCCCAGTGCCTCGATGGCACTGTCTGCACCCCTGCCACCGGTGAGTTTGAGCACTTCAGAAATCACATCGACATTGCGGAAATTCAGCACCACATCCGCCCCCATCTTCTTGGCAATACTCAGACGGTGATCATTGCCATCCACGGCGATGATGGTGGTAGCCCCCAAAAGACGCGCCCCGGCAGTGGCGCATAAGCCAATCGGCCCTTGGGCAAACACCACCACGGTGTCGCCTATCTTGATGTTCGCATTTTCTGCGCCCGCAAAGCCCGTGGACATGATGTCTGGACACATCAGCACCTGCTCATCCGTCAAGCCATCAGGAATGGGGGCCAAATTGGCTTGTGCATCGGGCACCAGTACGTATTGCGCCTGTGTGCCATCAATCAAATTGCCAAAGCGCCAGCCTGCAGTGGCCTTGTAGCCATGACAGCCACACAAGCCGCGCGCAACCAGATAACTGCCATCTTGGCTGGGGTAACCATCTTGGGCAGCATAGCTGTTGAAGTTGGGGCAAATTGCGCCAGCAATCACGCGCTGCCCCTCTTTGTAGCCCTTCACTTCGCTGCCCAGCTTTTCAATCACACCCACAGGCTCATGGCCCACGGTCAAGCCCTTGTCCACCGGATACTCACCCTTCAGAATGTGTACATCAGTACCGCAAATGGTGGTGGTCGTAATACGGATCAGCGCATCGTTAGGTCCAACATCAGGGATAGGTTTGTCAACAATTTCAATGCGCCCTTTTTCCAAAAAGGCCGCTGCTTTCATCATCGCCATACGTCTGCTCCTTACTGTGTGTAAATCCGAGCTGCGCACACGCATTGGTTAGCAACTGAAAACTGCATGTGCTGCCTGTGACATGCTAGGAACATCATGCGCAGCTGCAAGTTTTAAGGGCAAAAAAATGATTCCCATCAAGAAGCTGACAACATAATTAACTGTTTGCCGTACACGCCCAAAAAGCTCGCTAAAATTGCGAAGTTGTTTTGCTAGCCATGCTCGGTCTTCACCAGCAGTCGTTAGCAACTCAAAGTTGGCCAGAGTCCTGAAACATTGCCAAACTACGGAGTTGGCATTTTTTTTCGACATATAATCTAGGTCTTGTCGGCGTGTAGCGCAGCCTGGTAGCGCACTTGCATGGGGTGCAAGGGGTCGCGAGTTCGAATCCCGCCACGCCGACCATTGATATAGAAAAGGGCTAACAGTTCGCTGTTAGCCCTTTTTGTTTTTTATTTTTATTTTTAGTCTGCATTCGCAGACCACAAAGAGCGACAAAGAAATGATTGAAGGTTTGATTACAGGACGCTTGACCACTGACCCCAGCGAGCGCACAGACCGTTTTGGCAAGACGTTCATGGTTGCACGCATGCGCGCAACCGTGGGCGATGGGGGCTTGCGCGCCAACACCGGTGACGGCCCCAGCAGCCTGTTCGTGAATGTGGTGGCGTTTGACCCCGTACCTTGCAGCCAGTTGAGCGAATTACTGGAAGGCGACGTGGTGTCCCTGGTTGGCCCCATCACCCCAAAGGTGTGGACAGACCGTCAGGACATCAGCTACCCAGCATTGGACGTTGTGGCATACCGTGTGATGGCCCTGCCCAAGCCTGACGTGTCTGACTACAACATCTGATCCAAGCGGCTGGCGACGCTCTTCATCTCGAAACGCTATATAAAAATAAAAATATATTCTCTTGGGGAATATGGATGTCGTATTACAGTTCGACATCCATTCTTTGAGAGTTCGAGATGCTCAACAAACGCGTGTTCCTCCAAGCAGCACTGGCTATCGCCACCGCCAGTGCATTTAGCACCCAGGCGCAAGATGTCATCAAGGTTGGCGTCACTGCAGGTCCCCACGCCCAGATCATGGAGCACGTCAAGCAGGTTGCAGAAAAAGATGGCTTGAAAATTCAGATCATTGAGTTCAGCGACTACGTGCAACCCAATGCGGCCTTGTCCTCGGGTGACCTGCAAGTTAACAGCTACCAGCACACTCCTTACCTGGACGCACAGGTCAAAGACCGTGGCTACAAGATTGTCAAGCTGGCCAATACGGTCAATTTCCCCATTGGCCTGTACTCCAAGAAGGTCAAGCAGCTCAGCGAGCTCAAGCAAGGTGCCAAGTTCGGCATTCCCAACGACCCCACCAATGGGGGCCGTGTCTTGCTGCTGCTGCAAGAGCAAGGCCTGATCAAACTCAAACCCAACGCTGGTCTGAAAGCCACGCCACTGGATGTGGTGGAGAACCCCAAGAAATTGCGTTTTGTAGAGCTGGATGCTGCGCAACTCCCGCGTTCTCTGGATGATCTGGATGCCTCTGCCATCAACACCAACTTTGCCATCTCAGCCGGACTGAACCCCAAAAAGGATGCGATTGCTCTGGAGCGCGCAGACGGCCCTTATGTCAACATCTTGGCAGTGCGTGAAGCAGACATCAAACAACCCTGGGCCGCAAAACTGGTCAAGGCCTACCAGTCAGAATCCACCCGCTCTTTTGTAGAGAAGCAATTTCAAGGCTCGGTCCTTCTGGGCTTCTAGACCCGGGTGTTCTGGCACACTTCCTGCAAGCCCTTGGCCTATGTCAAGGGCTTTTTTATTGCTACAGATAAAGCAGCGGTCAACGCGCTTGTCTCCACGCATATAGATACAAAACACATGCACTTAAAGACATACGCTACGCTCCCAGCTATCAAAACCAGAAATGCCTGAATGCACCGCGTCGCTTTTTAAAGACTGTTGCGAAGTAACGGGCGGTGCTAAAATCCGCCCCCTATCGCGCGCGCCAGTGCAAACATGGCAAATGTTCCAACACTGACTGCGCGAAAACGATTTCAAGGCCCCGCTATGCATCACTACATAGCGGGGTTTTTACGTCGCAATGTCACGGTTTCGGTCAACGATACCTGCGGGCAAACGCGAAATCCGATGAAAAAAACAGGCCCACAGAGGCCACTTTTTATGCCAGATGACAGTACACACCGCTTTTCCAACCACGAGCTGCATATGACTCAGCTTCCGCAACGCCCCAAGGCGAAGCCTCCCGAGTTCACCACTCCTTGATTCCTTAAGAGGTAGAGTAAATTGACCACCCATCATGATTCCCGTGGAGTCGCCAAACTCCAAAAGACACTTGTCCTGTGGCAAGTCATCATCATTGGACTGGCTTATATCCAGCCCATGACGTTGCTGGATACGTTCGGCATGGTGTCGCGAGACAGCCTGCAGCACGTCCCCACGTCTTACATGATTGCGTTGATCGCCGTATTGCTGACATCGATCAGCTACGGCCACATGATCCGCAAGCACCCCTCTTCGGGCTCTGCTTATACGTATGTGCAAAAGTCCATTCACCCCAATGCGGGCTTTATGGTGGGCTGGTCCTCTTTGCTAGATTATTTGTTGTCCCCCATGGTCAACATCTTGCTGGCCAACATCTACCTCAAAGAGCTGTTCCCTGATGTCAACCACTGGATCTGGATCATCGGGCTGACACTGATCATGGTCGGCGTAAACCTGCGCGGTGTACGTTTTGTGGCCAATTTCAACAGCCTGATCGTGCTATTGCAGGTGCTGATCATCGGCATCTTCACCTACCTGATCTACACCAAGCTGCACGCTGGCGAGAACGCTCTGGGCAACATCGCCGAGCAAGGCGCTGATGCGCTGTGGAGCTTCAACCCCTTCTGGAGCGCCTCGACTGAAATCGGTGCTCTGGTGACAGGGGCAACCATTCTGTGCTTCTCCTTCACAGGCTTTGACTCATTGAGCTCACTGGCTGAAGAAACCAAAGACACCAAGAAGACTCTGCCCCGCGCCATTTTCCTGACTGCGCTGATCTCCGGCATCATCTTCGTCATCTCCACCTACTTCATGCAGTTGTACTTCCCCGGCAGCCCCGAGCAGTACTTCAAGCTGGTGGACGAAACCCAGCCTGAAATTCTGCTGCTGGTCGGCGGTGCCTTCTTCCAGTCGGTGGTGCTGGCATTTGCCATCGTGACTGTGATGGCTTCCGGCATCTCTGCACACGCAGGTGTTTCGCGCCTGATGTATGTGATGGGCCGCGACGGCGTGCTGCCCAAGAAATTCTTTGGCTATATCAGCCCGAAAAGCTTCACCCCCTCGCTCAACATCTGGCTGGCGGGTGTAATTTGCCTGACCGCCGGGTTCCTGAGCCTGGAATTCGTGGTCGCCCTGATCTCGTTCGGGGCACTCACTGCGTTTAGCTTCGTAAATCTGTCAGTTATCTGCAGCTACTGCTTCCGCGATGGCCGCATGAAGACGCCCAAGGACATCCTGAACTTCTTCGTCATTCCGTTGCTGGGCTTTATCTCGATTGGCGCTTTGTGGCTGGAAGTTGAGGACACCTCACTCAAAGCCGGTGTAGCCTGGGCTGCTGTGGGTATCGTCTACTTGGCGTGGATGACCAAAGGGTTCCGCAAATCCCCTCCCCAGCATCACTTCTCAGACGATGACCTGGAGTAACTCAGACATTCAAGCACGCCGCATTTAACCGGCGTGTCATGTGCACACTGTCATTAATGACCCGGGCTGATTCAGCTGCGGGTCTTTTTTTGCCCATTGGCTACTGCAAGGATGCAAAATTGGTTGATGGCAACCTGGGGCAGAGCGCAGCGCGCACTTGCAAATGCGGCCACGAGGCTGGAATGCTTCAATGCTTGATACACCGCCAGCCCATGCATTGCCATACCAAACGGGCAAATTAAAAAGGTTCACTGCGCACCTCTTCAAACCCGCATTGATCAAAGAAACCAATCCACAACCCTGCGCCTGCGATTATTGGTGCAAGTTTGCAAAACAACTCCCAAGCATCATCGCCCACTCAAGCCAGCCTTCTGGACTTGTCAGCGGCAACTACCTACCTTACAGTAGGTAGTTATGAAGCCAAGCATTTCTCGCCACACGCAAACCGACACGCGCGCACTGATACTGAAGCATGCCCAAACGCTTTTGCTGACTCGCTCGTACACAGGGCTGAGTTTTCAAGATCTGGCCAACCTCGTTGGCATTCGCAAAGCCAGCCTGTACCACCACTTTGCGTCCAAAGAGTTACTTGGCCTTGCACTGATTGACGCAACCGACGCGCGCTTTATGCAATGGACACAAAGCGTACAAAACAGCTCTCCCACCAACCAGTTGCAAGCCTATGTGCAAATGTTCCGCGATGGCATTGGGGCTGGCCAAAAAGTGTGTCCTGTCGGGGCAACTGGCGGTGAATGGGACTGCTTAGAGCCAGCATTGCAAGACCGTATCCGGCAATTGCATCTGTCCCAACTTCAGTGGCTCACAGCCACGACCGCGCAACTGGACACTATCGCAACGTTGAAAAGCAGCGCTTTGCGCCTGCACGACGCTACAGCAAGGGCGCATCTGATTAATGCGCTGTGCCAAGGAGCCCTGCTCAGCGCCCGCTTGCATGGGAACGCACAGGTATTCGATGTCGCTACAGCCCACCTTAACAAACTGCTGCAATAGCGGCACGCTCTATGCACCCAAAGCAAAGCTCACTGGGCTGCATGGGTGCAAGCAACGCATTCAGCGCACGCATGGCAATTTTTTAAATCAGCAACCTACCAACCAATAGGTAGTAAATATGCAGCACACATCCACACCGTTGACCATTACCCCAGCCATTGAGCAAGCCATTGGCTACTTTCTCACCCCACACCGCCCTGCCAAGAAAACTTGGTCGTCCAGCCTGCCACCACTTGAGCTCCAAGCCAAGGCAAGCATCGAGTGGCCAGACGGAGAAAATATTCCATTTGTCTGCCACCGTCTGGGCTGCGGCCCTGATGTTTTGCTGGTGCATGGCTGGGAATCTCAAGCAACCGATTTATGGCATTTGGCCGATGCAATCGCTAAAGCAGGATTCAGCGTCTGGTGCCCAGACCTGCCAGCACACGGTCACTCGTCAGGCAGCATGCTTTCTATTCCACTCGCTACCCAGGCATTGCACAGCATTGCGCACAAAGTTGATCACTTTCATGCCGTCATCGGGCATTCTCTGGGTGGCGCAGTGGTAGTCAATGCATTGGCAACAGGCTTGCCGGCAACCCAGGTCATTGTGATTGCTGCACCTACCCATTACGGAGCTTATGCGCGCCAAGTTGCACATGCGTGCAGCCTGTCAGACAGTGACACAACGCAAATGCTTGATCGGCTGGAAGAAATGACAGGCACACACCCTGACCGCATAGCCATTCCTGAACAAGCAGCCACATTGAATCAGCGCTGCCTGTGGCTTCATGCCAATGACGATGATGTAGTGCCGGTAGAAGAAGGCATTCAAGCAGTAAATGCATGGAAACACGCCGAACTGCACCGATTCGATAACCTGGGGCACTTTCACATTCTCCAGGATGCAACCGTCTGCCACCAGCTACTACAAGCTTTGGCACGACATTCATGACGCTTGATGGCGTCACGGAAAATGCCGGTACTGACCAGCAAACCGCCTGGAAAAAGATCCATCGCACACCATCAAGTCACTACCGCAGGTGAAGTTCACCCGTTTTAAAAAAGTTCTTACTCGCGGGTGAAATGAAAAAAATTCGATAACACCGCCAACAATGGCTCAAAAACAGCTAATAACTGGCCTACGTGCGGGTTTACTCAGGCAATGGAGACACCCAAGACACCCGTGTGCTGGCACACTAGACTATGGTTCAAATTGCTGATGACTATGGATAAGGATTCCCATGCCACCACAAAAGACCGCAGCTCTACCCAGCAGCGACACCCAAGCCAAGAAGGCTCGCAAAACGCCCGTGAAGATTCAAGCACAAACCGTGATACCTGAAGGACTCAAAGTTCAGGTGCATGAGCGAAAATCACCACCGGACAATTACCCCATCTGTAACGGCACAAGCTTCGAACCTTATCGCCCTAAAACTTGGGGGCGCTAACTTTTACAAAGGCCCGCCTAGAGCGGGTTTCTTTTTTTGCAACCAGCCCTAAGAAAGCCCAGCTATCAGCTACCGAGTCTGCGCGCCTCACTGGCTAATGTGAATGCATCACTCAAATCACAGCCTGCAGCGCCAGCATGAATATGTGCACTACGTGCCTGGCGCAAAATTTTGACGGCTTCTGCGTTGAAAGCAAGCAGTGAGGCCTAGCGATTGGCTTGCATTCACGCCATCGTGCTTCAAACTGCACCATGCCCAGCCTTGTCCATCGCTGCAACACAGGCAAAACCTGTCAACCCCAGAAAGACAAAAGGACTTAGCTGATCTCTCAGCTAAGTCCTTGAATCAATGGTCGGAGCGGCGGGATTCGAACTCGCGACCCTCTGCTCCCAAAGCAGATGCGCTACCAGGCTGCGCTACGCTCCGACAAGACTTAGATTATATGCAATAAAAATCGGGCAAATTCGAAAAACTGAATTTATTTCCCTCTGCCCAAGGATTCTTCTCGAAATTAACGCGATGAAGGGCCTGGTCCGCGGTTGGGCAAGTGACGGAATGTGATGCGGCCTTTTGTCAGATCGTAAGGCGACATTTCCAAAGACACTTTGTCTCCCGCCAGGATGCGAATGTGGTGCTTACGCATCTTGCCACCGGTGTACGCAATCAACTGGTGACCGTTTTCCAAGGTCACGCGGAAACGCGAATCAGGCAGGACTTCAGTCACAGAGCCTTGCATTTCAATCAGTTCTTCTTTTGCCATGTTCAATAAACTCGTTAGGAATAGGTATCTGCTAGCGGCGCCTTTGTTTCACCCCATATACCTATGGCGAGGACTCTGTCGCAATGCAAGAGTACAAAGTTTGCACCGTGCATGAACAGAAGTTCTCAACGGAAATGCGGCATATCTAGCTGCAAAACAGCTGTTAATTGTAGCTGTTTAGACATATTTCGAATGCAAGCCAGCAAAGCTACTCTGGAAGAACCCATCAAATAGTGAGTACATGGGCAGTGCTGATGCCGCAGTACAACAGCTGATTCTCTCAGCTACGCTCGGGAACGCTGATTGCACCGCTGAGGGCGCGAATCAAGTCTGTCTGGGTCACGATGCCAACCAGCTTCTTGTGTTCATCCACAACCGGCATATGGTGACAACCTCCGGCAGAAAACAAGGGCAGCAAATCGACCAGCAAACAGTCAGACCGGACCACTTGCGCTCCACTGTCCATCAACGCTTCAACTTTTGCTTTACTTGCACTGCGCCCGGTTACCAAATGGCGAATGCGCTGCGCCATACCCTCTGAGGCATCCAAAGTTGCCTGTCGAACGAAATCTGATACTGCCAGCATCCCAAGGACTACCCCGTCTGCATCCACCACGGGCAACGCCTTGACTCGCTCTTGGCGCATGAGTGCCCACGCCTCTTTTTGAGGCACACCAGGCTCAACAGCGAAAACAGGCCGAGACATGATGTCCTCGCAGCGCAAATTACCAAAATTGCGATTAAAAGCAGAGCGTCCTGCAATATGCAGCAACCCTTCTAGATCCGATCGGCTAACGTCCAGCACTTGGTTGTAGTGCTTCAGCGCCGCATCCAAGTCTTCAGGAGCAAAGACATCGCTGCCATCAGGATTGAATGCGCGCTTCAAGCTGTGTTGTGGATGCGGGTAACGCTTGCCTGTCACTGCGTTGTAGAGCACCGCACAGACGACCAGCACCGCCACATTAAAAAAAATGGGGAATGCAATCAAAGTCACGCCATTGACATGCTCTAGCACGACATAGGCGGCAAAACCTGCTCCAGGAGGATGCATGCACCGCAGAGGCACCATCAACATCACAGACAACCCAACTGCCACAGCACACGCAATCGCGGTATCCGATATTGACGCCTGCACGGCAGCACCGATCAAAGCAGACAGAACGGTTCCCATCAGCACAGGCCATGGCTGCGAAAGCGGACTGGCAGGCATGCCAAAAAGCAAGACAGCGCTCGCGGCCAGCGAAGATGTCATCCACATACTGTTTGCTTCTCCGCCCCACCAGCGAGAAAGCAATCCCGTGACCAGCAGTCCAAAAGCAATGCCTACAGACATGCGCAATGCCTCGGCGTACCCCACTCGCACAGATGCAGGCAAAAAATTTCTCAGCCACAGCCCCCAGCGACTCAGCTGCGCACGGCTGGCATCCAAAGTATTTGCAGAATTTGCAGAAGAGTTCTTGAAAGGGTCAAGCATTAAGCACCTCAAAGCATCCTCTCAAGCCACCAGCCAAAGATTCGCACAGATAGATCACGGCCTTTGATTGTGCCGTCCACCTAACTGCTTGGTATCAAACCTAGGGATGACCTTAGACGCTACCGATAGAATCCATTCCTTTGCCTCTTACTCAATCATTACCCGTGTCTGATCGCATCTCGGTCCTGCCCCAATACCTTCTCCCCAAGCAAGCCCTTACCCGGCTCATGGGACGTCTGGCCAATTTGCAAGGAGGCGCTGCGACTACAGCTGTCATTCGGTGGTTTATCAAGCGCTATCAAGTCAATATGGCAGAGGCGCTCAACCCGGATCCAGCCTCCTACCCTAGCTTTAATTCATTTTTCACGCGCGAACTTCAGCCCGATGCGCGCCCTTTAGCCAATGCCGCGTGGATCTGTCCTGTCGATGGTGCAGTCAGCCAACTAGGCGCAATCAAGGGTGATCAGATTTTTCAGGCCAAAGGGCACCATTACTCGACGCAAGCGCTTTTAGGTGGCGATGCACAATTGGCAAGCCAGTTTCAAGACGGTCACTTCGCAACCATCTACTTAAGTCCTCGTGACTACCATCGCATTCACATGCCATGCGCAGGCAAGTTACTGCGCATGATTCACGTTCCTGGCGATTTATTCTCCGTCAACCCGACAACCGCACGCGGTGTCCCAGGCTTATTTGCGCGCAATGAACGGGTTGTGTGCATTTTCGAAGGACCTTTTGGACCTTTTGCCATGGTGCTCGTAGGGGCTACCGTGGTTGGCAGCATGGCAACGACATGGCATGGCGTGGTGAACCCGCCCCGCCCTGGAAAAGTACGTGACTGGCAATACGAAAATCAAGACATTCAGCTGCCTCAAGGCGCAGAGATGGGTCGCTTTTTACTCGGCTCAACCATCGTCCTTTTGACGCCCAGTAACACCCTGCAATTTAACAACACCTGGCAAGCCGCAACTCCTGTGCGCCTGGGTGAGGCCATGGGCAGCCAGAGTGCCCAATAAATAAAAAGCTCCGATTCGGAGCTTTTTATTTATGCGTTACAGATACCAGTTCAACGCTTCCGGGCGTCGCGTGGTCGTGAACCAGGTTGGCACCAAACTTAACCGATCAGGTTTGACTGGTTCTTCCTTGCCAACCAAATACACCATCATTTCACGGCGACGTAAAACAACATGGCTTACAGTTTCCTGCCGATTGCCTTCTATCACTTGGACACCTGGCTTGAAAACTGGCATTTGAAACATGCTGGACCGCTCATGGTGCACGTGAGCAGAATCTGCGGAATCGGGGCTAACTAGCAACATAGGAGCATGCCTTCATAGATACGAACACCGTTCATATCGACACCTGACACAAAAAATTAAGTGTTTTTTCTAAAAGAATGCCTATTTCCGGTATCCCATTGAGATCAAAGTGAATCCATGAGCACTGCAGCCCGCCTACGCCCTGATAACTTCACGCTGGCTTTGGCAAGTACCGTCCTCCTTGCAAGCTTGCTGCCAGCATCTGGCCAGTTCGCAAATGCCCTGGAGAAAATCACAAATGCCGTCATTGTTTTACTTTTCTTTTTGCATGGCAGCAAGCTTTCTCGCCAGGCAATCTGGACTGGCATTAAGCACTGGCGTCTGCACCTGCTGGTGACGGTCACCACTTTTTTATTCTTTCCGCTACTTGGCTGGCTACTGCAGCCCATGCTCAGCCACCTGTTGCCGCAAGAGCTGGTGCTGGGGGTCCTCTTTTTATGCACACTTCCAGCGACAGTGCAGTCGGCCATTGCCTTGACCGCGCTTGCGCGAGGCAATGTTCCTGCTGCTGTCTGCAGTGCCTCAGGCTCTACGTTGATGGGTATAGTTTTCACCCCATTTCTAGCAGGCATCTTGCTGTCGTCCTCGGCCCACATTGACATCACCTTGGACGCTTTTGTCAAAATCGCCATGCAGCTGCTTTTGCCTTTTGCTGCAGGCCATTTGCTGCGTCCGTGGACAGAAAAAACACTTCAACAGCTTGGCAGCAAGATCAAAATTGTGGATCAAGGCTCTATCTTGCTGGTGGTTTACACCGCTTTTAGCGGCGCAGTGATCGCAGGACTTTGGCAACAAATGCCATGGACAGCAATGCTTGGCTTGTTTGCCGTCTGCGCACTCATCTTGGCCTGCTCAATGAGCTGGTGCATCTGGAGCAGCCGCCGTCTGCACTTCAGCACCGCTGATGAAGCCACTGTTGTCTTTTGTGGCGCACAAAAGAGCTTGGTGAGCGGAATTCCAATGGCTCAGGTCTTGTTCTCTGCCGCAATGGTTGGCCCCATGGTTCTGCCCGTCATGCTTTTTCACCCGATGCAGCTCATGGTGTCAGCGGCCGTTGCAGCACGTTATGGCCGCAAAGAAGGCAGCCCTCAAATCTAGCGCAAAGAAAGTGGTTGACGAGGCCTTCAGTCCAGCAAATGCCGGTCAGCCAGAAGTTTAAGAACCCCAATGTCCTTTGCCTGGCAAGCTTCTTAGCATGTTGGTGGTCTTTGGTGCACCTGCACTGCTTACACCCCAACCTTTCTAAAAGGGAAAAAAGGAAATAGTCCTATGCTCAAGAGAATCATTGCGGTCTTCTTTGCCTTGTATGCAGCACTTGCATTGGCGGCTGTCGATGTCAACAAAGCCAGCCACGCTGACCTGACGCAAGTCAAAGGCATCGGCCCTGCCACTGCCACACGCATCATGGATGCGCGCAAGCAAGGCCCATTCAAAAATTGGGATGACTTGATTGGTCGCGTTAAGGGTATTGCACAGACCTCTGCCGGCAAGCTCTCTGAAGAAGGCCTAACCGTCAATGGTCAAGCTTACAAAGCCCGACCTGCATCTTCCAGCAAACCAGCAAGCACTACAGAAAAATCAGCAAAACCTGCTCAAACTGCAGGCAAAAAACAAGAGAAGAGTTGAATTTCTCCTTTATGCTTACAAAGCGCCCGCCCTTGGCGGGCTTTTTTTATCGCTGCGTTACATAGAAAACCCTTTGTAGCTTAAGTTTTCATAGCACTCGAAGAGACCACTGCCCCATAGAATAAAAATTCATGCCTCTGATCTCGCTCATTCTTCTCCCCTTTATCGGCAGCCTTCTAGCCGCCGTTTTGCCTGCGAACGCACGGAATACCGAATCCACGCTTGCGGGAATCATTGCTCTTGCCTGCGTCATACAGGCCGCCCTGTTTTTCCCAGAAATAGCAGACGGAGGCGTGATACGCCAAGAATTGGTCTGGTTGCCTGCGCTTGGGCTGAATTTTGTCGTCCGCATGGATGGTTTTGCATGGATGTTCAGCATGCTGGTGCTTGGCATTGGCTCTTTAGTGGTGCTTTATGCGCGCTACTACATGTCACCAGCAGATCCTGTGCCACGGTTTTTTTCGTTCCTTCTGGCATTTATGGGGGCGATGTCTGGCGTTGTTCTTTCCGGCAACATCATTCAAATGGTGTTCTTTTGGGAGCTAACCAGCCTCTTTTCGTTCTTACTGATTGGCTATTGGCACCATCGCCAAGATGCACGCCGTGGTGCACGCATGGCTTTGACCGTGACGGGTACAGGTGGGCTGTGCATGTTCGCGGGCATGTTGATCCTGGGTCATATCGTTGGAAGCTATGACTTAGAGAACGTTTTGGCAGCAGGTGAACAAGTCCGGGCACACGACCTGTACACCCCCATGCTGGTTCTGATCTTATTGGGCGCCCTGACCAAAAGCGCTCAGTTTCCTTTTCATTTTTGGCTGCCCCATGCCATGGCAGCGCCCACACCCGTATCTGCTTACCTGCACTCAGCCACGATGGTAAAGGCAGGGGTCTTTCTGATGGCCCGTCTATGGCCAGTGCTGTCCGGAACGGATGAGTGGTTTTGGCTCGTCGGCGGCGCCGGAGCCATTACCTTGCTGCTGGGTGGATTTTTTGCCATGTTTCAGCGAGATCTCAAGGGATTGCTGGCCTATTCCACGATTTCTCACTTGGGCTTAATTACTTTGCTGCTGGGGCTCAATAGTCCTTTGGCGGCAGTGGCAGCGGTGTTTCACATCATGAACCACGCCACGTTCAAAGCCTCGCTGTTTATGGCAGCTGGCATTGTCGACCATGAAAGCGGCACCCGCGACATGGACCGGCTGTCCGGGCTGCGCAAGATGATGCCTGTCACAGCGACCTTAGCCTGTGTTGCCAGCGCAGCCATGGCAGGCGTTCCATTGCTTAACGGATTCCTGTCAAAGGAAATGTTCTTTGCAGAAACCGTTTTTGTCGATGCAGATCACTGGGTCAGCATCGCACTGCCACTGGCGGCGACCATTGCGGGCATGTTCAGTGTGGCTTACTCGCTGTGCTTTACCGCTGATGTTTACTTTGGCCCCAAAGCCACTGATTTGCCACGCAAGCCTCATGAACCGCCCCATTGGATGCGTGTTCCGGTTGAGCTGCTGGTGCTGATCTGTTTGCTCGTCGGCATCTTCCCGGCCTGGGCTGTTGGTGATTTCCTCAACGCTGCGGCACTGCCTGTGGTGGGCGGCAACCTGCCTCACTTCAGCCTGGCCGTGTGGCACGGCATCAATACGCCATTGATCATGAGTGTGGTGGCCTTGATTGGCGGCATTGTGCTGTACACCGCATTGCATTGGTTACGCAAGCAAGGCGTACTCAAAGACGGCGTACCACTTTTATTCAATCTCGACGGCAAGCGCATCTTTGAAAATGTGATGGCTCGCCTGACGCTGCTTGCACGAGATACCCGGCGCTTGCTCAATACACAGCATCTGCAATGGCAAATGCTGTGGCTGGTATTGGTCGCGTTGGGCGCTGGTGTGCTGCCATTGTGGATACGTGGGCTAGAACTCGGCAACCGCGCTAACTTGCCTTTATCACCGGCCTTCATCTTGCTGTGGACGGTGGGGAGCCTATGCGCCCTGGCAGCGGCATGGAAAGCCAAATACCACCGGATGGCTGCGCTGATCATGCTCGGCGGTGCTGGCCTGTGCACCTGCATCACATTCCTGTGGTTTTCTGCACCCGATCTGGCCCTGACGCAATTGGTCGTTGAAGTTGTCACCACCGTACTCATCTTGCTGGGTTTGCGCTGGCTCCCCAAACGCGACAAAAACTTGCGCATCCCTGTGTTGTCCACCGAGTTAACGGCGCGCGCCCGCCGCATGCGCGACTTGCTGATTGCCTTGGCTGCAGGCGGCGGCGTGGGCTGGCTGGCTTTTGCCATGATGAGCCGCCCTTTCCCGGAGAGCACATCGACCTTTTTCCTGGAACGCGCACTGATTGAAGGTGGCGGCACCAACGTTGTCAACGTGATGCTGGTGGACTTCCGAGGCTTTGATACCTTTGGTGAAATTGTTGTGCTGGGTGTTGTGGCCCTGACGGTTTATGCATTGCTGCGCCGTTTCCGGCCTGCACGCGAAACCATGGACATTCCAGAGCAGCAACGCTATGTGCCTGGTGACTTGCAAACCGATCTGATCAACCCGCGTCACGCTACCGATACTGCCGTAGGTTATTTGATGGTGCCTGCGGTGCTGGTGCGCTTGCTGCTGCCCTTTGCCACGCTGGTTTCAGTCTATCTCTTCATGCGCGGGCATAACGAGCCCGGTGGTGGCTTTGTGGCGGGTCTGGTCTTTTCCGTTGCGCTACTGCTGCAGTACATCATTTCGGGAACGCACTGGGTCGAAGCACACATGCCGCTGTTCCCTCGCCGCTGGATTGGCTTTGGTCTGTTGTTCGCCATCTTGACTGGCCTTGGATCACTCGTCGCGGGCTATCCATTCATGACAAGCCACACCTTCCACTTCAGCTTGCCTTGGCTGGGTCAGATTCACCTGGCCAGTGCTACGTTCTTTGATATAGGAGTCTTTACCTTGGTTGTGGGTTCTACCCTGCTGATTTTGACGGCCATCGCTCACCAGACGGTGCGCGGCCATCGCTACCACGCACGTATGCAAGAAGAGCAAAACGCTCGCGAAGGGGATCGTTAATGGAAACCGTTCTAGCGATTGCCATCGGTGTACTGGCCGGCTCAGGAGTCTGGCTGCTGCTGCGCCCTCGTACCTTCCAAGTGATTGTGGGCCTTTCTTTGCTGTCGTATGCAGTGAATCTGTTCATTTTCAGCATGGGCCGTCAAGGCCTTGCCATCGACAAAGAACCCGTGCTGCGACCCGGTATCCCAGAGACATTGGCACACTACGCCGACCCTATGCCCCAAGCCTTAGTACTCACCGCGATCGTGATTGGTTTCGCGATGACTGCACTTTTCTTGGTGGTCCTGCTCGCTTCTCGCGGCATGTCCGGCACCGACCATGTGGATGGCGTGAAATCTCGTGACATGCAGGAGATGCCATGAGCTTGGTTCTCGAATGGCTGGCATCTCTGATGCCGCATCTCATGCTTGCCCCCATTGTGCTGCCCATGCTGGTGGCAGCCATCATGCTGCTACTCAAAGAAGAGCAGCAACAGGTCAAAATGGTGATGAACGTTGCAGCTACTGCGCTGGGCCTTCTGGTCTCGGTTGCGCTGCTGCTATGGACCGACCAGGCTGGCTCCAGCACCACCATGGGCGTGTATTTGTCTGGCAACTGGCAAGCTCCCTTCGGGATTGTGCTAGCCGTTGATCGACTGACCGCATTGATGCTGGTTCTCTCTTACAGCATTGCCTTGGCTGCCAGCCTTTTTTCCACTGCACGGTGGCACAAGGCAGGGGTGCACTTTCACCCCTTGTTCCAGTTGCAGCTCATGGGCCTGTCAGGTGCGTTTCTCACGGCTGATTTGTTCAATTTGTTTGTGTTCTTTGAAATCATGCTGGCAGCCTCTTATGGCCTGCTGCTGCATGGTTCTGGCCGCATGCGCGTGCAAGCTGGTTTGCATTACATCGCCATCAACTTGGCTGCGTCCTCGCTGTTTTTGATTGGTGTGTCCATGTTGTACGGCCTGACCGGCACGTTGAACATGGCTGATTTGGCCCAGGCCATTCCCGAGGTCTCGGCCGCAGACCGCGGCTTGCTGCACGCCGCAGCCGGCATTCTGGCCACTGCCTTTTTGATCAAGGCTGCCGTCTGGCCGTTGAACTTCTGGCTCGTTCCCGCCTACAGCGCAGCAACTGCCCCCGTGGGTGCTTTGTTTGCCTTGATGACCAAGGTCGGGATCTACACAATTTTGCGTTTGTGGACGCTCATGTTCTCCAGCGAAGCTGGGGACTCCGCCCTCTTTGGTTCAACATGGCTCATTGTGGGCGGTATGGTCACCATGGTGTTTGGCGGCATTGGCACATTGGCAGCCACACGCCTGACCCATTTGGCCGGGTACGCGGCCATTCTGTCTTCAGGCACCTTGCTTGCGGCCATTGGCTTTGGGCAGAACATGTTGACCGCAGGTCTTTTGTATTACCTGCCCAGCTCCACGCTGGCGGTTGCCATCTTGTTCATGCTGGCTGACATCATGGACCGCTGGCGCAACGACGGCAATGTGGATATTGATGATGAGGAAGCCCCCTTCCTCAACTCTGAGCTGGTTCCCACTCAGAGCCTCAATCTGGATGAAAACGAGCAAGTCCTGATTGGGCGAGCCATTCCTGCATCGGCAGCGTTTTTGGGTCTGGCGTTCATCATGTGCACCCTGGTGGTCGCTGGCTTGCCACCGCTGTCCGGGTTCATTGGAAAATTTGCCATGCTCAGCAACCTCATCAACCCAGTCGGCCTTGGGCAGTCAGCGGGCTATCAGGCCGGGCACTGGGGCTGGGTGCTGATGGCGCTGATGATTGGCACCGGTCTGCTGGCACTGATTTCTCTGACTCGCGCAGGCGTTCGCCATTTCTGGGCGACCCATGAACGTGGCACCCCTGAGCTGCGCATCTCCGAGGGGCTGCCCATTGCCGCCCTGATGGCGCTGTGCATCGTGCTGACCGTCAAGGCGGACTACGTGATGCAATACACACAAAATGCGGCCAACACACTGCATTCGCCAGATATTTATATTCAAGCAGTGATGGAAACCCAGCCCATTGCGAACCCAGCACCTGCGGCACCCACCACCGCAGCACCGGGAGCCAAGCCATGATGAAATTAATTTTTCCAGCGCCGCTGCTGTCTGTGGCTTTGTTTGTGCTGTGGCTGCTATTGAACCACTCGGTCAGTGCAGGCCACCTCGTACTGGGTGCATTGCTGGGGCTGCTCATTCCTGTACTGACACGAGGTCTTCGTCCTTTACCAGTACGTGTGCGCCACCCCTGGATTATTTTCAAGCTGGCTATCACCGTGGTGGCAGACACCTCTGTGTCCAACTTTCAGGTCGTGCGCTTTTTGCTCTTCCCATCGTTGCGTAAACACCCGGCCGCATTTGTGCACATTCCTTTGCAGTTGCAAGACCCCAATGGCCTTGCCGTGCTGGCCATGATCACCTGCATCACACCTGGTACCGCATGGGCCGAAATATCGCGCGACCGTTCTATGCTGCTGCTGCATGTTCTGGAAGTCGAGGATCCGCAAATCATCATTGACCATGTCAAAACCAAGTACGAGCGCCCACTGATGGAGATCTTCGAATGAGTCAATGGCTGATGTGGGCCTTGTCCGCTGCCCTGTTTCTGCTGGTTCTGGCCATGGCCTGCACGCTGACGCGCCTGCTCAAAGGCCCATCTGCCCAAGACCGGGTGCTGGCTCTGGACTGCATGTACCTCAACGGCATGCTGGTCATGCTGGTGCTGGGCATCATGTACAGCTCTTCCATGTACTTTGAGGCGGCGCTGCTGATCTCCCTGTTCGGCTGCGTCAGCTCTACAGCCATGGCCAAATTTTTGCTGCGTGGCGAGGTGATTGAATGAACGAAGTTCAACTGCCCATGTGGGCCGAGGTTCTGATTGCCATTTTTGTTCTGGGTGGCGCCACTATTGCCTTCCTTGGCTCGCTGGGTTTGATGCGCTTAAAAAGCTACTTTGAACGCGTGCATGCGCCTTCCATCATTGCCACCATGGGATGCTGGCTGATCATGTGGGCCACATTTGTATTTTTCAGCGCCACCGGCCAAGGTCTGGCGCTGCATGCACTGCTGATTGCCGTATTCATCGCCGTGACCGTGCCTATCACCACCATCTTTTTGATGCGCGCAGCACTGTTTCGCGCGCGTAGAGCTGGCCGTGATGTACCGCCCAGCGTCAGTCGTGTCGTGCCCAATCAGCCACAGGCAGAAGAAGCGTCTAGCGCAGAGTCTGAAGCACCCAACAAATAAGCGGCCATCGCTGATCCGCACAATGGGCAGCGCCAGCTTTCATCTAAAAAACCATGCACCACGTCATCGCCATTTGCACAGGAGCCAGCCTTGGCGCCTTGGCGCGCTGGCAGCTGGGCCTGTGGCTGACCGCTCACGGGCATCTGGCCTGGGGCACCTTGGCCGCCAATGCCATCGGCGGCTACGGCATTGGCCTGGCCGTTGCCTGGCTGAATGCCTCACCCCAGCTTGATCCAATCTGGCGTCTGGCCATCATCACGGGTTTTTTGGGTGGGCTCACCACCTTCTCCAGCTTTTCGGCTGAAGTGGTTGGACTGCTTCAAAGCCAGCGCTGGGGCATGGCCATGGCGTGGACAGCTGTCCACCTCTTTGCCTCTTTAAGTTTGACCATTGCCGGTATTTACACCGTGCATGCGCTGCGTTAACTCTATCAAGCTTCTCGAACTTTTTGCACTGCAAGCGCTGCGCAATCTGCGAAGATTGCAGCTTGTCCCTGTGATAGTGCAATTGGAGATTTATGGACACGAAAACATCCCTGCACGAGCGTTCGCTGGAAGAAGACTTAGCCCCGCTTGACGCTCCCGCAGCCGCCCGTGAATCTGTGGTGGCTGACCCTATGCTGCCCGACGCCTACCGACTGGCGTTTGCCGACCCCGAGTTCATGGCTCGGCGTGAAGCGCGTGGCATTCGTTTTCAGCTGGAGATGCTCAAACCCGATCTGGGCCAGCAGGCCCACGGCATTGAGCACACTGTGGTGGTCTACGGCAGCGCCCGTTTTGTCGATGCACAGACGGCGCAAGCACGTTTGGCGACAGCACAGGCCAATGGCGATGCCGCGCAAATTCGCGCTGCAGAGCGTGACGTTCGCAACGCTGACCGCTATGAAAATGCTCGCGCATTTGCGCGTCTGGTGGCCGAGCACAGCCAGCACCAGCCGCAAGATCAGCGCATCTACATTTGCACCGGCGGAGGCCCCGGCATCATGGAAGCGGCCAACCGTGGTGCTTTTGAAGCCGGTGCAGACAACGTGGGGCTGAACATTTTGCTGCCCCATGAGCAGCAAGGCAATCGCTACATCACGCCAGAGCTGAGCTTCAAATTTCACTACTTTGCGCTGCGCAAAATGCACTTCATGATGCGCGCCAAAGCCTTGGTTGCCTTCCCTGGTGGCTTTGGCACGATGGACGAGCTGTTTGAAGTGCTGACACTGGTACAGACCACCAAGGTCAAGCCCGTTCCCATCATCTTGTTTGACAGCCAGTTCTGGAAACAGGTATTTAACTTCGATCTGCTGGTGCAAGAAGGCATGATTTCCCCACAAGACTTGGCGCTGTTTCACTTTGTCGACACCCCGCAGGCGGCGTGGGACATCATCAAAGATTTCTACCAGTTAGCCGATTAAAGCGGCCCCATGAAAAAAGCAGCCTCAGGGCTGCTTTTTTTAATCTTCAGCGAGCACACGTACACCGCCTGACTTGCTGGCCGCTATTTGCCGGCACCCATGTGTGGCAATACGTTGTGCGCCTTCATGTCCTCTTTACCCAGAAGCCAAGGCAAGCGTGAAGAGCCGCCCACCACGGCCCCGACCGCCCAGAACAGGGCCGAGACTCCGACCACCGTACCTATGGAGCCAAACAGCACAGGCATGATCACGCTGGAGCCGTTAATGGCCATCATGCGCAGGCCCAATGCTTCACCTTGTCGATCGGGCGGTGTAATTTGGTGAATCATGCTCATCACCATCGGCTGCACCGAACCGAGTACCAGACCCAGCACGATCGAGCACCCCATCATGGCCCAGGCGTTAGACATGAAGGGGTATAGCGTGAACAGCAGGCACGCGCCCAGCATGGCCCCCATGACGACCTTCCACTCACTGATGCGCTCCGACAGCAGCGGAATCAGTACACGAATGGCTGCCGCCGCAATCGCAAACGCACCCAGGATGGAGCCAATCACCGAGGCCGACAACCCACGCTCATGCCCCAGGATGGGCACCACAAAGGTGTGCACATCCCAGCACGAAGACAGCGCCCAGTTCATCAGCAGCAAGCGGCGAAAGCCCTGGTTTTGCAACATGTCCCACGCCGTGGTTTTCTTGCTCCCCTCGGGCTTGGGTGCAGGCTTTTCTTCTTGCAGCGTACGCACCCACAGCCATGCACTCAATGGCAGCAGCGCCATCAGCAAGAATGCAGCCCTAAAACCAGTGTCGCTGGCCGCTTCACCACCTGCGTAGTCAATCAGCAAACCAGCTAAAAATGGCCCCAGAAAGTTGGAGACCGCTGGGCCAATCGCCAGCCAGCTAAATACTTTGCGCAGCGTGACCGTGTCATGCGCTGCACGCCCCACATGCCGCTGCAACGCAATGATGGCAGCGCCCGATGCGCCACCACTGAGCAGCGCCGCCAGACACAGCACGGGATAGATGGGAAAGAACACCGCAGCACCCGCGCCCACACTGGCAGTCACCACGCTGATAGCCAAAGGGCGCTTCAAACCATGTCGGTCTGCATAACGGCCTGCAGGCAGCGAAAGAAACACCTGTGTCAGCGCAAACAGCGCCAGCAGCACGCCCACGGCAGCAGGGCTATAGCCTTCGCGCAGCGCCAGCAAGGGAGTGGCCATGCGCATGCCCGTCATACAGGCGTGGATAGAAATTTGCGCCAGTATCAGGCGCATCAACGACCAGGTCACAGATTCATTCGTCCTCAGGGTCAGCGGCCGCCAAAGGCGCAGCCCATGCACTTTCTGGGTTCAGCGGCTGCATCAGCTCTGCCGTACTTGCGGCACTGGGCAGCTCTTGCACCGTGCGCAAACGGCGTTGAATGGCGCGTGTGCGCACATCTACTTGTTCAAAACGCTTGGCCGCCGCATCGATCGATTTGCGCGTGGCTTCCACCACTTCGCCGAACTTGGCAAACTCGGTTTTCACCTGCCCCAGCACGCCCCACACTTCCGATGAGCGCTTTTCAATCGCCAGCGTTTTGAAACCCATCTGCAGGCTGTTGAGCATGGCCGCCAGATTGGCTGGGCCGGTGATGACCACGCGGGATGCATTTTGCACTGCCTCCACCAACCCTGGCCGGCGCATGACTTCCGCAAACAAGCCCTCTGAGGGCAGGTACATGACGGCAAAGTCGGTGGTAAATGGCGGCTCTACGTATTTGGAAGCAATCTTTTTCGCCTCATTGCGGATGGAACTTTCCAGGGCATTGCCTGCTGAAATAACACCCGCCTTGTCCACGGCATCCAGCGCATCTTGCAGGCGCTGGTAATGCTCCACCGGGTACTTGGCATCAATGGGCAACCACACTGGATGCTCGTCATCGCGGCCCGGCAGGCGTATGGCAAATTCGACCAGCTCATCGCTGCCCGGCACGGTTTTAACGTTGCGTGCGTACTGCTCGGGCGTGAGCACGTTGTCGATGATGGCACCCAGTTGCACCTCGCCCCAGGTGCCACGCGTTTTCACATTCGTCATCACGCGCTTCAAATCGCCCACGCTGCTGGCCAGTGACTGCATTTCACCCAGGCCCTTGTGCACCTGCTCCAGGCGATCACTCACCAGCTTGAAGGATTCGCCCAAGCGCTGCTCCAGCGTGGCATGCAGTTTTTCATCAACCGTGCGGCGCATCTCTTCAAGCTTGGCCGCGTTGTCGGCCTGGATGGTGGTCAGCCGCTCATTGAGCGTGCCACGCAGCTGTTCGGCCGTTTGGTGGCTGTCCTGATTGAGTCTTTGCAGTTGCTGCGCCAGCGCTTGCTGCAAGGTGTTGAAGTGTTGCTGCAGCTCTTGCCGGCTGTCGCGTGCCTCCTGCAATTGGCGTGACATGTGTGCATCAACCAGCTGGCGCAAGCTGTCGGCGGCCGTGGTCTGGTTGTGGCCCAAGGTATGTACCAGGCCCTGCACTTGCTGGCCCATGCCAGCCATCGCGCCGTCGCTTTTAGACACCGCCATTTGCGTCAGCTGCTGGGCCTGCTCCAGGTGCTCCAGCCGCTCCAGTAAATCCAGATCCACCGGCGCAGGCCGTGGAAGGAGCCAATGCACAAGTTGCAGGACCACGATCAGTATCAGCAGGGCCAGCAGTAGCCAGGGCATCCAATCCACACAAACTCCTTAAAAATATAGCCATCAGCGCAAGCCAGCTCTAGTTTTCAGATAGTTTTATATCTAAAAACACCACTACACAAGCGCTAACAGCTATCTTTTTACTTATCTTTATTAACTATTCCAGCGCAAAGACTTCGCTGTGGCATCGGGCGTATTCACCGGTGTAAGTGGTAGTTCACCACCTAGCACCGCGACCAAATTGTCTGCCGCCAGCTTGCCCATGGCACGGCGTGTGGCCACCGTGGCACTGGCAATGTGTGGAGTGAGCACTACGTTAGGCACGGTGAGCAAATCTGGATGCACCTTGGGCTCGCCCTCAAACACATCCAAGCCAGCAGCGGCAATGCGCTGTGCTTTCAGGGCTTGCGCCAGCGCTGCGTCATCCACAATGCCGCCACGCGCAATATTGATCAGCGTGGCGGTAGGCTTCATCTGCGCCAGTTCGGCCGCGCCAATGGTGTGGTGACTCTCGGGCGTGTACGGCAGCACCAGCACCACGTGGTCAGCGGTTTGCAGCAGTTCGTCCTTGCTCACATAGCGGGCCTTGCATTCAGCTTCCAGCGCAGGGCTGAGGTGAGAGCGGTTGTGATAAATCACGTTCATGCCAAACCCGTAAGCACCGCGCTTGGCAATGCCCTGGCCAATGCGCCCCATGCCAATGATGCCCAGCGTGCTGCCGTGCACCTCGGCACCTGCAAACATGTCGTAGCTCCACTTGCTCCACTTGCCTGCGCGCAGGTAGTGCTCGCTTTCGGTGATGCGCCGGGCCGTGGCCATCAGCAGGGCAAAGCCAAAGTCCGCAGTGGTTTCGGTCAGTACATCCGGGGCGTTGGTGCCTTGCACACCAGCTTGCTCCATGGCATCGACATCAAAATTGTTGTAGCCCACCGCCATGTTGGCCACCACTTTGAGCTGCGGGCAGGCGGCCAGCACCTGTGCACTGATGCGTTCGGAGGACGTTGTCAGCACCCCATCCATTCCCTGCAACTGCTGCGCCAGCTGCTCGGGCGACCAGACAGTATCTGCATCGTTGGTGTGCACTTCAAAGTGCTGCTTCAAAAAGGCCACCACGTCAGGATGGATGGCACGGGCAATCAAGATACGGCGCTTTGTCATTGGGCTTAGAACCAGATAAATGTCATTACGATAAACAGCGGCACCAGGATGCCGACCGACCACAGCATGTAGCCAAAGAAACTGGGCATGCGCACGCCTCGGTCCTCGGCAATGGCTTTCACCATCAGATTGGGTGCGTTACCGATATAGGAGTTGGCGCCCATGAACACAGCACCCGCGGAGATGGCAACCAGCGTGGGAGCCAAAGCCGTCATCAGCAAGGCGGGATCACCACCTGCAGTATTGAAGAACACCAGGTAAGTGGGTGCGTTATCCAAAAATGAAGACAGCACCCCCGTGGCCCAGAAGTACATGGCCACATTGGGCGTTCCATCCGGGTTGGTGACCGCTCGCACAATAGCCGCGAAGGGGCCATCGACCCCCGCCTTGAGCATGGCAATCACAGGAATGATGGTCAGGAATATGCCGGCAAACAGCTTTGCAACCTCCTGCATAGGGCCCCAGCCAAACTGGTTGTTCGCGTGCACCGCCTTGGGAGTGAGCGCCAGCGACAGCAATGCCACCGCAATCAGGCCCACATCACGAACCATGCCTGGCAGGCCCACATCAGTGCCAGCAATATTGAATGCAACGCCGGACTTCCACATGCCACTGAGCAGCACCAGCCCCACCACGACACCCAGCAGGACAAAGTTGATCTTGCCGTCAAAACCCAGCGACTCGCGCGCGTCATGGCCAGGCTGTGCAGACAGCTGATTGGTGTCGTTCTTGCACAGCCAGCTGTCCAGCACAAAAAAGATGGCCAGCAGCGCACTCACCAAAAACAAGGCCTGAGGCCAGATGTGCAGCAACGTCCAGCTGAAATCCACGCCCTTCAAGAAGCCCAGAAACAGCGGAGGATCCCCCAGCGGCGTCAGCGAGCCACCAGCGTTGGAGACAATGAATATAAAAAACACCACCACATGCACCACGCGCGAGCGGTGTGCGTTGGCGCGAATCAAAGGCCGGATCAGCAGCATGGACGCACCTGTGGTGCCCATGAAACTAGCCAGTACCGCACCAAGGGCCAAGATTGCAGTGTTAAGCCCAGGCGTGCCCGTCAAACTGCCGCGAATGTAAATACCACCGGCCACGACATACAAGGCGGTGAGCAAGATCACAAAAGGCAAATACTCCGCCAGCAGCGCATGCACAAAATTAGCGGTCGCAGCCCCCATGCCATATATCAGCACCAAGGGAATCAGAAATGCCAGCGACCAGGCTGCCGTTACCTTGCCAAAATGGTGGTGCCAAAAGTCAGGCGCCAGCAAAGGCATCAGGGCAATCGACAGCAGCAAGCCCGCAAAAGGCACTGCCCACCAAAGCCCCAGGCCTGCACCGTCGAGCTCAGCAGCCTGGGCCCATGCTGGCAACCCCGCCATCAGGCCAGCCACAGCAGCAGATCGCACATAGTTCATTCGTTGGTCTCCTCGGGAATCTCGAACACCTGGCGCAGGTAGGCCAGGTACTTTTTATCTTCACACATGCTCTTGCCCGGGGTGTCTGACAATTTGGCCACCGGCTGGTCATTGCACCGCGTCATTTTGATCACAACCTGCAAGGCTTCATAACCCAGGTCATTGGTCAGATTGGTGCCAATGCCAAAGGCCAGCTGGCAGCGGCCATGAAAGCGCTGGTACAGCTCAATCGTGCGCGGAATGGTCAGCGCATCGCTGAAAATCAGCGTCTTGTTGAGCGGGTCCACACGGTTGGTACGGTAATGCTCCAGCAGACGCTCACCCCACACAAAAGGGTCTCCACTGTCGTGGCGCGCACCATCAAACAACTTGCAGAAATACAGGTCAAAGTCGCGCAAAAAAGCACTCATGCCGTACACATCTGACAAGGCAATGCCCAAGTCGCCACGGTACTCTTTGGCCCAAGACTCAAACCCGAACACCTGGCTGTCACGCAAACGCGGGCCCAGTGCCTGGCAGGCTTGCAAAAACTCATGGGCCATGGTGCCCAAAGGGGTGATGCCCAGTCGCATGGCATACAGCACATTGCTGGTGCCTGCAAACTGCCCGGGGCCGTGGCCTGGTGCGGGGCGCTGAGGGCCTGTGCCCAGCTTGCCGCACAGAACGCGCAGCACTTCTTCATGCCAGGCACGGCTAAAACGGCGACGCGTGCCGTAGTCCGCAATCTTCAAGCCCTCCAGCGTATCGCCACGCAGCAGCTTGATTTTTTCATCCAAACGGCGGCGCCCCTCCAGGAAGTCAGGCACAGGCTGGGTATTGCGAAAATAGACTTCATTGACAATGGCCAGCACCGGAATCTCAAACGGAATCACGTGCAGCCATGGGCCTTTGATGGTGATATCGATCTCGCCATTTTCAAGCGCCTTGATCGTGATGTACTTTTCATTGAGCTTGAAAAGGCTCAGGAAATCCACAAAGTCACTCTTGATAAAACGCAGTGAGCGCAAATACGCCAGCTCTGCATCCTGAAAGTGCAATTGACACAGCGCGCGTATTTCATCGCGAATCTCTTGCACATAAGGTGCCAACTGCACACCGGGGTTGCGGCATTTGAATTTGTATTCAACCTGTGCCCCGGGAAATTGGTGCAGTACCGCCTGCATCATGGTGAACTTATACAGGTCGGTATCAAGCAAGCTGGTAATAATCATGGCATGCGGGCCGGATGCGAAAGCCACAGTGTAGGCCATACACCGAAGGCTTTGGTGCAAGCCTTATGCATTCAAACTAGCCAATTTCCTTGATGTGCAAGCACCAGGCGCTATGAAGTTTCACCCTCGGCAATAGGCAGCACCAGCGGCTGCAATGCGGCCCGTAAAACTGCTGGCAATTGGCAGGGTCGGCGCGTCGTCTTATCTACATAGACATGGACAAAATGCCCCACCGCCGCACTCATTGCCTCGCCTTGTGCAAACAGGCCTATCTCATAGCGCACACTGCTGTGCCCTAGTTTGGCAACCCTGATCCCCGCCTGCACAATTTGCGGAAAAGCAAGGGGGGCAAAGTAGTTGCACTGGGTTTCAATCACCAGGCCAATTGTCTGCCCCTGGTGAATATCCAAGGCACCCTGCTCTATCAGATAGGCATTCACAGCGGTATCAAACCAGCTGTAATACACGACGTTATTCACATGACCATAGACATCGTTGTCGGCCCAGCGCGTGGGAATGTCACGAAAAACGCAAAATACACTGCGCGGCTGTGCCTCGGGACGTGCAGCAAAAGAATGAGCTTGAGTCATCGCCGCATTTTGGCTGCGCACTGTTGATTGCGCATGCATACAGGTGACAGGCTCGCTACGTCTTAAGCAGCACCCTTGCCGCACATCGCTACCGTCTGCACCCGCCTTTTGTCTGATTCAACGCAAAGAATGCTGCAGTGCACAAAAAATTACTTGCACCAAATTGAAGCTTGCGGAAGAATACATCCATGCTGCGCTGCAACATGGTTTTTTGGATTCACAAGTGCAGCTGCCGTTAACACCCCTGTCAGCTTTTTTTATTGATGGAGAACTCACCATGGCACTCACACCTGAACAACTCACCGCAGCCCACAAAGCCAACCTCGAAACCCTGTTTGGTCTGACCACCAAGGCTTTTGAAGGCGTTGAAAAAATTGTGGAACTGAACGTTGCAGCTTCGCGCGCCGCATTGGCAGAAGCCGCCACCCACAGCCAGGCCCTGCTGAACGTGAAAGACGCGCAAGAGCTGCTGGCACTGCAAACCAGCTTTTTCCAGCCCCTCGCTGAAAAGACTGCTGCATACAATCGCCACCTCTACAACATCGCCACCAGCACCAGCACCGAAGTGAGCAAAGCACTCGAAGCCAAGGCTGGCGAATTGCAGCAAGGTTTCAACAACTTGGTGGAATCGACCACCAAGAACGCTCCTGCTGGCTCCGAAACAGCTGTGGCCGTGATGAAGAGCGCCGTTTCTGCAGCCAACAACGCTTTTGAAGGCGTTCAAAAAGCCGTCAAGCAAGCATCTGATCTGGCCGAAGCCAATCTGAAGGCTGTGACAGCCACTGCAACAAACGCAGCCCAGGCCCCTGCAAGCCGTAAATCCTGATTTTTTTCAGCTTTTTAAAGCTGCGATCTAGACAAGGTCTAGGGTTTACCCTAGAATACGCACATCGACCAGTTCACCTGGTTACCAGTTGTCTCCTTGGATCCTCTCGAAACCCCCGTTTCTTGGATCCATTTAAGCCCGGCTTTATCGCCGGGTTTTTTTTCGTCTGCATGCAGCGCAAGTGACTGGTATTTAGAAGCAGCACCTTTCATAATTGACGTTTACGTTAACGAAAAACAAGGAGCACAAGCATGGACATTCAAGGCAAGGTTTTCATTGTCACGGGGGGAGCATCTGGCTTGGGCGAAGGCACAGCACGCATGCTGGCTGCCAACGGCGCCAAAGTAGTGATTGCCGATATGCAGGCAGACAAAGGCCAGGCCGTAGCCCAAGAGATTGGCGGCGTTTTTGTGCCATGCGATGTCAGCAGCGAGGCCGACGGGCAGGCCGTGGTGCAGCAGGCCACAGCAATAGGCAAACTCATGGGATTGGTCAATTGTGCAGGCATTGCACCTGCAGAAAAAACCGTTGGCAAAAATGGCGCCCACAGCCTGGCTGTCTACCAAAAAGTCATTCAAGTGAACCTGATTGGTAGCTTCAACATGATTCGCCTGGCTGCACAAGCCATGAGCAAAAATGAGGCTGAAGCCACGGGAGAGCGTGGCGTACTCATCTCCACAGCCAGCGTGGCTGCTTACGACGGCCAAATGGGTCAAGCGGCCTATGCTGCATCCAAAGGCGGCGTGGTTGGCATGACCCTTCCGATTGCCCGCGACTTAGCACGCAACGGCATTCGCAACATGACCATTGCGCCCGGTATCTTTGGCACCCCGATGCTGTTTGGCATGCCTCAAGAAGTGCAAGATACATTGGCCGCAGGTGTGCCCTTCCCCAGCCGTTTAGGAACCCCGCAAGACTATGCCAAGCTGGTCAAGCACATTATTGAAAATGACATGCTCAACGGTGAAGTAATTCGCCTGGATGGTGCTATTCGCCTTGCTCCGAAATAATCCAATGACCACCCAAGAGCTTCGAACTGAACATTTTTTCGAAGTTTAAAAAACAAAAAGCCGCATTAATTTTCATTAATGCGGCTTTTAAAAACTGGCGGAGTGGACGGGACTCGAACCCGCGACCCCCGGCGTGACAGGCCGGTATTCTAACCAACTGAACTACCACTCCTGGCAGGAAGCTTTGCTAGCTACTTTGTAGCTTCAAGCGCCTCAAA
>NZ_JACUZW010000002.1:0-921155 GCF_014851485.1 Comamonas sp. CMM02 | reverse complement strand
AAACTGGCGGAGTGGACGGGACTCGAACCCGCGACCCCCGGCGTGACAGGCCGGTATTCTAACCAACTGAACTACCACTCCTGGCAGGAAGCTTTGCTAGCTACTTTGTAGCTTCAAGCGCCTCAAACTTGGCGACCCTACGGGGATTCGAACCCCGGTACCTACCGTGAAAGGGTAGTGTCCTAGGCCTCTAGACGATAGGGTCATAACCTAGAAATTGCTTCCGATTAAAAAAGCGCCCTTTAAATCAAAGGCGCTTGTTCAATCAAGCAATGCTCAAAACTGGCGGAGTGGACGGGACTCGAACCCGCGACCCCCGGCGTGACAGGCCGGTATTCTAACCAACTGAACTACCACTCCTGGCAGGAAGCTTTGTCAGCTACTTTGTAGCTTCAAGCGCCTCAAACTTGGCGACCCTACGGGGATTCGAACCCCGGTACCTACCGTGAAAGGGTAGTGTCCTAGGCCTCTAGACGATAGGGTCATAACCTAAGAACCGATTTCTCGTTTCTGATAAATCTTGGTGGAGGTAAACGGGATCGAACCGATGACCTCTTGCATGCCATGCAAGCGCTCTCCCAGCTGAGCTATACCCCCACTTGACAACACAACAATTTAGTTATTGTGCTGCACAGAGACTCGAATTATAGACAGGTTTTTAACGGTTTTTCAAACGCGCAAGAATTTTTTCACGTCCAAGTAATTCCAGCACCGCATCTACCGATGGCGTATGCGCTGTGCCTACGGTCAATACACGTACGGGCATGGCCAAAACGGGCATTTTCACGCCCTGCGCTTTCAGCACTTCTTTAATCGCGGCAGAAATTGCATCTTTATCCCACTGCACAGTTTCCATGGCTGCCGCAAATGCATCCAGTACTGGATTGGCAGCTTCGGTCAGGTGCTTGGCAAAGTCTTCCTCGTTACGCTCTACACCGTCGACATAGAACAGCTTGGCCCAGTTGGCCAGATCCACCAGGGTTTCGCAGCGGTCCTTGAAGAGTGCACAAATGCGCACAAAACGGTCATCCGCATCAATCAGGGGTTCAGCTACACCCGCCTTGATCAGGAAAGGCTTGACCTTGGCAGCCAAAGCCACGTCGTCCATAGCCTTCAAGTGCTGGGCATTGACCCAGCGCAGCTTGGCTTCATCAAACTGACCTGCACTGCGCCCCAGGTGGTCCAGATTGAACCACTCCAAAAATTGCTGGCGCGAGAAGATTTCGTCGTCACCGTGGCTCCATCCCAAGCGGGCCAGATAGTTCACCATGGCATCGGCCAAGTAGCCTTCATCACGGTACTGGGTGACGGCTTTGGCACCATTGCGCTTGGACATTTTTTCACCCTGCTCGTTGAGCACGGTGGGCAGGTGGGCAAACACGGGCACTGCGGCACCCAAAGCCTCAAAGATGTGAATCTGGCGAGGCGTGTTGTTCACATGGTCGTCACCGCGAATCACATGGGTGATCGTCATGTCCATATCGTCGACACAGACACAGAAGTTGTAGGTGGGTGTGCCGTCTGGGCGGGCGATCACCAAGTCATCGAGCTCCGAGTTCTGAAACTCGATGCGACCCTTGCACTTGTCTTCCCAGGCAACAATGCCGTCCTTGGGGGTCTTGAAGCGCAGCACGGGTTTGACGCCTTCAGGAATGGCAGGCAGCACCTTTCCTTCTTCAGGGCGCCATGTGCCGTCGTAGCGGGGCTTTTCCTTGTTGGCCATCTGCTTTTCGCGCAGCGCATCGAGCTCTTGCATGCTCATGTAGCAAGGGTAGACATAGCCTTTGGCCTGCAACTGAGCCAGCACTTGCTTGTAGCGATCCATACGCTGCATTTGAAAGAACGGACCCTCGTCGTGGGTCAGCTCCAGCCATTGCATGCCCTCGATGATCACATCCACAGAAGCCTGGGTCGAGCGCTCTACATCGGTATCTTCAATACGCAAGATGAAATCACCGCCATTGGCGCGCGCAAAAGCCCATGGATACAGAGCCGAACGGATATTGCCCAAGTGGATAAAACCAGTGGGCGAAGGTGCAAAGCGGGTGCGAATTTTTTGTGTCATTACAGTGTGTCCAGTCCGCGGGAAAGATCGGCCTTGATATCGTTCAAGTGCTCCAAACCCACGGAGATGCGAATAAGTCCCTGACCCAGGCCTGCAGCTTGACGCTGCGCTTCTGTCAGACGGCCATGCGAGGTGCTGGCGGGATGGGTGATGGTGGTTTTCACATCACCCAAGTTAGCCGTAATGCTACACACCTGCGTATGGTCGACCACGTGAAAGGCATTCTTTCGCAGGTTTTCCGGCGTATCGCCCACAACGTCAAAGGAAAGCACACCGCCCCCCAGGCCGTTTTGCTGGCGCATTGCCAGCTCGTACTGCGAATGGCTCTTCAGGCCGGGGTAGTACACGCGAGCCACTTTAGGGTGTGCCTCCAGCCATGCAGCCAGCTCCAGCGCTGCTGCGCTTTGCGCTTTAACGCGCAAGGCCAAGGTTTCCAAGCCTTTCATCACCGTCCAGGCATTGAAAGGCGCAGCATTCAGGCCACCGCTGCGCAGGAAAGTACCCATCACCTTATCAACCAGGGCGATAGAGCCGCATACAGCGCCAATCATGGTGCGGCCCTGCCCGTCCAGAAATTTGGTGCCAGAGTGCACAACAATGTCAGCGCCCAGTTTGGCTGGCTGCTGCAACACAGGTGTGGCAAAACTGTTGTCTACCGCCAGCAAGGCTCCATGGGCGTGCGCCAGCTCGGCCAAGGCGGCGATATCGCACAGATCGGTCAGAGGGTTGGTGGGCGTTTCCGCAAAGAACAGCCGCGTGTTGGGCTTGATGGCAGCCTTCCACTCGCTGATATCGGTTTGCGAGACAAATGTGGTCTCGACACCAAAGCGCGCCATCTCGGTGCCCAGCAATTTGATGGTGGAGCCAAACATGGACAGCGAGCAGATTACGTGATCGCCCGCCTTCAACATGGTCAGTGCGACCAGCAAAATGGCTGACATCCCCGTGCTGGTGGCCACCGCGCATTCTGTGCCTTCCATAGCCGCCAAGCGCCGCTCAAAGCTGGTTACGGTGGGGTTGCCAGTGCGGCTGTAGGTGTAGCCGTCTTCCTGCGCTGCAAAGCGGCGGGCAGACGTTTCACAGTCAGGCTGCACAAAACTGCTGGTCATGTACAGCGCCTCGCAGTGCTCACCCCACTGGCTGCGGGGCAACGCTTCGCGCACTGCCAGGGTTTCAGGATGCAGGCCTTGTGGAAGTGTTGAATCGGTCACGGCGGCTATTCCTTGTTATGTCTTTGCGTCTTGGTAGAGTGCAAACAACGATGTTGCACCACGAAAAAAGGAGCAACGCACGCAGAGTAGACAAGGAATTCAAAGCAAAACCACTTTGAAGTACTTATTCCACCTGCGCTAGCAGCTCCTTTTATTGTGCCTGCGGGCTTATGACGCCCGGTTGTGAGCTTAGAGCTTATTGCTCCTGAGCATTGGGCAACGACAGGCGGGAAGTGTCCTGCGACTCTTCTTGCGCACCAGCATTGCGCCCTTCATTCAGCGCAGCCACTTCGGCCTCAGAGATATCACCCGTGACATAAATACCGTCAAAGCATGAGGCCTCAAAGCCCTTGACTGCCGGATTGATCTTTCCCACGGCTTGCTTCATGGCATCCACATCTTGGTAGATCAGCGCGTCACAGCCGATGACCTGGCGAATTTCTTCCACGGTGCGGCCATGGGCCACCAGCTCAGTGCGGGTGGGCATATCAATCCCGTACACGTTGGGATGGCGCACCGGTGGGGCGGCTGATGCCAGATACACCTTGTTGGCGCCTGCATCGCGTGCCATTTGCACAATCTCTTTGGAGGTAGTGCCGCGCACGATGGAGTCGTCCACCAGCAGCACATTGCGGCCCTTGAACTCGCTGCCAATCGCGTTGAGCTTTTGACGCACGGACTTTTTGCGCGCCCCTTGGCCCGGCATGATGAAAGTGCGACCCACGTAGCGGTTTTTCACAAAACCTTCACGATAGGGAATACCCAGCAGCTGCGCCAGCTGCATGGCGCTGGGGCGACTGGATTCAGGGATGGGAATGATGGCGTCGATCTCTGCCGGGGGCACGGTGGAGATCACGCGCTTGGCCAGGGTTTCACCCATGTTCAAGCGTGCCTGGTAGACCGAAATGCCATCCATGGTGGAGTCAGGTCGTGCCAGGTACACGTACTCAAACACGCAGGGGTTCAGCACACTGTTTTCTGCACATTGCTCGGAATGCACCTGTCCATCGGTCGTGATGAACACCGCCTCACCCGGCGCCACGTCACGCTCCAGCGTATGCAAAGTACCTTCAAGCGCCACAGATTCAGAAGCCAGCACCCAGGTGCCGTCTGCACCTTTGCCCAGGCACAGGGGACGAATACCGTAGGGGTCGCGGAAAGCCAGCAAACCGTAACCCGCAATCAAGGCGATCACTGCGTAAGAGCCCTTGATGCGCTTGTGTACCGCACGCACAGCCTTGAACACGTCTTGCGTCGTCAGCGGCACGCCGCTGGTGCTGCGACCCAGTTCATGGGCCAGCACATTCAGCAGCACCTCAGAGTCACTCTCGGTGTTGGTGTGGCGGTGGTCGGTGCTGGCCAGCTCTTCGCGCAATTGCTTGGCGTTCGTCAGGTTGCCGTTGTGCACCATCACAATGCCAAACGGTGCGTTCACGTAGAAAGGCTGGGCCTCTTCTTCGCTCTCTGCATTGCCTGCCGTGGGGTAACGTACCTGGCCCAAGCCAATCGTGCCAGGCAATGCGCGCATATTACGGGTGCGAAACACATCCTTCACCATGCCCTTGGCTTTGTGCATGAAGAACTTGCGCTCTTGCTGGGTGACGATACCGGCTGCATCTTGGCCGCGGTGCTGAAGCAGCAGCAAGGCGTCATAGATCAGTTGATTCACTGGCGTGGTACTGACCACCCCGACGATTCCACACATAGTCGCGTTCCATCAATCTGCGGGATTGCTCCCGCGGTATTTGCTTGAAAGCCGTGCCCAAGTCAGGCACAGCATTTACTCTCTCACGTGGAAGGCAACAGCCTTCCCCATTCCACGGACAAGGCGGGCAAGATGCTTGCCACCGCCTCTGTCAACCATGGTGCTGCCAAGGATTGTGTCCACCAACCTTGCGCATGCAGAGGCGTTGACACCACCACCACAGCCAGCACCAAAATCAGAACCGCTGCGCGCAACAGGCCAAACACAGCGCCCAGCGTACGGTCCACCGGCCGCAAACCTGCCGCTTCAACCAATTTTTTGGCCAAGGCGCTGAGCAGTCCCCATACAAAAACGGACAGCACAAAGGTCAGCACAAATCCAATGCCGTACTGCACAGTGGCGTCAAAGCCATCTACAGGCAACAAGGCCGCGACATCTTCAGCAAACAGGCGGGCCACAAAAAAACCAGCCACCCAGCCCACCAAAGAGAACAGCTCAAAAATCAGGCCACGCCAAGCACCCAGCAGCAAGGACACCACCAAAATGCCCAGCAACACACCATCCAAAACAGCCATGTGCTTTCAATGCCCTATTTGTAGGAAGTTATTGTCAGCCAGGCTTACAAAGTCAGCACCGATGCCGGCAGACCCAGGCCCTTGATGCGTGCCGCCGCCTGATCCGCATCACCACGCTGCTCGTAAGGGCCCACACGCACACGTGTGCGCTTGCCGTCTTTGGTATCTACCGCCTGGGTGTACGTCTTCAGGCCTGATCGCTCCAGCTTGCTGCGCACTTCATTCGCTTTGGCCACATCGGCAAAGGCACCCACTTGCACAATAAAGCGTCCTTGCTTGCTGGCCTCTACCTTGGCAGGCGCTGCAGCGGCGGCAGGCACACTGCGCCCCTCCAGCAAAGCACGGGCACGCTCAGCCTCACTCACCGGCTTGGGGGCAGGCACAGGCTTGGGCTCAGGCAATACATCAGGCTTGGGCTCTGGTTTGGGTTCTGGCTTGGGCACCGCGACAGGTGTATGTACAGGCTCAGGCACCAAGCGGGGCGGCTCTGGCGGCTTAGGCACCGTCAAAGGAGCTGGCTCATTCACCACCAGCTCTTCACCATCACCCAGCGCACCATCTGCAATAGGTGGCAAGGCCGAAGCAGGCGCAGACCCTTTGGGTTCCGTTTGAGCCTGTGCACCCGACACGATCAAAGGAGCCACCTGATTGCGATCCGGGATTTCAATCGGCACATCGACCGGAATCGGGCGCGGCTGGGTATCAAACAAGATGGGGAAACCAATGACCCCCAACACCACCAGAACAGCGGCGCCAATCAGGCGATGGCGCGCACGGCGGCGCATGTCATCTACGCTCTCTGCCTGCGCAGTGCGAGAACGCCGTACAGGCGTTTGCTCGCGCTCCTCTTTCTGACCAGGCCAACGGAATTTGAAAAGTGCCATGAAGATGCGTCGCGTAGCGGACCTTATTCGCCCAAATGTTTGGCGTGCAGGCGAGGTGGCCCATCTTTCAAAACCTCACCTACCGTATAGAACGAGCCAAAGACTACGATTCTATCAGCCGGGTCTGCTGCGCGTACGGCAGCATCCAAAGCGGCTTGCGGATTGGCATGCAAGCTGATGGGTACTTCCCGGCGCGTACCGCCAGCCACCACTTGCAGTGCGTTCATTTTTTGCTGCAAATTGGCAGCAGTCTCTGCACGCTCCGTCGGCAGATCGGTGAAATACCAGCGGTCAATCAAGACCCCGACTTTCATCAGCATCGGTGCCAAGTCTTTGTCCGCCATGGCTCCAAAGACTGCATGTGTTGTGGGGTAGTAACCCATGGCATCCAGATTGGCGGTCAGAGCGGCCACCGAATGCGGGTTGTGTGCCACATCCAGTACCAGCGTTGGCTGCCCTGGAATAATCTGAAAGCGGCCCGGCAGCTCCACCATGGCCAAGCCCGTACGCACCGCTTGCGCTGTGACCGGCAACACAGGCCGCAGCGCTTCATAAGCGGCCAAAACCCCCGATGCATTCATCAACTGATTCGCACCACGCAAGGCGGGGTAAGACAAACCTGCATAGCGCCGGTCACGCCCAGCCCAACCCCACTGCTGCTTGTCCCCGTCATAGTTGAAGTCGCGGCCAAACAAACGCAAATCCGCACCAATCTCTGCCGCATGGTCAATCACGCTTTGCGGGGGAACGGGGTCACTGACCACCACCGGACGCCCGGCGCGCATGATGCCGGCCTTCTCACGGCCAATCGTCTCACGGTCATTACCCAAAATAGCAGCGTGATCAATATCTACGCTGGTGATGATGGCGCAGTCTGCATCCACAATGTTGGTTGCATCCAAGCGCCCACCCAGCCCCACTTCCAAGATGGCAACATCCAGCTTGGCCAGGCTGAGCATGCGCATGATGGCCAACGTAGTGAACTCAAAGTACGTCAGCAATACCTCATCACCTTGCAAGCGAGCAGCTTCGACCGCTTCAAAGTGCGGCAAGAAATCGTCGGCCTTGGCGATCTCGCCATGGATGCGGCAACGCTCTTCAAAGTGCACCAAATGGGGCGATGTATAGACACCGGGCTTGTAGCCAGATTGCAGGGCCACGGCCTCCAGCATGGCACAGGTTGACCCCTTGCCATTGGTGCCTGCCACGGTGATCACAGGACAGTCGAATTTCAACTGCATGCGCTGCGCAACTTCGCGCACACGCTCAAGCCCCATGGCAATGGTTTGTGGATGAATTTGCTCGCAGTGCGCAAGCCATTCAGAAAGTGTGGAGAAAGTACTGTGCATACAGGGCATGATTGTGGCGCACCCACGCATGCATCACCATCAACACCATGAGTACCAACAAGATTATTCGTGTTTACGGCATCCCAAACTGTGACACTGTGAAAAAAGCACGCACCTGGCTTACCGAGCAAGGTTTGGATTACGAGTTTCACGACTTCAAAAAGCAAGGCGTACCCGCCGACAAGCTGGCGCTATGGCTGCAGGCAGTAGGCTGGGACAAGCTCACCAACCGCCAAGGAACCACTTGGCGCAAGCTGGATCCCAGCGTTCAAGCCAGCGTGACGGATGCGACCAGCGCCGCCCTGCTACTGCAAGACCATTGCAGCGTCATCAAGCGCCCTGTGGTGGAATGGGCAGATGGGCGTATCACCGTAGGTTTCAAAGCAGATGTCTGGCAAGCAGCCTTGGGATGAGTCCGGCAAGCACACCACACCAACAAATTACCCATCGCGTTCAGGAGACAACCCAGTGACCCTCACATCGCTTCAACGCATTAGCCTTGCTGTCGCCAGTGTGTGCTTGGGATCCAGCCTGCCTTTGGCAGCATCGGCACAGCAAAACTATGCCCGCGTGCTCAGCGCCACGCCCATCTATGAACAAGTGGCCGTGCCGCACGAAGAGTGCATGGACTATGCCCAGCGCACACGCTGCAAGACCAGCACCATCTATGAAGAGCAGTTGGTCGGCTATGACGTGCTCTACGAATACAACGGTCAGCAACACGCGCAGCGCATGGCGCACAACCCGGGCAAACGCATTCCCATACAGGCAGCCACCCCGGGCCACCGCTATGGCAGCAATGACCGCCCCAGCGCCAACAGCGTCACGCCCGGGCAAAAATCTTATGGCTCTGTGGCCCCAGGTGCCCCAGTGGTGGAAAGCATCGAGTACCGCAACAACGATGCAGACATCCCCGTCAATATCGAGATACACCCGGGTCGCCCGCAGCCTCGACGCTGAGCGCACACACCCCTCTTCAAATGAGGCGGTTTTTTACCCGTACCAGTGACCGTGGTGAAGCGACACACCTAAACTTGCGTGTGTAATCACACCCCGATTGCCATCTGGTCAGGAGCTTTTAGATGGGTATCAAGCAATGGCTCACTATCACGAACACTATCGCTGTCACAGCAGGCCTGGCCTGCGCCAGCACCTTCGCCCAAGAGCAGGCGCGCGTACTTTCAGTCATCCCAGTGATGCAGCAAGTGGGTGTGCCACAACAGTTTTGTGAAGATGTGCAGGTTGATGGCGGGCAACGCACCAATGGCACCGGCGCCATCATTGGCGCCGTTGTAGGTGGTGTAGCAGGCAATGCCCTCGGGCGCAGCAGTGGCCGCTCTGCTGCGCGAGGTTATTACAGCCCCCGCGGCTATCACGGCTACGGCCACCATAACTACCGCCAAGGTTCTGACCGGGGCGTTGCAACCATTGTGGGGGCCATTGCAGGCGGCCTGATTGGCAACTTCATCGAAAGCAGCAACAGCCAGCCACGCTACGAAACCGTGCGTCGCTGCACCAATGAAACCGTGTACGAAAACCATACCATCGGCTACGACGTGGCCTATGAGTATGCAGGCCGACGCTACACCACACGGACCGGCAGTCACCCCGGAGCCTGGCTGCCAATTAACGTGCAGCCCCAAGCTGAAAACAGATATTCATCTTCGTACACCGCCAGTGCAAGGCATTTTTCAGGGCCCACCGGCATCTACCAGCCAGCACCGGCCCATATGGTTGTGACCAACAACATCGCCTACGCACAGCCGGGCAACCCGTATGCAGCAGCGTCCACTCACCCAGCCTCGCCTCCCTCTGGACACTGGCGCTAAGCATTCAGCAAGCCCCTGCCCAGGGGCTTTTTCTCGTGCGTTTTGCGAAACCCCAAGGATGGCGCAGGTAGCCTAAAATGGACAGCTTCGATCCAACACCAGCGACTGCGCGTTCACCATGACTACCGAGCATTTCTCCAGCGTCACTTTGACCACCAAGGCCAACGTCTACTTTGACGGCAAGTGCGTAAGCCACAGCTTCACCTTGGCCGATGGCACCAAGAAATCCGTCGGCGTGGTTTTGCCCGCTACATTGACGTTTGGTACTGCCGCTGCAGAAATCATGGAATGCGTGGGTGGTTCTTGCGAATACAAACTGGACGGCAGCGGCACATGGCAAACCTCTAGCGCTGGCGAAAGCTTTCACATTCCCGCGAACTCCAAGTTCGACATCCGCGTGACTGAGGCTTACCACTACATCTGCCATTACGCCTAAGCCTTTGGGCTGGAGCAAATAATTTCAAGCCTTTTATGCCTCTAGCGCTTACTTAGCAAGCGTTGAAAGCTATTAATTTAAAGAGAATCTGATGGAAACCATTCTGCAATCCGTACCCGTCGGCCAAAAAGTCGGCATCGCCTTCTCCGGTGGCCTGGACACCAGTGCCGCATTGCGCTGGATGAAGAACAAGGGCGCTCTGCCCTACGCTTACACCGCCAATCTGGGCCAGCCCGACGAAGCCGACTACGACGAAATTCCCCGCAAGGCGATGGAATACGGCGCAGAACAAGCCCGCCTGATCGACTGCCGCCCTCAACTGGCCAATGAAGGCCTTGCAGCCATCCAGTCCGGTGCCTTCCATATTTCTACCGGCGGCATCACCTACTTCAACACCACCCCACTGGGCCGCGCCGTGACCGGCACCATGCTGGTTGCAGCCATGAAGGAAGATGACGTCAACATCTGGGGCGATGGCTCGACCTTCAAAGGCAACGACATCGAGCGCTTTTACCGTTATGGCCTGCTGACCAACCCTGACCTGAAGATCTACAAGCCTTGGCTGGATCAAACTTTCATTGACGAGCTTGGTGGCCGCTCTGAAATGTCGGCGTTCATGACCAAGGAAGGTTTCGGCTACAAGATGTCGGCCGAAAAAGCCTACTCCACCGACTCCAACATGCTGGGCGCCACCCACGAGGCCAAGGATCTGGAGCAACTGAACTCCGGCATTCGCATCGTCAACCCCATCATGGGCGTGGCATTCTGGAAGCCAGAAGTTGAAGTGAAGGCCGAAGAAGTCTCCATCACCTTTGACGAAGGCCGCCCCGTAGCCATCAACGGCAACGCTGTGACCGACCTGGTTGAAGTGTTCATGGAGCTCAACCGCATCGGTGGCCGCCACGGCATCGGCATGAGCGATCAGATTGAAAACCGCATCATTGAAGCCAAGAGCCGCGGCATTTACGAAGCACCCGGCATGGCGCTGTTGCATATTGCTTACGAGCGCCTGGTGTCAGGCATTCACAACGAGGACACCATCGAGCAGTACCGCATCAATGGCCTCAAGCTTGGACGCCTGCTGTACCAAGGCCGCTGGTTTGATCCACAGGCCATCATGCTGCGCGAAGCTTCGCAGCGCTGGGTAGCACGCGCCGTCACCGGCACCGTGACACTGGAGCTGCGCCGTGGCAATGATTACTCCATCCTCAACACAGAATCGCCCAACCTGACTTACGCACCTGAGCGCCTGTCCATGGAGAAGGTAGAAGACGCACCGTTCAGCCCAGCTGACCGCATCGGTCAACTGACCATGCGCAATCTGGACTTGATCGACACCCGCGACAAACTGGCGATTTACTCCAAGGCAGGCCTGCTGAGTGTGAGCAGCGCCAGCGCCCTGCCTCAGCTGGGTAACGACAAGAAGTAATACTTGTCTTTGAGCGGTGCAACTGCTCGAGTGTTCAACATTAAAAGCCGCTGTATCTCAGCGGCTTTTTTTATGCAGGAGCAACGGCACAGCGGTGCCAGCGCCGTCTTGCACCACTACAGCGATGCAAGAGTTTTTCCTACCAAGCACTTCAAGATGAAAGTGAAAACTGCTTCATCACTGAAAACAAGGAGTTTGCAACAATGAATTCTGCAATCCACCCCTTCAAAGCTGGCAAATGGATGGCCGCATTGGTCTTAGCCACAGCTCTACCCACAGCTTTTGCGGCTGACAACAACAAAGCTGCCGGCCCTGCTGCCACTCCCACTCCGCAGCAACCCTTACCTAACCCTGCGGCAGAGCAAGCACTCAAAAAACACTTTCAAGCTATTTTTTCGGCACTTGAAGGCAAGACAGCGGTACCAGACGCCAAAAACTTCACCGAAGAATTCAACAAACAAGCCAGCTCCGATCAACTCAAACAAGTGTTTGCTCAAGTGCACCAGACCGTTGGCGACTGCCACATTGCGGGACAAATGCGCTCACCCATCTCCTACATCGGCAGCTACTTGCTGCAATGCGACAAAGCCTTTGTTCCCATGGACATCGCCGTAGAAGAACGTGCACCGTATCGCGTGCACAGTCTGCTCATACGCCCCAGCTACAACAAACCGTAATACCAGTCCAGCATTTTGTAACGACCGATCCTTTGTGTTTATCTCCACCACAAGGCTGTTCATATTGGTAAAAACGCAGTAAAAAAACATTCACTGACTCCTACAATGCAATCGCAACTTGGCATGCATCATGCGAATGCCAAGGCGTATATAACTACATTGAAGGAAGACTTGAATGACAAAGAAATTTGTAAGCTTGGCTTTATTGGCCGTTTGTGCAACAGCAGTACAAGCTGCTGATCTGAAGGTCGCAATTGACCCCACCTACGAACCCTTCACCTACAAAACTCCTGACGGCAAGCCCGCAGGCTTTGATGTAGACATTGCCAACGCCGTCTGTGCTGAAATCAAGCGCAACTGTGTATTTGTCGAACAAGTCTGGGACAGCATGATCCCTGGGCTGCAAGCGCGTAAATACGACGTGATCGTCAGTTCGCTATCGATCACCGACGAACGCAAGCGCGTCATTGACTTTTCCGACCGTTACTACAAGACACCCAGTGCCATTGTGGTGAAAAAGGGCACAGAGTACGCGGGCCCGGCCTCGCTCAAGGGCAAGCGTATTGGTGTACTCAAAGGCAGCACCCAAGAAAAATGGGCGCTGGGCGAGCTCAAACCCGCTGGCGTCAATGTCATTCCTTACGAAGCACAAGACCAGGTCTACCTGGACATCAACGCAGGCCGCTTGGACGGCACGGTGGCCGACAAGGTAGAAGTGCACGGCGGTTTCCTGCGCAAGCCTGAAGGCAAAGACTACGGCTATGTGGGCCAAGATCAGTACGAAACCAAGTACTACGGTGACGGTATTGGCATTGGCATGCGCAAGAACCAGAAAGATCTGAAAGAGCAGATCAACAAGGCGATCAAGACGATCCGCAGCAATGGCACCTACAGCACCATTGCCAAGAAGTACTTTGACTTTGACCCATACGGCAACTAAGCTTTAAGGCTGTCACTGCCCGCTGACCGGATTCTCCGGCTGCGGGCAGTCCTGTTTAGGAAAAGCGTCTGCTACGCATGAGCGATTACTACTTATCTATCCTGCAAGGGGCACTGCTGACTGTAGCTGTGTCCCTTGCTTCACTTGTTGTCTCTACGGTACTGGGACTGCTAGGCGCAACAGCCAAGCTGTCTGGTAAAAAACCACTCGTATGGATCTCTACCCTGTACACCACGGTGGTGCGCGGCATCCCTGAACTGGTGCTCATGCTGCTGATTTTTTATGGCGCAGCGATTGGTATTAATACCTTTTTTGAATCAATTGGTTCCGAATTCACGCTGGACCTCAACCCCTTTGTTGCGGGTGTTGGCACTCTCGGTTTTATTTATGGTGCCTACATGACAGAGACATTTCGTGGCGCCATTTTGTCGATCCCACGAGGGCAAATGGAAGCTGCATGGGCCTTCGGCATGGGCTCGACCCAGACCTTCATGCGTATCACCTTGCCGCAAATGGTGCGCTATGCACTGCCTGGTTTTACCAACAACTGGCTGGTGCTGATCAAGGCAACAGCGCTGGTCAGCCTGATTGGCCTGCATGACATGACCTATCTGGCCAAGCAAGCCAGCGCAGCAACGCGTGAGCCCTTTATCTTTTTGCTGTTTGCTGCGGCTTTGTACCTTGTGTTTACCAGTATTTCTCTGTGGGCACTCAAACGCCTGAATGCACGCTATAGCCTTGGTACAGAGAAGGTGCAGTTATGAGCTGGGACATCATCTTTCAACCTGAGCATCTGGCCATGTACGGCAACGGCTTGCTCACCACCTTGTGGTTGCTGATCTCCAGTTTGGCCATTGGCTGCATCTTGGCCTTGCTGGGGGCTATTGCCCTTACCAGTGGCAATCTTGTGCTCGAAAAAATTGTGGGAGCATTTACCTACTTCGTGCGTGGCACGCCCCTGCTGATTCAGGTTTACCTGATTTACTACGGCCTGGCACAGCTGGAATGGATTCAGACCCGCTGGGACGATGTCTGGCCGTGGACGCATTTTAAAGAACCATTTTTCTGCGCCTTCTTGGCTTTCACATTGAATACAGCAGGCTACACCGCAGAGATGCTGGCTGGAGCCATTCGTGAAACCAACCCTGGAGAGGTTGAAGCCGCACGCGCCATCGGTATGAGCCGCTGGCAAATCATGCTGCGCATCGTGCTACCCAGTGCTCTACGCCGTACCCTGCCACCGTATTGCAATGAGGCTGTCATGATGCTGCACTCAACCAGTTTGGCCAGTGTGGTGCCTGCTTTGACCGATGTCACAGCCGTTGCGAGCCGCATCTACTCGGACTACTACCTTCCTTTTGAGGCCTATCTGGCCGCTGCCGTTATTTATTTGTGCGTCACTTTTGCGCTGATTGGTTTTTTTGGATTGCTAGAAAAACGCTTTCTGGCCTATCTGGCACCTCGTACGCACTAACACCGCACACGCATCCATGACATCCACTGCATACAAACTTCAAGCCGAAGGTATCCACAAGAGCTATGGCAGCAACCATGTGCTCAAAGGCGTCACGCTGACCGCCAAGGCAGGTGACGTGATCAGCCTGATTGGCAGCTCTGGTTCCGGCAAATCAACATTGCTGCGCTGCATCAACCTGCTGGAAAAACCCCAGCAAGGCCGCATCGTAGTTGCAGGCCAGGAGCTGCAACTCAAACTTGGCCGCAAAGGCGAGCTGGAGCCTGTAAGTCCGAAACAATTGCAGCAATTGCGCACCAAGCTGTCCATGGTGTTTCAGCATTTCAACCTCTGGGCACACAAGACGGTTCTAGAAAACATCATCGAAGCGCCCATACATGTTTTGGGCCTGCCCAAAGAAGAGGCCATTGAACGTGCTCGTAAATACCTGCGCCTTGTGGGTCTTGAAAACAGGGAAGACACCTGGCCCAATCACATGAGTGGCGGTCAGCAACAACGCGTGGCGATCGCTCGCGCCCTCGCGGTTGAGCCTGAAGTCATGTTGTTTGACGAGCCCACCAGCGCTCTGGACCCTGAGCTGGTCGGTGAAGTACTGCGCGTGATGCAGGTCTTGGCCCAAGAAGGGCGCACCATGGTGGTCGTCACCCACGAAATAGGTTTTGCCCGTGAAGTCTCAAACCACGTGGTCTTTCTGCACCAAGGTTTGATCGAAGAACAAGGTCATCCACGCGAGGTGTTGAGCAATCCACAAAGCGAGCGTTTGGCCAAGTTTTTGTCGGGCAGCTTGAAGTAACTGAGTCACCCAAATTTCGCTTTGCTTGACCGCAGGCACACAAGCACTACGGAACTTTCTTTGACTTACCTCTCTCTATCTTTATGATGCATTACGCACTGCGTATGTATCAGACATATAAAGAAGGGAGAGACACCATGTCCAAAATCCAAACACAACCCTCGCACACCATCACGATTGACCGCTTCACGTTTGAGCCCAAGGCATTGCCTGAAGCTGATGGACGCTTTCACGCACAACTGACTGTCGATAGTGGCAACGGCGCGGGCCGCACTCAGCGTTTTTTCACATTCAAGCCTCTGTTCAAATCAGCAGATCGCGCTTTGGCGTATGCGGCCCAGCAAGCTGGTGAGTGGATGAAACAAAAATCGCTGGCCTGATGTATTTACAGGTCTCTTCGCAGCCAGTACTGGAATACTGGCTGTAAACAAAAAAGCGCTGCGAAATTCACAGCGCTTTTTTAATGCCTAGGCTCTCATGGCTCGTCTGACTTAGAGGACAACGGGTTCAGGTTCCAAGCGTATTCCAAAACGCTCATAAACGCTGGTCTGAATTGCACCTGCCAGAGTCATTACCTCGCCGCCTGTCACGCTGTTTTCACCCGTCCCCCGGTTCACCAGCACCAGTGCCTGCTTCTCATAAACACCGGCATTGCCTACCGTCTTGCCTTTCCAGCCACAGGCATCAATCATCCAGCCTGCAGCCAGCTTGATAGAGCCATTGGGCATCGCGTAATGCACAATTTTCGGCTCCCGCGCCAAGATGTCACGGCACTGATCGTCAGTAACGGTTGGGTTCTTAAAGAAACTGCCGGCATTACCGACCACTGCTGGATCGGGTAACTTGGCGCGGCGAATCGCCACCACCCAATCGAAGATTTGCTGCGCACTAGGATGTTCGACACCTTCGTCCGCTTGCTTACGCTGCAGATCCATGTATCCCAACTCAGGCTTCCAATGTTTGGGTAAAGCAAACCGCACCTTTGTAATCACCGCACGACCTGCCAGCCCCATGCCTTGTACCTTGGCCACTGGTGTACCCACGGGTGAGGCGGGTACATGTTTGAAGACAGAGTCTCGGTAGCCAAATGCGCACTGCGCTGCATCCAAAGTAAATGACTGACCACTGGCCAGGTCCACCGCATCTAATTCATAGAAACGGTCTTGCAGCTCAACGCCGTAGGCACCAATGTTCTGCACTGGCGCGGCCCCTACCGTGCCAGGGACCAAAGCCAGGTTTTCTAAGCCCGGGTAACCATGCTCAACGGTCCAAGCTACCAAATCATGCCAAAGCACGCCTGCTCCAGCCTCCACAATCCAATGGCTGTCTGTCTGTGCAATGGCTGCAATGCCAGCTATTTCCATTTTGAGCACCACTGCATCCATGACATCGCCTGTCAGCACAATGTTGCTACCGCCGCCAAGTACAAATACTTTACGGCCCCGGTAATGTGGACTGGCAACAAACTCTTGCACATCGGCTGCGCTATGAATACGCACCAAGGTGTCTGCACTGGCCACAATGCCGAAGGTATTGCAATCCTGCAGGGGGGTATTTTTCTCGACTAACATCCTTGAGATTGTCGCACTGCACTCAGACCTGTGTCTGCTTGATCTGCCAAGTGCCTTGTCCACCACCCTATTTAAGAAAGTAAAACCATGCCATCGTTTGACACTGTGCTGGAAGCCGATTTCGTTGAAGTGAAGAACGCGGTTGAAAATGCCTCCAAGGAAATTGCCACCCGCTTCGACTTCAAAGGCACCTCAGCCGCCGTAGAGCTCAAAGACAAAGAAATCACCATGTTTGGTGATGCCGAGTTTCAACTGACACAGGTGGAGGACTTGTTGCGCAACAAGCTCACCAAGCGCAATGTGGATGTCCGCTTTCTGGACATTCAAAAGTCGCAAAAAATTGGTGGCGACAAGGTCAAGCAAGTCATCAAGGTCAAAAATGGCATTGAGTCCGAAATTGCCAAACAACTGCAAAAATTGATGAAGGAAAGCAAGCTGAAAGTGCAAGCTGCCATTCAAGAAGACAAAGTACGCATCACTGGCGCCAAACGCGATGATTTGCAAGCAGCGATGGCGCTGATCCGCGAGAAAATGGCAGACCATCCGCTGTCTTTTAACAACTTCCGTGACTGAACGTGTCCGCTAGACTGTTACAACCTTAAACAGTCTTAACGAACACCCCATGCACCGCCATCTCCTGACCCCTACAGTTTTTGCCGCTGCAAGCTGCATACTGGCAGTCACCGCCAGCTACGCGCAATCAGTGGCGATGACGGGGGTGATGGGCAGCAAGGTGCTACTTATCGTCAATGGTGGCGCGCCCAAAGCGCTGAGTGTCAGCGAAAGCCATGAGGGTGTTCGCGTGGTGCAGGTGCAAGGCGATCGCGCCATTGTTGAGGTGCAGGGCAAGCGCCAGACCCTGCAGCTAGGCGACTCTCCTGTCAGCGTAGGCAAAGGTCTGCCAAGTGGGCGCAAAGTGGTTCTACGTGCGGACAGCCGTGGGCACTTTCGAGAAAACGGGTTTATCAATAACAAACCGATGGTCTACATGGTCGACACCGGGGCCAGCACTATTGGTATTGGTCAATCAGACGCTCAGCGCATGGGCATTGATTTCAAAAAAGGCCTGCCTGTGACCGTCCGCACCGCCAACGGTAATACCCAGGGATGGCGCATCAAGCTAGATACGGTACGTGTGGGCGACATTACCGTTTATGGGGTAGATGCCATCGTCAGCCCCCAACCCATGCCTTTTATACTGCTGGGCAACAGCTTTCTGGCGCAGCTGCACATGACTCGCCAAGGCAACGAGATGGTACTGGAGCAGCGTTAAATCGTGATCAGTACCCACCCGAGCAGTTTGGCGCATCTGTCTTTGCCAACCCATACAGAAGATGAAGCGCCATATCAAGATTTGCTGGGCATGTGGTCGGATCTTGAGGCTGCACTGAGCCTGCTACTCACCCGCCCCGCCCTGGTCCAGCAACTGCCTACCAAAGTGATGCAGCTCGATGCCTGGCTGCAAGAGCTTGTCGCTCACGACAGCGATAGCGCTCTGTATCTCATGTTCCAGCTGGCGGGCAGCTCAACTGTGGGCTACAGCGCTTCGCACGCCCTGGTCTGCACCACCCTGTGCCATATTTTGGCGGCAGACTTCCAGCTGTCACAGGCTGAACGCGACGCATTGGTCCATGCAGCCTTCACCATGAACATCGGCATGACTGCTTTGCAAGATCAATTGGCACTGCAGCGCGAGCGCCCCAGCGTGGCCCAGCAGGAAGCCATACGCATGCATCCTGCCGAAGGTCGGCACACGCTCCAAAAGCTAGGCGTACAGAACAAACTCTGGCTGGACGTGGTGGGACTGCACCACATCAACACGCCCGCCCAAGTACCGTTGATGCAGCAGCCTGCTGCAGAGCGTTTGGCACGCATACTGGCCACCTGTGACCGGTATGCCGCCATGATCAGCCCCCGGCGCAGCCGGGCTGGCCGTAGCGTGACTGAATCAGTGCAGGCTGTAACAGGCCCGCAATCCAAGCTGTACGAGCAAGCGGGCGATGCCTTGATCCGCAGTGTTGGCCTCTTTCCTCCTGGCGTGTACGTAGCACTTTCCACCGGTGAAACAGCCGTCGTTATCCGGCGCACCCCTCACATTGGATACCCTTTAGTTGCTACGCTGCTGGACACTCGAAAGATGCCGCTGCGGCAACCCGAATTAACCGCAACCAATGGACAGGATGTGCGCATCACCCATGCACTGTCACCTTTCGAAGTTAATCTGCAGGTCGACCACCGCACCATGGTTCGCCTGGGCATGTATGCCGCGCGCTTTAGCGATGGCTTGCATCAGCTGGTTTTTATACCTGGCGCACGCTGAACACGACCCAGCATACAAAGCGGCATATTCCATGCAGCTTTAAATTCAATAGCTACTTGCGCTGAACTGGTAAGCGCCAGAAGCCTAAATGGCTTCGCTTTCACTGGCTGCACAAGCCGGCATGTAGCGCTCACGTTTATGCGCTTTGAGTCTGTGCACATCCACCAGCACCAGTCCATCCACACAGTTCGAAAAATCCGGATCTACGCCAAAATCTAAAAAACGCACCCCACCGGGTTCAGCCACTTCAGCGTATTGCTTGTAGAGCGTTGGCACGCTGGAGCCCATGTGTGCCAGCAAATGCTTGAGGCGCACAAAGTCTGCAACACGATCGTCTCCGGTGAATTGGGCGCATACTTCCAGTCCATCCCCTGAGGGAACATACGGCCTGCGTGCATGGGCCAAACATGCCGCACCGTAGTGGGTGCGATAGTGGTAGATGAGCAAGTCACGTGCAGCCTGAGGCATGTCGCGGCTGAGTGAAACCGGACCGAACAGGTAGCGGCATTCGGGGTAATGCTGTACATAGGCACCAATTCCAAACCAGAGATAGTCCAGCGAACGCTTGCCCCAATAGCGTGGCTGTACAAAAGAGCGGCCCAGCTCCAGTCCTTGCTGCAAAAATGGCTGCATGCCCGGCGTAAATTCAAACAGGCTGTGCGTATACAAGCCCTCGGCTCCCTGCTGCGTCAGCACCTGGGCCGTGCGCGCCATACGGTAAGCACCGGCGATCTCCAGATCCTGAGGTTCCCACAAGATCAGATGATCGTAATAGGCATCAAAACGATCCAGATCTCGCCGGGTACCACTGCCCTCCCCAACTGCGCGAAAAGACAGCTCACGCAAGCGCCCTACTTCCCGCAGGATGGGTGAGTCCAGTCCACCGCTAAACAAATGAATGCGCTTACCGTCAGGCGTCTCCCCCAGCAACTTGCAAGCAGCAACCGCTTGAGCCAGGGAACTGCGATCCACAGGATGCGCAATCGCTGTCTCAACACGCAGCAGCGAAGGTTTGTCCTGCGCTACGCGGTACAGGTGCTTGCGCAGCAGCTTGGCAGCAGCATCAGGCTCCAAGGGCAATGCGCCATAGCTGGTATGCGGAATCGGATGCCCAATACGCAAGGCAATGCTTTTCTGGTGCTGGCCAAACATCTCTTTGACCAGCAGCAGGGTCGCCAGTGGCTTGTACAGCATGGATGCACCGTAAAACAGCGCGGAGTTACGTCCATCAATGTGGATTGGGACGATGGGCGCTTGTGTCTGCCCTGCCAAACGCAAAAAACCATTGTTCCAGCGCCCATCCCTCACGCCTTCCGGGTGCAGGCGCGATACTTCGCCCGCCGGAAACATGATCACCGCGCCGTCTCCCTGCAGGTGTTCAAGAATTGCCTTGAGCTGGCGCGCCCCGCTGCGCTCGCCCATCATGGTGACGGGCAGCAACAGGCGTTTCAGAGGCGCTACTTCAGCCAGCAAACCGTTGGCCACAATCTTCACATCACGCCGTATGCGCCCCACCAAATTGAGCAACGCCAGTCCATCCAAAGAGCCAATGGGGTGATTGGCAATGATGACTACGCGGCCCTGCGCAGGAATGCGCTCGCGTTCGTTATCCCGCACGGCATAGCTGAACGCAAAGTGTTCCAGTGCCTGCTCTACAAACTGGAATCCTTCAAGATGCGGGTATTGCTGGGCAAAGTTGCGAAAGCTCTGCTCGCGCAGCAAGCGTCGCAATACCCCACGCACCCCCTGACTGATGCGTGGATGACGCTGCAACTGCGGCAAATGCATGTCAACGATCTGATCGACTGAAATCATGGTGCTTCCTGGCGAGTGCTGAACACACCGTGATGCTGACTGTCTTGCATGACAGCGATGCGACATGCACATGACAAAACCATGACCATTCAAGCAGCCACTACCTTCGAGCAAGACAAGGCTGAAATACACCCGAACAATTTGAACAGCACCTTCAGTGCTGGGCTGCAGCCAGTCGCCAAACCAGTTAAGCCATGTACCGCTCTCCATCCTTGCTGAACAGCCGGTGCTGCACAGAGATGAAAAAATCATCTGTCCGGTTGCTTCTCCCAGGCCCCGCCGTTGCAACATGCACCCTTGGTTTTTCATAGACAACGGTTGCAATCACGATGGCCAAGCACTGGTTTGCCATTTATTTTTCTGGTTTCAAGTTCAGCCGATAGCCCACCTGCAACTCCGTCATGAGGTATTGCGGCTGTGCGGCGTTTTGTTCTATTTTTTGACGCAAATTTGCCATATGCACACGTAAGTAGTGAGGTCGATCCAGGTACTCTGGCCCCCAGACTTGCAGTAACAATTGCCGGTGAGTAAGTACCCTGCCCTGCCCCGCAATCAGGGCTGCAAGTAAACGAAACTCAATCGGTGTCAGATGCACATCCTCTTGCCCACGCCGTACCTCATGGGTGGCCAAATCCACAGTCACTGCACCAAACGCAATTTGCGTACTGGACACACCAGCTGTGCCCACGAGTTGGCGCCGCCGCAGCATGGCCCGCAGGCGAGCCAGAAGTTCAGGTACACCAAAGGGTTTGGACAGGTAGTCATCCGCACCGGCATCCAATGCAGCAACTTTCTCGCCTTCATGGTCCCGTGCTGACAAAACGAGAAGAGGTAATTGACTCCAGCGACGCAGTTCGGTGATCACGCTTTTTCCGTCTGCATCAGGTAGACCAAGATCCAGAACCACCGCATCAGGCTGCCTGGAAGCCGCTTCAATTAATCCACGCTTGGCGGTTTCGGCTTCAAAAACCTGCCAGCCTTCGTCCTCCAAGGCCAAGCGAACAAAACGACGAATGCTGGCATCGTCTTCAATCAGCAAAATTCGGGGAGTAGAACTGTTCATGGAGCGTAGGGTCGAAGAGCATTCACACAACTTCATGCATCAATGTCTGGTTGCTGGGTCAATGGCAACTTGATAAAAAACACTGAACCAGTCCCTGCTTCAGCGGTGGCAGCGCTCAAACTGCCGCCATGCGCCTGCACAATGCGCTGCGCCAAAGCCAGACCTAGCCCCATGCCAGATACTGCAGTTTCAGTCTGGCCACGGGTAAATGGTTCAAACAGTTGTGCTGTGTCCATATGCATGGGCAAACCGGGGCCAGCGTCGTGGATTGAAATGACACAGGCTGGCCCGTCGATCTTGGCGGCCAATGAAATCAACGTCCCGCTGGGGGTGTATTTGATCGCGTTATCGAGCAGGTTGACCAGTACACGCTCCATCAGCACAGCATCCACATGCAGCAACGGCAATGTGGCAGGAATATCAGTGTGCACGGGGTGATCGGTCAGACGCTGGCGCATCTGATGCAGGGCGCTTCCCACCAACTCATCCACCGGAAACCATTGCCTGTTCAGGTGCACACCACCTTGCTGCAACCGAGCCATCGCCAGAAGGTTATCAATCAACTGCTGCATGGACTGTGCCTGACTGAATATCTGGAGCAGCATGTCTTTGCTTGCCCCTGCTCTGGCATGGGGCAAGGCCGCTTGGGCTGCCCCCAAAATACTGGTCAAAGGGGTGCGCAAGTCATGTGAAACTGCCGCAAGCAGCGTGTTTCGCATGTGCTCGCCTTCCATGGCAACTTGCGTTTGCTGCGCTACCTCCACAAAGTGAACACGCTCCAGTGCCAGTGCAATCTGGCTGGCGCTGGCGTCAAGCAAGCGGCGCTCCTCCGGCACACGCAACCGATCCGGGGTGCGCAGTTGTAGCGCCAGCACACCACGTGCACGCACCGGAGCCATCAACGGCACATACAGCGCAGGCGCTGCGGCCAACGTGTCGGTACCATGCCCGGCCATCTTTCCATGCTCCATGCACCAGCGTCCTACGCTGATGTCAATCGAACCTTCGCTACCGCGGACGATATGCAGCTGCTCTTCACTGTCAGGCAGCAGCAAACCGGTTTGCGCACCAAATACTCCTGACATGGTGGACAACGCAATCGCAGAGACTTGATCTTGTGTCAGGGCACCTGAGAGATCCCGCGCAAGTCGTGCCAATGCCCCGGCCCTGCGTTCACGCTCTGCCGCCACACGCGCTTCGTGGCGCAACCGTGCCATCAATTGCCCACAAACCAGGGCTACCCCCAGCATCAGGCAAAAGGTGAAAACGTACTGGGTATCGTTGACGCTGAAGGAGTTGCGCGGCGGCACAAAGTAGAAATCAAACAGCAGCACCGACAGCAGTGCCGCCCATGCACCCGGCCCGCGCCCCCAGCGCAGCGCAGAGAGCACAACCACCAGCAAGAACAGCATGACCACATTGGCCGGGTCAAACACTTGAAGCAGCAGCTCCGCCAAACCAGTTGCCGAAAAACAGGCCAGCGTAACACCCAGATAACCTTTCCATGAGAAAAGGCTGCCAGTGCCTACAGGTAAACGCGGGGCGCCCTGATTTTTAAAACTGTTGACAGAAAGCACCAGTACATCCAGCCCAGGATTGAGCAGTGCAATCTGCTCTGGCAAGCTGGGGGACCTCCAAGGCAACCAGCGACGCAAGCGCTGCTGCACCCTTGCCAGCACCAGATGGCTGGCGTTGCGTTCTCGCGCATAGTCGACCAATGCCTGCGCCACATACGCGCCCGGGATGGTCGCCGTGTCTGCCCCCAACCGTGCTGCCAGCGCCAGCGTCTTCAGGACAGCCTCTTGTGCCGGGCGAGGACGGTGCTGACGCTCAGGTGCATCCACGTAGACCACCATCCACTCAGCTTCCAGTCGGCGCGACAGCCGTGCCACCTGACGCACCAGTGCATCGTCTCCTGCGCGCCCTCCAATGCAGACCAGCAACCGCTCACGTGCAGGCCAGACCTCATTGATTGCGCGCTCTCGGCGGTAATCACGCATGTCTTCGTCTACACGGTCGGCCGTTCGGCGCAAGGCCAGCTCGCGCAGTGCCAGCAAATTACCCAGTCGAAAGAAATTGCGCGAGGCACGCTCCGCCTGCTCCAGTGGGTACACCTTTCCGGCCTTGAGCCGCTTGAGCAGCTCTTCCGGTGGAATATCGACCACGATGACTTCATCAGCATCATCAAAGATATGGTCAGGCACGGTTTCGTGCACCTGTATCCCCACAATAGCGCTGACCACGTCGTTCAGACTCTCCAGATGTTGCACATTCAGTGTCGTCCACACATCAATGCCCGCATCCAGCAACTCCTGAACATCCTGCCAGCGCTTGGGGTGGCGCGAGCCAGCGACGTTGCTGTGGGCCAGCTCGTCAAGCAACAAGACACCAGGGCGATGCGCCAGCGCCGCATCCAAATCAAACTCGGTCAGTGTCTTACCCTGGTAAGACACTGACCGACGCGGCAGTTGCTTAAGCCCATGCAACTGCTGCACGGTTTCGGCACGATCATGTGTTTCCACCAAACCTACCAAAACATCCAGACCTGCCTGCCGCTCTCGCTGTGCCGCAGCCAGCATGGCGTAGGTCTTGCCGACGCCTGCGTTGGAGCCGAAGTAAATACGCAACTTACCGCGTTGCGCCTGCTGCTGCGCTGCCTGCAACTGGGCAACCAGCGCATCCGGATCGGGGCGTGCCGGTGCACAAAATGGGTGGTGGTGGTTTACCGGCATCGTGTTGTCATTGTCAGTGTTTCTGTAATCACACCAACCCCAGCAGTGTCAGCGACATATCAATGAGCTTGATCGCCACAAACGGCACGATCAATCCACCCAGCCCATAGATCAGCAAATTGCGGCGCAGCAGTGCAGCAGCCCCCACAGCACGATAAGACACACCACGCAAGGCCAATGGCACGAGGGCAATGATGATCAGCGCATTGAAAATCACCGCGCTCAAAATCGCCGAATCAGCACTGTGCAGCTGCATGACGTTCAATGAGGCCAGTTGCGGATAAGTGCCCACAAAAGCGGCAGGAATGATGGCGAAATACTTGGCCACATCGTTGGCCACACTGAAGGTGGTCAGCGCACCACGCGTCATCAGCATTTGTTTACCCGTCGCCACGACCTCAATCAGTTTGGTGGGATTGCTGTCCAAATCCACCATGTTGCCGGCCTCTTTGGCAGCCTGGGTACCGCTGTTCATGGCAACGGCCACATCGGCCTGCGCCAGTGCGGGGGCATCGTTGGTACCATCGCCCGTCATTGCCACCAGACGCCCGGCCGCCTGGTGCGAGCGGATCAGCTGCAGCTTGTCTTCAGGTCTGGCTTCAGCCAGATAATCATCCACACCTGCTTCGGCAGCAATAGCGGCTGCAGTCAGCGGATTGTCCCCCGTCACCATCACCGTTTGAATGCCCATGCGCCGCAGCTCAGCAAAGCGCTCTCGCATACCGGGTTTAACAATATCTTTGAGCTCAATCACACCCAGCACCCGAGGCCCATCAGCAACCACCAGCGGCGTGCTGCCCTTGCGCGAAACATTGTCAACCGATTGCTGCACAGCGGCAGGCAAGCTGCCACCCAGCGCTTGCACATGGCTGCGCACTGCATCGGCAGCACCTTTGCGCAAGCTGCGCAGGCCATGAGGTGCTGGCAAGTCCACACCACTCATGCGTGTCTGTGCGGTAAATGGCACAAATTCGGCCACTAACTCAGCAGCAATGCGGTCAGGCAGCCCATGGAGCTCTCTGGCCAAATTCACCACGCTACGCCCTTCCGGGGTTTCATCAGCCAGCGAAGCCAGCTGTGCCGCCTCAGCCAATTGCAGTGCAGTCACGCCTGGCGCCGGAAAAAACTCACTGGCCTGCCGATTACCCCAGGTGATGGTGCCCGTCTTGTCCAGCAACAGCACATCCACATCTCCTGCCGCTTCCACCGCACGGCCAGAAGTCGCAATCACATTGGCCTGCATCATGCGGCTCATTCCTGCCACACCGATTGCGGACAACAAGCCACCAATCGTGGTTGGGATCAGGCACACCAGCAATGCCACCAGCACAGCAATGCTGACTACCGAGCCACTACCAGCCTGTGATACAGCAAACGCCGAGAACGGCCACAGCGTAACAATGACCAGCAGGAACACCAGAGTCAGGCCTACCAGCAAAATCGACAGTGCCAGCTCATTGGGTGTTTTCTGGCGCTTGGCCGACTCGACCATGGAGATCATCCGGTCCAGAAACGACTCGCCAGGATTGACCGAAACCTGCACCACCAGCCAGTCTGACAGCACGCGCGTACCACCAGTGACGGAAGAAAAATCTCCCCCAGCCTCACGGATTACGGGTGCTGACTCACCGGTAATGGCGCTTTCATCCACCGATGCCACCCCTTCTATGACCGTGCCGTCCAGCGCAATCACATCGCCAGCTTCCACCAGCAATGTCACCCCCTTGCGCAACTCACTGGCACGTACAGGAATCCAGCTGCTGCCGTAGCTCGGTTGCTGCAGCACCTTGGCCATGGTGTCGCGCTTCATGCCGCGCAGGCTTTCCGCCTGAGCGCGGCTACGGCCTTCGGCCAAGGCCTCTGCGAAGTTGGCAAACAGCACGGTGAACCACAGCCAGAGGGCAATTGCCAGCGTAAAACCTAGGTTCTGGCTCTCCCGATCCATCAGACCTTGCATCCACAGCAAAGTTGTCAGCAAGGCACCAAGATAGACCACAAACATCACCGGGTTGGCCCACTGCGTGCGCGGTGAAAGCTTGCACACAGCCCCTCGCAAAGCAGCGCGCAGCAGCTTGCCATCAAACAGGCTTTTGCCTGCCGTCATATTCTTGTGATTCATGGCTTACTCCTTGGCTGCACCAGCAGAGACTGCGGGCTGGTGCAAAGCATCCAACGCCAGATTGAGCTGCAGTACATTGACCCGAGGCTCTCCCAACAGATAAAGGGTGCGCTGCTCAGTTGATTGACTGAGCAGTTGCTGTACCCGCTCATGCGTCAAGCTGCGCTCCCTGGCCACACGCGGCAATTGCAGCGCGGCATTGGCCAGTGAGATATGCGGATCAAGCCCCGATGCCGAAGCTGTCACAGCATCCACAGGAACGGCAGCCCCAGCGGCCATACCGTTGTCCATGCGGTACTGCGTCACACGCCTTGCAACGGTTTCAGCCAGATCCTGGTGAGTACTGCCCTGGTTACTCGCCCCGGATGCAGCGGCGTTGTAAGGCGATGCCATGCTGGCACCTTGCTGGGCAGGGTCCGGGCCAAGGGTAGCGCTGGGCCGACTGTGAAAGTAAGACGCAGCTTCAAACTGCTGGCCAATCAAAGCAGACCCTAGGATTTGTCCATCAAGCACGATCAGGCTGCCATTGGCAGCCTGTGGAAACAGGGCCTGCGCCACACCCGTGGTCAGAAGCGGGTAAGCAATGCCGGTCACCAGCATCACCACCACGGCAGCTCGTACGCTGCTGCCTACAAGCTGCCCCCAGGAGCTGGAGTTCGATGCCGTGGGCGTGGCCATGTCCACAGCAGCAGACACCGACGGGAAAAGAGAGGAAGAAGATTTCATAGCTTGCTCCTTGGTACGGGGCACATAAGCCCCGCCCCTTTGGTAAAAAGTTTCGTTATGCGTACAGCTGGCCCACCAGCATTTGCAGATGCTCAATCACCGGGCCTAGCGCCAAGGCGGGCAGGAAAGTAAGCCCGCCAACCACCAGTACTACAAAGACCAGCAGCCCCATGAACAGCGGCGTGGCAGTTGGGAAAGTACCTGGCCCAGCCGGCACCGTCGCCTTGGCGGCCATGCTGCCGGCTACAGCCAGCAAAGGCAGCAAGGTTAGAAAGCGCCCTGCGAGCATGGCCAGGCCAATCGTGGTGTTAAAGAAGGGGGTGTTGGCATTCAGCCCAGCAAAGGCAGAGCCGTTATTGGCTGCGGCTGAGGCATAGGCATACAAAATTTCCGAAAAACCATGCGGCCCACGGTTGTTCAGACTGGCACTTGCATCAGGCCACAGTGCAGCCAGCGCGGTGAACCCCAAGATGACCGCCGGATGGGCCAGCACCGAGAGCATGACCAGCTTGATCTCACGCACCTCGATCTTCTTGCCCAAAAACTCGGGCGTACGGCCAATCATCATTCCCGCCAAGAAAACCGTCAGGATCGCGTACTGGATCAGGTTGATCAGACCCACGCCATCACCACCAAATACGCAATTGAGCATCATGAGCGCAAGCGGTGTGATGCTGCCCAGCGGAGTCAGTGAATCGTGCATGGCGTTGACCGAGCCTGTGGTTGCAGCCGTAGTTGTCGTTACAAACAACGCTGTGTCAGCAATCCCGAAGCGCAGCTCCTTGCCTTCCATATTGCCACCCGACTGGGTGATACTCGCCTGCTGATCAGCCCCTGCTCGTGCCAGCAATTGACTGCCACCCTGCTCTGCCGTAAACACCAGACTCAGGAAGCCGACAAACAAGACCAGACAGGCACCAAAAAATACCCACCCCTGACGGCGCTGCAGCAGCATGGAGCCGAACGCGTAAGTCAATGAAGCAGGAATCAGCAACATCGACAAGATGTGCACCAGATTCGTCAACGGTGTGGGATTTTCAAACGGGTGCGCAGCATTCATACTGAAGAAGCCGCCCCCATTGGTGCCCAGGTGCTTGATGCTCTCCAGACTAGCCACCGGCCCCATCATCAGTTGCTGGCGTGCGCCTTCCACCGTGGTGGCCAAAGTCTGCGTATTCAACGTCTGGGGAATGCCTTGCCACACATAAAAAAGCGCGACAAGCAAGGACAACGGCAGCAACACGCGCCATAACACTCGCACATAGTCGACCCAGAAGTTGCCCATATTCAGACTGCTGGAGCGCGCCAGACCTCTGACAAAACCTCCGCAAACCGCAACACCCGTTGTAGCGCCCGCAAACATCAGAAAAGTAATGGCCGCCATTTGCGTGGCGTTGGTCAAGCTGCTTTCACCCGCATAGGCCTGCCAATTGGTATTGGTGATGAAAGAGGCTGCGGTATTGAATGCCAAATGCGGCGGTTGTGCGGCAATCTCCAGCGGGTTAAGCGGCAACCAGTCTTGCGTACGCAAGATCAGGTAACCCAGCAGCATCATCACTGCATTGGAAAGCAGCAGTGCCGCGCCATAGCGCTGCCAGCCCATTTGTTCTTGCGGGTTGATGCCCAAAGTGCCATAAGTCAAACGCTCTAGCCATGTGTGGTGGTCGCTGGTAAAACAGCGCGCCAACCATTGGCCCATAGGCACAGTCAGCACGGCCATGACCGCCAGCACTACGGCAAATTCCATCCAGGGTAACCACATGGTGTTCCCCTCTCAGATACGCGCCAAAGCGCGAGCAAAGCCCAGCAGGGCAACAAAACAGGTGACCGTGAGAATGACAAAAATCAGGTCTTGTAGTGCGTGCATGCTGGCTCCTTAGAATTTTTCAGGGCGCAGCAGCGCATAGCCTAAATAGGCGAACAACCCTAACGCCATTACTGCAGCGCAGGCTTCAATCCAGTGGCCGGTCATCATTTGATTTCTCCCGTTGCCAGCGGCCTCGATGCACCTTGCATGGAGGCATCATTTGCCAGCGATGAAAGAAATATAAAAATTCCCCCATCAACGCCGTATAGAGAATGGCGCGCTAGATATCAAGATGGCATCAAGCTTTCGAACTCGCAGAGCGGGCAAGGCGTGACCTTGATGCGTTGTTCAAAATAGCTTTCGTTTTCTCCGCCAGCGATGCCTGAAACTGCACTGCTTGACCTGAATGGGGCTGTGCATACACAGACAACTTGGGATCGGGCTGCACATCGGGTGGCACATCGGGCAGCCCACCGAGATAAACGTGCACGGGCCGATTCAGCTGCTGCGTCCACGCACCATAGACCTGCACGGCGGTGGCTCGAAGCGCAGAAATCCGCAAAGGCAATTGAGACAAAATTTGCGCCTCAGACTGCACGGCAGGACCATACGCCTGACACAGCTCTTCATGGCCTTCGTCACACCAGGCTTGCACGCTCTGCGCAGTCACCTCCAGGTGCCCCTGGAATGCCCAGTTGCGCCCGTGCAAAAAACCCTTGTTCAAGCAAAACGTGCCATACAGGCTGCGAATGGCACCAGAGGGAATCTCAAAAGTGTCGTAATGCCAGTTGAACTGGGTAATCTCGCGCGGCAACTGAAGCCGCTCCTGCGCTTGGCGCGTGACCCACACATTGCTCCACCCAATGTTGGGGCAAGGATTGCGCCGCACCCGTGCACCCATCGCTCTGGCAAGCATTTGCGCGCCAAAGCAGTGACCTAACACCGGTATATCGTGTGCCAAGGCATCTTGCAGCAGGCTGCACTCTTGCTCAATCCACTGCAGCGGCTCATTCGCGCAATGGTTGCTCCCCAGCACCACCACCCCTCTGTAGTCGCCCACATGCCACGACATGCAGCCTTTAACACAAGGCGTGATCAACTCGTAGGCAATACCTTGGGATGACAAATACTCTTCAAATACGCCGGGGCCTTGCGTAGCTTCGTGCTGAAGAATGGCAATAGGCTTCATACATGGATGTGCCTGATCGTCCAGGCCTGTAGTTTCGAAGCCTGCAATCTAGGAGCCTTGCCATCAAATCCGCGTTGAGATTGGCAGGTGCCGCATCAAGTCGGCGTGGTTAAGTGCAAATGGCCAGACAGTTCGCTGCCAGCGGCAAGCAGCCCGAACCGCCCCTCTCACCCATCAGGGCGTGGTGTCCCTCATACTCACGGCCTTTGAAGTTTTCTGTGACTGCCATGCAAGCCCTGCTCGACGCCATTGCCCAATTTGAGTTGCCAACCGATGCCCAGCGTATCTTCCACGGTCGGGGTGGGCGCTTTCCGGGGTGCGAGCACCTGGTGCTGGACGCATTCCCGCCTGTTTTGCTGCTGACCAGCTTTCAGCCTCTGGACGACGCCGTACTGACCACCATTGACCAAGCACTGCAAGCGCGCTGGGCACAGATTGGCCAAGGCAAGCCCCTGAACTGGGTATTTCAAACACGCCAAAGCGGCAACAAGGTAGAGACACGCTTGATGGCTGGCAGCGTGCCAGAGCCCCACACCGTGACCGAGGCTGGCCTTCAGTTTCGCGCCCATGTGCTGCGCGGGCAAAACCACGGTCTGTTTCTGGATATGGCCGAAGGCCGCCGCTGGGTGCATGAACATGTGGCGCAGCACCCTGAACACCGCCACGGCATCAAAGTACTGAACCTGTTTGCCTACACCTGTGCCTTCTCTGTTGCAGCACTGCATGCGGGCGCACGCCAGGTGCTGAATATGGACATGTCCCAGAGCGCGCTGGCGACGGGCCAGCAAAATCACCAGCTCAATGCACTCAACGGTGCCAGCTTTTTGGCACACGACATCTTTAGCAGCTGGGGCAAGATCACTCGAAGCGGGCCCTACCATTTGATCGTTATCGACCCTCCTAGCTATCAGAAGGGCAGTTTTATCGCCACCAAAGACTACGCCAAGCTCATGCGCCGCCTGCCTGACTTGCTGCGCCCCGGTGGCCATGTGCTGCTGTGCCTGAACGCACCAGAGCTGGGCACGGCATTTTTGAAAGAACAAATGGCAGAGATCGCTCCCACGCTGCAGTTTGTCGAGCGCGTCGCCAACCCCGCCGCGTTTGCTGACACAGATGAAGAGCGCAGCCTCAAAGTCTTGGTCTACCGTGCGCCCGGCACCGAAGCCATGGCACACTAAATTACTAGAAAAAAGCACCTTTAACGCATGTAAATAAAGCACTTACAGCTATCAAAATATGAACACTGCTTTGATTGACCCCGCCCTGGCATCGTGCCTGCAACGTTTTGTGCAACTGGATGCGAACACACCAACCCCGCATCTGGACTACGTGCAGCGACGCCGCTTGCTCAGCGAGCTGCAAGCCCGCACGCTGCGCACGCTGCCATTGCCCGGCATTAGCGTGCACAACCACTTCGTGGCTGAAGAAGGTCGTGAAATTGCCTTGCGCAGCTACATGCCCACCGCACAGGCCACGGGACAGACCTTGGTATGGCTGCACGGTGGCGGCTGGATGGTGGGCAGCCTGGATACCCACGACGATCTGTGTGAACACCTGGCCCACTACACAGGCCACACCGTGCTGAGCGTGCACTATCGCCGCACACCTGAAAACCTTTTTCCCGCCGCTGTGGATGATGCCCAGGCCGTGCTGCGCTGGCTCTATCAGATGCAGGGGGTGCTGCCTTTTGCCAGCCAGAAAGTGCTGCTGGGTGGTGACAGCGCAGGCGGCCATCTGGCTTTGGCAACTGCTGTGCGTGCCGTGCAAACACCGCAAGACGCGCATGCCCATATTCAAGCCCTGCTGCTGCTCTACCCCTGCATTCAACCAGCACAAGACAACGACAGCATGCGCCGCTTTGCCCAAGGGTTTGGGCTGACAGGCGCTGCCATGCAGCAGTACTGGGATGTCTTGGGTGGTGCAGACGAGGCCCTGCGCACCCCCAGCCTGTGCCTTGATGCCCTGCCCTTGCTGCCACCTACCGTCATCATGACGGCCAGCCACGATGTACTGCGCGATGAAGCCGAAGATTTCGCACACCAGTTGCAAGCCCTGCCCCAAGGCCCGCGCGTGTGTCTGCAGCGCGCCGAAGGCATGGTGCACGGCTTTGCACGCATCTTGGTCAGCAGCCCCGCTGCACGCCAGCATGTACAAACAGCGTGCAGCCTTCTGGAGCAAGTTCGCGCAACCTGCGCATAAACCACAGGCAACTTGCAAGCAGATCACAGCATTTAGCGCCCAGATGATGGCGTGTTGCACGCCGCCACCTCATTATGCTGCCAACAGCGGGCAAACCCAGTCTTTGGCAGTGATTTGTTGGCACAAATACCAGCCGTTACGCGCACTGGATTGCCCACAATTAAATGCAGATGAATTCAAATTCATGCTGCGTTAAGTGCAATTGGCGTGCATACAATGCCTGCACATTTCGCCATCAAGCGGGTGTTCAACTTTGACAAGCACGCCATGAACCACACTCTCACGCGCCGCAACACCGAATCAATAGCTCTGGTGGCTTTGTTTGCCGCACTGCTGGGGGTGATGGGCTTGATTCCCAAGATCGATTTACCACTGGGCGTGCACATCTCCATCCAGACACTGGGTGTCATGCTCGCAGGTTGCCTGCTGGGCCCATGGCGTGGCTTGCAAGCTATAGGTCTGTTCTTGGTGGCCGTGGCAGCAGGCCTGCCACTGCTGTCTGGAGGGCGAGGCGGTCTGGGCGTTTTCATGTCTCCCACTACCGGCTACCTGGTGGGCTGGACCGCTGCAGCCTTTGTGACCGGCTGGCTCATGTCCATCCTGCCCAAATCCACACCACTGCGCGCTGCAGGCAGTGCATTTGCGGCATCAGCCATTGGCTGCATTGCTGTGCTCTATCTGTTTGGGATTGCGGGCTTGGTATGGATTGCCAAGATTCCCCTCACACAAGCCATCTGGGCCAACGCCATTTTTGTACCCGGCGATCTGATCAAGTGTGCACTGACTGCTCTGGTGGTGCACAGCATTGCACGCGCTCTGCCTGAATGGCGGCTGGGTGGTGCAGTCAGTCGTTAAAGCATTTCATAGCAACGAATGCTTATTGGACAAGCACTACAGACTGAAAGAACTTGTAAAAAATCTTGTAACAAAGACGACAAATGCCTAATCTTGCGTCTGGTTTTTGCCCGGCCACAAGGGCAAGACATTGCTAGAAAGCTTGACTGGCTATGCGCTACACATTATCCGTTCTTACCGCAGCCTGCCTGCTGGCTTTAGGCCAGCCTGCCTGGGCTGAAACCACAGACCGCGATTTTTTACTGCGGGCCCGCAATGCAGCGTTGGCGCTGCCTGACACGGACCGTGCCAGCGCCAGACAGTTGCTCCAGCAACTGCAAGCCCGTATCTCCAGCGCCCCTGTCTCTCAGCGCCAGTTGCCCTTTCACCGCGTCTTTATCGCAGTGAATGGGGCGCTTCAAAAGCACTACACCACGTCGGTCAGGGCACACCTGCTGCCCCAGCCCTTGCTTGCAGCACACTGGATCAACCCGCCCGTTGAGCAACTAGCAGCCCACGCCGCTATGAATCTGGATACAGGCATGGTGCAACGCTGGCTGGCTCCGTGGCTGGATGTCGCTGCCTGAGACAACTGAATTTCAGTGTTATCAACGTTAAACGCAATATGTACGGGCTATAGCTGCTGTTAATTACGACCAATACAGACAGCAGCTTGGTCCATGGCATTCGAGCACCGGCGCACCACACTGCTCACAGCAAAAACTCCCTGTCTTTGCATGCGCGCATGGCAGCGCGCCCCGCCCACCGATCTCTTACACCAATGTGCTCTGCTGGCGCGTAGCCGCAAAGCGGTAGCTGCCCAAGGCCAGGCCCGTGATGCACATCTGGGTTACGGCACAGGCCACAGCAGGCACACTGCCGTAACCGACCAGTTGGGTACCGATGGCCCCCATGGCCATCTGCCCAAATCCATACAGGCCCGCTGCAGCGCCCACCAGACCAGGCGTGCACGACAAGGCACTCGACAAGGCTGCAGGGCTGGCCAGTCCTGCGCCAAAAGTCATCGTGATGGTGATCGCCAGCAGCCAAGGCGCAGTCAGCCACCCCATGAGCTGCACCAGCAGCAGCAACGTTGCCATCGCCAGCCCCAAGCCGGCCCCCGCATACAAGAAATACACGTTGGGCAGGCGCCCCGCCAAACGCCGCGTTGCCAGCGTACCCAGACTGGCCCCAACAATGGTACTGGCCGCAAACCAGCCCACATCGCTGATAGGCAGCCCCAACTGCTCATGCACGATGTAAGACGAGGTTGCCAGATACGGGTACAGCGCGGTGCTGGAACAGGCACCACCCAGCATGAATGCTACAAAACGCGGTTGCCCCAGCAAGCTGCGGTAGTCCAGCGCAATCGCTTTCACCGCCAGAGGACGGCGCAGCGCATGGGTCTCGGGCAGCAGCCGCCACGCACAGCCGAGCATGATGCAGCCCATGCCCACCAGAAACAGATAAATAGCACGCCAGCCAAAATGATCGGCCAGATAAGCGCCCACCACCGGAGCCAGACCGGGGCCCACCAAGGTCAGCAAGTTGAGCAAGGCCAGATCCTTGGTAACCCGATCAGGTGCCGAGGTGTCGCGCACTATGGCCCGGCCCAAGGTAATGCCTGCTGCACCTCCCAGGGCCTGCAGCAGCCTGGCCACTACCAGCCATTGCAAGCTGGGCGCGCACAGCGCCAAGACGCTGGCACTCAGATACAGCCCCAGGCCCACCAGCAGCGTGGGCCGTCGCCCCAAGGTATCCGACAGCGGGCCATACACCAACTGCCCCAGCGCCAAGCCCAGTACATACAACGTGATGGTTTGCTGCATGCCTGCAGGTGCAGCCCCCAGTGCAGCACCTGCAATTGGCAGTGCTGGCACAAAAATGTGCATGGCCATCGTGCCACTGAGCGTGACCAACACCAGCAACCACATGGGAGCCACAGGCCGCATGACGGCCGAGTTGTTGTCTTCACGCATGGCTTAAAGCCCTGCTGCGCGCATGCGGGGGTGGCGTTGAAAGAAGAAAGCCACTGTCAGCGCCAGCGCAATGACAAAAATACAAAACGTGCACACCGCCACATTCATGCCCCAGTGGTCGGCAATCCAGCCAATCGCCATCATGGGCAGCATGCTGCCGATGTAGCCAATCACCAGGTACGTGGACAGCAAACCCGAGCGGTTGTTGGGCTTGGCAATGCGGTTAACCATGCCCATGCCGGCCAGCATGCTCATACCGTGGCCCATGGCAGTCAGCGCCACACCCAAGGCAAACAAGATGGCCGAGCCGGCCCACAGGTTCACCATCAGCAAGGCATTGCTCAACGCCAAACCCAACAGACCGCCAAAGCCACACCAATGCGTGGGCAAGCGCCCCGCCATGATTTGCACACAGGCCGATGCCAGCAGGATCACGGCAATCGCTGTGCCACTGACAAACGGGCCATGCCAGGGCACCAGTTTGTCCAGAAACAGTGGCGACATCGAGGCATACAGACCAAACACACCAAATGCCATGAACGGCAATGCACTGGTCAGCACAAACGCTATGGAGTCCTTGGATTCAGGCCACGTCAACTTGGGCAAAGCATCGCGCCAATGCAAGCGCTGCGCGTTGTCAGGCAGCGTCGACTCTGGCAGCTCCAGCCGGGTCAGGGCAAACAGGCCCAGGCTACCCAAGAGCAGCGTTGGGATATAGGTGGTCACCAAGGGGTAGGCCACCCATTGACCCATGATGCCACCCACCAGTGGGCCTAGCCCAAAGCCCAGCGCCATCAAAAACCCCGTCACCATGGCCACGCGCTGCATCTGCCCAGCGCGAGACAGTTGCGACAACCCCAGCGTAGCGCTGGTCGTCAACATGCTGGAGGCCACGCCCACAATCATCCGCCCCACGATCAAGCTGCCCATGTTCCAGGCCACCATGCTGATGAACGTACCAATCAAGGCCAGCACCAGCCCGCACTGCATCACGCGGCGAAAACCGGCACGGTCGGGCATACGCCCCAGAAACAGCAGGCCGCACAGCGCACCGCCCATATAGAGCACGTAAATGAGCGAAATGTCGCTGGCCTGCAGGTGCCAAGCTTCTTTGTACAGCGCGTACAGCGGGCTGATAAGCGCAGTGCCCATCACACCCACAATCATGGCGAAACTCACCCAGACGAAGGGAGAACCTTTTAATTTCATCGAAACACCGTGTACTTAATTCTTGTTCTGGCTGGGGCTCATATCGCCAGGCTCTGCGCCGCAAGGCTGACTCGTTATGTGGTCAAAGCGCTGAGAAATCTTGAGCAACGATGCGCGAGTGATCTGCAGCTCTTCAGGGGTCAGCCCGGCCAAAATGGTTTGCTCAATTTGCAAGCTTTTTTGCAGGATGAGTGAAGCCACTCGCTGCCCTTGCTGCGTCAACTCAATGTATTTGGTGCGCCGATCGGTGGGGTCGCAAGACCAGTCCACAAGCGCCTCTGCACGCAGCTGCGACAGCACCCGCACCAGGGAGGATGTGTCCAGATACAGTGCCTCAGCCAAATCTTTCTGGCGCATGGGCACACCGCCAGCATGCAGCACCAGCAAAGGCATGCGGGTGGCATCTGACAGGCCCAAATCTTTGAAACTCAGATCCACCTGCCTGCGCCACTGGCGATAGACGCTTCCAATCAACAGGCCAAAACGCGATCGTGCCGAGACACGTTCAGAGGCCTCATCCGCAGACACCGCACAGTTAGTTTGCATGCAAAGTATTTTGGCAAATCTGGCCTTTTACCGTGTTCTGCGATGGAACAACCCCACATACGGCATGGGGGCCAATCGCACCAGATTCGCCCTGATTGTGCCGCCTCAGCACCGCCGCAAAACAGTATGGAGCGCACCCCAGTGCCCAAACCAACCGACAGAGGCATCACTGCGCCTTTTGCGTTTTATGCAGCGCTTGCGCCTCCATCCTTGCCAGCCACTGCGCGTGCCAGGTCGGCCTGCAGGCTGGCCATGGCCCGCGATGGCAGCGTCAGCTCTCCACTGGCCATGCGTGCCAGCAGGCAATGGAGCATTTCGGTCGACAGGCCATGCAATACCAGACGGTGACCTGCCCGCAAGGTCGAAAGCGGCACCAGCGGGTGTTTGTTATTGAGCATCACCAGATGCTCGGGTGAGCCCAAGATCTTGGCGCAATAAATGGCCAGGGTTTCATCCAGCTGCAAAGAATTACTGGCGCGCCAGAAGTCGTTGTCGGTCAGCAGCAGTTGGTAGACGGGGGTGTAGACCTCAATGGCACTTTGCAGATCCAGCCGGTTCAGCCAGCCTCTGGGCATGTCACTCAATGCCATCGCTGGCTCTGTAATCATCGAAAAATCAGGCTCTGGCACCGGACCAATGTCCTGCCCTGCGTTGCGCAAAGCCTTGTTGAGCCGGATGACGAAGTTAAACAGATTCAGGTCATGCTTGAGAAACAGTTCGTCCTTGATATCGTCCAGCGTGGTGGGTGCAATCGGGTAGGTGGCAACCTTTATCGGAGCATTCGCAGCCACAAAAGCCAGGATGTGCGAACCCAGGTGAAAGTGGCGCATGATCAACCAGTTGGCCTCGGGCGAGACAAAGGTTTTCATGCTGAACGCCAGCACTTTGTGCAGCAAGATTGAATGCGCCCAGCGCTTGGGCAGCAGCACTTTGAGCACCTGAATCAAGATGATGCTCAAGCGTGCCAAGGGCCGTAAAAAGGGCAGTAAATACTGGCGCGAACCACTGCTGCAGTCACGCAGCCATGCGGCTTTGACGGTATCTGGCAGCGGGGTGCTCTGGTCCAGGTACAGCGCCAGCCAGGGGCTGGGGTCGCGCTCATCCCAGGGCTGCTCCAGAAAATCATTGTGTTTCTTCATAGCCGCTCCTTGATGCTCAAGCCTGCGCAGTCAGCACATGCTGAAACTGCATCAGGTACATCGAAGCAGTATGGCGGGCAGTCTGGATGATGGCTGGCTGTGCCGTACCCGTGGTGTCCATCTCCAGCGTCATCTGCACCGCCATCAGCCAGCGCTCCAGATGGTGCTCATCGTTGGCACCGTGATATTCCAGAAAACGGAAGGCATCAGGTGGCAGCGGCAAGGCCTGACGCAACAAAGGCAGCAAGCTGGGCACAATGCGCTGGCCCGTGCCTTCAATGATGTAGATCGCCCCCAGCAAACCGATCGGATTGGGCGTGGCCGCCAAGCCGTGCAGGTAGGCATTCAGCGCTTCACCACCGGGGTTGCGCCGCAACTGGCTGATGTCGGCTTGCGTGCCCCCGGCTTTCAGATAGTCGCTGTGCAGCACTTTAAAGTCGTGCTGCTCGTCGTCGGCATGCAGATCAATCAGCGCCGCCAGTGCAGCGTAATCCCCGGTCAGCGAGGCTGCGCCTTCGCGCATCCACAGACTGCCTTCACGCACCTGTGGAATCCAGTGCTCCATCCAGCGCACATAGTCCGCGGTGTGCAACTGGCGGGTACGCATTCGCTGCAGCAGCGGCGTGCGCCAGACCTGAGAGCGGTAGTCTTGCCACACGCTGGCCAGCTCAGTCAACAAAGGAGCCAATGCTGCAGGCGCAGCGGCCGGGTCATGCGGCGGTGCAATGGCCGCCACATCAGGCAGTGCATCATTGGCAGGCGATACTGCCCTTGCTTTCTGAGCAAAAAAAGGCTTTTGCTCAGTTTCCACTGGCGCATCCTGCTCAACTTCCCAGAGCATGTAACCTGCCGTGAAACGCCCCGACTCAGGGATAAAACACAGCACCGTATCGCCAGCCTTCAAGCGAGCCGTCTCTTTGTCCAGAAACTCAGCCAGCATGATGAAAATGGACGCCGCACCAGTATTGCCACGCCATGCCAGATTGCTCCACCAGCGCTCTTTAGGAATACCCAGCTGCGCTTTCTCCAGCAACTCTTGCACCACAGGCATGAAGCGCTCAGAGGAGTAGTGGCACAGAAAGTGGTCAATCCCGCGCTCAGGCACCCAGCCCTTGTGGGCCAGATCGGCATATTCATGAATGCAGACGTCAAACAGATGCGGCAGCAATCGGATGTCTTGGCGCAACGCCAAAGCGCCGGCGGCTTCAGCATCAGCCCACGCGGGAAAGTCCAAGTGGCTTTTGGCCCGGTCTGGCGTCAGCCCCAGTTGCATGCACACTGGGTAGTCGCCCGCAAAACTGCGCAAATGCGTCCACCTGAGCTTCAGGCGCAAGCCGGGTGCCCGGGGCAGTGCCTGTGGCCCTCCCAGCAGCACTGCGCCCGCACCATCAGAAAGCATCCAGCGCAAAAAATGGGCATCGAAATCGGTGTCATAGCCTTGTGCGGCGAAACGCGAACGCTTGAACAGCCGCGAGGGCATTTCACTGGCCACAGCCAGGGACTGTGCATGCGCCCCGCTCTCAATGGCCAGCGCAGCCGCTTGCAGTGCACCCACACTGGCCGCACATACACCATGTACAGACAACGTTTCCATGGGTGGTGCCGCCATCTCGCCTTGAATCATGCTGGCAAATCCAGGCATCAGGGCATCGCCGCCCGATGAGCCGCTGGCCAAAAATCCCACCTCATCCAGCTTACGTCCCGCACCTTGCATGCACGCGTCAATCGCAGCAGCCGCCATCTGTGTATTGCTGAATACTGTCTGGCCCTGCGCATCCAGTGCGTAATGGCGCAACTGAATACCGTTTTCACCCAAGATGCGGCGCTTGATGCGTTCAGACAAGCGGTTCAGCGGTGCAACAAAAGCATCCATACCGGCGTTATCCACCGGAGAGCCCGGCAAGAACCAGCCGGCAGACTGCAGATAGACATTGGAATAAGCAACAGGCATAGGTAGTGTCGTTCTGGTTAACAGATATCTTGGGGCGGCAGCAAAGACTGGGTACGAGCCTTGGGCCACACGAGGCCCAGCACAAACACGCGCCCCATGTAGGCAAGTAGCCCCGCTTCGTTCAATGCAGGTGCCACACGGTGCTGGTAGTGCTCACGGTGCAGGCGCTGCAAATCCGACCAATGCGCCTGCGGGTGTTCATGGTGCGCTGTGTGCAGCCCAATATTGAACAGCAAGGGGTTGACCCAGCCCTGAAAATTGCGCGCGTAATTCAACGCGGCATGGGGGGACTGGCGCTGCGCCCGGCTCAAGGGGCGACCATCGGCATGGGCGTGCTGCAGATAGTTGGTGGCCAGCAGCCAGTGCAAACCATGCAGCTGCGGCACGATGACAAACAGCAAAGCTTTTTGCCAGTCCAGCACCAGAAAGAAAGCCCAGCTGCCCACCCACAGCACGTACTGCCCCATGCAATAACGAAATGCGCCCGGTGCGCTCAGGCGCAAACGCAGCAGCCAGCGCACAAACAGCGGGTACAGCACCCACGCCGCCTGCAAGGGGTGCACCAGGTAGCCCCAAAGGTTGTTGGTATCACCCCCAAATGCAGGCTGGTAGGTGCGTGCCAAATCTTGCGGGCCATGGCGAAAACGGTGGTGATTTCCCACATGCGCAGGCCAAAAAACAAAGGTGGGGTGGCCTTGCAGCACAGTCAGCACGTAGTCGGTTACCCGGTTGACCCAACGCCCGCGCCACATGCGCAAGTGCGTGTGGTTGTGGTGAATTACGCCAATGCCCAGTGTCAAAAACAGCAGTGCGGCATACAGCCACCAGACAAATCCGTTGTGCCATTGCCAAGCCACCAGCAGCGGCAGCGCTACCAGATATGCCAGAGACTGCACATCACGCCAATGGCGCAGGCCAGGCAAGCCTGCAAACGCATGCTGCATCAGTCCCATTCAGTGCGTACCACGGCTGCTGGATGCCGGTGCTGCCTCGGCCTGCGTGCGCATCCACCGATCCATGAACGCCAACGCAAAGCCATAGTTGCCTTTGGGCCGTGCGTGGTGCAAATAGTGGCGGCGGCTGGCAGCCAGCGGGTGGTTGTCAGACACACGCGGAAAGAAATCGTAGTTGGAGTGACCAACGAGATTGAGTAGCAGGCTGAGCACCGGCACTGCTGCCAAAGACCAGAAATAAAAATCGTGCACAAGCATGGGCAACAAGATGATGTTGCCCAGCATCAGCGCCTCTACCGGGTGAAAACTGTAGGTGGACCACGGTGTGGTCACGATGGAGCGATGGTGATCAGTATGAAAGCGCGCCAGCTGGCGGGTATGCAGCAAGCGGTGATTGATCCAGAAGTGCACATCGTTCCAGATCATCAGCACCACAATTTCCAGCGCCACACGCCCCGCGCTGGCACTGGGCGCCAGTTGCGCCCACCCCAGTTGCAACAGCCCCCAGGGCACCACCATGCCAATGCCAAACAGCAGCACCGAGTGCAGTGACTGGCGCCATTCACGCTGCAGTTGATCGGGCTTGAGAGGACGCGTATCCAGCACATGACCGACACCTTTGCGCGAGAGGCTGCGTGTCAAAGCCTGCATGCTTGCACCGCCCAGCAGGTACAGGCTGCCAAAAAAGACCAACCCCAGCAGCATGACCTGCCAGGCGCTCAATTGCGTGAACCACTCCCCCGCGCTCATGCGACGCTGCGCCCCCACACATCGCAGACATACGCACACACAGGGCAGCCAACGCTGTTGGCCGAATCCATAAACTTTTGCATGCGAGGGATGATAGCGAAGGCCGCCGCAAAGCACCCAGATGCTACGAAGTATTACTTAACAGGAGCCACCTTGGGCAGCAGTCCGTGCTTGAACTGCGCCAAAGCTGGCTCACGGGTGGCAAGGCGCATTCCCTCCATCACCCATGGATCGGTGCAGGATGAACCGGTCCATAAATCATTGCGCTACTTTGGTGATGGCAGCGCTTAAAAGGCTTCCACCGCCATCTGTGCACAAGTCATATCGCGTGCGTTCACCACGTTCAACCATGCAGTTATTTTTGGCAATTCATAGCGGTAAAAATAACTGATTGCATTGATCCGGCCTGCGTTAGCCGCTAAGGCTTGCGAAGCATCCTGCTCCAGCACCTTGCACGCCACATCCAGCCACACCCATGCCAGCACCGTGTGGCCAAAGGCTTGCATATAGGGCACGGCATTGGCCAGTGCTTCTTGCGGATTGCCTGTCAGCCATGCGGCCTGCGTAGCAGCGCTGACGTCTTGCAAGGCCTGGTTCAAGTCGTGCGCATACTGCGCAAGCTCGGGCCGGGCGGCTGCCTTCTTGATCGTGGCTTGCATGGTCTGAGCCAGCAGTTGCAAACCCGCACCGTCTTGCATGCGTACTTTGCGACCCAGCAAGTCAGCTGCCTGAATACCGTGCGTACCTTCATGAATCATGTTCAGGCGGTTGTCGCGCCAGTACTGCTCCACGGGGAAGTCGCGCGTATAGCCATAGCCACCATGAATCTGGATGGCCAGAGAGTTGGCCTCCAGGCAATTCTCACTGGGCCAGCTCTTGGCAATCGGCGTCAGCACCTCCAGCAAAAGCTTGGCGCGGGCCGCTTCCTCGGCAGCGCCGGTGCGTCCTTCGTCCACCAAACGGGCACAGTACATGTTCAGCGCCAGCGCGCCTTCGCAATACGCCTTTTGTGCCAGCAGCATGCGCTTGACGTCGGTGTGTTCAATGATGGCTACCTGGGCGCTGGCTGCGTCTTTGCCGCCCTCTGTCATGGGCCGGCCTTGCGGGCGGTTCTTGGCATATTCCAGGCTGGCGTAATAGCCTGCCAGGCCCAGCATGGTGGCAGCCATGCCAATGCCGATGCGCGCCTCGTTCATCATGTGGAACATGCATTTGAGGCCTTCGTGCGGCTTGCCCACCAAGTAGCCAATCGCCCCTGCACCGCCACGCACCGGGTATTTGCCTTCACCAAAATTGAGCAGCGTATTGGTGGTGCCGCGCCATCCCAGTTTGTGGTTCAGACCTGCCAGCGCCACATCGTTGCGCTCACCCGTCAGATTGCCGTCGGTATCCACCAGCTTTTTGGGCACGATGAACAGCGAGATACCTTTCACGCCCGCAATCAGTTTTCCGTCCGGCCCGGGAATCTTGGCCAGCACCAGGTGCACGATGTTTTCGGTCAGCTCATGATCGCCCGAGCTGATCCACATCTTGTTGCCCTTGAGGCGGTAGCGCGCCCCCAGTGCGTCGCTGTCAAAGTCGGCCCCATCGGGCTCAGCACGCGTGAGGATGTCGCTCAGACTGGAGCCAGCCTGTGGCTCAGACAAGGCCATGGTGCCTGCCCAGCGGCCATTGAATTCATTGTCGGCAAACACCTGTTGCTGCATGGGCGTGCCGTGCACGCGCAGCAAGTTGGCGTTGCCCACGGTCAGCAGGTTGGAGCCAATGCTGATGCTGGCGCAGCCAAAGAAACTGTTGGCCGCAGCCTCCACCACATAGGGCAGTTGCATGCCGCCTTTTTCATACGGCTGTGCGGCGCTGAGCATGCCACTGTCGGCAAAGGCTTTGCGGGCATCGTGCGTGCATTGTGGCTGGCTGACTTTCTCGCCATCAAACGTGGGCTCCTGCGTGTCTACCGTGCGATTGAAGGGAGCATATTTTTCGCGTGCAATGCGCTCGCAGGTGTCCATGACCGCATCGAACGTTTCGCGGCTGTGGTCGGCGTAGCGGTCACGGCTGGTCAGGTTTTCGGCTTGCAGCCAGTCGTACACCAGGAATTCAAGGGTAGATCGCAACTGAGACATAGTTTTAATAAAAATCAGGCTCTAACGCTTATGCAGCAAGCGCCAGCAGCTATGGTTATTTAAAATTCAAGGCGGTAAAAAAGCCGCCTCCTCGGCCATCAAGGTGCGGCGGCTCAGATTCCTGCGGCCCCAAGGCACGTCGTAGCGCCAGCCCATCGCAGATGGGTGGTGGAGACCAGGCGCCAAAGCGCAGTCAGCAGCAGCGCTACGACCGGCTTTGGCAACGGCGACTCCTGACGCCAGGCCGTGACTTACAGGACTTCAAACACACCGGCAGCGCCCATGCCCCCGCCAATGCACATGGTCACGCACACCAGCTTGCCGCCACGGCGCTTGCCTTCGATCAGTGCATGGCCTGTGAGGCGCTGGCCCGAGACACCATAGGGGTGGCCCAAGGCAATTGCGCCACCATTGACATTGAGCTTTTCGTTGGGAATGCCCAGCTTGTCGCGGCAGTAGATCACCTGTACGGCAAATGCTTCGTTGAGCTCCCACAGGTCAATGTCCTGCACCTTAAGACCCAGCTTTTTGAGCACCTTGGGAATGGCGAACACCGGGCCAATACCCATTTCATCGGGCTCGCAGCCAGCCACCGCAAAGCCCAGAAAGCGGCCAATGGGTTGCAGGCCCTTCTTGCTGGCGTAGTCTTCGTGCACCACCACACAGGCACCGGCACCGTCAGAGAACTGGCTGGCGTTGCCCGCCGTGATCAAGCCACCGGGCAAGGCGCTGCGCAGGCCGGAAATAGCCTCCACAGTCGTGCCTTCGCGGGTGCCCTCGTCTTTGCTGACGGTGACTTTCTTGGTGGTCAGGCCCATGACTTTGTCGGCGACACCCATGGTGACGGTGATGGGGGCAATTTCGGCATCAAACAGCCCGGCAGCTTGCGCTGCGCAGGCTTTTTGCTGGCTGGCTGCGCCGTACTCGTCCATGGCTTCGCGACCGATGTTGTAGCGCTTGGCCACTTGCTCGGCCGTTTGCAGCATGGACCAGTAGATCTCGGGCTTCATCTTGGTCAGCTCAGGGTCATGCGCCATATGCTGGTTCACTTCCTGCTGCACGCAGGAAATGCTTTCCAGGCCCCCGGCCACCAGCACCTCGTTTTCACCCGCAATGATGCGTTGCGAAGCCAGGGCAATGGCCTGCAGGCCCGAAGAGCAAAAGCGGTTGATGGTCATGCCCGACGTCGTCACAGGCAGGCCTGCACGCACGGCAATCAGGCGGGCAACGTTGCCACCCGTCGTGCCTTCGGGCAGCGACAGGCCCATCACCACGTCTTCCACATCGGCACCGTCAATGCCTGCACGCTGCACAGCGTGTTGCACGACGTGGCCACCCAGCGTGGGGCCATACGTCATATTGAACGAACCCTTCCAGCTCTTGGCCAGCGGGGTGCGCGCGGTAGAAACAATCACAGCGGATGTCATAACTTCAATCCTTTAACTCGTACAGTTCAAGCGGCACACACCGCTTACGCAAAGCGCTGGCCTTCAGCGGCCAGACGCGCCAGCAAAGGTGCGGGCTGCCAGAATTTGGCATCGTCGTGCGGGTTCTGAGCAAAGCGCTGCATGGCTTGCAGCACGTTGATCAGGCCCAGCTCGCTGGCGTAATGCATGGGGCCACCGCGGTAGATAGGAAAGCCGTATCCAGTCAGATACACCATGTCGATGTCACCGGACTTGCTGGCAATGCCGTCTTCCAGAATGTGAGCGCCTTCGTTGACCAGCGAGAACACCAGGCGCTGCACGATTTCTTCGTCTGAAATCTTGCGCGGCGTGATGCCGATGGCCTTGCGGTGCGCATCAATCATGTCCAGCACTTCCTGGCTGGGGATGGCATCGCGCTTGCCGGCCTGGTAGTCATACCAGCCTTTGCCGGTTTTCTGCCCAAAGCGGCCCAGCTCGCACAGGCGGTCAGCACTGGCGCTGTACTTCATGCCGGGTTTTTCGACTACGCGGCGCTTGCGGATGGCCCAGCCAATGTCGTTGCCCGCCAGGTCGCCCATGCGAAATGGCCCCATGGCAAAGCCAAATTTTTCTGCGGCTTTGTCCACTTGCTGGGGCGTGGCACCTTCATCCAGCAAAAAGCCAGCCTGGCGGCTGTACTGCTCAATCATGCGGTTGCCAATGAAACCATCGCATACGCCCGAGACCACGGCGGTCTTTTTGATCTTCTTGGCGATCTGCATGACGGTAGCCATCACGTCTTTGGCGGTGGCCTTGCCGCGCACCACTTCCAGCAGTTTCATGACGTTGGCAGGACTGAAGAAGTGCATGCCCACCACGTCTTGTGGGCGGCTGGTGAAAGCCGCAATCTTGTCCACGTCCAGCGTTGATGTGTTGGAGGCCAAAATGGCACCGGGCTTGGCCACTGCATCCAGTTGCTTGAACACGATCTCCTTAACGCCCAGCTCTTCAAACACGGCCTCAATGATCAGGTCACAGTCTTTGAGGTCGTCATAGCTCAGCGTGGTGCTCAGCAGCGCCATGCGCTGTGCGTACTTGTCTTCCTTGAGCTTGCCCTTCTTGACCTGCGCTTCGTAGTTCTTCTTGATGGTGGCCACGCCGCGCTCCAGCGCTTCTGCTTTGGTCTCCAAAATAGTGACCGGAATACCGGCATTCAGGAAGTTCATGCTGATGCCGCCACCCATGGTGCCCGCACCAATCACGCCCACCTTCTGGATGTTGCGCACGGGTGTATCGGCTGGAATATCGGCAATTTTGGTGGTGGCGCGCTCGGCCATGAACAGGTGGCGCAGTGCGCGCGACTCGGGCGTCCACATCAGGTTCACGAACAGCTCGCGCTCAAAGTCCAGACCATCCTGGAATTTTCGCTTGGTGGCCGCTTGCACCGCATCCACACACTTGAGTGGTGCGGGGTAATTCTTGGACATGCCCTTGACCATGTTGCGCACAAAGCCAAAGTAGGCATCGCCTTTGGGATGCTTGCACTGGAGGTCGCGCACCAGGGGCAGAGGCTCGTTGCCTGCCACGTGCCGCTCGCCTACTTCCTGTGCAAAGATCAAGACCTCTGCCGCCAGCGTCTGCGCGCTGCCCGAGAGTTTGTCAAACAGCTTTTGCCCCGGAATTTGCGCCAGCATGTCGCTCTGAATGGATTCACCACTGACGATCATGTTCAGCGCCGGCTCCACCCCAATCGCGCGTGGCAGCCTTTGTGTGCCACCCGCGCCGGGCAGCAGGCCCAGCTTGACTTCAGGCAAAGCAACAAGGGTGCCGGGTGCCGCCATGCGGTAGTGACAACCCAGGGCCAGCTCCAGCCCACCGCCCATGCACACGGAGTGAATGGCGGCCACAACGGGCTTGCTCGAATGCTCGAGCTGCGCAATCACAGTGTGCAAGTTGGGTTCTTGCAAAGCCGACTCTTTGCCAAATTCCTTGATGTCAGCGCCGCCCGAGAACGCCTTGCCTGCACCCGTGATCACGATGGCTTGCACCGCAGCATCTGCGTTGGCCTTGTTCAAGCCTTCAATCACGGCACGGCGGGTGGACAAACCCAGACCATTGACAGGCGGGTTGTTGAGCGTGATCACGGCCACTGCGCCGTGAACCTTGTATTCAGCCGTCATGGCTTGTCTCCTTCAGTTCTATGAAAAAAGAACGGGCGTTCTGCAATTCATTCTAGGAAGGGATGCCAGTGAGCGCTATCGCGTTTTGCCCTCGAATTGTCTCGATTGGGACATGCCTCAAAAGGCAAGTTCCGAACAGCGGAACTGTGCAGTCACACAGCGTTTGTTCTTTATCAGAAAAGACCGGGGTGCCACCCTGCTTTCTGACGCCATAAATCCGATCAACGGCATGCCATGTGCTCACGCGTGGCTCACTTCTTGCAGCAGCGTGTTTGCATCAACTGCACATGCCGTGCCTTGTGGGTGTGGCTGCAATAAAACGCTGGGGAAACCCATACCCATGCGCCCAAGCGCCGCCCCAACAATGTGCATTGCGCGTGCAGCGGGCACACGCAATCCCAAGCTATTTACGGAAGGCTCACTCCAATATGCAACGCAAAACATTCATCCGCCTGAGCACATCCTGGGCCGCCGCCACCTTGATGGGCGCAGCCTCCCTCAGCGCCCACGCGGCCGAACCCATTTTGATCGGTGTTCCGATCCCCATGACGGGCCCCAACACCCAGTACGGCGATGAAGTGAAAGCCGGTTTGCTGACCGCTATAGAAACCATGAACGCCGCAGGCGGCATGAATGGCCGCGAGTACAAGCCCGTGTTTGTGGACGATGCCTGCGAACCCAAGCAAGCCGTCCCCGCTGCCAACCGTGTGCTCAACTCCGGGGCCAAATTTGCGGTCGCCCACGTGTGCTCGGGCGTGACTATTCCGGCCTCGAAGATTTATGAAGAAGAAGGCATTGTGGCCATCACCCCCGGTGCCACAGCCCCGCAGGTGACCGACGGCCTCAAAGGCCACTACTTCTTTCGCACCATTGGCCGCGATGACCAGCAAGGGCCTTTCGCTGCCAAGTTCATTGCAGAAAAGTTCAAGCCCAAGGCTGTGGCCGTGCTGCACGACAAGCAAACCTACGGTGCCGGTGTGGCCCAGCACGTGAAAAACACGCTGGACAAGCTCAAAGCCCCCGTGGTGATGTATGACGGCCTGAACGCCGGTGACAGCGATTACTCCGCCGTCATCACCAAGCTCAAGAGCGCCAAGGTGGACGTGGTGTTCTTTGGTGGCTACCACCCAGAAATGGGCCTGCTGCTGCGCCAGGCCAAAGAGCAAGGTCTGAAGACACAGTTTGTAGGCGCAGAAGGTGCATTCAACCAGGGCCTGATTGAAATCGCCGGCCCGGCAGTGGAAGGCATGATGTTTACCTTCCCGGCTGACTTCAGCCAGCGCCCTGAGAACAAGGGCATTGTGGAGGCCTTCAAAAAGGCCAACCGCTCTGCCAACGGTGCCTACCAGATGCCTGCCTACGCAGCCCTGCAAGTGCTGGACAAGTCGATGAAGGCCGTGGGCGCCGATGCCAAGAAAGTGGCTGACTACATGCACGCCAACACCTTTGACACCGCCATTGGCAAGGTGGCCTTTGATGCCAAGGGCGATTTGAAGGACTTCGAGTTTGTGGTGTTCAAGCTGGCCAAAGATGGCAGCCGCACACAGGTGAAATGATTGAGTGTTTAACCCACCCACAAAAAGGGCACCTTGCGGTGCCTTTTTTTATATGCGCCATTACAGAGCACATTAGAAATAAGAGCTGCTATCGCTTACATACTGGTGTTTTCCAATAGTTTTAATACTGAAAACCAATGTACAAGCGCGCTGACAGCTATAGTTTCAAACCTCCAGCCATTCCTTGCGAATGTGCTGATTGCTGTTGAGCGACTGGGGTGTGCCGTCAAACACAATGGCCCCGTGGCCCATGACCAGTGCACGGTCCGAGATACGCATGGCAATGGTGAGCTTTTGCTCAATCAGCAGTACTGAGACGCCACGCTCCTTGATCTTTTTGAGGTACTCGCCCACCAGTTCCACAATTTTGGGCGCAAGGCCTTCGGTGGGCTCATCGATGATGATGAGATCGGGGTCACCCATCAGGGTGCGGCACAGGGTCAGCATTTGCTGCTCGCCCCCCGACATGACACCCGCCTCGGTGTGCTGGCGCTCCTTGAGGCGCGGAAACATGGCGTACATGTCATCAAAAGTCCAGCGGCTGCCTTTGCCGCGGCCTTTCTGGCCCAGCAGCAAGTTCTGGTGCACGGTCAGGTTCGGGAACACGTCGCGGCTTTCGGGCACATAACCCAGGCCCAGATGGGCAATCTCAAACGCCTTCTTGCCATCCAGACGCTGGGTTTTCCACTCGATATCACCTTCCCAGTCCACCAGCCCCATGATGGCCTTGGCTGTGGTGGAGCGGCCCGATCCATTGCGCCCCAGCAGGGCCACAATCTCACCGGGCTGCACCTCAAAATCTACACCGTGCAGCACATGACTTTTGCCGTAGTAGGCGTGCAAGTTATTAATCTTCAACATGGCACATTCCTCTCAATGCAAAGCCGCTTGCTCATCGGCCACCGCTGAGCCCAGATACGCCTCTTGCACGCGGGCATTGGCACGCACGTTTTCGGGCGTATCAAAGGCAATCACCTCGCCATAAACCACCACGGCAATCTTGTCGGCCAGCCCAAACACCACACCCATGTCGTGCTCTACCGTCAGCAAGGTTTTGCCTTCGGTCACTTCGCGGATGAGCTGGATAAAGCGCCGCGTTTCACTGTTGCTCATGCCCGCGGTGGGCTCGTCCAGCAAGATCACATCGGCACCGCCGGCAATGGTGATGCCGATCTCCAGCGCGCGCTGCTCGGCGTACGTCAGGTTCACGGCCAGCTCATCGCGTTTTTTCTGCAGCCCGATCTGCTCCATCAACTGCTTGGCGCGTTCATTGACCGCATCCATGCGCGACAGAAAACGCAAAAAGGTGTAGCGGTAACCCATGCTCCACAGCACCCCGCAGCGCAGGTTTTCAAACACGCTGAGCTTGGGAAAGATGTTGGTGATCTGAAAGCTGCGCGACAGGCCCAGACGGTTGATCTCGTACGGCTCTTTGCCGTTGATGGACTGGCCGTGCAGCAGTACATCGCCGCTGGTGGGGGCAAAGCGCCCGCTGATCAGGTTGAACAAGGTGCTCTTGCCAGCGCCATTGGGGCCGATGATGGCCACGCGCTCACCGGCCTGCACAGCCAGATTGGCACCACGGATGATTTCGGTCTTGCCAAAGCTTTTGCGCAGATCGCGCAGCTCCAGCGCATAAGGTGTTGCGGCGCTCATCAGACGGACTCCCTACGCTGGATGTCATGTTCAATTTCTTCCTGAATCTCTCCCCACTGGCGCATGTACTGCCTGCGCACCAGCTCAAACAGGCCCAGCCCTGTCAGAAAGATCAAACCAGCGCCCACCCAGCTGTCCACACTGTGCACATTGAGTGTGGTGCCCATGAAGCGCAGCTCACTGCCCAGCCCGCTGTTGAGCTGCAGGTGGTAGAGCATTTCCACCAGCGCAGCAAAGCCCACCACCATGGCCAGCCCCGTGCCCAGCAGCGCCAGATACGCACCAAAGATGCGGCCCAGCTTGCCGTATTTGGCAAGGCGCAGATTCATCATGATCAGGCCGGCAATGCCACCGGGCGCATACATCACCATGAACAGGAACACCAGCCCCAGGTACAGCATCCAGGCCTTGGTAATTTCAGACAGGAACACGGTGGCCAGCACCAGCAGCACGCCGCCGATGATGGGGCCAAAGAAAAAGGTGGCGCCCCCCAAAAAAGTGAACAGCAAATAGGTGCCCGAGCGGATGATGCTCACGCTGTCCATGGCAGTGACGATCTCAAAGTTGATGGCCGCCAGCCCCCCGCCAATACCGGCAAAAAAGCCGGCAATGATGAAGCCCATATAGCGCACACGCTGCGTGCTGTAACCCACAAAGGCCACGCGCTCGGGGTTGTCGCGCACTGCGTTGAGCATGCGGCCCAGCGGTGTGGCGGTGAAGGCAAACATCAGCGCCGTGCAGACAAAGCAGTAAAACGCGATCAGGTAGTACACCTGTATGCCCGGGCCAAAATCTGCGCCAAAAAATGTAGGGCCGTACACGCGGTCGGTGGTGATGCCGCCTTCGCCCCCGAAAAAGCCGGGGAACATCAGCGCCATCGAGGCCACCAGCTCGCCCACACCGAGCGTGATCATGGCGAAGGTTGTGCCTGATTTTCTGGTGGTCACCCAGCCCAGCAGCGCGGCAAAGAACATGCCGGCCAAGCCGCCCACAATCGGAATCAACCACACGGGAATGGGCAAATGCCCGCCAGCGGCGCGGTTCATGGCATGAATGGCAATGAACGAGCCCAGCCCCGTGTACACCGCATGCCCAAAGCTGAGCATGCCGCCCTGCCCCAGCAAGATGTTGTAGGACAGGCAAATGATGATGGAGTAACCCATCTGGCTGAGCATGGTCAGCGCCAGCGAGCTGGTAAACACATGGGGGGCCGCAATCAGCAGCAGCGCGAACACGCCCCAGACAAGGACACGCCCCACGTTCCAGGGCTTAAAACGGTAGTAGTCAGGCACATTCATGGCAGCTTGCCCGGCAACAGGCATGGTTTCGTTGCGCATTTGCGGATGCAATATGGCGGACATGGCTCAGTCCTCCCGCGTACCCATCAGGCCCTTGGGGCGGAAGATGAGCATGAGTACCAGGAACAGATACGGCAGGATGGGAGCCATCTGCGAAATCGTCAGGCTGAGCACGGGCCAGCCAAAGCTGTCGGGCGTCAGGTTCATGCCCATGCTGTTAAACAGCGAAGCCCAGGAGTAGTCCAGCGCCACCGCAAAGGTCTGCACAATGCCAATGAGCAGCGAGGCCAGAAACGCGCCGGCCAGCGAGCCCAGCCCCCCCACAACCACCACCACAAAGATGATGGAGCCCACCGACATGGCCATCGATGGCTCAGTCATGTAGGTGTTGCCGCCAATCACACCGGCCAGCCCGGCCAGTGCACAGCCACCGCCAAACACCAGCATGAAAACGCGCGGCACGTTGTGGCCCAGCGCCTCCACCATTTCAGGTTTTTTCAGGGCCGCCTGAATGACCAGCCCAATGCGTGTGCGGGTCAGCACCAGCCACACGGCCAGCAGCATGAGCAGCGCCATCAGCATGATGAACGAGCGCGATTTGGGGAACTGCGTGCCATACAGCGTAAACAGCGGCCCCTGCAGCGCGGCGGGCAAGGCGTAAGGCACGGCACTGCGGCCCCAGACCAGTTGCACCACTTCCAAAATCAGGTATGACAGGCCAAATGTCACCAGCAGCTCGGGCACGTGGCCGTACTTGTGCACTTTGCGCAGGCTGTAGCGCTCAAACGCAGCGCCCAGCACGCCCACCAGCAACGGTGCAATGAACAGCGCAGGCCAGAAACCGATGACCCCGGAGAGCATGTAGCCAAAGTAAGCGCCCAGCATGTAAAAGCTGGTGTGGGCGAAATTGAGAACGCCCATCATGCTGAAGATCAGCGTCAGCCCCGAGCTGAGCATGAACAGCAGCAGTCCATAGCTCACGCCGTTGAGCAGCGATATGGTGAAGAACTCAAGCGTCATCGAAAGGCCTTGGTTTCGGAGCGTTGGGGACAGAGAGCGGTTTGGATCCGACTCAGGACGGGCGCTTCATCTGGCACGAGGTGGGCGTGCTGGCCACATAGGGCTCGTAGTACTTCACCGGAGCGAAGGTGTAGCCCGTGTTCTCGGCGTCATAGGGGTTCTTGCCGCCGGCCTTTTCCCAGCGCGTGATGAACAGGCCCTGCTGCAGTTGGTGGTCGCTCTTGCGCATCTCCACTTCGCCATTGAAGCTCTTGACCTTGATGCCTTCCAGCGCCGCCGCCACCTTGACGGGATCGGTGCCGCCGGTCTTGGCAAACGCCGCATCCAGCAGCGTGAACACGTGGTAGATCGAGCTTTGCGTGAGGTCGTCGTTCATCTTTTTCTTGAACTCGGCCATCAGAGGCTGGATGGGGCCGCCCATGTTGTAGTGGCCGTAGCCCACGGTGTAAACCTTGCCGTCGGAGGCCGCGCCCATGGCCGTGGGCGAGCCCGAGCCGAAGGCGTAGTAGGTGTAGAACTTGACGTTGTTCAGGCCCGCGTCATTGGCGGCCTTGAGCAGCAGCGACAGGTCCGAGCCCCAGTTGCCCGTGATCACCGTGTCGGCGCCCGATTGCTTGATCTTGGCGATGTAGGGCGCAAAGTCGCGCACTTGTGCCAGCGGCGCGAAATCGTCACCCACCACCTGCACGTCGGGCCGCTTGGCCTTGAGCATTTCCTTGGCGTATTTGGAGACCTGCTGACCGTGCGAGTAGTTCTGGTTGATCAGGTAGACCTTCTTGACCTCGGGCACGTCCTTCATATAGGTCGTCAGCGCCTCCATCTTCATGGAGGTGTCGGCATCCAGGCGAAAATGCCAGTAGCTGCACTTGCTGTTGGTCAGGTCAGGGTCTACTGCGGCGTAGTTCAGGTAGACGACTTCCTTGCCCTTGTTGCGCGCGTTGTGCTTATCCAGCGCATCCATGATGGCCAGCGCCGGGCCCGAGCCATTGCCTTGCACCACGTAGCGCGCGCCCTGATCCATGGCCGAGCGCAGCACGGCCGTGGTTTCCTGCGGGCTGAGCTTGTTGTCCAGCGGGATGATCTCGAACCTCACGCCCGAGGCGTTCTTCCTGTTGAAGTCCTCGGCCATCAGCTGGAAAGTCTTGAGCTGGTTCGTGCCCACGGCGGCCATCAGACCTGACAACGGGTCGATCCAGCCGATCTTCACGGTCTCGCCCTTTTGCGCCCAGGCCCCCGACGCACAGACCAGCATGGCCGAGGCTGCCGCCACCGAATGCACGATCCACTTCATGACTCTGCCTCCTTTTTCCGCTTGATTCGGATATCTGTATTGGCACCAGACTAACGCCTGAATGACAACGCCTCCTCGGGGAATGCCTTAGAAACTATCGCGCATGCGACTTGACCGCAATCCTTGACACATTGACAACAAATAACCACCGATCAGACCGAAAAACCGTGTTTTGCCTGATTTCAGGCAAAAAAAAGGGGCACCTCGCGCCCCTTTGCGAAGTTCACTGGCCAGTTATGCCGTCATGAGGGTCGCTTCATCTGGCACGAGGTGGGCGTGCTGGCCACATAGGGCTCAAAGTACTTCACCTGCTTGAAGGTGTAGCCGGTGTTTTCCATGTCGATGGGGTTCTGTGCATCGGTTTTTTCCCAGCGGCTGATGTACAGGCCCTGCTGCAGCTGGTGGTCTTGCTTGCGCATTTCGACATCGCCGTTGAAGCTCTTGAACTTCATGCCCTCCATGGCAGCGGCCACCTTCACGGGATCGGTACTCTTGGCGCGCTGGAAAGCCTCCGTCAGGATGGCAAAGCCGTGGTAGACCGCACCGGTGTACATGTCATCGTTGAATTTGGCCTTGAAGCCCTTGATGACGTTGTTGATGGGCCCCGGCATGTTGGTGTACGAGTAACCCACCGAATACACACGGCCCGCAGCGCCTGCACCCATGGCCGTGGGCGAACCAGTGGCCACCGCGTAGTAGGTGTAGAACTTGACGTTGTTCAGCCCCGCATCGTTGGCCGCCTTGATCAGCAGCGACAGGTCAGAGCCCCAGTTGCCGGTAATAACGCTGTCAGCACCTGACTGCTTGATCTTTGCAATGTAGGGTGCGAAGTCACGCACCTGTGCCAAAGGTGCCATGTCGTCACCCACAATTTCAACGTCAGGGCGTTTGCGCTGCAGCATCTCCTTGGCGTACTTGCTGACCTGGTGGCCGTGCGCATAGTTCTGGTTGATCAGATAAACCTTTTTGACCTCGGGCACGTCTTTCAGGTACGAGGTCAGCGCCTCCATCTTCATGGAGGTGTCGGCATCCAGCCGGAAGTGCCAGTAGCTGCATTTGCTGTTGGTCAGGTCAGGGTCTACTGCGGCGTAGTTCAGGTACACCACTTCCTTGCCCTTGTTGCGGGCGTTGTGCTTTTCCAGCGCATCCATGATGGCCAGTGCCGGGCCAGAGCCATTGCCCTGCACCACGTAGCGCACGCCCTGATCCATGGCTGAGCGCAATGCGCTGGTGGTCTCCTGCGGGCTGAGTTTGTTGTCGATGGCGATGATTTCAAACTTCACGCCTGCCGGGTTGTTCTTGCTGAACTCTTCAGCCAGGTACTGCCAGCTTTTCATCTGGTTGGTGCCTAGCGCCGCCATCAGGCCGGACAGCGGGTCTAACCATGCGATCTTGACGGTCTCGCCTTGCTGGGCCATAGAGGCACCGGCACAACTGAGCAATACGGAAGCGGCCACGGTCTTCAACACAAACTGCATGCTTGTCTCCTGCGTTGTAGGAATAGATTGAGGGCTGGTAGGAACTCACCGAAACACCCAGCAAGCGTAGTCAGTACACCGAGAAAAACGCATGGTGGTTTCACTCTTGGGACTATCCCCCTCCGTAGGAACCTGCATAAAAAAAGAGCATCCAAGGCTTATCCACACTTACTTTTACATACATTCAGCATGCAAAACTAAGCAGGGCAAGCGCCAGTCGCTCATTTATTTAAAAGATCGTCAACAGCGGGGAGCAAACCCCGCTGTACCGCCAGCTACGCCGATGGCAGCTTGTAATCCTTGAGCTGATCCCGCAGCTTGGTCTTGAGCATCTTGCCCGTAGCACCCAGCGGAATGGCATCCAGAAACACCACGTCATCCGGGATTTGCCACTTGGCAGTCTTGCCTTCGTAAAAAGCCAGCAGCTCTTCGCGGCTCAATTCAGCACCGGGCTTTTTAGAGACCACCACTATCGGGCGCTCGTCCCACTTGGGATGCGGCATGCCTACGCAGGCCGCCATGGCCACTGCGGGGTGGCCCATCGCAATGTTTTCAATGTCGATCGAGCTGATCCACTCCCCGCCAGACTTGATCACGTCTTTGGTGCGGTCGGTGATTTGCATGAAACCGTCTTCATCGATGGTGGCCACGTCTCCGGTGGGGAACCAGCCCAAGCCCTGCTCGTCCATCACCAGCGGGCTGTCGCCCTTGAAGTAACGCTCAATGATCCACGGCCCGCGCACCAGCAGGTCTCCGTAGGTTTTTCCATCCCAGGGCTGCTCATTGCCCTCGGCATCCACAATCTTCATCTCCACGCCATAAATGGCGCGGCCTTGCTTTTGATTGATCTTGAACTGGTCTTCCTTGGACAGTTTCAAGTGCTTGTTCTTGAGCGTGCACAGCGTGCCCAGCGGGCTCATCTCGGTCATGCCCCAGGCGTGCAGCACCTTCACGTTCAAGCCCTCTTCAAACGCCGTAATCATGGCAGGCGGGCAGGCTGCGCCACCAATCACCGTGCGGCGCAATGTGCTAAAGCCCAGCTTGCTGGCCTGCACATGGCTCAACAGCATCTGCCAGACCGTGGGCACGCCCGCAGCGTAGGTGACCCCTTCCGCTTCCATCAATTCGTACAACGATTTGCCGTCCATCGCCGGGCCGGGGAACACCACCTTGGCCCCTGTCAGCGCTGCTGAATACGGAATGCCCCAGGCGTTGACGTGGAACATGGGCACCACGGGCAGCACCGCATCGCGCGCCGACAAGCCCATCACATCAGGCAGTGCAGCTGCATAGGCATGCAATACGGTCGAGCGGTGGCTGTACAGCGCCGCCTTGGGGTTGCCTGTAGTGCCGCTGGTGTAGCACATGCTGGAGGCGGTGTTTTCATCGAGCTGCGGCCAGCGGTAGTTTTTGCTCTGCCCGCCAATCCACGCCTCATAGCTGATCAGCCCCGCAATGCCGCTGTCCGCAGGCAGTTTGTCGGCATCACACAAGGCCACCCATTGGCGCACGGTGGGGCATTTGGCATGCACTGCCTGCACCAAAGGCAGGAAGGTCATGTCAAAGCACACCACCTGATCTTCCGCGTGGTTCACAATCCAGGCCACCTGCTCCGGATGCAGGCGCGGGTTGATGGTGTGCAGCACGCGGCCAGAGCCACTGACGCCAAAGTACATCTCCATATGCCGGTAGCCATTCCACGCAATCGATGCCACGCGGTCGCCATGGGCCAGCTTCAGGCCATCCAGCGCATTGGCCAGCTGCTTGGCACGCGCCCCCAGATCAGCATAGGTATAACGGTGAATATCGCCTTCTACACGGCGAGAGACGATCTGCGCATCATGGTGGTGCCGTGCTGCAAACTCAATCAACGACGAAATCAGTAACTGCTGGTTTTGCATCAATCCTTGCATGGATGTTGCTCCTTGGGTGTTCGAGTAAAGACCATGCGCTGCACCAGCACACAGGCTGGCAACACTTTAATCCTGCATCCTAAGCGCAGCCCCCACAGCGCCGATTGCGGGCTTTCCAGCATGCATGTGTCGCCAATGTGCCAGTTGGACGGCTTTTCACAGCCCATTTCCTGCACGCAACAAGGTTTCACAGCTTGGCCACAATGGCTGCATGCATTCATCCGATGGTTCTCGCGCCATAGCGTGGCAAGAAGGCTTTGGCCGCCTTGGCAGCGCTTTCCTTACCCACTTACAACCCACACCCTTGCCCAATGCGCAATGGGTGGCTCGCAGCCCTGAAGTTGCCAATCTCGCAGGCTTGTCTGATGGGTTTCTGTACACCGATGCAGCCCTGCAAGCCTTCACCGGCAACACCGTATTGCCCGGCAGCCAGCCCTATGCAAGCGTCTACAGCGGCCACCAGTTTGGCGTGTGGGCAGGCCAGCTGGGTGATGGCCGGGCCATTCATCTGGGTGAAACCGCTGCAGGCTGGGAGCTGCAACTCAAAGGCGCAGGGCGCACGCCCTATTCACGTGGCGGTGATGGCCGGGCAGTGCTGCGCTCGAGCATCCGCGAGTTTTTATGCAGTGAGGCCATGCACGCGCTCGGTATTCCCACCACACGCGCACTGTGCCTGACGGCGTCAGATGGCCCCGTCTACCGCGAAGAAGCCGAGACCGCCGCCGTGGTGACCCGCGCGGCACCCAGCTTTGTGCGCTTTGGCCATTTTGAACACTTTGCCGCACGCGACATGAAGCACGAGCTGCGTCAGCTGGCCGACTATGTGATTGACCGCTACTACCCCGCTTGCCGAAATGGCTGGCAAAGTGGCAGCGCCAGCACAGGCAACGCCTACGCAGCGCTGCTGTATGAGGTGGGTCAGCGCACCGCACAGATGGTGGCGCACTGGCAGGCCGTGGGCTTTTGCCATGGGGTCATGAACACCGACAACATGAGTATCTTGGGGCTCACGATTGACTACGGCCCCTTTCAGTTTCTGGATGCTTTTGACCCCAGCCACATCTGCAACCACAGTGACCATCAGGGCCGCTACGCATTCAACAAGCAGCCGCAAGTTGCCTACTGGAACCTGTTCTGTCTGGGTCAAGCCCTGCTGCCGCTGATTGAAGACGAAGACATCACTGTGCAGGCGCTGGAGGCCTACCGCCCCACGTTCAGCCACGCATTTCGCCGCCTGATGTGCCACAAGCTGGGCCTGCCATCGGCCGCCGACAGCCATGAGGCAGCGGTCACGCCCGTCATTGGGCAGTTGCTGGACATTCTGGCCGCCAGCCGGGTCGATCACACCATCTTCTGGCGCCGTCTGTCCCTGTCCGCCCAAGACAACGATTACGAGCGCGCACGCGAGCTGTTTTTAGATACCGCTGCGTTTGACCGCTGGTTGCTCACCTATCAAGAGCTGTCCGTCCAAACAGGCAAAGCGCCTGATGCCCATGCAATGCTCAGCACCAATCCGGCCTTTGTGCTGCGCAACCACGTCGGTGAATTGGCCATTCGGGCCGCACAGGCCGGTGATTTCAGCATGGTGCAATCATTGCAGCAGGTGCTAAGTCAGCCTTTTGTCGATCACCCAGCGCACAGCGCCTGGGCTGATTTCCCGCCCGACTGGGCCTCATCTATTGCGATCAGTTGCTCGTCATGACATTCCCCATCCAAAAGACCGACACCGAATGGTTTGAAGCATTGCAAGCGCAGGGTGCTGAACCAGTGGCCTACCAGGTCACACGCCACGCGGCGACAGAGCGCCCGTTCACGGGCAAGTACGAGCAGCACTGGGCCGATGGCAGCTATCACTGCGTCTGCTGTGGTGCGCAGCTGTTTCATTCCGACACCAAGTTTGATGCCGGTTGCGGCTGGCCCAGTTTTTACAAAGCCGTTCCCGGGGCAATCACCGAAATAGTAGATCGCAGCCACCACATGGTGCGCACTGAAACTGTGTGCAGCCAGTGCGGCGCACATTTGGGTCATGTGTTTGAAGACGGTCCCCAGCCAACGGGGCTTCGCTACTGCATGAATTCAGCCTCGCTGAACTTTCACGACCCAGCCTCACAGGGCAGCGCCTGCACCCCGCACGAAGACAGTCTGGACAGCGCCCACACCGACAGCGGTGACAGTGGTGATGGCAGCAATTGACCTTTGCATCGCTGAAAGCCTGCGCCTTGAAGGTTTTAGGGCCAGCATGTCTGCAGTGCTATGGCATGCTTGGCATCTTTTTCGCATGACCGCGGACTTCTCCCAGTCCGAATGCATTTCATGAAACTGCTGATCGACTTTTTCCCCATTATTTTGTTTTTCGTGGCCTTCAAGGTCTGGGGCATCTACGCCGCCACGGCCGTTGCCATCGTGGCCACCATCATCCAAATAGCCTATCTGCGCATCAAAACTGGCAAGGTAGAAACCATGCAGTGGCTCAGTCTGGGTGTGATTGTTTTGTTTGGTGGCGCTACGTTGCTGGCCCACGATGAAAACTTCATCAAATGGAAACCCACCGTGCTGTACTGGCTGATGGGTGGCGCATTGCTGGTCGGTCATCTGATCTTCAAGAAAAATTTCTTGAAGAGTCTGATGGGCGCGCAGCTGCAATTACCAGAGTCCGTATGGACCACGTTGAACTGGGCCTGGACCAGCTTCTTTGCGGTCATGGGCGTACTGAATCTGTGGGTGGCCTTTAACTTTGATACCGATGCCTGGGTCAACTTCAAGATGTTTGGCGGTATTGGCCTGATGCTGGTATTTGTCGTAGGCCAGGCCCTGTACTTGGGCCGCTACCTCAAGGAACCCGAGCAGACTTCGGCCAAGGAGCCGGGCAATGAGTGAAGGCATCACCGCCGCAGCCATTGAGCAAATGCTGCGAGACAAGCTTGCACCCACGCAACTGCAAGTGATTGACGAAAGCGCGGCGCACGCTGGCCATGCAGGGGCCAATGGCACTGGTTTTGGCACGCACTTTCGCGTCCGTATCGCTGCACCTGCTTTTGAAGGCAAAAGCCGTGTTGCACGTCACCGCGTTGTGTATGATTCCTTGCAACACTTTATCGACCAAGGATTGCACGCCCTGGCGATTGAAGTGCTGTAAGCAGACGATTAGCTAGACCTGCCAACGGTCGTTGGCGGGCACCAACCACTTATCTTTTTCTTGGATTTCCGCATGAAAAAACAGCTTTTGCCCAGCCTTTTGGCTGCCGCCGTGTTGGGCACTGTCGCCCTTTCGGCTTCTGCGCAAAACTTGGCCATCGTCAACGGCAAGGCCGTGCCCCTGGAGCGCGTGACTGTGCTCAAGCAGCAAATTGAGCGCTCTGGCCGCCAAGTGCCTCCTGAGATGGACGCCCAGATCAAGGAAGAAGTCATTGCCCGTGAAATCTTCATGCAAGAAGCATCCAAACGCGGTCTGGACGCCACACCGGAGTACAAGCAGCAAATGGATCTGGCCCGCCAGACCATCCTGATCCGCGACCTGTTCACCGACTACCAAAAGAAGAACCCGGTCACCGACGCCGAGATCAAGGCTGAATACGAAAAGTTCGTACAAGCCAACGCAGGCAAGGAATACCGCGCCAGCCACATCCTGGTGGAATCTGAAGACCGCGCCAAGGCCATCATTGCAGAAGTGAAGGCTGGCAAAAAGTTTGAAGACATCGCCAAGAAAGAATCCAAGGACCCAGGATCGGGAGCGCAAGGCGGTGATCTGGGCTGGGCCAGCCCTGCCAACTATGTGCCTGAGTTCACTGAAGCCATGGTCAAGCTGCAAAAGGGCGGCCTGTCTGATGCGCCCGTGAAGAGCCAGTTTGGCTGGCACGTCATTCGCGTGGACGACCTGCGCGATGCCCAGTTGCCTGGTCTGGAAGACATCAAGCCCCAGATCGCCGAGCAGCTGGAACAGCAAAAGATGATGCAGTTCCAAGAAGCGCTGCGCGCCAAGGCCAAGGTGCAATAAGCCACTGCGCCAGCACCCACAAAAAAAGCGACCCTCGGGTCGCTTTTTTTGTGGTCTGCACGGCCTGTTTATGCACCCCGTGTAATGGGCACCTGTGCGTCGCGTCCATAGGTGCCGTACTTGCCCAGCTCCCACTTTGCAATCGCGTTGCGGTGCACTTCATCCGGGCCATCTGCAAAGCGCAGCGTGCGCGATGTGGCGTAGGCGTGGGCCAGCGGGAAGTCCTGGCACAAGCCACCACCACCGTGCACCTGCATGGCCCAGTCGATCACATCGCAGGCCAGTTGCGGAGCAACCACCTTGATCATGGCGATCTCGGAACGTGCTACCTTGTTGCCCACGGTATCCATCATCCATGCCGCCTTGAGCGTCAGCAGACGGGCCATGTCAATGCGGCAACGCGCTTCAGCAATGCGCTCTTGCGTCACCGTCTGCTGGGCAATGGTCTTGCCAAACGCCACGCGGCTGGAAGCGCGCTTGCACATCAGCTCCAATGCACGCTCTGCCTGGCCAATCAAGCGCATGCAGTGGTGAATACGGCCAGGGCCAAGGCGGCCCTGGGCAATTTCAAAACCACGGCCTTCACCCAGCAGCACATTGCTGACAGGTACGCGCACATTCTCAAAGTACATCTCCATGTGACCGTGCGGCGCATCGTCAAATCCCAGCACGCTCAAGGGGCGCACTACACGCACACCCGGGGTATCGGCAGGAACCAGCACCATGCTTTGCTGTGAGTGCTTGGCGGCCTCTGGATCGGTCTTGCCCATGGTGATGTAGATTGCACAGCGCGGGTCACCCGCCCCCGAAATCCACCATTTGTGGCCATTGATGACGTATTCATCGCCCTGGCGCTCAATGCGTGTGCAGATGTTGGTGGCGTCGCTGGAGGCGACCTCAGGCTCGGTCATCGCAAAGGCAGAGCGAATCTCACCGCGCAGCAGTGGCTGCAGCCATTGGTCGCGGTGCTCCTGGGAGCCATATCGGGCGATGGTTTCCATGTTGCCGGTGTCAGGCGCCGAGCAGTTGAACACTTCGGATGCCCAGCCCACACGCCCCATGATCTCGGCCAGTGGCGCGTACTCCTGGTTGGTCAGCCCCGCCCCCTGAACACCAGCGATTTCAGCCGTGTCTTTGGGCAAAAACAGATTCCACAAGTCTTGCTCTTTGGCTTTTTCTTTCAGGCCTTCAATGACTTTCAGTGGTGTCCAGCGCTTGCCTGCCTGCGTATTGGCTTCCAGTTCATGGTGAAAGGTTTCTTCTGCAGGGTAGACGTGCTCTTCCATGAAACGCAGCAAGCGTGCCTGCAATTCCTTGGTCTTAGGGGAGTAATCAAAATCCATGGAGTGCTCCTTTTCGTTAACTAGCAAACATGGGCATGCACTGCCCCCCGGCAGCTACAGGCCGTCTAACACACAAGGGGGTAAGGGGGGTTGTGACCGGCGCTGTTCAAGCGCCGTGTTTCTGTGCGTACGACCATGCCAGCTGTGCCATCGGACGTGCCGTATCGCCTGCTGCCTTGGCCTGTGCGCTGGAAGCTGTTCCGGCCTCCACACGTTTGGCAATGCCCTGCAAGATGGCCGCAATGCGGAACATGTTGTAGGCCAGATAAAAGTTCCAGTCTGCCTTGAGCTGCTCAGGCGTTGCCAGACCTGTGCGCTCGCAGTAGCGACGCATATATTCCGCCTCGCTGGGAATGCCTAGCGCCTGAATATCCAAGCCACCGATGCCACGCCCCAGGCTGACAGGAATGTGCCAGGCCATGCAGTGGTAGCTAAAGTCTGCAAGGGGATGGCCCAGTGTGGACAACTCCCAGTCGAGCACGGCGATGACCTTGGCAGCATCAGGAGCAAACATGACGTTGTCCAGCCGGTAGTCACCATGCACGATGGAGACCTTGCGCTCGTCCCTGGCGCTATCGGGCATGTTCGCTGGCAGCCACGCCATCAACTGGTCCATCTCTTGGATGGGCTGCGTGACGGAGGCTGTGTACTGCTTGCTCCAGCGTCCAATTTGGCGTTCAAAATAATTGCCGGGCTTGCCGTAGTCAGCCAGACCCTGCTGGTGCACATCCACGGTGTGCAGCGCCGCTATCACGCGGTTCATCTCGTCGTAAATTTCACCGCGCTGCGCGTTGGTCATTGCGGGCAGAGACTGGTCCCACAGAATGCGCCCCTCTTTGAACTCCATGATGAAGAAGGCGCGGCCAATGATGGACTCGTCCTCACACAATGCGTACATGTGCGGCACAGGGACATCGGTACCCGCCAGGCCGCTCATGACCTTGAACTCACGCTCAATGGCGTGCGCAGACGGCAACAGCTTGGCTACCGGGCCGGGCTTGGAACGCATGACGTAGCTGCGCCCCGGTGTGATCAATTTGTAGGTAGGGTTGGACTGCCCCCCTTTGAACATCTCTACCGTCACTGGCCCCTCAAAGCCTGCAACGTGCTGCACCATCCATGTGCTCAGCACTTGGACATCAAATTCATGTGCCTCAGAGACGGGTTTGGTACCTACAAAATGGTCAAAGTTGCTCATACGTCTTTAAAGGTCAGTTTCCACGATGCGCAAAAGCCCATCGCGGTCGCGCACCACCAACCCACCCGGCTCGATCCGGATGATGTTCTCGCGCTCCATGCCCTTGAGCTCTTGGTTCACGCGCTGGCGTGATGCCCCGAGCAGTTGGGCCAACTCTTCCTGCGCCAGTTGCAGGCCGATACGAATTTCCTCGCCATTGGCAAGGCTGGGAATGCCATAGCTGCGAGCCAGATGCAGCAGTTGCTTGGCCAGACGTGCCCGCAGTGGCAACGTGTTCAAGTCTTCCACCAAACCATAGAGCTGCCGAATGCGGCGCGCCGCCAGCCACAGCATGGCTTCGTAAAACTCTGTGTGTGTTGCCAAAATGCGTTTGAAATCTGCCTTGGCCACGCACAGCAGCGTGGTGGAGCCGTGCGCATACCCGTCGTGGGTGCGTCGATCCCCGTCGAAAATGGAGGTATCCCCAAACCACAGCCCAGGTTCGACATAGGTCAGCGTAATTTGCTTGCCCGTGATCGATGTGGAACTGATGCGAACCGCCCCCCTGGCGCACGCAAACCATTCTTCCGGCGCTTCGCCGCGGGCGCAAATTAACGCACCATCTTTGAATCGTTTGACGTAAGCGCATCGCAGAATGTCGTGCCTGAGAGAAGGTGAAAGGGATGAAAACCAGCGACCTGAGTTGATCGCTTCACGTTCTTCGATAGTAAGAATCGGATCGTCCATAGCCTGTCGTTTCTGTGACTGAAAACCAGACCATTGTCGCGTCAGAGACCAGCACGTTTCGCGCTTGAGCAGACCTCACATGGCCAATTTGTCCAGAAAGTGACACTTTTCGCTTTACAAAGCCAAAACACAAAGGGTTAACCCTTAACTTATTGTCTTCAAAGGACTTCTTTCAATAAGCCTGCATTCGTGCTTAGCGCGAATATGTGGTTTTTTTATTCGAAATTTCCGCTGTGCGGAACATGGTTATCCCCGCCGATGAGCCGACAGGCATGCCCAACAGCGGCCCAGCATGCAAAAAACAGCACGAAGTAATTCGGACCACAGCCCATATCTACGCCACCAAGACTGCATGCGCCAGCGGCCATAAAAAAAGCATGGCAAGAAAACCTGCCATGCTTTTTGGGTGACTAACAGCGCTGACGACATCAGCGCCAAAAGCCATTCGGATGTTCAGCTACGCTTGCTTATCTGTGTGCACTGGCACCACTGGAATGCGCGCACCGTGAAGATCAATCACGCAGGACACATCACCGATCTGCACCGGGGTGCCGTGAAAGCTGGCTTCCCATCCGTCAGTGAGTTTGAAGTTCATCGTTTCATTGACCAGCGTTCGCTCACCCTTCAACAATTGCATATCACTCGCACTTAACTCAATGCGCTGTGGATACGCGTTGTTGTGGGTTTTCCAGTGCTCGCGCAAGATAGCGATCAGGGTGTCATAGAGATTGGGCATGGCACTAATTTTAAGGGACAGCACCCTTACCGCAGTGCGGCAAGGGTGTGCTTATGCCTTTACCTGGTCGCTGCGCTGAACTGCATCAGAACTGGAAATCTGCACGCACCCAGACAGTGCGGCCAGGTTCTTGCAAGCGAGCGAACCCGGGATAACCAAAGCCTGCATTGCCTGCCAAGTTCAAATGCTCTGCATAGTCTTTGTCAAACAAGTTATCAACACCCGCGAGCAACTTGAGGTGCGAATTCACGCGATAGCTCGCATTGATGGCCAAGGTGCCAAAACCAGAGCTGGCCCCCAGATCACGCCCCACAATGTTGCCCTCATCCAAGCTATACCGGTGCTGGCCCGGGACCAGACGCCACAGAGCACCGGCGGTCCATGCATCTTGGGCGTAATCCAGCCCTAAGCGCAGTTCGGCAGGTGGAATTTGAGGCAAGGGCCGGTGATCAGTACGGTTGTCCGACCAGGTTCCTGCCAATGTGGCCTGCCCTGTCCATGACGGCGTCAAGCGGTAGCTGCCGCCCAGCTCCAAGCCCGCAGTACGTGCATCTACATTACGCACACTGGAGGTCATGCCCGGGTAATTGAGCAAGATGTAGTCCTGCACCACGCCCATATAAGCAGACACCCAGGCCTGAGCCTTGTCACTTTTCCATTGCGCGCCCACATCCAGCTGGGTGGTTTTTTCGGGCTTGAGTGTTACGAATGCATTGCCTTTGCCCACCGCACTATTGCCCGGCGAGATCAGCTCCCAGTAATCAGGGAAGCGCTGAACATGGCCAACCCCTGCATAGACCGTTGTGCCATCCGCAGCCACGTGCTCCCAGCGCAGAAAGCCACTGGGCATGGCCGAGCTACTGCGTGTATCGACCTGTGCCGCGCCATAGCGCTGCGCCTTGGCTTGATCCAGACGCAAGCCCCCTACCCAGCGTGTCTGCACACTGGCCTGCCAGCCCAATTCTGCAAACCATCCCCAGTTAGAAAACTTGGCATCGCGCACACGCTCTTTTGTCTGGAAAGGCAGCAGTGGCGTTCCTGTGCGCTTGTCGTGCGGGCTGGTGTACATATCCATGCCTGTGGTCAGCTCCCATTGCGCCGCGGGTTGCACAGTGGCTGCGACGCGCCCTCCTGTTGTGATGCGGCGCACATTGCTGGCCATGCCACCCGCCATCATTCCTGACGCTGGGGGTGTTCGCAGCTTGAAGTTATCCATCACATGGTCTGCGTTGTGGTGGTAAAGCTGTGCCTCCACTTTGGATAGCCAGCTGTTGATTTGGCGCTTTTCAAAGCGCAGCCCCCAGCTTTCTCGACGAAACTGGGTGCCGTCCATACCGCGCGCACCATACCGCGCCTCACCATCTCCAGCGCCAGCGCTTAACTCCAGCAAAGTCTGGGCATCGGGGGTCCAGCCCAGCGCAACGTCCGTGTTCCATTTTTCATAGGCTGAAGGCACGCGACGCCCGGCACCATCTTGGTAATCCTGGCTGTGCGCGCGGTTGGCACTCATCCGAGCAAACATGCTGGCATTCCCCAGCTCCAGCTCCACACGCTGGTCATTGCGGCCATGGCTGGCACCTAGCACGCTGGCAGAACCACGCGCACCAGGCTCGGTAAATTCAGGTGGCAGGCGATCAAAACGCACCACCCCCGCCGATGCACCAGGCCCCCACAGCACGGTTTGCGGCCCTTTCACCAAGGTGAGCTGGTCATAGGTCTCTGGGGAGATGTACGAACTGGGCGCATCCATGCGCGAGGGACAAGCGCCCATCAACTGCGAGCCATTGGTCAATAGCGGCAGCCGTGAGCCAAACTGCCCCCGAAACACGGGGTCGCTGTTCGATCCACCACTTCGGATGGCAGAAAAACCAGGAATGCTCTTGAGGTAATCCGCCGCATCACTGGCAGGAATAGGTTGCCGCGGCTGTTTAGGGTCGGTGACCACCTGCGCGAAAGAGTGATCGTGAATCGCCGTCACAACGACTTCTGGCAGTCGCTCACCTTGCTCAACAGGCATTGCAGCCCGGCTGACAGAGGCCATTGAAAACACGGATGCACACGCCCAGACACACACGCCGGGGGTCAAAGGGCCACGCGGTGCCCAAAATTGTTTATTCATCTTGCAAAAATCCGCGCCCCTTCCCTGCTGCAAAAGTCACAAGCGTGCAGGCACGCCTGCCCTGCGTGCATGCGGGTCAAGGCAAATTTGAATGAGGGATCGGCGCATCCACAAGGAATGCGCCCGTTTCAAACGCGCGCGGAAACGGGAGGTCCACGGGGCGGCAATTGCGCCGCCACCTGCAAGGAGGGAGGGAAATGTGCCGGGCGCCGCCAGTTTTCCAGGTAGGCGGGCTCAGGGTATTGAGCCAGTTGCAATGACCACGCAGGCGGCGGACTCAGTGCAATACAGAGCAAACATTGCGGATCTTGGTGATCGCTGTGTGGATTGCTGCTGTGGTCTTGATCGACCTGTGCCCCCACCCAAAGCGGCATCTGAACCAGGGTGCTAGCCGCACCCTCTGCCTCTGAAATACAGAGGCTTTCGTGCATCGCAACAGCCAGCGAATCGCTGCTCGTCGCCAGCCCACGCACGCGCGCACCAGAAAGCAGCGCTACCAGCCATAGCGCTGTAAACACCATAAAAACGATGGTGTGCAATCGACGGTTGTGACGCAGCTGCTCTAGCATGGGCGCCCATTATCAAATATGCGCGACTGCGCGCACCGCAGATCAAATAGCAAAGACAGTGCAATCTGCGGCAGATTTGCGCCTGCGCAACTTCTCTGAACAACGTGGCACAATCGCCCCGCTGCTTTCCTGCAGCAACTCGCTAGGGGTGCCCTGTGTCGCAGACAGAGGGCTGAGAGAGTCCCTTTGAACCTGATTGAGATCATCCTCGCGCAGGGAAGCTGTTCAGCTGGCCTATGCACCCGCACGCTTTGAGCGCTGCCCGGGTGCTCGCCTGTCACGGCCCCTGCTTCGTTGGCATACGGAGCATTTAATGAGCCCCTCTTCTTCCACACCCGCTAACCAGGCGCTGTCACAGACTTTGCCGTCTGAACGGGTGTTTGCCTTGCGCGACCACGCGGCCCTGTGGTTCAGCCTGGGCGTTGGCTTGCTGGTCATGCAGGTTGGTGCCTATTTATTGCCGGCACTGTCTACCCAGCAAGCCGTATTGGCGATTGTTTTAGGCTCAGCTTTAGGTGCAGGCCTTTTGGGCTGGATGGCCAAAATTGCCTGCGATACAGGCTTGTCCAGCGCAGCACTGATGACGCATGTGTACGGTCGTCAATTTGCCAAACTGCCTATTTTGCTGAATCTGGTGCAGCTCATTGGCTGGGGCACATTTGAACTGGTGGTCATGCGCGATGCCAGCGTTGCCATTGCACGTCAGGCAGGTGGCATGGTGTCCACGTTCTGGCCTGTGGTGATGACACTGGTCTGGGGTGGCGTGATTGCGCTGCTGATCAGTGGCTCCATGCTCAAGCTGGTGCGCCAGCTGATCGCACGTGTGGCACTGCCACTGGTGATCGCTTCACTGCTATGGCTGACATGGCACTTTGTGGGCCTGGCAATGGAGCAAGGCTGGCACAGTCTGTGGCATCGTGAAGGCACGGGCGGCATGGGCTGGTTACCCGCCATGGATCTGGTCATTGCCATGCCTATTTCCTGGCTCCCCCTCGTGGCCGACTATGCACGCCACGGCCGCGATGGCCGTAGCGCCCTGCGCGGCACATGGCTGGGCTATGCCGCAGCCAATATGTGGTGCTACGGTCTGGGTGTCCTGGTGACACTGACGCTGCCTAGCGCCGACTTGGTCACCGCCTTGCTGCTGGCCCAGGGTGGATTGATTGCACTGACCTTGATCTTGATTGACGAAGTAGACAATGCATATGGCGACACCTACTCAGGGGCCATGGCCGCGCACAGCATCGTGCCGCGCTGGACTCTACGCCGCTGGGGCCTGGCTCTGACGCTGGTGTGCGTTCTGCTTGCACTGGTACTGCCCATGCACAGCATTGAGCCATTTTTATTGATGCTCAGCTCCGTGTTTGTGCCTTTGTTTGGTGTCATCCTGGGCCGTTTGGCATGGCAGTCAGCACCTCAGCGCCTGTCCCAAGCTGCCCAGTGGCTGCAAGATGCACACCATACCCATTGGCCTGCAGTGCTGCTGTGGCTGTCGGGCGTGGCGTTTTACCATCTCCTGCCCTCGATTGCAGCAGAAGCTGGCCGCTCAGTGCCAACATTGATTGTCTGCTTTGTCTTGGCGCGCTGGTTACCGCGCACACCAGCATCCCGCGTGTGATCAAGTGAGGGCAATTTGCAAGTTGTGTCTAGACGTTTCATCACTTAATATCGGCCGCAACGCGATGACGTCAGGATTTCGCTCTGCTTTTTGCGTGTCAAATCCAAAATCAGAAGCGCCATCCAAGGCATGATTCATGCCATTGCAGGCAACGCGTTATACGTAAGTGCCTCAACCATTGATTCACAGGAGTTATTACCGCGTGCTGCCTCAACTTGCCCTTCACCTGACCGGCCGCCTGCGCCGCGGCGGCATTGCTGCCCTGTTGCTGACAGGCGCTCTCGCCTCCGCCCCTACGTTGGCCCACGCACAAGAGTTTTTGAGCATCAAGGGCAAAACCGTCAACATCCGTGCAAAACCCAGCACGCAATCCGAAATTGCCTGGGAGCTGATCAACGGCTACCCCGTAGAAGTGATCGCCAAGCAAGACGATTGGGTCAAGGTCAAAGACTTTGAGGGGCCATTGGGCTGGGTGCACAAACCCCTGACATCGACCGAACCTCACTTTCTGGTGAAAGCCGACACCGTCAATCTGCGCTCGGGCCCTGGCACCAGCCACAGCGTGGTCACCAAGCTGAAGAAATACGACATTGTCAAAACCATTCAAAAGCAAGACGAATGGGCCAAAGTGCAAACGTCTGAAGGCCAGGAGGGGTGGATGCTGGAAAAACTGGGCTGGGGCTGGTAAGAGCTGCAATGTGGCAACTCTCCACCCAAAGAAAAACGGCGCTTTCAGCGCCGTTTTGTATTTTTAACGTGCCCGCCCTGAAGAACGCTTAGCTACGGAAGATGACTTGTGGCAGCGGCGCAAAGCCATGGTTCAGTGGCCCCTGCCCTTTGCCTGTGTGCACCTGCGCCCCGGAAGCAATGGCCCCGACAATGTAGGTGCGCGCACTTTCCACAGCAGCCACCAAATCAAAGCCCAGAGCCATGTGCGCAGCAATCGCCGATGACAGCGTACAACCCGTACCGTGTCCGTTGTGCGTGTGAATGCGCTGCGAGCCCAGCTCTTTGCGCAGGCCGCCAGCGCCTGCCAGCAAATCCATCACCCAGTCACCAGGCAAGTGACCACCTTTGAGCAACACATGGGGTGCGCCCATCTCCAGCAGGGCCTGGGCTGCAGATTCCATGTCACTGATGGCCGTAATCTTGCCGCCGATCAACCAGCCTGCCTCATCCAAATTGGGCGTAATCACGGTGGCCAGTGGAAACAGCTCGCGCACCAGCACATCTACGGTTTCGTCATGAATCAGCCTGTCGCCACTGGTGGCCACCATCACTGGGTCAAGCACTACATTGGTGATGCCATAGCTGCGGATCGCCTCGGCCACCACGTGCACCACTTCGGGGGCATGCAGCATGCCGATTTTGATGGCGTCGACACCAATATCCTGCATCACTGCGTCGATCTGGGCCTTGAGCATTTCCGGCGGAATGCCATGAATGCCTCGAACACCCAATGTGTTTTGCGCCGTGATGGCGGTAATGGCGGTCATGCCATAACAGCCCAAAGCGCTGAAAGTTTTAAGGTCGGCCTGAATGCCTGCGCCGCCACCACTGTCAGAGCCGGCGATAGAGAGCACACGGGGATAGCGCGGCAACTGGGTAGATGCACTGCTTGAAGGCAGGATTTGCGTAGTCATGCCAAAAATTATGACCCAAGCCAAGGCTTGTTCACATGCTGGCCTCGCAGTTGCCCCCCATATGATGTAATTGTCGCTTGCGGACGAAACAGGGGTGTCCTGCTGCGCCAAGCCTATCGCTTACGCGGCAAGCGACTGAGAAACACCCTGGGGCAATCGACATCACAGCATGTGCCCCGTCACCCGATCCAGATCATGCTGGCGTGGGGAGTTTCACCAGAGCGGCGGCCCGAGACGGCTGCAACGCCCGTTTTGTCCATGGCGATACCTAGCAACGGACGAAATACTGACCATGATCGCTCTCACCGCACCCTCTCACATTGCTATTTTGGGCGCAGGCCTGATGGGCCGTTTACTGGCTTTGGAGCTGGCGCGCGAAGGGCACCGCGTGGAAGTCTTTGAAGCCAAGGGGCCAGAGGCCGATGGTGCCGCTGCACGGGTGGCTGCCGCCATGCTGGCGCCTTTGGCTGAATCTGCGATCACCGAGCCTGGCGTAGTGCGCATGGGTCAGTACGGCCTGAACCGCTGGCCACAATTGATTGCCCAGCTGGACGATCACGTCTACTTCCAGCAAAACGGCACACTGGTGGTGTGGCACCGCCAAGATGCCGCCGATGCCAACCGCCTGTGCGGCCTGTTTGAGAAAAACCGCCGCATCAACCCCAGCCTGCCTGCACTGGAAACACTGACCAGCGACCGCTTGAATGAAGTAGAGCCAGCCTTGCAAGGCCGCTTTAACCAAGGCGTGTATCTGCCCGGCGAAGGCCAGCTGGACAATCGCCAGTTGCTGGCCACACTGGAAAAAACGCTGACCCGCCTGGGCGTCACCTTCCATTGGCATACCCCGCGCGAAACCACCGATTTCACCCCTGGCACCGCCCACCAGCCTGACCTTGTGATTGACTGCCGGGGCCTGGGTGCCCGCACTGAATGGCAGGACCTGCGCGGCATTCGCGGTGAAGTGGTGCGCGTGCACGCCCCCGAGGTGACACTGCAACGCCCCACGCGCTTGGTGCATCCGCGATACCCCCTGTACATCGCGCCCAAGGAAGATCACATCTTTGTCATTGGTGCTACCGAGATTGAATCAGACGACATGGGCCCGGCCAGCCTGCGCTCGGTCATGGAGCTGCTCAGCGCCCTCTACACCGTGCACTCCGGTTTTGCAGAAGCCCGTATTTTGGAAATTGCCACCCAGTGCCGCCCTACACTGCCTGACAATCTGCCTGCCGTGCGCTGGCTGGATGAGCGCATCTTGCAGGTCAACGGCCTGTACCGCCATGGCTACATGATCTCGCCAGCCATGCTGGACATCACGCTGCAAATCTTGCGCACCGGCAGCACCGAACTGGCGGCCAGTTTTGATGTGGCCGTGCATGACACGGCAGACGCTTAAATTTTGAAACGGGGGCCCGCGCCCCCTGCCTAAACGCCCATGAACATCACCATCAACCAGCAACCTGTGCAACTGCCTGCCAACGCCTCAGTGGCAGCCGCCATAGAGCACTGGCAAGCCAAGCCGCCGTTTGCGGTGGCCGTGAACACCAACTTTGTACCTAAATCACGCTATGCCATCCACCTGCTCGCCGAAGGTGACCGCATGGAAGTGATTGCTCCCGTCACCGGCGGCTAAACTGCTTGCCGCACATAATTTATACAGTCATATCAGCCTCTAGCACTTATCACAAAAGCGCTGGCAGCTCACAAATTCAGCCATGAGCAAATACACCGCCCCCGCAGACAGCTTGGTGCTGTACGGCCAGACCTTCCACAGCCGCCTGTTGCTTGGCACTTCACGCTATCCATCGCCCGCCGTGCTGGAAGCAGCGGTGGCCCGCGCCAAGCCTGCCATGGTGACGGCCTCGTTGCGCCGCCAGGGCAGCAATGCGGCCGAAACCGGTGCCAGCTTCTGGGAGCTGCTGCGCAAGCTGAATGTGCCCGTGCTGCCCAATACGGCAGGCTGCATGACCACACAGGAAGCCATCACCACCGCGCAGATGGCGCGTGAAGTGTTTGACACCCCCTGGATCAAGCTGGAGCTCATTGGCGATGACTACACCCTGCAACCCGATACGCTGAACCTGGTGGAAGCCGCATCCATCCTGATCAAGGAGGGTTTTCAGGTGCTGCCTTACTGCACCGAAGACTTGGTGCTGTGCCAGCGACTGGTAGACGTGGGCTGCCAGGCCGTCATGCCATGGGCCGCGCCCATTGGTACGGGCCGTGGTCCCGCCAACCCCTACGCCATGCAAATGCTGCGCGAGCGCCTGAAGGTGCCCCTGATTGTGGATGCCGGCCTGGGACGACCCAGCCACGCTTGCACCGTGATGGAGTGGGGTTTTGATGCCGTGCTGCTAAACACCGCTGTGGCCCTGTCTGAAGACCCCGTGCGCATGGCCGGTGCCTTTGCCGATGCCACACAAGCAGGCCGCGATGGCTATCTGGCTGGTGCCATGGCCGAGCAAACCGCAGCCCAGCCCAGCACCCCCGTTCTGGGCACACCGTTTTGGCACCATGACTGAGCAGCACATCCCTGGCATGGTTGCCGCCATCATTGCTGCCCACGCAAGCACCTTTGCACCAGAAGGCAACCGCTTGCCTGCGCAACCCACACCTGTGGCTACTAGCCAAGACCCCGTCTACCTGGCCGCACTGCAAGCGTGTAGTGCGCTGGGCTTTATCGCCATCGATGCGCAATGTCTGGCACAGGCATGGCAAAACCAGAGCCACCGCACAGGCCTGTTTGATGCGGCGCACTGGCCCGATGCGCCGCAAGACTTTGGCCTGGCCGGCGCTGACCCACAGCTCGCCTTCCCGCAATGCCCACGTGCCCTGGGCCTGTACGGCGTACTGCCCAGCGCCGAATGGGTAGGCCGCATGGCACGTGCCGGTGTACCCACAGTACAGCTGCGCTTTAAAAGTGACGACCAGAACGCCATTCGCAATGAAGTTGCAGCCGCCGTACAAGCAGTACAGGGCACCAAGGCCCTGCTGTTCATCAACGACCACTGGCAAGCCGCCATCGACGCAGGGGCCTACGGCATTCACGTTGGGCAGGAAGATCTGGATGCACTGCAAGGCGCGCAGCTAAACGCCATCCGCGCCAGCGGCCTGCGCCTGGGTGTCAGCACCCATGGCTACGCCGAAATGGTGCGTGCCCATGCCGTGCAGCCCAGCTATATCGCTTTGGGCGCGGTATTTCCCACCACCCTCAAAAAGATGGAAACCGCACCGCAAGGTGTGGCCCGCCTGCAAGCCTATGTGCGCTTGATGCAGCAATACCCGCTGGTGGCCATTGGCGGCATTGCAGCAGAGCAGTTTCCTGCCATTTTGGCCACAGGCGTCGGCTCTGTGGCCGTTGTGCGCGCCTTGGTCAACGCCCCCGAGCCTGAGGCTGCTGCCCACCATTTGCTGGCCTGCATGCGCTAAGCGATCACCGCCTTTTCCATAGATCACCCAATCTGGCACAGCTTGTGCTTTGTATACAAAAGCAGCACGCAGGATGCCCCCACGCACCTGAAGTGGGCAACTGGTGAGCAACGTTTTCAATTGATCTATGGAGGGAAATACCATGAAAAAATCTCTGATCGCTTTTGGTGCCGCCTTGGCATGCATGGGTGCTGCACAAGCGCAAAGCAATGTGCAGTTGACTGGCTTGGTCGATATGTATGTGGGCTCGATGAAGACCGCAGGCAAAGAGCGCACCAGCGAAGTCGGCTCTGGCGGCATGACCACCTCCTGGTGGGGCATGAACGGCACAGAAGACCTGGGCAATGGCCTGAAAGTAGGCTTTGCACTTGGCGCTTTCTTCCGCGCTGACACCGGCACCCCTGGCCGCTTTAATGGGGATGCGTTCTTTGCTCGCGATGCCAACGTGTCTTTGTCTGGCGGTTTTGGTACTTTGAAGCTGGGCCGCTCCATGGCCCCTAACTTCTTGCCAACCATCCTGTTCAATCCCTACGGTGACTCTTTCACCGTCTCTCCTTTGGTGCTGCACTCCGTAGGCAACAACGCTGCAGATACAGGCTGGAGCAACCAGATCACCTACAGCACACCCACATTTGCGGGCCTGCGCGCCAATCTGCAGTACCAGTTTGGTGAACAAGCCGACAAATCTGGCACCAACAACGTTGGCGCCAACGTGTTCTACAACCAAGGCCCCCTGGCTTTGACCGCCGTGTATGAGCAAGCCGACATCGGCAACCCCGGGCTGGCCAACTACAACGCCCTTGGTTATTCCAAAGACAAGTGGATGGTGGGTGCAGCTTATGACTTCAGCGTGGTCAAGCTGTACGCCACTTACGGCCAAGCCACGCAAGACTTCAGCACGGGTGCTGATGACATCAAAAAGAAAACCTATTCTCTGGGCCTGGATGTACCTGTGACCAAGGCTGGCACAGTCAAAGTGGCCATGGCACAAACCAAGACAGACTCTGTCTCCGGCAAGTGGACGACAGCCACCGTGGGCTACGATCACTTCCTGTCCAAGCGCACTGACGCCTATGCAGCTGCCATGTATGACAAGAACAGCGCACTGATCGACAACAAGTCCGGCACCAGCCTGGCAGTCGGTATCCGCCACCGTTTCTAAGCCCGTGCTCTACGTAAAAAAGCCCCGAGTTCGGGGCTTTTTTTGTGTCTCTTAACTTTATTTAATAGCTTTCAACACTTTCCACACAATGATTTCAGATACTTATCTATCTGAATCGCTTTATTCATCAGCGCTAACAGCTCACTTTTTCAGTGCATCCTTACGTTGCCCTTCCTGCAGCACCTGCAGGCGCAAATCCACTGCTTGCAATAGCGCTGCATCACCCGCTTCCTGCGCCCAGCGCCGCTCTACCAGCAGCCACGCCATGGCCGCCCTGCGCCAGCCTTGCTGTGAGGCCACATCCACCGCCAGTTGCACCTGCATGGGGGTAATGGCCCCGGCGCGCAGTGCCACACCGGCTGCCGTCAGTTGCGACAGTGCCTGCCCCGCAGGCAGGCCCGCAGCCACTGGTGCACCCCCCAACAACTGTGCAGCCATGGCTTGCTGTGCCTGCGGCAGCAACGGCACATCGGCAGCGGTGTGCGCTCCTTTCAGATAACGGGCGTAAGCCTGCTCCGCAGGTTCAGCGCCAGCGCCGTAGCGCTCGTAGCGTGGACAGTCCGTCAGCTCCAGCGCTGCAGTTTGCGCTGCGCATTCCAGCAAGGCCATGCGTGCCATCTGGCTGGGCAGGCCGGTGGCGGCCACTTCGTTAAAGGCTTTGCTCCACTCCACATCGGCCACGCGCGTCTGGCCCTTCAAATACGCCTGCACAGCGCGCTCTGAGGCAGATTGCGCCTCCAGCGCCCATTTCGGGGCTGGAGGTTTGCTGCCACATGCGGCCAGCCAGACACTGACCAAGCCCAGTGCAATGGGCCATCGCAAAGTATTTTTCATGGCAGCTTGACCTCGGCTTCTTTGGCAAACGGCCATTTGCGCTGCAAATCGGCCAGCATGTCTTCGATCTTGCGCAGATTGCTTTCCACCTCATTGCGCAGTTGCCCAATATCGCTGCTCGCATCGTTCACATTGGTGCTGATGGATTCGGCATTCACCAACACTGCATCGAGCCTCTTCAAGCTGCCACGCGTTTCTTTCAGCAATTGGTTGAGTGTCTCCACGGTGGCTCGCACTTGCGGCATGACGCCGTTGGCATCAAACACCTGCTGGTCTGCACGCTGCACCACATGGTCCATGCGCGCCAGCAACTGGTTGGTACGCTCCAGCATCTCCACCGTTTTTTGCGCATTCTCTGGGGTGCCCAGCAACACCTCCATCGCCCCGCTTTTGCCATTGAGTTTTTCGCCCAGCTGGCGTATTTGATCCATCGATTTGCCCAGGGCAGAGTCTTGCGCAGTCATCAGACTCAGGTTGTTGAGCAAGTCTTTGGCCATAGCCACAATCTGCGGAATCTCGGCAGTAGCATCGCCACGCAGCACCGGACGCTCTGCGCCATCGTGCAAGGGAGGGTCCTGCAATATCCCGCTATAGGCCTTGATGGTGGTGCCACCCACAATGCCTTTGACCAGGGTGAATACGCTCGACTCTCGCAGCCAATGGGCATCTTTGCGAGGCACGGCCACCACAATGCGCACGTTCCCATCGTTGGCCAGCTCCAGCTTGCTTACCCGGCCAATGGGAAAACCAGAGAACGTCATGTCCATGCCCACGGACACGCCTTCCGAATCATCCGAAGTCAGCACCAGAGTCTGAGTGGGCTCAAAAGCACCGCGTGCATACAGCAGGTACAGACCAGACCCCACGATCAACGCGATCGTGAACAGCAGCAACGCTGCCGCTTTGCGCTCCAAATGGGCCACGGGCCGCAGTGATGGCGTGGCTTCTGGCTGTGGTGCCGCAGAAGACTGCATTCGTGTATCAGACAAGATGCGCTTACCCTTCTCGTTCAGTAATAGTTACCCATGAGCGATGCCAGCTCAATCATTAACAGCACAGCAAACATGCGCGCCAGACCGCTGAGTTCTTCACCGGGCCGCATTTGACGATGCGTACGATGGGCATAAAGGCCCGTGGCTACCGGAATGATGGCAACGGCCCAGCTTGACAGCCACGTCTTGAGCACAAACACCAAAGTCACTGAGGGGTTAAACACGTGCCCAAACATGCGGGTATAGCCAGGCAAACCGGCCAGCGTAAATCCATAAACACCAATATACGCGGTGACCAGCGCCACCACGCACGACAGCGCCGCCAGTGTCACGCAGGCGTACAGGCCTGAAATCACCCGTGGCAATACCTCGAGGCGCATCAGTGCTTCGCCACGGCTTTGCCTGGCGCCCCACTCCCCAGACTGGCGTATCAACGCCAGCTCTGTCGCATTCGGAATGGTGCAGCGCATGGCCACAAACAAGGCGGCTGTCAGCGGAATCAGCTCCAGCACCAGCACCCGAATGACCATCTCCAGCGCATAACGCGACAGCCCATAGCTGATGGCCGTCACCACCACAATGCGGGTGATGACCAGGCAAATCAAGGCCGCCAAAATCGTAAAGCCCAGGAGAATGGACGCCGTATCCTTGTACATGCGCTGCAAAATGGGGCGCAAAGATTGCCATCGGTATGTCGAAGGTGAAAGCAGCAGCACCCATACCATGGCAGCCAGATAAAAGATGCGCCCCCACGCCAGTGCAATGTCGCGTGCCGCATGCCAGATGCGCAGGGATAAGGAGCGTTGGATGGAGCGCATGCTTGGCATCATAGGCAAAAAGCTTGTGGTTTTACCAGCGCAGCGCCCTTGCACCCCTGCGCGGCGATCTGGGTGGTGCGCACAGGCCTGCAGGCGGCACCGCGCCAATGACGACACCGCCGCCTTGCAGGCACGCATAAAAAAACCGCCCCAAAGGGCGGTTTGCATGCTGTGCAGGCCTACTCCATCAGTCACCCAGCTTGGACAAATCGCGCACCGCGCCCGTATCGGCCGAGGTCACCAGCAAGGCGTAGGCCTTGAGTGCCGCAGACACTTTACGTGGGCGGGGGTTCGCGGGCTTCCAGCCCTTGGCGTTTTGCACTTCGCGGCGTTTGGCCAATTCTTCATCACTGACCAGTACGTTGATGGAGCGGTTGGGAATGTCAATGCGGATGCGATCACCGTTTTTCACCAGGCCAATCGCGCCGCCAGCTGCTGCCTCGGGCGAGCAGTGGCCAATCGACAAGCCCGACGTGCCGCCCGAGAAACGGCCATCGGTCAGCAGCGCACAGGCCTTGCCCAGGCCCTTGGATTTGATGTAGCTGGTGGGATACAGCATCTCTTGCATGCCGGGACCGCCCTTGGGGCCTTCGTAACGCACGATCACGATGTCACCCGCCTTGACCTTGTCGGCCAGGATGTTGGCTACGGCCTCGTCTTGCGACTCGGTCACGTGGGCTGTGCCTTCGAACACCAAAATGGATTCATCCACACCGGCTGACTTCACCACGCAGCCGTCCACGGCAATATTGCCTGTCAGTACAGCCAGACCGCCTTCTTTGCTGAATGCGTGTTCGTATGAGCGGATGCAGCCTTCGGCACGGTCCAGATCCAGGCTGGGCCAGCGGGTGCTCTGGCTGAATGCGGTTTGTGTAGGAATGCCTGCGGGGCCCGCCAGGTAGAAATGCTTGACCGCCTCGTCCTGTGACACGGCAATGTCCCACTTGGCCAGTGCCTCGGCCATGCTGTCGCCGTAGACCGTGGGCACATCGGTGTGCAGCTTGCCAGCGCGCGCCAGCTCACCCAGGATGGCCATGATGCCGCCTGCGCGGTGCACATCTTCAATGTGATATTTCTGCGTATTGGGTGCCACCTTGCACAACTGGGGCACCACGCGCGAGAGACGGTCGATGTCGGCCATCGTGAAGTCGATCTCGGCCTCTTTGGCAATCGCCAGCAGGTGCAAGATGGTGTTGGTGGAGCCGCCCATGGCGATATCCAGCGTGATGGCATTTTCAAACGCCTTAAAGCCCACCGAGCGGGGCAGCACGCGGTCGTTGTCGTTCTCGTAGTAATCGCGGGCCAGCTCAACAATGCGACGCCCGGCAGTCAGGAACAGCTCTTCACGATCCGAGTGCGTCGCCACTACCGTGCCATTGCCCGGCAGGGACAGTCCCAGCGCCTCGGTCAGGCAGTTCATGGAGTTGGCTGTGAACATGCCTGAGCAAGAACCGCAGGTGGGGCAAGCGGAGCGCTCCACCTGCGCCACTTCTTCATCGGAGTAGCGGTCATCCGCGGCAATCACCATCGCATCCACCAAGTCCAGCTTCTTGAACTCGATCACGTTGGTGGTGGGATTGGCCAATTTGGTCTTGCCCGCTTCCATGGGGCCACCGGAGACAAAGATCACCGGGATGTTCAGGCGCATGGCGGCCATCAGCATGCCCGGAGTGATCTTGTCGCAGTTGGAGATGCACACCAGCGCGTCCGCGCAGTGTGCATTGACCATGTACTCCACAGAGTCAGCAATCAAATCACGGCTGGGCAGCGAATACAGCATGCCATCGTGGCCCATGGCAATGCCGTCGTCCACCGCAATGGTGTTGAATTCTTTGGCCACGCCGCCGGCTTTTTCAATCTCGCGCGCCACCAGCTGGCCCATATCCTTCAAGTGCACGTGGCCGGGCACAAACTGTGTGAAGGAGTTAGCAATGGCGATGATGGGCTTGTCAAAGTCGCCATCTTTCATGCCAGTGGCACGCCACAAGGCACGGGCACCGGCCATATTGCGGCCACCGGTGGAGGTTTTGGAACGGTAAACAGGCATGGTGGAGCTAATTGTTGGTTTGCAAAAATGTCTCAAGGCTCGCAAAAGCCAATTCAAACATTATGTCCCACCATGTTCACCCTGCGGGTACGTGACACCCCGCACACCAAGGCAAGCGGTCTCGCGATTGGCGAAAGCTGCCCTCAACGCTTGCGCCGGCCTGTCAGCAGTTCACGTTGTTTGTCGAGGCGCTCTTGCTTGCGCTTGTCCATCTTTTCCATGGCTTTGCGCTTGGTCAGGCCTGATTGATCGGCGTAAGTGAACCAGGCCATCGTCACCGCAAATCCACCTAGCACCCACCACCAGGACATGGCGGCAATGCCAGCCACATCCACCACCTCCAGATGCACCAGCGCCTTGAGTACGGCCAATACCACCGCAGCCATCAGCAACCACATAAGCTTGTCACCCTATTCACAGTTTGTTCACACAGAGACAAGCAGCGTTCACGCACCGCACCCTACAATGGCTGCCAACATCTCCCCCACTAGAGGAAAGTGTAACGATGAAACGTTTCATGATCACCTTTGCGCTGGCCCTGAGCGCAATCACACCAGCCATGGCCGACCAAGCCTTGGCATCTTCCAAGAACTGCATGGCTTGCCACGCAGTGGAGAAGAAACTGGTTGGCCCTTCATTCAAGGACGTTGCCAACAAATATGCGGGCCAAGGTGACGCCGTCAACAAGCTGGCTGCCAAAATCGTGAAAGGTGGCAGTGGCGTCTGGGGGCCCGTACCCATGCCTGCCAACAGCCAGGTCAGTGAAGCCGATGCCAAGAAACTGGCTGCCTGGGTGCTGTCGCTCAAGTAAGCCATATCTCGCTGCATCTAGGAAAAAAAGCCACCTTATGGTGGCTTTTTTCATAGCTGCTAGCGCTTACAGGCTGGTTGTTTCAGATATAAAACACTTCAAAACCAATACTGAGCAAGCGCTGTGCGCTCTTTTTTTAAAAAGCATCACAGCCTTGTATCACGCGGCGTCACATCCATAGGATCTGGTTTCACAACATCCACGCGGGCTGGCGCTGCATGCAGACTGGAGCGCAGTTGCTGCTCCAACTGCCCGACATAGGCGGCTGTCGAGTTATCACTCTCCAGGGCACGCGCTTGCAGATGCGCCTCCAGAGTGTCTATGCGATCGAGCAAGCGGCGCTCCTCTTCCTTGTGCAAATTTTCAATGGCGATACGCAGTTCAGTGAAGCGTGAAGCTTCAGCCTTGTCTGCCAGCTCACGCTGTGCTGCCATTTCCTTGGAGTGTGCACGCGCTTCCAGCAGCCAAGCTCCTTGCATGGCAATCACATAGGCAATGAACACAATCGCCATCAAGGCAGTCAGCGCGACAAGAATCAAGCCCAGCGGAGCCTGCACCGTGGTGATGCCCAGAGACATCGGCACTTCCTGCGCCAAATAAGGAAAGTTGAAAAAGGCGAGAACACCGATCACTGCGATGATCAGAACCAACAATGCAATACGCGACTTCATACCGGTTTCCTTTAGCTCTATTTGTATAGGTCAGAGTTTTACCCCAAGAGACACCATCCACAAGCCAGTGGCACGCGCATTCTCGCTCTGCATCATCTCCTACAACTGAAAATAAAAATGCCACCCTCAGGTGGCATTTGTAAACACAGGCAAGAGCTTGCGCTGACATCCAGCAGATCAGCGGCTATGCGCCTCTGCGCTGCCCATTTCAGCGGGCTGCATCGCTCACGCGCTGCAGCTGGGCTCCAGCCCAATCAATTGGTTTTCGACAATTGATCCAAGATGGCTGGATTTTCCAGGGTGCTGGTGTCCTGGGTAATGGCTTCACCCTTGGCAATCGAGCGCAACAGGCGACGCATGATCTTGCCGCTTCGTGTTTTGGGCAGGTTCTCACCAAAGCGAATGTCCTTGGGCTTGGCGATCGGGCCGATTTCTTTGGCCACCCAATTGCGCAACTCTGTGGCCAAGGCTTTGGCCTCTTCAGGGTCAGTGGGCATGGGACGCTTGAGCACCACGAATGCACAAATGGCTTCACCCGTCATATCATCCGGGCGTCCTACCACAGCAGCTTCCGCGACCAGGTCCGTCTTGGAGACCAGTGCAGACTCAATCTCCATCGTTCCCATGCGGTGGCCCGAGACATTGAGCACATCATCAATACGGCCCGTGATTCGAAAGTACCCACGGTCTTCGCTGCGCACCGCACCATCGCCTGCCAAGTAGGTTTTCCCACCCAGCTCTTCCGGGAAATAGCTCTTTTTGAAACGCTCAGGGTCACCCCAGATATTGCGAATCATGCTGGGCCATGGCCGCTTGACCACCAGCATGCCACCCGCGCCGTTGGGCAGGTCGTTGCCTGTTTCATCGACGATGGCTGCCGTAATGCCGGGCAAAGGAAGTGTGCAAGAACCAGGGACCAGCGGTGTTGCGCCTGGCAATGGCGTAATCATGTGACCACCGTTTTCGGTCTGCCAGAAGGTGTCCACAATCGGGCAACGCTCGCCTCCCACATTGCGGTAGTACCACATCCATGCTTCAGGATTGATCGGCTCCCCCACACTGCCCAGGATGCGTAAGCTGGAAAGATTCCAGTTCTTGGGGTGCACTTTTTCATCTGTCTCGGCCGCTTTGATCAGCGAGCGAATGGCTGTCGGAGCGGTGTAGAAAACGGTACAGCCATGGCGCTCAATCATTTGCCAGAAACGCCCAGCGTGCGGGAAGGTGGGTACGCCTTCAAACACAATTTGCGTGGCCCCAGCTGCCAGAGGGCCGTAAGCCACGTAGGTATGGCCCGTGATCCAGCCAATATCCGCCGTACACCAAAATACGTCCGTCGGCTGCATGTCAAATGTCCACTCTACCGTCTGCTTGGCCCACAGCATGTAGCCACCTGTGGAGTGCTGCACCCCCTTGGGTTTTCCTGTGGAGCCACTGGTGTAGAGAATGAACAGCGGGTGCTCGGCATCCACTGCCACCGGCGGGCAGTCTGTACTTTGCCCGTCCAATAATTGCGCAAATGTCATGTCACGCCCAGCCACCATATGGGTGGCTGTCGCTGTGCGCTCGAACACAAAAACGTGGCCTACGTGTTCGCACCCACCCATTTGCAAAGCGTCATCGACAATCGCTTTGAGCGGCAGCTCCTTGCCACCGCGCATTTGGTAGTTGGCCGTAATCACCGCCGATGCGCCCACGTCCACAATACGCTCTTGCACGGCCTTGGCCGAGAAACCGCCAAACACCACACTGTGCGTTGCACCAATGCGTGCGCATGCCTGCATGGCCACCACACCCTCAATCGTCATGGGCATGTAAATCAGGACACGGTCACCCTTTTTAATGCCCTGCGCCTTCAACCCATTGGCAAACTGCGCCACACGGTTGAGCAATTCGCGGTAGCTGACCTTCGTCACCTGACCATCATCTGCTTCAAAAATAATTGCGGTCTTGTGCTCAACCGCAGTCCCCATATGCTTGTCCAGGCAGTTGGCACTGGCATTGAGTTCACCATCTGCAAACCAGCGGTAAAAAGGCGCATTGCTTTCATCCAGAATCTGGGTGAAAGGCTTGCTCCACACCACATTTTCACGGGCCAGGCGCGCCCAATAAGCTTCGTAGTCTTTTTCCGCCTCCGCACACAGCGCCTCATACGCTGCCATGCCAGCCACACGGGCGGCTTTCTGGGTGGCCTCAGAAGGTGGAAACACACGGTTTTCAACCAACACAGATTCAATTGCAGAACTTGGTGCGCTCATGGATTTATCTCCTTACTCTTTTAGGGATAGTTTGCGCGCAAATGTCGGGTGCAGCACTTACATACCACTGACTCCATAGCGTACAAACTGGAGCAAAATTAAAGACTTAGCAAGGGTTAACACTAATTCGGGCCTCTACAATCGCTAGCCCGCGCCTTAAAACGCGGTCTCTCGCTCACTTCAACCGCTAATTCAATTTATGCCCTCTGTCGACCCGCATTCCGAGTCACCCGCACAGCCCATGTCCCGCTCACCCATGCGCCCACTGCCCAGTTTGATTTTTGCCAGCCGTTGGCTGCAGCTGCCCTTGTACCTGGGTCTGATTGCCGCTCAAGCCGTGTACGTCTGGCACTTCCTGGTCGAGCTTTGGCATTTGATTGAAGCGGCCTTTGGCAGCCAGACAGCGCTGCAAGCCCTCGTCACCAGCATTGGTTACAAGCCCGATGCGCCACTGACCGGGTTGAATGAAACAGTGATCATGCTGGTGGTCCTGGCCTTGATTGACGTGGTCATGATCTCCAACCTGCTGATCATGGTGATTGTGGGTGGCTACGAAACTTTCGTCAGTCGCCTCGGCCTGGACACCCATCCAGACCAGCCCGAATGGCTCGACCACGTCAATGCGTCTGTGTTGAAAGTCAAACTGGGCCTGTCCATCATCGGCATCAGCTCGATTCACTTGCTCAAAACCTTTATCAACGCAGGCAATTACGACGTCAAAGTATTGATGTGGCAAACCATCATTCATGTCGTGTTCCTGCTCAGTGCCCTGGCAATTGCCTACACCGACAAGTTAATTCACAGCCAGCACCCCACTGCGCACTAAAAAACTAACACCTTGAACGAAAAAACCGGCCCATGCGCCGGTTTTTTCGTTTTGCACTCTTTTGACAGCGCCTGACGACACAATGCCGACGGATGTCACACAAAGCCAATGCCACCCCACAATTAAGCATTGACAGCCATATACCCAATAGTTACAATGATCGACTCATTAACAACCTGCCATGCAGGTAATCCATGTTTTAACGGCATGGATTCATCCGGCATCAGCCCTGCGCTTGCAGAAAGCTGGTGCCACAGCGCTGGATTTCTGGCACTGATGCACGGATATGTTTGGATCATGTAACGCACATCCGTGCTTTGCCTCTGCCCTCTCTTGCGGCCCTTGCGCACACCACGCTGCCATTCGGGCCCAGTCTCACACCCTTCATTGCGGCCTTGTCAGGTATTTGGCAAAGCCGGTGCATCGGTTGGCATGACTTTCAGCTTCGCGTGTAGGCCGTTCAAGCTCTGCTTGTAACGCGGCTGCACTGTGTGTAACCCCCAAGAACAACTCAAGGGAGGACAACCAGTGGCCAAACAAATTCGCATCGAAAACGTCTTCAAGGTCTTTGGCGATCAGCCAAAGCAGGCCTTGGACCTGGTGCGCCAAGGGCTTTCCAAGCAACAAATCCTCGAACGCACCGGTCAATCCATCGGTGTATTCGATGCCAACTTCACCATCGAAGCCGGTGAAATTTTCGTCGTCATGGGCCTATCGGGCTCAGGCAAATCCACCCTTGTGCGCATGCTCAATCGCTTGATTGAGCCCACCAGCGGCCGCATCGTGGTGGATGGGCAAGATATCAACGAGCTCAGCGACAAAGACCTGCGCGCACTGAGGCGCAAAGACATCTCCATGGTGTTTCAGTCTTTCGCTCTCATGCCGCACATGACCGTGCAAGACAACACTGCCTTTGGTTTAGAGATGGCTGGCGTTGCCCCCGCCGCGCGCCAGCAAGCCGCACAAGAAGCCTTGGAGCAAGTGGGTCTGGCCGGCTGGGGACCCAGCTACCCTGACGAGCTTTCTGGAGGCATGCAGCAGCGCGTTGGCTTGGCACGCGCTTTGGCATCCGACCCCTCCATCTTGCTGATGGATGAAGCATTTTCTGCCCTGGATCCCATCATCCGCACCGAGATGCAGTCTGAACTGCTGCGCCTGCAGGAAACCAAACGCCGCACCATCGTGTTCATCTCTCACGATCTGGATGAAGCCATGCGCATTGGTGACCGCATTGCCATCATGAAAGACGGCCAAGTCATCCAAGTTGGCACCCCTGATGATATTTTGCGCAGTCCAGCCAACGACTATGTACGCAGCTTCATCAAAGGCGTGGATGCCGCCGCCGTATTCAAGGCCTCGGACATTGCACGCCAGGCACTGACCATCATCTCGGAGCACAACGACCGAGGCTGCCGTGCAGCGTTGCGTCTCATCGAAGACTCTGATCGCGACCACGCCTATGTCCTCAATGCACGCCAGCACCTGCAGGGCGTAGTGTCTGCCCAGTCATTGCGCGATGCCCTGCAGGGACATAAAGGCGCGCTGGGCTTGAAACATGCGTTTATCGAAGGCGTGCTGCCACTGGATGCAGCCACCCCCGTCGCTGATCTTTATGGCCCCATGGCCACGGCCCCCTGCCCCCTGCCTGTATTGGGAGAGAACCGCAAATTCCTGGGCGTCATCAGTCGCACGACCATGCTGCGCTTCTTGGACCGCGACACGCCTCCAGTCCCACCACCACAGCCAGTGCAGCCACCGGTCACGCTCAACCCCTTGTTTTCCACTGGTGACGCGGACTCGCCCACGATGCTGCAAGAGCATTCCGACAGCGCCGCAACGCCCACGCAACAAGGAGAAAAAGCATGAGTGAGGTGACGAACAGTACCGCCCCCTGGAACACCAGCAGCGCGCCCGAGGCCGTAGATCCATGGGCTGCAAGCACAACTGCAGAAACAGCCGCAGATCCATGGGCATCGCCCGCAGCCACCACACCGGATGCAGGTGCAGGTTCCGATTGGCTGGCAGCCAGCACCCCCTCTACGGATGCCCCACTGAGCCTGTGGGATCAACTGCGCACCGAAGGTCTGCCAATTGAAGCCTGGATCAACCAAAGCCTTGGCTGGGTGGTCGATAACTTCCGGCCTTTCTTCCAAAGCGTACGCGCTCCCATCGACGCCACCCTGTCAGGTGTTGAGCAGCTCATGCTGGCGCTGCCTTGGCCTGTACTGACCATACTGGTGGCGTTGGTTGCCTGGCAGTTTGCGGGCCGTGGCCTCGCCATTGGTACGGCATTGTCACTGCTGGCTGTCGCGGCACTGGGCATCTGGCCCGAAGCCATGGTGACCCTGTCATTGGTACTGACCTCGTTGGCGTTTTGTATTGTGATTGGGCTGCCGCTGGGCATTTTGATTGCCTCTAGCGACCGCACCCAGCGATGGACGCGCCCAGTGCTGGATGCCATGCAGACCACCCCAGCCTTTGTCTACCTGGTCCCTGTGGTGATGCTGTTTGGTATTGGCAATGTGCCCGGCGTGATCGTGACCATCATCTTTGCGCTGCCCCCGCTGGTGCGTCTGACCAACCTGGGTATTCGCCAAGTACGCCCCGATTTGATTGAAGCCAGCCGCGCCTATGGTGCCTCGCCTTGGCAGCTGCTGTGGAAAGTGCAATTGCCGCTGGCCATGCCCAACATCATGGCTGGCATCAACCAGGCACTGATGCTGTCGCTGTCCATGGTGGTGATCGCTTCCATGATCGCCGTAGGCGGTTTGGGACAAATGGTGCTGCGCGGCATTGGCCGTCTGGACATGGGCCTGGCCACCGTAGGTGGCTTGGGCATTGTGCTCTTGGCGATTGTGCTGGACCGCATCACCCAGGCCATGGGCCAGCCCCATCGCGGTGGAGAGCGCTGGTGGCACCGTGGTCCCTTGGGTTTGCTGCTCAAACCCCGCAAAACTTCTTAATTAACCAGTCAGTAGCTGTCGGCACTTACGGAGTAAGCGCCGCAGCCACATTCCATCCATTTTCAACAGGAGGACGAAAGATGACATCTATCACCCATGCCACCCGCACCCTGGCCGCCGTGGCCGCCAGCACCCTGGCTTTAACCTGTTTGAGCGCCAATGCCAACGAGACGCCGGGCAAAGGCATCAAAGTTCACCCTTTGAAAAGCTCGATTGCTGAAGAATCATTCCAGACACTTCTGGTCATGAAAGCGTTGGAGCAACTGGGCTACGACGTTCAGCCATTCAAAGAAGTGGAGTACCCCACCGCACACCTGGCCATCGGTAATGGTGACGCCACATTCATCGCAACACACTGGAACCCGCTGCACGCTGACTACTACAAGAATGCCGGTGGTGAGGCCAAGCTCTACCGCAAGGGTGTGTACTCGGACAACGCAGCCCAAGGCTATCTGATCGACAAAAAAACCGCCGACGCCCACAAGATCACCAACATTGCGCAGTTGCAAGATCCAAAAATTGCCAAGCTGTTTGATGCAGATGGTGACGGCAAGGCAGATTTGACTGGCTGCAACCCCGGCTGGGGCTGTGAAGCCATGATCGAGCACCACCTGGACGCCTACAAGCTGCGCGATACGGTCACTCACCAGCAAGGCACCTATTCAGCGCTGATTGCAGACACTATCACCCGCTACAAATCTGGAAAACCTGTTCTTTACTACACATGGACCCCCTACTGGGTCAGCAACGAACTCAAGCCGGGTAAAGATGTGGTGTGGCTGGAAGTGCCTTTTTCTTCAGCACCCGGTGAGCAAAAAGGTGTCGATACCAAACTGGCCAACGGAAAGAACTACGGTTTTGTTGTGAACAAGCAGCACATCCTGGCCAACAAGGCATGGACAGATGCGAACCCGGCTGCGGCCAAATTGTTTGAAGTGATGCAACTGTCCGTCTCCGACATCAATGCTCAAAATTACATGATGAGCCAGGGCCAAGGCAAACCTGCCGACATTGAGCGCCACACCAACAGCTGGATCAAAGCCCATCAGAAAACTTTCGATGGCTGGCTAGCCCAGGCTCGCGCTGCCGTGAAATAAAAAAAGGAGGCTTTAGCCTCCTTTTTTTGTGCCATTTGCCCGACACAGCGCAACTCCAATTCACTCAAGCAAGCAAGCAATTCGACGGCCTGCAGAAAGCACCCATAATCAACAACATTCTGTTTCATTGCACTAACTACCCATGAGTGACAAAGCCATCTCCACGGTTCAAGGTACTGACGAACTGCTTGTCAGCCTCTGCAACTCTGTCACCCGCGTGCTGAATGTCGCGACCACTTGCCAGATTCAGTACTCCGGCATGGTGCAGCGAATCAAAAAGACCTATCTCAAACCAGAAATCGGCTGCTTTGTACTGTTTGATGGCGGGTTTTCTGGGCTGGTCATCATCAACTTCTCTGCAGCGGCGGCTATGGAGCTGTATCGCAGCTATCTGCTGAACATGGGTATGTCAGAAAGCGACTTGGCCAGCTCACATACCTCTGACGAAGTCAGCAACGTAATGGGCGAGTTGATGAACCAAGTAGTGGGGGATTTCACTGGCAAAGTGCGCCGCGAGCTACAAACGCACATCACCCAGAATCAGCCCAAGATGTTGGTACTCAACAAGCAAGTACAACTGAGTGTGGATGCCAATCTCGACAATCCTGAAGCGCGTCGAGTGACCTTCTACACGGCAGCCAACAATATCTTTTACTTGGAGCTGGCCGTTGACAGCACCGAGTTCATCAAACTGCATGAGTTCGATGCGGATGAGGTTATCGACCCTGACGCCATCATTGCCCAGGCAGGTACATCTGGCGCACGCTCCACACCGTCCGCCTCGAGCACAAACGATACGGAAACAGAAGCACTGTTGAAATCACTAGGCATGTAAAAAGCACAAGCCTTTTTTATTCATCCTATTGAAGAGACTGAATCTTTGCATGTGCAATTGCATTTCCCGCCGTATTCGAACAGTAGGTGCCCACATAAAAGTAGCATTCACTCACTGGCAATAATTCGCACTGCACCATCAATCATCTAGCTCAAGACAACTAGCGCTTGGCCCTTTATTGCAAGTATTGCATCTGCCCATGTCCCTGACCCTTGGTTCGGTTGAACAAGACCCTGCACTTGTAACTGCCCACGTCGACCTTGAACGCCTGTCACGTGAACAGCAAGCGTTGCTTGATAGCGCAGGTGTGGGCATTGCATTCATCAAAAATCGGGTGGTCGTGCGCTGCAATCCACACTTTGCAAAGATTTTTGGCTTTAGCCATCGCGATCAAGTCGTAGGCATTCGCAGCGCCAGCCTGCACCCTTCCCGTGAAGAGTTCAAGGCACTGGGACGCTCCGCTTACCCAAGCATGATTCAGGGAAAGACATTCAAAACAGAGCGTCGACTGCGTCGCCACAGCGGCCACCTTTTCTGGGCCAGCCTGACAGGCCATCTCATCAATGCCAAGGCCCCGCATGAAGGGGCCATATGGATCGTGGATGACATTGATGAGCAGCGTCATCGCAAAGCATTGCTGTCTTCGGCGATCCGTGAAAAACAGCTGCTATTTGAAACCGCTGCAGTGGGTATTGCGTACTTTCGCCAAGGTGCCTTAACACGATGCAACCCGCACCTTGGCACTATGCTGGGCTACGAGCCTGAAACCTTACTCAACCTCACCAACGTACCCACATCATTGCTTGCGAACATATCGCCACTGAATGTGCTTTCGCAGATGAGTGCAAGCAGTTCCGGTAATTTTGAAGGCGAGCTGACCCTGGCCCACCAGCAAGGGCACCGCATCGAATGTGAAGCACGTAGCCGCTGGGTAGACCCGCTGGACCGTTCACAAGGAGAGGTCTGGATTTTGGTGGACATCACTGAGCGAAAGAACATTCAGGCCATGCTCACCAAAGCACAGGCCGAGCTAGAGCGCCAAGTCCATGAACGCACCAATGAACTCAGTGCGACGATCCAAACCTTGCACCAGGAAGTTGAGGATCGAAAACGTGTTCAGGAACGAATTCATTGGATGGCGCACTATGACCCACTCACGGGTCTTCCCAATCGAACGTTCATGGCAGATCGCAGCCAAGAAGCCATTACACAAGCGCGCAACAATGCCAGCCCTCTGGCCGTGATCTTTTTGGATTTAGACCGTTTTAAACACGTCAACGATTCCCTGGGCCACAAGGTAGGTGATGCTTTACTTCAGCAAATTGCCAAGCGACTGCGCGCGGTGGTCCGCGAGAAAGACACGGTGGCACGCCTGGGCGGAGATGAGTTTGTCTTGCTCTTACCCGGGGCCAATGCCCAAGGTGCTGCGCGTGTCGCCGGAAAGTTGCAAGAGGCGTCGTTACGGCCTTATCAAATTGGTCACCACGAGCTCAGCATGGCCCCTTCAATGGGTATTGCACTTTTCCCGCAAGACGGGGAAGACATTGACAGTTTGACCCAGTCGGCAGATGTGGCGATGTACCACGCAAAACTGGAAGGCCGCAACACTTACCGTTTCTTCACGCCCCAGATGCACGCCAAGTCAGTGCGTGCATTGCAGCTTGAAAATGCCATGCGGCGCGCTTTAGAACGCAACGAATTCACGCTGCATTATCAGCCGCAGATCTGTCTGCACACTGGAGAAATCCGCAGCGTAGAAGCGTTGCTGCGCTGGAATCAGCCCGAGCTTGGGTCTGTGTCACCAGGTGAATTCATTCCAGTCGCGGAAGACAGCGGCCAAATTTTGCAAATTGGTGAATGGGTGCTGCGCAAAGCTGTCGCACAACTGCAGACTTGGCATCAAGCAGGTTTTGGGCAGTTAAAAGTTGCAGTCAACCTATCGGCCATTCAGTTTCACCAGCCGCAGCTGCCCGAGTTAATCAGCCGCATCTTGCTGGAATCGGATATTCCACCTACAGCACTTGAATTGGAGCTGACAGAAGGCGTTGCCGTGCACGATCCCAAAGCAGCGACTCTGACCATGGACGCCCTGCGCAAAAGTGGCGTTTGGTTATCCATCGATGATTTCGGAACCGGTTACTCATCGCTCAGCCAGCTCAAGCGATTCCAAATTTACAAACTCAAAATTGATCAGTCTTTTGTACATGACCTCGACCATGACAGCAATGATCGGGCAATCGTCAGCGCAATCATTCGCATGGCTCAGGCTCTAGGTATACAAACGACTGCAGAAGGCGTGGAAACACAAGAGCAGCTGGACTTTTTACGTGAGCAAGGCTGCGATGAGGCACAAGGGTATCTATTCAGCAGACCTGTTCCCGCAGAGCAAATCAGTGAGTTACTCTGTGCCTACCAGCCATGGAGCCCGCCCCCATCGCCTACCTTCAGCTAGGAATGCATGCCACTTAAACGGAGAGTGCTGCGTAGATTCCCATTCTTGAGCAAAGGAAGGATGGCAGCGACAAAGCCAATGCAGCAAGAAAAAGCAGCCTCTAGATTTTCTGGGTACCGCTTTATTGCAGGGTTGAGCACAACAAACGACATGCAACACGTCATATGAAAGACATGTGCGACCTGTGCCCAAACAACACCTTTGCGACTGCAGCGGCATCCATTACACACGCCAACAAATAAAAAAACCGGCTATTTAGCCGGTCATGCATGAAGCGTTATCTGCTAGTGCAAATGGCGGGGCCGATGACCATTGCCACCACCTCGGGGACCACTGCCTCCACTGGGAGGTAACTTTCCAATCTCAAGAGAGCTCAGCAAGCTGTCAAAGCGCTGCATAAACAGCTTATCAATCTCGGAAACCACACCGGTCAGCTCCGAGGCCTCAAAGTGACGCTCCATCATTTGAATCACATCTTGAACCAGCATATCGCGCTGCACTTTCATGATGGCAGCAGGGTTGGGACCCACAAACAGCATGATGAAGTCATCACGTGCCTGGTCTGAACGCTCGCCCTCTTCTTCGTCAAATTCAGCATCGTAAAACGTCACTTCAATAGCGGCGCCTTCTTGTGCAAGCTCGTTGAGTCCCATGCAGACATCATCCAATGCCTGGCGGAAGTTCTCATCTCCAGATACTGTCCAGCACATTTGCAGCATCGACTCTTTGGCGTTGAACTGGATGCCTGGCTCTTCTTCATAAGCACTGGCAGCGCCAGCAGCCAGCGAGCGCGCGCCAGCATACGACCACAGCGGCTTAAGTGCATCTTGCAACTGCTCGAAGGTCACATCAGCGCGCAACAGCACTTGGCCGTGAACGTGAATTTCAAATGGAGCGTTGTAGCTAGACATTGTTTTCTTCAGTTAAAAACACACAATCAATGTGTGTGAGATTCCAGTTGATAGATTCTTGTACATTTTCGCATGCCACTTGCTCTTCTGCCCTTTTCTTGGATTGTCCGCCACACATTAGGTGACATTAAACCGGCGAAGACGCAGCAAAACAGTGAGCACAGCGCAACAACCAGACTTGGACAAACAAAGCCAAACACAATCCAGGCGCAGATGCGACAGCAAGCAAGTGGAAAACAGCCAAACTGCTGTACAGGAATGCCAACTCTGAGTTGTATGGATATTAAAACGCCCGACGCTGTGCAATCAGAGCGCGATGGGCAATGCCTTACAACTGCAATTTTTCTATCATCAAAATTTCTTTGGGCGCAGGCCACTTTAATGACGATGCAATCGCAGAGAGGTTTAAACAAAAAAACCCTAAGTCACTGATAACCTAGGGTTTACTGTTTTGAACAGAAGACTATAAATACAAAATACTTGGTGCCCCGGGCCGGAATCGAACCGGCACGCCTGTTTAATAGGCGGCAGATTTTAAGTCTGATGTGTCTACCAATTTCACCACCGGGGCTTCAACACCATTCAATGGTGTTGAATCTTTAAAGCATAACCGATGTTGGCAAACATAAAACGCATGTCTTATGAAGCGCCAGCAACGTTTCCTTATGAAAAAAGGAAGCCTTGGCTTCCTTTTACATTTGGAGCGGGAAATCGGGTTCGAACCGACGACCTCAACCTTGGCAAGGTTGCGCTCTACCAACTGAGCTATTCCCGCATTATGGAGGCGCGACCCGGAGTCGAACCGGGCTAGACGGATTTGCAATCCGTTGCATAACCGCTTTGCTATCGCGCCATCCTAAGGAGTTACTACCCCTCAAACTGGAGCGGGAAATCGGGTTCGAACCGACGACCTCAACCTTGGCAAGGTTGCGCTCTACCAACTGAGCTATTCCCGCTTGTGCTTCCAATCACTCAGAAGCTTGAAATTTGTCAACTGACAAACTCCAAATAATTTTGGAGCGGGAAATCGGGTTCGAACCGACGACCTCAACCTTGGCAAGGTTGCGCTCTACCAACTGAGCTATTCCCGCTTGTGCTTTCAATCTCTCAAAAGCTTGAAATTTATCGACTGACAAACTCCAAATAATTTTGGAGCGGGAAATCGGGTTCGAACCGACGACCTCAACCTTGGCAAGGTTGCGCTCTACCAACTGAGCTATTCCCGCTTGTGCTTTCGATCACTCAAAAGCTTGAAATTTATCGACTGACAAACTCCAAATAATTTTGGAGCGGGAAATCGGGTTCGAACCGACGACCTCAACCTTGGCAAGGTTGCGCTCTACCAACTGAGCTATTCCCGCGTATCCAACGAAGCCTTAAATTCTACAACAGAAATAAAGGATCGCTGCGATGAGACGAATTGTAGCGCACTTTTTTCACGCATCTGAAAAGCACGCTACAAATTTTCTTCAATGCTTGATTGCACGCGTTTTCTTGGCTGCTGCTTTGGTTGCTACGGTTTTTGGAGCAGCAACAGGAATAGATGCAACCGTGTCTTCATCCAAAGCGACGGGCATGCGCTCAAGAGCAATCCTCAAAACGTCATCAATCCACCGGACTGGAATGATTTCCAGGTCAGTCTTCACATTCGCCGGGATGTCCTGTAGATCCTTCAAGTTCTCCAATGGAATCAAGACAGTTTTGATGCCTCCTCGCAAGGCTGCGAGCAGCTTCTCTTTCAGACCACCGATTGCGGTCACTTCACCGCGCAATGTGATCTCGCCCGTCATAGCAACATCAGCGCGAACTGGTATTCCTGTCAAAGCCGAGACAAAGGCAGTTGTCATTGCCGCGCCTGCGCTAGGCCCATCTTTAGGGGTAGCGCCATCAGGGACATGCACGTGAATATCGCGCTTCTCGAAAGCGGCATCTTCAATGCCCAAAGCACGTGAGCGACTGCGCACGACAGTACGCGCCGCTTCCACCGACTCCTTCATCACATCACCCAAAGATCCGGTGCGCAGGATGTTGCCTTTTCCAGGCATCGTAGCCGCCTCGATAGTCAACAGATCACCACCGACCTCCGTCCAAGCAAGACCAACAACTTGCCCCACCTGGTTTTGCTGTTCAGCACGACCATAAGTGTATTTATGCACCCCCAGATACTCATCCAGATTTGCTGCACTGACGACAACCTTAGGCTTTAGCTTTTGCAGCTGAAGCCCCTTCACGACTTTACGGCAGATCTTGGACAGCTCACGCTCCAAAGAGCGCACACCCGCTTCACGCGTGTAGTAACGGACGATGTCACGAATGCAATCATCCTTGACCTCCAGCTCGCCCTCTTTCAAACCATTGTTCGTTATTTGCTTAGGTAGCAAATAGCGCTTGGCAATATTGAGTTTTTCATCTTCCGTATAACCGGCCAGACGGATCACTTCCATCCGATCCAGCAGCGCTGGTGGAATATTCATCGAGTTCGAGGTTGCCACAAACATGACATCACTCAAGTCGAAATCCACTTCCACGTAGTGATCACCGAAAGCACTGTTTTGCTCTGGATCTAAAACCTCCAGCAATGCGCTCGATGGATCCCCCCGAAAATCCATGCCCAGCTTATCAATTTCATCCAGCAAAAACAGCGGGTTACGCGTACCCACTTTTTCTAAGTTCTGAATGACTTTACCGGGCATAGCACCAATGTAGGTTCGGCGATGGCCACGAATTTCCGCTTCATCGCGCATGCCACCCAACGCCATCCGCACATATTTGCGCCCCGTAGCCTTGGCAATAGACTGTCCCAGCGAGGTTTTACCCACGCCTGGTGGGCCAACCAGACACAAAATTGGCGCCTTGACCTTATCAACACGCTGCTGTACAGCAAGGTATTCCAAGATACGGTCTTTGACTTTTTCAAGACCGAAATGGTCTGCATTCAGCACTTCTTCTGCGTTCGCCAAGTCATGCTTGATCTTGGTTTTCTTGCTCCAAGGCAAACCAGTCAGTACATCAATGTAATTACGTACAACAGTCGCCTCTGCAGACATGGGGGACATCAACTTGAGCTTTTTAAGCTCCGCTTCAGCCTTTTTACGAGCCTCGGCCGGCATTCTGGCTGCCTTGATCTTCTTTTCGATTTCTTCTAAATCAACGCCATCTTCACCCTCGCCGAGCTCCTTCTGAATAGCCTTGACTTGCTCATTCAAATAGAAATCCCGCTGGTTCTTCTCCATCTGGCGCTTCACACGACCGCGGATCTTCTTGTCGACATTCAAAATATCGACCTCCCGATCAAGCTGCTCAAACAGATTCTCCAGGCGCTCCTTCACTCCTGCCAAATTCAGTACGACCTGTTTGTGGTCAAGCTTTAATGGCAAATGTGCTGCGATGGTATCGGCCAAACGGCCTGCATCATCAATACCAGCAATTGACGTCAAAATCTCAGATGGAATCTTCTTGTTGAGCTTGACGTACTGATCAAACTGCTGAGACACCGCGCGGCGCAAAGCCTCGATCTCACTAGCCTCCTTCTCCGAAGGCGTATTGACCGAAATCTCCAGACAGCGCGCTACAAAGTGGGTTTCATGGTCGAGCACATCCAGCAACTTGGCACGTTGCTGGCCTTCCACCAATACTTTGACCGTGCCATCAGGCAGCTTCAGCATTTGCAAAATGGTGGAAATACTACCGACCTCGAACAAGTCGTCGGCTGAAGGCTCATCCTTAGATGCCGTTTTTTGCGCAACGAGCATGATCCGGCGATCTGCTTCCATCGCTAGCTCAAGAGCCTTTATGCTCTTTGCACGCCCCACAAACAGGGGAATCACCATATGAGGAAATACCACCACATCACGCAAAGGCAACAGCGGCAGTTCAATACTCTCATTGGGGGACAAATCAGTAGATCCTGACATGAAACTCCTTGGCCATCACAGCACGCATATGCCGTGATTCATCATCTTTACACCCAAGCTTCAGCTTGTAGAAAAACATGGCTCTACGTAATGCAAAGCCATGTCCAATCCGCTTAAGCCTTTTTAGCGGCCTCTCGATAGACCAGTAGAGGAGCCTTGCCCTCTACGATAGTGGCCTCTTCCACCACAACCTTTTCCACATTCTCAAGATTGGGCAGATCAAACATAGTGCTCAAGAGTGACTGTTCAAGAATTGAGCGCAGCCCACGAGCCCCTGTCTTACGGGCAATCGCCTTGCGCGCAATTGCTGACAAGGCTGATGGGCGCACCTCCAGCTCAACCCCTTCCATGGAGAGCAATTTACTGTATTGCTTCACCAAGGCATTTTTGGGCTCCGTCAGAATGCGAACCAATGCCTCTTCGCTCAACTCAGTCAGGGCAGTCACGACAGGCATGCGCCCAACCAGCTCAGGAATAAGGCCGAACTTGATCAAATCTTCAGGTTCGATATCTTGAAAAAGCTCGGTCAGAGAACGGTTCGCCTTGTTGCGAACTGCAGCACCAAAGCCAATGCCCGAAGCTTCTGTGCGATTTTCAATAACTTTTTCCAGGCCCTGGAAGGCACCGCCACAAATGAACAAGATATTGGTAGTGTCAACCTGCAGAAAATCTTGATTGGGGTGCTTGCGCCCGCCTTGTGGAGGAACGCTGGCCATCGTGCCTTCAATCAATTTCAGCAGTGCTTGCTGCACACCCTCGCCAGAGACATCGCGAGTAATGCTCGGGTTATCAGATTTGCGCGAAATCTTGTCAATTTCGTCAATGTACACAATGCCACGCTGCGCACGCTCTACGTTGTACTCACAGCTTTGCAGTAATTTCTGAACAATATTTTCTACGTCTTCGCCCACGTAACCAGCTTCAGTCAACGTAGTTGCGTCAGCCATCACAAAAGGCACATCCAGTTGACGTGCCAGAGTTTGAGCGAGCAATGTCTTGCCCGAGCCTGTTGGGCCAATCAGCAAAATATTGCTTTTCGACAACTCAACATCTTCCTTGCCGGCTTTATCTTTGTGATTGAGGCGTTTGTAATGGTTGTAAACCGCGACCGCTAGCGTACGCTTTGCCTGCTCCTGATCAATCACATAGTTATCTAGACTTGCTTTGATTTCCGCAGGCGTAGGAAGATCGCCACGGGCCTCACGTGCGCTGGCATCCGGAACCTCATCGCGAATGATTTCATTGCACAAATCAATGCATTCATCACAGATGAAGATGGATGGACCAGCAATCAACTTTTTGACCTCATGCTGGCTTTTGCCGCAGAAGGTGCAATAAAGATTTTTCTCGCTGGTTGTGCCTTTTTTCTCGGCCATGGGGGCTACGCCTTGTTTACGTCAATAAGAGAAGAGGATGATAGCAATGTAAAAACGGCGCTCACCGAAGGGGAAAGCGCCGCTTGCTGCTGATCAGCGCTATGTGTTACGCGCGTTTTTCAAGCACGCTATCAACCAGACCATAGTCTTTGGCTTCTTGCGCCGACAGGAAGTAATCACGCTCCGTATCGTGCTGAATTTTTTCCAGCGGCTGTCCTGTTTGCTCTGCCAACAGTTTATTCAGCCGCTCTCGTGTCTTCAGAATTTCACGTGCGTGAATTTCAATTTCAGTGGCCTGACCTCGAGCACCACCCAAAGGCTGGTGGATCATGACTTGTGAGTTAGGCAGCGCAAAACGCTTTCCCTTCGCACCAGCAGATAACAAGAACGCGCCCATGCTTGCAGCCATGCCACAGCACAAGGTCGATACATCGGGCTTGATGAAGTTCATGGTGTCAAAGATAGCCATCCCTGCCGTCACACTCCCGCCAGGAGAGTTGATATAAAAGGAAATGTCCTTTTCTGGGTTTTCACTTTCCAGAAACAACAATTGAGCCACTACAAGATTGGCAGTCTGATCATTGACTTCGCCAACCAAGAAAATTACGCGCTCCTTGAGCAAGCGGGAATAGATGTCATAAGACCGCTCACCGCGACCTGACTGCTCAACCACCATGGGTACCATACCCAAACCTTGCATGTCCAATGCGCTCATGTTTTCTCCAAACAAGGGAACAGAACAAATACTGTAACCAAGAAATGAAATGGGGCTTGTGCGGCAAAGCACAAGCCCCGGATCTAGAACTTTTTAAGCGATGTCCGCATGATCACTGCACAGCGATCAACGGCGCTTTGTTCAAGCCAAGCGATTAGGCTTGACCCATCAGTTCTTCGAACGACACAGCTTTGTCGCTTACCTTGGCCTTGCTCAAAACGAACTCAGTCACGTTGTTTTCAATCACAACAGCTTCCACTTCAGCCAGACGCTGACGGTCACCAAAGTACCAGCGAACCACTTCTTCAGGCTTCTCGTAGGAAGCAGCCAGCTCATCCACATGGGCCTTGAGCTGATCAGGAGTAGCTTCCAGCTTGTTGGCCTTCACCAGCTCTGCAACCACCAGACCCAGACGTACACGACGCTCTGCCTGTGGCAAGAAAATATCTTCAGGAATCTCAGCCTTGTCAGCATCTGGAATGCCACGCTGCTTCAAGTCAGCACGCGCACCCTCCATCAAGCGAGCCACCTCAGCCTGCACCGAAGCCTTAGGCAAATCCAGTTCAGCTACAGAGACCAAAGCATCCATCACAGCTTGCTTGTTGCGCGCCTGCAAGCGGAACTTCACTTCGCGCTCCAGATTTTTCTTGATATCTGCACGCAAGGCATCAACGCTGCCATCAGCAATACCCAGCGACTTTACCAATGCTTCATTCACCTCAGGCAAGCTTGCAGCTTCAACCTTCTTCAAGGTCACAAGGAAGTCAGCGGTTTTGCCAGCTACATCCTTGCCATGGTAGTCCTCAGGAAATGCCAAGGGGAAAGTCTTGGATTCACCAACCTTCATGCCACGGACTGCGTCTTCAAATTCCTTGAGCATTTGGCCTTCGCCAACCAGAAATTGGAAGTCTTCGGCCTTGCCACCAGCAAAAGTTTCGCCGTCAATCTTGCCTTCGAAATCTACGGTCACACGATCGCCATCCACTGCAGCTTCAGTTGCAGCGCGTTGCGCGAAAGTGCGGCGCTGTTTGCGCAGGATGTCCAAAGTTTTTTCAATAGCAGCGTCATCCACTTCTGCAGTCAGCTTCTCAACTTCAGCAGCGGTCAGATCACCGATCTTCACTTCCGGGAATACTTCGAAAACAGCTTCGAATTCTGCTTGACCTTCAGCGGCACCGTCCTTTTCGGAAATGCGAGGCTGACCAGCAACGCGCAGACCAGCTTCTTGCACGCTCTTGGCAAATTCTTCACCGACCTTGTCGTTCAGCACTTCGTACTGCACTGAGTAACCATAACGCTGAGCAACAACGTTCATGGGCACCTTACCGGGACGGAAACCGTCCATTTTCACAGTGCGCGCCACCTTCTTCAGACGATTTTCAACTTCAGTCTGGATTGCGGCAAGGGGCAGGCTCAGCGTAATTTTGCGCTCGAGCTTTTCTAGAGTTTCAACTGTAACGGCCATGGTGATTCCTAATTCTGGGGAAATAGTGGACTGTGCCGACTGCAGTTCACAGCCTGCACCGTATTCCGCATAGTCTCACTGGAATGTGGTGCGCGGGGCGCGGATCGAGCAGACAATAGATTCAACAAGTTATGCATTGTTTGCGGGATTCGCGCGGGACACTAAGTCACTTCCCAGCGCATTCTGAATCCAACATTATATCCAGCCAGAGACAGCCAAAACCGGCGCAACCTTACAAACAGCCAAGTTAGACCACCCAAGCCCCTGTACAGGGCCTCAGTTGCTGTCAAAACCCGTCGCCACCTGTTTTGCACTAACTGCCGTCAAAGGCTTGTGGAGCGTGTTTTTTCAACACCCCGTCACCACCATCAAAATCGACACAAGAACTGCGCGGGCGAAGCGGTGTTTCGAGCGCGCGCGGGAGGTGCGGCGGGGAAGACTTCGTGACAGCAATTGCTTACAGATCGCGCTTGCACACATACTGTGCTTACATTCGGTGCTGTTGCATAAGCCCTGTCTGAAGCGAGCGCCCCCAAACCCTAGCCGCGGCTATGCCACGGCTGCCGCCTGAGGACGCCTCAGTCACGCAATCTATTCAAAATAGCGGCCCGGATGTGCAACTTACTGACTTGGCGCTCAAAGGTGCGGGGCATCATGCGTTCACCAAGTCGCTTGATGCAGTTCATCTTGGTTTTCCTCCACCAAGCTTTGCCAGTGATAACCACTCCAGCGCTTGCAGATGCTTGGCCCTAATCGCTTGCAGGCGGCAATCGCTGCATGGAGCAATTAAAGACACTGCCTTTGCGGATGCGAGCATTCTTTCCAGGTGCAATGACTGGGGTCGCTCCGCGCCTCAACACCGCTTGCTGGACTGGCTGTGCTTCGTAAGCTCCATCGCCTGTCAGCCTCTCGAGGACTTCATCTTGCGGTAACTGCTGCTGCAGGTCAGGCAACACGGCAGCATTGCTGACATTGCTAAAAGTCATGCAGATGGTCCGAATCTGCAATGTCTGGGCATCAATGCCAATGCGCAGCTTGCGCTACTGGCGGCAACGTTCAGGCCCTTGTTTTTTGCACTTGCCTTCACCTGGGCATTTGATGCCTGTCGAATCCACCAGCAGGTGCGACCCACCTTGGCTGCGTGTGTGCGGCACCTGAACGTTCAGCCCTAATTGGCGTCTGCACTGCCGGGTGCATGCAGGCGATAACGCAAAAAACGAGTCCCCTCAATATCCAATGCGCCATCTGGCCGAAATCCCAGCTTGAAAATCCCTTTTATTCTGGTTCTTGAAGGCGGCAGCAAGATTGTGATGGAGCTCAGTCCAAGACTAGTAAATGCACGCTTGACTATCTCTTGATAGATAGCTTTACCACTTCCCCAAAATTTGGGGTCAAGTACCAAAGCGAGGTCGGCATCACCTTCCTCGTACTGCAAGCCACCCCAGCCAGCAAATTGCTGATCAATTTCAAACGCCCATGGCCCATAGCCGTATTGCTGCCACTGGGCATCTTTTTGCCGAGCCCATTCATTTGCTTTCGCCAGGTCGAAATTTGCACTTCCGAGCGGCATTTGCCGTAGCACATCCGGATTGTTGTTCAGCGAAACAATCTGAGCCGGCTCAACTTCAGTGAGTCGCTTAAATTTTAAAATCATGCCTGTATCTGGTTGTCTATCAATCAGACCCAAAGCGTATCAAAACGGTGGTTGCTGACCATGCATCTGAGCGTTAGCTAAGGCGCGACCTGCAACTGTCGCAATCCACAGCCAGAAGCGGTCATTCGCTTGCTGCAGCGGACTGGCGAGCAGATGGAGAGCATGGTGACCGTAATCAGCGAAAGCCATGCATGGCGTGCTGCAGCCAACGAACTGGGCAAAAGTTGGCAGGAGCGTGTGCAGGCGCTGGGTCATATCCCCTTGTTGGAGCGTGCTGTGCAAGGCCAATGGGCGGCGATGCTGGCCACGTTGTAACGACCCAGTGCAAACGCCAACCGTGCGCCCCCTGTGCGGGGGCGCACGGCGCACGTCTTATTTGTTTTTCAACTTGCCTTTGGGCAGCACCGAGGTGAGCGGGGCAATAGGGCGCATGGATTCCGGCGAGGTATTGACCAGCGGTGGCAAGCTGGTGTCCTTCTTCGGTTTTTTGACCATTTTGTTGTTAAGTTGCATGCCTTTGGCCATAGAAATCTCCTGTATGAAGCTTCCAATGTAACCGTGGCACGCTCAGGCCAGGCTGTCCGGCCCCAGAAGGCCTTCACTCCATAACCTTAGAACGTGTTTACGATCTCCTGGGTCACGGGCTGTCAGCCGCCGCCACAAAATGGTAGTTCTCGGTCAGGTGCAGTCAATCCATAAGCACAAGTTATCAAGGCTAAAGCAGCAGGCAGCCCAAGCACGGCCATCAAACCAAGAAAGCTAAAAACCAGAAACAATAAAAGTTGAATTTTTTATGCAAAAGACTTATAATAAAACTGTTGCCAGCAAACTTAAGTAGTTCCGCAGCAACGTCAGCATGAGGTGAACAAGTCCTCGTGCAAGAAATTTCCGCGAAGTTTGTCGCGCCGTTGGCTGTCGAGCAGCAGCCAATCGAGTTATTGAAAGCTCATGCAGGTCTTTGAGACCTGCTCTCTGATTGAACTAGATTCCACTCTCTCCTATTGCCATGGGCAAGTACTTCGTTACGCCCTCATCACTTAAGACCCATTGCGGTCGCTTTCAAGCTTCCTTCGCACTTCAGCGCACAAAGCAAAACAGCAGCTACTGCCGTGTTTTCCGCTTTGACAAAACATTTGCCTCGACCGAAGCAGCAAAAATCTATGCTGTGACCCAAGGCTGGCTGCAGACGTCCATGCAGCCCCCCACGTGCTGAGCCTTTAGCAAACGCTCAACTCCATCCGGTTGCTACGGACTAGCACTCCCCACAGCCATACTCAAACGATGCGTCAATTTTTGACGAATCATTAATAAAAAGGCTCCTTCCATGAGCACCAAAATCTACGTTGGCAATCTGCCTTACTCCGTGACCGATTCCAGCCTGAAAAGCAATTTTGCTGAATTCGGAAGTGTGACCTCCGCCAAAATCATGATCGATCGCGACAGCGGTCAATCTAAAGGGTTTGCGTTTGTAGAGATGGCCTCTGCCGATGCTTGTCAAGCCGCTATTACTGCGCTCAATGGAATGTCGGTTGATGGACGCTCGATCGTCGTCAACCTTGCAAAACCTCGCGAAGAAGGACGTGGCTCCGGCGGCAACCGCGAATTCCGCGCCAGCTCTCGTCCTAACGTTGGCTATGGCAATGATGGCTATGGCGGCGGTACTGGCTACTGATTTAACTACACACTCAAAAAACGCCCCACAATTGAGGGCGTTTTTTTGTGCCTGGAGATCGCCACTGGCAAGAAAGACTTATAGGCTGCTGGGTGACAATATTGGGCCAATTTGCGGTGATCTCGGGCTTGCCTGGGACCATACATCTCAAGTGCAGTGACTTCTGCGCAGGAGCAAACTATTCATGTCCCAATCGCGCGATTTCAATTTCGCAGCAGTAGAAGCCGCCCTTGCTTACAGCTTTGCAGGTGAGCTCAAGATTGGTGGAAACTATGTCTCCGTTGTCCGCCATGGCAATCAGGTGTTCATCAGTGGCCAGATCCCCCGCGTTGACAATGAAGTTGTCGTCACCGGAAGAGTTGGGGCAGAGGTATCTGTAGCAGAGGCGCAGCGTGCGGCAAAAGTATGCACCATGCGCGCACTGGCACTGCTACGGCAAGAGCTTGGCTCACTTGGCAGAGTTCAGCGTATTTTGCGAATCACAGTGTTTGTCCAATGTGCGCAGGATTTCACTCAGCAAAGCGAGGTTGCAGATGGTGCATCCGAAGTACTTTATGCCGTCCTTGGTGATGCAGGTGTTCACACGCGCACATCGGTAGGCGTCTACCAACTCCCCAAAAATGCAGCAGTAGAAATAGATTTGATCGCTGCAGTCACGTAGTTATTAGAAATCTGTCAGCAACTGCCGTGCAGCAGCAGACAGATTTTCACGGTCACATCCACTATTCAAGCGGCCAGCTTTGCTGGCTTCTTGGCTGGATCGTGCTGGGAGAACACTGTCAAAACGATCCCCAATCATCGTCATCCTTATTCGTCGATTGCTGAGCACCTGCCATCATTGCAGGGCGACGCAATGCTGGCACCCTATCTTTGATCACTGAGCCTTGAGGACGCTCTAGCGCAGGGGCTGGATTAGTTTTTCGAGCCTGTGCAACAAACGGAGTCATTTCAGCGCCAGCCGTGTGCTCAAACGCTGATAGCTTGAAGACTGCGACGGCCCCCACCAATGACTGGGCCTGATTGTTCAAACTGCTAGCTCCAGCCGCCATTTCCTCTACGAGAGCGGCATTTTGCTGAGTGGTTTGGTCCATCTGCGTGACTGCCTCGCTAATCTGGGCCATACCAGTGCTTTGCTCATGACTTGCTGCACTGATTTCTCCCATCAGATCGGTGACTCGGCGAATTGCAGTGACCACTTCGGTCATAGTTTTACCGGCCTTGTCGACAAGCTGCGAACCATGCTCAACACATTCAACGCTGGTATTAATCAATAACTTGATTTCTTTGGCAGCTTCCGCACTACGCTGAGCCAGGGCCCGTACTTCGCTGGCCACCACTGCAAAGCCTCGGCCTTGCTCGCCCGCACGGGCGGCTTCTACTGCCGCATTCAGAGCAAGAATATTTGTCTGAAAGGCAATGCTGTCGATCACACTGATGATGTCGGCAATTTTATTGCTGCTTGCATCAATGTTCTTCATGGTTTCAACCACTTCAGCGACTACTTCGCCACCTTGAGCGGCAACGGAAGAAGCGCTGATTGCCATCTGATTGGCCTGGCGCGCGTTGTCGGCATTCTGTTTTACTGTAGCGCCGAGCTGCTCCATGGAGGCCGCAGTTTGCTCCAGCGCACTCGCCTGCTCTTCTGTGCGGCTGGATAAGTCACTATTGCCCACTGCAATCTGAGCGCTGGATGCAGCAACGCCCTGAGCATCGCTGCGCACGGTGGTCACTGTTTTGACCAAACTTTGCTGCATGCGTTGCAAAGCGTTGAGCAACTGCCCCATTTCGTCTTTGGACTTCACTGTGATTTGCTCACTCAGGTCGCCACCTGCCACGCGATCTGCCACTGCGACTGCCTGGGCCAGCGGGCGGGTGATGGACCGGGTAATTGCAACAGCCAGGAAAATTGCAAGGGCCATTGCGACAACGCTGGTGATCAAAACATTGCGTGATAAGTCGCGAGCTGCTGCTTCTGCTTGCTGGCTTGCTCGCTCTGAATCTTTTGTCTGAAGATTCAGAATTTCTCGAATGACATTTTGATATTCAAGCTGTGTCGGCCGCAGTTTGGTTTCAAGCAAGACCAAGGCTTCATCTCTTTGATTTTTATCGAGAAGCTCAATAAATTCGTTGCCAAATTTATGAAATTCTGCTCGCCCCTGCTTTAACTTGTCGACCAATGCCGAACCTTGTTCAGAGACAGCATGCTTTTGCAGCATTTCGACTTCGGCAGAGACTTCGCTGCGAGATTTCTGAATAACGGCACGTGCAGATGCCTGAATTTTCTCTGCCGGAAACAGGCCTAAATTACGAAATTGAATCGCTTGTTCATTGGCACCATCCGTGATGTTGTTCAACGTTCTGATAACAGGAATTTGGCTCTGGGTAATTTCAGTGAGCACCGTACTTTGTGTAGACGACCCCCAAAGTGCCACTCCCCCCAACACCAGTAGCAGAGCCATCATGGCCATGAACGCCAGAGTCATTCGGACAGAGATTTTCAAACGATCCATTCATACTTCTCCTGTTATCAATACATTGCTTATTGCTACAGTTTTGTTTTTTAAAATGGAGTGAATTGCAACAAACTGTGTCTTTTATTAAAGCATTGAAATATTTATTTTTTGAAAAATTCGTCCCGTGGTTTTCCCTGTCATCAAACATCCATTAAGAAAATTAATAAATATTGATTTTTCAAATATTAAAATTAACCACCTTCTCATCAGTTTTGCGAAAAACTCCTACATACAATAAATCTGATTACCGATGAGTCGCGCTATCTTCAGAAGACTCTCAATAATATGTATTAAGCAGTTCATTGATATCTACATGGCCGCTGATACGAGCCGGTGTCATCACATACACGCGCTTACTCGGCAATGTCAAAATTGTGGCTCGCTTGGCGGGCCGTGGGGCTGTACGCCGTACACCTGTCCGCTCAACCTGTGTAAGTCATCTGTCCCTCAGCACAGCAAAATTGCGCGCGGGATTGGAGACGGGGTCAGCGCGAGAACGACATGCGGTTTTACACAGCCTTATGCCGAATAAGACAGGTAGACATCGGACAGGGTAGACAAGAAAAAAGCCCGTTCTCGCAGGGAGAAACGGGCTTATGCAGGACGAGCTTGGATCAAGCTGTTTTTATTCGTGGTGCGCGGGGCGGGACTCGAACCCGCACAGTGTTGCCACCGTCAGGACCTAAACCTGGTGCGTCTACCAATTTCGCCACCCGCGCGGTCTTGCTTAACTGCAGAGCTGGTGGATCACAAGTCTGAGTTATAGGTCAATAAAAGATTTTAACCGCGAAAATACACCTGACGCACGCTCCCTCACATCATTTTTCTGGCAAATACTCAACGCCAGGACGCTTCACACGGAAGCAGGCGGCATACATGGCAGGCAAAGCGAACAATGTCAGCACCGTAGCCACGACCAGCCCTCCCATGATGGCGACAGCCATGGGTCCCCAGAAAACACTGCGCGACAAAGGGATCATGGCCAGCACGGCGGCAGCTGCCGTCAACACAATCGGCCGAAAGCGCCGCACAGCAGCCTCCACAATGGCATCCCAGGTTGGAACACCACGCTGACGATCGGTTTCGATCTGATCGATCAAAATAACCGAATTGCGCTGAATCATCCCCATCAGCGCAATCACACCCAGCAGTGCTACAAAGCCAAAGGGCCGGTTGAGCAACAGCAAAGCTGCAGCAACACCTGCAATGCCCAGCGGCCCAGTCATGAACACCAGCAACGCCCGGCTAAAACTATGAAGCTGCAGCATGAGCAAGGTGAACACCAGAAACAGCATGACGGGAATGCCTGCTGCAATCGATGAGGCACCTTTTGCACTCTCTTCCACAGCACCAGCTACCACAATGCGATAGTCGCCCAGACCCTTCTCGCGCCACTGCGCCTGCAGCTTGTCCATGTCTGGCTTGAGCGCCTGCGTCAATGTCGCTCCTTGCATACCGTCACGCACATCACCCTGCACAGTAATGGCATAGCTGCGTGCATCTCTCCAAAGTACGCCTGGCTCCCAGCCCAAAACAGGCTGAGCAATTTGCGCCAGCGGGATGGATTTACCAGATGACGTGGGCAAATAGGCTGCTGCCAAGTCATCCATCGCATCACGCTCATTCAAGGGCTGGCGCAATACGATGTTGATGAGTTTGTCCCCTTCGCGGAACTGACCAATCGTGGCCCCCGTCAGCATGGTCTGCGTGGCTTGTGCAATCGATTGACTGCTCACCCCCAGGGCCCGCGCTTTTTCTTGATCGACTTGCAAACGCATGACTTTGACTGACTCATTCCAGTTGTCATTCACGCCACGCATATCAGGATGCTTGCGCATCACATCTTTGACTTGGTCAGCCAGCTGGCGCAACTGCGAAGCGTCTGCCCCGACTACGCGAAACTGCACCGGATAAGGCACCGGAGGGCCACTTGGCAGCAATTTTGCGCGTGCACGCACCTCAGGAAAGGCTTGCGCCAAGCTCGCTGGCAATGCCTTCATCAATTGATCGCGCTCTTTCAGACCCTGTGTCATCACAATAAATTGCGAGACATTGCTCTGTGGAAACACTTGATCCAAAGGCAAATAAAAACGTGGCACGCCGGAGCCGACCCAGACGGTGACATCCTTGACACCGCCTTGTGCCTGTAAATAAGTTTCCATGCGCTGCACAACCTGCTGGTTGCCGGCAAAGGACGTGCCTTCAGGAAACCACGCGTCTACCAAGATTTCAGGTCGATTGGAATCTGGAAAGAACTGCTGCTGCACCCGCGTCATACCAAACACCCCCAGCGCAAATACCACGGCAGTCGCTCCAATGGTCAGCCAGCGATGTTCCACACACCAGTAAACAGCAGCGCGAAAACGTTGATAGAAAGGGCTATCGAATACTTCATGGGGATCGTGCTCAACACCCTCCCGGACTTCTCGGGCCTTGGGTTCTTTCAGAAAAATACTGCCGAGATACGGAACAAAGTACACAGAGACCACCCAGCTAATGATCAGGGCGATCACAGTCACCGCAAAAATTGCAAAGGTGTATTCGCCGGTCATGGACTTGGCCATGCCAATGGGCAGAAAACCTGCGGCAGTAATCAAGGTGCCGGTCAACATCGGCATGGCCGTGATGTCATAAGCGAAGGTGGCAGAGCGCAGCTTGTCATAGCCCTCTTCCAGCTTGCGCACCATCATCTCGACAGCAATGATGGCGTCGTCCACCAGCAAACCCAGCGCAATGATGAGTGAACCCAGCGATATTTTGTGCAAACCAATGCCCCAGTACCACATGGCCAGAAAGGTGGCTGCGAGCACCAGGGGGATGGTCACCGCCACCACCAATCCGGGCCGAGGATCAATGTACCAACGCCGCCACCACACCGTTGCAGTTGTGCGTTTGTGCAAACCCAGGCTGATAAAACTCACGGCCAGCACCACCACCACGGCCTCGATCAGCACCTTGATGAACTCATTGACGGAATCCGTGACGGCCTTGGGCTGGTCTTGAATATTGACCAGGCTTACCCCTGCAGGCAGCGTCAACGCAATCTGCTCCACCGATGCATGCAGGGCTTTACCCAGCCCTACGATATCGCCACCCTTGCTCATTGAAATACCCAGAGCAATTACTTCTTGCCCGTTGTGGCGCACCTTCACGCCAGGGGGGTCTTCGTAACCTCGCTCAATATCCGCAATATCGCCAAGACGCAGTTGCACACCCGTAGCAGCGCGCACAGGCATGGAACGCACCTGCTCCACTGCATTGAACTGCCCAGCTACACGCACCTGAACCTGCTCCTGAGGCGTTTGCAGCACGCCTGAGCCTTCAATCGCATTTTGCTGATTCAGCTGTGCAATAACCTGGTTGATATCCAGCCCCATAGGGGCCAGGCGCTTTTGCGACAGCTCGACAAAAATGCGCTCATTCTGGACGCCAAACATCTCCACCTTGGCGACATCTTTGACTCGCAAAAGCTGCTGGCGCGCATCATCGGCAAAGGTTTTCAGCTCTGCATAGCTGTAACCATCGCCAGACAGACCATAAATGACGCCGAATACATCACCGAACTCGTCATTAAAAAATGGGCCCTGCACACCCTGCGGCAAGGTGTAGCGCATGTCGCCAATTTTTTTGCGTACGGTGTACCAAAGATCGGTCACATCCTGTGGTCGCGAGTTGTCTCGCAACTGAAAGATGACCTGAGACTCTCCCGGCTTGGAGTAGCTGCTGATCTTGTCTGCGTAGGGCACCTCCTGCAGGGTGCGCTCAATCTTGTCCGTCACCTGCTCTGCCACCAACTGGGCAGAAGCACCCGGCCAGTAGGTGCGAACTACCATGGCCCTGAAGGTGAAGGGAGGGTCTTCATCCTGACCCAGCTGAAAGTAAGCAGTGCCTCCCAGCAATAAGATTGCCACCAGCAAATAGCGTGTCAGGGGAATATGCTGCAGCGCCCAGCGCGAAAGATTAAAGCCTGTTTTTTCAGGCGCCTGGTTCGAAGAACTCATCTCTGACTCCAAGCTTAGCGCGCTGTTTCGGGGTAACGGGGCTGATAAACACTGACCTTCTGCCCCTCAGTTAGCACATGCGTGCCCGCCGCTACCAGTTGCATGCCCGGCTGCACGCCAGCAGTGATCAAGATCTCATTGCCGTCAACGCCTGCCACCTCTACTTTGCGTGCGTGCACCGTCGACGTGCTGGCGTCAAACTCCCACACTGTGAAAGAGCCGCCTTGATCGAGCACCGCTGTTGACGGCAATTTGATGGCATCGTCCGAAGCTTTTTCTGCCAGATGCATGCGCACATAGGCAGTCGCTCCCAGCGCTGGCTGGTCAGCGCCTTGCACCTTTACCTTGGCGGCATACGTGCGCGTTACAGGGTCTGCACTGGCACCTAGCTCTCGCACAGTGCCCTCCAGCAAACGGTCTTGTGACCAAATGCGCACCTGCACGATCTGCCCCAGCTTTATATGACTGCGGGCAGTTTCCGGCACGGCGACCACGACATCTCTAGCTCCATCCTGGGCCAGCTGCACCACCGGGGCCCCTGCCGCGACCACTTGCCCGGGTTCAGCCTGTACGCTCGTTATCACCCCCGCTGCGCTGGCAAGCAAACGCGTATAGCCACTTTGATTGCTCTGTGCAGATGCCTGTGCCTGCGCCTGCTCGAGCTGCGCTTGCGCTGATTGCAAATTTGCGCGGCGTCGATCCAGCTCTACCCCGCTGATAAAGCCCTGGTTCTTGAGCGCCGAAAAACGCTCCCAATCCGCTTTGGCCAAGTCACGCTGGGTTTTCGCTGCTGCAACCTGGGCCTGTGCAGCCTGGGCAGCCAACGCGTAATCTTGCCCATCCAGCTCCGCCAGCACTTGCCCCTTGCGCACCACATCACCCGCATTGACAAAGCGCTGCACGAGCTTGCCAGCCACCTGAAAACCAAGACGTGATTCGATTTGCGCACGCACTTCACCTGCGTACTCCACCTCTGTATTCAAGGCATGCGCACCAACTTCGATGAGTTTGACAGCACGAATGGGCTCGGGTGCTGGGGCCTGCCGTGAACACGCCGTCAGCAACCCTAAAACAACTGCACCAACAAAAAGGCCCTGAATGGGCCGCACAACAAAGAAGGAAGGCATGTGAAATGTGGTTACTGACTAATTGGTTAGCAATCTAAGGAAGGCCACGCCTGCTGTCAAGCGACAATGCTGCAGTGAATGCTCCAGACCCCACCCGCACCCAAGCAAGCCCGGTGACGCACTACGAGAACTTTCCCGTAGCGTCATGGCTGTGCCCGGCCCATCTGCGTCAGCCTGTCGCGGCCATCTACGCTTTTGCCCGGGCTGCTGATGACATCGCTGACGAAGGCACAGCGACCGCTGCACAGCGCCTGGCCGAGCTGCAGTCATACCGCGCACAGTTGCATGCCATTGCACAAGGGCAAGCGCCCCAGCCGCGATGGATGGCCATCTTTGGCCCTTTGCAATTGAATATTCAACTGCACCAGTTGCCCGTGGCGCTGCTGGATGATCTGCTCAGCGCCTTCATTCAAGACATTGAAAAAACGCGCGATGCAGCCACCTATGCCGACCGCGCAGAGCTGCTCGACTACTGCCGCCGCTCTGCCAACCCGGTTGGCCGGCTGCTGCTGCATTTGTACGGCGTGCACAACGAGCAGGCGCTGCAGCAAAGTGACGCCATCTGTACAGCGCTGCAGCTCATCAACTTTTGGCAAGACCTGAGCGAAGACATTCCACGCGGGCGCCACTACCTCACCGATGCAGACTGCGCGCAGCACGGAGTGAGCCGCCACGAACTTGCTTTGCTAGAAGTGACCCCGGGCATTGAAAAGCTCATAGCCTCCAACGTCTTATGGGCAAGGCAAAGCATGCAAAACGGTCTCAGCCTGGTTCACGGTCTGCCTGGTCGTATCGGCTGGGAGCTGCGCCTGGTAGTGCAAGGCGGGCTGTGCATTTTGGACAAGGTCCAAGCGCAGCGTGGTCACAACCTGCATGCACGTCGCACGCTGCGCAAAACAGATATGCCGCGCATGCTGTGGCGCGCACTCTGGATGTAGTCAAAAGTACTGCAGCCATAAAAAAACCGGCGCACAGGCCGGTTTTCTTGTTGCAGCAGGCTGCTTAAAAAACAGTCTCTTGCTGCGTCTGTGCGTGGGGCAATGCCGCCTTCGATGAATCTGTGGCCGTCACTTTCGCCGTACTGCCTGCCTTGGCCGCTGGGCTGTAGTTGCTCACATAAGCGCTAGTTGCAGTACCGGCCTCCAGCACAAACTGCGACGACATGCTGGCCATCTGCCGCGCTTGTTCTTGCAGTGAACTGGAGGCTGCGGAGGTCTCTTCCACCAACGCTGCGTTTTGCTGGGTGACATCATCCAGATTGGCAACGGCATCATTGATTTGCGCCAAGCCCTTGGATTGCTCGCGGCTGGCGTCCGCAATCTCGCCAACGATGTCTGACACGCGGGCAATGCTCTGGACGATGTCCTGCATGGTGCGGCCAGTACGGTGCACTTGCTCGCTACCTGTGCGTACCCGGTTGACGGAGTCGTTGATCAGGACCTTGATCTCCTTGGCCGCTTCAGCCGAGCGGCCAGCCAAAGAGCGCACCTCGCTGGCCACCACGGCAAAGCCACGGCCTTGCTCCCCGGCACGCGCGGCTTCTACCGCGGCATTCAAGGCCAAGATATTGGTCTGGAAAGCAATGCTGTCAATCACACCGATGATGGCCTCAATCTTCTTGGCCGAGGTGTTGATGTCTTCCATGGTGGACACCACCTCTGACACCATTTGCCCGCCCTTGGCGGCCACATCAGTGGCACCGCGTGCCAGTTCGCTGGCGCGAATGGCGCTGTCCGCGTTTTGCTGCACGGTGCTGGAAAGCTCTTCGGTGGCAGCTGCCGTTTGCTGCAGCGATGCAGCCTGCTGCTCCGTGCGCATCGACAAATCACCCGTACCCGCAGCCACCTGGGTTGACGCACCAGCAATGGCATCAGCACCGCTGCGCACTTTGGAGATGATGTCGTGCAGATGGCTGCGCATGTCTTCCATCTGTACCAGCAGTTCCGTGATTTCATCTTTGCCGCTGGAGGTGACACGCTGCGAAATATCTCCCGCTGCAATGGCCTGGGCCGTGTGGTGCGCTGATTTAAAGCCCTGACTCATTCGACGCAGCAAGGAAATCGACAGCACCGTCGCAGGCAGCCCCCCCAGCAGCACGCACAAGGCAAACACCAAAATACTGACGTGGTAGCGCGCATCAGCGGCTTGGTAAGCCTCGTCCGCTTGCGTTACCTGCAAGCCCTTGAACGCGCCAACCAGTGCCACCAGCATGTCGCCTTCTTCACGCCCCATGGCCAGGAAGCGCGACATCAGGTCGCTGCTGAAGTCACCCGCCTCCATGCTGCGCACCAGCTCGCTGAGCTTTGCGTTCCAATCGGTTTGCACGCGAATGGCTTCGGCGAACATGTCTTTCTCCATGCCAGGAGAAATCATCTTGTCCAGCTCTTTTTGCCACTCCATGCCTTGCTGCAGGCCATGCTTGACCAGATCCAGATGCAATGAAACGGGGTGGTCGTGCAAACTGGCCAGCGAGCTATCGGGCGCATGCTGAAACGACAAAAGCATCTGCATGCGCGATTGCAACACGCTCTCGTTGATCGAATCTGCCAGCAAAATGCGCTGGAGTGATTCATCGTGCAGGGCTCGCAGACTGTCACGCGAGCTCATCAACCCATGCCAACTCATGCCAATGACCACCGCCATGGATAAAAAGTAGCCACCAAAAACCAGCATGTAGCGCTGAGTTAACCGCAGGGAATTGAAGCTGGGCATCTCGTTCGATGTATCTAATTGCAACCTCTTGATCTTAGAGGCTGCCCCCCAAAAACAGCACACCAAAACAGTGCCGACGATTGATGCACATCAAGAGCACGCCGCTTCCACCGCATTTGCGGGACAGAACCCAAGGCATGGGACAATCCATCGCAATATGAATCCGGAAACTTACGTCCAAGAAAAAGCAGCTGCATCGGGCAGCAGCTTTTATTACGCTTTTCTATTTCTACCCGCCAACCGCAGAGCGGCCATTACCGCGTTCTATGCATTTTGCAGAGAGGTGGATGACGTGGTGGATGACGTGCAAGACCCGGGCGTAGCAGCGCAAAAGCTGGCGTGGTGGCAGCAAGAAGTGGCACAGGCCTTTGCAGGCAAGCCCACACACCCGGTCATGCTGGCGTTGATGCCTCACACCCAGCCATTTCAAATTGAGCAACGCCACCTGCAAGCCGTGATTGAAGGCTGCCAGATGGATCTGGACCAAACCCGCTATCTGGACTACCCCGGCCTGCAGCGCTACTGCCACCTGGTCGCCGGTGTGGTGGGAGAAGTGGCTGCGCGCATTTTTGGCCAGACCGATGAAGCCACCACCGCCTACGCCCACAAGCTGGGGCAAGCATTTCAGCTGACCAACATCATCCGTGATGTGGGTGAAGACGCCCTGCGCGGACGCATTTACCTGCCCATCAGCGATTTGCAGCAGTTTGATGTGAAGGCGCATGAAATCACCAAGCGCGAGTACTCCGATCGCTTCACGGCATTGATGCGCTTTCAGGCCCAGCGTGCGCACCAGCTGTACGAAGAAGCGTTCGCTCTGCTGCCCGCACAAGACCGGCGCACGCAAAAGCCCGGTCTGATGATGGCCAGCATCTACCGCACGCTGCTGCGCGAGATTGAGGCTGAAAACTTCCAGGTACTGCACCAGCGCATTGGCCTGACACCGCTGCGCAAGCTGTGGCTGGCGTGGAAGATGCAAGCGCTGGGCCGCATGTAGCAGTGACCAGCACAGCAACACCTCGGCGCATAGCCATCATTGGCGGTGGCTGGGCAGGCATGGCTGCAGCGGTACAACTGCAGCAGCAGGGCCAGCACGTTCACATCTTTGAAGCCAGCCGCATCTGGGGTGGCCGCGCACGCGCACTGACACTGCACGGCCCTGCGGGCCAAGCGTGGACCGTCGATAACGGCCAGCACATTCTGATTGGCGCCTACCAGGGGTGCCTGCAGATGCTGCAGACCGTGGGCGTGGATGCATCGGCAGCAATGCTGCGGCTGCCACTGGATTTGCGCTACATGGATGGCCAGGGGCTGCACCTGCCCCATTGCAGCCCGCCATGGGATGCCGCCATTGGCATTGCCCGCGCCAGAGGCTGGAGCTGGAGCGAAAAACTGGCGCTGGTGCGCACCGCCCACCGCTGGCAGCGCAACCGCTTTAACTGCGCCCCCGGGGCCACGGTGGCAGATATCTGCCACGGCTTGCCCGCGCGGTTGATGCAGGATTTTGTCGATCCCCTGTGCATCTCAGCCCTCAACCTGCCTGCCACACAGGCCAGTGGGCCCATCTTCTTGCGCGTGCTGCAAGATGGATTGTTCAGCGGACAGGGCGGCTCCAACCTGCTGATTCCGCGCACAGATCTGAGCAGCCTCTTTCCAGCCACAGCCGCCCAGTGGCTGCAAACGCGTGGCACGCAGGTGCACCTGGGGGCAAGAGCCCAGGCACTGGCCCATGACGCTGATACCGCGCAATGGCGGGTCAACGGGCAAGCGTTTGATGCGGTGGTGCTTGCCACCTCCTGCGCAGAAGCTGCACGGCTGGTAGAGCAAGCACAGCTGTCAGCAGCTTGGCAAGCCAGCGCAGCGCCGTGGGCGGCGGTGGCCCACGCCCTGCCGCACACAGCAATTGCCACGGTCTACGCTTTCAGCCATCAGCCTTTGCGCAATGGCAAGCTGCTGCCTGCGCCCATGGTGGCGCTACGCAGCCATGCCGGAGCACCCGCACAGTTTGCGTTTGACAAGGCCCAGCTGAACGGGCCGGCAGGTTTAATTGCGCTGGTGGTCAGTGCCAGCCATGGCGATAAAGACACGCTGCAAAACAAGGTGCTGGAGCAAGCCCGCACCCAGTTGCAGCTGCCTGATTTGCAGGCACTTCAAACGGTGATCGACAAACGCGCCACTTTTGCCTGCACGCCGCTGGTGCAGCGCCCTGCGCACCAGATACTGCCCGGCCTGTGGGCATGTGGTGACTATGTGGATGGCCCCTACCCGGCGACGCTGGAAGGAGCGGTGCGCAGTGGCATGCAGGTGGCACAAGATATTGCGCTCACCTGAATAAAATTTAAAAAAAGAGCTGCTAGCGCTTATCCACTGGTCATTTCAGATACTTATCTATCTGAAATGCTTTCAGACTAAGCGCTGACAGCTCTTTTTTTAATACTTACTTGTGCTCCAGATACCACTGGATAACGGCCTTGGCGATAAAACCAATAAAGCCGACGGACAAGCCCAGGAACAGCACAAAAGTGCCGAACTTGCCCGCTTTGGATTCCCACGCCAAATGCCCGATGATGAACAGCATGAAGACAATGAAGGCCCCAATGCCATAGGTCAGAAAAAATTCAGAGATTTGTTCTTCTGTAAAACCAAAAATCACAACACGTATCCTCGAAACCGCAAAGCGCTTGGTGTGCGCTAACTGACTGCCTCGCGCAGCGCAAAGTCTGATGCATCCACCAAATCACGGTAGGCATGCCAGCTGGCATGGCCCAGCATGGGGATCACCAGCACCAGACCCAGCAACAGCGACGCCAAGCCCAACAACGTAAACATCACAATCAGCGCCGCCCACAAAGCCATGGCAATGGGGTTTTGCAAAATCACAGACCAGCTAGTGAGCACGGCCTGCGACAAAGTCACTTTGCGATCCATCAATAAAGGCATAGAAATAACGCTGGATGCAAAGATGGGCGCGGCCAGAAAGCTGCCCAGTGCCAGCCACAGGTGAAACAGCGTGCCATCGGGTGCCAGCACCACGTACTGCATGAAGTCCATCGGCGTAGCAATACGCACCGGCGCCAGCAAGGTAATCAGTGAGGCAGAGACCAGCACCCAGCCCGTGGCCGAAATGGCCAGCAGCAGCCCGAACTGCACCAGACACCAGTAGTCATTGCCCAGCTTGCTTTGCCCTTGCTGCCAGTGCATCCACGTGCGTCGCACCAGGCGCCAGCTCACTGGCTCTTTACGCTCCAATGCGCGGCTGATTGCATACAAACTGGTCGCCACCACCGGGCCCACCACCAGAAAACCAGACAGCGCGCCCGCCATCAACCAAAAGCGATTGTGCCCCACCAGCAAGATGGCCGCCCCTAGCAGCGCCAGGAAAACGCCGTGTGACAAGCTAAGCAGCGGGGTGCGACAAATATCCCTCCAGCCCAGCGCCAGCCAGGTCAATGGCTGCATCCATCCGATGCGCAGCGCTACAGGCAGATCCAGGCTGGGTGCACGAGACAAGGTATTGGGCATGCGCGGACTCCTCTTTCCCCATGGGGAATAGTCACTCAGGCCGCCAGCAAGTCACATAAATCCAACAAGCTGCTGACCGTTGTGGGGGGGTGCTGTTCCTCTATGGGCCAATCTAAGCCGCTGCGATTGAGCCAAACAGCGTGCATACCCGCATCCCGTGCAGCGACTGCATCCAACTTGGCATCGTCTCCTACATGCAAGATGGCGGACAGCGGCAGCTCCAGTGATTGGGCCGCGCAGTGAAAGATGCGCACATCGGGCTTGGCAAAGCCCGTGCGCGTAACGTTAAAGCTGTCCTGAAAGAACTGCCCCAGCCCGATTTGCTCAATGTCAGAGTTGCCGTTGGTCACAGCCACCACGGGCCAGCGCGCCGCCAGACGCTCCAGGGCGGGCACGGCATCACCAAACAGCTCAACGCGCTGGCGCGCTGCAAAGAAAATTTCAAAGGCCGGCATAGCCAAATTTTCATCATCGCCTGCCTGGCGCAAAGCCTGGCGGATGGATGCCTGGCGCAAACCGCTCAGATCGTGGCGCAGGTCCGGGCGCTCTTGCTCGACTTGATTGCGGATGGCTCGCAATGCTTCTGGCGTGCTGAACAATTGCGCAGTCTGCGCAGCATGCTCTTTTAACCATAGCAACAAGACTTCTTCAGCGCGGCGAATGGTGGGCCAGATGGGCCACAGCGTATCGTCCAGATCAAGCGTAATGGCGCGAATTTTTGATGGGTCAAACATGGCCCAAGAATACTGGAGCACACAAGCACTGCATCCATGCCGGTCTTCAAAGGCCCAAGCTTTTGTCACAATGGTGCCCATGCTGTCACGCTTTGCCCCCGAACCCCAACTCCCCGCAGGCCAACCTGAACGCACCGCCATTTTGCTGTGCAATCTGGGTACGCCCGATGAGGCCACGCCTGCCGCCGTGCGCCGCTATCTGGCGCAGTTTCTGGCAGATGACCGCGTGGTGGAAATCCCCAAACTGGCCTGGTGGCCCATCTTGCACGGCATTATTTTGCGCACCCGCCCCAAAGCGTCGGCAGCCAAATACGCCACCGTGTGGAACCAAGGCGGCGCTACAGGCTCCCCCCTGCTGTACTTCACCGAGCGTCAGGCCAGCTTGCTGCGCGACTGGCTGGGGCAGGCCGGTGCCAACGTACTGGTGGCCCCTGCCATGCGCTACGGCAACCCTTCGATGGCATCGCAACTGGATGCCCTCAAAGCGCAAGGCGCCACCCGTATTCTGGTTTTGCCGCTGTACCCCCAGTACTCAGGCACCACCACTGCCAGCGTGTGCGATGCCGTGTATGACTGGGCCAAAACACAGCGCCACATTCCTGAGCTGCGCTTTGTGCAGCGCTACCACGACCACCCCGGCTACATCGACGCGCTGGCCCAGACCGTAGAGCAACACTGGCGTGAAAACGGCAGGGCACAAAAGCTGGTGCTCAGCTTTCACGGCGTGCCTGAGCGCACCTACCAGCAGGGCGACCCCTACCGCGACGAATGCCTGACCACGGGCCGCCTGCTGGCACAGCGGCTGAATCTAAGCGATGCGCAATATGTGCTCACCTTCCAGTCACGCTTTGGCAAGGCCAAGTGGCTGGAGCCGTACACCGAGCCCACCTTGGTGGAGATGGCCAAGCAGGGGCTGGAGAGCGTGGACATCATGTGCCCTGGCTTTACCAGCGACTGCATCGAGACCCTGGAAGAGATCAACATGGAGGCGCGCGAAGCCTTTGTGCACGCAGGCGGCAAGGACTACCGGTTCATTGCGTGCCTGAACGACCACAGCGCCTGGATCACTGCGCTGCGCGACATTGCACAGCAGCACATGCAAGGCTGGCCTGTCCAGCCACAGCCGCGCAATCAGACTTAATCAGGCTTAGTTTGGGCGCGCACCTGCGGGTTACCCAGCAGGTGCGCACACTAATTGCTTGCACATCGGTGCACAGGGCAAGCTTGACCCTTCACTTTCCAAAGTTCGACCGATGACTACCCCCCTCAATTTGCCGCCTCAAGGGCTGACGCCCACCCACGAACAGATCTGCCGCCATCTGCGCCACACCCAGCAAGTGGCTGAACGCGCCATCGCTTTGGGGCACCACCCGTTTGGTGCCATTTTGGTGGGCCCGGACCAGGAAACCGTGTTGATGGAGCAATGCAACATCGACACGGTGAACCACGCCGAATCGACCCTGGCGCGCATGGCTGCCACCAACTTCACGCCCGAGTATTTGTGGGGCTGCACGCTCTACACCAATGTTGAGCCTTGCTGCATGTGCGCAGGCACGGCCTACTGGGCCAATATTGGCCGCGTGGTGTTTGGCATGACCGAGCACGAGCTGCTGCACTGCACGGGCAGCCACGGAGAGAACCCCACCATGAGCGTGCCCTCGCGCTACGTGTTTGACCACTGCCAAAAGCCGGTGCAGCTGATTGGCCCCGTGCCAGAGATGGCCGCTGAAATCGCCCAATTGCAGCAGCGGTTCTGGGCATCACGCTAGAGGGCACTGCACCGGACTGCACCTATCAACGCCTGCAGGGTTCGCGCACGCGAATGGCATGAATGCACACTTTGCGCAGGTGCTGCTGCCATATACCGCCGAGCTGCACGGCTGTTACGCCAGCGCCAGCCAGGCAACAGCAGCCCTGCCTAGAATCACACTCCGAATCTGCGGCCTGCGTTTTCTACGCAGGTTTTTGGCACGCCCTGCACCCGGCGCTGCTGCACAACTTGGCTGGCTCTTTGGCCCCGAGGTCTTTGCACCTTGGGGGTTTTGCTTTTTGTAGAAACACCACTTGGTGAAGCTTCAAAAAACAACAAGGAAAACCACAGCCATGACCTCCCCCTCTTGCGCACACACGGGCCAGCTAACGGCCATCAACAGTTACAGCTGGAAAGCCCTGGCCGGCTCTGCCGTCGGCTACGCTATGGACGGCTTTGACCTGCTGATTTTGGGCTTCATGCTCAGCGCCATCTCGGCAGACCTGAACCTCACGCCCGGTCAGGCTGGCTCGCTGGTGACCTGGACGCTGATTGGCGCCGTGTTTGGCGGCATTGTGTTTGGCGCACTGTCAGACCGCTACGGCCGCATTCGCGTGCTGACCTGGACCATCATGCTGTTTGCCGTGTTCACAGGGCTGTGCGCTTTTGCCACTGGTTACTGGGATTTGCTAATCTACCGCACCATCGCCGGTATTGGTCTGGGCGGTGAATTTGGCATTGGCATGGCGCTGGCTGCAGAAGCCTGGCCAGCGCGCCACCGTGCGCGCGTGTCCTCGTATGTGGCGCTGGGCTGGCAAGTGGGTGTGCTGGCGGCAGCTTTGCTGACCCCGCTGCTGCTGCCTGTGATTGGCTGGCGCGGCATGTTTTTGGTGGGGGTGATTCCGGCCATTGTTGCCTGGGTGATTCGCAACCGCATCCACGAACCTGAGGTGTTTGTGCGCAAGCCAGCAGCCACCAAAAGCCAGCGTTTTGAAGCCTTCAAACTGCTCATCAAAGACAAGGCCACCACCAAGATCAGCCTGGGCATCATTGTGCTGACCTCGGTACAGAACTTTGGCTACTACGGCATCATGATCTGGATGCCCAGCTTTCTGTCCAAGCAACTGGGTTTCAGCCTGACCAAGTCTTCGATGTGGACCGCTGTGACCATCGTGGGCATGATGGCCGGCATCTGGATTTTTGGCCAACTGGCCGACCGCATTGGCCGCAAGCCCAGCTTCCTGATCTTCCAGCTGGGCGCAGTCATCATGGTGCTGACGTACTCGCAGCTGTCGGACCCCACCGCCATGCTGTGGGCTGGCGCGGTACTGGGCATGTTTGTCAACGGCATGATGGGCGGCTACGGCGCGGTGATGAGCGAGGCCTACCCCACCGAGGCACGCGCCACGGCGCAGAACGTGCTGTTTAACATTGGCCGCGGCGTGGGTGGCTTTGGCCCCGTTGTGGTGGGCGCAGTGGCCATGAGCTACGGCTTTCAGATGGCCATTGCCATGCTGGCGGCCATCTATGTGCTGGACATGATTGCCACGGCGTTCCTGATTCCGGAACTCAAGGGCAAAGAGCTGCAATAAACTGCGCCTGGAGCCAGCGGCCTGCGCTGGTTGCCAAAAAAAAGAGCTGCCATCGCTTGCTGAGCCTTGTTTTCAGATACTTTTATATCTAAGAACCAGGCTACATATGCGCTGGCAGCTATTTTTTTTAGATAAGCCGGTGCACCCAATTTTGCACCGGGTCACTATTTCATCTCAGGCTCAATCGGCCTTGATGTTGGCCTCTTTGACCACCTTGGCCCACATGGCGTAATCACGCTTGACCATGTCGCCCAGTGCCTTGCTGTCCATGAAGTCAGCCGTTGCACCCTGGTCCAGTGCCTTCTTCTGGAAAGAGGCATCGCTGAGCATGTTGCGCACATCGGTCTCCAGCTTGCGCACAATGTCTTTCGGTGTTTTGGCAGGTGCAAACAGCGCAAACCACGAGGTGGCATTCACGCCCGCAAAACCGGTCTCAGCAGTGGTGGGCACCTTGGGCAGGCTGGGCAGACGCTCTTTGCCCGTTACCGCCAGCACCTTGAGCTTGCCTGCCTGAATGTGGGCCATGAAGGGGGGCGCTGTACCAAAGGTCAGGTCCACCTGGCCGCCCAGCAAGTCCTGCAAGGCCGGGCCCGTGCCCTTGTAAGGCACATGCACCATTTGAATGCCTGCCGCCTGCTCCAGCTGAACGCCGGTGACGTGCTGCAGCGATCCGTTGCCCGAGGAGGCGTAGTTGAGCTTCATGGGGTTGGCCTTGGCATACGCCACCAGCTCCTGCATGGTGTTGGCGGGCAGGTCGCCGCGCACCACCACGATTTGTGGAGCCGACAGCACATTGGCCACGGGCACAAAGTCGGCCAGCTCCCAGCTGGACTTGCCCAGATGGGGCGAGATCACATGAAAGCCCGAGTACTGCATCAGCAGGTTGTAGCCATCGGCCTCGGCGCGCTTGACCTGTGCGGCTGCAATGTTGCCGTTGCCACCGCCCTTGTTTTCCACCACGATGGTCTGGCCCAGCACGGGGCCCAGTGCCTGCGCAGTCATGCGGGCGGCCAGATCGGTGGTGCCACCAGCGGCGGCGGGCACCACCATGTTGATGGGCTTGCTTGGGTAGCCGGCCTGCGCTGCTGCAGTGCCTGCAAAGCCCAGCGCCAGGCCTGCGGCCAAAGCCAGCTGGCCAAATTGTTTGCGGTTCATGGTCATGGTTGTCTCCTTGGTTTTGTTATCAGGCCTTGCTGGCCCTGTGGTGCAAAGCATCAGCCCTGTTGCTGTTGTGCCTGCATCCGCTCTTGCGCACGGGTGCGTACTTGCTCAAACGATGCGGGCCTGGGGTGCAACTGCTGCACAGGCCCGGCTTTCACAATCGCACTGGGTATGTCGTGCCCAATCAGCGCGGGCAAACTGGCCGCCACACGGGTCAAGGCCGTCAAATCCACGCCGGTGTCGTAGCCCATCAACTGCAGGGCATGCACCAGCTCTTCGGTGCAGGCATTGCCGCTGGCACCCGGTGCATAGGGGCAGCCGCCCAGCCCCCCGACCGAGGCATCAAACCGGTCTGCGCCTGCGGCAATGGCCGCCAGCGCATTGGGCAGCGCCATGGCGCGTGTGTCGTGAAAGTGCAGCGTCAGCGTGGTGCCGGGCCAGCGCGCCTTAAAGGCGGTAACCAGCGCGTGCACCTGCGTGGGGTGGGCCATGCCTGTGGTGTCGCACAGCGTGATGCCTTGCACACCCGCATCGACAAAACGCTGCACCCAGGCCAGCACTTCATCGGCAGGCACATCCCCTTCCATGGGGCAGCCAAAGCTGCACGACAGCGACACGTTGATGGCCACACCACCGCGCTGCGCCACAGCAATCACTTCTTGCAGCGCTGCAAACGACTGGGTGCGCAGCATGCGCAGGTTGCACAGGTTGTGGGTTTCGCTGACGGACATCACCAGATTGAGCTCATCAGCACCTGCCGCCATGGCGCGCTCTGCACCCTTGACGTTGGGCACCAGGCATGTCATCACCGTGCCGCTGGGGCGCTCAATGCCGCGCAGCACTTCTTGCGCATCGGCCAGCGCTGGAATGGCAGTGGGCGAGACAAAGGCCGTCACCTCCACCTTGGCCATGCCCGCTGCAGACAGCGCGTTGACCATGGCGATCTTGTCTGCCGTGGACACAAACACTTTTTCCATCTGCAGGCCATCGCGCGGGCCCACTTCCTGGATGTAAATGCGCCGCCCGCCGCCGTTCCATACATGCTGTGCATTCATTGGATGACTCCCTGTGTGCGCAACTGGGCAATTTGCTCGCTGCTTAAACCCATGTCTGCCAGCACAGCGTCGGTGTCATCACCCAGTCTGGGGGCGCTGGAGCGAATAGTGCCCGGCGTTGCCGACAGCTTGGGAACAATGCCCGGCACTTCCACGCTGTAGCCATCGCGTGTCTCCTGCGCCAAAATCATGTCGCGGGCGCGGTAGTGCGGGTCTTCGCAAATGTCTTTGGCGGTGTAAACGCGCCCGGCGGGCACACGTGCGGTGCCCAGCTGAGCCAGCACATCGTTGATGCTGCGCGGCTGCGTCCATGCGCCGATGGCGGCATCAATTTCCTGCACCCGCGCCACACGGCCTGCGTTGTTGGCCAGATCGGGGGCATTGCCCAGATCGTCACGGCCAATGGTCTGCATCAGCCGCTTGAAGATGCTGTCGCCATTGCCCGCCACCAGCACCCAGCCATCGGCGCAGGGGTAAGCGTTGGAAGGCGCAATGCCGGGCAAGGCACTGCCCGCCGCTTCACGCACCGCGCCAAAGGCGCTGTACTCGGGGATCAGGCTTTCCATGACGTTAAACACCGCCTCGTGCAGCGCCACGTCAATCACCTGTCCTTTGCCGCCATTGACCTTGCGGTGGTACAGCGCTGTGAGCACGCCAATCGTGCCGTGCAAGGCGGCCAGGGTGTCACCGATAGAGACACCTACGCGCACCGGCACGCGGCCCGGCTCCCCCGTCAGGTGGCGCAGGCCGCCCATGGCCTCACCCACTACGCCAAAACCGGGCAGGTCGCGGTAGGGGCCGGTCTGGCCGTAGCCAGAAATGCGCAAAATCACCAGACCGGGGTTCAGCGCATGCAGCTCCTCGGGCGACATGCCCCAGCCCTCCAGCGTGCCGGGGCGAAAGTTTTCAATCAGTACATCGGCTTCTTTGAGCAACTGCCGCGCCAGCTCTTGCCCCTGCGACTGGCGCAGGTCCAGCGCCACCGACTTTTTGTTGCGCGACTGCACCTGCCACCACACCGAGGTGCCTTCCTTGATCATGCGCCAGTTGCGCAGCGGATCGCCAGCGCCCGGCGCTTCAATCTTGATAACTTCGGCACCAAACTCACCCAGCGTCTTGCCTGCGAAAGGGCCAGCGATGAGCTGCCCCATCTCCACCACCCGTACACCGGCCAGCGCACCGGCTTGCAGCTGTGGCAACTTGTTCATTGTTTCTTGCATCTTGTCATTCCCTGTGGGCCCAGCTGAGGCGCAGCACGCAACCCCGGCTGAAGACGCATGATGCAAAAGAGTTTTCAGTCTTCAAAACGCTGTTTTGCGCAACTGCCATCGCATTTCGGCATAGCAGAAAGAAAACATAGTGAATACCCTTGTATTTCGAGCTATATAAACAAGAGCGCAATGCTGTTTAAGCAAAGCAAAATGCAGGCATGCGACTCGACCCCATCTCATTGCGCCTGTTTGTTGCTGTCATGGAAGAGCAGGCCATTGCCCGTGCTGCCGTGCGCGAGCACATTGCCACCTCTGCTGCCAGCCGCCGTTTAGCCGAGCTGGAAGCCCAGCTGCAGGTGCGCCTGTTTGAGCGCAGCAACCGCGGCATTGCACCCACGCCTGCGGCCTATACCTTGCTGGATCTGGCGCGCAATGTGCTGGGGGAGATGGATGGCATCACACGCCACATGCGCGAGTACGGCAGCGGCATGCGCGGGCATGTGCGCATGGTGGCCAACATCTCGGCCATCACCCAGTTTCTGCCTGCGCAGCTGCAAAGCTTTATGAGCCAGCACCCGGAGGTGCAGGTCAACCTTCTGGAAAAAGTCAGCAGCGAAATTGCCCTGGCCGTAGCGCAGAACACCGCAGACTTTGGCATCCTGAACGCGGGCAACTACGGCGGCGATCTGGCCTATGTGCCCTACCGCCAGGATGAGCTGATTTTGATTGCCCCCAGCGGTCACCCGCTCACCCACAGCACGCACGTCACCATGCAGCAAGCGCTGGCCTATGACTTTGTGGGCGCGCATGCGGGCAGCGCCATCAACGGCCTGCTCAACCGCAGCGCAGCACTGCTGGAGATGCCGCTGAAGCTGCGCATTCAGGTCACCAGCTACGACGCGCTGTGCCTGATGGTGGCCTCCGGTCTAGGCGTGGGCATCTTGCCGCGCCAAAGCGCAGCGCTCTATCAGGGCAGCCTGCCCATTCAAGCCATGACGCTGACAGAGCCCTGGGCGCACCGCCAGCTGGTGCTGTGCATGCGCGCATACAGCGCACTGCCCCCGGCTGCGCGCACGCTGGTCGATCACCTGACTCAGGCACCCGCCAGCCCCACTGAAAGCCCTGCGGCCACCGCCACGCAGTCGTAACGGCACCGCCCTCCGCTATGCTTGGCGCCACAGCCACCCTGAGGCCACCGCCATGCACGCTTACGCAGACCTTCCCCAACTGATTGCGCAATGTCAGCACCTGCATCTGTCCGCGCTGGAGCCCAGGCGCACGCTGCATCTGCCCAGCTGGCAAGAAGAGTGGGACGACAACATCGCCATGCTCACCAGCTTTGTGCAGGAAAGCCTGTACGGCATGCCCATGACCGACATCGATGCCGATGACCAGCAAGATGCCTGCCTGCAGTGGGAAAACGCTGCGCAAACGGCCTCCACACTGCTGCGCCTGGCACTGGATCGCGGTGTACCAGCCCATCTGCTGCGCCCCCTGTATCTGAGTGTGGTGTCTGTGTGGCGTGAATATGCGGCGGTGCTTGAGCAGGCGCGCCATGCAGGCAGTGCGCACACACCCCAGGCCATTCGTCCGGAGACTGCGGAGTACCAGTTCGCGCTGCAGCTGCTGGCCATGGCGGTGCTGCTGGATGAGGAAGGGGAAATCCCCGCCATTGTTGAGCACCTGCTGCACGGGCGCACCGACCGCCTGCTGGACTACCTGAGCGCAGCCGCCACAGGCTTGCTGGAAGCGTCGGACGAGTGCCTGCACCCCCAGCCCTTTGAAGGCTTGAGCGAGTTTTTTGACCAGTATGGCGACATCACGCCCGAGCCCTTGCTGCCCTATGTGGATCAGCACTACAGCCGGTTTTTTGCACTCACTGCCCAGGCTCAGAAAAATCACCCCCGCCTCAAAGGTGCTCAGGCCTGGGGCTGGTGGGCGCTGGAAGCAGGTGCACTGGTGGCCCTGTATGGGCTGGACGACAGCGCACTGCGTGAGCTGCCCCACTACCCGGCCGATCTGGTGGACTACGCAATGGGCGTGCGCGACTGACCACCCTGCGCTGAGGGTTGAGGGCCGGTGACTGTCGACTGGCGACTGCTGCACGCTGCATGCCCCCTCTGGATCGGGCAGATGCAAATAGCAGCAGGCTATATGCAAGCAAATAATTATTCGTTGTGGGCACATTCTTGACGCAGGACAATAGAGGCTTTGCCACAGCCGTGGTTACTGCACAGTCCTTGTACGGGTGCTCCTTATGAAAAACAGACAACTCCTTGCTCTGGCACTGACGCTGGGAACCAGCGGATGGGCTTTGGCTGCGCCTGCCCTGCTGACACCCGCCGAGCTTTCACCCTTGCTGCAAAACCCCGAAGTGCGCGTGATCGATATCCGTACGCCCAAGGAATTTGCCAGCAATCACATTCCCGGCTCGGTCAATGCACCCTACGGCCAATGGCGTGGCCCCGCCACCAACCCCGGCGAGCTGCCCGACCACGACAAGCTGGTGGCTCTGGTGCAGTCGCTGGGGCTGACCCCAAAGACCCACGCGGTCGTGGTCTCGCACGGCAAAGATGCCACCGACTTTGGTGCCATGGCCCGCGTGTACTGGACGCTGAAGTCACTGGGGCTGACCGAGCTGTCCATCGTCAACGGCGGCCTCAAGGCCTGGGAAGACGCCAAGCTGCCCTTCTCCACAGTAGCCATCCAGGTCGCCCCCAGCACCTACGCGCCCACCTTTGACGCCACATGGCTGTCCACGCGCCAAGACATCCAGCAAAACCTCAAGCTGAGCAACGCGGTGCTGGTGGACTCGCGCCCCGACGCGTTCTACCAAGGCAAGACCCAGGCGCCCGCCGCCAAAATGGCCGGCACGCTGCCCGGTGCAGTCCAGCTTGATTTCAACCAGTGGTTTGTGCCCAAGACCTCGCTGTTTGTCGATGTCGACAAAGCCAAGGCCATTGCCGCCCACATTCAGGTGCCAGAAGGCCAGAGCGCCGTGGCGTTTTGCAACACCGGCCACTGGGCGGCCACCGACTGGTTTGGCATGAGCGAAGTGGCGGGCATTCCCAACGTGAAGCTGTACGCAGGCTCGATGGTCGACTGGACGCAGCAGCCCGATGCACCGCAACTGCAAAACGCACCCGGACGGGGTGAGCAATTACTGCGCTCGACCAAGCAGTGGTGGGAACGCAAGTTCAACTAAAACAATTCAAAAAATTAAAAGTGAGCTACTAACGCATGCAAGCCGTGCATTTCAAATACAAATCACTTTGAAATGCATAACCTGTAAGCGCTAGCAGCTCATATTTTTAATACCTATTGATAAGAGAGGCTGTCTTCGAATGAAGCGATTACCTTTGGCCATCATCATGGCCGTTTTCTTTGGCTGGCTGCTGTGGTCTGTCTCCGTGCGCCAGGCCGCGTTGTTTGCCGTGGGTATTGGCCTGGGTGTGGTGCTGGCTGGCAAGCGCTTTGGCTTTACCACCGGCTGGCGCATGCTGGTGGAAGACAAGGACCCGTCGGGCGTGTTCGGCCAGCTGCTGCTGCTGGCACTGGCCGCCTGCCTGGCCATGCCACTGCTGGGCCACTTTCCGGAATTGACCGCCGCACTCGGCCCCCCCAGCGTGAGCCTGATTGTGGGAGCCTTCGTGTTTGGCCTGTGCATGCAGATTGCAGATGGCTGCGGCAGCGGCACGCTGTACAAGGCGGGACTGGGCATTCCAATGAACGCGGCCATCTTGCCCGTGTTTGCCATTGGCAGCTTTTTAGGCAGTGTGCACCTGGGCTGGTGGCTGGACCTGGGCCGCACCGCACCGGTGGGCCTGGTGACTGAATGGGGCTGGGACGTAGCCCTGGCCGCCACGCTGGCCGGGCTGGCGCTGGTGGCAGCAGGCGTGAGCTTTTACTGCAAGCGCGCCAACCTCCAAGCAGGCCGCCAGATCAAGCCATTGTTTGTGCGCAAGTGGGTCATTGGTGCCGTGCTGCTGGCCTTGCTGGCCACTGCCAACCTGGTGATTGCTGGCCAGCCCTGGGGCGTGGTCTACGGTTTTGGTCTGTGGGCTGCCAAGGTAGCCACGGCAACGGGCGCGGTGGACCTGTCCACCAACTGGTTCTGGACGCAGCCGGGCAACGCTGCACGCCTGACCGAAACCGTGCTGCTGGATGTAACCAGCATCACCAACATCGGTATCTTGGCCGGTGCACTGTGGGTGAGTGCCTCCACACCTGCCAGCGCCAAGCCTTTGAGTGGCAAGCAGTGGGCTGTCGCCCTGATCGCAGGCCTGGTGCTGGGCTACAGCTCACGCCTGGCATTTGGCTGCAACGTGGGCGCCATGTTCTCTGGCATTTCAACCGGCTCTATCCACGGCTGGATCTGGGTGCCGCTGGCCTTTGTGGGCACCATCTTTGGTCTGCGCATTCGCCGCCACTTTGGCTTTTAAGAAAGGGGGCACACCATGACACAAGCAACCGTGCTTCGCAGTGCATTCTGGGCGGTCCTGATCGCCTTTGTGGTCTGGGATTTCAACCACTCCAAGCCCGTCGATCTACGCTATGAAGCGCCGCTGATTGCCGCCGGATCTGGCGTGGCCGTACAAGGCGGCCACTGCTCCATGCCTGATTGAGCAGGCACTCACTGTGACGTCAAGGCCGCATGCTTGCGGCCTTTTTTATGCCTGCAAGGCCCGCTAGGGTGCACACACAAACTGGTCAGCTGCAGTGCACCAGCGCACAGGCCCACGTCCATCGCCAACCAAGATAGCTAGCATATCCATGCAGAAAACATAGGCCTTCTGTCGCTTAGAGCGTGCCATAGCCGGGCATTTGTTTACATATATGTGCAAGCCCCCACTAAATAGCCGTCACCAACTTGTAACAAGAACCCCAGCCCATTAACAATCTGCCACAATTTCATGCATAGAATTGGCAAGGATCATGTTCTTGCCAGTCATTCACCAGTGCACTGCAATGTGCGCAGCTTCTGAAGGACATGGGTTTTAGACATGCAAGTTATGAGAAATATCAGCATCCGGGCCAAGCTATGGCTGTTGGTCGCAGGACTGCTGACACTGACTGTTGCCATCACTGCGGCCTTGGTGCACCAGCTCAATGCCAGCAACGAGCGGCTGGCAGATATTTACACCAACCGTGTCGTGCCCACACAGCAGATCAAGCTGATCTCAGACGGCTACGGCATCAAGCTGGTGGAAATCACCAACAAGGTCTACAACCAGCAAATCCTGGCTGAATCGGGCAAGGAGCAACTGGCAGAAATCAAGAAAAATGCCCAGGAAGCCTGGCAGGCCTACCAGGCCAACGTGGAGACCAATACCGAAGACGAGAAGGTACTGGCACAGCGCGTGGGCACCTTGATTGACGCCATCACACCGCGCATTGATGATTTGCTGCGCTTGTTTGAGCAGCAGGACCACGACTCGCTGGGCTCGTTCATTGAATACCGCCTGTTCCCTAGCGTCAGCCCTTTGGCAGCTAACTTGCAACTGCTGTCCACCATGCAAGAGGAGCTGGCACTTGCCGCTTACGAAGAAGCGCAATCTGCCTTGTCCCGCGCCATGATGCTGGCGGCCATTGCTGTTGCCGTCCTGCTGGTGCTGGCACTGTTCGGTGCCAGCCTGCTCATCCGCATCATTACCCGCAGTCTGGACAGCGCCGTGCACGTGGCTGAGACGGTGGCCCAGGGTGATTTGAGCTCCACAATCGAGGTGAAATCCAACGATGAGCTGGGCCGCCTCATGCAAGCTTTAAAGAGCATGAACGGCAACCTGATCGGCATCGTGAACCGCATCCGTGACAGCAGCGAATCGATTGCCACAGGCGCTACCGAAATCTCTACCGGTAACAACGATTTGTCGCAGCGTACCGAAGAGCAAGCCAGCAACCTGCAGCAAACTGCAGCCAGCATGGAGCAACTGGCCTCCACCGTGCGTCACAACACAGAAAACGCCCAGCAAGCCACTGCCCTGGCACGCGATGCAGCGCAAACGGCCGCACAAGGCGGCCAGGCCATGGCGCAGGTAACGCAGACCATGGAGACCATCTCCACCAGTTCGCGCAAGATTTCCGACATCATTGGCGTCATTGACGGCATCGCTTTCCAGACCAACATCCTGGCGCTCAATGCAGCAGTGGAAGCCGCACGCGCCGGCGAACAAGGCCGCGGCTTTGCCGTAGTGGCGGGCGAAGTGCGTGCACTGGCTGGCCGCAGTGCAGATGCGGCCAAGGAAATCAAGCAACTGATTCAACAAAGCGTGAACCAGGTGAGCGAAGGCACACGCCTGGTCGATGCCACGGGCCAGACCATCAGCGAAGTGGTACGCCAGGTGCAAAGCGTCTCGACCCTGATTCAGGAAATCAGCAACGCCAGCCAGGAGCAAAGCCAGGGCGCAGGCCAGGTCAGCGACGCCATTGCGCAGCTGGACCAGGTCACCCAGCAAAACGCTGCACTGGTTGAAGAAAGTGCCGCCGCAGCCAGCAGCCTGAACCACCAGGCCGCGGAACTGAACCAGCTGGTTGCCACCTTCAAAACTGGCACAGGCACTTCTGCTCGCTTTGCGACCATTGCGCCCAAGCTGGCACCAGCGTCTGCTGCACCACGGACCTTGAAACAGCCACAGGCTGCGGCTGAAGAGCCCATGATGCTCAATTAAATTTCTCCGTCCTCCACAAAAAAGGCCTTGGCATGTACCAAGGCCTTTTTTGTCAGTGCACATGAACATCTGCTCAGGCTGAAGCGGCCACACGCTGCGCAAATGGAAGTCTTGCAGTCGCCCACATCCACAGACACAGACACGGACACAACCAGCACTACATCACGCGCCACCAAGCACCGGCGCACCGACGGTGGCACCAGCGGCTCTTAAAGCCCCTCCTCTTGCGCATAAGCACGTGCCTGTGCCATGCGGCGGTTGGCCCAGCCTTGCAAGGCTCTGGGCACAACCACCAGCAGCAACACGACAATCAGCAAGGCCAGCGACCACGGCCGCTGGACAAAAATAGCCAAGCTGCCATTGCCCACCGCCACGGCTTGCCGCAACTGCACTTCCGCCATCGGCCCCAGAGCCAGGCCGACCACCAAAGGCGTCAAAGGGAAATCAAAGCGCCGCATGGCCACACCCAGCAAGCCCAGTCCATACATGATGAACACGTCCCCCATGCTCTGGCGCATGCCATACACACCCGCCGTAGCCAGAACCAGCATGGCTGCATAGCGCTGCGGGCGGGGTATGCGCAGCAGCCACGTCCACATGCGTGCCATAGGCAGGTTCAGCACCAGCAGCATCAAATTGCCAATGAACAGCGACGCAATCAGCACCCACACCAGCGCGTGCCCGACAGCAAACCACTGGTGCCCCGGCATCACCCCGTAGTTCTGGAAAGCGCCCAGCATCACGGCGGTGGTGTTGCTGGTGGGAATACCCATGGTGAGCAGTGGAATCAATGCCGCCGTCACCGTAGCGTTGTTCGCAGCTTCTGGGCCGGCGACACCTTCAATTGCACCTTCTTTGCCAAATTCATTGCGGTACTGCTCGCGCACCATATAGCGCTCAGAGGCATAACTGACATAGGTGGGCATATCAATACCACCCACTGGCACACAGCCAAACGGCGTACCGATCACCGTACCACGCAGCCATGGTCGCCAGGATCGCTTCCAGTCCTGGGGCGACATGCGCACTCGACCCACCGTATTGAGCGTGCTGCGTACACGCCCTTCATACATGGCGGCATGCAGCACCTCGGCAACCACAAACAGGCCCACGGCCACCAGCACCATATCGATACCGTCATACAGCAAAGGCCAGCCTGCGGTCCAGCGCTCAGCTCCGCTGGTGGACTCAATGCCCACACACGCCAGCGCCAACCCGATGAACAAGGCTGTCATCCCGCGCAACGTGCTTTTATCAATTGCGGCACTGACGGCGCCCAGTGCCATCACCATCAGCATGAATGTTTCTGCAGGGCCAAGCTTTTGCGCCACCCCTGCCACCCACGGCGCCGCCCACACCACGAACACTGCCGCCAGCGTACCCGCAACAAAAGAGCCAATGGCAGCAGTGGCCAGCGCCACCCCGGCTCGCCCGTTCAACGCCATGCGGTTGCCTTCCATGGCCGTGACCATGCTGGCACTTTCCCCGGGCGTATTGAGCACGATCGACGCCGTAGAGCCGCCATACATTCCGCCGCCCGCAATGGCGATGAAGAAGATAAAAGCTTGCGTGATATCCACATGAAACGTCATGGGCAGCAGCACCGCAATGGCCACCGAAGGGCCAAAACCCGGCAGCACCCCCATGGCGGTACCCAGCACACAACCCGCCAATGCCCACAGGAGGTTTTCTGGCGTGGTAGCCACCGCCAGCCCTTGCCACAAAGCGTGTATCAATTCCATGCCAACCACCCTGCTGGCAAATCAATGCCCAAGACCTGTGTGAAAAGCGCATACACCACGCACGCAATCAGCGCCCCTGTGGCCAGGTCACCTGCCCAGCGTTGAACGCTGACACGCAATTGCGGTTGCGCAGCCAGCCGCAGCCCCTGCAATGCCAGCACATAACACAGCGTGGCAGCCACCACAAAGCCACTGCGAGCCATCAGCAAGCCACTGAGCAAAATGCCCGCACTCACCCACACCCACGGGGTCACTTGCACCCTGACATCACTGCTCAAGGCCGGCACATGGCGCCAGCCGCCATGGCGTGCCTCCCACACCAGCCATAGTCCGCACAGCAGCAACGCGCCCGCACACAAACCGGGCACCAGGCGCGCACCACCATCCATCGCATGCGGCTGCGATGGAATCTGCCAGGTGGCCCATGCCAGTAGCACAGCCACCAAAGCAATGGCCAAGCCCACACCGGTTTGCCATCGGGCAGCTATCAAATCGGCGTGTGCAGACAACGCAGACTCACCCTCCAGTGGCTGCGCTGCATCTTGTTCGGTCATATCAGACACCTTTTTTGGATTGCTTTACCAACTCAGTCAACGCCCAAGGCTGCCACCTGCCCAACGCAAAGGCTCTGCGCAGGATCAAGCTTGCTTGGCTGCCGCATCATCCCGTTCATCGGCGCATGCGCAGCCGGTACAAACCCGTATGACACAGCGCAAAGATGCACGACGAACGGCAGCGCACATCGCCTTCCCTGACAATAGTGGCATGACTGAAAATTCTTCCATGCGCTTAGACAAATGGCTGTGGGCTGCACGTTTTTACAAAACCCGCAGCCTGGCCGTGGAGCAAATCAGTAAAAACCGCGTCACCGTCAACGCAGCAGCGGCCAAGGCATCACGCGAGGTGCGTGTGGGTGACACCATCATGCTGCGCCAGGGCAATGTGCCCAAAACCGTCAAGGTGCTGGGGCTGAGCGCCATGCGCGGCCCTGCCCCTGTGGCCCAGCAGCTTTATGCAGAAACCCCCGAGAGCATGGCCGAACGCGAGCGCCTGGCCGAAGAACACCGGCTGGCCCCAGAGCCGGCCAGCACCATTGCCCTGCAGCACGATGGCCGCCCCACCAAGCGTGACCGCCGCGAGATTGAGCGCACGCGCCACCAGTGGAATGACCGCTGGAGCGCCAGCTGGGACGGCAAGTGATGCCTTGCTGCAATAGATAACCATTCGTCGGAACCTTTTGTCGAAAACTGTTTCAATCCCTTGCTATTGATTTGTGAACACCAGCCATAGAGGCTGCAAGGGATTTCAGTGATTTTTCAAAAGTTTTCAGCGCGCAGTGCACGCGCTGTTGTGGCATCCGCTCTGGGCGCTGTATTGCTCAGCGCCTGTTTAGGCAATACATCCCCTCCCCAGTCCACCACCAGCACCACGGCCCCAGCCAAGACGGCCCCGGTGCCTGCTGCGGCCGGCAGTCGTTTTCAAGACTGCCGTCAGTTCTTTGCGGCGGGTGTACCACCAGCGGTGCATGCCCAGCCCAAGCTGCGTGAGCTGTGCTTTGATGCCTTTGCCATTTTGCACAACGGCAGCACCCGCACCCCCCTGTTTGTGGCACAGCGCATGAACAAGGCCCTGGTTGCCGATGCCAACGAAAAACGCACCAACAAGTTTTACGCCGATGCGCGCCTGCCGCGTGCCGAGCGCGCTGAGCTGAGTGACTACAAAGGCTCTGGATACTCTCGCGGGCATATGGCCCCAGCTGCCGACATGCCCACAGCTCAGGCCATGGCGCAAAGCTTCTCGCTGGCCAATATGGTGCCCCAGTCCATCAAGCAAAACAGCGGCCCCTGGGCACACATTGAAAAAGACACCCGTCGTTACGCCAGCCGCGCCAAAGGTGATGTCTTCATCATTACAGGCCCCGTGTATGAACCACAGCCCGCCACCGTAGGTGGCAATCAGGTGGCTGTGCCCGCTTATTTGTACAAGCTGGTCTACGACGCCGAGACCAACCGCGCGTGGGCGCACTGGCAGGCCAATCGCGACGATGAGCGCATCAGCAAGCCCATCAGCTACAGCGAACTGGTTGAGCGCACGGGCATTGAGTTTTTGCCCGGCATCCAGCCTAAATAAGGCCGCAGGCCCCTGCAAAAAAAAGCGCTCCGTCAGAGCGCTTTTTTGATGCGGCTTTCATTACCCATCCCTGGCACCGCAGCCTTACCCGCCCTGCGTGCCATGCCAGGCACGCTCAGCAATCAGCATCATCGCAATACCGACCATCAGCACACCTGACAAGCGCGACACCCACAACGCAGCTACAGGGCGTGCCCCCAACACCCGCTGCGAGCCCAGACCGACGCCCATGTAAACCACGCAGCAGCTGGCTGCATGTACGCCCCCCAAGGCCACAATTTGCAGCGCCACCGACCAAGGTGCCGTTTGCTGCACAAACTGCGGCAGCAAAGCCAGCAGCAGTAACAGCAGCTTGGGGTTCAGGCCACTCACACAGGCACCCCTGGCCATCCAGCGCCATGGCGAGTCGTGGCCCTGGGCCGCAGCGACTGTGGCTGTAGAAGGCTTGCGCAGCATGGCCACACCCAGCCACAGCAAATACGCAGCACCCACAAGCGTCATCACCGTAAGCAGCGCGGGGTGCTGGGCTACCAAGGCGCCCACTCCCGCAGCTACGGCCACGGTCGCCAGCATGGCCCCGGCAGCCAGCCCCACAACGGCTGGAGCCACCTGTGTGCGCCCTCGCAAGCCTGCAGAAATGGCATACGCCCAGTCGGCACCTGGCGTGATCACCAGCAGAAAAGAAACCAGCCAAAAAGCAGCAATAACTGACACTGACACAAGATACTCACACAGCAATAGAAAGCAGCAAGGATATGAAGCTTCTTGCACAATGTGCTTTCAATAATTTCCTGTTTGATTTTCTAAATTAGAAGATTTCACCCCATGGATGCCTTAGACAGAAAAATTCTTGCACAGCTTGAAGGCGATGGCCGATTAACGGTCACAGAGCTGTCTGAGCGTGTCGGGCTCAGCCTCTCGCCTTGCCATCGGCGCGTGCGGGCACTAGAGGACTGCGGCGTCATCCGTGGCTATCGCGCACAGCTGGATGCACGCTCTCTGGGGCTGGAATTTGCCGCTCTGGTTTTTGTGACCCTTACTGGCAGCAAGGCTGTGGCTGAATTTGAGCAAGCGGTGGCGGCGCTGGACAATGTCATTCAGGCGCAGCGCCTGTTTGGCGAACCCGACTATTTACTGCACGTAGTGGTGCGCGACCTGTCGGCCTTTCAGCGCTTTTACGATGAACGCCTCACCACACTGCCAGGCATGCACCGCATGACTTCGACCCTGGTGATGAAAGACGTTGTGGCCAACCGGCCACTGACAGCAGCCATGGCGGGATAGAGATGCGAGTCAAAAGCGCTTCAAATGCCTGTGCATCAAGCGTTAAAGATCAACTTTTAAAAATCAACAGCCTAAACATCCACTGTCGTGCAGCAGCTGGCGGGCAAATCCAGCCAGCGCTGGGCCGCAGCCTGCAGCGATGCCACCTGCCCTGTCGTCATCAGCTGTATCTGCTCGGCACTCGCTATGGGCTGCAGCGGCAACTGTGACTGCAACTGCAACTGCGCAGGTTCAGCACGCAAGGCCATCGTCGTATCCAGCAAACGCCGGGTCTGCCGCGCTACCGCTGCGCCCGTATCAATCAGCAGCACCTCAGGCCCCAGCAAGGCGCGCAACTCGTCCTTGATAAAGATGTAGTGCGTGCAACCCAGCACCAGTGCATCCATCTCACCAGTTTTTAAACCGAATTGGCCTAAATCACTGATGTAGCGGGCGCTCAGCGCTTCAATTTCTGTCACTTCGCCTTCTGCTTTGGGTTGCTGCAAAGTGCTCCATTCAATGGCGCGCGCCAGACCGTCACAGGCTTGCACATGAAAGTGCACATGCTGGCCATATTCAGCCAGCAATTTTTTAAACCGGCGGCTTTCCACCGTGCCTCGCGTGGCAATTACCCCAACATGCTGGGTTTGGCTGGATGTGCTGGCGGGCTTGATCGCGGGCTCCACCCCGATCAATGGCAAATCTGGCATGAAGCTGCGCAAAGACTCCACCGCCGCTGCCGTGGCCGTGTTGCAGGCAATCACCAGCGCTTTGATGCCGTGTTTCGAGCGCAGGTGCTGCGCAATAGCGTGCGTGCGCGCCTGTACAAAATCGTCTCCGCGCTCGCCATACGGTGCATTCCCACTGTCTGCCAGATAGACAAAGTGCTCATGGGGCAGCTCGTGCCGCAAAGCCTGCAGCACGCTCAAGCCGCCAATACCGCTGTCAAAAACGCCAATGGGCGATGCCGCCAAAGTCATGGTGCAAAAAATGAAGGTGGGTATACAACAATCTGCCAAGTATGCGCCTGCCCGAGCACGCCTTGCCACAGCACCAGCAACAAACCCCTGCTGGCGCAAACCATGCAGGGGTTGTGAAACTTTTGCAAGGCAGCCGTTTAAGGCATGGTTTCCAGATAAGTTGCCACCGCTTGAATGTCCTGGTCAGACATGCCCTTGGTCACAAAAGCCATGTTGGCATTGGCACGCACGTCGCTGCTGTCGCGATAGCGTTTGAGCGTCAAATTGACGTAGCCATAGTGCTGGCCCGCAATGCGCGGCAATTGCTCATTGCCATGACCATCTGCCGCATGGCAGTTGATGCAGACCCGCTCGTAATACGCCCTGCCCTTTTGCAGCATGGCCGTATCTTTCGCTGCACGGGGTGGCAGTTTTTCTTTTTCGTAGAACAACACCATGCCCACCATTTCGTCGCGGTTCATGGCTTTCAAAATGCCTTCCATGAAGGTGTTTTTGCGCAGGCCCTGAGAAAACTGGCGAATCTGCTCGACCAGATACGCTGGATTTTGCCCATCCAGATAAGGCACTTCCAAAATCGCTGTCCCGTTCTGGTCTGCGTGGCAATTGGCACACACTGCGGCCACTTTGCGGCCAACGGCATAGAGCTTTTGCTCAACCTCAGGATTGGTTTTGGCTTCCAGCAAACGTGCCTGCAACTCGGCCTGGGTGATCTGCTTGCCTGGCTGCGCATACGCCGCAGGCCATAGCACAACAGACAGCATTGCTGCACCCACAACAGTTTGAAAGCAGGCATGCAGCGAGGCAGAAAAGCGCAAATTCATGAGTAAATCCGGGGCGTGCAGCAACATAGAACCAATTCATTATCTGCACATCGCCAGGTATTACCAGCCTCATCCGCTAGCTCTCCAAAGCTTGATCTAGCCGCTTGCCAAAGCCCGCAATCTTCGCCCTCAAACTGAGGCAAAGACCGCCAGCAATGCGCGTATGCCCCAATACGAAAGCATTCACATTTAGTTTCAACTACGGTTTCGCACGACCGTGCTTTTTAAAGCAATACACATCTACCCCGTTCAAGAGAGACCGCCATGAAGCACATCAGCGTCACAAAAAAGCTTTGGCTCGGCGTTGCCAGCATTGTGATTGGCGCGGTCATCATCATTGGCCATGCGGGCTACAACTCAGCTGCACACCAAAAGAAATTCAACCAGCAAGACAGCTTGCTGTCGCAGCGGCTGGACCAGGCCTCTCAATGGGGTGCGCTGTCGCAAGTCAACATCGTGCGCACACAGGCAGCTCTGGCAAGCAGCGATCCACAGGACGGCGCTGAGCTGGCCAGGCAAATCACGCAAACCGATCAGAACATTCAAGCGCTGCAACAGATGCTGCAAGCCAGCAGCGCCAGCAGCCAAGAGCAGACAGATTTGCAGCAACTGGCACAGTTGCGCCAAGCCATGCAAACGCAAAGCACACACGCCCAGTCATTCAAGGACCGTGGCCAAACCGATGAAGCACGCGAGGCCGCACGCAGCAGTTTCCGAGCAGCCGCTGATGCTTACACGCAGGCGCTGAACCAGTACGTACACCAGCAAGCCCAGAACCTTGCGCAGATGCGTGCAGACATGGGCGCTGCCCGCCAGGGGGTGGTTCGAACAGCGGCCATCAACATGGTGTTTTTGCTGCTGGGTATCGCGGTGGGAGCCTATCTGCTGATTGGTAATATCCGCCGCTCCATGCAAGAGGCCAATCACATTGCCGAACGTATTGCCGAGGGTGACTTGCGCCCCCGCTCCCACGAAGAGCGCCGTGATGAATTCGGACAGTTGCTGCAATCGCTGCAGCGCATGAGCCTGTCACTGTCGAGCATGATGAACGATGTGCGCCAAAGTGGTGATGCCATCAGCCTGGCCAGCAGCGAGATCGCTTCTGGCAATCAGGACCTGTCGCAGCGCACCGAGATCACTTCAAGTCATCTGCAGCAAGCCGCCGCCGCCATCATGCAGCTGACGCACACCTTGAAAGACACCGCCTCCAGCGCCCAGCAGGCAGCAGGTCTGGCCCAGCAAGCTTCGGGCATTGCGCAGCGCGGCGGTACGGTGGTCCATGAAGTGGTGGAGACCATGACCGACATCCACAGCCGCAGCCAGAAGATTGCCGACATCATTGGCGTGATCGATGGCATTGCTTTTCAGACCAATATCCTGGCCCTGAACGCTGCCGTAGAGGCCGCCCGCGCGGGCGAGCAAGGCCGTGGTTTTGCCGTAGTGGCTGCCGAAGTGCGCACCCTGGCACAGCGCAGCGCCCAGGCAGCCAAAGAAATCAAACAGCTGATTCAGGACTCGGTGAGCCGCATGGCCGATGGTGCACGCTTGGTCCAAGACGCAGGTACCACCATGACCGAGGTGGTGCAATCCATTCACCGCGTGACAGAAGTGATGCAGACCATCAACACCAATGCTGCCGAGCAGCGCGACGGGGTGGCCCAAGTCAACGAGGCCGTGGGCTCTCTGGACCAGATGACGCAGCAAAACGCAGCGCTGGTTGAGCAAAGCGCCGCTGCTGCGCACAGCCTGCGCGAGCAGTCCGAGCATTTGCGCGAGCTGGTCCAGCGCTTCAAGGTAGCTCCCAGCGCTGCAGAGACTGCGGCTCTAACGCACTCACTGGTGCCTGCCACCGCCCCACTCACTATGGCTCGCCCCATCAGCCATGAACACAAGATGGAAAGCATGCGTGAGCACCACCCAAAAATAGCTGCTCTGGTCGACTAAAACCCGGGCAACCCAAGGCCGGGCTTTGGCAATCTATGCCTGCTGCGCAGCGATTGCTGCCGTTCACCTAGAGAGTGACGCTTTCCGGTTACAGCGACATAGCCGTCATTCATTGGAAAAAAGCTCAAAATTCTGGCCGATTTAGTTCATGCTGGGCTTCTTCAGCATTCGGCAAGCTCCTATCGTTGCATCTCTATCCACTAACAAAAAGAGCCCTAACAGGGCTCTTTAAGCAACCGTCTTGATGAGAGGTTATCTTTCTATGTAGCAACCAATACGCTTCAAGGTGTCATCGACCCATTGGTGGTCATACGTCCCGTTAGCGATGGCTGCTATCATTTCTGCTTCGACTACTTGCTTATTTTGGGCGGCGACTAAGATGGCTTCCACCTGCTCAAAAGGTACGCACAAGATTCCGTCAGCGTCACCAATAACAAGATCACCAGGGTTGATCACCATGCCATCAATAGCGATCGGAACGTTGATCTCTCCCGGTCCGTCCTTGTAAGGACCTCGGTGTGTAGTACCGGCTGCAAACACCGGAAAATTGTCCTTGGCGATCACTTGGCTGTCGCGTATTGCACCATTGATAACGACGCCTCCATAACCCTTAAGTTTTGCTTCGCCTAGCATGATTTCACCAGTGATTGCATTGGTAAGGTCTCCGCCTGCATCTACAACGATCACATCACCTGGTTGGGCTATCTTCAGCGCCTTATGCAGCATCAGATTGTCACCAGGTCGAGACTTGATCGTCAAAGCAGGGCCTGCCATGGGGCTACCGTCATGCATTGCTCGAACGGTCGCTCCACCTGCAGTCATGCGTGACATGCAGTCGCTTACATTGGCCACAGGGATCTCCAAGAATTTTTTGGCGAGTTCTAAGCTAATGGCGCGCTTGCGTTTCAGGATTTGGCATCCAATCATAATTTTCTCCCGTAAGCTTTTTCTTATTAGTCCATGGACATGCTGGAGCTTTTGACGATCGGAGCCAGTACATTGCGGTCATGGGTGTAGCGTTTTTCCATATCAGCAGGCGAACCACTGACGAGTTGTGCACCGCTGTCCAAAATCTTCTTCTTTGTCTCAGGGTCGCTAATAGCTTTGTTTATTGCAGCATTGAGCTTATTGACGATCGCATCAGGGGTCTTAGAAGGCACCATCACACCCCAAACGCTCGCTAGTTCGACGCCCTTAACTCCTGATTCGTTGTATGTAGGCACACTTGGAATCATTTCGGAGCGTTCGCTGGTTGTTACCGCAATAGCGCGAACCTTGCCTGCCTGGATTTGGGAAATCAGCGTGGGGACTGACCCCATGTACATGTCTACGCGCCCACCCAGAAGATCAGGGAGTGCCTGTGCCATTCCTCGATACGGTACATGCGAGAACTGCACTCCCGCGCTCTTTTGCCAAGCTTCACTGATGACATGTGAAATGGTTCCGGTGCCAGGCGACGCGAATGTCAGTTTGCCTGGATTGGCGAGCGCTGCTTTATTGATATCTTCTAAGGTCTTGAAAGGGGAGTCCGTATTCACCACCAAGACAGCGGGTCCCGCCGCCACCAATGCCACTGCACGGAGATCCTTAATCGGGTCATATGTGAGCTTTTTGTACAGCAATGGGTTCAGCACCACGTTATCTGTTTGAGCCATCACCATCGTCAGGCCATCGGCGGGTGACTTGGCTGTCTGGTCCAAAGCAACATTGCCACCTGCACCTGGTTTGTTTTCGACAACAAAGTTCCAACCGTTATCAACGGTCAGCTTATGACTGAGCAAGCGGGTCATCGCATCAGTTCCACCACCTGCTGGGAAGGGCACTACGAATTTGATAGGACGTTGCGGATAGCCGTCCGTTTGTGCGATAGCAGAAAATGATGCCGTTGCACCGAGAGCGCAAAGTCCTGCAATCAATGTCAGTTGGTGGCTTCGTTTCATGGTTGTCTCCTGAAATATTTGGTTGATGAATAGACGACTATTTGTTGTCGTTCATGACGTTCTTGCTCAGCCACTCAAGGGCTTCATGCGCTGCTTTCCCGTCAAAACTAAGCATTGAATGCGCGGCTGCCGTTAAAGAAAACAGCTTCTCAACGCTTGGAGTGACCACGGGCTGGACATTTAAATTTTTCATTTGACGCTGTGCTTCAACGACTTCATTGCGTCGACGTGCTGAATGCGGGATGTGCGTCACTACCATTGACTCAAGTAGCTTGCGAAGCGGCGTCTCGTCCATGTCTTTGAGTACGTCGAACAGCTCTTCTGTTAAGTCCATTCGATGTGCTGTCACTAGGCATTCAACGGCGAGTGCTTCGACACCTTTGGTGTAGATACTCCTGAGCAATTTCAGAGCAGCGGCATCGCCTGGCCGCGCACCAACAATCGTCAAGCGTGCGCCAAGTGGGCGGTAGAGCTCAAACACCTCATTGGCCTTTTCACCAGCGATGAGCAGAGGTGTCTTTTGCAAACTGAGATTGACGGCTCCAGTGATCGCGACGTCCACGAAGTGGATGCCGTGTTCTGACGCTGCTGCAGCTGCGCAGTGCATATCTTCAGGATCTGCAGTAGTCATGTCGATGTACAGCGCATCCTTTTTCATATGAGGTAAAGCTGCCTTTGCTAGATCTAGAGCAACCGTTCCGAATACAGCACTAACTACCAAATCTGCTTGTCTAAGCCACTCACCGGGCTGCGTATGGACTTCGCCACCAGCCGTTGTGACTTGCTGTTTGAGCTCCTCGTGCGGCTGCAGATCGCACATGCCTACGAGTGTGTGTCCCTGTTCCAAGAAAGCCTGCATATAACAGGCTCCAACCATTCCGGCTCCAAGAAATGCTATCTTCATAAAAATACAAAAAAAGTACAATAAAAGAGAATTTATCCGTAAATAAAAAGAAAGTCATAGGTTTAAACCCTTTGAAAAGCAGTCTTGGTACTTAAATTGTTTTTGTTGGGTGATTTTTTATTTGAAGCGGGATCATCGTCTTGACGCGCGGCACCCTGGGTTGATGCGGAGAGGTCGTGGAAGCTTGTATGCGTTCCAATACGATGAGTAGGAGCGCAGCATCAACTCTGCAAAAACACAATTTCATCGCTGATGAATCAATCGGTTTTCACCTTACTTAAGATCACATGGCAAAAGGCACACGCAAGGCATACGAAGAACTCAAGCACAGGTTGGTAGCAGGCCACTATCAACCAGGTACACAGCTCAAAGAAGAGCCTTTGGCAGAGGAGTTCGGTATTAGTCGTACACCGATCCGTGCGGCCTTGAAGCAACTGGTGAGTGATGGACTGGCAACGGCTGAGATTGGCCGCGGTATACAAGTGGCTGCTTGGACGGATTGGGATGTGGAAGAGGTCTTTCAGCTGCGCCTGTTGCTGGAGCCTTATGCAGCCCAGCTTGCTGCTTTGAGATGTTCTCCAGAATTGTTGCTGCGCCTTGAGTCATGCAATGCAATGATGGCGAAGGCCATAGATTCCAACGCGTCAACTGTCGCTACGCAGGTGCAAAACGCAAACCGTGATTTTCACCATACGCTTTTGCAGGCGAGTGGCTCGCAGCGGGTCATCCATATGCTTGAGACAATGATTGACATGCCTGTTATCACAAGGTCATTTCAGCTGTATGAGCGCTCAGATATGGAGCAAAGCCTTGCGCACCACAGAGATCTAACTATTGCAGTTAAGGCCAAAGATGGAGAACTCGCCAGACAGGTGATGCAGCTTCATCTGCAGATGTCTCGGCATCGCTTCATGCGCCGGCGTAAGCCATAGAAAAAAGCAAGTGAACTGATCTGCTTTCAATCAAAACCGCTCGAGTGATTTCAGAGCCTTGAGACAACTATTCGTGCTCGATAAACTAAATTTCACACAAGGCGTCGGTCTGAGATTTTTGGCCTTAGCTGTTAAGGTGTTGAATCCTAAAGCGGCTTTCAATATCAACAGCTGCTATGCAACGGGTGCCGACGATGGATGTGGGCAAGCGTGTTCGCGTTGCGTGTCAGAAAGCTGCTGTTGAGCTTGGAGGCCGGGGCTGACTGACATCGACGTGTGGTCTCTGGGCTTCCACGGCTCAACATAAGCTATGCCATGACCGTTTTCCCGTCACCTGTACTGGCGGTAGAAGTACAGCCGACATGGCGACTAGATGCTGCGAAGTGGCATCTAGAACGTCTGCTGTCCACAACAACGACGGTGCCCTCACCCAAAGAGTCTGTTCGACCGCAGCCTCTTACCTGATGCGTCAACGATCGGGCAGTTGGGCTTACCGCTCCACTGGTTTGCCTACCACTGACTGCACTGCTGTATCCCACAGAGCCTCTGCAGCGCGCCCTAACTGCGCATGTGCTCGATAGACCCGGATTTCAAGATCGATATTCCACGCTTCAGTGGCCGCAGCAACCAACGTGCCTGATGCAAGATCATCGCTAATAAGGCTTTGAGGCAACCAAGCGATTCCTCGACCTTCGAGCGCCATCGTCCGTAGTACCGATGCCAGGTGGGCAGTGAAGACTGTTTGTGTTTGAAGTGCCCCTAGCGCATGGTCGATGGTTTTGTGAAGGATGTTGCCCAGCCCGGATTCCGCGCTGTAGGCCAAAAGAGGGGCTACCGTCCCGGGGCGCTCCAATTGGTGAAGGGCTTGGCCCTTTGGCCCCATGGCGGAAACGGGGTGCAAAACATCTATGCCCACGCAGATGGATGGGTAGCCTTGCATCTGCAGCTGACTTGGCGCTTGAGCGTGGGCGTGGCACAAAACGAACTGGACCTTGCTCTGAGCCAGAAGAGCCTCACACCGATGAAGCATGTCTGACTCCAATTGAAGAGTCCCCGCCATCGTATGCGCTTCAAAGCGACGCAACCAACCAGGTACGAAGGTCAGTGACAGAGCGTGCGTCGCAGCGAATCGCAAACTTTTTGAGTTCGCTTCGGCCACCGCACGCGCAGCCCCCGGCAGCCGCGCAATCTCGGCCAGTAACTCCGGTGCGACACCCTGAAACCACTGTCCGGCCTCAGTGAGCTTAACCGGCTGCGTGCTTCTGTCAAAAAGCTCCGTCCCCAACCACTCCTCTAGTGCTCGGACACGGCGACCAAATGCGGGCTGGGTCATATGACGATCTTCCGCGGCCCGAGAAAAATTCCCTACCGCGGCTAAGACCAAAAAATCTTCAAGCCATGAGATGTTCATTGCCAGTGCCTTGAAAGCATTAAAGAGTAGAAAAACAGCATTGGTCAATCAGTGCGCGGCTGCGGATCATACCGACTCAGACATTTGTTTCGTTACCCGGAGTCAAGCATGAAGATTGTTGAGATCAGAGAGAAAACCATTCCTATCAGTTCGCCCATCCGCAATGCGTACATCGACTTTAGCAAGATGACGCTGAGCCTGGTGGCGGTGATTACCGACGTGATTCGCGATGGCAAGCCGGTTGTGGGCTATGGCTTCAACTCCAATGGCCGCTATGGCCAGGGCAAGCTGATGCGTGAGCGCTTTATTCCTCGCGTGCTGGAAGCCAACCCGGATTCGCTGATCGATGCCAGTGGCAAAAACCTCGATCCGCACAAGATCTGGAACGCGATGTTCACCAACGAGAAGCCAGGAGGACACGGCGAACGCTCCGTGGCCATCGGCACCATCGATATGGCTGTGTGGGATGCCGTCGCCAAGATTGAAGGCAAGCCGCTCTTCCAATTGTTGGCCGACCGCTATGGCAATGGCACGCCAAACCGCAATATTTTTGTGTATGCCGCTGGCGGCTACTACTACCCGGGCCAGGACCATAACAAGCTGAAGGACGAGATGCGTAGCTACATTGATCGCGGCTATACCGTGGTCAAGAAGAAGATTGGTGGTGCGTCGATAGACGAAGATCTGCGCCGTATTGACTCCATTCTCAGCGTGTTGCAAGACGGCCAGAAGCTGTGCGTGGATGCCAACGGCCGCTTCGATCTGGACACCTCCATCCAGTACGCCAAGGCGCTCTCTCAGTACGACCTCTTCTGGTACGAAGAGCCAGGTGATCCGCTCGACTTTGAACTGCAGGCCACCTTGCGAAATTACTACAAGAACCCCATGGCCACCGGAGAAGATTTGTTCTCCATGCAGGACGCGCGCAACCTGATCCGTTATGGCGGCATGCGCCCTGATCGTGACTGGCTGCAGTTTGACTGCGCTCTGAGCTATGGCCTTGTTGAGTACCTGCGCACACTGGACATGCTCAAGGAGCACGGCTGGTCAGCCAGCCGCTGCATCCCACACGGTGGACACCAGATGTCGCTAAACATCGCCGCCGGCCTGGGCCTGGGAGGCAACGAGTCGTACCCAGACCTGTTCCAGCCGTTCGGGGGTTTCCCGGACGGCGTGAAGGTGGTCGACGGCCACGTGACCTTGCCCGACCTGCCCGGCATCGGCTTCGAAGGCAAAGCCGATTTGTTTGCACAAATGCAGGCTCTTTCCGCCTGACCTCAAAAAACCACAAATTAAGGAGACAAGGTCATGGATATTTTGAAACAAAAAGCGGCGATCGCTGTCATCGGTCTTATTGCCGCGAGCACCACGGCTTGGGCAGAATTTCCGGTCAAACCGATCACCCTCGTCGTCCCGTTCTCAGCCGGAGGCCCCAGCGACAAGATCGCGCGTGACTTGGCGGAGGCGATGCGCAAGCCCCTGGACCAGACAGTGGTCGTCGACAACACGGCAGGGGCCGGCGGTACCATCGGGGCGGCTCGGGTTGCACGCGCCACGCCAGACGGATACACCTTGCTGGTACACCACATCGGCATGTCCACCGCGCCGACCCTTTATAAGAAGCTGCCTTACAAGACACTGGAAGATTTCGAGTACCTGGGCCTCATCAATGAGGCGCCATCGATCCTGATCGGAAGGCCCGGCTTGACCGCCACCCACTTGGCGGAGCTGCGCACGTGGATCAGCGCCAACGATGGAAAGGTCAATCTCGCCAATGCCGGTGTGGGCTCGGCATCCCATCTGTGCAGTCTCGTCTTGCAGGCTACCCTCAAATCGAAAATGACCCTTGTGCCATATAAGGGCACTGCGCCTGCAATGACCGACCTGATGGGTGGTCAGGTCGATCTGATGTGCGAGCAGGCAATCAACGCAGTGCCGCAGATCGAGGCCAAAAAAGTCAAGGTGTACGGTGTCACCAGCCAGCAGCGGATGCCCCTTCCGGTGCTTACCCAGGTTCCCACGCTGGCGGAAGCTGGGCTGACGGGTTTCGAGATGTCGGTGTGGCACGGTGTCTACGCGCCTAAGGGTACGCCGCCGGCCGTCCTAGCCAAACTGAATGCAGCCATCCGGACCGCGCTCAAGGATCCCGAGCTCATCAAGCGAGAAGAAGCGCTGGGGGTGCGCGTCGTGACCGACTCCCGTCTGGAGCCTGCCGAACACAAGAAGTACGTTGAAAGTGAAATAAATCGCTGGTCCAAGATCATCCAGGATTCTGGCGTCACGGTGGATTGACTTTCAACAGCTGGCCCCTGTGTCGGATTGGCCAGGGGCTGGTTCACCAAACCAGAGCCCCTGTGCCTGGATGCCCTTATCAGGCACGACTGGCATTCTCGGGCCATGGCGTTGAGAGAAATCAACGCCAGTTCAGCCGCACCTGAGAAAGCCCCTTCCGCTGCGACAGCAGCCCCACGGCCCCACCAACTTCCCAAAGCAGAAACTCTGTTGACCATGACCGCCCCCACATCCAGCGATAAACGGCAGGCAGCCCTCGATTACCACGCGTTCCCCACATCTGGAAAGCTGGCAGTGATTTCGACTAAGCAAGTGGTCAACCAACACGATCTCTCGCTTGCCTATTCCCCGGGCGTAGCTGCACCCTGCGAGGAGATCGTGAAAGACCCGGCCAATGCCTTCAAGTACACCGCACGCGGGAACCTGGTGGCGGTCATCAGCAACGGAACTGCGGTCCTTGGCCTGGGGGATATCGGTGCCCTGGCGTCTAAGCCTGTCATGGAAGGCAAGGCGGTACTATTCAAGAACTTCGCCGGCGTCAACGTGTTCGATATCGAGATCAATGAGAAGGATCCACAGAAACTGGTAGAAGTGATCGCCGCTTTGGAGCCCACGTTTGGCGCGATCAACCTAGAAGACATCAAGGCACCAGATTGCTTTTATGTGGAGCGCGAGCTGCGCAAGCGCATGAAAATTCCGGTATTCCATGATGATCAGCATGGAACTGCTATCACTGTAGCGGCAGCACTGCTTAATGCGCTGAAGGTGGTGGAGAAGGACATTGCCGATGTGAAGCTGGTCGCATCCGGGGCCGGCGCAGCCGCGCTGGCCTGTCTCAATTTGCTCTTGAAGGTCGGTTTGCAGCGAGAAAACGTTTTTGTCACGGATCTGGCAGGGGTCGTGTATGAAGGCCGTACCGAGCTGATGGACGAAGACAAGCGCGCCTTTGCTCAGGAGACTGAAGCGCGCACTCTCAGCGGGGTGATCCAGGGCGCCGATGTGTTCTTGGGACTGTCCGCGGGCGGCGTTCTGAAATCGCCCATGGTGGCCAGTATGGCCGCCCGACCCGTGATCTTCGCGTTGGCTAATCCAACTCCTGAAATCATGCCTGAGATTGCCCGCGCGGTACGCCACGACGCAGTCATGGCGACGGGCCGTGCGGACTACCCGAACCAGGTGAACAACGTCTTGTGCTTCCCGTATATCTTCCGGGGTGCGCTCGATTGCGGTGCAACAACGATTACGGACGAAATGGAGATTGCAGCCGTCAAGGCCATCGCGGATCTCGCCCAAGCTGAACAGAGCGACCGGGTTGCGGCAGCGTACGCCGGAGAGAAACTAGCGTTCGGTCCCGAGTACCTGATTCCCAAGCCGTTTGATCCACGTCTGATGGCGCGTATAGCGCCAGCCGTAGCCCATGCCGCCCAGGAAAGTGGAGTGGCGCTGCGACCCATTAAGGATCTGGAGGCATACCGCAGCAGTTTGGAAAATTTTGCATACGCCTCGGGCGCAACGATGAAACCCATCTTTACCGCCGCCAAGGCCGCCGCCAAAAAGCGCGTAGCCTATGCCGAGGGAGAGGAAGAGCGCGTGTTGCGCGCCGCCCAGATCGTGGTGGACGAGAATATCGCCCGTCCCACGCTCATCGGCCGCCCTGCAGTGATTGCGGAGCGTATCGAAAAGTTCGGCCTGCGCCTGCAAGAAGGGCGTGACTACGACATCGTCAACGTCGAGCAGGACCACCGCTACAGGGAGTTCTGGCAGACCTACCACCGCATGACCGAGCGCAAGGGAGTCACCGCACCGATCGCCAAAATCGAAATGCGCCGCCGCCTGACCCTCATTGGCGCGATGCTGCTGCACAAGAGGGAGGTGGATGGCCTGATCACCGGCACCTGGGGTCAGACAGCACACCACTTGAAATACATCGACCAGGTGGTAGGCAAACGTGCCAACGTGAACACCTATGCCTGCATGAATGGCCTGCTGCTCCCTGATCGTCAGGTGTTCTTGGTGGACACCCACGTCAATTACGACCCCACGGCCGAGCAACTGACGGAAATCACCATGATGGCGGCCGAGGAGATGCTGCGCTTTGGCATCAAGCCCAAGGCGGTCCTGCTGTCGCACTCCAACTTTGGCTCCAGCGACCAGCCCAGTGCCGTGAAGATGCGCCAGACGCTGGCACTGCTACGTGTGCAGGCGCCGTGGCTAGAAGTGGACGGCGAAATGCATGGCGACGTGGCGCTGGACGGTAAGGCGCGCGCCACGCTCATGTCCCACAGTAGCCTCACGGGCGATGCCAACCTGCTGGTGCTGCCCAACATCGACGCGGCCAACATTTCCTACAACCTTCTCAAGACGGCAGCAGGTGGCAACATCGCCATTGGCCCAATGCTCCTGGGAGCTGCACAGCCGGTGCATATCCTCACAGCCAGCACGACTGTGCGACGTATTGTGAATATGACAGCACTCACCGTGGCCGATGCGAATGCAGATAGGTAGGCATCAGGACAATTGCAACTCCAGGTAGATACAGGCAATCTCTGCTAAGCAGTCAATGGCAGAAGAAGCTCAAGCTGCTGCGATGGGTCGGCATAGTGAGTTCGTAGCCCGTGAGAGCTGCCTTTGACCTGCATGGAGCCACGGACCTTGGTTGCCTTTATGAGAGTTCGGCGGAATGGCCGGACTTGACGGCGCAGCAGTCACTCGGGAAACGGAAAACCCAAGGACCGGCAAAGGTGGCACCGGTCATTGGTTCACCAAAACCGGATGACGGCAATCAGCCTGAAGCCGTCATATACAGGAAAACATGTGAGCACCACTTCTGGCTGTTATGCGCCTGACGGCAATCGACTCAAAGATAACTGCTGATCTGCTGAAGTAGTCACCTAACAGCAACCACTCGACGGCACAGTAAGCAACTTTCTGCGAGCACTTGCATCTGCGGAAGCTTTTAGCACAAGCGCTCAAATGCGTACAAAACGGCTTCATCCCATCTGTCAGGGCTTGTAGGGCATATTGCTGCGCCGATAGCCTTCTCCTGGCGAAGAAACCCGATAGTCATCACTCAGAGCAAAAACACATTGCAGGTAGTTGCTGGCATCTGCCCACTTAGCCCCATCGGAGTGAAGTTCAAACAGATTGCGAGTCACCTCCACGGCTTCTGGCCACCTGTCCTTTGCTACTGCTGTCATGGCTTCGCGGCTGTCGTCGTGGTCATGCAATGCACCATCTTGAGCGCCGTATGCGTGAAACTCCACGAGCTTTGCTGGTGTCGTGAACGACGAACCTTCACACTGCGCACCAATGGACTGTGGTTCGCGCTCGGCGTGGGCTGCTGCGAACGAATCCTGAACGGTGTGCAGTACCGAGCCAAACGCAATTTCACGAATCTGAGTAACTAGACCGCTGGCGTTATCTTGTCGCCCTAAGAGATACAGATCTACGACCTTCCACTCGGTGCAACCGAAGTGCTGCTTGATGGTCCGGTTGTCGATGTCCTTCAGGAAGGTTTGAGGCAAGATTTCCTTGGACGACACCTTCCATGCAAACTCCAGCCAGTCCAGTATCTGGCCTCTCGTATCGAAGGGGTGTATGTCAGACGCATTGGCCATGCCATGCAGGAACTGAAGGTCACCAAAGTGTGACCGCGTCATCAAGTTTCCTGGAACGCTGTTCGCCGTTCTGTTGCAGCCCGCGATGGTCTTGGTCTGTGCCTGACGCTCGGCATCCTTGAAAAGGCAATACCAGCAAGCTGGCTGGGTCGAAAACCTGATCGTCTGGTCTGCTCGGCAAACGTTCTTTTTCCCCATGTAGTCGCAGTTGCCCTGACCTTGCTCCAGACGAAACGGCGGCAAATCGTTCCACCGAACTCCATAGATCACATACGGAGAGGAAAATCCAACGTCACGACCACTGCAGTAAGTGTCAGTGGCAAGATCGGCTTGCTGCACATGACACCACTTGCCGAGATGGGTGATTTCCTCATGGACAGGAGTCTTGATCAAAACTCCCAGCGATCCTGCGATGCGAGCCAGCGTCGAATTTGTCTCGTTGGTCAAGCGTTCTTCGTGCTTGGTTCCGAGGGGGCCGATCTGAAATGCACCCACCCAAGTGCTCACCAGCAATAAGCATGCGATCACGCACCCTCTTGAAGCTTTCCAAAGCTGCATAGTTTCCCCTTCTCTTTGCGCGCATTCTCAGGAGCTAGCAGCAAGTAAGCAAGGGAGTAACTACCGCTGTCATTTGCGGTGCGTCAATTGGACGGTATTCAAATGCGCAGGTACTTCAGCGTTGAAGGCAACGGCCATGACGCCATTAATGGGGGCACAATCCAAATGCCCAAACCAACTCGCGACACTGCGCCCAACGACCTTTGGTTGAGGCAAGAAAAGCTGCCGTTGACGCACAATGAAAGCAGCATTTCCGAAAGCTGACCTTTGCGGAGGTCAGGAACTGGCCGAAGCAGGGTCCAGCTACTTGTGAGCGCAGCACCGCAAAGCTGACCTTCGGGGCTGCGCCTTGAGCGTCCGCAGTCAACGTGTGTGGGGCGTCATCAGTCGGCCAGAAGATATCGTCCGGCGCGTGGCCGCGAACGACAGGTCTTGGAAGAGAGCCATCATCGACTTATGGCTGATCGATGACGGCTGCTGCAGACACCCGCCTGTGCAAGGCGTTCTGCCTGAATTTCCGCTGTGCAAATTGCCACGTCAAGGCTCTCGCTGAGGTGCTGGTTGGCTACCTCCGAGGGGAAATTCAAAGGCTAGGGAGAATCGATCATGAAGAAATTTCTTCGATTTTGAATATCTAGCAGTCTGGTGCAGATTCTGCAAGGCTCGAGCAAACGTCGTTCGCGTCGAGTCCCCATCGTTTCTGTTCACTCATGAGGCCGACTCGATGGTTAACCTTCATTAAACGAAACAGTGTCAATCGACCTAGGTTCTTTCGTGGCATCGCGCAAAGCGTAATGTGGGTGTCGAGGTCTGGCAACACCAAGCAGCTATCGCCTGCTTCGATTACTTGCAAGCGGCTACCTTTAGCGAAAAACCTTCCCTCTACCTGTATGCCGCTCAGGACTTGCAGCATGGAGTGCATAGTTTTTATGCACTCCTATTGCATCCTCACTACGACTTTGCCTTTGGAGCGTCCTTGGGACAAGTACTCCAGCGCCTGCTTCGCTTGGTCGAACGGAAACACTTTGTCTACAACCGGATGGATATGACCGGCGTCAAGAAGTGCGCCTATTTCGTTCAACTGTTCACCGTCAGGTCGCACGAATAGAAACGAGTAATCCACGTCCTTCTTTGCTGCCATGCGGATAATTTTTCTGCTCATGAGACCAAAGATCAGTTCAAGCACGAAGCTGAGCTTGCGAGCTTGTGCAAATGCAGCATCCAGCGGACCAATCAGCGAAATAATCTTGCCGCCGGACTTGAGGATGCCAACAGACTTCTCCAATGCATTCCCGCGGATCGTCCCCAGTACCACGTTGTATCCTTGCAGCACCTGCTCAAACTCCTGCTTTTTGTAGTCAATCACATCGTCTGCGCCCAGACTCTTGACCAGCGCAACGTTGGCGGTACTTGTGGTCGTTCCTACATAGGCACCGAGGTGCTTGGCCAACTGAATCGCAAACGTGCCGATACCGCCTGAGCCTGCAGGGATAAATACTCTCTGGCCTGTCTGCACGTCGGCACGTTCTTTCAGCGCCTGCCAGGAAGTCAACCCAACCATCGGCACAGACGCCGCCTGCACGAAGTCGAGACTGGCAGGTTTGCGTGCAGCCAGATGTTGGGGAACTACTGCAAACTCGGCGAGTGATCCCGTGCCTTGATCGAAGATGCTGGCAAAGACCTCATCGCCTGGCTTGAAGCGGGTAACACTGCTCCCCACTGCGACCACCACTCCGGCCAGGTCGCTGCCCATGACTGCGGGAAGTTGGAACTTCAGCACGGGCTTGAACATTCCCGTCGTGATCATATTGTCGATAGGGTTTAAGCCTGCTGCATGCACCTCAACCAGCATTTCATCGGGTCGAAGCGTTGGGCGAGGCACCTCGGTGATGCCGATCTCTGGGGTCTTGCCGTAGCGCTTAAATGTGAGGGCTTTCATGATGCTCCTGCTTGTGTGTTGCGAAGGCGGCCATGCGCAAGTGCCTGGTGTCGCCTCATCGTCAGCGCCTGCTTTGTTGTGCCGCTCCGGAGCCGTTGTTCAGCTATTACTGTGCGAGGAAGGCAAGAGCCTTCGGCACAAAGGCCTCGTGATACTGGAATACCGCACCGTGACCCGCATCGGGATAAATGAGCAGCTCACTGTTGGGCAGGCGCTTGAGGTTGGTAGCGTTCAGCGGCATGCGCTTGACGGATTTCGGACATCAGTCCTTGTCGCGCCTGCTCCAGTTCGTCCCAACGCTCTGCGACATGCAGGGGCGGAATCGTCACCAGCTCCTTGCGATCGAAGCCGATGAGTGCGGCATCAACCAGTTCGTTGACATCCATCACCTCTGGCAGCGTGTTGATATCCATGCCGGCGCGGCTCCAGATCTCAGTACGGGTTGCAGCAGGCAGTACGGCTTGCACATAGATTCCCTTAGGCCCTAGTTCCAAATTCAGACCTTGTGAGAGAAACAGTACAAATGCCTTGGTCGCACCATAAATAGTCATGCCTAGCTCGGGAGCAAAGCCAACAACCGAGCCGATGTTGACGATGGAGCCTTTGCCTTCCTGAGCAAAGCGCGCAGCGACTGCTGCAGCGAGGCGCGTGGGCGCCGTGGTGTTGAGCATTACCAGACGGTCAATGCTCTGCGCGTTCTGTTGGATGAAGGATCCGGACTGGCCCATGCCAGCGTTGTTGATCAGAATCCCGATCGACGTGTCTTCGCGCAGACGCGTCTCGACCTCAGCCAGGTCTTCCTGTTGTGTAAGGTCGGCTTGAATCACGTCTATGGTGACCTTGGTCTCTTCGCGCAAGCGGGAGGCTAGGAGGTCCATGCGAGCTTTATCGCGGGCAACCATGACGAGGTTGTGGCCACGGCGGGCGAAGCGTTCAGCGTAGGTGGCCCCGATGCCAGACGACGCACCGGTGATCAAGGCTGTAGGCAGATTAGTCATAGTTTTAGATCCAGAAGTGGTTTGGAAAGATCAATGGGTAGACGCGCGATCCGGTGGTCTGTTGTCCATCGGGGAACAGAGCGGTCTCCTGTTGGATGCACTGGTGATCAGGCAGCGAGCGCGGGATAGTCGGTGTAGCCTGCGGCGCCACCGCCGTAGAGCGTGGCCATATCCATTTGAGCCAGAGACGCATCGGTCTTCAAGCGCTCGACCAAGTCTGGGTTGGCAATGAAGGCGTGACCAAAGGCGACCAAATCGAGCTTGCCTTCCTGCAGACGAGCTTCGGCCAACTTGCGGGTGTAGCCGTTGTTGGCGATGTAGGTTTGCTTGAAGCGAGCGCGCAGCGCGTCATAGTCAAAAGGAGCGACATCGCGGGGGCCACCTGTCGCGCCTTCCACGACATGCAGATAGACAATCCCGAGGGCACTGAGCTGCTCCGCGATGTAGTTGTACTGAGGCTGCGGCTCGCTGATAGAGATGCCATTGGCGGGGGAGACTGGAGAAATGCGCACACCGGTGCGCTCAGGTCCAATTTCCTGGGCAACGGCAGCGGTCACCTCTAGCAACAGTCGTGCACGGTTTTCCACTGAGCCGCCGTATGCGTCCGTGCGTTGGTTGGCTCCATCCTTGATGAATTGCTCCAGCAGGTAGCCGTTGGCACCATGCACCTCCACGCCATCGAAGCCGGCACTCATGGCATTAGCGGCAGCTTGACGGAAGCTCTCCACGATGCCAGGGATCTCATCTAAACCCAGAGCGCGGGGCTCAGATACTTCCGCAAAGCCATTGTTCACGAAGGTCTTGGTTTGTGCTCGGATGGCAGAGGGGGCTACAGGCGCTGCGCCATCCGGTTGCACCGACACATGGGACACGCGACCCACATGCCACAGTTGCACAAAGATCTTTCCGCCCTTGGCGTGCACCGCTTCGGTGACTTTGCGCCAGCCAGCGACCTGCTCGGCTGTGTAGAGACCGGGGGTGTCTTGGTAGCCCTGCGCATGTGCGGAGACCTGAGTCGCTTCCGAAATGATCAAGCCAGCGGAAGCGCGCTGTGCGTAGTAAGTGGCCGCAAGTTCATTAGGCACCAGGCCTGAACCGGCGCGGTTGCGGGTTAGCGGTCCCATCACAACGCGATTGGCAAGTACCAGGTCACCCAAGACATAGGGTTGAAAAAGCGTCTTCTCAGTCATTTTGCATCCACAGCAATGTTCTAGAAGACTCAATGATGATGATCGTAATCTAAAAAGTCAACACTTTAATTACGATCGTAATCAATATATAGTAGAAGCTCCGCATGCACACAGACACTCCACGGTAGAAAAATGAAGCTCACCAAAGCACAGGCTCAGGCAAACCGAGCACATGTCGTGAAAACGGCGTCAGCACTGTTTCGCGAGCGTGGATACGATGGCGTGGGCGTGGTCGACTTGATGGCGGCAGCGGGGTTCACTCAAGGCGGTTTCTACAAACAGTTCCGCTCTAAGACGGACTTGATGGCGGAATCTGCCGCTTGCGGGATAGAGCAGACTGCTGAGTTGACGAAAGGTATTGGCCTGTCGACTTTTGTGAACAGCTATCTGTCTCGTGAGCATCGTGACAATCGGTCGGCGGGCTGCACTATGGCCGCTCTGGGCTCCGACGCAGCGCGCCAGACGCAAGAGGTCAAGAGAACATTTGCTGCTGGCATTGAAAGTTTGCTGCAGGCCCTTGAGAAGGAATGTCCGACCTCGGAGCGAACAGGAAATAACGAGGCACGGGCCAAGTCCATCAATACCTTTGCGCATATCGTCGGAGCCCTGGTCATATCTCGGGCCTGTCCCGATGATTCACCACTTGCCGACGAAATCTTGGCGGTGTGCCGGGACAAGATCCTTGGCACGCTGGCGGAGCAACAAGGCGTACCGCCTCCCGCAGCGGCTCACGCTGCTCAATCTGATGTGGCCTGAGCTTTAACGTTCATCGCTTTACTGCGGCCCCAAACGTCACCAGCGCCATCAGCAAGCTGGTGGCGATGACAGCGCTGAATGCCAAATAGGGAGAAAGCGGCAGTGCAGAGGTAATTGCAATGGAGATAGCAGCACAGCCCATTTGCAGAAAACCCAGCAAAGCAGAGGCTGCCCCAGCGTTTTGCCCAAAGGGTTGCAGGGTCACGGCAGTTCCTAGGGGATTGATCAGGCCCATTCCAATCAAGAACACCGTCAACGCCGCCGAAAAGTAGTACACCTGCTCTGGGGCTGCCAGCAGGGTCGCACCAGCGGCAAAGGCAATGACAATGCCTGCACGGGCAGCGCGCAGTGTGCCAAAGCGGTGCGCAAGTCGAGGAGCGAGCAGGCCAGCTCCAAAGACAACAAAGACGGTCGACGCGAAAAAAAGTGCGAGTTGCAAAGGCGAAAAACCAAACCCTTCCATCAAGATCGCCGGCGCCATTGCAAAAAACAGATACAGCGAGCCCAAGACCAAGCTGACAGATACTGCAGGTGCAATGAAACGGCGGTCAGACAAGAGTGCTTTGTAGGTCGCGACGACAGCACTGAGCGCCAACGGGCGGCGTAAGTCACAGCTATGTGTCTCCCCAAGTCGCGACACATAGTGGATACCCAGCAAGATGGCGAGAACCCCGACAACGCCAAACGTTGCGCGCCAGCCCAAAAAGCTGTTGAAGACACCACCCAGTAGCGGAGAAAAGCCAGGTGCAGCTGCCATGGCGACCATGACCAGTGAAAGCGCACGCGCAAGCGTATCGCCTTCAAACAGGTCACGTGCAATGGCGCGAGATAGCACGGACGTCGCGCAAACGCCAAGGGCTTGAATCACTCGTCCGACGATGAGCTGAGGAAGGCTTGTGGCAAAGGCACATACCGCGCTACCGACCACAAACACGCACAAACCGCATACCACCAATGGTTTACGTCCAAAGCGATCTGACAAAGGCCCGACGAAAAGCTGACCCAACGCGAAAGCCACAAAGAAGGTGCTCAGAGTGGAACTAAGATCTTTGACAGATGTCCCAAGCTCGGCGCCCATGGAAGGGAAGGTCGGCAGGATGATGTTAGTGGCCAACGATCCCAGCGCTGCCAGTCCAGCGAGCATCACCAGCAATTCGCCTGAGAGGGATTGCGTGGATTCAGCCGGCTTTTGCATCATTGCCTTCCTCATCTCCGTCAAGGCATTCAATGCAGGAGTCGAGTAGGTCATGCAGCGCCGCCACACGCTCCGTGCCCAACTGCGCGTTCAAAGCAAGCTGTGCGGCTTTCCAAGCCTGTTGTGCTTGTGCTTGTTTGGACACGCCAGTTTCTGTTGTGGCGACTAGACGACTGCGCGCGTCGGCTCCAGCGCCAATCGTCAGCAATCCCATCGCCGACAGCGGCTGAAGATTGCGCGTCAATGTTGACGCGTCCATCTGCATGCACTTAGCCAGATCCACCGGCCGTATCGGCCCCAGTTTGACGACGTGGGAAAGCAGGGAATACTGCGTGATCTTCAAGCCCACCTCCGCAAAGAAATGGTCGTAGTGCCGCGTCACCATACGGCTGAGTTGGCGCAACTTCAGATTGGTGCACCCCTGGGGCTTGATGCTGTTCTTCATTTGATATATTGTAATTACAACTGTTGTAATTACAAGTTTTAAAAATGAAGGAGACTGAAATGTCTGTGGATCAAGTTATCGAAAGTTGGCGAGCGGATGAAGCTGCGGTGCGTGCTCATCTAAGAGCTGTGGATACGGGGCCGCACGGAAGTGTCACTGGTCGTTCTGGCATGGAAATGTTCGAGGCCATCTTTGCTGGCGAGCTTCCGCCAGCGCCTATAGGCGATACGCTCGACTTTGTTCCCATTCGCATGACGACTGGGGAGGCGGTGTTCCAGGGGAGCCCAAAGCGTCGTCACTACAACCCGCTCGGTACGGTGCACGGGGGCTGGTTTGCGACCTTGCTCGACTCTGCAGTGGGTTGTGCCATTCACACGACCTTGCCGGCGGGAAAAGCCTTCACCACCTTGGAGCTGAAAGTGAACATGGTGCGTGCGTTGACCGACGGTGTGCCGTTGGTGCGCGCGGAGGGCAAGGTGATCCACGCAGGCCGGCAGGTAGCCACAGCGGAGGGGCGCATCGTTGGACCCGATGGAAAGCTGTATGCCCACGCAACCACAACCTGCTTGATCTTTGATCAGCCCACTGGCGCGGAGCCATCATGAAGAATACCGACATTTTCGGCGTCCAGAACGAGCAACAGTAAACCTTGCATAGCGGTCATTGCCTGTCGAATCTCGAAGGTCCGCAAAGGGTCGATAGCACCACTTCTGCGCACGCCAAAGCTCTCACTCAGCCTTAGTAAGCTCCGGTTTTGGGGAGTAGTGCGGGCCAGCAACAAAGATTAAGTCCAATGACCGGCTTGGAAAGCAGCAGTCATTCGGTTTGCGGACTTGACCGACTGCAATCAGCCTTTAGCCGCTTGGTCAGCGGCAAGTCTGCAGCGATTCCGATGTTTCAGGGAATCTGCATGGACGACAGACTGGGCTGCGGCTAGCTTGGAAGAAGCCGTGCCTGAGCCACAACGCAATGGCGGACAAACCGCGGCTTCTGCCTCTCTCAGACAAGCCAATGGTCTGCTCTTCGGTCAATTGCTTCTTCAAGCTCAATTTCCTGTCATTGGAATTGAATTCCAAAGGCATGCGCTACTTAAATATAAACAGTCACCGGGCACGGCTGGTTTTTTGTGGTGAATCATTTCAACCCGGATCCACTCAACTGCACCACTCTCACTGTTGCAAAATTTTTAATAATAGATTTTTTTATTCAAATTTACATCAAATTCTTTTTAAAAGAAGATGAATGCATGAAAAAAAGCATTCCATGTACCTTAATGAGAAGTGGCACTTCCAGAGGACCATTCTTTCTAAAAGATTGGTTACCTGAGAAAGAGCAGCAGCGTGATGCTGTTTTGTTAAATATCATGGGGGCACCCCATGCTTTACAAATTAGCGGTTTGGGGGGAGGAAGCAGTTTAACCAACAAGGTGGCAATTGTTTCCAAATCAACACAACCCGATTGCGATGTTGATTATCTGTTTGCACAAGTTTCTATTGAATCCAATACTGTAGATACGAAGCCAAACTGCGGAAATATGCTGGCGGGCGTCGGGCCATTCGCAATTGAACAAGGCTTGGTTGTGCCCGAGGCTTCGCAAACATGCGTACGTGTCTACAACATTAACACGCGCTCAAAAACTGATTTACTTGTTTGCACACCACAGGGCAAAGTCGCATACGAAGGTGATGTTCTGATTGATGGTGTACTCGACCCCGCTGCGCCTATTCACCTTAATTTCAAGCAAATGCTGGGAAGCTCCACCGGACGACTATTCCCAACAGGGCTGCTCAAGCAGAAGATATTGGGAGTCGATGTCACCTGCATTGATGCTGCCCAGCTCATGGTGCTTATTGATAGCAAGCAAATGGGCTTGCAAGGCGATGAGACACCTTCCCAATTGCATGCGAATGCCGATGTTATGGCAAAAATTCGCGGTATCCGACTTGCGGCTGCGCAAGCTATGGGTTTAGGCGATGTTACACACACGGTATTACCAAAACCTGTATTAATCGGCAAAACCAATGACTGGAAAATCATTAACTCTCGTTACTTCACGCCACATGTGTGTCACAGCACCCATGCCGCTACAGGTGCAGTTGGAATTGCTATTGCCGCATTAATCAATGGCACGATTGTTTTTCATGAATCCACAAAAATCAAAGATAGAAACCATTTATTTATTGCTCACCCCAGTGGAAAAATAGAAGTTTGCGTTGATTACAATTCAAACCGACATGGTTTTGAAAAAATAACAAATGCAAGCCTGATAAGAACGGCAAAAAAAATATTTGAAGGCCAAGTTTTTGTGGGATAACCCGGTTATTAAAAGGAGACAAACCATGCCAACAAAGTTTTTAAAGAATATTTTGACAATTTCTGCATTGAGCTTACCTGCTTTGGTCTTGGCGCAATATCCAGAAAAGCCTATCACCATCGTAGTGCCCACCGCAGCTGGGGGAGGCAATGACGCCATGGCACGAATCATTTCGCAGCGCATGGGCGAAAAACTCAAGCAAAGCTTTATTGTGGAAAACAAGGCGGGGGGCAACGGCGCTATTGCTTCGGAATACGTAGCCAAGGCTAAACCCGATGGTCACACCATTTTGTTTGGCTACATTGCAACGCACGGCATGAACCCCGTATTGCAAAAGCTTCGCTATGACCCCATTAAAGATTTTGAACCCATCGGTTTGGTCTCTGAGTCCCCCACTCTTATGGTGACAACCAAGGGCTTCAAAATTGACAGCATGCAAAGCTTTATCGCTGAAAGCCAAAAGCATCCTGAGAAGTTCAACTACGCATCAGCGGGCAATGGCACTGCACCCCACTTTGCAGGTGAGTTATTCAAAGTCATGACAGATGCACAAATGCTGCAAATTCCCTATAAGGGCTCTGCACCTGCCATGACTGATACGGTGGGTGGGCAGACGCAAATCATGTTTCCCAGCCTGTTTTCTGCCTACCCCTATGTGGAATCCGGTCAAGTCAACGCTGTCGCTATCGCTGGCAAGCAACGCGTTGCAGTATTGCCCGAGGTACCTACTTTGGCCGAGCTGGGTGTGAAAGGTGTGGAAGTGGAGCAGTGGTATGCCCTTTTCGCGCCAGCCAGTACACCCGCCCACATAGTGCAAACGCTCAACACCACGCTGAATGAAGTACTACAAGAAAAAGAAGTCATGCAAAGGTTCGTTGCTCAGGGCGCTTATGTAAAAACAGGTACACCCGAAGACTTGAAGCAGCTCGTGATCGCCGAGTTAGAAAAATGGCGTGGCGTTGTCAACACTGCCAAGTTGCAAAGTCAGTAATACACCCATCAATTTTGAGACTGAGTATGGGTGCCCCGCAGAGGTCAACACCCATGCGTCACCATCCATGCGGCCACATCGCTGAGAGCCAACTTCCGGGAGAGCAACAGCTCTCCTTGTTTTATTCCACTGCGCTGGCCTGCAGGATGGCGTCATAAAAATCTTGCGCAGTCTCCTCCAGAGCCATGCCTTTACGCTTGATCAACCCAATATTGCGTGTAACTTTGGGTGCGACCAACGGCACAGAAGCCAATACTGGGTGATTCAATGCTGGCATGGCCAAACTAGGTACAGCCGCCACCCCTATTCCGGCCTCCACCATTCCCACCACCGTAGTCACATGTTTGGCTTCAAACTGCAGCGCCAGCGAAACCCCATGGCTGGCCAAGGCAATGTCTTGCAACACACGGTTGCCCGATGTCTTGCCCACACCGATGAGCGTCAAGCCTTCCAGCTCTTTCCAGTCAATACGTTTGCGCTGGGCTAAGGGGTGGTCTTGCCTACAAGCCAGCACAAACTGATCCGTCGCAATCGGCAGAAAGTCCAAGTCCAGCTCTTGGTTGCCAATGAAGTTAATGCCAAAGTCCACTTCACCTTTGGATACGGCAATCAGCACATCGTTGGCGCTGGCATCAAAAACATTGATTCGCACATTGCCGCGCGTACTGGTGAATGCGCTGATGTACTTTGGTAAAAAGTAATACGCCACCGACGGCACACAGGCGATGGTGATCGTGATAGTTCTTTGCTGTTGCAACGCACTGGATTTGGCAACAATGTGATCAAACCCATCAATCCACTGTGAGACCTCTCGGTAGAACTCACGTCCAGTGACGGTCAGCTCAATGTTGCGGGTATTGCGCTCAAATAATTTGACACCCAGCGAGTTTTCCAGGTTTTGGATTCTGCGCGTAAAAGCGGGCGCGCTGATATGCATCTTATCTGCAGCTAATTTAAAGTTCTTGGTCTCAACCGCTTTGAGAAACGACTCAATCTCTAGCAGTTTGAATTTTTTTCTAAGACCCATACTCACCCTAAATTCTGCATATTTGCAGTAGCTCATTCTAGGGCTGCGTCAGCCGCAAGCGGCTACGGGTTTGGCTCTACTCCAAGCTTCTGGTCAAGGTGAAAGAAGCAATGATCTGCAGTCAAAAGTGCTGAAATTATTTCAATTTCAGCTTCAGCGCGGAACTCAACACATGTTCAAACTTTGGGTAGAAATCAAAGTCAATCCGCATACGACACGCAAGACCTCTGCATCAACCGGCATTTTCCTGGGCGCCCCATCCATTGAACCAGATGGCATCAGAGACAAATGTGGGCTGCGTGACTCTTGATCGCCCCACCGCATCGAACTGCGCACTCACAGCACCGGGCTGAGCATGGCCAGCAGGTTGTTCCAGATGCGCTGCCTGCGGGGCCAGCCGTGCACTTGCTCTGCCGTTATCTGCAGGGATTGCGCAATGTACGCCGCCTGCCGTGCGCGAATGGCTTGCGTGGTGTCCGCATCCTGCAGCAGCACGTTGTTTTCAAAGTTCAAGTCAAAGCTGCGCAAATCCAGATTGGTCGATCCAATCAGGCTGACCTGCCCATCCACACACAGGGTCTTGGCGTGCAGCAGGCCCGGCTGGAACTCGTAGATCGTAATCCCCGCTTGCAACAATCGGTGGTAGTGGCTGCGGCTGGCTGCGCCCACAATGGCTGAGTCATTGCGTGCAGGCACGATGAGGGTGACTGGCACGCCACGCCAGGCTGCAGCGCACAGGGCATCAAGCACCGTGGCATCGGGGACGAAATATGGGGTGGAAAGCACCAGCTCTTGGCGGGCACTGGTGATCAGCGTGGCAAACAGTTGCGGGCAGGCACGGGCACGCTCGGATGGGCCTTCGGCAATGGCCAGCGCCACAAAACCCGGCGATGCCAGCGCCTGCGGCTGGCTTTGCGGCAGATATGGGGCATGTTCGGCCGTGGCGTACTGCTGCCAGTCACTGGCAAACACCAACTGCATTTGTGCCACAACCGGCCCTTGCATGCGAAGCATGATGTCCACCCACGGCCCATAAGCGGCCTTGGCTGCAAACACTTCGTCCACACAGTTCTGGCTGCCGCAATACGCAATGCGTCCATCAATCAGCGTGAACTTGCGGTGGTTGCGCAAATCCAGACGGCTGTTGAGCATGACCTGCAAAGGCCGGTTGATGGGCAGTGCCACGGCCAGTTGCACGCCTGCCGCGCGCAGGCTCTCCCACAGTACAGAGCCGACCAAGGGGCGAGAACCCAGCCCATCGACCATGGCCCTGCAAACCACGCCGCGAGCAGCGGCACGTATCAAGGCCTGCGCCACTTGCGTGCCCATCTGGTCATCGCGCCACAGGTAGTACAGCAGGTTGATTTCGTGCTGTGCGGCATCCAGATCCATCAACATGCGCCGCAGTGTCTCGCCGCCATCGGCCATCAGCTGTGCACTGTGGCCGGGCTGCGGCTGAAAACCGTTGACTGACGCTGCATAGCTGAATGCAGCCTGCCACTGCGGCGCAACGTGCGCAGCCATGCGCTCTGTGGCACCGGCCACAGCAGGGTGTGGCCGAGATTTCCCCACCAAAGAGGCTTGCTGCAAAACGTGCGCCTGCACTGCAAAATCTTGCACCTGCTGCAGGTGCCCGCGTCCCCTTCTGCGCAGTGCAACCTCGCCAAACAGGTAATACAGCACGCAACTGACATACGGCAGCAAAACCACCAAAGTGAGCCAGCCCATGCGCACGTCGGGCTGCAGGTCATTGCGCAACAAAATACGCAAGCCCAGGCAGACGATGAGCGCAACATGCAAGATGAGAAACAGCCAGGTCATGGGGCCAGCATATCGGCTCCATGAATAAACAGCGAACGTGCTGCCACCAACGCATCTACCGGCCAGAAGGTTATCAATCCTCTGGTGCTTGCCTGCGTTGCACAGGCAGCTATATTTTTCAGCTGCTTAGATAGGGGCTATTGCGGCAGAGGATCTTGCGGCAGGCACAGCTTCTGCAGCACATCCCGTACTTTTTGCCCCCGCACCAGATAGCGATGGCTTATGTTTTCTGAAACACCAGGCTGCGGTTATTGGCTGGCATAGGGTGGTCGTGCTGCAGGCTCCAGCCATGCTGCTGCGCCAGTTGCACCACGGCTTCAAAGTCACGAATGCCACTGGCCGCATCCCGCGCGCGCAGCCACGCATCAAATGCCTGATTGCTTGCGCTGGTGAACGTGCCGCCGTAGTTAAACGGTCCGTACACCACAAACACCCCACCTTGCGGGACATAAGCACCAGCCAAAGCAAACAATCGTTGCACCAGCGGCCACCCGACAATGTGCAAGGTGTTGCTGGTGAAAACGGCGTCAAAGACTCCTTGTGCCGTCTGCGGCCATGCGCTGGTTCGCACATCAAAATGCAGCGGCGTACGCAGATTGGGGGCTGGCAAATGCGCATGCCAGGCGGCAATACCGGCATGGTGCTCGGGCAGCTCACTGGTCTGCCACACCACATGCGGCAAGCGCGGTGCAAAGTACACCCCGTGCTGGCCAGTGCCACTGCCTACTTCCAGCACATGGCGGCTGTGGGCAAATGCGGTTTGCAGCACCTTCGCAATAGGTGCTTGGTTGTTCTCACAGGATTGGGCAAAGGGACGTGTCATGCGCGCCATCATGGCATGCATGCACTGAATGACACGGGCACACAGCCTGTACCTGTAGACCTTGTGTGCCAAGCACTGGCGGCCGCCTTGCATGGTGAGCAGCCCTTATCACCCAGCAAGTCGAGGGTGAGCGACCAAGTCAAAGCAAGTGCCTTGCAAGCACGTAGCAAGCACATAGCAAGGGCCACGTTAATCGCTTCAGGATTATTTAGATAGCTACTAACGCTTATAAACAAAGAACTTCAGATATAAAACCATCTGAAGTTCTTATTGGATAAGCGCTAACAGCTCTTATTTTTGCCTATTGCTTGCTGTGCTCAGCCAGCACAAGGCTAGCGGTGCGGCGCACCAAGGCTTGTGTGAACGGCCCCAGGCAATGCGTTGCTGGCCAGCCCAGCCGGCACTGCCCGGTGGCCCATGGGCATCAGCCGCCGCGCACCATCGACAAAATCTTGGCCGTATTCAGTCCACGCGCGGTTTCCTGCATCTGCGGCAGGTAGCGCGCCTGTAGCTGGCGGCCATCTTGCATGACATGCTGGTACGCGTCTTTGAGCATATCGGTGGACAAGGTGCGCCCGCCAGCGTAGTACTGGTTGGCTACATGGCCCAGCGCATACGTGCTGGCAAAGCTCATGCCGCTGCTGACGGCCTGTTTGCCCAGCCCGCCAAAAATGCCCTTGCCCGCCTTGCCCAGCAAGCCACCCAGCAGTTTGCGCCCGGCTTCTTCCAGGTACTGCGAGGTCAGGCCCACACCCAGCGCGGCCAGCAGGTCTTTGATGTGGCCACGGTCCAGCTCATAGCCGTAGCTCTGCCCGATCTGATAGACCAAGCGCATCTGAAGCGGAATGATGGCCAGTGTGGACAGGTTTTCGGGCAGTAGCTCAATGGCGCCATTCATGATGGACGCCTTCAAAATTTTGCTGTCCATCTCTGGCGCAGACAAGGTGCCGGGGCGACGCTGTGCAGCCGTGGAAGGCAAGGCATCGACCGCCGCAGGGTGCGGCACAGCAATGCCCTGAGGCAGCGCCGCTTCGGGCACAGCCACTTGCAGCGGTGCATCGGCCACCGCCTGGGCTTGCTGGTCAAAACTGGCATAAGCGCCCACTGCTGCGGCACCCGCAGTCACAGAAGCTGCGGCAGACCCACTCGCCTGTGCTGTGGTTTGCGATGCCCCACCCATGCCCCAGGCTTGGCGTACCTGCGCCAAAAAGGCTTCTTCCTTGGGGCTGGTATGGCCGTCGGCATCGCACACGCACACGGCCATTTCATAGGCAAGCTGGCGCGCTTCGGTGCCCGTCAAACGGGCCAGCACATCTTGCAGGCTCACGCGGCGCAGCAGCACATCCTGGTACAGGCCGGGCAAATTTACATGGCTGTCGCCAGCCAGCCCTTCGGCTACCTGGCGAATTTGCTCGCGTTCGCGGTCATGTTTTTCACCATCAGCGAACGAAGCCAGCAGACACAAAGTCAAGGTAGCGCGAATATCTTCAGTGGTCATGGTGTTCCTAGATTGGCACAAGGATTGGAGCCCGGCAAAGACGGCAGGCTCCATATCGTACGATTGCTATCAAAAAAAATAGCTTCTCGCGCGCATCTGGATTTAACTCTTGGCCCATTTTGTTGTGATTTTTGAAAGCCCAGCCACAGATGACGCCCTCTGCACATAAGGGCAGGCAGCGCTTATTTCAAGCCCGTAGACCCAGCGCGGGCACTGCTAGCCGCCACAGCACGCGCCCCCCATCGCCTGCCCTGTCACAACACACACCCGGCGAATGCGAACAAATCAGCCCCTGCTGCCATGCATGGCCTGCTCAGCCAGCGCCTGTGCGCGTGCAATGCTGATGCCTTCATGCTGGTCCATCACCAGCGCATCGCTGTCTGCGCCCTCGGCGTTGCGGTGCAGCACCACCAGCGGGCGTGTACCGTCGGCCTGAATATAGACATTGGCCGGGCGCGACTGCTCCCAGGGGTAGACGCCGATGTGGTTGCTCAGCCAGCCAAAGAAGCCATCGCCCTGCACTGCATGCTCGTAACTCTCCACATAACGCTCAAAGCTGCTGGCGCTGGCCGACACCCACACACCCCACAGAAAAGGCTCATCCACGCCATGGATGGGTACCTCCAGAATGGCGCGTACAAAGTACTGCCTCCCTTCGGGGTGCTGTATCACGCACAGGTCATCACTCAGTTCAGCGATGGAAGCCTGCTCAGCCTGCGTCAGCCGGCTATACGGCGCAGGAGCCGCAAAGCCAAAACTGGGAGACCCCTCGTGCACCTCGCCACAGCAGGTGCAGGTGAATGCAAAGATGGCAGCCATGGTTAAAGCACCGGCACGGCAGTGCAAGCGGACAAAGCTTCGGTGCCAGCGCAGGCATCCATCAGCAAGAACTGGCCTGGCTGGCTCTGGTAGCCGTTGATCTGTGGCACCAGCCGCTGAAAATGTTCGGTGGCGCAATGCATATCCAGCGCAGCACGGTCCGGCCAGGTTTCAATAAAGATGAAGTGGCCCGGGTCCTTGTGGTCCACAAACAGCTCATAAGACAGGCACAGCGGCTCTTGCCGGGTTTTGTCTACCAGCTCTCTGTACAGCGGCATCACGGTCTCAATGTGATCGGGGTGTATGAAATCCTGGGCAATGACTTTCAGCATGCAGTGCATCTCCTGTTCAAGCAGCAAATTGGTAAAAAACTGAAATCTCGACAGACCGCCGGCTCAATCACCCAATGCCCAAAGCCGTGTAAAACAGTGCAAAGCGACACTGCTCACACAACCATCAAGCCGGGGTGGCAAGCATGTCAACGCAGGCAGTGCTCACATGAAAAAAGCGTTACGCCGCCTCGTAAATGGCGCGCGCCACTTCCAGCTGGCCGTTTTGGATCAGGTAGAAAAACCCACGCTCCACATCCACCGCGCGCGGCTGACCATCCAGGTACTGCAGGCTGATCGCCTGGCACTCTGCGCACCAGCTGGCATAGGCCGCGCAATTGACTGCAGTGGGTGTGATGGCGCTGTGAAACCGCAGCGTATTGAGCGCCTTAGGGCCGCCTTCGCGGCGCATACGGGCAATCAGCAAATCCAGCACACCGCACTGCGCGGGGTTTAAAAATGCCGTGATCTTGGAGATAAATGAAATACCCGAAAACTGCGGCATGCCCAGCTTCTTGATGGCGTCCAGCCCCGGCACCTGCGCCTGCCGCACCAGCGCCTGAAACGCCTGCACCTGCTGGGCAGTGACGCCCTGCTTGAACTTCATCACCCGGTGCATTTGGTAGCCCGCATTGGCATTGCCCCAAAACACAATATTGGCCAAGCCGTTTTCTACCTCCTGTGCCACCGGCGACGTCAGCAGCGCGTGGATATAGCGCTCCACCTCGGGCATGCCCTGCACCACACACTCGGCCTGCTGTGCAAAATCGTAATACGTGGCCGGAAAGTTATAGGCAGCCATGGCAGCACGCAGTTGTGCCACCTGTTCAGAAGTCAGAGACATAAGCGAAAGAAAAAGCGATCAGATCAGCACGTGCAAAGTTGCACAGAGGGTGCAAAGTATGCCTTGCCCACCATGGCTGCAAGGCCTCGTTATCTGCAAAGCTTGCCTCTTTGGCATTCACACGCCGGCATGCCTGCACGCCGTGTTTTCAATCAGCGGGTGTCTGGACCGATTCAGCCTGGCGCGAGCGCCCCAAGGCAATCGCTGCCTGAATGGCGGCCCGCGCCTGGGGGCTGTTTTTCCAGCAGCTAGAGCCAACAATGGCCGATGCCTTGGCCACAATATCCAGCGCATTGGCCTTGCTCAACTGCGCCAGTGATTGAAACCCCATCTGCTCCAGACGTGCCACTACGGTGGGCCCAACCCCTTTGACGGCCAGCAAGGCCTTGCGTTCTTCGTGCGAAAACGGCATGCATTCCCTCTCTTGTGTGTAATTTCTCGCGTCTTTGATTTTCCGCACCAGGATTGGTTGCAGGCACAGGTACGAGCCAGCGCCCCCATCAACCTAGGTGTGCATCAGGTATCGCTGCGGCGCAAAACCACCTCCCACAGCGCCTTCTGGTGAATGTACTTTGTCGTGACCCTGTGTTCTTTGGACAGCACCTGCCACCCACGCTCAAACAGCTGATCGACACTGGCCTCATCAAAGAAACGCTTGGGCTGACCATCAACCAGGTAGTAGTTGGGCTCAATGACCGCATGCCCGCAAGCGCCAAAATGCTTGTCGTGCGTAGAGTTCAAGCGGCACAGAAAAATGCCCCCCGGCTGGAGCGTGCTGCGCACCCGGTCTACCAAGTCCAGCGTCTGCGCCCATGGAAAGTAGTGCAGCGTCAAGCTGGCAACAACACAGCCAGCGCTGCCCTCTGCCATCGGAAATGGGTCGCGGATATCGCAGCATTCCACCGTCGCTGCCGGGGCGCGCAGCCGTGTTGCGACAACACCGGTTAACGCCTTGTCAAAGGCCGTCACGGTCAAACCTGCACCAACCAGCGTGACGGTGTCATCCCCCATGCCGCACCCAATCTCCAGCACAGGCGCTGCGCCATTGCTTTCAAGGACCAAAGGAAGCCAGCGGTGAAGCCAAGGATCAGAAAACATGGTGTTTGTACCGCCTGTGAATCAAAAAAAACTACGCCCCAGCACTCAACGCTGTCAGCAGCCCTGCGCATTGCGCTGAACGCAATGTACGCATCGAAGAAGCTCGGGCCCGGCCAGTCACGCATCCAGCGCTTCCTTTTCAGCCTGCACTGCCCGCTTGAACTCACTGGCTTGTGCTGCAGATACCGACAACACAGCAGCCTCGCGAACGCGGTCATCCACCACGCCAGAGTTCTGCGCGAATGCACTCACGTCATGCAAGGGCGCAGGCACGCGTTGCAGACCCATCATGACCTGACCTTCTGACATTCCAAAGAAAGCACAAGCGTGCCACACGCTGACAGCCTCGCGCCAAAGATGGGTCACCCATTCTCCAGCTGCAGCTGCAGCTCCAGTCCCTGCGGTAACTGGCGACAAGCATCCAAGGCTTTTACCCCCTAATGCCACCGAACTGGCAAGTTGCGACAACAATCCCAACATCCGTGTACACCACGCAAGTGAACTTGCGTTCACCGCCAGCGTTGCAATCTGCATCGCTCCAGCTGCAAACACAACACTATTCATAGCCATGCAAAAACTGACAACATCGCAAAAGGCACAGTTGCCTTACACCTTGCTGCTCGACCCCGAAACCGGTCGCGCTGCCGCCTACAACAGCACCAACCAGCTCATCACAGAACGGGCCAGCAAAGAGCTGGTGGCCTTTGCCCTGGCCAATGCCCGCCAGGATTTACCTTTTGACGTGGCAGGCCACGCCGCCACGCCTACCCGTCGCCCTCCTCCTGCCTGGGCCACCGCAGAGGTGCAAGAACGCATGCGCCTGATCTGGATTCAGCGCCCTGCCAGCGATGCCCCCGCGCAAGAATGGCTGGAGATTCCTGCCAAATAATGGGCTTTGGCCCCACACTGCGCCATCAGTCTCAAGCCGCAAGACATGGCAATGTCTGGGGTATCCATCAAAAAACCGCCTTTCGGCGGTTTTTTGATGTTCACACTGCGTGATCACGCTTTGAGCAAAGCTTGCAGCCCAACAGCGCAGAGACACGCAGTCTGAAAAAAGAAAAGTCCTTGCGTGAATTCGCACGGCCCGCCCGACAAGGCATGCCCTTCAGGTTGGTGCGCCAGTGGTCTGGGTCGCGCTCACCGCGACTTCTTGCGGCACAGGCACAGAGGCTGACTCTGGCTGATGGATACGAACAATGCGCACCGCTTCTGGCTGCTCAACCACCACACAAGCCTTGCCTGTGCGCTTGCAGTGGTCTTGCACGCGCCAATAGGCACCATGGCTCAGGCAACCGGTCTGGCAGATCACCAGATCAGCAGCAATCAGGCTGGCTTCCAGCTGGGCGATGTCATCGGCGGCTTGCTCCAAGACGGCTGGGCCAGTCAGCCCATGCGCCTGCACAGCGCTGGTGGCCGTTGATGTAACTGCCGTGCCCATGCTGTGCATGACCACCGCATGCTGTGCGGCATCCCCCCACTTCCAGCGCAACCGTTCCTGCATCAGTGATTGCACCTGGGCGGTGAGATTTTTTACCTCCTGCAGCAAGCTGGTGCGGCGTGGCAGGTCAAGGATGCTGGCTTGCAGCTCGGCACGGTCCTCACGCGCCCAGGCCAGAGCAGATTGACTGGCAATCGCCTGACCGCGCTGGCGCATCAACTGGGCCTGCAAGTGCGCAATCTCGGCCGCTTGGCGAAGCAGCAGGTCACTGCAGTGCTCTTGCACTCGTGCATATTGGCACAGCAGCGTATGGTGCTCGGCAATCAGCTGTTCCAGATCGATATCGTGCGTAGTTGTGTGCATCGGAGCCCCAAGGTACTTGGTCAAGGCGCAATCGGCAGCCAGCCTTGTGCAAAGTGCGACGACACAGATCGACGCAGTGCTGCGCTGAAAGAAGTGACCATGTCCGAATGTCCCTAGCGCGCAGGCCCCAGGCAAGGGCAGCACCATCTTATATGAGAACAACTCTCATTTATAAAACAAGCACAGCAACCGTATGGACACTGGGCCTTCGGGCTGCGAGGTCATAAAAAAACCGCCCGGAGGCGGTTGAAGGGAAATACGCAACGCTCAGTGCTTACTTGGCACCCGCCACTTCAATACCCTTGAATTGGCCCGTCGCAATCTTTTCCTTCCAGACAGCGGGGCCTGTGATGTGTGCGCTGGTGCCGCCAGCATCCACAGCCACAGTCACGGGCATATCGACCACGTCGAATTCGTAGATGGCTTCCATGCCCAGGTCTTCAAAGCCCACCACCTTGGCGTGCTTGATGGCTTTGGAGACAAGGTAAGCTGCGCCGCCCACAGCCATCAGGTAAGCGCTTTTGTGCTTCTTGATGGCTTCGATGGCAACCGGGCCGCGCTCGGACTTGCCGATCATGGAGATCAGGCCAGTCTCGGCCAGCATCATCTCGGTGAACTTGTCCATGCGGGTAGCGGTGGTGGGGCCTGCTGGGCCAACAGCTTCGTCACGCACGGGGTCCACAGGACCGACGTAGTAAATCACGCGGTTGGTGAAATCCACAGGCAGTTTTTCACCCTTGGCCAGCATGTCCTGAATGCGCTTGTGGGCAGCGTCGCGGCCGGTCAGCATCTTGCCGTTGAGCAGCAAGGTGTCGCCGGGTTTCCAGCTGGCTACTTCCTCTTTGGTCAGCGTGTTCAGGTCGACTTTTTTGGACTTGTTGTAGTCAGGCGCCCAGTCAATCTTGGGCCATGCGTCCAGCGATGGTGGGTCCAGATACACGGGGCCGCTGCCGTCCATCACAAAGTGGGCATGGCGGGTGGCTGCGCAGTTGGGAATCATGGCCACGGGCTTGCTGGCTGCGTGCGTGGGGTACATGTTGATCTTGACGTCCAGCACGGTCGTCAAGCCACCCAGACCTTGGGCACCAATGCCCAGGGCGTTGATCTTCTCGAACAGCTCCAGGCGCAGCTTTTCCACGTCATCCAGCTGTGCACCGCTGGCAGCCTTTTGCTGCAGCTCGTACATGTCCAGGTCTTCCATCAGGCTTTCCTTGGCCAGCAGCACGGCTTTTTCCGCCGTGCCACCAATGCCAATGCCCAGCATGCCCGGCGGGCACCAGCCGGCACCCATTTCGGGGACAGTCTTGAGTACCCAGTCCACGATGGAATCGCTGGGGTTCATCATGATCATCTTGGACTTGTTCTCGGAGCCACCGCCCTTGGCAGCCACGGTCACGTCCACCTTGTCGCCGGGCACGATCTGCACGTTGATGACGGCGGGGGTGTTGTCCTTGGTGTTCTTGCGCTTGAAGTGGGGGTCTGCCACCACCGAGGCACGCAGCGTGTTGTCTGGGTGGTTGTAGCCACGGCGCACGCCTTCGTTGATGGCGTCTTCCAGGCCCATGGTGAAGCCGTCCCACTTCACGTCCATGCCCACCTTCAGGAAGACGTTGACGATGCCTGTGTCCTGACAGATGGGACGCTGGCCGGTCGCGCTCATCTTGGAGTTGGTCAGGATTTGCGCCATCGCATCCTTGGCCGCAGGGCTTTGCTCGCGTTCATAGGCGCGGGCCAGATGCTGGATGAAATCCGGCGTGTGGTAGTAGCTGATGTACTGGAGGGCACCTGCGATCGAGTCGATCAGGTCCTGCTGGCGGATGGAGGTCGTCATCGTGAAGCTTCTCTGGTTGTTATAGCGCCGCTTGCGCGCAAAAAATCTGGTCGATTATCGGCGCAACTGACTGGCTGCGTCAGCCAAAGACCGACAAGTCTTATAGAGGACTTGGGGCTTGTGTAACCGCCATGCCCGGCATTGAGAATGGCTCTCAAAGACTGCGCTAACATGGCTGCCTTCTTCCCCCATTCAGCGGCAAGAGAAGGCAGCCAGAACTTGCGTTCCAGCAACCCATGCCGCAGCACCCTTTCAGGAGCTTTGACCATGTCTGCCACCCGCCTCGAAAAAGACACCTTCGGCCCCATCGCCGTACCCGCCGATAAACTGTGGGGCGCGCAAACCCAGCGTTCGCTGCAAAACTTTGACATCAGCGGCGAGCAGCAGCCGCGCGAAATCATTGCCGCGCTGGCGCAGGTCAAGAAAGCCAGCGCCACGGTCAACTGTGCGCTGGGCCTGCTCAATGCCAAGACGGCCAGCGCCATCAACGCAGCCGCCGATGAAGTGCTGGCCGGTCAACACCCCGACGAATTTCCGCTGGTAGTCTGGCAAACCGGCTCGGGCACACAAACCAATATGAACGTCAATGAGGTGCTGGCCAACCGAGCCAGCGAGCTGCTGGGCGGTGAGCGCGGTGAAAGCCGCGTGGTGCACCCCAATGACGATGTGAACAAAAGCCAGTCCAGCAACGATGTGTACCCCACCGCCATGCACGTGGCGGCAGTCACGGCCATCGAAGCCCATCTGCTGCCCGCCATTGCCAAGCTGCGCGCCACCTTGCATGCCAAGAGTGAGGCTTTCGCCAACATCGTCAAAATTGGCCGCACGCACCTGCAAGACGCAACGCCACTGACGCTGGGCCAGGAAATTTCAGGCTGGGTGGCACAGCTGGACCACTGCGCCAAACACGTGCGCGCTGCCCTGCCCCATTTGCATGAACTGGCCTTGGGCGGCACCGCAGTAGGCACAGGTTTGAATGCCCCCAAGGGCTATGCTGAAGGCGTGGCGCAAGAGCTGGCCAAGCTGACGGGTTATGCGTTTGTGACCTCGCCCAACAAGTTCGAATCGCTGGCCTCGTGCGATGGCTTGGTACACGCCCACGGCGCGCTCAAAACGCTGGCCGCAAGCCTGATGAAGATTGCCAACGACGTGCGCTGGCTGGCCTCTGGCCCACGCAGTGGTCTGGGTGAAATTGCCATTCCAGAAAATGAGCCCGGCTCTTCCATCATGCCCGGCAAGGTCAACCCCACACAGTCTGAAGCCGTAACCATGCTGTGCGCCCAAGTCTTTGGCAATGACGTGGCCATCAACTTTGGCGGGGCATCAGGCAACTTTGAGCTGAATGTATTTCGCCCCATGGTGGCGCACAACTTCCTGCAAAGCGTGCGCCTGCTGGCCGATGGCATGGTGAGCTTCAACGACCACTGCGCCATGGGGATTGAGCCCAACATTGCACGCATTGAAGAGCTGGTCGGCCGCTCGCTGATGCTGGTAACGGCACTGAACCCGCACATTGGTTACGACAAGGCCGCTTTCATTGCCAAAAAAGCCCACAAGGAAGGCAGCAGCCTGCGCGATGCAGCCATTGCCAGCGGCCACGTGACGGCACAGCAATTTGATGCATGGGTGGTGGCCGAGCAGATGGTGGGCAACCTCTAAGGCCTTGCACCTGCTTTGCGCACACAGGCAAAAGGCACTCTGAAGAGTGCTTTTTTTACTGCATGCCATTCAGCCCGGCTGACAGGGCCTGCGCCTTACTCCGGCTGCTTACTCCGGCAGATTGCCCAGCGGGCGGCCCAGATACTTTTGTGAAATAGCGTTCAGCGAGCCATCGGCTTTGGCCGTGCGCAAAATGCTGTTGACCTGCTCCAGCAAGGCCTTGTTGTCTTTGGCTACCCCAATGAAACAGGGCACATCCGTCAGCAGCAGCTTGTATTGAGCATCCAGCTTGGGGTTGCGCTGCATGGTCAACCCCGCCACGGCGGCGCTGTGGGCCAGCACCTGGCTTTGACCGGTGACGAACGAGGCAATGGTCGCTGTATCGTCTTCAAAGCGCTTGATCTGTGCGCCTGCAGGGGCCAGTTTGGTCAGCGCATCATCTTGCAGCGAGCCACGCGTTACCGCCACACTTTTTCCAGCCAGATCACTGAACTGGGTAATCGCCAGCCCCTTGCTGGCATAGATGCCAGAAAAGAACGGTGCGTAAGAGATCGAAAAATCCACCACCTTCTCGCGTTCGGGGTTCTTGCCCATGGAGGAAATAATCAAATCCACCTTCCCGCTTTGCAGCGCAGGAATGCGGGCTGGTGAGGTGACCGTCACGATATTGAGCTTCACACCCATCTGCTTGGCGATCAGCTCAGCAGTTGCCACATCTGATCCCTGGGGTTTGAAGCTGGCATCGATATAGCCGTAAGGCGGATAGTCGGTCTGAATGCCTACATTGATGCTCTTGCGTACCTGAATATCGGCCAGCGATGCGGCGTGGGCAGTTGCCATGGCACTCAAGCCCAGAGCGGCAAAAGCGACCAATGCACTACGGCGAGACAGGGGGAAATACATAACAGGCTCCGGCAATTGAAACAAGTGCCCGGTGCGACATGCTGGTGCATGCCTTGCGGGCCCCAGCCCTCTTTATGCATAGACCGTGCCTGAGTGCTTCGCGGCATGCCAAGGCTGGCTGACGCCTCCGCTTCAGACCGCGCCGATGTCCACAAGCAAAAAACGCTTTTGCAGAGCTCAGCAGCTATGCCACATGCCTGCCGCACACCGCTGCCGCTGCCCCTGTGCCATCAGATGCCACCGACTTGCCATCTGCACCCGGCGGGTGAAGGCGACGCTGCCTGCGCCGTGTTCAAGTAGCTTTCAAAGCGTCACCCAGTTGCGCAACTACACGGCTCCAATGGCTGATTTCGCGTTCCATAAATTGTGCGTACTGACTTTGGCTGGCGCTGGCAGCAATATCCACAATCAAGCCTTGCAACTGCTGCACCACCTGGGGCTGGCGCAAGGCGGTGTTGAGGTGCGCATGCCATGCCTGGGCAATTTTCTCGGGCGTATGTGCCGACGCAAACAGGCCAAACCAGCCTTCGTTGCTCACATCCGGCAGTCCCGCCTCACGCAGCGTGGGCAATTGCGAGTAATAGCTGCTGCGCGTGGCCGATGCAACAGCCAGTGGAACCAGCTTTTTGCTGTCGATATAAGCGCCTACAGCCCCAGCGGTGGCGAACATGGCATCCACCCGCCCGCCTACCAGGTCCTGCAGCGCAAATGGACTACCGCGGTATGGCACGTGCAGGCCCTGTGCATGCAGCCGGTCGGCCAGCAAATGGCCCAGCAAGTGCGCGCCAGAGCCCAGACCTGTTGAGGCATAGCTGAGGCGGCCTTTTTGCTTCCACAATGCCAGCGCTTCTTGCAAGGTACTGGGGCCTGCTGCCGGCACCAAAAGCACCGACGCCGTATTGCCAATTTGCCCAATCGGCGTAAAGCCACTCACCGGATCGTAGGGCTTTGGGGTCTGCATCAGCGGCGAGAGCACGTTGGTGCCGATGTGCCCCAGCAAAAGCGTGTGCCCATCATTTTTGGCCACCGAAACGTACTTGGATCCAATGGTGCCGCCTGCGCCCGGCTTGTTCTCCACAATCACTTCGCGCCCCAGCTGGCTGCTGAAAGTCTGGGCAAGCACACGCGCAACGCCATCGGTGGCTCCCCCTGCGGGGCCCCCCACCACAATGGTGATGGGCTTTGTTGCAGTCAAAAAATCTTGAGGCAATGCGGTGTCGGCCACAGCATTGGCAGCCAGCCAGGGGGCCGATGCGCCCGCCGTTGCGGTCAGGGACCATTGCAGCCATTGGCGGCGGTTGACAGTAGAAATGAACGTACGGGACATGGTAAAGAGCCTGAGGTGAATATCGGGCTGCTGCGCCAAAGCAGGCGCAAGCAGCCACCACCAGCGGCAAGCCAGTGGATCAAGAAACGATGGAAGGTGCGCTGCGTGGGTGGCGGTTATTCGCTCACTTGCGTGCGCTGCATGTATCGGCGCGCACGGGGATCAAAGGCGTCGCGGCGGTGCAAAGTGACGCGGTTGTCCCAGGCCACCAGGTCACCCACCTGCCACGCTTGTGCCCAAGCAAACTGGCTCTGCGTTGCATGCGCCCACAGCGCGTTGAGCAGTGCCTCGCTCTCTGCAAGCGTCAGCCCTCGCACATAGGCACCACGGCGGCGGCCCAGATACAGACTGCGTTTGCCCGTTGCAGGATTCACTCGTGCCAAAGGGTGCACAGCGCCCACGGTTTCGCGGGGATCCGTGGTGTCTTTAAACCCCAGACGCAACTGGCCTGCGCTGTTGCGGCTGGCATCGTGCACGCAGTCGTATTGCAGCGCCTGGGCCTTCAGGTCGGGCGGCAGCGTGTCAAAAGCGGCATACATATTGGCAAAGTGGGTGTTGCCACCTTGCGCAGGCACCTCACGCGCCAGCAGCAATGCGGCCTTGGGCGGCACCGGCTGGTAAGTCATGTCGGCATGCCACACCGATTCACCATCTCCCAGCCCACCCAGTGGCTGCCCGTCTTGCACCACGTTGGAGATCACCACCAGCTCGCGCGGCAATGCCTGTGTGCTGGCATGCAGCGCCTGTGCGCTGATGGGCCGCTGATCCAGCGGACCGAAGTAGGCCGAAAAGCGAATATGGTCTTGCTCACTGAGCGACTGCTGTCCCCGAAAACGCAGCACCAAATGCTGGTTCCACGCTTGTTGCAAGGCATCGATCGTGGCTGGCTGCAGTGGCTGACGAAGATCGAGGCCCACGATGTCAGCGCCCAAGGCATGACCAGTGGGCTGTACATCAAAAGTCTGAGGCACCGTGGCACGGCGGGCATGAACCACTGCAGAGGCAAACGGGGATAGAGACATGGCAGGCGGCTTTCTTCGAAAGGAATGCACGCATGCTAAAAATACCGGACGCTTGCGTGAACGAAGCTTTTCGCGCTTGCTTATCTGTTTTTTGCTGCAGGCAAACCTTGCATGCCAAAACCTTGCATGCGCAGACCATGCGTAAAAAAACCGCTGCGGCTTGCGCCCAGCGGTTTTTTGTAGAAGTTCAGTGCATCAAGCCTGCGGGCGGTGCCTGCGCAGACTGCGCCATGTGCACCATGCACAGCACCAGTGCAACAGCATCAGTGCCAGCACCTGTGCCTGTTTGGCCAAAGAAGCCGATTTGGCCAGCCACTGCGGAAACACGCCATAGTTGAGCAGTACTGCAGAGATCACGCCACCCAATACATAAATAAGAATAGCGCCTTGCGCCCACTCCTCTTCGGTTTCAGAATGTTTTCGTCTTGAAAGCATGAGCAGGCCTACGCAAGCAGCTATAGAAACCCAAGTTTGAACACCACTGACCATCTGTAGATAGCCTGTGATGGTGTGCCAGCCCGGCACCGTTGCAATGATGAGGGGCACCGCCAGCACGCTCACGCTGGCCGTCAGCAACCAAAGGCCCGCCAGGGCCATGGGGACCTTCACGCAAGCAGTGCCTTGCGACATGTGCGACTGGGCGTTAAACGTACTTGACCGCAACAATCTCAAAACGGCGCTCGCCCCCTGGTGCCTGCACCACGGCCGTATCGCCTTCTTCCTTGCCAATCAAAGCGCGGGCAATGGGGCTGGAGATATTGACCAGGCCCAGTTTGATGTCAGCCTCGTCTTCACCCACGATCTGGTAGGTGACAGCGGCGCCGCTGTCCTCGTCTTCCAGCTCCACGGTGGCACCAAACACCACGCGGCCACCCGCGTCTACGGCAGTGGGGTCAATGATCTGGGCAGCAGACAGTTTTCCGTCGACTTCCATGATGCGACCTTCAATAAAGCCCTGGCGGTCTTTGGCGGCCTCGTATTCAGCGTTTTCGCTCAGGTCACCCTGTGCGCGTGCTTCGGCAATGGCCTGAATGATGGCGGGGCGCTCAACAGTCTTGAGCTGGTGCAGCTCAGCCTTGAGCTTTTCTGCACCGCGCTTGGTAATTGGAATGGTTGCCATGTCAGTTTCTCCACATACGGCTGGGCGTACACGTGCCCATTTGCACAGTCGCGCCACAGGGGCATGTCCAGAGCACCACAACAACGTGGCTGTATGGATGGGACGCCCCAAAAGCAAACCGCCGCGCAGTGAGCCACGCGGCGGTGTTCCTAGGTTTAAGGGTTGATTATGCCGTGTTTGACACGGCATGCCCTCCGTAAAACCCGCTGGTATGACTTATGCAGTCAACATTGCGTGTAACTCTTGTACAGAATACACATCCAGATTGCTGCGCATGGCCTTCATACCTTCAACGGCCGCTTCTGCACCGAAGATGGTTGTGAAAGTGGTCACACGTGCCAGCAGTGCGCTGGTGCGGATCTGGCGCGAGTCCGCAATGGCATTGCGGCGCTCTTCCACCGTGTTGATGACCATGGCGATATCGCCATTCTTGATCATGTCCACGATATGGGGGCGGCCCTCAGTGACCTTGTTGACGACTTGCACCGAGATGCCAGCCTCTTCCAGAGCCGCCGCGGTTCCGCGTGTTGCGCACAGGTTGTAGCCCATAGCTACCAGCTCTTTGGCCACGGCCACGGCACGCGCCTTGTCGTTGTTCTTCACCGACAGAAAGACCTTGCCTGTTTCTGGCAAATGCACGCCTGCGCCGAGCTGACTCTTCACGAAGGCTTCACCAAAGGTCTTGCCCACCCCCATGACTTCGCCAGTTGACTTCATCTCAGGGCCAAGAATGGTGTCCACGCCGGGGAACTTCACAAACGGGAACACCGCTTCCTTGACGCTGAAGTAAGGCGGAGTCACTTCCTTGGTCACACCTTGGCTGGCCAGAGTTTGGCCGGCCATGCAGCGCGCAGCCACCTTGGCCAGTTGCACGCCAGTGGCCTTCGAGACGAAAGGCACCGTACGCGAGGCGCGTGGGTTCACTTCCAGCACGTAGATCACGTCCTGGCCGTCCACTTCCTTGATGGCAAACTGCACGTTCATCAAGCCCACCACGCTCAGACCCTGGGCCATGGCAGCGGTTTGACGCTTGATTTCAGCCACAGTTTCGGCCTTCAGGTAGTAAGGCGGCAGCGAACAGGCGGAGTCACCAGAGTGCACGCCCGCTTGTTCAATGTGCTCCATCACGCCGCCGATGTACACGGCACCAGTATGGTCACGCACACAGTCCACATCGCACTCAATGGCGTTGGACAGGAAGTGGTCCAGCAGCACGGGTGAGTCGTTGGAAACCTTCACGGCTTCGCGCATGTAGCGCTCCAGATCACGCTGCTCGTGTACGATTTCCATCGCACGGCCACCGAGCACATAGCTGGGGCGCACCACCAAGGGGTAGCCCAGCGATGCTGCTTTTTCCAGTGCCTCAGGCTCTGTGCGGGCCGTGGCATTGGGCGGCTGACGCAGTCCCAGGTCGTTGAGCAACTTCTGGAAGCGCTCACGGTCTTCGGCAGCGTCAATCATGTCTGGCGTGGTGCCAATGATCTTCACGCCTTCGGCTTCCAGCCCCAGAGCCAGCTTCAAAGGTGTTTGTCCGCCGTACTGCACGATCACGCCTTCAGGCTGCTCGACAGCAACGATTTCCAGCACGTCTTCCAGCGTCAAAGGCTCAAAGTACAGACGATCGGAGGTGTCGTAGTCGGTAGAAACCGTTTCAGGGTTGCAGTTGACCATGATGGTTTCGTAACCGTCTTCGCGCATGGCCATGGCGGCATGCACGCAGCAGTAGTCAAACTCAATGCCTTGACCAATGCGGTTCGGGCCACCGCCCAGCACCATGATCTTTTTCTTGTTGGTTGGCGCAGCTTCGCACTCTTCGTCGTACGTGGAATACATGTACGCAGTGTTCGAGGCGAATTCAGCCGCACAAGTGTCCACACGCTTGTACACGGGGCGCACGTTCAGGGCCTTGCGCGCTTCGCGCACGGCCTTGTCGCTGGTGTGCAGCAGCTTGGCCAGACGGCGGTCCGAGAAGCCCTTTTGCTTCAAGGTACGCAACGTAGCAGCATCAATAGCAGCCAGCGCTTGCTCACCCTTTGCTTCAAACAGCTTGTCCAGATCCAGCTCGATCTTGATGATCTCTTCGATCTGCACCAGGAACCACTTGTCGATCTTGGTGATGTTGTGCACTTCATCCAGCGTCCAGCCCGCAGCGAAAGCATCGCCCACGTACCAGATACGGTCAGGACCGGGTTCACCCAGTTCTTTTTCCAAGATTTCGCGGTCTTGGGTTTTTTCGTTCATGCCATCCACGCCCACTTCCAGGCCACGCAGGGCCTTCTGGAAGGACTCTTGGAAAGTACGGCCCATTGCCATCACTTCGCCCACAGACTTCATCTGTGTCGTCAGGCGGTTGTCGGCGGTGGGGAACTTCTCGAATGCAAAACGTGGAATCTTGGTGACCACGTAGTCGATCGAAGGCTCAAACGACGCGGGGGTTGTGCCACCCGTGATGTCGTTCTTGAGTTCATCCAGCGTAAAGCCCACGGCCAGCTTGGCCGCGATCTTGGCAATCGGGAAACCTGTAGCCTTGGAAGCCAGCGCGGACGAGCGCGACACGCGAGGGTTCATCTCAATGACGATCATGCGACCGTCTTTGGGGTTCACCGAGAACTGCACGTTGGAGCCGCCAGTGTCCACACCAATTTCACGCAGCACTGCCAGCGAGGCATTGCGCATGATCTGGTATTCCTTGTCGGTCAGCGTCTGGGCTGGGGCCACGGTGATGGAGTCACCAGTGTGCACACCCATAGGGTCCAGATTTTCGATCGAGCAAACGATGATGCAGTTGTCAGCGGTGTCGCGCACCACTTCCATCTCGTACTCTTTCCAGCCCAGCAGCGACTCTTCAATCAGCAGCTCGTTGGTGGGCGATGCCTCCAGACCACGCTTGCAGATGGTTTCGAATTCCTCTGGGTTGTAGGCAATGCCGCCGCCAGTGCCACCCAGCGTGAAGCTGGGGCGGATGACGGTAGGGAAACCCATTTCTTTTTGCACAGCCCAGGCTTCGTCCATGGAGTGGGCGATGCCGGAACGGGCCGATCCCAGACCAATCTTGGTCATGGCGTCCTTGAACTTCAGGCGGTCTTCTGCCTTGTCAATGGCTTCGGGCTTGGCACCGATCAGCTCCACCTTGTACTTGTCCAGTACCCCATGTTTCCACAGGTCCAGCGCACAATTGAGCGCGGTCTGGCCCCCCATGGTCGGCAAAATGGCGTCGGGGCGCTCTTTGGCAATGATCTTCTCGACCGTCTGCCAGGTAATGGGCTCAATGTAGGTAACGTCCGCCGTGGCGGGGTCCGTCATGATCGTGGCGGGGTTGCTGTTGATCAAGATGACTTTGAAACCCTCTTCGCGCAATGCCTTGCAGGCTTGCACTCCAGAGTAGTCAAACTCGCAGGCCTGGCCAATCACAATGGGGCCAGCGCCAATGATCAGGATGCTTTTAAGGTCGGTGCGCTTAGGCATTTTTGTGGGTCTCCATCAGCGCAGTGAAGCGGTCGAACAAATAGGCAATGTCATGCGGGCCGGGCGAAGCCTCGGGGTGGCCCTGGAAGCAAAACGCAGGCACATCCGTGCGCTCCAAGCCTTGCAGCGTGCCGTCAAACAAACTGACGTGCGTGGCACGCAAGTTGTCGGGCAGCGTTTCCAGCTCTACAGCGAAACCGTGGTTCTGGCTGGTGATGCTGACGCGCCCTGTATCCAGGTCTTTGACGGGGTGGTTGGCGCCATGGTGGCTGTTTTGCATCTTGAAGGTTTTGGCACCCGAGGCCAGCGCCATGATCTGGTGACCCAGACAAATACCAAACAGCGGCATACCAGCGGCCATGATTTCTTGCACTGCGGCAATGGCATAGTCGCAAGGCGCTGGATCGCCAGGGCCATTGGACAGAAACACGCCATCGGGATTCAGCGCCAGCACCTCCTTGGCAGGCGTCTGAGCCGGCACCACCGTCAGTTTGCAACCGCGCTGTGCCAGCATGCGCAAAATGTTGCTCTTTACACCAAAGTCATAGGCCACAACGTGGAACTTGGGATTGTCTAGCTGGCCATAACCTTCACCCAGCTTCCACTCCGTTTCAGTCCATGCATACGACGCTGAGGTAGTCACAACCTTGGCCAGATCCAGGCCCTTCATGGCCGGTGCTGCTTTTGCTGCTGCCAGTGCAGCATCAATGTGCGCTTGGGTTACTGCCTCGCCAGCAGCCAAACCAACGATGGCACCGTTTTGTGCACCTTTTTCACGCAGCAGACGGGTCAGCTTGCGCGTGTCCACATTCGCAATCGCCACAGTGTTGTTGCGCACCAGATATTGCGACAGGGTTTCGCTCATGCGAAAGTTGCTGGCAAGCAAAGGCAGGTTCTTGATGATCAAACCTGCGGCATGGACTTTGTCAGCCTCAATGTCCTCGACATTGACACCGTAGTTGCCAATATGGGGATAGGTGAGTGTGACGATCTGCTGGCAATAGCTGGGATCCGTAAGGATTTCTTGATAACCCGTCATGGCAGTGTTGAACACCACTTCACCGACGGTAGTGCCTTGCGCACCAATCGAATTGCCAACAAAGACCGTGCCGTCTGCGAGCGCCAAGATGGCGGATGGGAAGCTTCCCTGAAGAGACAAAAGCACTGGATTCTCCGGTTTTAAGTACGGTTACGCCCAGCGCAGCCGGGACGTTGCGTCACGCGGCAATAAAGCTTGTCTGCAGAGGTGGCGAGGAAGCGGTCGCTAGGCGTAAGGAAATAATGCTGAAAAGCCTCCCATTATATCTACTTCGCCGCGCAATGTCGGTCAAACCCTAGCCCGGCACAGGCTCACTTGAGCGCTGACACAGCACTCGCGTGCAAGCAAATAGCGGCGGCAGCACCGACATTGAGGGACTCTTCTCCACCGGGCTGGGCAATACGCACCGACTGCACCGCCAGCGACTCAACCGCAGGACCTACGCCCTGCCCCTCATGTCCCATGGCCCAGGCACAGGGCCATGGCAAGGCAGATTCGTGGATCAAATCACCACGGTGCGAGCTGGTCACCAGCAAAGGCACGTTCAGCTGCTCCAGAGCGTCCGCCTCTACGGCCTCTACCAAGTGCAATGCAAAATGGGCTCCCATTCCCGCGCGCAGCACTTTCTGACTCCACAGCGCAGCAGTACCTTTCAGAGCAACCACCTGCTTAAAGCCAAAGGCTGAGGCAGAGCGCAAAATCGACCCCACATTGCCTGCATCCTGCACACGGTCCAGCACTACCGTAGGTACGCCTGACAGCACCTGCACATCTGCTACCCAAGGCAAGACATAGCCCATCCGTGCAGGCGACTCCAGCCCACTGATATCAGCAAACAAGGCATCATCCAGAACGACTATTTTGGGAGCCGCTTGCGCCCATTCACGGGGAGCCTCAGGCCAAAAAGACTTGGAAAAAACCGCCACCTTCGGCTGCAGACCTCGCGTGAGGGCTGCACGGCACAGGTGATCACCTTCAAGCCACACATAACCCAGCTTGCGGTACATACCGCTTTCACGCGAAAGACGCCGTAATTCTTTAACAAACGCGTTATCGCGCGAACTGATTTCTGTGATGCTCATACCGTAGCGGCAGCCACTTGGCCTGCTGAAAATCTATGAATAACATGCGTGACTGGCGCAAAGCTGCGGCGATGCTCCGGGGTCGCCCCTAAACTGTTGAGGGCGACCAAATGCGCAGCCGTTCCATAACCCTTGTGTGCAGCAAAACCGTATTGCGGATACATGCGGTCGAAATCTTCACACCAGCGATCGCGGTGTACTTTGGCCAGGATCGACGCCGCCGAGATGGCTTGAATCAACGAATCACCTTTGACAATGGCCTCCGCATGCATATCCAACAAAGGAATGCGATTACCGTCCACCTGCACCAGCGCAGGCTTCAAACGCAAGCCATTGACTGCACGCTGCATGGCAAGCATGGTGGCCTGCAGAATGTTCAGGCGATCAATCTCTTCCACAGAGGCTTGCGCTATGCAAAAACACAGAGCCTTGGCGCGAATCTCGTCAAACAGCTTTTCGCGGCGGTTCGCCGTGAGCTTTTTAGAGTCTGCCAAGCCCGCAATGGGATTGAGATCATCCAAGATGACTGCCGCAGCCACCACCGGACCTGCCAAAGGGCCACGCCCAGCTTCATCCACCCCAGCCACCAAACCCGGCGCATGCCAGGGCAACGTGCTCTGATCAGGAAGAAAGGACTTTTTGGATGGCATGGGCTGATAAGGTAGTGGTGTCTTTGTACAGCTCTTGGTGCAGAGCAGTAAATCGTTGTTCGACTGCGTGGATTTTGAGCCGCGCTTGATCGCTGTTATCCAGCCATTGCGCCACAGCATCAGCCAGTGCGCGCGGCGACGCCTGGTCTTGCAACAGCTCGGGAACCACAAATTCTGAACACAGAATATTAGGCAACCCCACCCATGGTTGCAATTGCTTGCGCTGCATCAGGCGGTAGCTCAAAGGGTGCATGTTGTATGAGACCACCATCGGACGCTTAAACAGCGCCGCCTCTAAAGTAGCAGTGCCACTGGCAATCAAGGTGCAATCACATGCGGCCAATACATCGTGCGACTGGCCTTGCACAATCTTGAGCCAGTCCGCAATACCAAGCTCATGCGACAAGGCCAGCAATTTCTCATACAGCGCCGGAACTGCTGGCAAAACGACTTGCAGCTCAGAAAACTCTTGCCTGAGTAAGGTAGCAGCCTGCATAAAAGGCTTGGCAATGTACTGCACTTCCGCCCTGCGACTGCCCGGCAACAAAGCCAGCACCGGATGATCATTACTCAACCCCAGCCGCCCACGAGCGGCCGCACGATCAGGCTTCATCGGAATCACCTGTGCCAGAGGGTGCCCGACATAGGTCGCGGCAATATCGTGCTTGGCCAGCAAATCCGGTTCAAATGGAAAAAGACACAGTACATGGTCGGCAGCCGAACGAATCTTTTGGACACGCTCGGGCCTCCAGGCCCAAATTGACGGGCATACGAAGTGGACCGTTTTGATGCCTGATGCCCGCAGGTCTTGCTCCAGCCCCAGATTGAAATCCGGAGCGTCAATCCCCACAAACACATCAGGACGATCCTGTAGTAGCTGCGTACGAAGTTGCTTGCGTATGGAAACAATGTCCCACAAACGCATCAGCACTTCAAAGCTGTAACCGTGGACAGCCAAACGCTCGCTAGGCCACAAAGCATTAAAGCCCCGCTGCTGCATGTGCGCGCCGCCAATACCAAAGGATTGAATCTGCGGCCATTGGCGCTGCATACCGTCCAAAAGCAAACCGGCGAGCAAGTCTCCTGACGTCTCGCCGGCCACCATAGCAACACGTGGTTGCGAAATATCGATCAAGGACATGGCTCTACCGTGCTATCCCCCGGGTGGACGAATCAAGAAACGACTGCATCAATGCGATATCTTGGCGGGCCTCTGGCATCTCTGGCACCAATGCTGCAATCGCTTGCTGCGCGGCTTCAAGCGAAAGCCCTTGACGGTACAACAGTCGATGCATTTGCTTTACCGCCTTTAACCGCTCTGGCGTAAAGCCGCGTCGGCGAAGCCCTTCAATATTGAAACCGCGAACCGCCAGTGGATTGCCTTCAATCAGCATAAATGGCGGCACATCTTGTGACACGCGGCTGGCAAAGCCCGCCATTGCATGCGCACCAATTTTCACAAATTGATGCACACCAGTCAGTCCTCCAAGAATCACCCAATCGCCTACGTGCACATGGCCGGCCAAGGTGGCGTTGTTTGCCAAAATGGTCTGATCGCCCACAACGCAATCATGAGCCACATGCACATAAGCCATGATCCAGTTGTCGTTGCCAACACGGGTCACACCACTGTCTTGGCTGGTACCTGTATTGAAGGTACAGAACTCACGAATGGTATTGCGATCACCAATCACCAATTGTGTGTGCTCACCCGCGTACTTTTTGTCCTGCGGCTGCGCACCCAGCGAAGCAAATTGGAAGATGTGGTTATCGACACCAATGGTGGTGTAGCCTTCAATTACGCAATGAGGACCAATGCGCGTCCCAGCACCAATAGAGACGTTGGGCCCAATGATGCTATACGGCCCGACAGTCACAGAAGGGTGCACTTGTGCACCCTCGTGAATGATGGCCATAGGATGAATATTGGCGTTCATCAAACCTGCTTTTCAGGACCCACGTAACGCATGGTGCACATCAGCTCTGCTTCGCATGCCACTTCGTCACCCACGCGCGCAACACCTTTGAATTTCCAAATGCCGCCACGTACACGGTCAATCGATGCCTCCAGAACCAGCTGATCCCCCGGCTCCACAGGTCTCTTGAAACGTGCCGCATCAATCCCTACAAAGTAGTAGATGTTATTTTCATCAGGCACCTGCCCCATGGCATCAAAAGCCAGCAAGCCTGCAGCTTGCGCCAATGCCTCAAGCATTAGCACGCCAGGCATCACGGGACGCCCGGGGAAATGGCCCTGGAAAAAGGGCTCATTAAACGTGACGTTTTTGATTGCGCGAATGCGCTTATTGCTCTCAAGCTCAACCACTCGATCTACCAATAAGAAAGGATAGCGATGCGGGAGTTGCTTGAGAATTGCGTGAATATCCATTATGAATTTCCGTTGTTGCTGTTTTGCGCGTAGAGCGCTTTCTCCAGCTTTTTGATGCGCTCACGGAGCGTATGCAATTGCTTTAAAGAAGCAGCGTTTTTTTCCCACTGCTCGTTCGTCTGCAGTGGAAAGATACCAGTGTATAGACCAGGCTGATGGATAGAACGCGTCACCATCGACGTGGGGGAGATGCTTGTGCCGTCAGCAATAGACAGATGGCCCAATATGTTTGCCGCACCGCCGATTGAACAATTTCGACCAATTTTCGCGCTACCAGCCACGCCTGTATTTCCAGCGATCACTGAATGCGCACCAACTTGCACATTGTGTGCAATTTGAACCAGATTATCGAGCTTGACACCATCTTCAATGATGGTGTCGTCCAGAGCACCCCGGTCAATACAGGTATTAGCACCGATTTCAACATCATTGCCAACCCTGACACAACCGAGCTGCTCAATTTTTATCCATTGCCCCGCATCATTGGCAAAGCCAAATCCATCAGCGCCAATCACCACCCCTGGATGCAGCAAGCAACGTTCACCAATCTGGCAGTCCTTGCTCAAAACCACATGGGAGCGCAACACTGAAGCGGCACCAATTTTGGCATTGGCCTCAACCACGCAATGGGGCCCAACATAAGCCGTAGGATCCACCATTGCGGTCTCGTGAACTACTGCAGATGGATGAACACCCGTCAGTCTTACTCCGTCTTGCTTTGCTTTCCAAAACTGCGTGAGCTTTGCAAAGTAAACATAGGGGTTCGCCGCAACAATACAAGCGCCACGAGCTTGCGCTGCAGAACGCATGCCCGGAGCTACAACGACACAGGCCGCCTTAGAGGCGGCCATTTGCGCTTCATACCTTGGGTTGCTCAGAAAGCTGATAGAGGTGCTATCCGCTGTTTCAAGCGGTGAAATACGAGAAATCTCAATTTCTCGTACTCCGCCTACTAGCTCTCCACCCAAGGCATCAAGGATTTGTCCTAGATGAACAATCACATTGACGCCCTGAGCTCGCTTACTTAGAAGCGCCGTTCAAAGCCTTGATCACCTTGTCAGTGATGTCATGCTTAGGATTCACATACACAGCTTCCTGCAAGATTACGTCGTACTTTTCGGCTTCCGCAACTTGCTGAACAACTCGGTTTGCTTGCTCCAAGACGCGTGCCAGTTCTTCGTTCTTACGCGCATTCAAGTCTTCTTGAAACTCGCGATTTTTACGCTGAAAGTCGCGATCTTGCTCAACCAGATCGCGTTGCTTGGCAACACGCTGACTCTCAGACAAAGTAGGCGCATTACGCTCAAACGACTCCGAGGCAGCCTTCAACGCTTTACCAACGGCAACCAGGTCACGCTCACGCTTGGAGAACTCCTGCTCCAACTTGCCTTGCGCTGCTTTGGCCGAATTTGCTTCACGGAAAATGCGGTCTGTATTTACAAAACCAGCTTTAAAGTCCTGCGCGTACGCAGTCAATGTCAAGCTAGCCAACAAGGCAGACACTGCCAATGTGCGATACATATTTTTCATCAGAAAGACGTTCCAATTTGAAATTGAAGCTTTTGCAGCTCATCACCATTTTTCTTGCGAATAGGGTTTGCCCATGCAAGACGCAGTGGTCCCAGCGGAGAAATCCAGCTCAAACCAATACCTGCAGACGCACGCAACTCGTTCGCACGAATAGGGTCATTTTCACCATAAATGCCACCCACATCTACAAAAGTAAACCATCTGAGCGTCTTGTCATTACCTGCGCCAGGAAACGGCGCAATCAATTCAAAGTTCATCACAGCTTTTTTAGCCCCCCCCAAATAGGAGTAGCTGCCTTCACTATACGTCTGCTCAATACCATTGACGCCTATGTACTTATTAGCACGAGGCCCCAGGCTACCTTGCTCAAAACCTCGCACAGAGCCCAGACCACCAGCATAAAAGTTCTTAAAGATGGGGTAAGGTTTACCGCCCAAGCCTTTACCCCACCCCAATTCTGCATTCATGGCGAATGTCATTGACTTGGTGATAGGCAAATATTGCTGGAATTGGTAATTGGCTTTTACATATTTCAGATCACCAGCCGCAGACCACTCCGCATTAAACCGCTGATACCGACCGGAGTTAGGTGCCAGCGCACTATCTCTGGAATCACGTCCCCAGCCCATTGTCAATGGTATAGCGGTGTTACTTTTATCAGAATAATCTCTATACTGAATTGGCATATACACGCCATTATCAATAGATGTCTGCTCGAAACCAACACCAAAATAGACTGTATCGATCTCAGTGAATGGAACACCGAAACGAACCGACGCACCCTTAGACACAATCTTGTATAAGTCTTCCGACTTCACAAGACTGTCATCAACATAAACATCGCCAGAATACGGGCGTGATGTTCGATAGTATGCATCAATGGTTCTTGAAATACCATCCTGTGTAAAGTAAGGATCTGTAGTACTTACAACCAATGTGCGATTGTATTTACTGGTATTAACATCTAAACCAAGATAATTACCAGAGCCAAACGCATTTTCCTGCTTAATACCGAAACTCAAAGAAACTTTTTCAGCGCTAGAAAATCCAGCCCCCAAAGTAACTGCACCCGTTGGCTTTTCCTTCACATGGACCACGAGGTCCACTTGATCCGGTGAACCAGGGACTTCCTGAGTATCAACATCCACTTCAGTAAAATACCCCAGTCGGTCTACTCGATCCCGAGATAATTTAATCTTATCTCCGTCATACCAAGACGATTCAAACTGACGGAACTCGCGGCGGATCACCTCATCACGCGTGCGATCATTGCCTGTCAACTGGATGCGACGCACATAGGCGCGACGCGAAGGTTCTGAGCGCAACACGAAAGCAACTCGGTTATTTTCCCGATCAATTTCCGGAACTGCTTCCACTCGTGCAAACGCGAAACCAAACTTGCTGAAGTGATCCGAAAATGCTTTGGTAGTTTCGGTAACTAAATCAGCGTTATATGGCTGTCCTGCACGAATTTTCACCAGGGACTTGAACTCATCTTCACGTTCCAGGTAGTTGCCTTCCAGGTTAACGCCAGAGACAACAAATTTTTCACCTTCGTGGATATTCACAACCAGTGAAATTTTTTGCTTGTCTGGAGAAATCGCAACCTGTGTGGAATCAATCCGGAAATCCAGATAACCACGCTGCAGATAGTACGAGCGCAGTGTTTCAAGATCAGCATTCAGCTTGCTGCGCGCATACCGATCGGACTTGGTGTACCAGCTCAACCAGCCACCAGTATCTTGGTCAAACTGCTTTTTCAACGTTGATTCGCTGAAAGCCTTGTTTCCAACGATACGAATATCATTGATTTTTGCAGCATCTCCCTCTGTGACAGAGAAAGTCAAATTTACACGGTTACGCTCAATAGGAGTTACTGTTGTAACAATCTCAGCGCCGTACAAGCTGCGATTGATATATTGACGTTTGAGTTCTTGCTCTGCGCGGTCTGCTAGCGCTTTATCAAAAGGACGCCCCTCGGCCAGTCCGACATCACGCATCGCTTTTTGCAAAGCTTCTTTGTCGAATTCTTTGGTACCAACAAAATCTACGCCCGCAATGGTGGGTCGCTCTTCAACGACCACAACCAAGACGTTGCCATTGGCTTCCAAGCGCACATCTTTAAATAATCCAAGAGCGAACAAAGCCCGGATCGCAGCCGCGCCCTTGTCGTCGTTGTAGTCATCGCCAACGCGCAACGGCATCGAAGCAAAGATCGTCCCTGCTTCTACGCGCTGCAAACCTTCGACACGAATGTCTTGAACCTTGAATGGCTCCAACGCCCAGGCAGCTTGGGCCGCACAGAGCAAGGCAGCTACAGCAGTCGCAGTGCGAACGCTAAATCGATTTTTTGTGAATTTCATTTGTGATGCAGGCGCAAACATCAAAGTTCGGCAATGACTTAGCCCCAGATGCGGCTGATATCGTTAAATAAAGCAATGGACATCATCACAAGCAAAAGGCCTATGCCCACCCGCTGAAGACGCTCGACCCACACGTCACTCACCGGATGCCCTGTGACACCTTCCCAAAGATAATACATCAGGTGCCCCCCATCCAACACAGGAAGTGGCAACAGATTGAGCACGCCAAGACTAACGCTGATCAGCGCCAAGAACAAGATGTACTGTACCAACCCCATACTGGCTGATTTTCCAGCGTAATCCGCAATTGTTAAGGGACCACTGAGATTGTCCAAAGATGCCTGGCCAGTCACCATCTTCGCCATCATTTGCAGACTCAGCAGCGATACCTCCCAGGTTTTAACAACCCCGGCAGTCAAGCCATCAACAAAATTTTTCTGGACAAGCACCAGCTCCGGCGCACCACCAATCATGGCACCAATGCGTGCTACCGAGCCCTCTGGGGTCTCCAGCAACTCAGGCTGCACCGCAATTTCCAATATTTTTCCTTGACGCTCAACCTGCCACTGCTGAGCCGGCGCACGCTGGTTGTCGTCGACTTGACGAATCATCGCCCTGAGCTGCGCACCATCTTTGACGCTGCGACCATCTACGCGCAGCACCAGATCACCCGCTTGCAATCCGGCTGTCTGCGCAGGCATTCCAAGTGTCAAATCACCAACCACAGCGGGCGTCCATGGCATGGTGATGCCGATCCGATCCAATGCAGCTTGATTGAGCTCAGCACCAGCAAGTAAAGACAGCCTCAGATCACCTTGACCTGTGGATCGAGCATCTTGAGTCAACCAAGAGAGCCTGACATCGTGCCCATCCAACGCAGCTTGTGTAATTTTCCAGCGCAAATCTTCGAAAGACTCTACGGCGGCTGGCTCAGCCCCCGCCACTTGCAGTGACTGCACCCACTCTCCCCCGCGCAACCCGGCCTGCTCAGCAAGCGTACCGACCTTCGGTGCTGAAACAATGGCTTGGGGTTGCGGCATGCCCACCCAATTCACCAGACTATATAAAACAATAGCAAGCAGTAGATTGGCCAAAGGGCCTGCAGCCACGATTGCAGCTCTTTTATGCAATGGCTGGCGATTAAAAGCGCGATGCAACTGCTCTGGTGGCACAGGGGCCTCACGCTCATCCAGCATGCGCACATAACCACCTATAGGAAGTGCAGCTATTACAAACTCAGTGTCTGCATTGCGTCCCCTCCATCTCAGAAGTGGCTTACCAATACCAATCGAAAAACGCAGCACCTTGACACCACAGGCAACTGCCACACGGTAATGCCCGTACTCATGAATAGCGATGAGCAATCCAAGTGCAACGATGAAAGCCACCAAAGTCAGCATGGAATCCTCACTCTCTACTGCAAATAACCTAAATCAAGCAACAAAGCGTTCAAGAACACTGGATGCAACACTGCGCGCTTCATCATTCAGGGCCAGCAGATCTCCCAGCGAGTGCGGGCGGGCGGGTTGTAACTTTTCTAGCGTCGCTAAATTCACCGCGTGAATTCGATCAAAACGCAACTGGTTCCCCAAGAAAGCCGCCACAGCAACCTCATTTGCAGCATTTAACACTGCTGTCGTACCTTCCGGAGCCTGCAATGCCTGCCAAGACAGATGTAAACCGGGAAAGCGATGCGCATCAGCTTCTTCAAATGTCAAACCAGCCAAACTGGTGAAATCCAGTCGTGCAACACCACTTTCAATGCGCTCTGGCCATGCAAGACCGCAGGCAATCGGTACACGCATGTCTGGCGTTCCAAGCTGCGCCAAAATTGAAGCATCTTTGAACTGCACCATCGAGTGAACGATTTGCTGCGGATGAATCACCACCTTGATCTTTTCAGGTGCTACATCAAACAGCCAGCGTGCCTCAATCACCTCCAAGGCCTTGTTCATCATGGTGGCTGAATCCACCGAGATCTTGCGGCCCATGGAAAAATTCGGGTGCTTGCACGCTTGCGCTGGTGTGATTTCAAACAGCGTCGCAGGATCACGCTGGCGAAAAGGCCCGCCTGAAGCCGTCAGCAGCAAACTATCGATGCGAGCTCCCCACGTACTGCGGTCTTCCGGCAAACATTGAAAAATGGCCGAATGCTCACTATCAATAGGCAGTAACGTGCAACCATTGGCATGCACTGTTTGCATGAACAGCGCACCGCCGACCACCAGCGCTTCTTTGTTGGCCAGGAGCAAGCGTTTACCCGCCTGGGCAGCAGCCAGGCACGGCGACAGACCGGACGCTCCGACAATGGCACCCATCACGGCATCCACATCAGGATGGGATGCTATTTGTTCAAGCGCATCTTGCGCCTGCAGCACCTGCGTTTGAAGCCCGTTGTTCTTCAAAAGATCAGCCAAGGCTTGTGCATGGGCGCCACTCGCCATCACCGCAAAACGAGGCTTAAATTCTGCGCACTGCGCCAGCATCGCATCTACCTGGGTCGCTGCACTGAGGGCGAAAATTTCATAGTCCTCAGAGTGCCGGCGCACGACATCCAGGGTATTCGTACCAATCGAGCCTGTTGAGCCCAGAACCGTCAAGCGTTGTTTCATCACTGCACCAAAGAAATCAGCATCATGGCCAAAGGCAAAGTGGGTAATAAAGCATCAATGCGATCCAGCACCCCACCATGGCCCGGTAAAAGTTGGCTGCTATCTTTAACACCGGCACTACGCTTGATCAAAGACTCCACCAAATCACCCACCACACTCATGGCTGCCATAAACAGCGCAGCCACAACCAGCATCCACCAGCCTTGCTGAAAGATACGACTATAAAAACTGGAAACACTGGCTTGCGCAACGCCATCTGCCCACACCCAGACAAAAGCCACGAGCAGAACCCCCAAGGCGCCCCCCCAGGCACCTTCCCAGCTTTTCCCCGGGCTGATGGCTGGCGCCAGCTTTACCTTGGTGAACTTCAGACCCAAGGCCCGGCCAAAAAAGTACGCAAAAATATCGGCAACCCAAACAAGTGCCAACACAGACAGCAAGAAATTTACGCCCATCAGGCGAGCCTGCACGATGGCAAGGCCTGCTGCCCATAACGCCAGAACGCCCACCGTCCAACGGACAAACAAAGGAATTTGCGCCCATCCAGCCACCCCGGCTTTGATCAAACCGACGCTACCCAGCACCCACGCGCCACCGACCACAAGCCATAGCACTGAATGTGATTGATGCACCCACCCAAGCTGCCAAGAGACCACCCCCAGTAGCAACGTGACAACGGCAGTGGCAATCGCCCCCCATTGACCCAAGTGGTTAAGACGCCCCCACTCCCATCCGCCCGCAGTCAGCATGAGCAGAACAAGCAAAGTAAACGGAAAAGTGTTCGAGTAAAACAATGCTGGCAACAAGATGGCCAGCAAAATCAAAGCTGTAATGACACGCTGCTTGAGCATGGGATGCCCCCCTTCAAACAGTCACCTTCTGCGCAGATGACCGTATTACTTGTTCTGACGTTTGACCGAATCTACGCTCGCGCCGCGAAAAATCGCCGATAGCTGCATCCAGCGTCGCAGCGTCAAAATCAGGCCACAGCACAGGGCTGAAATACAACTCCGAGTACGCTGCTTGCCATAGCAAAAAATTACTAATCCGGAACTCACCACCCGTACGAATCAACAAATCCGGATCTGGCACATGCGCCATTCCCATTGCAGCATTCAAACTATGTTCAGTGATCGCCTGGCCTTGCCCGGCAACACGTGCCGCAGCCTGCACGATATCTGCACGTCCGCCGTAGTTAAAGCAGACGTTGAGCACGAGGCGCTCATTGCCAGAAGTGTGCGCTTGAGCCTGTAAAAAGCCATCTTGAACTTTGTCAGACAACCCCATCCGATCGCCAACAAAGTGCAATTGCACCCCTTCTGCATGCAGGCCGGGAACCTCGCGTGCCAAAGCCCCAGCCAACAAACTCATGAGGCCAGAGACTTCATCCTCAGGACGGTTCCAATTCTCAGAAGAGAAAGCAAACACAGTCAGCACCCGCACGCCGCGTTCAATGCACAGCCGCACACAGCGGCGCAAAGATTCTACGCCCTGCTTGTGCCCCGCCAAACGCGGTAAAAACCGTTTTTTGGCCCATCGTCCGTTGCCATCCATGACGATGGCAATATGGCCGGGAATTACAGTGGTTTGGGTCATTGCTCTTCCCCGCACAGACAGCCGTTATACCGCCAAAATTTCTTGCTCTTTCGATGCCACCAAAGCGTCTACGTCTGCGATGTGCTTGTCCGTCAGCTTTTGGATTTCGGCTTCAGAACGCTTTTGGTCGTCTTCCGACGCTTCCTTGTCTTTCACCAAGCGCTTGACCGCCTCATTCGCATCACGACGCAGATTGCGCACAGCAATCTTGGAAGCTTCGCCTTCATTGCGCGCCAGCTTGGTCATTTCCTTGCGGCGTTCTTCGCTCATCGGGGGCATTGGCACACGTATCAGATCACCCAAGGATGCTGGATTCAAACCAAGATCGCTTTCACGAATGGCTTTCTCCACTTTGGCAGCCATGCTCTTTTCCCAAGGCTGAACACTCAGTGTCCGCGCATCCAGCAGCGAAACGTTTGCCACTTGCGACAACGGCACCATGGAGCCGTAGTAGTCCACTTGAATCACATCCAGCAGTTGAGGGCTAGGACGACCTGTGCGAATGCGCGACAGGTTGTTCTTCAACGCATCAATGGACTGGCCCATCTTTGTTTCTGCGTTCTTTTTGATCTCAGCAATCGTCATATCTATTACCTCTGAAAGCAAATGGCCTTCCATTGCTTACACAAGGAAGGCCCAATGTCGCGTTGAATCTATCAAGCGTGTACCAATGTACCCTCGTTTTCACCCATTACCACGCGCAACAGAGCGCCTGGCTTGATGATAGAGAATACGCGGATTGGCAATTTCTGGTCACGGCACAAAGCAAATGCCGTGGCGTCCATGATGCCCAAGTTTCGGCCAATTGCCTCATCAAAGGCCAACTGCTCATAGCGCGTAGCATTGGGATTTTTTGCAGGATCGTCCGTGTAAACGCCATCCACTTTGGTGGCTTTGAGCACCACTTCAGCACCAATTTCAGCGCCGCGCAATGCAGCTGCTGTATCGGTTGTGAAGAAGGGGTTACCAGTACCGGCAGCAAAAACCACCACCTTACCTTCTTCAAGGTACTGCAGTGCTTTAGGGCGAACATAGGGTTCAACCACCTGCTCGATCGCAATGGCCGACATGACACGGGCCGTCAGACCTTGCTTGTCCATGGCATCAGCCAAAGCCAGTGCATTCATCACGGTGGCCAGCATTCCCATGTAGTCAGCCGTCGCCCGATCCATGCCAGCCGAGCCACCAGCGACTCCGCGAAAGATATTGCCCCCGCCAATCACCACCGCAACCTGCACACCAATCTTGGAGACTTCAACAATCTCGGCAACCATGCGCTCGATAGTGGCGCGGTTGATGCCGAACTGATCGTCACCCATCAGTGCCTCACCAGACAACTTAAGCAAGATGCGCTTGTGGGCTGGTTTAACTTGTGTCATGGGTAACTCCGTTGTGGTGTGCAGTTTTTGAAAGAAATCGGTCGAGAGCAAAAAAGCCAGACGCTAATTAAGCGCCTTTAGCGGCAGCCATTTGGGCCGCTACTTCAGCTGCGAAGTCGTCTACCTTCTTCTCAATGCCTTCACCCACAACGTACAGCGTAAAGCTCTTCACGGTGGTGTTTGCAGCCTTGAGCATTTGAGACACGGTTTGCTTGCCGTCAGCGGCCTTCACAAACACTTGGTCAGCCAGAGAAACTTCCTTCAGATACTTCTGAACGGAACCTTCCACCATCTTGGCAACGATCTCAGCAGGCTTGCCAGATTCTGCGGCCTTGGCAGCAGCAACGGTACGCTCTTTTTCGATCAGGTCAGCAGGCACATCAGCGCTGGTCAAAGCAGCTGGCTTCATGGCAGCCACGTGCATAGCCACATCCTTGGCTGCAGCAGCGTCGCCGTCGAATTCGACGATCACGCCAATGCGCGAACCGTGCACGTAGGCGGCCAAATTGCCTTCCAGGCGCTTGAAGCGGCGGAAAGACATGTTTTCACCGATCTTGCCAATCAAACCCTTGCGCACATCTTCCAATGTGGGACCGAAACCGTCCTGCTCATAAGCCAGAGCACCCAAAGCTGCTACGTCAGCAGGATTGTGCTTGGCAACCAGCTCAGCGGCAGCAGCAGCCATGGTCAAGAAGCTGTCGTTCTTGGACACAAAGTCTGTTTCGCTGTTCACTTCAATCAAAGCACCTACGTTGCCGTCGATGAAGGAAGTCACCACACCTTCAGCGGTCACGCGCGAAGCAGCCTTACCAGCCTTGGTACCCAGCTTCACACGCAGCAACTCTTCAGCCTTGGCCATGTCGCCGTCAGCTTCTGTCAGTGCTTTCTTGCATTCCATCATGGGCGCATCGGTCTTAGCGCGCAGTTCAGCCACCATGCTTGCGGTAATTGCAGCCATTTTCTTCTCCGTATTCAGTTCAAATCGTTACAGGATTTCAGCTTAAAAAAAGGGGGCTACCTAGAGCCCCGCTTTTTTATCGCGACAAGTCGCGCAGCTAGAGCTTAGGCAGCGGAGTCTTCCACTTCCACAAACTCGTCAGAGCCTTCACCAGCAGCAACCTTAGCCACGTCATTCAGACGGGCTTCGCGGCCTTCAACAATAGCGTCAGCAATGGCGCGGGCATACAAAGCCACAGCCTTTGCGGAGTCATCGTTACCAGGAATCACGTAGTCAATGCCTTCGGGATTGTGGTTGGTATCCACTACACCGATCAATGGAATGCCCAGCTTCTTGGCTTCGGAAATAGCAATCTTGTGGAAGCCCACGTCGATCACGAAGATAGCATCAGGCAAAGCAGCCATATCCTGGATACCGCCGATGTCTTTTTCCAGCTTTTCCAGTTCACGAGCAAACATCAGCTGCTCTTTCTTGGACATGGATTCCAGACCAGCTTCTTGCTGAACCTTCATATCCTTCAGACGCTTGATGGAAGTCTTCACTGTCTTGAAGTTGGTCAGCATGCCGCCCAACCAGCGCTGATCCACGTAAGGCACGCCAGCGCGCTGGGCTTCAGCAGCAACCAGATCGCGGGCTTGACGCTTTGTACCAACCATCATGATGGAGCCGCCGTTAGAAGCCAGCTGCTTAGCAAACTTCTGCGCGTCCTGCAGCATAGGCAGGGACTTTTCCAGGTTGATGATGTGAATCTTGTTGCGGTGACCGAAGATGAACGGAGCCATCTTGGGGTTCCAGAAACGTGTTTGGTGACCAAAGTGGACACCGGCTTCCAGCATTTCGCGCATAGTAACGGACATAATTTTCTCCAAAGGTTGGGTCTTAAATGCAGCTCGATTTTGTTAACACGTTGGTTAACAGCACCTTGAGAGAGCTGATTTGCGATTTACTTTGCAACTGCACCCAGCACAACGCCGGACAACCAACTGCAAAGCCGAAAGATTTTAGCACAAGACAGGCGCCACTCTCGTGAAGGATTGAAAGCCTTCACACACAAGCTTGCAGCCAGCATCGCCAGCTTGTTGATATTTCTTTGCGAATTGGGTGATTGTCAGCTACGTTTGCGCGTCAAAATCACGACTTCCCGAATAGCGCCTACATGCCATGAATATTGCCATCGTGGGAGCCGGAATTACCGGCATCTCCACGGCCTTGGAATTTGCCCGAGACGGGCACCAAGTTACCGTCTACGAACAAATGAACGCCGCCGCCGAAGATGCCAGTTTTGCGCCTGGCGGCTGGCTGCTGCCTTGCGCCACCCAAAGCCTGGCCACGCCCGGCGCAGGAATGCCATTCAAGCAGCTCAAAAGCGGTGCCGGTCTGACCCAGGCATCCAGCATGATTGGCTCCCCTGTTTGGCGATGGGCGCGCCAGTGGAAGAAACACGAGAAGAACGCCAGCAAACACGGCAACAACGCACTATTGACTTCACTGTCGACCCTGAGTGCGTACAGTGCGAGCTTGCGCTGGCAAGACTGCGAGGACACTGACATCGCAGCAGAGAGAAAGTCCGGCACACTGATCATGCTGCGCACGCCACAAGAAGTGGCATTTTGGAATCAGCAACTGCCACTGCTTGAGGCACAAAATGTGGCGTGCAAAATGCTCCCCCCCCCACAGGCACAGGCACTAGAGCCTGGCCTGGGCCAAGAAATCACATGGCTCAACGCCGTGTATTTTCCGGATGGCGAATCCATCAATCCACGCCTTTGGGCACAATACCTTCGCCTGCAGGCCCAGGAAATGGGCGTGGCAATTCGCACGGGCATTCAGATTCAATCCATCAGCAAACAACCTGTTGGCGTCGAAATAACAGGCACGCTGCAACGCCACGATGTGGTCGTGATTTGTACTGGCACCAACCACCGTTTACTGCAAAACCTGCAACTGAATCTACCCATCATGCCCACCTGGGGCTACAGCGTGACAGCCCCGGTACGCGACGGGCTGCAAGCACCTCGCTCGGCCATCATGGATTGGGCTCAGCAAGCCACGATCAGTCGCGTGGGCCAACGCGTGCGCATTACAGCAGGTCTGGAATTGGGCAGCAGCGCAGAGGCACCCCAGCACACCCATACACTGCAACGCATGTACCGCCTGCTAAACGACTGGTTCCCTGGCGGCGCACAGCTATCGTCTCCCCAAGTGCAGGTCTGGCGCGGCAGCCGTGGCCACCTGCCTGATGGCCTACCCTTGACCGGCCCCAGCGGGCACCACGGCATCTGGCTCAACCTGGCGCATGGCAGCCACGGCGTCAGCCTTGCAGCGGGCTGCGCTCGCGCCATTGCCGACATGGTTGCAGACCGCGCCACGGCCATCGACATGCAAGCCTTTCACCCATTGCGCTTTTAAAAGCACCCACACGTCGGCACCCACAACCCACGCCCACCATCGGCCAGAGGTACGCACGGTTTCATTCACCGCATACATTGAGCGCGCGAATGAACACGATGACCGGGCACTCACGCCCCATACACAAGCAACAGAGCTTTATTACTTGAGCATTACCCCGCCAACTCAAGTCAATACATGATGGGGCAGCGAAACTTGGCATTCGCCGCCCCGCACTGAAGATATAAAAGAAATGAGCTGCTAACGCTTGACAGGCAAAGGTTTCAATATCAAAAGTATTTGAAACCAAGCAAACACAAGCGCTAACAGCTCACTTTATATTTCAATACAGTCTATCGACGCTTTCTCGACGATTTGCTCGCTGATTTGGTGTCGCCATTATTTTTACTGCGCAGCACACCAGAAGATGCGCCTGCGGCATCGGAGCGTGCAGGCGCAGCTTTACCACCAGAGCCACGTCGCGTCTCCTGCGCACGTGCACGGGGAGCAGGCTCAGCATAAGCTGCAGGCTGCGCGTCTGCATCGCGGTGTTCACGACGGGGATCGCGCTGACGCCCGCCCGCACTACGCGCTGGAGGCGCAGCCGACTCGTCTTGCACAATACGGAAGTCAATCCTGCGGCCGTCCAGATCCACACGACTGACTTGCACCTGCAAGCGCGTACCAATGGCGTAGCGAACACCACTGCGTTCACCACGAAGCTCTTGCCGCTGCTCATCAAACTTGAAGTAGTCGCCACCCAGCTCGGTGATGTGCACCAAACCTTCTACATACATGGCATCCAGCGTGACAAAAATACCAAAGCTGGTCACCGCAGTCACCGTGCCAGCAAACTCTTCGCCCAAGTAATCGCGCATGTACTTGCACTTGAGCCAGGCCTCCACGTCGCGACTGGCCTCATCCGCCCGGCGCTCGTTCGCACTGCAATGCAAGCCCGCAGCCTCCCAGCCCTGTATTTCAGCCTGCGCCACACGGCTGCGAGGCTTGATTTGCGGATCAGCCACACGACTGGCCAAACGCTTGGCCATCTTCTCTTGCGCTTCTCCCGGCGCAGGCAGCTTGGGCAGCTTGTATTTAGTTTCTTCCAGAATAGATTTGATGACACGGTGCACCAGCAAATCCGGGTAACGCCGAATAGGGCTGGTGAAGTGCGTGTACGCCTCAAACGCCAAACCAAAGTGCCCGCCGTTATCAGGCGTGTACATGGCTTGCATCATGGTGCGAAGCAGCATAGTGTGAATTTGCTGAGAATCGGGACGATCCTTGGTAGCAGCTGCAATCGCCTGAAACTCTGCCGGGCGCGGCGTATCACTGACCGACAGCGGAATACCCAAGGCTTTCAGGTATCCACGCAACAGCTCCAGCTTTTCGATGGAAGGCTTGTCATGCACCCGAAACAGTGCATTGCGGCCATTTTGCTCAATGAAATCTGCACTGCAAACGTTGGCCGCCAGCATGCACTCTTCAATCAAACGGTGTGCGTCATTGCGCGTGCGAGGAATGATTTTTTCGATGCGGCCATTGTCATCACAAACAATCTGCGTCTCCACCGTATCAAAGTCCACCGCACCACGCGCTTGCCGCGCCTCCAGCAAGGCGCGGAACACACCATGCAAATTCAGCAGATCTGGCACGCGCTCTGCCCGCTGCTGCGCCTCAGGGCCGCGGGTGTTCGACAAGATCGCGGCCACCTCGGTGTACGTAAAACGCGCATGACTGTGCATGACGCCCGGGTAAAACTGGTAGGCATGCACCTCACCTTTGGCCGTGATCAGCATGTCGCAGACCATGCACAAGCGGTCTACATCAGGATTCAAAGAACACAGGCCGTTGGACAGCTTCTCCGGCAGCATGGGAATCACTCGGCGCGGAAAATACACACTGGTTGCACGCTCATAGGCGTCAATATCAATTGCATTGCCGTTTTGCACATAGTGACTGACATCCGCAATCGCCACCAGCAAGCGCCAGCCCTTGCTGCGCCCGACCTTGGCAGGTTCGCAGTACACCGCATCATCAAAGTCACGGGCATCTTCACCATCGATGGTGCACAACGGCACATCACGCAGATCCACACGCCCCTTGCGATCTTTGGCCATCACCTTCTCAGGCAATGCCTTTGCAGCAGCCAGACATTCATCTGAAAAAATATGCGGCACACCGTACTTGCGCACCGCAATTTCAATCTCCATGCCGGGGTCATCCATTTCACCCAGCACTTCAACAATACGCCCGACAGGCTGACCAAACAAGGCCGGCGCCTCCGTCAGCTCCACCACAACCACCTGCCCGGTCTTGGCTTTGCCGATGGCGCTTTGCGGCACCAGCACATCCTGACCGTAACGCTTGTCTTCAGGAGCAACCAGCCACACGCCACTTTCTTGCAGCAAACGGCCAATCAACGTCTTGGTGGGGCGCTCAATAATCTCGACAACATGCCCCTCCGGGCGGCCACGCCTGTCTTGACGCACGATGTGTACGCGCACACGATCCTTGTGCAGCACAGCACGCATTTCATTGGCCGGAAGGAAAATATCGGCACCTGCATCGTCACGAATGACGAAGCCATGCCCATCTCGGTGCCCCTGCACAATTCCTTCAATCTCCTGGAGCGAAGCGCGTGCGTTGGTGCGAGGGTCCATTTTTTTGCTATACAATCTAAATCTTTCCTGAAAAGCCCAGGTGGCGGAATTGGTAGACGCACTAGTTTCAGGTACTAGCGGGTAATTCCGTGGAGGTTCGAGTCCTCTCCTGGGCACCAAGTTTAACGACAACTGCTTGCAGTGTTGGAAAACAAAAAGTTCATAAATTACCAAATGAACGCTTTGTTTGGAAGTAAACTTCTTCTTTCAGTGAAATATGAAATTTATTGTTCACCTTAACAGGTTTCAATAAAAATCAGCCCAGATGGCGGAATTGGTAGACGCACTAGTTTCAGGTACTAGCGAGTAACATCGTGGAGGTTCGAGTCCTCTTCTGGGCACCAAAATTTGCGATGTTTGCTTGTCAAGCAAACATCAACCAAGAGCAGATTGTTGAGTGCTACCTCACTTAATTTAAAAACAATCTGACTTTTGCCCAGGTGGCGGAATTGGTAGACGCACTAGTTTCAGGTACTAGCGGGTAATTCCGTGGAGGTTCGAGTCCTCTCCTGGGCACCAAACATTAAAAGCCGTTGCATGCAAATGCAACGGCTTTTTCCGTTCCACACCCATCTTGTCTTGCATGACGAAAAAAACCAGCCCCATCAAGGGGCTGGTTTTTAAAACTCGACAAGCAGCAAAGACTGCTTGCGGATTTGTTACTTGCGAAGCAAAGGCTTCAGTACATTTTGCAAGCGACGTGCATTCGCATCTGAATGTGCAGACGCCAACACCACCGCCACATCTTGCGCCCACGTCTGCTCTGGTGCAGGAGCATTGCGACGCGTCAGCAGTTGCAGCTGCAGCATGCGGCGTGCGGCAGCATGCTCTGCAGGTGTTGGGGTTTCGGACGCAATTTCCAAACGCAGCAATGCATCGGCCACATCAGAGGACTTGGCTGGAGCAGTCGCAGCTTGCGCCCAGGAATTACGCACTTGCGCAGTAATCTTACCGCCCAGCTCCTGCGCCGTAGGAAGCGCCTGTCCATCGCGCTGGCTCCAGGCATCCACCAGCTTGGTCAGCGCCTCTCCATGGGCTTGTGCAGCCAGCTTGCGCAATGCAAATTGCGCAGACTCTACGGCATCACGCTGAGCACGGAAAGCGACATCACCCAAGCGAGGACCCCGCTCTGGACGCTCCGATCGCTCTGCACGAGGTGCACGCGCATCCTTGCGAGCTGCAGGTCGTGCATCCCGTGCAGGAGCAGCAACATCCTTCTTCGCGCCCGGGCGATCATCCCCGCGCACAGCCACCACAGGTCGATCTGACTTCACCGCTTCGGCAACCACCTCGGCACTGCTAGGAGCTGACATGCCTTCAGACGACAGCTCTGCAGGCTGGCGGCGCACCACATGTTCCAGCGCATCCATGGCTGCACGAATTTGCTGCACATCACCCGATGCATTGGCGGCCTGCAGTGCCTTGGATGCCTCGACCACAGCACGATCGTGTTGCGACAAATCTTCCAAAGAAGGCGCACGGCTGCGCTCTGCACCCTTACGATTGAATGCATCGTCCAAAGGCTTGCGGAATGCATCCCACAGCTTTTGTTCATGCTTGCGATCCAAAGGCACGGCTTGCGCCTCTGCTTGCCAGCGCTGCTGCAGCTCCTTTACCGCATCAATGCGCAAAGAAGGGGCGTCAGCCAGGGCTTGCGCCTCAGCGATCATGGCGTGGCGGCGGTCCAGACTGGATTTTTGAGCAGCATGCAAAGGCGCTTCTGCCACATGCATTGCCTGCTTCCAGGCCGTCTGCAGCTCTGCAAATACCTTTTCACCCACATGCCCGCTATCGCGCCAGCGTTCGGCAAACTGACGCAAAGATCGCGCTACGCCCTTTAGATCCTGCGTATCAACCTGGGTCGCTGCCCAAGCCTTCACCTCTTCAATCAACGCCAGCCTGGAAGCCTTATGCTGGGAGGACTCGGCGCGCACACGCTCGAGCCACACCTCCACTTGCTTGTACGCAGCGTTACAGGCTTCATCAAACTTTTTCCACAGCGAGTGATTAGGGGCCGCACCTTGATCGGCCAGCTTCCACTGCTCACGCAATTGGCGCAAAGTTTCTTGCAACTTGCGACCACCCAAGGTTTGTCCATCTGGGCGATTAAGCAATGACTCTGCCTTCATCACCAGCTCTTCGCGCTGGCGATCCACATTTTTGGGCTGCCAACCTTGTGCGTCACCTGCAGCCAGCAATTGCTCATGCACTTGCAAAGCCAGTGTGTCATCAAGCCAGCGCCCCTGCTGCTTGAGTACTGCGCGCAGTGCGCTAACAGCCTCAGATTTTTTGTCTTCGGTTGCCTCAGTCAGCGCCTGCAAGGCAGATGTCACCATCTGGGTAGCAGCTTGCTGCTTTTGTGCAGTATCAGCCTTAGCCATTGCAGGCTTAGCTGCAGTCTTCACCGCAGCTGGTGCCACCAACTCGGAAGGCAAACCGCGTGCCACACGAATTTCATCAGCCCAGACAGGCACGGGGGGCAGCTCGGCCTGCTCACTCGCGGCTGCCGCCTGCGTCAGAGCCAGAGCCGACTGGTAGGCCTCCCACACAACCAAAAGCTGGGCGCGCGATGCATCCAGCTGAGGAGGGAAACGATCATTTACGCTGCTCCAGCTTGCATCATTGGTCAGCTCTGTCGCCTGGGCTTGCCAGTGGGCAACATCGCTGCGCAAACCCTCTTGAGCTGCTTCTGCATCACGCCATGGCTTAGTGGACAGTACTTCAATGCGCTGCGCCAGCAACACAGCCGCTTCGCGCTGTACCTGAACACGGTGCTGCAGATCTTCAATGGTTTTTACACGCTCGACCAATTGCTGCTTCAAGGCCGACAGAGGCTCACGGGACAAAGGAGCCCCCGCTTTGGCGGCATCGCGCTGCCACGCTACAGCCTCAGCCACATTCAACGTAGCCCCCGCCAGAAGGGCTTGTGCTTTTTCAGCCCACTCGACTGCAATCACTTCTTGATCTTTGGCACGACGGATGTCATCCATACGCTCACGCACCAAACGGGCAACGCTCTTGTCGCGAATGCTCAGCTCTTTAAAGACTTCTTGCAGTTGCTCGTCGGTGGGTTGCGCGGCCAACCAGTCACGGATGCGAGCAGCACGATCACCGGATGTGGCGGCTGAAAACGCGCCACCAGTCAGAGCATCCAGCGGATGTGCCTCAGCGTTCTTGGCAGGGGACGGATTCAGTTCAGGTGCATCAGACATGTTGCTGCGAAATAGAAATTAAGAGTCATAAATAGGAAAACAGCCCTTCATCCCATGGCATGAAGGGCCCAGATCATTGGGAGCTGCTTCACATGAAGCATGCTCTCTTGTTAGCACGTATTTTCGCCGCTATTTGAAAAGACCCCAAGTATCACTGGACAGAAATATTCAGCAACACGGATGGACCAGCAGGATTTTTCGTCTTTTCAGAAGCTCTACCCAAAAAGACTCTTTGCGCATCAACACCTTGCGCTAATAAATAGTCACGTACCGTCTGTGCGCGGCCAGCCGCCAAATCATCCCAAGCAGCAGCAGGAATAACCATATCTTTCAAAATTAATGCCTCCATCTCCTCGGCGGGCAAATCTTTGGTCAAACCCACCATATTACGAGGCCTGTCTTTCACGGTATTGCGATAGACCTGCTTTAAGGCCGCCAGCTTTTGCTTATCTGTGCGCGCGCGCCCTTCTGATGTGGTGCCGTCCCCATCCAGCAATCGATCTAATTGCGCACGCTTCCATCCCGGTGCTTCTGCCGTTGCGTCAGCTTGACCAATCAAAGTCAATTTGAGCTGCGGTTTACTGTTCATTGCCTTGGCTAGCTGCTGCAAGTTGGCTTGCGCCTGCTCGTCCAGGGTCGATCGCCCTGCCTCAAAAGTGATATCGCTTTTGTCATCCCCGGCTGCAAACGCGCCCGTCAGCAAACTGAACGGAGCCGTTATGGCCTTGCGAATAATGTTGCCGATGATTTTGAAAATCACCGGTGCCAGACGAAATTGCGGGTCGTTGAGCGAGCCAGTGACCGGCAAATTCAGATCAATGACCCCATTGCTGTCAGCCAGCAGGGCCACCGCCAAACGCACAGGCAAAGAAGCAGGAGCACCCTCCACAGGATCGGTGAACGTCAACTGCTTTAATACCAGTTGATTGGCAGCAGTCAATTGCCCATCCGGTTGCACCTGGTAGTGCACATCCATGTTGAGCTTGCCTTTTTCAATGCCGTGCCCCGCATATTTGATTGCATAGGGTGTCAATGGTGACAAATCCAATCCATCTACTTTGGCGCGCACATCTAAGGCCAAAGGCTGGGCCAGAGGATTGATTTGGCCTTCAATACTCAATTGAGCAGTGCCTTGTGCAATGCCATCCAGCTTCAACTGGGCCAACGCCACAGCCTCACCAGGCGCTGGAGGCTGGGAAGAAAATGCATCCAAACTGCCATTCAAAGATGTCAGATCGGCCGAGTAGTTGGGCTGAATGAAGTAATCAGAAAACTTGATCACCCCTCCACGCAGTGCAATAGGCCCCATATCAATACGAGGTGAAGTCACTGGCTGTGACACCTCATCAGAGTTCACAGACTTTTCTGTGGCCACAACAGCATCAACTGATTGGGGATCAGCCTTGGCCGAATCGTTTTTAACCAAATTTTGTAAATTCAATCGCCCTTCGGGCAAGACCACCACCCGAGCAAAAAAATCCTGCAAATCAGTGCTCCGCACTTGGATGTGCACAGGCTGCGCGGGCTGCATGTTGACGCGCACGCCCTGAACGCGCAGTTGCTTCCAGCGCAACAAGTCTTCCGCACCGAGCGCAGCCGACGCTTGCGGGCCCTGCACCGCTTGGGCTGCACGGGCATCACCGACCACGCTCTGCACATGCATATCCGTGACACGTCCTTGGCCTTGCAATTGCAGCTGCGGACCTTTGGATTGCTGGGCAAAGTGCACATCTCCATCAAAACTGGCCAGTGCACGCACCAAACGCACATTCAAGTACGGCGCCATATAGGGCTCAAAAGCTTGCAACGGCAACGCATTGATATGAACGCGCCCTTTGGTGAGCAAGGGATCTAACTGCAAGCTGCCCTCATAGGACATTGCGCCAGGCTTTCCCCAGCCGCCGCGGCGCGTGCGTTCAGCCATACGGGCAGACAGATAAGTCTGGGCAGTACCTTTGATGCTGTCCATGTTCTGCATGCGCAATTGCACATCTGACAGGTTGATGGCCAAAGGCATATCACCTAACGAGGCATCCGTAAGCTCAACCTGGCCTGCAGCCAGCTCCAAGTCTTGCACAAGCACCTGCCAAGGCTTGCCAGCAGGTGATGCAACCGTTTCTTTGCCCTTGGCCGGAGCACCCACCACAGGTTGCAGCCACTGCTCATACATCCAGCGGCCCTGAGCATTGCGCTGCACGCGCGCACGGGGGGCCTGCAATGCAATGTGTTCAACATTGACCTGCTGCAAGGCTGTGTCTAGCTGCAAATTTCGCAACTGCAGCCCTGTCCATGCTACGTCGGGTGAAGACACCTGACCGAGCGTCACCGACTCAATGGCCAGCACCGGCACCTTGGCATGAACCTGGCCTTGCTGCCAAGCCACACCAGCGGTTAACGATGCCAAGCCGCCGACTGGCAGTTTCAGCCATTGCCTGGCATAGGCTTGAACGGCCTGAGCATCGAACTTATCGACCACGATGGAGGCTTGCCCACGCTCCATACTGCCTGTACCCGAGCTATGCAGGCTCCCGCGTGCAATGCGGTCTTCCCCCTGCAGACGGGCCATCAGTGTCCACTGGGCATCATTTCCCATCGGCCACGCCAGGCTGTGTGCTTGCAATTGCAATTGATCTACACGCAAAGCGGCACCAGCTTGCCCCACATCATCGCGCCATTGCGCCCACCCATTTTCTACATTCAATCGATCAACAAACAGCTTCCAGCCTTCATCAATCGCTACGTTTTCTGCTGCTTTCTCTGCTGTTTTTTCAGCCCTTGCTCTCTCCACCGGAACTGCAGCCACAGCAGCAGGTGGCAAGAGACGGCCATCGGCACGCCGATGTAAATGTGCGAACGGTTGCTGCACTGTCACTGTCGCCACATGCACCTGCTGCTGCAGCGGGCGTGTGTCGCCCAGTTGCACCTTCAACTGAGACAACCCAGCCAAAGGTTGCCCCTCGCTGTCTTGCAACTTCAGGTTAGACAGTTGCAACGTGCTGCCTTGCAACTGCATTGTGGGCTGCTCAGTCTGCTCAAAAGCCACCAAAATCTCGGCATCCAGCTGCCCCTGCTGCAGCCGAACTGGTACGCTGGCTGGCACATAGGGTGCATAAGGCGATAAATCAAACTGCTTGATCTCCAGCTTGGCTTGCGTGCTCTGCGTCACATCAAAAGGTGTACTCACCGCCTGCGAGGCAACTTCACTGCCATTCAGGCGCATGGACAGCTGAGGCTGCACTTTCACTTCACGCTGCGAGGCCAGAGTACTAATAAAAGGCAGCTGCAATTGCAAGGCATCAATCGTGTGCTGCACACCTGCTACCTGGTCGTTGAGCTCTACCCGGCCATCCCTGATTTGAATGTTGTAGAGCGCAACACGCGCTGGCGCCGCACCGGGGTCTCTGGGTTCCGAATTTTTTTGAAGCGTTTCAAGGATGTCTGCGAAGTCCCATTGCCCTGATGCATCCCGGCTGACTTGCACCACAGGCTGATCCAGCTCGATAGCATCCAGCACCGGGGCCCAGCGCAACAGGCTCGACAGCGATGCATTGATATAAGTACGCTCAACCGAAAGTGCGGGGCCCTGTCCGGGCACTCCAGCCACCTGCAGGCCATGCACCGTGACTGCCAGTGACCATGGCGCCACATCCACACTGCGCACAGTCACTGCACGCCCTAGCGCATCCGAGGCTTTTTCTTGCACTTGCTGCGCAATCACGCCAGGCAGCCCTAACCACAGCCCCCCCATCACCACCAGCACTGCGCCAGCAACCAAACTTAGCGCGCGACCGCGGCCTGCACCCCAGCGCAATCCTTGGAATTTTGTATTAGCCATGTATGTATTACCTGTAAGTCGGCACTCCCGCCTGAGAACAATACCGCACGGCCTCTTCGATTGGCCACAAAGTCATAAAAATTGACACTGCTCTTGGCACCTACACGCATGAATGTCATCGCGAATACATGGCCATTCATCCAAGTTTTTCCCTATAAATTTCATAAATTAATTTAAATACCAAATCAGCGACACGTCGCTTTGATAGCAAGCAGCGCCCAACACATAGCTTTAACCCAAGGGTTTACAAGTAGTTACAGACAAAAAACACCTTGGATAGCGCCCTATTAATTACATTTAGATCTAAAAAACAAAATCATTAGTATTGACCAGTAATTTAGGCGGCTTTTAAAATCCGCCCACATTGAATCGCAAGATTGTTAAACGTCGTAGCTTGAATCCCTCCTCAGGGATGTTCATGCGTCTCTAGGCGCTGAGTTAGCGCATGAAACAGTAACGACTGGACTCAGGCTGGATGGTTAGGCACTCCTGTACGGACACCGCCACACCAGACCGCAAGAAAGGAAACGCCATGTCTAAGCCAGGAAACTGGGTGAATTCTGTGCGCGCAATTGCGTCAGATATCACCGAGGGTTTTCTTGAAATTACCCACAATAGCTTTGCACTGATCGGTCTGATCGTCGCATTTGCTTCTGTGGCTCTGTTCGCTCACCCGGATTTGCGTGCGCAAGGCGAAGCACAACTGCGCACATGGCTGCAAGACCGCCATGTCGCTGTCGTTGGCTTCACCCCAGCACCCGAAGCTGTTGAGCGCACCACTGCAGCCAATCCCAAAGAGTTGCCCAAGGATCAGTCCGCGGTGGCTTACTGGATCAGTAAAAAGTACCGTGTTGCAGCCGAACCTATTGCTGCCATCGTTGCTGAAGCCTACAAGCAAGGCGCGCAACAAAAGATTGATCCGACCCTGATCCTGGCCGTCATGGCCGTGGAGTCGAGCTTCAACCCATTCGCCCAAAGCTCTGTGGGAGCACAAGGCTTGATGCAGGTGATGACCCGCGTTCATACCGAAAAGTATGAAAATTTTGGCGGCACTCATGCAGCCTTTGATCCTGTCAGCAACCTGCGCGTAGGAGCATCCATCCTCAAGGAATACATACAGATCACAGGCTCTGTGGAAGGTGCGCTCAAATACTATGTTGGCGCCGCCAATATGCAAAACGACGGTGGCTATGCATCCAAGGTGCTGGCAGAGCACCGCCGTCTGCGGCAAGTTGCGGGTGCGTCCACTCCGACCACACAGGTCAAGCCAGCCTTGATCGCCAAGCGCCAGATCACACCTGCAGCGAACCTGGAAACAGAAGCGGTAGCTGCCAGCAGTGTGCAGGACAATACCCAGGTAGCTTTAAGTTCTAATCTCTGACCGTTTAAAAACGGTTGCGCCCTTAGCGCAAGCACATGCAAAGGCACATTAGCCCTGCAAGTGCTTGCGCTTCGTTGTTTCCGGGGGTTATCGCCTACGCTACACTTGCGGGGTACGCAACTGGCGATAGGTGCGGCCGGGTTTTACCGGCGCAGCACTGACGTGGAATCGATGCAAAGGACTTTTCACAAGCCCTGCGCCAACCACCGGGGAGCGTACCGCCCAGATGACCGGGCGTCTTAGCCGTTCGCCTGGGCAGCCCTTGTCTTCAAGGGAATTCAAGTTCACAGGACTGCCAAATCATGTTTCAACGCACCAATACTGTCGCGATCGTCGACCCCGAAGTTTTTGCCGCCATCGAGGCCGAAAACCACCGCCAGGAAGAGCACATTGAGCTGATCGCCAGCGAGAATTACTGCTCGCCCGCTGTCATGCAGGCCCAGGGCTCCCAGCTGACCAACAAGTACGCCGAAGGCTACCCCGGCAAGCGCTACTACGGCGGCTGCGAAAACGTGGACGTGGTCGAGCAACTGGCCATTGACCGCATCAAGGCCATCTTTGGCGCTGAAGCAGCCAACGTGCAGCCCAACTCTGGCTCGCAAGCCAACCAGGCCGTGCTGATGGCCTTTGCCAAGCCCGGTGACACCATCATGGGAATGAGCCTGGCCGAGGGTGGCCACCTGACGCATGGCATGCCGCTGAACATGTCCGGCAAGTGGTTCAACGTGATCTCCTACGGCCTGAACGCCCAGGAAGCCATCGACTACGACAAGATGGAAGCGCTGGCACGTGAGCACAAGCCCCGCATCATCATTGCTGGCGCTTCGGCCTATGCCCTGCGCATTGATTTTGAGCGCTTTGCCAAAATTGCCAAGGAAGTTGGCGCCATCTTCTGGGTGGACATGGCCCACTACGCTGGCCTGATTGCCGCCGGTGTGTACCCCAACCCCGTGCCTTACGCCGATGTGGTCACCACGACCACCCACAAGAGCCTGCGCGGCCCCCGTGGTGGCGTTATCTTGATGAAGGCCGAGCACGAAAAAGCCCTGAACAGCGCCATCTTCCCCGGCCTGCAGGGCGGCCCGCTGATGCATGTGATCGCAGGCAAGGCCGTGGCCTTCAAGGAAGCCCAGTCCCCCGAGTTCAAGGCTTACCAGGAGCAAGTCATCAAGAACGCCAAGGTGATGGCTGACACACTGACCGAGCGTGGTCTGCGCATCATCTCTGGCCGCACTGAAAGCCATGTGATGCTGGTGGACCTGCGTGCCAAGGGCATCACCGGCAAGGCTGCTGAAGCGGCTTTGGGTGCTGCGCACATCACCATCAATAAGAACTCCATCCCTAACGACCCTGAAAAGCCCATGGTCACCAGCGGTATCCGCGTGGGTACACCGGCCATGACTACCCGTGGTTTCAAGGAAGAAGAGACCCGCATTACCGCCAACTTGGTGGCTGATGTGCTGGAGAACCCCAGCGACGAAGCCAATCTGGCGCGTGTGCGTGAGCAAGTGGCTGCGCTGACCGCGCGCTTTCCTGTCTACAAGTAAGACCTTGCCACCATGAAGTGCCCTTTTTGCAGCCACCCGGACACCCAAGTCGTGGAAACCCGCGTGGCCGAAGAAGGGGCCTTCATCCGCCGCCGTCGGCAATGTCTGAGCTGCGCCAAGCGCTTTACCACCTACGAACGCCCTGATGTGAGCTTTCCCACCGTGGTCAAGAAAGATGGTCGCCGCATTGACTTCAGCCACGACAAGTTGCAAGCCTCATTCACACTGGCTTTGCGCAAGCGTCCTGTCGCGTCGCCCCAGGTGGATGACGCCATCGAACGCGTCAAAGAGCAATTGCTGACAGCTGGTGTCCGTGAGGTTCCCTCCTCGCGCATTGGCGAGCTGGTGATGCAAGAGCTGCGCAAGCTGGACAAGGTGGCATACATCCGCTTTGCCAGCGTGTACCGCAGCTTTGAAGACATCGACGACTTCAAGCATCTGGTCGATGAGGTTCGCACCTGAACACGACATCTGAGTCATCCCAAACAAAAGGCCGCATCTGCGGCCTTTTGTTTGGGTGATTTCTCAAAAAGAAGAGCTAACAGCGCTTATACAACAACGATCTACTTATTAAAATCACCTGAAACCGTTGATTTTTCAGCGCTACCAGCTATTTTTTTTAATCCTGTGCTGATGCGGGAATCGGCGCCAGCGGCAAGCTGACATCACCGCACTGTGCGCGGTTGCGCAAGGCGTGGTCCATGACTACCAGTGCCAGCAAGGCCTCGGCGATGGGCGCAGCACGAATGCCTACGCAGGGGTCATGACGACCTTTGGTAATCACCTCTGTACTGTGGCCCAGCGTATCGATCGACTCACGAGGGCTCAAAATAGAACTGGTGGGCTTGATGGCAATGCTCACCTCTAGATTCTGCCCCGTACTGATCCCGCCCAGCACACCACCAGCGTTGTTGGAGCGAAAGCCTTCAGGACTGAGCGAGTCACCATGAACGGTCCCCCGCTGTGCCACGCTGGCAAAGCCTGCTCCGATCTCGACGCCCTTGACAGCGTTCAGCCCCATCATGGCGTAGGCAATATCAGCATCGAGCTTGTCGTACAGCGGCTGGCCCAGCCCCACCGGCATACCTGTCGCCTGCACGTGGATGCGTGCACCGCAGCTGTCACCCGCCTTGCGCAGCGCATCCATATAGCTTTCAAGCTGCTGCACATCCGACACCGGGGCGAAAAATGGGTTGTGAGGGACATGGGACCAGTCTTCAAAACCAATCGGCAGCTCACCCAACTGCGTCATGCAGGCACGAAATTCCGTACCAAACTGGGATTTCAGCCATTTTTTGGCCACCGCACCTGCTGCCACGGTGGGTGCCGTCAAGCGGGCCGATGAACGCCCACCACCACGGGGATCACGGACGCCGTATTTGTACCAATAAGCGTAATCCGCATGCCCAGGACGAAAACTTTGAGCGATATTGGCGTAATCTTTGCTCCGCTGGTCGGTATTACGAATCAGCAAGCCAATCGGCGTGCCTGTGGTTACCCCCTCATACACGCCGGAGAGAATTTCCACTTGATCAGGTTCCTGCCGCTGCGTCACATGCCGGCTGGTGCCGGGGCGACGTCGGTCCAGATCCCACTGGATATCTTCAACCGATAACGGCATGCCCGGAGGACATCCATCAATAACGCAGCCAATGGCTGGCCCATGCGATTCACCAAAATTGGTGACCGTGAAAAGAGTTCCGAAAGTGTTGCCGCTCATAGTGCTGCGAATTATGCCCTTGTGATGCTTGAACATCTTGGCGGGGCTCTGACAGCTTGTTACTATTTGCGAAATTTTTCCAGAAAGCCGTTTGATGACACACTTGACACCGGCTCCTCAGACCTTGGACTGGTTGCAAGCGCTGCACAGCAGCGATAGCGCATGGCTGATCACTGACGATCACTTGAATGTGGTGCACGTCAATGACGGTTTTACCCGCCTTTTAGGCTACACCTTGCAGGACATGCAAGGCGTACGCCCGCTCCAAAAATTACTGGCGTCGTCTACTGACCTGGCGCCCCACATTCGCGAACAACTGGTGCACCGAGGTGCTTACAGCGGCGAACTATTACTCACACACAGAGATGGATCCCCGCTGTGGGTGGCTGCCAGCATCAATACGCTGGACCGCCAGTCCACCCCCATTGATCGCACCGCCGCACAAGTCATTGTCCTGACTGATATTGGCTTTACCAAACGTTTTGAGGCTTTTCAGCGGCAAGTTCTGGAAGATGTGGTGCAAGAAAAGCCCCTGCCTACGCTGATGCTCCACATGTGCCAGGCGCTAGAGGAGTTGCTGCCGCACGTACACGTCAGCATCTTGACGGTCGATGAGGATGACTTGCTGCACCCCTTAGCAGCCCCCAGCTTGCCCGATTCGCTGTCTGCACTCATTGAAGGCATGCGTATTGGTCCCAGCACCGGTGCCTGCGGCACCGCTGCTTTTTTGGGGCATGAGGTCATCAGCACAGACCTGAGTACAGACCCCAACTGGCAAGATATTGCCGCACCTTTCCTGGAGGCAGGCCTGCGTGCTTGCTGGTCTTGCCCCATCAAAAGCCATGACCACAAAGTTCTGGGCACATTTGCGCTGTACTTTGAATCCACTGGTGCGCCCAATGCACTGCACCAGCAAGTGGTCAAGGCTTGCCTGTACCTGAGCGCCATCGCAATGGAGCGTGATGCCAGCAAACACCGCATCCGCCAGCTGGCTTACTACGACACACTCACACTGCTGCCCAACCGCACCATGTTCAATGAGTGCGCCGAGCAGGTGCTGCACTCCATTCGCGGCCAGTCCGGCGTGTTGTTCTTCCTTGATCTGGATCGATTCAAGCTGTGGAACGACAGTCTGGGTCATGCAGCTGGCGATGCCCTGCTGTGCGAAATCGCCCTGCGCTTGGGCCAGTGCACCCGCCCTGATGACGTGGTGGGGCGTCTGTCCAGCGATGAGTTTGCAGTGCTCATGCCGCGCTGCCCTGCTGAGCAAATTCCTGAAGTTGCGCAACGAATGCTGGACGCCATTGCCGAGCCCTTCAGCATCAATGGCGTCATGACGATTCCCAGCGCCTGCATCGGCGTGTGCACCTACCCAGAAGACGGCACCGATATTGAAATGCTGCTGCGCCATGCCGACCAGGCCATGTACGCCGCCAAAAGCCAAGGCAGCCAGCTGTGGGAGCGCTATCAGCCAGAGATGGGAAAAATCAGTCAGGAGCGCGCAGACATGGAGCGTGAGCTGCGGCAGACATTGGCCGATGGAGGACTACAACTGCATTACCAGCCACAGGTTCTGAGCACGGCAGAGCACACGCTTTATGGCGTGGAAGCATTGGCACGCTGGCAGCACCCTGAATGGGGCTGGGTAGCACCGCCGCGCTTCATAGCGGCGGCTGAAGACGCCGGCCTGATCCATGCGCTGACCAGCTGGCTGATTGATGCGGCATGCACGCAACTGGCCACATGGCGTGCGCAAGGGATATCTGTTCCGCATATTGCCGTGAATTTATCAACCAATAACTTTCACGACCCTGAATTTGCACAGCGCGTATACAACAGCCTGCAAGAGCACGGACTGGCTTGCAATGATCTGATGCTGGAGATCACAGAAAGCGTGATGCTCGACAGCAGCCCTGCCACGCTCAACAACCTCAAGAATCTTCACGCCATGGGCATGCGCTTGTCCATGGATGACTTTGGCACCGGCTACTCCAGCCTGAGCTATTTGCATCGCCTGCCTATTTCAGAGCTCAAGCTGGACAAGAGCTTTGTGCACGATGTCACCACCAGCTCGGCAGCCAGCGCGCTGACGCGCTCTGTGCTCAATATTGCGACCAGCCTTGGCATGACGGTAGTGGCCGAAGGGGTTGAGACGCCCGAGCAAGCCGCATGGCTGACCGAGCAAGGTTGCCCAGTGCTGCAAGGCTATCTGTTTGCCAAACCCATGCCGGCTCAGGATTTACCGCCTTGGCTGCGCAAGGTCACCAACCACCAGTTGGCCTGACAAGCCAGCCTCAAGCCCTGACACCACACGGCTTGCGCCCATAAAAAAGGCTTCCATCACGGAAGCCTTTTTGCATGAGCCGTCGCCGCAGCGCCAAACTCAGGGATTGGGTGTTTCTTGCTGGGGCCAGTCACGGATATAGGCCTTGAGCAGTTTGTTTTCAAAATTCTGGCTGTCTACCACCGCCTTGGCCACGTCGTACAGGCTGACCACGCCCATCAGCATGCGCTTGTCCATCACAGGCATATAGCGTGCATGGCGGTCCAAAATCATGCGCCGTACTTCATCCAGTTCGGTTTCCATGGTGCAGGTCAGCGGGGCATCATCCATGGCAGAGCGCACACGGCTAGAGCCGAAACTGCCGCCGTTTTTCACCGTGGCCTGAATGACTTCGCGGAAGGTCAGCATGCCCACCACATCGCCGTGCTCCATCACGACCAGCGAGCCAATGTCTTTTTCCGCCATCAGAGCGACGGCATCGGCCAACGCATCATCGGCCTGCGCTACATACAAAGTGCTGCCCTTGAGGAGCAGGATGTCGCTCACTTTCATTCGGTATATCTCCAAAATCTGGCCACCGTCGCCAGATGCGGTGCCTTGTCCAGCAATATAGCCCACAACACAAGCGCTGCGGCCTTCCTGCGCGACAGGATCAGCATCTGCACGTGACGCAGTTAAAACAATAGCTGCAAACGTATATAAATCAAATCACTGCAATAGGAATCGCTTTTAAAAGCAATAAATACGAGCACTTATAGCTACTGTTTCGTGAGCACGCCCTTATTGTCACCGCCTATAGCCACCTGAATACGTCTCCAAAGTGCTGACTGCGGGCTGTATCTGTGCCAGCATGCTGACCCATTACAAAAACGCTGGAGATAGCACACATGCCCGGTTATAGCGACCCTGGTTTTGACACCCTGAGCCTGCACGCTGGTGCACAGCCTGACCCGGCAACGGGCGCACGCGCAGTCCCCATTCACTTGACGACCTCTTTTGTCTTCGAGTCCAGTGACCATGCTGCCAGTCTGTTTAACCTCGAGCGCCCCGGCCACGTCTACAGCCGCATCAGCAACCCGACCAACGCGGTGCTGGAGCAACGCGTCTCGGCGCTGGAAGGCGGTGTGGGCGCGATTGCCGTGGCCAGCGGCCAGGCGGCGCTGCACCTGTCGATTGCCACGCTGATGGGCGCAGGCAGCCACATCGTGGCCAGCACCGCGCTGTACGGCGGTAGCCAGAACCTGCTGCACTACACGCTGCGCCGCTTTGGCATTGAGACCACCTTTGTCAAACCCGGTGACATTGATGGCTGGAAAGCCGCTGTGCGCCCCAACACCAAGCTGTTCTTTGGTGAAACCGTAGGCAACCCGGGCCTGGATGTGCTGGACATTCCTACCATCAGTCAGATAGCCCACGATGCCGGCGTGCCACTGCTGGTGGACTCCACCCTCACCTCACCGTGGCTGATGCAGCCACTCCAACACGGTGCCGATATTGTTTACCACTCGGCCACCAAATTCCTGTCGGGCCACGGCACGGTGATTGGGGGCATTGTGGTGGATGGCGGCAGCTTTGACTGGGAAAAATCGGGCAAATTTCCTGAACTGACCGAACCCTACGAAGGCTTTCACAACATGGTGTTCAGCGAGGAAAGCACCACCGGAGCCTTCCTGCTGCGCGCCCGCCGCGAAGGCCTGCGCGACTTTGGTGCCTGCCTGAGCCCGCACAGCGCGTGGCTGATTTTGCAAGGCATTGAAACCCTGCCCCTGCGCATGGAGCGCCACATGAAGAACACCGAAAAAGTGGTGCAGTTTCTGGCCAGCCATCCACTGGTCAGCCGCGTCGGTCACCCCATGCTGCCGACGCATTCATCGCACACATTGGCGCAAAAACTGCTGCCCCGCGGAGCGGGCTCGGTGTTCAGCTTTGACATTGCAGGCAACCACAATCAGGGCAAGAAGTTCATTGAAACGCTGAAAGTGTTCAGCCACCTGGCCAACGTGGGCGATTGCCGCTCGCTGGTCATTCACCCGGCCAGCACCACGCATTTCCGCATGAGCGATGAGGCGCTGTCTCAGGCCGGCATCAACCAGGGCACGATCCGTCTGTCCATAGGACTGGAAGATGCCGACGACCTGATCGACGACCTCAAACGCGCCCTCAAGGCAGCGGAGAAAGCTGCCTGATGCAGATCCGCGCCTTCACGCCTGCAGACCAGGAGGCCGTGGTGCAGCTGTGGAAAGACTGCGATCTCGTGCGCCCGTGGAACGATCCCGCCAAAGACATTGCGCGCAAGCTCAGCGTGGCGCCCGAATTGTTTGTGGTGGGGCTGAATGCGCAAGGCCAGCTGATTGCCACCATCATGGCCGGCTACGAGGGCCACCGGGGCTGGATCAATTACCTGGCAGTGCACCCCTTGCACCAGCGCCAGGGCCATGCCCGCCAACTGGTTGACTGGGCCGAGCAGCAGCTCATGGCGCTGGGCTGCCCCAAACTCAACTTACAGGTACGCAGCGGCAACCATGCCGTGATCGCGTTTTACGAAAGCCTCGGCTACGCCAACGATGCATCCATCTGCATGGGTAAACGCTTGATTGCCGACATCTAAAAAAAGCCCAGGAAGAGACACACATGTATATCGACGTTCACCAAGCCCGCATCTACGCTTACACCGGTGGCAAAGCTTTTGACAGCAGCAAACCGACGGTCATCTTCATCCATGGCGTGCTGTGTGACCACAGCGTCTGGGCCCTGCAAAGTCGCTACATGGCCAACCATGGCTGGAATGTGCTGGCCATTGATCTGCCCGGTCACTGCAAAAGCACCGGCACAGCACCCGCAACGGTCGAAGCTGCTGCCACCTTCATGGGTGCACTGATGGATGCCATGGACTTGCAAAAAGCTGCTCTGGTGGGCCACAGCTGGGGCAGTTTGATTGCCATGCAGACTGCCGCTCAACTGCCCGGGCGCATCAGCCATCTGGCGCTGGTGGGCACTGCCTTTCCCATGAAAGTTGCCCCGGCACTGCTGGATTCGGCGCTGAACACGCCTGAAAAAGCCATTGCCATGGTCAACACTTTTTCACGCGCTACGCTCTCGCCCCCCAATGGTGCAGGCAGCTGGGTGTTTGGTGCGGGCATGGCACTGGGCCGGCGCGTGCTGGCCAGCAACAGCGAGACCAACTTGCTGTACGCAGGCTTTCTTGCCTGCGACAGCTATACCGGCGCAGAGGCGGCGATCGCCCAGGTGCAATGCCCCATCCTGTTTGCACTGGGCGAGCAAGACCAGATGACGCCAGCCAAGGCCGCCCAAGGCTTGATCGATACAGCCAAGCGCCACGCCAAGACCTGTCGCGTAGTCATGCTGCCCATGGGCCACAACCAGATGACGGAATCACCGGATGAAACTTTGTTTGCCCTGCATGATTTTTTGAAGGACTGACCCCTTCTGACCCACTTTGAAAGCCCGCAAGCTGCGGGCTTTTTTCATGGGTTTTTTCACCACCCATGTATGAACAAGCGCGCGACGTGATCTGGCAAAGCCTTGTGAAAACAGCGCCAGCTCGAACGGCATTGAAAGAAGACGGGCAGCCAGCCCAAAAACTGGACAAAGAGTTCCCAAATAAGGTTCTGCCGCTTGCATGCGCAGGTTTTCTGGTCAACCATGCCCCATGCACCGCACAAAGGTGCTCACCCTTGCAGGAGGTTGCAATGACCAGCGCAAACACGGCCAGTGTCGATCCCAAAACGTTCACCAGTTTTGCTTATTTTTACCCGTTCTACCTGAGCGAACACAGCAACCGCACCTGTCGCCGCTTGCACTTTGCGGGCAGCACGCTGGGGCTGATCTGTCTGGCGCTGGCCATCTGGCAAGGCCAGCCATGGTTCATAGCCTTGGGGCTGTTTCTGGGTTATGCCTTCGCCTGGATGGGTCACTTTGGCTTTGAAAAGAACAAGCCAGCCAGCTTTAAGCGCCCGCTTTACAGCTTCATGGGCGACTGGAAGATGTATGCCGACATCTGGGCTGGCCGCGTCAAGCTCTAAGCCTCAAGTTTGCGCTGCACTGGTCGAAACTGGGGGTATCCGGTTTCGCACCAAGTCTAGGTGGAAGCCTGCGGCCCCGGTTGCGCATGCACCGGGGCTTCGTTTTTTGCGCTGAAGTGCGTGCATCCGGAACCGTTGACTCCGCCCAGCAGTCGATTGCCAATTTGCGGTGGAGCAGTGCTTAAGGGTCTAAGAGCGACTAATGCAACCCAGTAAACCGCAGGTTTACGGCTGCGACGAGGCGCAAAACCGTAGGCAGAACAAAAGTACGACAAGGCCAAGCAACGACGCATCAAGGGTTGCGTTCGCGCACTCTAAACACTGCGACGGCTGCCGTACATACCGTCAACTTGCACGCTGTAGCGCTCCAATATCTGCTTGCGCTTGACCTTCATGGTGGGTGTGAGCAACTGGTTTTCTACGCTCCATGGCTCGGTGGTCAGCAGCAGTGCACGTGGTTGCGCGTAGCTGGGAAAATCCGTACTCAAGGCGTGCAGCCGCTGAAGAATAGTCTGCACCACCACAGGCTGGCGCAGGGTATCTGGGTTGCTGGCGTTCCAGCCATTGGCGGCCGCCAGCAGCTCCCAGTTTTCGGCATTGAGCACCGCAATCGCGCTCACATAGGGGCGGTGATCGCCCAGCACCATGATTTGTTCAATCAAGGGATCGGCCAGCAAAGACAGCTCCAGATCGGCAGGCGAGAGTTTCTCGCCCGTCGAAGTGACAATGATTTCCTTCAAGCGCCCCATCAAGCGAATACGCCCCTTGACCAGTTCTGCCTGGTCTCCGGTGCGCAGCCAGCCATCCTCCGTCAGCGCTGCTGCCGACTCTTGTGGCCGCTTCCAGTACCCTTTCATCACGATGGGACCACGCACCTGCAGCTCACGCTGAGCGCCAATGCGCACCTGCACACAAGGCAAAGGCTCACCGACGGTAGAAGGGTCATTGCTCTGCAGCGTCACGACGGAAATCACAGGGCTGGTTTCCGTCATGCCATAGCCTTGCAGCAGTGGCACATCCAGCGCCAGAAACACCTTGGCAGTGCTGTGCGCAATGGCTGCGCCCCCTGTAATAGCCATGCGAATGCTGCCACCGAACAAGCTGGCAATTTGCTGCGCAATCGCCGCGTGGGCAGCAGGCTTTGGTGCGTTGATCAACGACGCATCGTGCTTGTGCACATCCGTGATGCCTTGGCGTGCACAGAAATTAGCCCAGCCCCACTGCACAGCAGCTTCAAATGCCGTGCGCTCAGCCTCCCCGCCTGCCTGTACTTTCTCCAGCACCTTGGCATGGGCTCGCTCGTAAATGCGCGGCACGCACACCAACATGGTGGGCTTTTCAGTCTGCATGTCCTGCATCAGCAATGCCGCAGAGCGTGCGTACGACGTGCATGCCCCGCAAGCAACCGCCAGGTAATAGCCTACCGTGCGCTCAAAGGTGTGCGACAGCGGCAAGAACGACAGAAACCGGTCTTGTGCATTTGGCTGCAAGCGCTCGACAAAAGCACCGACATCCGCCACAACGTTGGCATGCGTCAACATCACGCCCTTGGGCTTTCCGGTAGTGCCTGAGGTGTAAACAATGGCCGCTACATCCTGCGCTGCCGGCAGTGCAGGGGCTGCGCCCATCGCCAAAGACGCTCCTGCCTGCAGCCATTGCACAAGAGGCACCACACGCGGCTGGCCTGGTACTGGGGCCACTTGGTCTTGCAGATCAGCGACCACCACCGTGTGCAGTGCATCCATTGCATAGCTGGTGGCGCGCAGACGCTCCCATTGGCTCAGGCTGGACAAGACCAGCAGGCTGACTTCAGCATCGTCAAAAATATAGGCAATGCTGGCCGGGTTGTCGGTGGTGTGCACCGGCACAGAGATGGCACCAATTTGCAGCGCCGCCTGGTCCACGCACATGGCATTCACACTGTTGGGCAGCCAAATGCCCACACGATCGCCGTGGCGCACCCCTGAGTGCTGCATGGCACCACGAAAGCCAGTAGCAGCGGCCCCTGCCTCCTGCCAGCTGTACTGCTTCCAGGGCTGGCCCTTGCCTGCAAATTCACGGTATGCAGGTAAAGACGGCGTAGTAGCTACACGTGCTTGCAGCGCGTGGGCCAAGGTCGGCTGCAGCCAGGGTTCAATAACAGATGCGCTCATGGCAGTGACGAAAAAGAAAATGCACCAAAGCGCAGCCTAGGGCCACGTTCTGGCAATGTTTGTAGGTAGATGTGAAATTTGCCCGCAGGCTGGTCCCATGGGGCATGGCTGGCCAGAGGCCTTACAAGCACCAGACTGGCTGGCAACCTATCTGCAAAACCGTGCAGCAGATCCAAACTGAGGCCTGGACATACCCAAAGCCAAATAGCGGCGGGGTATGGCCTCAAGCATCAGATGCTTCAAATACTGAAGCATTCAAAGCCTTTACAGCAAAGGTAAAAGCTATAAAACGCTGATACTTTAGTGTAAAGCGTCAGGGGCAGGCGCCACCTCGCCCGGGCCTTTGTGCACATCGCCGGTCATCACTGGCAAGGCCTCGCGCAGCAAACAGGTCTGCAGCCCTGCACTGCGCCACAAAGCAGCAGTGCTTTCTGTGTGAGTGAGCAGCATATGCTCCAGCAAGGGGGCCAGCGGCGTCTGATCTGGCTCAACCAGCAACACATAGCGTGGCTCACCTTCTTCCAGATACGCCGTTCCAGAATCTGGCATGGCCCCTACCCAGCGGATGGCAGTCAAGGCACTCAGCGCGGGCTCCAGCTGCAAACGGTCCACACGCAAGCGTTTGGCCAAAGCCATCGAGGGCATGCCGCGCTGATCCTGCATGCGCAAGGGCTCCAGCACGGCGACCGTTTCCAGCGCCAGCTCGAACTGCCAGCCAGGCTGACGCAGGTTGCGGCTGGTGCCAGCCAGCAAACTGGGCAAATACGCAGCCACCAGAGCACCCAGCAAAAAGATGACCCAGCAGGTGTAGATCCAGATCAGCAAAATAGGCAAGGTGGCAAAGGTGCCGTAGATGGCCGAATACGTGGGCACCGTAGACAGATACAGACCCAGCACCGTCTTGGCCAAGGCCATGCCTGCCGCCACAAAAAAACCACCTGCCCATGCATGTCGCCATTTGACGGGCGTGTTTGGCACAAAGTGGTAGAGCGCCGCCATCGCAGCCGACAGCAGCAAAAACTCCAGCGAGTTAAACCCTATCTGCACAGTCTCTGGCAACACCGCCACAAAGCCGCGCGAAGCCGACAGAACGTAGGAGGTGGTGGCAATGCTCAAGCCCATGAGCAAAGGGCCAAACGTAATCACAGCCCAGTAAATGAGCAGACGCTGCCCCAGTGGGCGCATGCGCTGCACACGCCAGATCTGGTTGAGCGTTTTGTCCATGGTCAAAATCAGGCTCACCACGGTCAGCAGCAAAAAGGCCAGACCGACAATACCGAGCTGGCTGGCCTTGCTGGCGAACTGCAGCAGGTAGCCCATGACCTGCTCGGCAATTTCGCTGGGAATCAGACTGTCTACCAGCCAGCGTTGCAGCGTTTCCTGCAAGCGGCCAAAGCTGGGGAAAGCCGTAAAAACAGACAGCAAGACCGTGAAAAATGGCACCAGTGCCAGCAAGGTGGTGAAAGTCAAACTGCTCGCTGTCAGACCCAGCTGGTCTTCACTGAAGCGGGTTTTGAGTGTGTGCAAGGTATTGCGCCATGGAAAAGACTTGAGCGTCTTCAACAAATGGCGCGTGCGCAGTCGCGTACGGTGTAAGGTCAGGGCCATGCCCCGTATGATGCCACCCCGATGAATGCCCCAACCCACAACCACCCCGGCAGCGACGTAGCTGCCACCCGCTGGCTCGCTGCAGGCAGCCTGCTGGGCCTGATTGTCTTGAGCCTCGCGTGGGAGCTGTGGCTGGCGCCGCTGCGCCCTGGTGGCTCCTGGCTGGTGCTCAAGGCGCTGCCCTTGTGCATTCCGCTGGCAGGGCTGCTCAAGCACCGCATGTACACCTACCGCTGGGTCAGCCTGGTGGTGTGGCTGTACTTCACCGAAGGCGTTGTACGCGCCTGGAGCGACAGCGCGCCGAGCAGCTACCTGGCGCTGATTGAAATTGCACTGTGCCTGCTGCTGTTTGTAGCCTGCGCCCTGCATGTGCGGTTGCGCCAAAAAGCGGCCAAAGCCGCCCTGACTGCACAAGCGTAAAGAAATCCACCATCACACAGACACGTTGAGGAAGCCAAGATGGACCAGCAATTGATCGCCACATTGCGTGGCATTGTGGGTGATGCCCACGTTCTGACCGACGGTGACTTGAGCGCCTATGAGCAAGACTGGCGCAAGCGCGTGCATGGCAAATCGCTGGCCGTTGTGCGCCCCGCCAGCACGCAAGAGGTGGCAGCGGTGGTCAAGGCCTGCGCCCAGGCCCATACGCCCATCATTGCCCAAGGTGGCAATACTGGCCTGTCTGTCGGCTCCACCCCCGACAGCTCTGGCCAGCAAGTGGTGCTGAGCCTGCTGCGCATGCAGGCACTGCGCCAGCTGGATGCAGACAACCTGACCGTCACGGTTGAAGCCGGCATGATTTTGCAAACCCTCCAGGACACAGCGGACAAAGCTGGCTTTCTGTTTCCCCTGTCGCTGGCGGCTGAAGGCAGTTGCACCATTGGTGGCAATCTGGGCACCAACGCAGGCGGCACGCAGGTGCTGCGCTACGGCAATGCGCGTGAGCTGTGTCTGGGCCTGGAGGTCGTCACCGCGCAAGGTGACATCTGGAATGGACTGACCGGGCTGCGCAAAGACAACACAGGCTACGACCTGCGCGATCTGTTTATTGGCAGTGAGGGTACGCTGGGCATCATCACGGCAGCCACCATGAAGCTGTTCCCGCAACCGGCTGCACAACTGACGGCCTTTGCCGCCGTTCCAAGCATGGAAGCTGCTGTGCGCCTGCTGGGTCTGGCGCACCAGCATCTGGCCGCTGGCCTGACCGGTTTTGAGGTGATGGGAAAGTTTGCGCTGTCGCTGGTCGTCAAGCACATGCCGCAGTTGCGTGTACCGTTTGCCGACATGGCTGAGGCGCCCTACTGCGTGCTGCTGGAAAACTCTGACAGCGAATCTGAATCCCACGCCCGCGCACGCTTTGAACACCTGCTGGAGCTGGCTTTTGAAGACGGCTGCGTGCTCGATGCCGTGGTGGCCGAGAGCATGGCGCAGGCGCACGACCTGTGGCACATCCGCGAAAGCATTCCACTGGCGCAGGCTGAAGAAGGGCTGAACATCAAGCACGACATCTCGGTGCAGGCTTCGCGCATTCCTGCGTTTGTTGAATACGCCGATGCCGTGCTGCTGCGCGAAATTCCGGGCGTGCGCTTAGTTAATTTCGGCCACCTGGGCGATGGCAATCTGCACTACAACGTGCAGGTGCCCGAAGGCCAGGATGGCAAGCAGTTTCTCAACGAAAAAGAAAATCTGGTCAACACCTTGGTGTACGACGCGGTGGCGAAATTTGATGGATCTTTCTCTGCCGAACACGGCGTAGGCGCGCTCAAAGCAGACAAGCTGGAGCACTACAAATCACCTGTTGCACTGGGCATGATGCGCGCCATCAAACAGGCGCTGGACCCACAGGCCATCATGAACCCGGGCTGTGTGCTGAAGGTCTGAATCAACATGGTTTGACAGCAAAAATGCCACGCTTGAGCGTGGCATTTTTTTATGCAGACCTGCTATCTGCAGGCTCTAGCCTTTGGACGAACTCTTTTGATTGTCTTGCATGGTCTGTACATCCTTGGGCCAGGGCACGGTGATGTGGTTGGGGTCTTGGTACTCGCTTACCTTGCCCTCATGCAGCATCCACACGCGTACCGCGTTCTTGCCAGCATCCACCACCACGGCGGCGGCTTCGGTGCCGCCCTCGTGCGGGCGGTTGCCCGTGATAAACCAGCGACCTGCATCTTCCGTTAAGGGGCTGACCGTGCGCAAGTTGGACAGCAAAGTACTGTATTCCTTGCCCAGCATCAGCTTGAGGCGGTCCGCCAATACGCCTTGCTCCAGAAAACTCATATTGCTGTCACTGGGGTAGGTGCCCACGTACTGCTTGAGCTCTGCCAGCGGTGAGGCACCTGCATCAGGTGCAGCATGGCTGGGCAGCGTTTGTGCTTTTTCTGCGCTGGCCGCCACCATGGCTGCATCGTCTCCCAGACCTTGCACTGCTCCATCCGTGGATGCGGGCACAGAGGTGGATGAGGCGGATGCAGAGCCAGGCGCTGCAGCGCCCGGCACACTCGCCGCTTTAGGGGTGGGGGGGGCAGGCTCGCAGGCTGCCAAAGCACCAGCAGCCACCAGCACAGCCACGGTATGCCACGGACTGAGCAATCGTTTCATAGATTTCCTCCAAACATGGGTACGTAAAAAGCAGGTAGAGAAACAGCGTACACCGCGCCAACCACATGGGGGCTTGCTGCTGTTTTTTCTCGACATCAATGCTTATAGTCTCAGCAAAAACCCTTGTGCTGTCTGTCCGTCAATGCCGCATATCCTTTGGGCCCATCTGATCGGGGGCACATGTCACAATGCCCCCATCGGCCGCCCGATGCCAATGCAAGCAACGCTTGTCTCGCTCAGGGCGGTTTTGTTTTTGTTTTGCAGATTCCGCCCATGACCACCACCACAGACCGCCCTGTCCGCTCGCAATACGAAGACTTTATGCGCCATGTGTATGAACATGGTGTGACCAAAGGTGACCGCACCGGCACCGGCACACGCAGTGTGTTTGGCCACCAGATGCGCTTTGACCTGAACGAAGGCTTCCCGCTGGTCACCACCAAAAAGGTGCACCTCAAATCCATCATTAATGAACTGCTGTGGTTCCTGCGCGGAGACAGCAACGTCAAGTGGCTGCAAGAGCGCGGCTGCACCATCTGGGACGAGTGGGCCGACAAGGAAACCGGCGACCTGGGCCCCGTGTACGGCGTGCAGTGGCGCAGCTGGCCCAAAGCCGATGGCACGCACATTGACCAGATCGCCGAGGTGGTCAAGCAGCTCAAAACCAACCCGGACAGCCGCCGCATCATTGTCAGCGCCTGGAATGTGGCCGATCTGGACCAGATGGCGCTCATGCCTTGCCATGCGTTTTTCCAGTTCTATGTGGCCGACGGCAAGCTCAGCTGCCAGTTGTACCAGCGCAGCGCCGATATTTTCCTGGGCGTGCCGTTCAACATTGCCAGCTACGCGCTGCTGACCCACATGCTGGCCCAGCAATGTGACCTGCAAGTGGGCGACTTCATCTGGACCGGTGGCGACTGCCATATCTACAACAACCACTTTGAACAGGTGCAAACGCAACTGTCGCGCCAGCCTTTTGCCTACCCAACGCTGCAGATCAAGCGCAAACCTGACTCGATCTTCGACTACGAATTTGAAGACTTTGAAGTGCTGGGCTACGAGCACCACCCTGCCATCAAGGCCCCTGTGGCGGTGTAAGCCTTACAGGCAGCACAAAATAAGAGCTGCTAGCGCATGTCTATCAAGCACTTCAGATATAAAAGTATCTAAAGTCTATGAATAACAAGCGCAGGCAGCTCTCTTTTTTATATATTCATTCGCAACGTCCATGGCCATCCACCTGATTTACGCCCGCGCCGCCAATGGTGTCATTGGTTTGAACAACACCATGCCCTGGCACCTGCCCGAGGATCTGGCGCACTTCAAGCAACTGACCAGCGGTAACCCCGTGGTCATGGGCCGCAAGACCTGGGATTCACTGCCCGAGCGCTTTCGCCCCCTGCCCGGGCGCACCAACATCGTCGTCACCCGCAGCAGCGACTGGCAGGCCGATGGCGTGCTACGCGCAGGCAGTCTGGAAGAAGCCCTGCACGTGGCCGCGCAACATGGCGACACTGTCTGGGTCATGGGTGGTGCACAAATTTACGCCCAAGCCCTACCTCTGGCTGACGCTGTGGAAGTCACCATCATTGACCAAGACTTTGATGGTGACGCCTACGCTCCACCACTGGGCCCAGAGTGGAAGGAAGTCTCGCGGCAAGACCTCGTCAGCGCCAAGGGCCTGCCCTTTAGCTTTGTGCGCTACGAGCGCAAGCGCTAACGGCGAACACTGCCGGCGTAAATAAAGCTGCGCTATCAGGGTGGTGACTGGTTGACGATATTGCTGCATTGCAACAATATGGAACGCCCGTGCGAATTTTTGAACGAGCGTTCTTTTGTGAAAGCCCCCGCCGCCATGAGCCTGATACAGCCCCTGCCCCCCGGCCCGCTAGACATCGTGGGAGACATCCACGGTGAGTTGCATGCCCTGCAGGCCTTGCTGCGCCACCTTGGCTATGACGAAACCGGGCGCCATCCGCAAGCACGCACCCTGGTCTTTGTGGGTGACTTTGTAGACCGTGGCCCCGACAGCCCGGGTGTGGTGGATTTGGTACAGCGCCTGGTGGAGGGCGGCTACGCCTGCGCCATTGCAGGCAACCACGAAATCAACCTGCTGCGCCACGACCCCAAAGACGGTGCAGGCTGGTTTTTTGAAGAGCGCATTGCCAGCGACACCGCCAAATACAGCCAATTTGCCCGTGCCACCAACATGCTGCAGCGGGCACGCATTGAAACCTTCCTCAACAGTCTGCCCCTGGGGCTGGAGCGCCACGACCTGCGCGTAATCCATGCTGCCTGGCATGCACCTGACATTGCCAAGGCCCGCCAGATGCCCCTGGGCACAGCCCGCGCGCAATACGACCACTGGGAAGCCAAGGCTGCACAAGTAGCCCGCGAGCAGCGTATTGCCGAGCACATGGCCGAAGAAAACGCCATCTGGCCGCACAGTCTGGAAGATGGCGAACGCTGCCCGCCCTTTCTGCAAGCCCATTGCGACAACGAGCTCAACAAAGCCCTGATCAACCCGCTCAAAGTGCTGACCTGTGGACTGGAGCGCCAAACGCCTGAGCCGTTTTTTGCCGGCAACAAATGGCGCTTCGTAGAGCGCGTGGCGTGGTGGAACAGCTATACCGAAGACACGCCCGTGGTCGTGGGGCATTACTGGCGCTCAACGCTGCCGGCCCAGACCACGCACGAAGGCCTCTTTCGCAATGTGGGCCCCTTTGCCTGGCATGGCGGGCGCGGCAATGTCTTTTGCGTGGACTACTCGGTCGGTGCCCGTGCACAGGCACGCACCTTCAACCGCCCCCATGCCCACATGAAACTGGCAGCGCTGCGCTGGCCTGAGCGCACACTGGTGTTTGATGACGGCAGCACCCACGCCACCAGCGCGTTCATGCAGTCTGCACAGGCCCAGCCGGCATAAAAAAAGCCACCTCACGGCAATGAGGTGGCTATCAATTTACAAGCGTTCTCGGGTATCCCCACCCGATGTGCCAACTATAGCAAACAATCACAAGTTTCAATAATTACTGAAATTAGAAAAACAAACATTTACAAGCGATAAAAAACCCGCCAAAGCAGCGGGTTGTGAATGGTGAAGACTGCCCAACAGCTAGCAAGCTGGTGGCAATTGCACTCAAGCGTGTTTCAGCCGGAATACGCTGACCATTTGCGAAAGATCACCTGTTTGCTGCTGCATGGATTGCGCAGCCGCTGTGGACTCTTCCACCAATGCCGCGTTTTGCTGGGTCACCATATCCATCTCGGCCACTGCGCGGTTGATCTGCTCAATGCCCGAAGTTTGCTCATGGCTGGCGGCCGTAATTTCGCCCATGATGTCGGTCACACGTTTGACGCTGTGCACGATCTCATCCATGGTCTGGCCTGCCTGACTGACCTGCAGGCTGCCTTCTTCTACCTTGTTCACCGATGTATTGATCAAGGCCTTGATCTCTTTGGCTGCATCGGCGCTGCGCTGGGCCAGCGTACGCACTTCACCGGCAACCACCGCAAAACCACGCCCTTGCTCGCCCGCACGGGCCGCTTCAACTGCTGCGTTCAATGCCAGGATATTGGTCTGAAAGGCAATGCCGTCAATGACGCCGATGATGTCGGCAATTTTCTTGGACGAATCCGTGATGGCGCTCATGGTCTGAACCACCTGCGAGACCACCTGCCCGCCACGAACGGCCACATCCGAAGCAGACAGTGCCAGCTGATTGGCCTGGCTGGCGTTGTCGGCGTTTTGCTTGACGGTGGATGTCAGCTCCTCCATCGATGCTGCCGTCTGCTGCAGCGAGCTGGCCTGCTCTTCCGTGCGCGAAGATAAATCGTGGTTGCCCGAAGCAATCTGGCTCGATGCCGTGGCAATACTGTCCGTGCCTTGCCGAACCTGCCCCACCAAGCGGCCCAGGCTGGCATTCATGTCGTGCAGTGCCTGCATCAGCTGGCCGGTTTCATCCGTGCCATGCACTGCAATATCAGCGCTCAAATCACCATCTGCAACACGGCGTGCCACAGTGACTGCGCTTCTCAGCGGCACCGTAATGCCCACCGTCAGGCGCCAGGCACACAGCACACCGATCGCCAGTGCCAGCGCGGCCAAAATTACAAAGAAGGTCTGGCTGGTTCGCTCAATCTGCGCCACTTGCGCAGCCTTGGCATCCAGACTGGTGCGCTGCAGGTTCAGCAGATCTGCCACCAGCTTCATATAGCCCTGAGCAGCAGGCACATACGCACTCATCAGCAGTGCTTCGGCTTCGCTGGCCATGCCCTCAGCCTTGAGCTGGCCGACCTTGTCGCGGCTGGTGAGGTACACCTTGCGGATGTCCTGAATCTTGTTCATGATGTCGCGCTCGGCAGGGTGCGAAATCAAAGGTTCAATTTTGGCCAGCAACTCACCGGTGCTCTTGGAGGTTGCCGCTGCATCACTGGCAAAAAATGGCACCAAGCTGGCGTCACTGCTTTTGGCAATCGCTGTCGTGCGCGCTACAGCCACGCTGATGTTGTTGTTCCAGTCGCTGATGAGCCTCTCCTTGGCCAGAGGCACCTGCATCATTTCTTGCGTCGCTTGCCCCACTGCACGCAGCTGCCACATGCCAATGGCCGTAATCACCACTGCAAACCCAAGCACCACGGCAAAGCCAAGGCCCAACCGTGTGCCAATATTCAAATTTGACAATTTCATTGTCTCAATCCATGTAAAAAAAGCTCGCGCACCCAGAGTGTGCGCAATGCCATCACATGGAGCGGACCGGGAGAGCGGGAATATAGAACCCAAGGTTGCAGCTGCCGCGAAACAGGTAACCAAAAGTAGGGCGAATTATCTGCGGATCCCGTCTTTTTTTTCTGCCGCACCCGATTACGCAGGTTTAAGCCCTGACGGCTGGCTGGCTATTTTTTAGCCACCGCGCGCTGCCCGTTAGTCGGCGGTACGCGCGAGCACCACAGTCAGCAAGACACAGGCATCCTCCAGCGCCATCAGGCTGTGTGGCTCCCCTCCACACAGATACAGAAGCTGCCCGGCACTTAATATTTGCGTTGCTGCCGGCATTTCAAACGCGACGCTGCCTTGCAGGCATTGCACCGTAATTTCGCCGGCCACTGCGTGTGTCGGCATGGAACGCCCTGCAGGCAGCACCAAGCGCATCACTTCTAATTGCGCCGTCTTGAATAAGGCAATGGACTGGGTATCTAGCGCATCTCTGCCCAAAACTTGCAGATTGACGACCTCTCCCGACAGCAGGTGGTGGATGGCCATAGTGCGTCCTTGCTCCAATGCGAATGTAGTCACATGCTGATCACGCCATGAAAATTCATGGGTCAGGTGCTGTTTTAACGGCAACCTGCCAAAGACACAAGCTGCGAAACCCAAGCCCCGTGCCCAATACGCAGCGTGCACAAAAGCTGGGCACTGGGAGGTGCTCAGACCGTATGCCGGCATCAAACCATGGTGCTGCCGTGCTGCCCCTATGAACGCTGGATCGATTCATTCATAAAGCCTTGCTTGTGCCCCATCTAATTGGCAGCGGCACAATTGCTGCTTGCCACGCATGGCCCCAAGCCCTGTATTGACCGATCTGCCATTGATTCAAAAGAGTTAAAACAAAGAATGCAAATTGCCACCTGGAACATCAACTCCCTGAACGTGCGCCTGCCCCAGTTGCTGGAGTGGTTGCAGACCCACCCCGTTGACGCCATTGGGCTGCAGGAGCTCAAGCTCACCGACGACAAATTTCCGTTCATGCAATTGCAGGACGCGGGCTACCAGGCCGTCTGCCATGGTCAGAAAACGTACAACGGCGTAGCCATCCTCAGCCGTCACCCCATGCGCGACGTTGTTCGCAACATTCCCGGTCTGGACGATGAGCAGGCCCGGGTGATTGCCGCAACGCTGGATACCCCACAGGGACAGGTGCGCCTGATCAACTGTTATTTTGTCAACGGTCAGGCCCCCGACTCTGACAAGTTCACCTACAAGCTGCGCTGGCTGACCGCGCTGGAGGCATTTGTCAAAGCCGAAATGGCGCAGCACCCCAAGCTGGTGCTGGTCGGTGATTTCAATGTCGCCCCGGAAGACAGAGACTCTTTTGACCCCGAAGGTCTGCGCGGCACCATCCACCACACGCCCGAAGAACGGGAGCACTTTCAGCGCCTGCTGCAGCTTGGCTTGACCGATGCTTTCCGCATGTTTGAGCAGCCCGAGAAAAGCTTCTCGTGGTGGGACTACCGCATGCTGGGCTTCCAGAAAAACCGGGGTCTGCGCATTGACCATATTCTGGTCAGCGATGCACTCAAGGCCACAACCACAGGCTGCGTGGTGGACCGTGCCCCCCGCAAAAACAAGCAACCCAGCGACCACGCACCCGTGGTTGTCACCTTGGGCTAAGTTTTCTTGTCAAGCCGCTGTCACAGCGGCTTTTTTTCGCGCGCCTGCATCACATCGCGCTGCTCATTCATCGGTTCTTTGCTGTGCCCAGTTTTCATCCTCTTAGCAATACGGCCTTGCGCCAGCCCGGTTTTCTCCCCTTTCTGACAGCCCGCATGCTCGGTGTTTTTGCCCAGCAGATGCAGGCGGTGGTCGTGGCTTGGCAGGTCTACGAAATCACGCGTGCCCCCATCTCTTTGGCCTATGTAGGTCTGGCGCAGTTTCTGCCCATGCTGCTGCTGCTGATTCCTGCCGGTGATCTGGCTGACCGCGTCAGCCGCAAACGCATATTGGCCATCAGCTGGAGCGTCGCCGCCCTGTGTGCAGCACTGCTGCTGTGGCTCAGTACGCTGGGTGAACATGGCGTCAGCGGTATTTACGCTGTGCTGGTGCTTTTTGGCTGCAGCCGTGCATTTACCGGCCCTGCCATGCAAAGCCTGCTGCCGCAGATCGTGCCACGTGAACACCTGGCCCAGGCTCTGGCCACCAACAGCATGCTGATGCGCACGGCAGCCATTGCAGCCCCTGTGCTGGGCGGCGTACTGTTTGGCCTGGGCGGGGGAGAGCTGACCTACGCCGTATGCGCGGTTGCACTGAGCCTGGCCGCCTTGCTGCTGTGGCGTGTACCCGTGCGGTATGCCGCGCCGCGCCAGGCACTGGAAGGCACGATGTGGCAACGGGCAGCCGATGGTTTTCGCTTTATCAGCAGCCGCCCCATTGTGCTGGGGACCATCTCGCTGGATCTGTTTGCCGTGCTGCTGGGTGGCGTGGTGGCCTTGCTGCCGGTGTACGCCAAAGAGGTACTGCACACCGGGCCAGAAGGTCTGGGGCTGCTGCGCTCTGCCATGGCAGGCGGCGAAGTCGCCATGGGCCTGTGGCTGAGCGCACGGCCCATTCAGCGCCACGTTGGCAAGGTCATGTTCGCGGCGGTCACGGTGTTTGGGCTGGCCAATCTGGTGTTTGCGCTGTCACACTGGTTCTGGCTGTCGATATCCATGCTGGCGCTGGCCGGTGCTGCAGACATGGTGAGCGTGTACATCCGTTCCGCTCTGGTTCAATTTTCCACGCCGGACAGCATGCGCGGGCGCGTGAATGCGGTGAACATGCTCTTCATCAGCTCGAGCAATGAGCTGGGAGAATTTCGCGCTGGAGCCATGGCTGCAGCCATGGGGGCCGTGCCTGCTGCCATTGCTGGCAGCCTGTGCACGCTGGGTGTGGTTGCCACCTGGATGCGGGTGTTCAAACCCCTGCGCGATGTGGACAGACTGGAAGATGCGAGTGCGCCTTCACTTTCCAAAAAAGTATAAAAAATATTCATGAAAACTGACGTTTGCCTTCATAGTCGAGCGCTTGGCATTTTTTGAAATGCTTTTTTCTGCCTGCATAGTGCCCGCTTACCTGTACCTGCCGTGATTCGTATTGCTTTCCTGATACCCCTGTGCGCAAGTTTGCTGGCCTGCAGCGATTTCCAAGAACGCCTGGAGGGCTACCCCAAAAATGACACGGTCATCAATCTGGACACGGCCACCTCCAACGAAATTGCAGATGCCTTAAGCCAGCTCTCGCGCATTGCCGTGGTGGGAGATGACTGGGAATTTTTTGATGCCAACGACATGTGCACCGTGCATGTCATTGACAAAAGTGCCGGGCAGAGCATTGCTCTGAATTTAAACGGCGCAAAGTTTGCACTGCACCGTGACGTGGACAAACTCAAGTACTACGCAATCATGAAACATGGCGAACAACCGGTGCTCGATGCCCATCAAGCACCGCTGCGCCTGTTTGAGACCGACACCTACCACGATGTTTTTTTTGCCGAAGGCTATCTGCAGGCACTGGCAAAAAAATGCCAGAAAAGCATCATGCAAGGCACGGCATCTACCCGCCATTGACGCCATAAAAAAAAGCCCGCAGCTCCATTGCTGCGGGCTTTTTCATTGAAGGCCAGCCAGCAGCGCGTTACAGCGCATCCTTGCGCAGCTGCTCAGGGCTTTTGGCCGACAGCCAGCCCGGAGCCACATCAAACACGGTCTTGGCGCCTGTCATTCCCCACTGGTGCATGCGGTGCACGGCACGGGCATAGGCAACCAGAACGCTGGAGGTGAACTCTGGGTTGCTCTCGAGCTGCAGGCGGTACTCAATCACCTGCTTGTTCTGCGCAGACGTGTTGCCACTGCGAATCACAAAACCGCCGTGGGGCATGGCGCTGTGGTTGTCCTTGAGTTCTTGCTGCGTGATGAAGTTGACCGTGGTGTCGTACTCATCAAAGTAATGGGGCATTTGCACAATGGTCTTGTGCACAGCTTGCGCATCGGCACCTTCGGCCAGCACCACGTAGCAATGGCGCTCGTGCTTTTGGCGCGTAGTCAACGCGGGGCGCACGCCGCTGCGCACGGCATCCACCGCCGCTTCAACAGGGATGGTGTATTGCACGCCACCAGCCACGCCAGGGATGCTGCGAATGGCATCAGAATGGCCTTGGCTCAAGCCCTTGCCCCAGAAGGTGTAAGTGGCGCCATCGGGCAACAGGGCTTCACCCATTACGCGATTGATAGAGAACATGCCGGGGTCCCAGCCGGCAGAAATCAAGGCGGTGGTCTTGCCCGCTTGAGCTGCAGCATCAACGGCCGCAAAGTGCTCTGGAATACGGGCATGGGTGTCAAAGCTGTCCACCATGCAGAACTTGGCTGCCAGCTCGGGGGACTGCACAGGCAAATCGTCCTTAGAGCCACCGCACAGCACCAGTACATCCACGCGGTCTGCATGCTGGTGCAGATCGGCTACGGAGAACACGGGTGTGCCCGCAAACAAAGGCTGGAGCTGGCCCGGATCGCGGCGGGTGTAGATACCAGCCACAACCATGTCCGGATTTTTGGCCACAGCGTTTTCCACGCCACGACCCAAATTGCCATAACCCACCACACCAATGCGGATGGGGTTAGCTGCAGTTTTTTCCATTGACAGATTTCCTTTCAGATCACCAATTCAGACCACCAACCTTGGTGGCAGGCCACAGACCTGCCACCGCTTTATTCATTGCGCACTGGCCACCGTTTTGGCAGAGCGGCGCATTTGCACCCCGCCTTCCAGCGCCAGCAGGCCCACACCAGCGCCAATCAGGGCATACATGAGCTCTTGCCCCGGCTGTATGCGTTCGCCCATCAGCAAGGCAGCTACCACCAGCAGCATGGGCTCCACATAAGAGAGCAACCCAAACAGCCCCAGTGGCAGCAAGCGGCTGGCGGCCATGTACAAAGCCAGCGCCACGGCACTCACCATGCCCAGCAGCGGCACCAGCCCGTGCAGCGCATCGGTGCCCAGCACAGCCTGCCAGCCAGTTAAACCGGCGGGCGCATCCACCAGTGCAAACCACAGACACACAGGCAGCAGCAAAGCCACATCCAGCCAATGGCCTGCCAACGTATTGGTTTTGAGCACACGGCGCAGCACAAAATAAGCGGGGTAACCAATCACCACCACCCAGGTAGACCACGCCAGCCCGCCCGCACGCCACAGCTCCCAGACCATGCCGCAGGCGGCCAGTGCCGTGGCAGCGGTTTGCCACACGCTCAGCCGCTCTTTAAACACCACACGCCCAGCAACCACCATGGCCAGCGGCAGCAAAAAATAGCCCAGTGACACCGGCAAAGCATGCCCATGCAAAGGCGCCCACATAAACAGCCACAGCTGCACTCCAGCCAGGGCCGACGACAGCAGCAGCAGCAAGGCAAACGACCAGCGCTGCGCCACACGCTGGCATAAAGCCCACACCGCAGCACCCTGGCCGCTGTACAGCAGCCAGGCCGTTGTAAAGGGAATGGTCATCAGCATCCGCCAGCCGAAGATTTGCTCCCCCGTGAGCGGCTGCAACAGCGGCGCCAGGTAGTAAATGCCACCAAAAATGCACGAAGCCACCACTGAAGCCACTACGCCCTGAAACATCCCCAACCCAACTTTCTTGCTGATGTTGATGCGCCCCGACAAGGTTGCACCAAAATGATGCAGCGCATGCACCAAGACCGTGATTCTCGGTGAATTTCAGCGCGGTGCGCGTGCATATTTGGACAGCACCCACCACGGCAGCAACCACCCCACTACACTTGCCCGCTTTGTGCCAGCCCCCTTTTTTTCATGACCGACACCCCCGAGCGCCCCTGCTACACCCATCCGCTGGAAATTCTCTGGCAGGACGAAGACATGGTGGTTGTCTACAAACCTGCGGGCTGGCTGGTACACCGCACGCCACTGGCGCGCCATGAGACGCGCTTTGTGCTGCAAAGCCTGCGCGATCAGATTGGCCAGCACGTCTGGCCCGTGCACCGTCTGGATCAGGGCACCTGCGGCGTTTTAGTGTTTGCGCTGAGCAAAGAAGCCTGCCAGAAACTGGCGGCCTGCTTTGCCGATCACACGGCCCAAAAGCACTACCTGGCTTTGGCACGCGGCTGGCTGCCCGATGAAGTGGATGTGGACTACGCCCTCAAACCCGACGACGCCCCCGAAGATGCCCCGGCCCAGTCAGCCCAAACCACGCTGCGCTGCCTGGCGCACCTGGAATGGCCCGAGGCATATGACCCGCGCCATGCCAGCACACGCATTTCGCTGATCGAGGCCTTGCCCAAAACGGGCCGCCGCCACCAGATACGCCGCCACCTCAAACACGAATCTCACCCCATCATTGGCGATGCAACACACGGCAAAGGCCCTCTGAACCGCTGGTGGGCCCAGCGCATTGGCCTGCACCGCCTGTGGCTGCACGCGCACGCGCTGTGCATACCGCACCCGCGCACGGGCGAAGTCATGCACTTTGGTGCCGACTGGCGCCAGCTGGCCCATGTGCCCGAAGTGCAGCAATGGCAACAACTGCTGCGCGTGAAGGGCTGGCAGGCCACAGCACGCGGTTTGCCCGAAACCTGCGGCATGCAGCTGCCCTTAGCAAACCCATAAAAAGAGAGCTGCTAACGCCCAATACAAAAGGACTTCAGATATAAAACTATCTGAAGTCCTTTATTGGTAAGCGCTAACAGCTCTCTTTTTCAAGACCTCACGCCTGCGCTGCAGGTGTCACGTCCATTGGCTGCGATGGCGCGCAGCCCTTACTTTCTGGGCTTGATCAGCTTGCCTTCTTCGTCAAACACCAGCAGCGGTGCAGGCACAAAGTCATACGTTGCCGCTGGATCGGCCTTGAGCTCACCTGTCAGCAAATCCAGCAAGCGCGCGTTGTCCATCTTGAAGCCGCACGCCTGCGCGTGACCGCCGCCGCCAAAACTTTCGGCCAGTGGAATGCAGTTGAACTCAGAGCGCGAACGCAAGCCCACCTTGGTGCCCTTGGGGTTGGCATGCCACATGAACGCAAAGCTGCCGCTTTGCTTGGACAGCAAGTCCCCCACCTGGCTGTGGAACATGCCGGGGCAGTTGACCATCAGGCCCTGAAAACCGTTGAACGTCATCACCTGCGCGCTCTCGGCAATGTCGGCGCACAGCTTCTGGTATTTTTCATCCATCGCACCACCACGCGCCATGAAGGCGGCTTCTTGCTCTGGCGTGAAAGCGGCAATCTCGGCCCAGCGTTCAAAGCTGCGCTCCTCCATGTCCAGCGCAGCCAGGAAGGGGGCACTTTCGGCAAACTCCCACTTCCAGATGTCACGGTCTTCGATGTACTTGATCAGGCCTGGCACGGGCTTTTCGGGGTGAAAAAACTCCCAGCCCAGCCGTGCACCCGACTTGTTCATGTCAAAGTGCACCACACCGCAGCGGCACTGGTAGCCCGTCAGTTTTTCTGCCGCACTCTTGTGGTGATCCAACACCACCAGCTTGCTGACCTTGGCTTCGATCTGCGCCATCAGTTCGGGTTCAAACGCAAAGTCCACCACGTAGACCGCCCGGCCATCCAGATCACCGAGGTCTTCGGGGGTTTGAATTTCACCATGGTCCAGCCCGCGAAATTCAGCCTTGTCCCCATAAAACAGCCAGGCAGCCAGCGCTGCGCCATAGCCGTCAGGGCAGCGACGGCCGTGGTAGAGGATCAAGGGGCGTACATCTTGCAGCGAAGGATGCACCAGCAGTTGCAGTGGGAGGATGGTGTTTTTCATGTTGCACGCATTGTCGCCGCGAGCCGCAGCCCGTGCACAGCGTCGGCTCTAGATGACACGCTTTTGCGGCGGATAAAAGCTACGCCACACCCGCCGGGCAGGCACGATCAGGCCTTGACATGTACTGGCAGGAGCAAACATATGAATGACTGGTGGCAACAGGTAGCGGCAACCGCCGTGGCAGAGTTCTCCGACATCCCCGACCCCGCGCAAGCAACGCGCATCGTCATGCGCCTGAGTCTTGCAGCCTTGCTCGGTGGCTTGCTGGGCTGGGAGCGCGAGGCCACCGGCAAAGCCGCCGGCGTGCGCACGCACATGCTGGTGTGCATGGGCTCGGCCATGTTTGTAATGATTGCCCTGCAAACCGGTGCACAGGCCAATGAGGCCAGCCGCGTCATGCAGGGCGTGATTGCCGGTGTGGGCTTTTTAGGGGCAGGCACCATCCTCAAAGACAGCACGCACGATGGCAGTACCACCCAGGTACGCGGGCTCACCACCGCTGCAGGCATCTGGCTGACGGCAGCCATTGGTGTGGCGGCGGGCATGGGTGAAGAAGCCACAGCCTTGCTCAGCGCCTTGCTGGCCTATGGAATTTTGCGGCTGGCACCACTGATTACCGAACGCAACAAGGGCGACCGTTAATGCCAGCACCCTACTGCAGCGCAGTCGATAGATGCAAGTTTGGAATGTTTCGATCTCCCCGGCGCATGCCTTTTACTGCTTTAAAAACAGCAACAAAACATTAACTATCAACCACTTAAGCGACTGCAACTTTTCAAAGCTCGCAAAAAATAACCCCCTCTTCACATTCCGTGCCAGCAGACAGCCTTTAGGCCACGGCCCATAATGGATTCACTACTGTTTCAGTGGCAGGCTCGTTGTACGGTGCCTGCTGCCAAGTCTGATGAATAACGTCAACGACATCACCCCCTATTTGGGACAACTGCTCAAGTTCCGGCATGACATGCACGCCAATCCTGAGCTGCGCTATGAAGAGCACCGCACCGCCGACAAAGTGGCTGCCTACCTGCAAGCGCTGGGCCTGAGCGTGCACCGCGGGCTGGGTAAAACTGGCGTAGTTGCCAGCATTTATGGCCAGGGCCGCTCCAAAGACAATCCTGGCCGCGCCATCGGTATCCGTGCCGACATGGATGCGCTGCCCGTCGCCGAAAGCACCGGTGCAGCCTACGCCAGCTGCGTGCCCGGCAAGATGCACGCCTGCGGCCACGATGGCCACACCACCATGCTGCTCGGGGCCGCCACGCTGATGGCCCAGAACCCTGCGTTTGACGGCACGGTGCACCTGATTTTTCAACCTGCAGAAGAAGGCGGTGCAGGCGCCAAGGCCATGATGGATGACGGCCTGTTCAAACTGTTCCCATGCGATGCCGTGTTTGCATTGCACAACTGGCCATCCATGCCCCAAGGCCAGATGGCCGTGCGCGTGGGCCCCATCATGGCATCCACCATGCGTTTTGAAATTCGCGTCAGAGGCAAGGGCGGCCATGCCGCCATGCCGCACAAAACGCTGGATCCAATCCCCGTGGCCTGCGCCATCGTCAATCAGCTGCAAACCCTGGTTTCACGCGGGGTCGATCCACTGGACTGCGCCGTGCTGACCATTGGCAAGATTGAAGCGGGCACGGTGGAAAACATCATCCCCGATGAAGCCGCCATTTACGGCACAGTGCGCACGCTGAAAAAGTCGACCCAGGAATACATGACCGAGGGTTTGAAGCGCATCTCCAGCCATGTCGCAGCCGCCCACCTGTGTGAGGCCACCTACATCCACAAACCCGGCTACCCCAACACCACCAACACCGCTGACGAAGCCCGCTTCATGGGTGAAGTGATGGCCGAGATGGTGGGCAAGGACAATGCCTTCCCCGACATTGACCCCGCCATGACTGCCGAAGACTTTGGCTTCATGCTGGAAGAAGTACCGGGCGCATATGGATGGATTGGCAATGGTCGCAATGGTCAGCCAGGCGTTGGCTTGCACAACCCCGGCTACGACTTTAACGACGACAATATCGAACTGGGTTCGCGCTTCTGGGACAGACTGGCACGCCGCTGGTTTGAACAACCGCGCTGAGCCAGCGCCAGACAAAAACAAACCGCGCGCATGCGCGGTTTTTTATTGGGAACCGACACCATGCAAACCACCAGCCCCTACGCTCTCAACCGTCGCAATTTGTTACTGGCCGGTGCGGGCCTTGCCAGCGCCACGCTCCCCAGCATGGGCAGCGCCAGCCCTGCATGGCCCAGCAAGCCTGTTCGCCTGATCGTGCCCTACCCTGCTGGTGGCGTGAACGATGTGGTGGCACGCATGTTTGGTGATGCCCTGACCCCTGTTTTGGGACAGCCTGTGGTGGTTGAAAACAAGCCCGGCGCAGGCGGCACCCTGGGCATGGCTGAGCTGGCCAAGTCCAATGACCAGCACAGTTTTGCCTTCGCCGCCATCAGCCCGCTGACGCTGAACCCGTATTTGATGAAGGTGGCCTATGACCCCCTCAATGACATTCAAGCCGTGGCCAGCGTGATGTACGCCCCGGTGTATGTCATGGCGACCACGGCATTCAAGGGCAAAAACATGGCCGACGTACTGGCGCAAGCCAAGACCAGCAAGGGTGTGAGCGTGGCCACCTCAGGCTACGGCACCTTGGCACACATCATGGTGGAGCAGTTGATTCGGGCCACAGGCGGCCATTTTGTGCATGTGCCCTACAAGGGCGGCAGCCAGCTCATCACCGATGCGGCAGGCGCGCAATTTGACTTGCTGCTTGCCAATCCCTATGCCCCTATCAATGCCTTGATTGAACAAGGCAAATTGCGCGTGCTGGCCACCACAGGACCGCAGCGCATGGCCAGCTTCAAGCACATACCCACGCTGGGAGAGCTGGGTTTTAACAAAGCCAACCAGACCTCACTGTTTGGCTTTTACGCCCCCAAGAACACCGACATGGCGGTCGTGCAGCGCTTTAACACCGAGGTCAATCGAATTTTGCTGGGCAAGGACATGCACCAGCGCCTTGGCAAGCTGGACAACATTCCCACAGCCTCAACGCCCGAAGCTTTTGGCACCGTCATCCGCAAGGACTACGCCCTCAATGGCATGGTGATTGAGCAAGCGGGCATCAAAGCTCAGTGAGCAGCGCGTCCGACAGCTTGTCTGTGTCCTGCAGCCACTGCTCGGCAGGTATGGGCCTGCTGAACAAATAGCCCTGGCACAAAATGGAGGGCTCCCAGGCTTGCAGTACATGGGTCTGGGCCAGCTCCTCCACCCCCTCTGCCACCACGCGCAGACTCTGGCTTTTGGCCACCATTAAACAGGCCTGCACCAGCGCGCCGCTGGCCGCATCGGGCTGCATGTCGCGAATGAACGACTGGTCCATCTTGATCTCCTGGATAGGCAGCCGCATCAAGTAAGACAGCGACGAATACCCGGTGCCAAAATCATCAATGGCAAACTGCACGCCCAAGGCGCGCAATGCCACCATTTTCCGGATGATGGCCTCTATATCCGTCAAAAGCAGACTTTCCGTGAACTCCAGTGTCAAGCGGGTGGCATCCACTCCCGTTCTCTGAAGCAGCGCCGTGAGCTTGGAGACAAAATCCGGCTCCTGAAACTGCAGCGCGCTCACGTTCGCAGACAGCGTATAGCCGCCCGCCTTCACACGGGGGTGCGTGAGCAGCAGACACACCTGCTCCAGTACCCAGTCGCCCAGGGGAATGATGAGCCCAGACTCTTCGGCAATAGGAATGAATTCTGCGGGCGAGATCAGCCCCTCTTGTGGATGTTGCCAGCGCACCAGCGCCTCCATGCCTGCCACCTTCCCGAACATGTCCACCTGGTGCTGCACAAAGAGACGCAAATGCCCATGTTCCAAGGCCTCGTGCAAGCCCTTTTCTACCTGCAGATGGCGGTGCGCAGTCTCTGCCAATGCCTCTGAGTAGGCATGGATTTTCCCCGCACCCTGATTTTTGGCCTGACTCAGCGCCACGCTGCAGCGGCGCATGATGTGCTCGGTCGCATCGACCTTCAACCCCGGCTCTACGAACGGGAACACCGTAAAACCGATCCCGCAGCTGATGGGTACGCGCTCGACACCCTCGTGATGAATATCCAGAAAGTCCAGCGCCAAAAGCAAGTCTGAGGCCAGCGCATAGGCCTGCAGGCGCGACTCCTGCCTGCTGCTGCCGGCGTTCTCGATCACCACCGCAAACTGGTCGGCGGTGGTGCGTGCCACAAAAGCGGTTTCGGGCACCAAGGTGCGCAACCGCAGCGCAAGGGCTTGCAGCAGTGCATCCGACCACGCCGAGCCACGTGCATCATTGAATTTCTTGAATCGGTCTAAATCGACCACCAGCATGGCATGCCATATGGACGGCGATATGCTGTTGGCCCGCCTGCCAACACGCGACTGCAGCAACAGTTTTTCCAGAAGCCTTGCCAGGGCATAGCGGTTAGGCAGCTGCGTCAGGCCATCAAAATTTTGCAGAAATGCAATGTATTCCTCAGCCTGCAGGCGGTCGGTAACGTCTTGCTTGATCTCTACAAAGCTGCTGAGCTGGTCATCTTCATACACAGGAGAAATGCTGACACTTTCGGTGACGGTGCTGCCATCCTTGCGCTGGTTGTGCAATGTGCCACGCCACACACCACCGCTGTGCACGGTCTCACGCATGCTGCGGTGCTCATCAGCGCTCAGGCCGTTGACAGACACCTCCAGTGAAGGCCTGCCGATGACCTCCTCACTGCTGTACCCATACTGGGTGGCAAACGATTTATTGGCGTAGCGCACACGTCCATCCAGCCCCACGATCAGCACGCTGTCCGGGCTCTGGTCCACCGCCTGATACAGCAGCGCCACCTGGCGTTTGTGCTGGCTGAGTTCTTCCAGAGATTTTTGCTGTTTGTGCAATTGCCGCTCATAGCGACGCCGCTCTATATAGATGACCCACAGAAAAAACCCGATGGTGTAGCTCATCCCCAGAAACTGGAGCCATTTTAATTTTTCATGCAGCACCAGCGCGACGACCAGTCCGATGGCCGCCAGCGACATCCCCAGCGCCGCCCGCGTTCCCAGAACCCAGCCGCAAAACACGACCATGACCACAAGGTTCAGGAAAAGGGTGGTCTGCTCGGCCTTCGAATTCCATGACAAAGCCGCGACCACCGCAATCATTGCCCACGCCAGCCACCATGCGGCACTGCGCCACGATCGCAGCCAGCCCAATCCCCACGCAATCCAGGCAATGGGGGCCGTTGCCATTGCGATATACCAGTGCAGCTCTCTGGTCTCCAAGCTTGCAGCAACGCCCCAGCCCAAAGCCCAATACAAAATACTGCCGCCAAAAACAGCGTAGCGCGCTTCAGCTTCTGGTACGCCGCGCGAAGGAGCAAAAAATGAGGAGGGCATGGTGTGTGAAAAAGTCGTGCTAAAGCATTCACCCCGCCCCGCCACCTCTGTGTAGGTGGATTGCGCGTTATTTGCGCAGCTTGCGGCCTGTTTTACGTGTCAGGGCCAATGCATCCTTTTTGGCCTGGCGCTCGGCATCAGCAATCACGGCCACGGCGGCCCACTGCTCAAACTCTTGGGGCGTCTCCAGCGTGATACGTCCCAGAATGTGGGTGCGGTAGTCGGTAATCACAATTTCAGCCGCTTTTTGCGTGTTGACGCGTCCACCGCTCATCACACAGCCGCGCTTGCGTCCGATGGCTTCCAGCAGCTCGTCATCGTGCATGGCCTGTATTTTCTCAGCGCCCAGACCCAGCTTGAAACGGTCTTCCAGATTTTGGGGATAACGTCTTTGCAAAATAAGCAGCAACTCCAGTGCCACCAGCTCTTCGTCGTAGGCATTGCGTCCCACAGATCCAGAAGCTGCCAGATTAAAACCACTTTGTTCAATGGAAATGCGGGGCCACAGCATGCCCGGCGTGTCCCAGAGATAAAAGTCGTGGTCCAGAACAATGCGCTGCTCGTCCTTGGTCACACCTGCCTCATCGGCAGCTTTGGCCTGTTTCTTGCCACTCATGGTGTTGATCAGCGTTGATTTACCCACGTTGGGCACGCCACAGATCAGCACTCGCATGGGCTTGGCCATCCCCCCGCGGTTGGGTGCCAGCTGGCGGCAGGTGTCCACCAGGCGGCGCGCTGGTGCCACCTCTTCTGCATCCATGGCAATGGCCAGGGTATCGGGCTGGGCGTTGTACCAATCCAGCCATGCCTGCGTCTGTACGGGGTCTGCCACATCCTGCTTGTTGAGCAATTTCATGCGCGGCTTGTGGCCCGTCAGCTCCTGCAGCAGCGGGTTAAAGCTGGAACCCGGAATGCGCGCATCCAGCACCTCAATGACCACGTCAATGTCTTTGACGCGCTCTTCGATGAGCTTGCGCGTGAGATGCATGTGACCGGGAAACCATTGGATTGCCATGAGTTTGCTTTCTTGTTTTGCAGTAGGTGTGTGGGGCAGCAAGGATAATCGCAAGCTGTTATCTCGTCACAACGGTCCGCCCATGCCCTCGCAACACTCCAAACCTTCCCGCTCTCCTTTGAACAATGACATGCTGGTGCGTGGCGTGATCTTGGTGCTGATTGGCCTTGTCCTGATCATTGCCCCCCACTTCATGTCCAGCAGCTCTGTGCGCGAGCTGTTCGTGCACGCACAGATACCGGCATGGTTTGCCTTGGTGCTGGGTGCTGCATTCATGGGGCAATACGCACTGCGCCGCCACAAGCAAAAATAACACCCCTCAAAAACTCGAAAAAAAGCGGCTTTGCCGCATTGATCAACAGGCGTTTCAAGCTATCAATGCTTGCTTGTTCTGTAGCTTGAAAACGGCCACCTGCTCGGCCAAATGCCCCGCCTGTGCATGCAAGCTGGCTGCCGACTGACTGCTGGCCTGCACCAGGCGTGCGTTGTCCTGGGTCATACCGTCCAGCGCCACCATGGTCTGATGCAGTTGCGCCATGCCCTGGCTTTGTTCCTGGGCCTTGTGGGTAATGCTGCCCACCAAGCTGCTGACATCCTGCACATCCTGCACGATGCGGTGCATGCGCTGGCCTGCATCTTGTGCCAGTCCTGCCCCCGATTCCATTTGCTCCAGTGAGCTGGTAATCAAAGTCTTGATCTGGCGCGCCGCCTCGGCGCTGCGCAGCGCCAGAGCCCGCACCTCGGCCGCCACCACGGCAAAACCGCGTCCTTGCTCACCAGCGCGTGCAGCTTCTACGGCAGCGTTGAGCGCCAGAATATTGGTCTGAAAGGCAATGCCATCGATCACTCCCGTGATGGCGGCAATCTCCGTGCTTTGGGCCCGCAAACTGTCCATGCTGCTCACCACCATCTGCACCACCGCCCCCCCGTCACTGGCTGACTGCGCCGCCGATGCTGACAGCTGATGGGCCTTGCCCGCATTGGCCACCGAATCGGCCAGTTGCTGGCTGATTTGCTCAATCCCCGTCACAGCCAGCTGCAACTGGGCATCGGTGTACTGGGTACGCTGGGCAAGCTCTGAGTTGCCTTGCGCCAGATAGCTGGCGGTTTGCGTGACATGCCCCACACCGCTGCGCACCTGCGCCACAACCCCGTTCAACTGCGCGCACATCCGGTCAAAGGCGCGCAGCAAGCTGCCCATTTCGTCTTTACGGCTGTCTGCGGCCTGCTCCGTCAGGTCACCCTGCGCAATGGCCTGCGCCAGCTCCACCGCCTGCGCCAATGGCTGGGTGATAGAGCGCGTGATGGCGACAGAAATCCATACACCCACCACCAGCAACACGGCATACACCAGCAAAGCCCACAACTGGGCCTGCTGACGCACTTGGGCGGCAGTGGCCTGCGCGCCCTGTCGCATTTGCTGCAACTGCTGCAGCCATTCGGTCTGAGTCAGCAGGTAAGCCTGGGCAGCAGGCTGCATGCCCTCTTTCACCAGGCGTTCCGCCTCCCACGACATACCCAGATCACGGGCGCGAAACGTTTCTTCGTAACTTTTATCCAAAGCAGCCGCTTGTGCGTGCAGTTGCTCGCCCAAAGCACCCGTCAGGTCCATGGACTGCGACAGCACCCGCGCCTGAGTCAGATAGCTCTTGGCTTTCGCGGCAAAGGCGCTGATCACGTCCTCTTCAGAAGAAAGCACGCTGGCCAGGGCCGTCTCCACCCCTTTTTCAGTGAGCGCCTGCCACTGCTGGGCGTGTGCAATGCCTTCATCTTGCACCTGCAAACTGGTGGCAGCGTTGTGTTCGACTTTTTGCAGATAGGCAATCAAAGCCCCTGCCACCAGCACGCCACACAGCAGCAGCCCGCCAAACACTACGGCAATCTTGGTTGCTACAGGCCAGTTGCGCAGCAAGCCACGCTGGGCCGTAGGTTGCGATAACTCGCCTGCGTCCATGGCGTCAACCACAGACACAGAAACAAGAGAAGGGGCAGCAAGCGACATAGTGGCAAACATCTCCAGACAGATTGCTTGCCAATTTAGCGTTACAAAATGTCAACACTGTGACATTCCATTAAGGCGAACGCTTTTCAAGAAATAGAGCACCTATCGCTTACCAAAGCTAGCTTTCAGATAATTAACTATCTAAAAACAAGCTGTGGCAAGCGCTTAAAGCTCTTATTTTTTATAAACCTGAATGCAGCAGCCCAAAACTGCGGGGTCCATATAGCGCTGGCGCCATTCTTCAAACGTACCCGTATCTGCAGCTTCAATGTCTTTTTGCGCTTGCACCGAGGCGTGCGCCATGTGCTCGAAGTGCGCTTGCTGCTGCTCGGTCCAAGGCAGGCTCAGCACGCTCTCGCGCGCCCACATGGACTGCATCAGGCCAAACTGCTCAAAGCTGTTGCCATGCAGGCGGTGCATTTGCTCAAGCACCCGTGCCGAGGGCGTGTTGTGCGGCTGAGCCACCAGCGCCTGGGCCTGGGCCAGAGCTTCGCTGTAGCTGCTTGTCTGGTGCGTCGCATCCAGCGCCGCAGCCAGCGGAGCGCACTGGGTCAGTACATCGCTGGCCCAGTCCACCAGCGACACCGATTGCGCGCCGCGCTGCAACTGCAGCCCCGGCTCGCGGCCACGCTCGGCCACCATGTGCTGGTTGTGTTTGAGCTGCTCAATTTCTTCGGGCGAATCGGGTGGGCTGTCGCTGAGCAAGCAGTGCAGCAAAAACACATCCAGCATGCGCATGGTGCTGGCATTGATGCCCACGGGCTCGAACGGATCCAGATCCATCAAGCGCACTTCCACATATTCCACGCCTCGCTCACGCAGCGCGTGCAGTGGTCGCTCGCCCCGCTGCGTAGTGCGCTTGGGGCGAATGGTGCCGTAGAACTCGTTTTCTATCTGCAGCAAGCTGGTGCCCAGCTGGTTGTAGTCACCACCGGGGTTGCGAATGCCCAGTTGCTCGTAAGCTGGGTAAGGCTGCGTCAGCGCCTTGTGCAGAGAGTTGGCGTAGCCTTCCAGGCCGTTGTAGCTGACGTTGATGGACGACTGCGCATCACTTTGGTAGCCCAGACGCCCCATGCGCAGCGACGTGGCATAAGGCAGATACAGCGCTTTTTTGGCATCGCCCAGCGGCTGCAACTGGTGGTCACGTCCTTCGACAAAGCAGGGACTAAGTGCAGGCGATGCGCCAAACAGGTACAGCAGCACAAAAGCGTTGCGGCGGAAATTGCGAATCAGCGCAAAGTACTCTTCGCTGCTCACGCCTGGCAGCGACCAGTTGTAGTGAATGCCCGAGATGGTCTGCATGCGACGGCCATACCGGTGACCCAGCCCCATGCGATACACGCTTTTGGAGCGGCCGGAATGCGACGAGCCATAACGGCCCAGCGGAATGGTCTCGTCAGTGGGCAAATAGCACGGCATGCTGGATGCCCACATCGTCTCGTCACCCACCAGCGCCATGCTGCGCAAGGTGTACTGGTGCACCTGCTGCAGCTCCTGCAGACACTCTTGCACGCCCTTGCGGGCACCGGTAATCAGCTCCAGCTGCGACTCGCTGTAATCGGTGGTGATGTGGGGGTGTGTCAGCGCCGAGCCCAAAGCAGCTGGGTGCGGGGTCAGCGCCAAATGACCCGAGGGCAATACGCGCAAACCTTCTTTTTCAATACCGCGGCGAATGCCGGCAAGGCGCTCGGCAGCGGGCAGGGCAAACGGTTTGTGCGTTGGTTTCATTCTTGTCGGGTGTAACGGTCAAAAACGGGGTCGACCTTAGCATGCCACCCCTGCGAGCAAAGATGATAGAGACATGCCTGCGGCCTTGACGTTGTGTGGCGACATAACCATTTCAGGCCCGGGAAACCTGAGGAAGGTGATTGCGCACTGACTTTCTAACAGCTACACGCCGCTGCCTATCAGACAGTGACTGATCGCGCCGCCATCGCCTTGCCCACCTCAAGCTGGCCCTGCGCTGACCCGCTTTGGGGCACCTTTTCATTGGAGCGGTCCAGCACTGCACCCAGCTGCTCGGCCAGTTGTTCTGCCGCGTCAGCACCGGTGCCCACATACACGCCTTGCGTCAGTGTGATATGCGCCGCTTCAAACCCACCGGCACCCGCACACAAGATGGTACGGGTGGGCGCTGAAGCATGGGCCAGCACCAGCATGGCTGGCACCACTGCTGCAGGCTTGAGCGCTGCCAGCACGGCTTCAGGCATCAAGCCTTCGGTCATGCGCGTGGCCGCCGTGGGAGCCAGAGCGTTCACATGGATGTTGTGCTTGGCGCCTTCAATCGACAAGGTTTGCATCAGGCCCACCTGCGCCATCTTGGCCGCGCCGTAATTGCTTTGCCCGAAATTGCCATACAGGCCAGACGACGAGGTGGTCATCACAATACGGCCATAGTTTTGTGCCTGCATGTGAGGCCACACCGCTTTGCAGCAATTGGCAGCCCCCATGAGGTGCACTTCCACCACCAGGCGAAAGTCGTCCATCTCCATCTTGGCAAAACTCTTGTCGCGCAAGATGCCCGCGTTGTTCACCAAAATATCGATACGCCCCCATGCATCCATGGCCTGCTGCACCATGGCCTGCACCCCCGCAAAGTCGGTGACCGATGCACCGTTGGCGATGGCCTCACCGCCCAGCGCCTTGATTTCGTTGACAACCGCTTGCGCCGCTGAAACGGACCCACCCAGCCCGTCCAGACTGCCCCCCAGATCATTGACCAGTACCTTGGCCCCGCGTTGCGCCAGTGCCAGTGCGTGCTCACGCCCCAAGCCACCGCCTGCCCCCGTCACAATCGCAACCTGCCCCTCAAACGTCAATGCCTGCATGGATATCTCTCCTCTTTGCTGTGATTCATTACGTGATAGCCAGCCACTTTAAGCATGCTCGTTCATCCCCCATTTCACCCAAGTGACTCAACGACCAACGGCTTATCCACGGATAAACGGCACAAGCATGTGGACAAGCCAAGAAGGCTTGTCGACAACTGCGCTAAGCCCTTGTTTTACAAAAGCCTCCACCAACTGCCTGTTTTTTAATCACACACCCAGGTCACACATGTACTTTCACCCGAAAATCCTGAACAATCCTGTGGATAACCAATCTCAAAGCACCAGACAACACACTTAACTCATTGTTTTAAATCAAAATAAATCACACTGAGTAAAAAATAGACAGTGGATACCTTCCATAAAAAACGTCATTTATCCAAGTTGGTGCATCTTCTAAACCGCCAGTTGCCCCCAAATTGACTGAACAACTATGTGGATAAGCCCGGACAAAACCCGCCACCCCCGCACAAGTGCTTGATCTACAAAGCACACAAGTGCGCTGCTTATTTTTTAAGCACATTCACTTAACTGCCACAGGCAGCTTGCGCAGCGACAATTGGCGGTTGACCATTCAGCCATCCCACCCTCGGGATAACCCCATGAACCACCCTCTTACCCCTGAACTTTTTACCGCCAAGCTCGAACCCAGCGGACAGCAGTGCGATGCCTGGGCAGACCAGACCTTGCTGGACTCCATGGAAATGGGCGGCCTGAACTGGCCCAGCTCATGCCGCAATGGCACTTGCAGAACCTGCCTGGGAACACTCACAACCGGCAGCGTGCATTACAAAATAGAGTGGCCCGGGCTGACGGCGCAAGAAAAAGCCGAGGGCTGTGTACTGCCTTGCGTGGCCTACCCCAACGGGGATGTCTGCCTGCAAGACCCCGAGAACTAGAGCCCAGTCGCGCCCCTTGCATGCCAAGAGCGCTACAAAGCACTAAAATACCGACTTTCGACAGGACCGCGCACCATCCGGCGCCGGCCTACCAGCGGCGAAGACCGCGCGCAATGTTCTTTGGAAAGCATGCCCCCATAGGCATGCTGGGCGGGTGCCCACACAAAGGCGTGCTGCCGGCAACCCGACAGGTCATCCAAGGAACAAGACTCCATGAACTCACCACTCATCCCCGTGCAGATTTCGCCGGTGGAAGACATCGTTGCAGACATGCGCGCTGGTCGCATGGTCATTTTGGTTGATGAAGAGGACCGTGAAAACGAAGGCGATCTGGTCCTGGCCTCTGACCACGTCACACCTGAAGCCATCAATTTCATGGCCAAATTTGGCCGTGGCCTGATCTGCCTGACGCTGACCCGCGAACGCTGCGAATACCTGAAACTGCCTCCCATGGCCGCCCGCAATGGCACGGTGTACAGCACAGCGTTCACCGTTTCCATTGAGGCCGCTGAAGGCGTGACTACGGGCATTTCTGCCGCTGACCGCGCACGCACCGTGCAGGCCGCGGTGGCCCAGAACGCCCAGCCCACCGACCTGGTGCAGCCTGGCCATATTTTCCCGCTGCAAGCCGTAGACGGTGGCGTGCTGATGCGCGCCGGGCACACCGAAGCCGGCTGCGACCTGGCCGCCATGGCCGGCTGCTCCCCCTCCTCCGTGATCTGTGAAGTCATGAAGGACGATGGCACCATGGCCCGCCTGCCTGATCTGCAGCTGTTTGCTGCAGAGCACGGGCTGAAGATCGGCACCATTGCTGATCTGATCCAGTACCGCAGCCGCACCGAGTCGCTGCTGCAAAAGGTCGGCACGCGTCAGATGCACACCAACTGGGGCGAGTTCACTGCCCACCTTTTCCAGGACAAGCCCAGTCAGTCTGTGCACATGGCCCTGGTCAAAGGCAGCTGGAGCCAGACCGATGAAGTGGCCGTGCGCGTGCATGAACCGCTGTCAGTGCTGGATGCGCTGGAAGTCAACCGATCCATGCACTCATGGGGTCTGGACACCAGCCTTCAATACCTGAATGCCCAAGGACAAGGCGTTGCCGTGCTGCTCAACTGCGGTGAAAGCGCCGGGCAATTGCTGGCGCAATTTGAAGGCAGCGCCCGCTCTGCCCAGGCACCCGAGCGCGGCCGCATGGACCTGCGCTCCTACGGCATTGGCGCACAGATTCTGCGTGAATGCGGTGTTCACAAAATGAAACTGCTGGGCCAGCCCCGCCGCATGCCCAGCATGGCCGGCTATGGACTGGAAATTACTGGCTACATCACCAAGGAATAACACACATGCTGCACGCTGAAAAAGGCGCAACACAACCACTCAACGGCCAGACACTGCGCATTGGCATTGTTCAGGCCCGCTGGAATGAAGGCATCACCAATGCCCTGGCCGATGCATGCCGCAAAGAGCTGCTGGCCACGGGCGTACAGCCCGATGCCATCCACCATGTCATGGTTGCCGGTGCACTGGAAGTGCCTGTGGCCCTACAAGCCATGGCAGAGCGCGGCGGCTACGATGCACTGATTGCACTGGGCTGCATCATTCGTGGGGAGACATACCACTTTGAACTGGTGGCCAACGAATCGGGCGCAGGCGTCACACGCCTGAGCCTGGACTACAAGCTGCCGATTGCCAACGCAATCATTACCACCGAAAACCTGGAGCAAGCCATTGCCCGCCAGACCGAAAAGGGTCTGGATGCCGCACGTGTGGCTGTGGAAATGGCCTGCTTGCTCCGCACACTGAAACAAGCATGAGCGACGAACACGCACCCACATCCGCTGACAACAGCCCCACGCCCCGCCAGCCTCGCAAGGGGCTGACCAGCACCGGCGTACGCAAGGCATCGTCCAAATCTGCACGCAGCCGCTCGCGCGAGTTTGCACTGCAAGCGCTTTACCAGCACCTGGTTGGCCGCAACAGCGCCACCTCGATCGACATGTTCACGCGTGATCTGGCAGGCTTTCACAAGAGCGATGCGGCGCACTACGATGCACTGCTGCATGGCTGCATTGAAATGGAAGCTGATCTGAACGCATTGATCGCACCCAAGCTCGATCGCAAGATCGAAGAGCTCTCGCCCATTGAGCATGCATGCCTGTGGATTGGCGCTTACGAGCTGATGCACTGCATGGACGTGCCATGGCGCGTTGTTCTCAACGAAGTGATTGAGCTGGCCAAAGAGTTTGGCGGCACTGACGGTCACAAATACGTCAACGGCATCATGAATGCACTGGCACCAGAGTTGCGTGCCGACGAGGTCAACGCAGACAAGGCTGGCAAAAAGGCCTAAGCCAGCCACACAATCAGGCAGCGCCCAACGGGCCGCTGCCTTTTTTCATGGCTCTGTTTTGTTTTCCATCTTTCACAGCGCTTTGCGCTTTGCTTGCCCATGCAGTTTTCTACGCGCGCCGAAAAGATCACCCCCTTTTACGTGATGGAAGTGGCCAAAGCGGCCCAGCAACTGGCCAAAGAAGTCGCCAGCGGCCCTGAGCCCATGATCTTCCTGAACATTGGCGAGCCCGACTTCACGGCACCGGCGCAGGTGCAAGCAGCTGCCCAGCACAGCATTGCCAGCGGGCAAACCCAGTACACCAACGCCCTGGGTCTGGAGCCTTTGCGTGAAGCCATCAGCGCCTGGTACCTCAGCCGCTTTGGCATCACCGTGCCCGCCCGGCGCATCGTGATTACGGCGGGTGCATCGGCAGCTCTGCAACTGGCATGCCTGGCATTGATCGATGCGGGAGATGAAATCCTCATGCCCGATCCCAGCTACCCCTGCAACCGCCACTTTGTGAGCGCCGCAGAAGGTGTGGCCAAGCTGATTCCCACCGGCGCTGCCGAGCGCTACCAGCTGAGCGCTGCACAGGTTGCTGCACATTGGGGTGACAAAACCCGTGGCGTGCTGCTGGCATCGCCCTCCAACCCCACGGGCACCTCGATTGAGCCGCAGGAGTTGCGCCGCATTCACGAAGTGGTTCAGGCCAAGGGCGGTGTCACCATCGTGGATGAAATTTATCTGGGCCTGTCCTACGAGGAGGCCTTTGGTCACAGTGCGCTGGCCATCAGCGATGACATCATCTCCATCAACAGCTTCAGCAAGTATTTCAACATGACGGGCTGGCGCCTGGGCTGGATGGTTGTCCCCGATGCCATGGTGCCTGTGATCGAGCGCATGGCGCAAAACCTGTTCATCTGCGCCTCCACCATCTCGCAGCACGCTGCGCTGGCCTGCTTTACCCCCCAGAGCATGGCCATCTTTGAAGAGCGCCGTGCCCAATTCAAAGCCCGGCGCGACTATTTCTTGCCCGCCTTGCGTGAACTGGGCTTTGGCATTGATGTCATGCCTGACGGCGCTTTTTACGCCTGGGCCGACTGCACCGCACTGTGCAAAAAGTTAGGCGTAGACAATAGCTGGGACTTTGCCTACGCGCTGATGGACAAAGCCCACCTGGCCATTACCCCCGGGCGCGACTTTGGCACCGCTGACACCGCCCGTTACGTGCGTTTTTCCACCGCCAACTCCATGCAGCAGCTGCAAGAGGCCGTGCGCCGCATGCGCAAGCTGTTTGCCTGACCCCGACAACGAAGGGAACTTTTATGGTTTTCTCCTTTCCCATTCGCGTGTACTGGGAAGACACCGATGCTGGCGGCATCGTCTTCTACGCCAACTACCTCAAATTCTTTGAGCGTGCGCGCACAGAGTGGCTGCGCAATCTGGGCGTAGAGCAGCAAAAGCTGCGCGACGAAGCCGGCGGCATATTTGTGGTGACACAGGCGCAGCTCAATTACCTGCAACCTGCGCGTCTGGATGACGTGATCGAAGTGACAGCTGTGCTGCAATCAGCAGGCCGAGCCTCCATCACCATTGCCCAGCAGGCTTTTTTGAAGCCGGTGTCATCCAACGAGGCACCGCAACTGTTATGTGAAGGCAGTATTCGCGTTGGCTGGGTCGATTCGACCACCATGCGCCCTGCCCGAATTCCGAACTCCATTGTGGAAAAACTCTCATGAACGCAGCCCAAGACATGTCCATCTTCAGCCTCATCTTGCAGGCCAGCTGGGTGGTACAACTGGTCATGCTGATTTTGGTCGTTGCCTCGGTCGCAAGCTGGGCCACCATTTTCCGCAAGTCTCAGGCCCTCAAGCAGGTGCGCCAGCTCAATGAATCCTTTGAGCAAGATTTCTGGTCGGGACAAAGCCTCAATGACCTGTACAACAGCGCCACACAGAACGCCAAGCTCGGCGGTCCGATGGAGCGCATTTTTGCCAGCGGCATGCGCGAGTACAAAAAACTGCGCGAACGCCGCATCAACGACAGCGGCACCCTGATGGACGGCACACGCCGCGCCATGCGCGCCAGCTTTCAGCGCGAGATGGACGAGGTCGAGTCCGGCCTGTCTTTTCTGGGCACCGTCGGCTCTGTCTCGCCTTATGTGGGCTTGTTCGGTACGGTGTGGGGCGTGATGCACGCTTTCACCGGCTTTGCCAACATGGAGCAGATCACGCTGGCCACGGTGGCCCCCGGCATTGCCGAGGCACTGGTGGCCACCGCCATGGGCCTGTTTGCAGCGATTCCAGCGGTCACCGCTTACAACCGCTACGCCAACAGCATTGACCGCATTGCCAACGGGCAAGAGACCTTCATGGAAGAGTTCACCAACATCTTGCAGCGCAACGTCAGCAGCCCTTCGGCCAGCACCACGGCCTCAGGCTATTGAGCGCAGGAGCACACCATGCCCGCAGTCAGCTCCCGAGGTCGCGGTGGTCGCCGCACCGTCAATGAAATCAATATGGTGCCCTTCATCGACGTGATGCTGGTGCTGCTCATCATCTTCATGGTGACAGCCCCCATGCTCACGCCCGGCAATATTGATGTGCCCACGGCAGGCAAGTCCTCCAAACCGCCGTCCAAGAGCATTGCCTACGTGCTGCTGGACAAAGATGGCACCCATACCTTCAAGGCCGGCAACAACTCACAGCAAGTGGCCCTGGGCGAATTGCAGGGTCTGGCCCGCTCGTGGAAAGATGCCAACCCCGAGCAGGCTGCGGTGCAGATTCTTGCTGACAAATCACTGCCCTACGAAGTCGTGGTGCAAGCCATGGCCGAGCTGCAAGCGGCTGAAGTGCGCGTGGCTCTGGGCGTGAAGTCCGCCGCCAAATAAACCTTTTTATCCTCTGATTCGAGCGCCTGATTGTTTCCATGTCCTCTCGCCTAGACCACGACCCCTTTGCCCCACCCCGCCAGCCCAAGCGTCTGCGCAACTGGGTGCTGGCATTGCTGGCACATGCCGTTTTGGTGGGCGCATTCATGTGGAAAGTCAGCCCCCCCGCATCGACTGAGCAAGCCGCCGTCGAGGCCGAGCTGTGGTCAGACACCTTTGTGCAGGCAGCTCCCCTGGCATCTGTGGCTCCGCCGCCGCCTGTGCCGCAACCTACGCCTGCACCGCCGCCCGAGCCTGAGCCAGAACCCATTCCTCAGCCCCCTGCACCACCTCCAGCGCCCCCCCAGCCCACGCAGCAAGAGCTGCAGGCGCAGCGTGATGCAGACATTGCCTTGCAGGAACGCAAAAAGCACGAAGCTGAGCAAAAGCAGCGAGAGCTAGAGGCACAAAAGGCCAAGGACAAGGCCGAACGCGAAAAAGCTGAAAAAGCCAAACTTGAAAAAGACAAGGCGGATCAGGCACGCAAGGACAAGATCGAGCAAGACAGACGCGACAAGCTGGAACAGCAAAAGCGCGACAAGGCCGAGCAAGAGAAAAAAGACCGCCAGGAAAAAGACAAGCGCGAAAAAGCCGAGAAAGACAAAGCCGCCAAAGACAAGGCAGAGAAAGAAAAGGCCGAGAAGGCCGAAAAAGCCAAGCAAGAAGCGGAAAAGAAAGCTGCTGACGACAAGCGCAAGAAAGAACAAGCCGCCAAAGATGCCAAGGCCGCCAAGGAGCTGGAGCGGATGCGCCAGGAAAACCTCAAAGCCATGGCCGGTCTGGCAGGCTCTGGGGGCACGGGCTCTGCTGAAAAGAGCAGCGGCCCCAACGGTGGCAAGGGCACAGGCGGCGGTACCGCCGGGCACTCTGCGGGCTACGGAGCCAAGGTGGCGGCCAAGGTCAAGCCCAACATCGTCTACCCTGACATGGTCAGCGGCAACCCGCGCGCTGAAGTGCGCGTGCGCGCAGCCCCCGATGGCACCATCACTGGCGTGCAGCTGGTGCAGTCCAGCGGCAACAAAGCCTGGGATGACGCCGTGGTGCGCGCCCTGCACAAGACAGACACACTGCCACGCGACACCAATGGCAAAGTGCCTTCAGAGCTGCTGATTGGTTTCCGTCCACAGGATTAATACTTTGTATAGCATCTAGCGCTTACCACACAAGGACTTCAGATAGAAAAGTATCTGAAGTCCTTATGCATTAAGCGTAAGCAGCTATTTTTATTTCAGCAAACTCGTTGCACCACATGGCCTGCAGGTTCATGTCCGCTGGGCCGTGACGAACTGACGCCAATCAAGGAAAATAAGCCCCCTATGAAAGCCCCTGAACTGCTGCTTCCCGCCGGCTCGCTTGAAAAAATGCGCGCCGCCTATGACTTTGGTGCCGACGCTGTCTACGCTGGCCAGCCGCGCTACTCGCTGCGCGCGCGCAACAACGAGTTCCGCATGGAACAGATTGCCCAAGGCATTCAAGAAGCCCATGCCCGTGGCAAGAAATTCTTTCTGACATCCAACGTCATTGCGCACAACGACAAGATTCGCACCTACCTGCGCGACATCGAGCCCATCATGGAGCTCAAGCCAGACGCGCTGATCATGGCCGACCCCGGCCTGATCATGATGGTCAAGGAAAAGTGGCCCGAGGCGGTGATCCACCTGTCCGTGCAGGCCAACACCACCAACTACGCCACCGTCAAGTTCTGGCAGAAGATGGGCGTGGAGCGCATCATTCTCTCGCGCGAGCTGAGCCTCGATGAGATCGAAAAGATCCGCCAGGAATGCCCCGACATGGAGCTGGAAGTGTTCGTGCACGGCGCGCTGTGCATTGCCTACTCGGGCCGCTGCCTGCTGTCGGGCTACTTCAACCGCCGCGACCCCAACCAGGGCACCTGCACCAACGCCTGCCGCTGGGACTACAAGACGCACGACGCCAATGTGGACCCCAACACTGGCGAGGCGCTGGGCCAGACCATGGAAAAGGGCTTCAACTTCGAAGACGCCAAAAACGACGCAGACAACCAGTTCACCAGCACCTGCGGTGACGGCAACCGCCACCCCAAGGCCGATGCCATCTACCTGCTGGAAGAAAAAGGCCGCCCCGGCGAGATGATGCCCATCATGGAAGATGAGCACGGCACCTACATCATGAACTCCAAGGACCTGCGCGCTATTGAGCACGTAGAGCGCCTGGCCAAGATTGGTGTCGATTCACTGAAAATTGAAGGCCGCACCAAGAGCCTGTACTACGTGGCCCGTACCGCGCAAACCTACCGCCGCGCCATCGATGACGCCGTGGCTGGCCGCCCCTTCAACCCCCACCTCATTACCGAGCTGGAAGGTCTGGCCAACCGCGGTTACACCGGCGGCCTGCTGGAGCGCCGCCCCGCCAACGACTACCAGAACTACGAGACCGGCACCTCGGTGCTGCAACGCAGCCACTACGTGGGCAAGGTGCACGGCTACGAAAACGGCATGGCCGAAGTCGAAACCATGAACCGCTTCTCGGTGGGCGATACGCTGGAAATCATTCACCCCACCGGCAACCGCACCGTCAAGCTCGAGCAGATGTTCAACCTGGAAGGCCAGGCCGTTCAAGTGGCATCAGGCAACCCGGTGCGCGTACGCATTCCGGTGCAAGGCCCTGTGGAAGGCGCTCTGATTTCGCGCCTGCTGCAGCCTACCGAAGCTTGATAAGAAATAACTGATAGCTGCCAGCGCTCTATTCACAACACTTTCAGATAGTTTTCTATTTGAAAACCAATGACAGCAAGCGCTAGCAGCTCTTATTTTTAAAGACACCACATGGTCTTTGCACACAAGGCACCTTCGGGTGCCTTTTGACTTGGATCTTTGACATTCGCGTCCAGCGGGCTACAGTCCATGGGCCGCAAAAATTGGAATTTCATGAGCACCGAAGAGATTGTTGTTCTGCCTGAACTCAAGGCCTATATCGACCCCCTGACCCCCGACGAACATGAAGCCCTGGAGCGCAGCATTTTGGATGAAGGCTGCCGCGACGCACTGGTGCTGTGGGGCAATATTTTGGTGGACGGGCACAACCGCTACGGCATCTGCCAAAAGCATGGCCTGCCGTTCAAAACCATCCAGAACGAACGCTTTCAGAACATGGAAGACATCCACCTGTGGATGATTGACCAGCATCTGGGCCGCCGCTCGGTGTCCGACTTTCAGCGCGGTGTACTGGCCCTGCGCAAGCGCGAAATCATTACCGAGCGCCGCGCCGCTGCAGCTGCTGCCGTGAACGCCGCCAAGGCCGAATCTGCCAATGCACAAGCCCCGTGGGAAGGCGATGTCGACCCCGCCGTAGCCCAGGCTCTGGCCAGCAGCCCCAAGGTGCCCGATGACGCGCTGGACACCCGCGAAGCCCTGGCCCGCGCTGCACGCCTGTCGGCCAGCCAGGTCAAGATGATTGAAACCATCCAGCAAAAAGCAGCCCCCGAAGTGGTGGCTGCGGTCAAGGCCGGTGAGCTGTCTTTGAACGCGGCTGCCGTGGTCTCTACACTGCCCGTCGAAGAGCAGCAAGCCATGGCCGCCGAAGGCGCAGATGGCCTCAAGCAAGGGGCCAAGCGCGTGCGCGATGCCAAGAAAAAGCCCAAGGCAGAAAAGGTGGTGCCAGAAGATGACAGCGCAGATGCCGCCCCTGTGGCTTCTGCCGAGGAGCTGCAAGCGCGCGTGACCGAGCTGGAAGCCGAAAACGAACGCCTGCGCATGCAGGTCAAGACGCTGCAGGAGCTGCTGGCCGAGCAGGGCTAAGCGCCCAGACGGCTGCCCTTGCAGCGGGGTCACCGACGTGCTCGGTGGCCCCTTTTTTTTGTGCCATGCTGAGCGCTTGTCTGGCTTTCCCCTCAACACCCCACCATGCCTGCACTGTTTTCTCCCATTCGCCTGGGCAATCTGGAGCTGACCAACCGCATCATCGTTCCGCCCATGTGCATGTACTCTGCCCAAGACGGCTGCGCCACCAGCTGGCACCAGATGCACTACGGCAACCTGGCCCAGTGCGGCGCGGGACTGCTGATTTTGGAAGCCACTGCGGTCGAGGCGCGCGGTCGCATCAGCCCCTACGATCTGGGCCTGTGGGGCGATGCCCAGGCCGCAGCCCTGCAGCCTGTGCTGGCCCATATCCGCAGCTACAGCCCCATGCCGGTATGCATTCAGCTGGCCCACGCAGGCCGCAAGGCCAGCAGCCTGCAGCCCTGGGAAGGCGGTGGAGCCATGCCTGCTGACCATCCCGGCGCATGGCGCACCATCAGTGCCAGCGCCCAGGGCTATCTGCCCACCGACCCCGCCCCAGCCAGCGCCACACTGCAAGATATTGCAGACATCAAGCAAGCGTTTGTTGATGCCGCCCTGCGCAGCCACCAGCTGGGTCTGGATGCCATTGAGCTGCATGCCGCCCATGGTTATTTGCTGCATCAGTTCCTCTCCCCGCTGTCCAACCTGCGCACCGATGCCTATGGCGGCAGCCTGGACAACCGCATGCGCCTGACGCTGGAAGTTTTTGACGCCATGCAGGCGGCGGTGCCTGAGGGTTTTCCGATCGGTGCGCGCATCTCGGCCACGGACTGGGTCGACGGGGGCTGGGATGTGGAGCAAAGCAAGGCGCTGGCGCATGCCCTGTCGCAGCGCGGCTGTGCATTCCTTCACGTCTCCAGCGCTGCCTTGCACCCGGCGCAGCAGATACCGATTGGGCCTGGCTACCAGGTGCCGCTGGCCGCTGCACTGCGCGAAAGCCTGGGCGGCAGCATGCCTGTGATTGCCGTGGGCCTGATTACCCAGGCACAGCAGGCCCAGGCCATTTTGGATGCGGGCCACGCCGATGCCATTGGCGTAGCCCGTGCCATGCTGTACAACCCACGCTGGCCGTGGGAAGCCGCACGCCAGCTGGGTGCCCGTGTACATGCCGCACCGCAGTACCTGCGCTGCCAGCCGCATGGGGCCAAGGATTTGTTTGACGCCCCTTAAGCGCCGCATCGCATGAAAAAAAAAGGAGTCCAAGGACTCCTTTTTTTGATTCACCCACAGCGCGCAGCCTTCTTACAGCATTCAGGCGCTTTTCAACGCTGCCCTTGCCCTTCAGTCTGGCAAAAATGCATCCCCCCGCGCCAGCGGCGGCACGCGATAAGTCGCCGGTGTGCGGCTGAGTTTGACTGGGGAGCCCAGCCCCCGGTAGCCGCCAGGCATCTGCACCACCATTTCTCTGTGCAAGGTATGCGGGTGCTGCAGCGCGTCATCGACCGATTGCACGGGTGCTGCAGGCACCCCCAGAGCCATCAAATCAGTCGCCAGTTGCGCACCGTCAAAGGCAGCCAGATACTCCTCCAGCAAAGGCTTGAGCGTGTCTCGGTGCACCGAGCGCTGGCCTGCGCTGGCAAAGCGCACATCCTGAGCCAGATGCTGGCACCCGATATGCCCGCACAGCAGTTGAAACTGGCGGTCATTGCCCACTGCAAAAAACACGGGGATCGAGCCGGTATGCAGCACGTCATAGGGATAGATGTTGGGATGTGCGTTGCCGGTGCGCTGCGGTGGTTTGCCATCCATGAACCAGTTGGGCGCATGGGGGTGCAGCAGGGCAATGGCACTGTCGTACAGCGCCGCATCCACCAATTGCCCCAAACCGCTGCGCTGGCGCTCTTGCAGCGCCAGCAGCACACCAATCACAGCGTTCATTCCTGTGACCATATCCACCACTGGCAACCCTACCCGCAAGGGCTCTCCCCCAGCTTCACCATTGACGCTCATGATGCCGCTCATGGCCTGAATGGCTGCGTCATAACCGGGCCATGCGCCCAACGGTCCATCGGCGCCAAACCCGCTGACGCGGCACCAGATCAACCGTGGAAAGCGCGACTGCATCTGCTGCCAGCCTATGCCCCACTTTTCCAGGGTACCGATCTTGAAGTTCTCCACCACCACATCGGCCTGCTCCATCAGCGCCAGCACTCTGGCTTGGCCTTCAGGCTGGCTCAGGTCCAGAAACTGCGTGCGCTTGTTGCGATTCAGTCCACGGTAGTACGAAGAAACCCCGTCCTGAAACGGTGGCCCCCAGGCTCGCGTGTCGTCGCCTTGGGGAGGCTCTACTTTCAGCACATCAGCGCCATGGTCACCCAGCATCTGTCCGCACAGTGGTCCCCCCAGAATGCGTGAAAGATCCAGCACCTTCAGGCCCTGCAAAGCACCCGTTGGCATGCCTGCAGGTGCGGCACAAGTTGTTGGCGAGGGTGCTGTCATACAAGCGTTGCTCATCAAAAAATCTCCATCTCTGTCACATCAGTCCAGCACGGCACCTGAGGCGAGCACCACGGCTTTCCACTTGGCCACTTCTTCGGGAATAAAACGCCCCAGCCCTTCGGCAGTCAGATCTGGTGCGGGCTCCAGGCCCTGGCTGGCGAAGGTGGTGCGCACCTTCTCACTGACCAAAGCCTTGCGGAAAGCTTGGTTCAAGATGGCAATACGCTGGGCAGGCGTGCCCGCTGGTGCTACCACGCCAAAAAACACACTCACGTCGTAGCCGGGCAAGCCTTGCTCGGCAATCGTGGGGACACCTGGCATCGCCTGAGAGCGCTTTTCAGTGGCCACGCCAATGATCTTGAGCTTGCCACTTTGCACATAGGGCATGGCCGTCAAGATGTCAGTAAAGCTCATGTCTACCTGACCTGCCAGCAAGTCATTGAGCGCTGGCCCTGTGCCTTTGTAGGGCACGTGCTGCAGCGAGGTCTGGGCTTTTTGGTTAAACAGCACCCCGGCCAGATGCGAAGAGGCCCCGTTGCCAGAAGAGGCGTAGTTCAAACTGCCGGGCTTGGCCTTGTCCAGCGCAATCAGCTCTTGCACGGAATTGGCTTTGACACTGGGGTGCACCGCCAGCACGTTGGGCAGATATCCCACGCGAATCACCGGCGCAAAGCTTGTGACAGGGTCGTAGCCAATCTTGCTGTACAGACTCTTGTTGATGGCCAAGGGGCCAGATGTTCCAAACATGATGGTGTAGCCGTCCGGTTTGGCACGCGCCAGCGCCTCAGCCCCGATGTTGCCGCCCGCTCCAGCGCGGTTTTCCACAATCACGCTTTGACCCAGCGCCTGCGTCAACGCTACACCCAGAGTGCGCGCCATGGCATCCGTGGGACCGCCCGGCGGGAATGGCACCACAAACGTCACAGGCCTGGAAGGAAAGGGCTCAGCCGCTGCGATCAGCGGAAAGCTGGCACCCAGCGCAGCCACAGCCGAAGCTGCGACCACTACCGTGCGTGATATTTTTTTCAAATGTATTGCCATGTTGTGTCTCCTTGCAGTACTGGTGCATGCAGGCCTGTGCATACGGGCCTGTGCATGCGGGCATGTGCATGTAGCCGCAAACGGCATGCACCAGTTTTTTTATTTATGGCCACCAGACACTTAACCAGTCAGCGTTTGGTGCTTTTTTTCTTCAGTTACTGAAGCAGCCCGTTGTCTCGCATCCATGCCATGCGCGCTTTCTCGCGGGCAAACGCTGCATTGGCATACGCCTGGTAGTCAGCAGGAGCCTTGTAGTTGGGTTCTTGATTGAGCTGCTGCAGCACCCGCATGCCCGCTGGTGACAGCAACGCCTGGTGAAACGCTGTGCTGATCTGCAAAACGCGTGCTGCATCCATGCCTTTGGGGCCTGCTACGCCATAGGGCGAATCGATGTAATGCGGAATACCTGCTTCCTGCAACGTCTGCAATTGCGGAAAGCGCCGAATGCGCTGCGCCGTCAGCATGACCAGATAGCGCATTTTTTTCGCTTCGATATGCGGCACTGCCACACCCGACAACGGTGCTGCGTCGATATGCCCGCCCAAAATTGCGGTGGTCACGTCCGCATCACCTTTGTAAGTGACCACGTTGGCTTTCACGCCCGCAGCCGCCAGCGCCTCTTCCATCACGATCCGGGGAGTACCCATGGCACCCGTTGCACCAATGTTGAGGACGCCTGGGCGCTTCTTGGCGTCTTCCATCAAGTCTGCCCACGTTTTCCACGGTGCATCGTCCCGCACAGCCAGTCCAAAGCTGTAGTCTGAAAGCAGGGCGATGTAGCTGAAGCTGCTGGTCGGGTCAAACGGCACCTTGTTGATATAAGGTTCGCGATAGACCGATGCAGGCAGCACCCCCAGCGTGTAGCCATCCGGAGCTGCACGCGTCAGCGCGGCAGCAGCCGTTACGCCATTCGCACCGGGGCGACTGTCCAGCACAATGGGCTGCCCCAAAATCTTTCCGGCCTCTTCGGCCACCACGCGCAGATGCTGATCGGTCGGGCCGCCCGGGGCATAGGGCTGAATCAAGGTGATGGGCTTTTGCGGAAAGCCAGAGTGACTGGTTTGCGCCCAGCTGGATGTCCACGATGTGGCAGCCAGTGCTCCCAAGCTTTGCAAAAATATGCGCTTATCCATGGTTTGTCTCCTAGGAAATAGACCCTGCCTCTGTATCGGGGCTTAGGGGCCGAAAGCGGCGCTGGCTGAGCCAGTCACCGCCCAATGCAGGCACGGACATCTCCCCCCGTGCCACGCAACAGTTGCACCTCAAGCCCAATCGGCAGGCACGGCGCTCACACTCAATGGGTCACGTGGCAATACACGGTGCAGCAGCACCAACTGCGCCCAGCGCATGCGCTGCAAACATTGGGTGTGTGATGCCTCCCACGCCATGGCAATCGCGGTAAAGCAGTGGTAGAGGGCCGAGGCTGCCGCGCGTGCCAGGTGTTCGCCTTGTGCGCCAGCATCGGTGGCGCTTTGCACCAATGCGCAGGCACGCTTCATGGCTTGCTCTAGCGCGGCCTTGAATGCGGGTGCTGCCTGGGTTTGCGCCAGCAGCTGCGCCGCATGGGCTTGAAGCACAGGCAAAGAGCCTTCACGGCGTGTGGCCCGCAAGACATCCAGCGCCACAATGTTGCTGGTGCCTTCCCAGATGCTGCCCAAATGCGCATCGCGCACCAGCCGTGGGTCGCTCCACTCTTCGATATAGCCACAGCCACCGCGCACTTCCATGGCATCGCCCGTGACCATGCGGGCATCGCGACAGGCGCGGAACTTGATCATGGGCGTCAGGATGCGCAGCAAGGCATAGCCGCCCTCTTCGCCCGCGTCAGAGCGCTGCAGCGCCTGCGCCGTCTGCAGCACCATGGTGCGGGCTTGCTCGGCACGAATGCGCAGCTTGTCCAGCTGGCGCTGCATCAATGGCATGTCCTGCAGGGCTTTACCAAAAGCATGGCGCTCCTGGGCAATGAATTCCGCTTCCGCCACCGCGCGTCGCATCAAGCCAGCAGCGCGCACACCATTGGACAGGCGTGAGTTGTTGACCATATCGGCCATTTGCACAAAGCCGCGCCCTTGCTCCCCCACCAGATAGGCGACTGCGCCTTCCATGCGAATCTCGCCACTGGCCATGGAGCGTGTGCCCAGCTTTTCTTTCAGGCGGACGATGTGGTAGTGGTTGGTGCTGCCATCGTCCAGCTGGCGCGGCAGCAAGAACAAAGAGATGCCTTTCATGCCTGCAGGCGCGCCTTCTACCCGTGCCAGCACCATGGCGAAAGCGGCATCCGGGTTGGAGCAAAACCACTTATCCCCTGTCAGGCTCCAGCTGCCATCTGCATTGGGCCGCGCCAGGGTCTGGGTGTTGGAAATATCAGAGCCCGCAGCCTGTTCAGTCATGAACATGGCCCCTTGTGCCATGTCTTCAAAATCTGTGGCCGTGAGCTGACTCCAGTATTTCTCCACCAGCTCTGGCGTGCCAAATTTGCGCAAGGTGCGGGTCAGCGAATCCGTCATCGACAGCGGGCAACACAGACCAAACTCTGCCTGCACAAACAGATAGGTCAGCGCGTACTTGGCCAGGGGTGGCAACTTGCCCTCCCAGCCCAGAGCGCCGCTGCGGTGCGACATGGTGGCCAGCGCAAACTCACCATAGGCCACGCGTTCCATCTCGACATACGCCGGGTGCTTGTGAATGCGCTGTGCATCCTGGCCAGTGCGGCTTCGGTGCTCCAGGGTGGGCGGGTTTTTATCGGCGATCAGCGCCAGCTCATCGAGCCGGCCACCAGCCAGGTGCCCCATGCGCTGCAGATAGGGTTGCAGGTGGGCATGCACCTGCTCGGGCAGATACAGCCTGAGCAAGGGCTCCAACTGCAAGTCTGTGCTGTACAGGTTGCTGCCGTGGCGATCCGGCACGGGGTGGTCCGCAGCAGCAGCGGTGCGTTGAACGTCCATCGGTGGGCGCATATTCATCATCACTCCATCTAGGCTTGCTTGCCTGGTTATGACATGCGTCAAATGATGCAAACAGAACCTATTCGAGTCGAATATTATTGATGTATAGATCAATATCTAAATCGAATAGATACCTCTTTGCCACACAAGGACCGTCGATGGAATTTCGCCTGCTGCAGTATTTCGTAGTGCTCGCTGAAGAACTGCACTTCAGCCGCGCTGCACAGCGCCTGCATATCTCCCAGCCCCCGCTGAGCGTCGCCATCAAGCAGCTGGAGGGGCAGCTCAGCGCCCAGCTGTTCGAACGCAGCAGCAAGGAAGTGAGGCTGACTGCTGCAGGCCAGCATTTACTGGTACAGGCCCGCGACATTCTGGACCGCAGCCGACGCGCTGCGCTGGACACGCGTGCCGTAGCGCAAGGCATGGCCGGCTGTCTGCGGCTGGGCTTTGTAGGCTCCAGCATGTACCGCGGCTTGCCAGAAGCCCTGGCACAGCTGCAAGCCCAGCACCCACAGGTGCGCGTGGATCTGCACGAGCTCAACAGTGCAGCCCAGGTCACCGCCTTGCAGCAGGGGAAAATAGATTTGGGCTTGATGCATACCCTGGCTGCACCTGCCGGCCTGCACACTCAGATGTTGCTGCGCGAGCCATTCATGGCGTGCCTGCCCGCACAGCACCCTCTGGCAACGCAAGCACGACTGAGCGTATCCAGCCTGGCCAAAGAGCGGTTGGTGCTGTTTTCTGGTGCGGTCTCGCCCGAGTACTTTCGCAGCATTCACAGCCTGTGCCTGCGCGCAGGCTTTGACCCGGAGCTGCGCCATGAAGTGCACCACTGGCTGTCCGTGCTCTCTTTAGTGAGCAACAGGCAAGGCGTCTCTATCGTGCCGGCCTGCTTGCAGCGCGCAGGCATACCGGGCCTGGTATTTCGCTCCCTGCGCGACAACACAGTACATTCAGAAATGCAGGCCATGTGGCGCTCGGGGCTCGAGCATCCACTGGTAACGGCGCTGCTCGAACATCTCAAACACCAAATTGAACAGTCTGCAACTCGCACGCAAGCAGACGCCCCGGCTGCACGCATCCCATGATGCGCGCAGCCAGTAGCGCTACATACTCTTGTGTGCCGCACACGCAATGCACCTCTCCAACGCAACTGCCATGTCTGAAGCCATCTTGTCTGCCTCTGCATACCGCTACCAATCTCTGGCTGCCGAAATCGAAGAGCGCATTCACGCCGGAGTGCTGCTGCCTGGCGATAAGCTGCCTTCGGTGCGCAACTGCTGCACGGCACGCAATGTCAGCCCATCGACGGTGTTTCAGGCCTACTACCTGCTAGAAGCGCGGGGGCTGATTCGCGCCCGCGAGCGATCGGGCTACTACGTTGCCCATGGCGCACACCAGGCACCGCCCGAGCCAGAAATTGGCCTGCACACTTCGCCCAGCTCCCTGACAGTGGATGTCACCGAGCGTGTATTTGCTTTATTGCAAGCCAGCTTTCAGCCCGGAACCGTGGCTTTCGGCAGCGCTTTTCCGGCCGCTCAGCACTTTCCGCTAGCCAAGCTGGCGCGTGCCATGGCCCACAATGCACGTCATTTTGTGGCGCACACCATGCTCGATGATCTGAGCACCGGGCACAGCGGGCTGCGCCGGCATATTGCGCGCCGCTACCTGGCCGATGGCCTGCCGCTGCATGCCGACGATCTGGTCATCACCAACGGTGCTCTGGAGGCGCTGAACCTTTGCCTCTCCACGGTGACACGCCCCGGCGGCACCGTGGTGGTTGAATCGCCCAGCTTCTATGGCGCACTGCAAGCGCTGGAGCGCCTGGGCCTGAACGTGATTGAAGTGCCCACCCATCCACGCGATGGCATTGATCTGCAAGCACTGCAAGCCGCCATCACGCAGCACCAGCCGCAGGCGATCTGGCTGATGCCCAACTTTCACAACCCGCTGGGTTGCCTGATGCCAGAGGCGAACAAGCGCCAGCTGGTCGATCTCATTACCTGCCACCGCATCCCGCTGATTGAAGACGACGTGTATGGCGAGCTGTACTTTGCCGCTCGCCGGCCACTGCCCGCCAAGGCCTATGACCGCGAAGGCTGGGTGCTGCACTGCAGCTCATTTTCAAAATGTCTGGCACCGGGCTGGCGCATTGGCTGGGTGGCCGCGGGCCGTTTTTCGCAGGCTGTGGCTCGGCAAAAACTTACCACCTCTATCAGCACCAATGCGCCGAGCCAGGCTGCCTTGGCACAGTACCTTGAAGGAGTGGGCTACGACAAGCACCTGCGCCAGCTGCGCCACACGCTGGCCACGCAGCGCGACTGCATGACGCAAGCCATTGCACAGCACTTTCCGGCAGGTACCCGCGCAACGCGCCCAGAAGGTGGCTACTTTATGTGGGTGGAGCTGCCCGAAGGCTGCGATGCGCTGGCGTTGCACCAGCGGGCTTTGGCCGCAGGCATCAGCGTGGCACCAGGGCCGGTGTTCTCGGCCTCGCGCGCATTTGGCCGCTGCCTGCGGCTGAACTATGGCCTGCTGTGGGACGCACGCACCGAGCAAGCGCTGCAAATGCTAGGCCAGTGGTGCTGCGAAATGACCCGTGCAGGCGCACAGGGCATCGCGCCCTGTGGCTCCTGAGCTTTAACGAGGCATCAAGAACGTGGTTTTGGCCAGTACCTGAATGCGCGCATCCGACTCGGCCTGCACTTCGATAAAGACCGTGTGTGAACCGGGTGAAGCCGCCCCATACGGCACCTGCAAACGCACAACCACCCAGCGGTCTTGCGCGCTGGCCAGCTGCACATGCGTTTCAGATGCCACCCGAATGCCGTCAATCCCCGAAGCGCTGAGCACATAGGTTTGCTCCGTTTCCGTGGCATTGCCAATTTGCACTCGGTAAATGTTTTCAATCTGCCCACCGGCCACGATGCGTGAAAGCGTCCCTCGGTCACGCACCACGTCCACCTTCAGGGGCACGCGCACATACAGACTGGCCACCATGGCCACGGTAATAGCGATCAAGCCCGCTCCATACAGCAGCACGCGAGGGCGGAACACACGGCGCAACATCTGCGACTGGCTCCAGCGCTGGGCTATCCCGTTTTCCGTGGTCAAACGAATCAGCCCCCGTGGATAGTGCACCTTGTCCATCACGCTGTTGCACGCGTCAATACACAGGCCACAGCCAATGCACTCGTACTGCAGGCCATTGCGAATATCAATGCCCACCGGACACACCTGCACACACAGCTTGCAGTCAATACAGTCCCCCATCCCCTGGGCCTTGTAATCTGCATCTTTATGGCGTGGCCCACGATTTTCACCACGCGCCGCGTCGTAAGTCACCACCAGCGTGTCTTTGTCAAACATGGCACTTTGAAAACGTGCATACGGACACATGTACTTGCACACTTGCTCGCGCAAAAAGCCTGCATTGCCGTAGGTGGCCAGTGCGTAGAACAAAATCCAGAAAATTTGCCATGCGCCTTGCAACGCCATCACCTGAACGGCCAGCTCCCGAATCGGCACAAAGTAGCCAACAAAGGTAAAGCCTGTCCACAGTGACACCAGCACCCAGAGCAATTGTTTGCCGCCACGTCTGGCAACTTTCTCCAGCGACCAGCCACTGCCGTCCAGGCGCAGCCGTGCGCTGCGGTCGCCCTCCAGGCGCTGCTCAATCCACATGAAAATTTCGGTGTACACCGACTGCGGGCAGCTAAAGCCACACCACAAACGCCCGGCCACCGCAGTGAACAGGAACAGCGCAAGGGCACTGATGATCAGCAGCGCCGTCAGGTAGATAAAGTCTTGCGGGTACAGCAGCCAGCCAAAGATGTAAAAACGCCGCTGCTCCAGGTCAAACAGCAGCGCCTGGCGGCCATGCACCTGCAGCCAGGGCGTGACGTAAAAGAACAGCTGGGTGATCCACACCAGCGCCCAGCGCCAGTTGGCAAATACGCCTTGAATGGAGCGAGGCTGAATTTTTTTACGGGCCTCGTAAAACGGCGTACCCACAGGTTCAGCATGGATTGGAATTGTTTTGCGCGACGACTGAGGTGCGCTGTCGGGGGCTTTGTTTTTTTCGGTGGTCATGGGCTGTGGTCCGTTGCGCTACTGCCCGCCCACGCGGGCTCGGGCTCGCGTTCCATGGGGCAATTTGCAACAACGACTGTGCGTGAGTTGGCAACTTGCGCCAAGGAGCAGATGGCGCACAAAAGACCATATCAGATGACGAAACTGCACTTTCGATGGGATCAGTTGATTTAAAACAATAGCTGTTAACGCTCTGTTTGCATTGCTTTGATAATCAAATCTATTTAAGGTGACGAGATAGCAAGCGCTTACAGCTATTGTTTTTCTGAGCACACAGAGGGTCCCGACCGACGGCACTTCATTTCGACGCCCGACAGCCGAAAACGATGCAAGCCTCACTCCCTCTGACTGGCAAGAAAGCACCCCATGATTTCTGCACCGCAAGCCACTAACGCACCTGTTGCCGCCGACCCTGCCTACACAGGCACCAAGTCATCGCAGGCACTGGAGGAAGCACAAAAAACCGCAGCTGCCAGCAGCCAGGGGCAGCAAAACTTGCGCAATTCGCGAATTTTGCAAGCCTCACTGCAAGTGAGCATCCAAGCTGGCAACGACAGTCTGGCTTTGCTGTATCGCACCGCAGTGGATGAAATCGACAACGTACTGGCCCCCGAGCTGGGGCCCAATGCCATCCAGAACGCCATGTCGCAAGACAACAGCGCGCAGGCTACTGCCGGGCGCATCGTTGGTCTGTCTACCGCCATGTTTAATGCCTACGCTGCGCGCTATCCAGACAAAGACATGGAAGTGGTCGCGCAAGATTTTGTGAACGTGGTGCGCGGCGGCTTTGAGCAAGGCTACAAAGAGGCAGAAGATATATTGAACTCTCTGGGAGTACTGAGCGCAGGCAGCCCCGTGGCCGAAGGCATCAGTCAAACCTTTGCGCTGGTGCAAAAAGGGTATGACGACTGGCTGGCCAGCAAGCTGGCATCACTGCGCAGTGATGAGGCACAAGCCTGAGCCCGCTTCAGCGCCAATACCCCCCAAAGACACAACCCGCTTTTTTGCCGGTGGAGTCTTTGGGAAGTGATAGCTCCTGATTATTTGACCAGCAACTGGCGCAGTACATACGGCAAGATGCCGCCGTGCTGGTAGTAATCGACCTCAATCGGGGTATCAATGCGCAAGGTCACAGTGACCGTGTGCTGGCTGCCATCCGTGCGGGTGATACGCATCTGCGCATCGCTTTGTGGCGTAAGTTCTGGCACCGGAATAATGTCGATGACTTCATCACCGGTCAGCCCCAGTGACTGCCAGCTATCGCCCGCCTTGAACTGCAGTGGCAACACCCCCATACCGACCAAATTGGAGCGATGAATCCGTTCAAAACTGCGTGCCACCACGGCTTTGATACCCAGTAGCTGGGTACCCTTGGCCGCCCAGTCCCGGCTGGAGCCTGTGCCATATTCTTCGCCAGCCAGCACCACCGTGGCACGCCCAGCTGCCTGGTATTGCATCGCCGCGTCATAGATGGACATTTTGCTGACCTTGCCAGCATCACTGCGGTGCAGCGTCAAGCCGCCTTCTTCCTGCGAACCATCGGACTGCGGTGGAATCATCAGGTTCTTGATACGCACATTGGCAAAAGTGCCACGCATCATCACCTCGTGGTTACCACGCCGCGAACCATAGCTGTTGAAGTCGGCCTTTTGTACGCCATGCGCCAGCAGCCACTGCCCGGCAGGTGAAGATTCCTTGATCGCACCTGCCGGAGAAATATGGTCGGTGGTGATGGAGTCTCCAAACAGCGCCATGATGCGAGCCCCCTGCACAGCATGGGTACTGGGGGATGTTTTCGCATCCGTCTGGGGCAGTGCCAGCGTGAAGTTGTGAAAAAACGGCGGCTCAGCAATATAGGTGCTCGTGGGCCATGTGTAGGTGGCCCCTGCCACACCTTTGATTTTTTCCCACAGTTTCCCCGGCTCGGTTTTGACTTTCTCGTAATTGGCGCGAAAGGCTTTGCCGTTCATGGCGAACTTCATCAGGGCTTGAATTTCTTCGCTGCTCGGCCAGATATCACCCAGGTACACATCTTTGCCACCCTTGCCCTGCCCCACAGGTTCGGTCATCAAATCTTTGAGCACGGTACCTGCAATCGCATAGGCCACAACCAAAGGTGGGCTGGCCAAGAAATTGGCTTTGATGTTGGGGTGAATCCGCGCTTCAAAATTACGGTTGCCCGAAAGAACTGCCGCGCATACCAGGTTGTTGCGTGCAATGGCCTCGTTGAGCTCCGGCGTCAGATCGCCTGAGTTGCCAATACAGGTGGTGCAGCCGTAGCCCACCAGGGCAAAGCCTAATTTTTCCAGATACGGCAGCAGCCCTGCTTCGGTCAAATACTCCGTCACCACCCGGGAGCCGGGTGCCAGCGAGGTCTTGATGTGCGGCTGCACCTTCAACCCTGCTTGGACCGCTTTTTTAGCCAGCAGGCCAGCCGCCAGCAACACGCTGGGGTTGGAGGTATTGGTGCAACTGGTAATGGCTGCAATCAGTACATCGCCATTGCCAACGCGCAAGACCTGCTCACCCTGCGGCACGTCGCACACGGAAACTGCAGGTGCATGCTTGTGTGAACTTTCAAGCGCAGGGCGGTTACTCACCATCTCCACCACCGAGCGTGAAGCGCCAGGCTTGGGCCCGGGTGCATCCACCGCTTGCTCGCCTTCTCCACAGCCCACACGGAAACGCTGTGTCAACTGGTCATGCGGCTGGTTAAAACCATTGTCTGCAGGCCCGGCACTGAACAGCTCGCTGAATTTGTGTGCCACATCCCCAATTTCGATACGGTCTTGCGGACGCTTTGGGCCCGCCAGACTGGGCGCTACGGACCCCAGATCCAGCCGCACCACGCGTGAGTAGTCGATATCACCCGCCTTGGGCACGCCAAACAAGCCTTGGGCACGGAAGTACGCCTCAAAGGCCTCGATCTCCGAGGAAGTGCGGCCTGTTCCCCGGAAGTAATCCAGTGTTTTGTCATCCACGGGAAAGAACCCCATCGTGGCCCCATATTCAGGGGCCATATTGCCAATGGTGGCGCGATCAGGCAGCGACAGGCTGGCCGTGCCCTCACCGAAGAATTCAACAAACTGCCCCACCACCTTTTCTTTGCGCAGAATTTCCGTCACGGTCAGCACCAGGTCGGTAGCCATCACTCCCTCGCGCAAACGCCCTGTCAACTCAAAGCCCACCACGTCGGGCGTAAGAAAGTAAACAGGCTGCCCCAGCATGGCCGCTTCCGCTTCGATACCGCCCACCCCCCAGCCCACCACGCCAATGCCATTGATCATGGTGGTGTGGCTGTCAGTGCCGACCAGCGTATCTGGATAGTAGAGCGCCCTGCCTTTGCTGTCTTTGCCCGCTTTGGCTTTGTGTACGCCACGTGCAAGATATTCCAGGTTGACCTGGTGAACGATGCCAAAACCTGGTGGCACCACGCCAAAAGTGTCAAAGGCCTGCATGCCCCACTTCATGAACTGGTAGCGCTCCTGGTTGCGCTGAAATTCCAGCTTCATATTCAGATCCAGTGCCTGCTTGGTGCCAAAGTAATCCACCATGATGGAGTGATCGACCACCAGATCGACTGGCACCAGTGGCTCAATGGCCTTGGGTTGTTTGCCCAGCGCTGCAGCCACGCTGCGCATCGCGGCCAAGTCCGCCAGCAAAGGCACTCCCGTGAAATCTTGCAACACCACGCGCGAGACAACAAACGGCACCTCTTCGGTACGCGGTGCATCAGGACGCCAGTGAGCCAGCTGCTCCACGTGCAAAGGCAGTACCTTCTTGCCATCACAATTGCGCAGCACCGACTCCAGCACAATGCGCAGCGACACCGGCAGGCGTCCCACATTCGCATACCGCTGGGCCAAGGCTGGCAGCGAGAAGAACCGTCCCTCTGTTCCTGACGCAGTCTGGAACGTCTTTTCGGTAAAAGCAAAAGCATGTTTCATCTGGGGATCTCCGACTTAAGAAGAAGCTTGTCGTACCCATTTTGCACCGTCACTTTGCAGACGCCTATCGGACAAGACGATCACTTCCTGCACGTCCATAAAAAAACCCGCCGAAGCGGGTTTTAAGAGAGGTCGACCTCGATGCTCAGGCGGTCACGCTTTTGGCAACGTCCGCATACTCATCGATCTGGTCAAAGTTCATGTAACGGTACACCGACGCCTTGTCCGCATCGATCACGCCCATCTCCTTGAGGTACTCGTCCTTGGAAGGCAAGTAGCCCAGACGCGATGCAATCGCAGCCAGCTCAGCCGAGCCCAGGAACACATTGGTGTTCTTGCCCAAACGATTGGGGAAGTTGCGGGTAGAGGTGGAGATGACGGTTGCACCTTCGCGCACCTGGGCCTGGTTACCCATGCACAGCGAGCAGCCAGGCATTTCAGTGCGCGCACCAGCCGTGCCAAATGCAGCGTAGTGACCTTCCTTGATCAGCTCGTTTTGGTCCATCTTGGTCGGAGGGGCCACCCACAGCTTGACTGGAATGTCACGCTGACCGCCAAGCAATTTGGCCGCAGCACGGAAGTGACCAATATTGGTCATGCAAGAGCCGATGAAAGCTTCGTCGATCTTGGTGCCAGCCACTTCAGACAGGAACTTGGCGTCATCCGGATCGTTAGGGCAGCAAACAATAGGCTCCTTGATGTCAGCCAGATCAATCTCGATCACGGCAGCGTACTCGGCATCCTTGTCCGCTTCCAGCAGATCAGGCTGGGCCAGCCACGCCTGCACCTTCTCGATACGGCGCTGCAAGGTCTTGGCATCCTGGTAACCGTCAGCGATCATGTTCTTCATCAGAACGATGTTCGAAGTCAGGTATTCCTTGATGGGCTCTGGGTTCAACTTGATGGTGCAACCGGCAGCGGAACGTTCAGCCGACGCATCCGACAGCTCAAACGCTTGTTCCACTTTCAGGTCTGGCAAGCCTTCGATTTCAAGGATACGGCCCGAGAACGCATTGATCTTGCCGGCCTTGGCCACAGTCAGCAGGCCCTGCTTGATCCCGTACAGCGGGATTGCATGGACCAAGTCACGCAAAGTCACGCCAGGCTGCAATTCACCCTTGAAGCGCACCAGAATCGATTCAGGCATGTCCAGTGGCATCACACCAGTCGCAGCACCGAACGCCACCAGGCCTGAGCCAGCGGGGAACGAGATACCGATAGGGAAACGGGTGTGCGAGTCGCCGCCGGTACCGACGGTATCAGGCAGCAGCAGGCGGTTGAGCCAGCTGTGGATCACGCCATCACCAGGACGCAGGGCCACGCCACCACGGTTGGAAATAAACGCGGGCAGCTCGCGGTGGGTCTTCACGTCCACAGGCTTGGGGTAAGCCGCTGTGTGGCAAAACGATTGCATGACCAAGTCGGCCGAGAAGCCCAGGCAGGCCAAGTCTTTCAGCTCGTCGCGGGTCATCGGGCCTGTGGTGTCCTGCGAACCCACAGTCGTCATACGTGGCTCGCAGTAGGTACCGGGGCGCACGCCCTGGCCTTCTGGCAGACCCACGGCACGGCCCACCATTTTTTGAGCCAGCGTAAAGCCAGCCTTGGTTGCAGCGGGTGCTGTCGGCAAGCGGAATGCGGTCGATGCAGGCAAACCCAGAAATTCACGGGCTTTGGCTGTCAGCGAGCGGCCAATGATCAGGTTGATACGGCCGCCGGCGCGCACTTCGTCAAACAGCACGTCGCTCTTGAGCTGAAACTGGGCAACGGTTTCGCCATTCTTGGTGATCTTGCCTTCGTAGGGCAGCACGTCGATGACGTCGCCCATTTCCAGCTTTGAAACATCGACTTCGATAGGCAGCGAGCCCGAATCTTCCTGCGTATTAAAGAAGATAGGAGCAATCTTGCCACCCAGAGTCACGCCACCGAAGCGCTTGTTGGGCACAAAAGGAATGTCCTGGCCCGTAGCCCAGACGATAGAGTTGGTCGCGGACTTGCGCGAAGAGCCAGTGCCCACCACGTCGCCCACATAAGCGACCAGGTGACCCTTTTTCTTCAGGTCATCAATGAACTGCATGGGGCCGCGCTTGCCGTCTTCTTCAGGCTTGAACGCCGCGTCAGGGCGCGTGTTCTTGAGCATGGCCAGGTAGTGCAACGGAATGTCTGGACGGCTCCAGGCATCTGGTGCAGGCGACAGATCGTCGGTATTGGTTTCACCGGGCACCTTGAACACGGTAACGGTGATCTTCTTGTCGACTTCAGGGCGCGAGGTGAACCACTCGGCATTCGCCCAGCTTTGCATCACTTCCTTGGCCTTGGCATTGCCAGCCTTGGCCTTGTCTGCCACGTCGTTAAAGAAGTCAAACATCAGCAATGTCTTCTTCAGCGCTTCAGCAGCCACGCCGCAAACTTCCGCGTCGTCCAGCAGCTCAATCAGAGGGTGGACGTTGTAGCCGCCCACCATGGTGCCCAGCAATTCGGTAGCCTTGGACTTGGAGATGAGACCTACTTGGATGTCACCGTGTGCCACGGCCGCCAGAAAAGAAGCCTTGACCTTGGCCGCATCGTCCACACCTGGAGGCACGCGATGGGTCAGCAAATCCAGCAGGAATGCATCTTCACCAGCTGGCGGGTTCTTGATCAGCTCGATCAATTCGGCAGTTTGCTTGGCATCCAGTGGCAGTGGGGGGATGCCCAATGCGGCACGTTCGGCCACATGGTCACGGTAAGCTTTCAACATGGTTCTCTCTCCATTAGTTTTCTAAGAGTGGGGCAGCGTTTCTTCAGCGCTTTTGCTCCGGACAATTACTTTCCGGGGGCATCCAGCAAACCTTGAGGGGGGTTTTTCTTAATAGCTTCTGCCACCTGAAGCTGTTCAGGACTCATGCATTCATCAGCCAGGCGCTTGCCCTGCTTTTGATTCATGAGCATCGATTTATTGGCAATCTGCAACCAGACTGCACCGGCTTTCGCATCTTCCAAACGCACGACGCCAGTGCTTGTTCCGACAGGGGACATGTGAAAGTTAAAACCTGAGCCACTCACCAGGAAGTGGCCCGGGTTCTTGTCGTCCTTGGACACGCTCACATGCTGGCCCAGCTCACAAGCGATACGGCCCGTGTGCACGCGGTCAGCCAGGACCATTTCATCCGCATTCAGCACCCGGGGGGCCAGTACTACGGCGGTAGCCGCAGCAGCGGTGCCTGCGCCAGCCACTGCTGCAGCCTTGCGCGGCGTTGCTGTCTTCTTGACAGTAGTGACTTTTTTCGTAGTCGTCGTAGCTTTAGTTGCTGCGGGTTTGGTGGTGGATGCCTGAGCAGTCGTCACCAAGGCCAGTGCAGGAGCAATTAGCAAAAAGGAGGCAATCAGTTGTTTCATGCGGACTCCAGCGGTCTCAAAAAGTTGATCGTTAAACAAAAACAGCATCTTCATGCTGCATTCCCATCAAACCATTGTCGTGCGTGTTGCGGCAAAGCCATCGCCGTCAGGAATGCGCGCTCTAGCAACTGCCAGTAATAACGGTAACTGGCACGGTCATGCAGCACGCCGTTATAACTAATTGGGGCCCAGTCCTGCGCAGCTGCAGCCACCAAAATATCTGCAGCTTCTTGCACCTCGCTCGTGGCTGGCGCAAAAGCATTCAAGATAGGACGAATCTGCGCCGGATGAATGCTCCACATGCGGGTGTAGCCCAGCTCTGTACTGGCTTTGCTTGCAGCCACTTGCAGCGCTGGGGCATCACGAAACTCTGTGACCACACAGTGAGAAGGCACTTTGCCGTACGCATGGCAGGCTGCAGCGATCTCCAGCTTGGCGCGCACTACCATTGGATGAACGAACTGCCCCTGCACACCCATGGCGGCTCCGGGAATGGCTCCCGCATGCGCGGAGACAAAGTCCATCAGACCGAACGACAGACTTTGTACACGTGCATGGGCCGCGATCTCAAAAGCTTGATGCACCGCAGCAGGCGACTCAATCAAGGCATGCAAGGGAATGTGCGCCCCTGATGCGCGTTCCAGTGCACGCTCTGCCCGCAGGATGTCGTCCACGCTATCAACCTTGGGCAGCATGATATGGCTGAGCTTGTGGCCGGCCTCTTGGACGATGGTTGCAATGTCTTCTTCAAAAGCAGGGTGGTCCACCGCATGCACGCGTGCTGCCACACGGCAGCCGGCCTGAGAATTTTTGGCCAGACTGGCCACCAGCCTTGCATGGGCTTTTTCATTGCCAACCGCTGCACCATCTTCACAGTCCAGAGTCACGTCAAATACACAGGCCCCGAATTCCTGCAGCATCTGAGCCTGCAGCTCGAGGCTTTTGCGCATGCGCACTTCTACACCGCTGTAATGATCACAGACGGGCAGCATATTGGCCGCTGCTTGAGCGCCCAACAAAATTTCGCGGGGATGGGTAGCAGTACGCATGAATAGCAATCGTGAACTGAGCGCACTCAGAGTGCGCAGCCAGTCGACGCAATGGACCAGACAACGCCTCAAAGAAACATCTTTTGCTCAACCAGCATCTCTTTGCCATGCATGTTGTGCAGAAGATTTCTCTAGAGATGCACTCTGCAGCGCTCAGGCACTGCAGAGTGCACAAATCCGCAAGGGATTTCAGTGCAAATGCTTTACAGCAGGTGCTTCACACCATCTTGCTCGCCTTGCAGCTCAGCCAGGGTTTTGTTGATGCACTCTTGCGAGAAAGCATCAATTTCCAGACCTTCAACAATTTTGTACTCGCCATTGGCAGTAGTCACCGGGAAACCGAAAACCATGCCAGCAGGAATACCGTATTCGCCATTGGATGGCACACCCATCGTGACCCACTCGCCATTGGAGCCCAGGGCCCAGTCACGCATGTGATCGATTGCAGCGTTGGCAGCCGAGGCGGCCGAGGACAGACCACGTGCATTGATGATGGCTGCACCACGCTTGCCGACGGTAGGCAGGAACACGTTGGCGTTCCAGTCCTGGTCGTTGATGGTTTCCTTGACGGACTTGCCATTGACTGTTGCAAAGCGGTAATCGGCGTACATGGTGGGCGAGTGATTGCCCCACACGGTCAGGCTCTTGATATCACCAACCTTGAAGCCAGCCTTGGCAGCCAGTTGCGATGCAGCGCGGTTATGGTCCAGTCGCAGCATGGCAGTGAAGTTCTTCGCTGGCAGATCAGGTGCCGACTTCATGGCGATGTAGGCGTTGGTGTTGGCGGGGTTACCGACAACCAGCACCTTCACGTTGCGCGAGGCCACGGCGTTCAGCGCCTTGCCCTGGGCCGTAAAGATCTGTGCATTGGCAGCCAGCAAGTCTGCACGCTCCATGCCGGGGCCGCGAGGACGCGCGCCAACCAGCAATGCGTAGTCAGTATCCTTAAAGGCTTGCAGTGGATCGCTGTGTGCTTCAATACCTGCCAGCAAAGGGAAGGCGCAGTCTTCCAGCTCCATAATCACGCCCTTCAGAGCGTTCTGTGCCTTTTCGTCAGGAATTTCGAGCAGTTGCAGAATAACGGGCTGGTCTTTGCCAAGCATTTCGCCGGATGCGATGCGAAACAACAGGGCGTAACCGATTTGACCTGCGGCGCCAGTGACGGCAACTCGGACGGGCTTCTTGCTCATGGTGAAAACTCCAGATTTTCGGAAAAAAACAGTTGTCGGTGCACTGTCGCTCCAGCATCTGTAACCAGTAGCCCGTGCTCCGTAAACAGTCCACAAGTGTACTCTTGATTTTGTCTGCCAGTCAATTTGTCTTATGTCTTATATAAGATATGATCACCCCCGAGTTCAAACAGCACGCACGGGCTCAAAATTTGCATCCGGTGGCCTTGAACTTTCGAACATCCTTATGTCCTCATCGCAACCTTCTTCTCCTGACAGCGCTTTTGGTTCTTCCACCAATGCAACCGTAGCGCTCACGCCAGCTTTCAGTCCGCTGTACCAGCAAATCAAAGGATTGATTCTTCAAAGCCTGCAAGCTGGCGAATGGCGTCCGGGAGAGTTGATTCCCAGCGAAATGGAGCTGGCTGCACGCTTCAAAGTCAGCCAAGGCACTGTGCGCAAAGCCATTGACGAATTAGCCGCTGAAAATTTAGTCATGCGCCGTCAAGGCAAAGGCACTTTTGTAGCCACCCATTCCGCACAGCAAGTCCAGTATCGTTTTCTGAAACTGCACCCCGATGTCGGAGACCTTGAAGGCGAAGGCCGCGCTCACCGCACGATTTTGGAATGCAAACGCCTGCGGGCACCTGCAGAAATTGCACGCCTTTTGGCGTTGCGCAGTGGAGACACCGTGGTGCAGGTGCGCCGCGTTCTGGCGTTCAGCGGTATTCCGACTATTTTGGAAGACATTTGGCTGCCCGGTCATGCGTTCAAAGGACTGACAGCCGAACAGATGGCCACTTACAAAGGCCCCACCTACGCCATGTTTGAAGCAGATTTTGGCGTGCGCATGGTGCGTGCCGATGAAAAGCTGCGCGCCGTATTACCCGATGAAGCCCAGGCTGAGTTACTTAACGTGTCTACACTCACCCCTTTACTGAGTGTGGAGCGACTTGCCTATACGTACAACGATATTCCCATGGAGTTACGACGCGGAATCTACAGAACAGACACGCATCACTATAAGAACGCCCTGAACTAACTTCATAGTTCTCAAGGCGATAGAAGGAAACAATCGCGCAGGCACAGCCCGACGACTGTGCGAGTGCAATAGAATTTTGGATCTTTTGCACCGCGCGATTACCACGCAGTTACATCCACGAAAGTCCCCCGCCATGACAGAGCTTGCAAAAAAGAAGCGGCCAGAGTTCCGCAATATCCACGCATTACAAGACTTACCGTCCTATCGCTTACCCCCGGCCGGTATCGTTTCGATCTTGCACCGCATCAGCGGTGTGATCATGTTCTTGCTGCTGCCCTTCATCCTCTGGATGTTCGACGCCTCGCTGTCGTCGGAATTCTCGTTTGCCAAATTCAAGGCAGTTTTCAATGAAGGCTGTGGCTTTGTGCCCGGCTGGTTCATCAAGCTGATCGCCTTGGCCATCATCTGGGCTTACCTGCACCACCTGATCGCAGGCCTGCGTCACTTGTTCATGGATATGAACCACGCAGCAGTCACCAAAGAATTTGGTCACTCATCTGCACTGACCGTTCTCGCTCTGAGCATTGGCCTGACCGTTGTGTTGGGTGCCAAGTTGTTCGGCCTGTACTGATCCGTCCAAGCACGATAAGGAAACATCATGTCCGTGAATTACGGTTCTAAGCGCACTGTAGTTGGTGCCCACTATGGCATTCGTGACTGGCTGGTCCAGCGCGTGACCGCTGCTTTGATGGTGCTGTTCACCATCGTTGTTCTGGCTCAACTGGTCTTCGCCCAAGGCGAACTGGGCTACGAACTGTGGGCAGGCATTTTTGCTGCTCAGTGGATGAAATTCATCACCTTCGGCGTAATCATTGCCTTGATCTGGCACGTCTGGGTAGGTGTACGTGACGTCTGGATGGACTACGTCAAACATGCAGGCCTGCGCTTAGTGCTGCAGGTTTTCACCATTGTCTGGCTGGTCGGCTGTGCTGGCTGGGGTTTCCAGGTCCTGTGGCGTCTGTGACTGGCAATAGACCACACCCCTCCACGATTGAAGGTTAAGAATGAGCTACTCCAAAGCAAATATCACCAAGCGCAAGTTTGACGTTGTCATCGTCGGCGCTGGCGGCTCCGGTCTGCGTGCCGCTCTGGAATTGTCCCGCGCTGGTTTGAGCGTGGCCTCCCTGTCCAAAGTTTTCCCCACACGCTCGCACACAGTGGCAGCCCAAGGCGGCGTATCGGCATCGCTGGGCAATATGTCGGAAGACAACTGGCACTACCACTTCTACGACACGATCAAGGGCTCTGACTGGCTGGGCGACCAGGACGCCATCGAGTTCATGTGCCGCGAAGCGCCGAACGTCGTGATCGAGCTGGAACACTTCGGCATGCCGTTTGACCGCAACCCAGACGGCACCATCTACCAGCGCCCATTCGGCGGCCACACCGCCAACTACGGCGAAAAGCCTGTGCAGCGTGCTTGCGCAGCGGCTGACCGCACTGGTCACGCCATGCTGCACACGCTGTACCAGCAAAACGTGGCATCCAAGACCAACTTCTTCGTGGAGTGGATGGCCCTGGACCTGATCCGCAACACCCAGGGTGATGTGGTCGGTGTCACAGCGCTGGAGCTGGAAACTGGCGACCTGTACGAGCTGCACGCCAAGGCTGTGCTGCTGGCTACCGGCGGTGCTGGCCGTATTTTCCAGGCCTCGACCAACGCCTTCATCAACACCGGCGACGGCCTGGGTATGGCTGCGCGCGCAGGCATTCCTTTGCAGGACATGGAGTTCTGGCAGTTCCACCCCACAGGCGTAGCCGGTGCAGGCGTATTGCTGACCGAAGGCTGCCGTGGCGAAGGCGCCATTTTGCTCAACAGCGAAGGCGAGCGCTTCATGGAGCGTTACGCACCTACCTTGAAGGACCTGGCACCGCGCGACTTCGTGTCGCGCTCGATGGACCAGGAAATCAAGGAAGGCCGAGGCTGCGGTCCTAACAAGGACTACATCCTGATGAAGCTGGACCACCTGGGTGCCGAGACCATCCGCAAGCGTCTGCCTTCGGTGGAAGAAATTGGCCACAACTTCGCCAACGTGGACATCACCAAGGAACCTATCCCTGTGGTGCCCACCATCCACTACCAGATGGGCGGCATCCCTACCAACATCCATGGTCAGGTGGTGACACACGACGGCGTGCAAAACCGTGTGGTCAATGGCCTGTACGCTGTGGGCGAATGCTCTTGCGTATCCGTACACGGCGCTAACCGCCTGGGCACGAACTCGCTGCTGGACTTGCTGGTCTTCGGCAAGGCTGCAGGCAAGCACATCGTGGAATTTACGCGCAGCTTCGGCGACAACCTGCCGGTTCCTGCGGATGGTTCCGATCGCACGCTGGCGCGTCTGAACCAGCTCGACGAGTCCAAGGAAGGCACATACGCCCAGGACATCGCTGGCGAAATCCGCTCGTCGATGCAGACACACGCTGGCGTGTTCCGCACGCAAAAGAGCATGGACGAAGGCGTCACCAAGATCAACGCCATCCGCGAACGCGTGGGTTCCGTGACCTTGAAGGACAAGTCCAAGGTCTGGAACACCGCCCGCATGGAAGCGCTGGAAGTGGACAACCTGATCGAAGTGGCGCAAGCCACCATGACCTCGGCCGCTGCCCGCAAGGAATGCCGTGGTGCACACACTGTGTACGACTACGAGCACCCAGCCGACCACGCCGAGTTCCCGCTGGGCCGTAACGACAAGGAATGGCTCAAGCACACCCTGTGGGACAGCGCCACCAACAGCCTGTCGTACAAGCCTGTGAACCTCAAGCCCCTGACTGTGGACAGCGTGCCACCCAAGGTTCGCACGTTCTAATCCAGCAGCCCACGAGAGAACACAAAAATGAAGCGTACATTCAAACTCTACCGCTACGATCCCGATAAAGACGCCAAGCCCTACATGCAAACCGTTGAGGTTGAGCTGGACGGCCATGAGCGCATGTTGCTGGACGCCCTGGTCAAGCTCAAGGAGCAAGACCCCACCATCTCGTTCCGCCGCTCGTGCCGCGAAGGCGTGTGTGGTTCTGACGCCATGAACATCAATGGCAAGAACGGTCTGGCTTGCCTGACGAACATGAACACCCTCAAGGGTGACATCGTCTTGAAGCCTCTGCCGGGCCTGCCGGTCATCCGCGACATGATCGTGGACATGACGCAGTTCTTCAAGCAGTACCACTCCATCAAGCCGTACCTGCAAAGCGACATCTATACGACGACCAGCAAGGAACGCCTGCAGTCGCCCGAAGAGCGTGAAGAGCTCAACGGCCTGTACGAGTGCATCTTGTGCGCCAGCTGCTCAACCAGCTGCCCCTCGTTCTGGTGGAACCCTGACAAGTTCGTGGGCCCTGCAGGCCTGTTGCAGGCTTACCGCTTTATTGCGGACAGCCGCGACACCGCCACCGCAGAGCGTCTGGACAACCTGGAAGATCCTTACCGCCTCTTCCGTTGCCACACCATCATGAACTGCGTGGACGTGTGCCCCAAGCACCTGAACCCCACCAAGGCCATTGGCAAGATCAAGGAGCTGATGGTGCGTCGCGCCATCTAGTCCATGGACGCTATGGACGCAATCCTCGAAGAACGGGAACGCGACTTGCTGCGGTGGCGTAGCCGCCGTGGCTTGGTCGAGAACGACCTGTACATCGAACAATTCTTCGCCGCCTATGGCGATCAGCTGACGCGGAGACACGCAGCTGGTTTGTCTGCCCTGATGGACCTGGCAGACAACGATCTCATGGACCTCTTCATGCGCCGCAAGGAGCCGGAAGGGGACCTGGACACCCCTGAAGTTAGAGAAGTGCTACAGATGGTGCGCAAGCCCGTCTGATTGGCACAACTTGCAAAAAAGGCCGGACAAGATCTGGCCAACCAGAGAAGGAAGTTGGAAATGAAACTCGCGGACAACAAAGCAACCCTGTCTTTCAGCAATGGCGCGCCCAGCGTTGAACTGCCGGTCTACCAAGGCAATGTCGGCCCGGATGTGATTGACATCCGTAAGCTGTACGGCCAGTCGGGCATGTTTACGTATGACCCGGGCTTCCTTTCCACGGCGGCATGCCAGTCCAGCATCACCTACATTGACGGTGACAAGGGCGAGCTGCTGTACCGCGGCTACCCCATCGAACAGCTGGCCAAGAACTGCAATTTCCTGGAAACCTGCTACCTGCTGCTGTACGGTGAGCTGCCCAACGAAACCCAGAAGGCTGACTTTGAAAACCGTGTGACCCAGCACACCATGGTCAACGAGCAAATGCAGTTCTTCCTGCGTGGCTTCCGCCGTGATGCACACCCCATGGCTGTGCTGACTGGCCTGGTGGGCGGCATGTCGGCCTTCTATCACGACAGCACTGACATCACCAATCCTGAGCACCGTGAAATCGCCGCGATCCGTCTGATCGCCAAGATGCCTACGCTGGTCTCCATGGCTTACAAGTACGGTGTTGGTGCACCTTACATGTACCCCAAGAACGACCTGTCGTACGCTGGCAACTTCATGCGCATGATGTTTGGCAACCCTTGCGAAGAGTACAAGGTCAATCCCGTGGTGGAACGTGCGCTGGACCGCATTTTCATTCTGCACGCTGACCACGAACAAAACGCGTCCACCTCCACCGTGCGCCTGTGCGGTTCGTCGGGCACGAACCCGTTCGCAGCCATCTCCGCTGGTGTCGCTTGCCTGTGGGGCCCTGCCCACGGTGGTGCCAACGAAGCCTGCCTGAACATGCTCGAGCAGATCCAGGCCAACGGCGGCATCGCCAAGGTTGGTGAGTTCATGGAACAGGTCAAGGACAAGAACAGCGGCGTCAAGCTGATGGGCTTTGGCCACCGCGTGTACAAGAACTACGACCCCCGCGCCAAGCTGATGCAGGAAACCTGCAACGAAATCCTGGCCGAACTGGGTCTGGAAAAAGACCCACTGTTCGCGCTGGCCAAGCAAGTGGAAAAGATTGCACTGGAAGACGACTACTTCGTCTCGCGCAAGCTGTACCCCAACGTGGACTTCTACTCCGGCATCGTGCAACGCGCCATCGGCATTCCAGTGAACCTGTTCACCGGCATCTTCGCCCTGGCCCGCACCGTGGGCTGGATTGCCCAGCTGAACGAGCAAATGGCTGACCCCGAGTACAAGATCGGTCGTCCTCGCCAGCTGTTCACAGGCTCGGTCGCTCGCGACGTCAAGCCCCTGAACCAGCGTTAATGGCTGTCGCTGCCTTGAAGGCAGCCCGCTTGAACGCCAAAAAGCCCGCATGCTGCAAAACGTGCGGGCTTTTTTTATGCGACCACGTACAGGCCATGCATGCGCGCCATTGACGCACGCCGCTGGTCGCGCATGCCTAGTTATATATTTAATAGCTTACAACGCATGTATATCAATGGTTTCAGATATAAATGAATCTGAAACACTTATAAACACAGCGTTAATAGCTCATTTTTTATAAAAGCACCAGCAAGTTGCCTTCCAAGCAAGGGCTACGACAAACTCTGCCCGAACCGCTACAGTGTGGGCATTGCTCTTTCTTGTCCCTTGCGACACCCCACCGACACCATGGCCAAACGACCCTTACGCCGCCTGCCCCCCCTTCACGACAAGCTCGACATTGCCAAATCCCGCGAAGCAGGCCAGCTGGCCGCACGCGTGCTGTCCATGCTCACTCCCCACGTTCAAGCGGGAGTGAGCACCGAGCACCTGGACAAGCTGTGCCACGACTTCATCGTCGATGAACTCAAGTGCATTCCCGCCAACATTGGCTACCACGGCTTTCCCAAAACCGTGTGCACATCGGTCAATGAGGTGGTCTGCCACGGCATTCCAGCCGCCAAGGAAATCCTCAAAGACGGTGACATCGTCAACGTAGACGTGGCACTGATCAAAGACGGCTGGTTTGGTGACACCTCGCGCATGTACACCGTGGGCAACGTACCGGCCAAGGCCAAAAAGCTGGTCGACACCACCTATGAAGCCATGGTGGCTGGCATTCGTGCCGTCAAGCCCGGTGCCACACTGGGCGACGTGGGCCATGCCATTCAGACCGTGGCCCACCGCGATGGGTTCTCTGTGGTGCGTGACTACTGCGGCCACGGCATCGGCCAGATTTACCACGACGAGCCACAGGTGCTGCACTACGGCTACCCCGGCCAGGGCATGACACTGCAAGAAGGCATGATCTTCACCATCGAGCCCATGCTCAACATGGGCAAGCACGACACCAAAGAGCTCGACGATGGCTGGACCGTCATCACCAAAGACAAAAGCCTGTCTGCCCAGTGGGAGCACATGGTTGTTGTCACCGCCACAGGCTACGAGGTGCTGACCACATGGCCCGATGGCACCGGCACCTACCCCGCACCCTAAACCTTTGAGCCAAGCCGCAGCACATATGAGCAGCTACTGGTTTCTGGGCATCGCCATCGTCGCTGAGGTGATGGCCACATCCTTTCTCAAAAGCGCCGAAGGCTTTACCCGCCTGTGGCCCAGCGTGATCGTGATCGTGGGCTACGCCATTGCATTCCTGTGCCTGTCTTTGACACTGCGCACTATCCCCACCGGGATTGCGTATGCCATCTGGTCGGGCGCAGGGATTGTGCTGGTATCAGCGATTGCCTGGATCTTCATGGGCCAGAAGCTGGATGCTGCGGCCATCGCCGGCATGGCGCTCATCATTGCCGGGGTGCTGGTGATCAACCTGTTCTCCAAGAGCGTCGGCCACTGACAAGCGCTCATGCTGCCCTGGGAACGTTGTTGCCTGTGCCCTGCCATCAACGGCGCATTGCCTGCCGTTTCAGGCTTTTTGTCCAGGGTACATCTACGTCGGCTCAGGCAACACTTTTGAACCAAACTGCTCTGCAGCTCACAAAAAAGCGCTTCCTCAGAAGCGCTTTTTCTTTTTTATGGCGCGAAGCACTTGGTGCTGGCAGTGGCCGTCACAGCGCGCTTAAAAGCCTTTGAGCTGGCCCCACTCCTCGAACTCTGCGCGTGTGGCACGCATCGTATTGATGGGAGCCGTCTTGTCTTCGTAGCCCAGCGCAATACCAAAGGTGACCAGATAGCCTTCTGGCACTTCAATGTGCTGCTTGACCACCGCGTCGTAACGGCGCCAAAAGCCTTGGGCGCAGGTAGCCAGCCCTTCCTCTGTGGCTCGCAGCATGAAAGATTGCAAATAGATGCCCAAATCCATCCACTGCACAGGGCCCATGCGCTCTTCCGTCAGCATCAGCAAGCCAACGGGCGCACCAAAGAACTGCGCATTCTTGGCCAACTGGCGCAAACGGCCTTCTTTGTCTTCGCGCGGAATGCCGATGCTCTTGTACAGATCTTCGCCATTGGCAAAACGGCGCGTACGGTAGGGCTCCCACAGATTGGAAGGGTAGGACTGGTGGGCAGGGTTTTCTTCCCCCATCGTCTTGGAAACATCATTGAGCATGGCTTGCAGCGACTCACCCGTCAGCGCAGCCACGCGCCAGGGCTGCATATTGCCACCCGAAGCCGCCATGGCCGCATCCTGCATCAGTTGCTGCACCAGCGCTGCGCTAGGCACTTGGGAGGTAAAGGCACGCACGGAACGGCGTTCACGCAAGGCTTGGGACACATCCATGACAAATCAATCCTGTATGTAAAGGGTCAACAAATAAGGCAACTGCTGCAAGCGTACAAGACAGCTGCACACGCCAGCGCCACATTGGCGACGTTTTAAGGGTTGGCCCGTAGAAAAACAAAGAGGCCTTGACGGCCTCTTCACTGCATGCGGTTGCGCCAGCGGCTACTTACCCAGAATCTGATCGATCTTGGATTTCTCGAAGTGGCCGCCCCGCTCGCTCTCGCAAGGTACGCAGTCGGCCTTGAGCTGGGCCGACAGTTTTTCGACCGCCGTCCACAGTTGCTGCAGTTGCTGCTCATGCGTGGCAGCACCTTCAGCCAGGCCCTTCATGGCCTGGCTGACGGGGTCGTCCTCTTGAGTTACGCCATACGCCGTGAAAGCCTGCTGCGGCGCTTTTTGCGGTTTGGCGCTCGATGTCTGCTCACCCATCTCCGTCACATCGGCGCTTTCGCCCTTTTTGGAAGGAATGATGCGCGCAGGAATACCCACCGCTGTTGCCCCCGCAGGCACAGGCTTGATGACTACGGCGTTGGAGCCAATCTTGGCATCATCACCCACCTCAAAGCCGCCCAGCACCTTGGCACCCGCTGAGACCACCACGTTCTTGCCCAGCGTCGGATGGCGCTTGCTGCCTTTGTACAGCGAGGTGCCGCCCAGCGTAACGCCGTGGTAAATCGTGCAGCCATCACCCACCACAGCGGTTTCGCCAATCACAACGCCCATGCCGTGATCGATGAAGACGCGCTCACCAATCACCGCACCGGGGTGAATTTCAATGCCTGTCAGCCACCGGCCAATGTGCGAGGTAAAACGCCCTAGCCACTTGAGGTTGTGCGTCCAGCACCAGTGCGCAGGAATGTGCCACCAGATGGCGTGCAGACCGGGGTAACAGGTGATGACCTCCCAGGTGCTGCGCGCCGCAGGATCGCGGTCAAGAATGCACTGAATGTCAGAACGCAGTCGGGAAAGCATCAGAGGCCGTCACTTGTTACAAAAGGGCTGCACAGTTTAGTGCTTTGGCGGCTGGCTTTGCAGCATGGCTTTGGCGACACCGCGCAGGATGTGGATTTCCTCCGGGGTCAGTTGCGCACGGTTAAACATTTGGTTCAAGCGGGGCATCAATTTTTTGGGTGCGGCAGGGTCCAGAAAGCCGATGTGCGCCAAAGCCTGCTCCCAGTGCCCCAGCATGCCCGCTACCTGCTGCATGTCGGCACGCTCTGCGGCCGGTGCGTGTTCCACCACCGGGAACCCGCCCAAGGCCTGGCGCCACTCATAGGCCAGCAGCTGGATCGCACCGCCCAGGTTCAGCGAGCCAAACTGGGGATTGGAAGGAATCGACAGCGCCACGTTGCAGCGGTATACGTCTTCGTTGGCCATGCCAAAACGCTCGCAGCCAAATAGCAGGCCAATGCCGGTTTCACCGAAAGCGCCGCTGGCAGCAGTTGCACCAGCGGCTGCATCCGTTGCATCGGTTGCATCCGTCTCTAGCACTGGTGGCATCTTCGCTATCAGTTCACCCCTTACCAGCATCTCAAAGTGCTCGCGCGGGGCACGCGTGGGTGGCCCGAAGTCGCGTGGAGTCATGGCTGTGGCGCACAAATGGCTCAGGCCGTCTACGGCTTCGTCCACAGTCTCCACAATGCGCGCATTGTTGAGCACATCCAGGGCGCCGCTGGCACGCTGGATGGTTTCTTCCTTGCGCAGCACATTGGCCCAGCGCGGGCGCACCAGCACCAGCTCATCAAAGCCCATGGTTTTCATGGCGCGGGCAGCAGCACCCACGTTGCCAGCATGGCTGGTCTCAATCAGAATAAAACGGGTTTTCATTGGAGCTTCGGCCCGCATTGCACATGCAGGCAGCAAAAAACGGGCAAGACGGTTAGAATTTGCGCCCTATTGTCGCTGTCCGCATCGCCGGACGTGCACGAACCCGTTCATCATCCGCGTTCAGCGGTGCACCATCCCAGGTTGTGAGAGTCAAGATTTGAAATTTGGGGGTGGTCCACTGGGCGCCAACTTCACAATTTATGTCGTCTTCCTCCCTGCACCCCATGCTCAACGTGGCCATCAAGGCTGCACGCGCCGCTGGCGCCCTCATCAACCGCGCTGCGCTGGACGTTGAATCAGTTCGCGTTGCCCAAAAGCAAGTCAATGACTTTGTTACCGAAGTTGACAAAGCTGCTGAGCGTGCGGTGATTGAAACCCTGCTGGGTGCATACCCTGACCACGGTATCTTGGGCGAGGAAACCGGCACCGAGTTCGGCAACAAGAACTCGGACTTCGTCTGGATCATCGATCCTCTGGACGGCACCACCAACTTTATCCACGGTTTCCCCGTGTACTGCGTGAGCATCGCCTTGTCTTTCAAGGGCAAGATCGAGCACGCGGTGGTGTATGACCCCACCCGCAACGATCTGTTCACCGCCACCCGTGGCCGTGGCGCATTCCTCAACGAGCGCCGTATCCGCGTGTCCAAGCGCACCCAGCTGAAGGATTGCCTGGTTTCCACCGGCTTTCCCTTCCGTCCTGGCGACAACTTCCGTGCTTACATGCGCATGTTCGCGGAAATCACCCAGCGCACGGCAGGTGTGCGCCGCCCCGGCGCTGCAGCGCTGGATCTGGCCTACGTGGCAGCAGGCTTTACCGACGGTTTCTTTGAATCCGGTCTGAGCATCTGGGACGTAGCTGCCGGTAGTTTGCTGATCACCGAAGCCGGTGGTCTGGTTGGTAATTTCACAGGCGAAGCCGACTTCCTGGAGCAGGCCGAATGCTTGGCGGGCAACCCCCGCGCTTATGGCCAGCTGGTCGGCATTCTGGGCAAATACAGCAAATTTGCAGGCGTGCAAGACAAGATGGATGTCGATGCAGGCATCGCCGCCGACAAGAAAGACGAAGCGGCGTCCAGCAACGACTAAATCGTCGCTTTACAGAACTGCCCAACCGCAAGCGCGCAAGCCTTGCGGTTTTTTTGTGCCTGTCTGACATGCGCCACTGACCTACTGACAAGCCTGAGCATCTGCGTCACTATCCAGGCACATGTGAGCAGGAGGTTCCGGTGGAATACAAGGACTACTACAAGATCCTCGGCGTTGCCAAAGACGCCAGCGCGGATGAAATCAAAAAAGCCTATCGCAAGATGGCGCGCAAATACCACCCAGACATCAGCAAAGAGCCTGATGCTGCACTGCGCATGGCCGAAGTCAATGAAGCCAACGCCGTACTGTCAGATGCAGAAAAACGCAAAGCCTATGACCAGCTGGGCGATGCCAGCCAGTTTGCCCACAGCGGTGCCGGGCACGCCTCAGGCTTTCAGGCACCGCCCGGCTGGGATGGGCAGGACTTTCACTTTCACCACAGCAGTACAGATGCCGATAACGCCGACTACAGCAGCTTTTTTGAAGAGCTGTTTGGTCGTGGGCAGCGCGCACGCCGCAGTGGGCCGCCACCGGATATGCGAGGGCAGGACCAGCACTCATCCATTGAACTGGAAGTACCCGACAGCTACAGCGGCGGCATGCGCGTATTGCGCCTGCGTGGTGTGCGCCTGGATGCACAGGGCCACGCCGTAGAAGACGAGCGTGAACTGCAAGTGACCATTCCCAAAGGGGTATACGAGGGCCAGATGATTCGCCTGGCCGGGCAAGGTGCGCCCGGCTACGGCAAAGGACAGGCCGGTGATTTGCTGCTGGAGGTGCGCTTCAAGGACGACAAACGCTGGCACACCCAGGGCAAAGATGTGTATCAGCAACTGCCTTTAGCACCTTGGGAGGCCGCTCTGGGTGGCCCGGTTGAGTTCAAGACCTTGGCGGGCACGCTGGAGATCAATATCCCGCCTGGCTCACAGGCAGGGCGCAAACTGCGCGTCAAAGGCAAGGGGTTGCCCAGCCGCACCCCAGGAGACTTGTACTTGGTCATACAAATCATCGTCCCTCCCGTGTTTGACGACAACCAGCGCAAAGCCTACGAATCACTGTCCAAAGCCTTTGCAGGGCGCAACCCTCGTACAGGAGATGCCGCATGAGCACCCCCTTTTACACTCCACCCGATGTACTGGATGCCCAGGCCCTGACGCTGGAGCAACTGGCCCATGCCTGCCGTATGCAGCCGCAATGGGTGGTCGAGCGCGTAACCACCGGCGTATTGCAGTACGACATTGGCGATGACGCCATGCCACAAGAAGCCCCCCCCACCTGGCGCTTTAGCACCCACACCGTGCTGCGCGCCCGCCGCATTGCACAGCTGGAACGCACGTTTGATGCAGACCCGCAATTGGCAGCCATGACCGCCGATTTGATGGAAGAAGTGCGGCAGTTACGCCGTCGCCTCAAAGGCTGATCAACATCTGCTTGACCCAACCTGTGCCGCATCCCGGATAATTCCTGCCTGTTTCTGGCGGCCGCTTTGCCGCGACCGTCCACATCAAGGAATTTGAGTTTTGTCCACATCTGACGTTTCCACGCCCCACCAGAACAACAACGGCGTGCAGACCCCCTCTTCTTCGCCTCTGACCGCCCCGATTGAAGGGCACACGCCCATGATGGCGCAGTACGTGCGCATCAAGGCGGAGTACCCCGACACACTGGTGCTCTACCGCATGGGCGATTTTTATGAAGTCTTCTGGGGTGATGCTGAAAAGGCTGCACGCCTGCTCGACATCACGCTGACCACGCGCGGCCAGTCAGCCGGCTTTCCCGTAGCGATGGCTGGCGTCCCTTTCCACGCGCTGGAAGGTTACTTGGCGCGCCTGATCAAAATGGGCGAATCCGTTGCGATCTGCGAACAAGTCGGTGAAGTCGGTGCCAGCAAAGGGCCGGTGGAGCGCAAAGTGGTGCGCGTGGTGACTCCCGGCACTTTGACCGATGCCGAACTGCTGAGCGACAAACAAGAGGCCATGCTGGTGTCGCTGCACACATCAGGCCGCCAGCGCTGTGGCCTGGCGTGGATGAGCGTGACACAAGGGCGCATTCATTTGGCCGAATGCGGCCAGGACGAATTGGGCGAATGGCTGGCACGCATTGCCCCCAGTGAAGTGATTTACAGCGCAGGTGTGACCGAGCGTTTTGAGCAAGGGCTCTTTGCCCTCAAGCACAGCGGCACTATCTCCTGCCCGCTCAGCCCGCGCCCTGACTGGCAATTTGATACGGGCTTGGGGGAGCGAAAACTGCTGGAGCTGCTGGGCGCAGCCAGCCTGAAGGCCTGGGAGGCCGAAGCACTGCCCCTGGCCCATGCCGCCAGCGCCGCACTGCTGAGCTATGCCGAGCACACGCAAGGGCGCAACCTCACGCACATTCACAGCCTGCAGGTGCAGCGCGATGACCAGCTGATTAACCTGCCGCCCACCACACGCCGCAATCTGGAGCTGGTCAAGACACTGCGTGGCGAAGACAGCCCGACACTGTTTTCACTGCTGGACACCTGCATGACCGGCATGGGCAGCCGCTTGCTCAAAACGTGGCTGCTGGAGCCGCAGCGCGAGCGCGCCGAACCGATTGCCCGCTTGAACGCCACCGAGGTACTGCGCGGCAACGATGCTCTGGGCGGCTCCATGCCTTGGCAGGCACTGCGCGCAGAGCTCAAAGGCGTCAGCGATGTAGAGCGCATCACTGCCCGCACCGCACTGCGTCAGGTCCGCCCGCGTGAGCTGGTGGCTTTGGGCAAGACACTGCAAAAAGCACAGTTGCTCGCGCAGACCCAGCCATCGCCCTCGGCCTATTTGAACCAGATTTTTCAGGACCTGGTGCCACCAGCCGACTGTGCCGATTTGCTGGCACGCGCCATCATGGATGAGCCCTCCGCGCTCGTGCGCGATGGCGGCGTGATTGCCACCGGCTTTGATGCCGAGCTCGATGAGCTGCGCAGCATTCAGAACAACTGCGATGAATTCTTGCTGGAGCTGGAAGCCAAAGAAAAACTGATCACCAACATTCCGAACCTGCGTGTCCAGTTCAACAAGGTGCATGGCTTTTACATTGAAATCACCAACAGCTACAAAGATGTAGTGCCAGCGCGCTACCAGCGCCGCCAGACACTGAAAAACGCGGAACGCTACATCACCCCAGAGCTCAAGGCCTTTGAAGACAAAGCCCTGAGCGCCCAGGAGCGAGCCCTGCAGCGTGAAAAGATGCTGTTTGAACGCATCCTGGACCAGCTGCAGCCCCATGTACCCCATCTGACCCGCGTGGCACAGGCCATTGCGGCACTTGACGTGCTGTGCACGCTGGCCGAACGCTCACTCACGCTGAACTGGAGCAAGCCCACATTCAGCAGCGTTCCCTGCATTGAGATTGAGGGTGGCCGCCACCCGGTGGTGGAAGCGCGCATGGCTGAAACATCCAGCGGCAGCTTTATTGCCAATCACACACGCATGAATGTGAACACACGCATGCAAGTGATTACCGGGCCGAACATGGGCGGCAAGTCAACCTATATGCGCCAGGTGGCCCTGATTGTGCTGCTGGCCAGCATGGGCAGCTACGTGCCTGCTGCAGCCTGCCATCTGGGGCCGATTGACGCCATTCACACCCGCATTGGCGCCGCTGACGATTTGGCCAACGCCCAGTCCACCTTCATGATGGAGATGACTGAGGCTGCGCAAATTTTGCACGCCGCCACCCCACACAGCCTGGTGCTGATGGATGAAATTGGCCGGGGCACCAGCACCTTTGACGGCCTGGCGCTGGCCAGCGGCATTGCCACGCAGCTGCATGACAAAACCAAGGCTTTCACGCTGTTTGCCACCCACTACTTTGAACTGACAGAATTGCCTGCCAAGGCCAAGGCGGCGGTGAATGTGCACGTGGGTGCGGTGGAATCGGGCAACGATATTGTGTTCCTGCACGAAATTCAGCCCGGCCCGGCCAGCCGCAGCTATGGCGTGCAAGTGGCCAAGCTGGCGGGCATGCCCGCTGCCGTGCTCAACCACGCGCGCCATACGCTACAAGCGCTGGAAGCGCGCGATGAGGCTGGTCAGGATCAGGTTGACCTGTTTGCCGCCCCCCCCATGCCCGAGTCGGCGCTGCAAGCGACCCCTGTGGAAGACGCGCTGGCGCAGATCAACCCCGACGCACTCAGCCCCCGTGAAGCGCTGGAAGCTCTGTATCTGCTCAAAAAGCTGACCCAGCGTACTTAAACATTCGGTCATACTTTCTGCGGCCCACAGGAATACACTTGCTTGCTGAAAGCCGCTCTCTGCCTGAAATTTCATGACTTACTGCATCGCCATCAAGCTCAACGCCGGTCTCGTCTTCCTGTCGGATTCGCGCACCAATGCCGGTCTCGACCAGATCAACTCTTTCCGCAAGATGATGATCTACGAGAAGCAGGACGACCGCTTTATGGCACTGCTGTCGGCAGGCAATCTGTCCATCTCGCAGTCAGTGCGCGAGCTGTTGCAGACCATGACGATTCGCGACGACGCCACAGGCGAGGTGCTGACCATCTGGAATGCCAAGAGCATGTTTGACGCCACGCGTGTGCTGGGAGCTGCCGTGCGCCATGTGTATGACAGAGACGGCATGGCCCTCAAACGCGCAGGCGTGGACTTCAATGTCTCCATGCTGTTTGGCGGGCAAATCCGGGGCGAAGGCATGCGCCTGTTCCAGGTCTACTCGGCAGGCAACTTCATTGAAGCTACGGCAGAAACGCCGTATTTCCAGATTGGGGAGGCCAAGTACGGCAAACCCGTGCTGGACCGCGTGCTCACCCCGGATCTGCCACTGGATGAAGCCGCCAAATGCGCGCTGGTATCCATGGACAGCACGCTCAAGTCCAACCTTTCTGTGGGCCTGCCGCTGGACCTGGCGGTGTATGACATCGACAGCTTGCGCTGCGACAAGCTGGTGTGCATTGACGAAGACAACCCCTACTTCCAAATGCTGCGCGGCAACTGGGGCAAGCGCCTGCGTGAAGTGTTTGACAGCATTGAGGACCCGCAGTGGTTCGGCGGCAACAGCACCGTCCCACTGGTGATGGACAAACCCAGCCCCATCAAGAAAATCACCACTCCTGAAGAAAAACTGATCTAGTGCGCGGCAAGGTCTGCGTGCACCACCGAGCAACGCATGCAACCCTTGATCTTCTCGCACGCCAACAGCTTTCCTGCTGGCACTTACCGCCTCTTGTTTGCACTGCTGCGCGAGCGCGGTTTTGACGTACATGCGCTGGACCGCTTTGGCCACGACGCACGCTACCCCGTCACCAGCAACTGGCCACACCTGGTGCAGCAACTGGCCGACTTTGCCACCCCTTTGGTTCAGCGCTGGGGCCAGCCCGCGCTCATGGTGGGCCACTCACTGGGGGGCTTTGTCAGTGTCATGACGGCTGCGCAGCACCCGCATCTGGCGCGCGGGGTGCTCATGCTGGACTCGCCACTCATCAGTGGCTGGCGCGCCACTTCGCTGGAAGTTGCCAAGCGCACCCAGCTGGTGGGCAATGTGTCACCCGGAAAAATCAGCCGCAAGCGCCGCAACATCTGGCCCAGCCGCGCAGAGGCTTTGACCCTGTTCCAGAGCAAAAAAGCCTTTGCACGCTGGCATCCCCAAGTACTGCAAGACTATGTTGACCATGGGCTGGATGCCAACGCAGACGGCCACGTCACCCTGCACTTCAGCCGCGAAGAAGAAACCGCCATCTACAACAACCTGCCCCACAACCTCAATGCCTTGCTGCGCCGCCACCCACTGCGCTGCCCTGTGGCCTTCATTAGCGGCATGTATTCCAAAGAAATGAAACAGGTGGGCATGGACATGACGCTGCGTATCACCCACGGGCGCACCATGCTGGTCGATGGCGGCCACCTTTTCCCCATGGAGCAACCGCATGTCACCGCTGCAGCCATTGAAGCGAGCTTGCTCAATCTGGATGTTGCTGCTGCAAAACTTTAAAAAAAGAAGCGACAAGCGCTTGTAAAACCTTGACTTTGATGTGTTTTATATCTGAAAACCAATTAATTCAAGCACTGATAGCTATTCTTTTATAAGAACTCAGAAAGAATGCAATGGCCTTGGATTACCTAGATTTTGAATACAGCGAAGACGAAGACAGCAATGGCACCTGGGACGCCATGGCCAGCGTGGCCGATCACCGCTGGGATGCTTTGCTTGCCGAAGTGTGCAACGTATTGCGCTGGGCCAGCCAGGAGTTCCGTGACCGCCGTGGCCCACTCGATGAGGGTGGAGACTGGGACTACGACCTCAGCGCCCAGGACGACGACAATGGCCGCGCACTGAAGATTCGCTGGTCAGCCAGCACCGCAGGCATTGATGCCGAAGCGCCGCAGCCAGGCAGCTACACCACCTTGACGCTGACCCTCACCGGCAATGCGGCCTTTGGCGATGCATTGCGCCAAAAGTTTGAACTGGAATAAACAGAAATAAAAATGCCACGACCGGGCAAAAGATGGAGCGGGTGATGGGAATCGAACCCACGCTATTTGCTTGGGAAGCAAAAGTTCTACCATTGAACTACACCCGCTTATGACGCTGTCTGCGTGAACACGCAGGGCACCAACCGGGTGTCAATTTATCACAGCCACGGCCCCCGCAATAGCGGCCTCCGTGTGGTTACACCAGAAATTTGAGCAATGACAAGCACCCCTTCACCCGCTCCCTACGCAGTTTTGATGGTTTGCATGGGCAATATTTGCCGCAGCCCTAGCGCGCACGGCGTGCTGCGAGAGATGGTCAAAGCGCGCGGCTGGAGTGATTGGTTCACCGTCGATTCCTGCGGCACCCATGCCTATCACGTGGGTGAAGAGCCTGACCGCCGCAGCCAAAAACATGCGCTGCTGCGTGGCTATGACCTGAGCGACCTGCGTGCACGCCAGCTCACGCGCGAAGACTTTGAGCGCCATGACCTGGTGCTGGTGATGGACCACGAGAACATGGCCCGCGCACAGGCACTGTGCCCGCCTGCGCAGCGCCACAAACTGCACCGGCTCACCGAGTTTTGCCGAGAGATGCGCAGCGCCGTCGTGCCAGACCCTTATTACGGTGGTGATCAAGGCTTTGAGCACGTTCTCAATCTGATTGAGGACGCCTGCCTGGGCGTACTGGCTCACGTGCAAAAAGAGCACATCAAAGAGAACCTGAACGGTTAAAACGCGGCTTGCGGGCCCAGCAACTGCTTGGAATGAACCTGTGGCTGGCGCATGAAGGGCTGTGCAACGCGGCCAAAAAGCCACATCTTTCGCCAATGACGTCGAATAACACGCCCCCTGGCACCCGGCTGCGCACGGCATGCACGGCACAGCGCAGCCACGCAAACTCACGCGCGTTTTCTGGCGCTTTATGCTGCTTTCATGCGCAGACACCGTGGATACAGCAGCCTGCACGCATCGCCAACACCTAGTAAAAACCCTGCATTTGCCGCAAAAACAGCACTAAAAGTTCTTGTTTGCTGCGAACCGTCAAAAAGCCGTCAGCAAGCACAGAAGGTGCTCCGTAAAATCGCGCGACTGTGCATTTCTACAAGTCTGCAGGGCAGGCGTGGCCACACGCCTAGTCTGTACCTGCGGCACATATCGCGCTTTTTGGAGACACCATGCAAGCACTCTTACGGCTCTCTCGGGGGATCGACTGGCTCAACGCCCAAGTCGGTAAATACGTTATCTGGCTCATTCTTGCAGCCACCATCGTCAGCAGCCTTAACGCTGTAGTGCGCAAAGTGTTCCACACCAGCTCCAATGCGTTCCTGGAAGTGCAGTGGTACTTCTTTGCTGCATCGTTTTTGCTGGCTGCTGGCTATACGCTGCTAGAGAAAGAGCACGTCAAGGTCGATGTGCTCAACGCCAAACTCAAACTGCGCACCCGAGTGTGGATTGATGTGATTGGCTTTGCCTTCTTTCTCACGCCCATGTGCGCACTGGTTGTCTACTACGGCACGCCCTTCTTTTTGCAGGCCCTCAATTCCGGCGAAATGTCCAGCAACGCAGGTGGCCTGATCCGCTGGCCTGTGTATCTGATGATGCCCCTGGGCTTTGGCCTGCTGCTGCTGCAAGGCATCTCCGAGCTGATCAAGCGCATCGCTTTCCTGCAGGGACTGATTGACGACCCCATGGTCAAGATCGTGGCCAAAACACCTGAAGAAGAGTTGGCTGAAGCCATCCTCAAAGCCGAAGAAGAAGCGGCCCGCAACGGCGTCAACCGCGCCTGAGCGATAAGGGAGACATAGCTATGGAATTTCTTGCAAACAATATGGCCCCGATCATGTTCGCGGGCCTCATCTGCTTTTTGCTGCTGGGCTTTCCCGTGGCATTCAGCCTGGGTGCCTGCGGTCTGTTTTTTGCCGTCATCGGTATTGAGCTGAACGTCTTGCCCGAAGCGCTGATGCAGGCGCTACCGCTGCGCATCTACGGCATCATGCAAAACGAGACGATGCTGGCCATTCCGTTCTTTACGCTCATGGGGCTGATCCTAGAGCGAAGCGGCATGGCAGAAGACTTGCTTGACACCGTAGGTCAGCTGTTTGGCCCCATCCGCGGTGGTGTGGCCATTGCCGTGATTTTGGTGGGTGCCATGCTGGCAGCTACCACCGGTGTGGTGGCCGCGTCGGTGATCTCGATGGGCCTGATCTCGCTGCCCATCATGCTGCGCTACGGTTATGACCGCCGCATTGCCTCGGGCGTGATTGCCGCCTCGGGCACACTGGCACAGATCATTCCGCCGTCACTGGTGCTGATCATCTTGGCCGACCAGCTGGGCCGCAGCGTGGGTGACCTGTACAAGGGCGCGTTCATCCCCGGCTTCATGCTGGTGGGTTTTTACATGATCTTCATTTTCCTGTTGGCTTTCTTTAAGCCAAACATGGTGCCTGCGCTGCCTCCGGAAGCGCGCAGCCTGAAGGAAAAAGACGGCTCCAGCGGACTGACATCGTTGCTGGTGCTCACCGTGCTGTGCGTGGGCGTGTCCATTTATGCTGCGCAGAACATGGAAACCATCCACACCTGGTTCACCGGTGAAGTGGTAGACAAAGTCGCCAAGGACGAAACCATCGTGTTCTCGATGTGCTTTGGTGTGGCGCTGGCTTTTGTAGCGGCATCCATCAACCGCGTAACGGGCATGGGCCTGCTGTCGCATGTGGCTGAAAAAGTCACGTTTGTACTGATCCCGCCGCTGCTGCTGATTTTCCTGGTACTGGGCACCATCTTTTTGGGCATTGCAACACCTACAGAAGGTGGTGCGATGGGTGCACTGGGTGCCATCATTTTGGCGCTCAGCCGCAAGCGTCTGAACTACCAATTGCTGCGCCAGGCGCTGGTGGGCACCACCAAGCTGTCGTGCTTTGTGATGTTCATTTTGATCGGTGCCACCATTTTTGGTCTAACGTTCCAGGGTGTCGATGGCCCGCTGTGGGTAGAACACCTGCTGGCCGATCTGCCTGGCGGCCAAGTGGGCTTCCTGATCATCGTGAACATCATGGTGTTCGTGCTGGCGTTCTTCCTGGACTTCTTTGAGCTGTCCTTCATCGTGGTGCCTTTGCTGGCCCCCGTGGCTGACAAGCTGGGCATTGATCTGGTGTGGTTTGGTGTACTGCTTGCAGTGAACATGCAGACTTCCTTCATGCATCCGCCCTTTGGTTTTGCGCTGTTCTTCCTGCGCTCGGTCGCGCCAGACAAGGAATACACCGACAAGCTCACCAAAAAGCGTGTGGCACCTGTGACCACCGAGCAAATTTACATGGGAGCCATTCCGTTCCTGTGCATTCAGCTGATGATGGTGGGCCTGATCATTGCCTTCCCCGGCATTGTCTCCAGCGGCATGGACGAAAAGGTGGATTACGACCTGGACGCCATCCGTGAGCAGATGGAGTCATCGATGCCCGCACCGATCGACTTTGACAATCCGTATATGGAACAAAACGGCAGCAACCCCGGCAGTGAATCGCCAGCAGACGATCCACTCAAGGCCATGCAAGAGGCCATCGGCAAATAAACACGCCCCCTCAAACAAGCCCCTGAGCGCCGCAAGGCCCGGGGGCTTTTTTTTGAACTTTTACGATAAAAATATAGCTGCCAGCGTATGCTGACACTTGTTTATCAAGTCAAAAGTATCTAAAAACCAGCTAATTCAAGCGCTGATAGCTCCTGTTTTCAAAAAAGACCTTCTGAACTCCTGCCTTTGTGACCAGGTGCTTCAAACCAGTTCTGTACACTAGCCACCGGGTGCCCGCTGCATACGGCAGTGATGGCAGGTGAATTTTCAGGTGCAGGTCGGGCCGCTTGCATACCTCTAGCGAAAGTCCGTCTGTGCACACCCATGACCCCCAGGGCCAGGCCCCTCTGCACCCGCAATTTCCTGCGCCCAGCGCGCACATTCCTGCGCTTCAAACAGCCTCCAGCCGCATTGCTGCGCGTTTTGCACACTTGCTGCACATCGAATCGATGAGTGGCATCGTGTTGATGCTGGCCGCTGCCATCGCCTTAGGCTGGGCCAACTCGCCATGGGCCGGCAGCTACTTCGCCACATGGCACGCTCCGCTGGCTTTGACCCTGGGCCCCTGGAGCTGGAGCACGGATTTGCATTTCTTCGTCAACGACGTGCTCATGACCATTTTCTTTTTGGTCGTGGGCATGGAGATTCGACGTGAAATGCACAACGGTGCCCTTGCCAATCTGCGTCAGGCCAGCCTGCCGGTGATGGCGGCCATTGGCGGCGTGGCCGTACCTGCCTTGATCTATGTGGCTTTTGCCGGCCAAGACAAATTGCTGCTCAACGGCTGGGCCATTCCAACAGCAACAGACATTGCCTTTGCCGTCGGTGTACTGGCACTGCTGGGCAAATCCATTCCCGGCCCTTTGCGCATCTTTTTGCTGGCGCTGGCAATCATTGATGACATCGCAGCCGTACTCATCATTGCGTTCTTTTACTCTGGCGGGCTGGACTACAGCGGCTTTGCCGTGGCTTTTGCAGGTTTGGCACTGGTGGTGCTGTTCAACCGCATGGGCATTGCCTCGGCCTGGGCCTATGCGCTGCCCGGTGCCGTGCTCTGGCTGGGCTTGCTGCAAACCGGCGCCCACCCGACACTGGCTGGCGTGGTGCTGGGCTTGATGACACCTGTGGCCATGCGCCCTGCGCAGCGTCACCATCTGGAAGTGGCGCAGCAGGCACTTACGCGCATCCGCCTGCAGGCGCAGCAGGGCCAGTTTGAAGCCGATGTGATGCACCAGGAGCTGCGCATTGCCTCTGCAGCCCAGCGCGACCTGCTGGCCCCGGTCTTTCGTCTGCCCATGATGCTGCACCCCTGGGTGGCCTTTGGTGTCATGCCCGTCTTTGCGCTGGCCAATGCAGGCGTGCAATTTGGCGGTGTCGATTTGTCAGCAGCAGGCCCGCAGACTGTCGCCTTGGGCATTCTGGTGGCGCTGGTCATCGGCAAACCTGTGGGGGTGTTTCTGGCCACATTTTTGGCTGTCAAAACAGGGCTGTGCAGTTTGCCGCAAGGCGTGAACTGGGCAGGGGTTGTGCTGGTTGGCTTGCTGGCAGGCATCGGTTTCACCATGGCCATTTTTGTGGGCGGACTGGCTTTCTCTGATGCGGCGCTGCTGGGCGCAGCCAAGATGGGTATCCTGGGTGCCTCGGCCACAGCAGCCGTACTGGGTTTGATCTACGGCTTCATGGTGCGCCATAAACTGGCGCGCTGATCACTGCCATTGCTACACAAAAAAGCCGGCGTGCCTTGCAGTCTCCGGCTTTTTTTGTTGCCATTAACTGTGTGCTTTATTCATGGCGCAGAGCTTCAATCGGGTCTAGCTGCGCAGCCCGGCGCGCTGGAAAGTAGCCAAACACCACACCGATTGCGGCAGAAAACACAAACGACAGCGCATTCACCATCGGGTTAAAGATGAAAGGCACCTGCATTACCTGCGCCAGCCCCACAGAAGCCACCGCAGCAATCGCAATCCCAATCAAGCCCCCCAGCGCAGCCAGCACCACCGCTTCAATCAGAAACTGCAGCAGTACCTCACGCTCCAGCGCACCAATCGCCAGGCGCAAGCCAATCTCCCGGGTACGCTCTGTCACGCTGACCAGCATGATGTTCATGATGCCAATACCGCCTACCAGCAAGCTCACTGCTGCCACCGCCCCCAGCAAGGTGGTCATGACCTTGGTGGTGCCCGCCATGGTGTCAGCCAGTTGCTTGGTGTCCAGCACATTGAAGTTGTCTTCATCGCTAGGGGCCAGCTTGCGCAGCTCACGCAGCAAGTCGCGCAGGCTGGTTTTGACGCGTTCAGGGTCGCTGTCATCGGCCATGGAAACCAGCAAGGTGCTGACACGGGTGTTGCCCGTGACACGGCGCTGCAAGGTCTTCAAGGGAATCAAGACCTGGTCGTCCTGATCGTTGCCAAAAGCGCCCTGGCCTTTGGATTCCAGCACGCCGATGATGGTGCAGGAAAAAGCCTTGACGCGCAGCGCACGCCCCAGAACGTCAGCCGTGCCCTGGAACAGCTCGCGGTGCAAGGTCGAACCAATCACGCACACCGAAGCGCCTGCACGCAGCTCCTCATCGGTGAACGCACGGCCTTGTGACAGCTTCCAGTTGCCCGTTTTAAACCACTCGTTGTTGCTCCCAATCACAGTGGACGACCAGTTGCGTCCATCCGCCACCAGCGTCACGCTGGATCGCGCTTCAGGGGCAACGGCGGCAATACCGCCAATTTGCTGCTCAATCGCCAGCGCATCCGTATCTTTGAAAGCTGGTGCCGGTGCTGCGCCGGGCCCCATGCGCATGCCTGCACGAATCTGCAGCAAGTTGGTACCCAGGCCTTGAATCTGCGTCTGCACCGCCACGGTCGCACCATTGCCCAAAGTGACCATGGTGATCACCGCGCTGACCCCGATCACAATGCCCAAAATGGTCAGAAAAGAGCGCAGCAGGTTGCGACGAATGGAGCGCAGCGCCAGCAAGATGGTGTTGCCAAACATCAGGCGTCCTCCCCATTCACAGCTTCGGCAGAAGCTGTCTTTTGTCGCAGCATCATCGGTTCATTGCGCATATCGGTATCTAGCAAACCATCCTTGAAGCGCACAATGCGCCGCGCGTAAGCGGCCATTTCTGGCTCGTGCGTCACCATCAGCACCGTGATGCCTTGCTCATGGTTGAGCTTCCACAGCAGCTCCATGATTTCTTCACTGCGCTGCGTATCCAGATTACCGGTAGGTTCGTCGGCCAGCAGCACCACAGGGTTGCTCACGATGGCCCGTGCAATCGCCACACGCTGCTGCTGACCACCCGAGAGTTCAGATGGCGTATGGTGTTCCCAGCCCTTCAAGCCGACGGCATCCAGTGCCCTGGCGGCGGCGGTATGGCGCTGCGTTGCGGTTTCCCCGCGATAAAGCAGCGGCAGCTCCACATTTTCCTGCGCCGTAGTGCGCGGCAGCAGGTGAAAGCCCTGAAACACAAAGCCAAAGTAGCGGCGGCGCAGGCGGGCGCGCTCATCACGGTCCAAGTCTTCGACATGCACACCCTTGAACAGGTATTCGCCAGACGTGGGTCTGTCCAGACACCCCAGCGTGTTCATGGCGGTGGACTTGCCCGAGCCACTGGGGCCCATGATGGCCACAAAGTCGCCCTGATCAATGTCCAGATCAAAACCCTTGAGTGCCTTGAACGCCAATCCGCCTTCACCGTACACCTTGACGATGTTGCGAAGCCTGATCAGCGGCATGCCACCGCTGTCTTGCGTTGGCGCTTGTGTCATCGCGCTGCTCCATTGCGCTGGTCGGTGATAACCTGCACGCCTTCAGCCAGTTTGTCACTTTCCACTTCAGTGATTCGACCGTCGCTGATACCCGTTTTCACTTGCACAGCAACTGGCGCACCACCCTCTAGCACCCAGACATAGCGCGTCTGCCCCACACCCAGGGCCTGGCTGCCACCAACGCCACGGCTCGATCGCATCCGCTGAGGCATCAGCTGCCCCATGATGCCGCCACCGCTGGCACCCGGTGCTGCACCCGGGCCACCCTGACCTTGTGCGCGTGGACCACGCTCGCCTGCAGCCCCCGCAGGCGCGCCAGGAACAGCAGGAGCCTGCATACCTACCGGGGTAAAGCGCAAGGCAGCATTCGGCACCAGGATCACATCCTTGCGTTCGCTTGAGCGGATGGTGGAAGAGGCTGTCATGCCAGGGCGCAGCGACAAGTCTTCGTTGTGCACTTCCAGCCGCGCCAGGTATGTCACTACGTTGTCAGTCTTGGTAGAGCCATAGTCCACACGAGTGACCTTGGCTGGATAAGTGCGCGATGGATGCGCACTCACCGTGAAACTGGCGCGCTGGCCGGCTTGAACCTGCCCAATATCAGCCTCATCCACAGACACTTCCAGACGCAGCTTCTTCAAGTCTTCAGCCACAGTAAACAAAGTCACCGCTTGCAAGGAAGCCGCCACCGCGTTACCTGGATCTACCGTGCGCGTGAGAATCACGCCATCAATCGGGGACTTGATAGACGCTTTGGACAAATTGGTTTCGTCCGTTTTCAGCGCCGCCCGGGCATCATCTACGGAAGCACGCGCAGCAGCTTCATCCGCAATCGAGCGCTCCACCGTGGCTTGCCCTGCATCCATCTCTGCAGCCGAGGGCACTTTCCCCCCGGAGATACGGTGCACTTCCTGCAACCGTGCAAAGTTGGAGCGCGATTCTTTGAGCGTTGCCTGCGACTGCTGCAAACGGGCTTGCGCTGACATCACCGAAGCTTTGGAACGATTGAGCTGCGCTTGCAGTTTGTCGGTATCCAGCTCCACCAGCACCTGGCCTTTTTTGACGGCATCATTCACATCCACCAGTACGTTGCGTACCGTCCCCGACAGCTCAGAGCCGACATTCACTGTGCGCGTGGGCTGCAGCGTGCCATTGGCCAGCACGGTCAAGGAAAGATCTCCACGCTTGACCGCTTCCGTCACATACACCGGCTTGGCATTGGCCTTTTGCTGCTGCTGCCAGTACAGGTAAGCGCCTGCAGCGCCGGCCAAAGCCACGACACCGATCCACAAAGTGGGGCTTTGCCACCAGCGGCGTGTCAATCCATCACCTAAAAGTTCTTGCACGTCTTGGGATGTGCTTGCGGATTTTTTCTTGCTCATTGTTGATTCCGTTGATTCTTTTCAGGGCTGAGTCGATGCTGAGTTCAATACTTGGCCATCTATTGCCAGCGGCTGCCAGCCGCCGCCCAGCGCCTTGTAAAGGCGTACGTAGTCGGTGCTGATAGCCGCTTGCGCAGTCGCCACACTGTCTTGTGAAGTCAGCAAGGTGCGCTGGGTATCCAGCACTGTCTGAAAGTCCACCAGACCACTGCTGTATCGCTGATTGGCCAGCAGTTGCGCATTGCTCGCAGCTTCTTGTGCTACCTGCAATTGCACAACGCGCTCTTTGTCGCCTTGCAACTGCACCAGCGCGTCCTCCACCTCCTGCAGTGCCGTCAGCACCGTGGCGCGGTAATTGATGCGCGCAATCTCTACAGCCGCCTGACGCTCCTGCACACGCGCACTGTTGGCACCGCCATCAAACAAAGTTTGTGACAGGCTGGCCGCAATGCTGGTTGCAAGCGTGGCACCACTGGTTCCCAGCGCAGCAAATGTTGCAGCACTCAAACCCAAAGAGCCTGACAAGCGCAGGCTCGGGAAATTTGCACGCTCCTGGGCTGACAAGTTGGCCAGCGCAGCAATCACTTTTTGCTCCTGCACCCGCACGTCAGGGCGCTGGCGCAGCGTGTCCGCAGGCAATGTCATGGCCAGATTTTCAGGGGCTACCGGCAAAGGCTTGGACTCGCGCAATGCCAACTCAAGCGCGGCTGGTACCTGACCCGTCAAGATGGCAAGGGCATGACCTGTTTGCGTCAGCGATGCATGCAAAGATGGAATCTGCGCAGCCGTTTGCGCCGTGGATGACCGTGCCTGCTCGGAATCCAGCGAAGTCGCCAGCCCCGCCTGCACGCGCCACTGCGTGATTTGCTGGTTCTCGCGCTGAATACCCAGGTTGTCTTGCGCAATGCGCAGACGGTTTTGCAGACTGCGCAATTGAATGTAGTTTTGGGCGACTTCAGCCGCCAGCGCGACATGCGCACCTTCCAGCGTGGCCAAGGCGGCTGCGACGTTCGCTTCACCTGCTTTCACCGCATTGGCTTGCATACCCCAAAGATCGGGCTCCCAGCTGGCATCAATACCAGCACTGAAACTATTGCTTGCAGAGCTGGGCTCCCGCTTGCTGCGGTTTCCGCCAGTGCTGGCGCTGGCACTTGGCAATCGATTCGCCTCACTCAGGCTGAGTTGAGCACGGGCTTGCCGTAAAGATGCCTGTGCAGTCTGCACGCTGGGGTTCGCCTGCAATGCCTGCTCAATCAACTTGCTCATTTGCACGTCGCCAAAGCGTTGCCACCAGCGGCTCAAGTCCTCAGGGCTTGAAGATGGCAGCGGCGCTGCAGTGCTGTGCCACTGCTCGGGCACAGCAACTGATTGACTTTGCCCTGCAAACTGTGACGTGTGGCTACAACCGGTAGCCATCACCGCACAGGCCAATGCCAAAGGCAGTGCCCACGTGCGCGGTGGCCGGCTGAGAGAAAAGAGGGTGTATTTTTTCTGCATGCTGAGAAAGCAATAAAGCGTAATGGCTTGTTTCTAACCGCGATTGTGCAGAGGCTATGTACGGCCACAGCAAAAGCCTCGTGAAGCTTTGGTAAAGCAAGCCTCAAAGTGCCGCGAATCCTCCAAAAAAAAGCCCTCATCAGAGGGCTCGTTCGGTTGCATGGCGCCATTTAGTCAGCGTTGTCTGTAGGCTCTGCGATGGCATCAAGCGGCCAGCGGGGCTTCACATCGAACGCATAGGTCTTACTGGGTTGCTGTTGACCCGCCTGCATGCGCATGGCCGCAGCCATGGCAATCATGGCGCCATTGTCCGTGCACAAATGCAGCTCCGGATAGTGCACACGAATTTTGCGTTTGGCGCACTCTGCATTCAACTGTTCACGCAACAGCTTGTTGGCACCCACCCCACCGGCCACCACTACACGGCTCATGCCGGTTTGCTTGAGCGCATTGATGGTTTTTTTAACCAGTACATCCACAATGGCGGCCTGGGTGCTGGCAGCCAAATCGGCCTTGCGCGCCTCCAGCTCATCGCCCAGTTTCTTGGCCTGTGTCAGCACAGCGGTTTTCAAGCCAGCAAACGAAAAATCCAAATCGCCACTGTGCAGCAAGGGGCGTGGAAGCTTGAAGGCTTGCGGGTCACCACTTTCAGCCAGCTTGGACAAAATAGGGCCACCTGGGTATGGCAGCCCCATCACCTTGGCCGATTTGTCAAAAGCTTCTCCCGCTGCATCGTCAATCGTTTCACCCAGAATTTCGTAGCTGCCCACCCCATCCACACGCATCAGCTGTGAATGTCCACCCGAGACCAGCAACGCAATAAAGGGAAACTGAGGCGGGTCTTCACTCAAAAATGGAGAGAGCAAGTGCCCTTCCAGGTGATGTACGCCCAGCACGGGTTTGTCCAGCGCGGCGGCTAAAGCACAGGCTACCCCTGCCCCTACCAGTAAAGCGCCGGCCAAACCGGGACCCCGCGTGAACGCCACCACATCAATGTCTTGCAGGGTTTTACCTGCATCTTCCAGGACCTGCTTGGTCAGCGGCAGCACCCGGCGAATATGGTCTCGACTGGCCAGCTCAGGCACAACACCGCCATACGCCCGATGCATATCAATTTGGCTGTGCAATGCATGCGAGAGCAAAGTGGGCACGCCACTGTCTTGCGGCATATGGACCAAAGCCACACCCGTTTCATCGCACGAAGATTCAATACCCAAGATCAGCTGACTCATAACCTGCAAGTGTAGAACTGCCGCCCATTCAAAGCACGGTCCTGCGATCAATGGCCTTGTGCTGCAGGCAAGAAAAAAGCACCCGTAGGTGCCTTTTCTGAAGCCATACGCAGTTCAACGGCGGCCGCTCAAGAAGCTGCCCCCCAGCTTGAACAGATCGCCCACATCCAGCTTGCCATCGCCATTTTGGTCCAGCAAGCTGCCCAGCAAATCACCACCCAGACCGCCTTGCTGCTGCACTTGCTGGCGCTCTTGCTCCAAGGTTTGTCCCAAGCTGCTTGCATCCATGCCGCCAGCCTTGACACGATTGGCAAGGAATGCCATCACGATGGGGGCCAGCATCGCCAGCAGCTGACCAGCGTTATTGCCTAAACCAGTGGCTTGCCCCAATCCACTTTCAGCAGTTTGGCGCTTGCTACCAAAAATATGCCCCAGGATGGCCGCGCCATCACCCAAAGGATTGCTGCCGGCGCTGGAGGCAGGCGACTGTCCTCCTCCCAGCATGGACCCTAGCAAGCCACCCAGATCCCCCAGGCCCTGGGGCATGGCGCTGCCGTGGTCACGCTGCAAAGCACCGAACAAATCAGCAGCGCCTTGGGGTTTGGCGGCGTTATTGCCCAATGCGCCCAACAACAGGGGCAGCGCCGTCTCGACCGCCGATTGCATTTGCTGGCTGTTGGCTCCCAGTTGCTGTGCCATTTGCTGCATGGGTGCACCTTGCAACTGAGCCATCAAGTCAGACACCAAAGATTGCTGCTGGTTCATTACTTACTCCTAGATTTGGTCTTGCAACACACAATATGCTGCGCAGTATGCGGTGGTCTGCAGCCCTTGCTGAGCCCTGGTCCGCAAATCGAGCCAATGCCTGACATTGCCAAGGTTGGACAGAAGCATTGCACTGACAAGCTCGTCATTTTCATATAACCAATAGATATAAAAACTCATTCAGAATGTCAAAAATACTTTTATAGATACCCATGAGCACCATCCAGCAATATCTCAAGGAAATCGGGCGCGGCAAAGACGGCGCACGCGCACTTTCTCGCGCACAAGCCTGCGAGCTTTTGGGCTGGGTGCTGGATGGACAGGCGCAGCCACTGCAAGTTGGTGCGTTTTGCCTGGCTATGCGTATCAAGGGCGAAACAGCGCAAGAGATGGCCGGTTTCATGGATGCAGTGCACGCACGCCTGCCACGCAGCGCTGCAGGCGCCTCACCAGTGATCGTGCTTCCTAGCTACAACGGCGCGCGGCGCCTCCCCGTGCTCACGCCTTTGCTGGCATTGCTGCTGGTACGCGAAGGTTTGCCCGTGCTTTTGCACGGCAGCACCACAGAAGGTAGCCGCGTGACGGCAGCACAAGTGCTGGAGCAGTTAAATCACACGCCTGTCACAACGCTGACCACACCCCAGCCCGGTGAACTGATCAGCATACATACACGTGCTTTGCTGCCTGGCTTGGCCGATTTGCTGGATGCCCGCGCCACCATCGGCTTGCGCAACCCTGCACACAGCTTGGTCAAACACATGAATCCACTGGCTACCAGTGGCACTACCAGCTTGGTCGTGGGCTGCTACACGCATCCGGAGTACAGCATCAGCATGGAGCAAACCCACGCAGAGGCTGGCAGCCATGCTTTGCTGCTGCGCGGCATGGAAGGAGAGCCAGTTGCCGACCCCCGCCGCCAGCCCATGATGCGCGGCATCTTGCATGGCAAAACCTTGCTGACACTGAGCAACGAAGGCGGCTCTGTACCTGCAGCACCGCAGCTGCCATCTGGTCTGGATGCAGCAGCTACCGCAGCCTATACGCGGGAAGTACTGAATGGTGAGCGGCCAGTGCCTGCGCCGATTGCCACCCAGGTGCAAGTCATTGTTGACCTGCACCGCCAACTGACGGCCCATGCGGCCACTGCAGGAGCGCAAGCATGAACGCCAGCGCACACTCCAAACATGGTTCCTGCACCCTGGTGGGTGCAGGCCCGGGCGACCCAGAACTGCTGACCATCAAGGCATGCAAAGCCATTCAATCGGCCACCGTGCTGCTGGTGGATGACTTGGTCTCGCAAGAGATTGTTGACTTTGCCTCCCCCCAGGCTCGCATCATTTATGTTGGCAAGCGTGGTGGCTGCAAGAGCACGCCTCAGGCTTTCATTGAAAAGCTGATGGAAACCGAAGTGCGCCAGGGCGAGCACGTTGTGCGCCTCAAGGGGGGCGATCCTTTCATCTTTGGCCGTGGTGGTGAAGAGGTGGAGCACCTGCGCGCAGCAGGCATTGAGGTGCAGGTCATCAATGGCATCACTGCTGGTCTGGCTGGTCTGACCAGTCTGGGTGCGCCGCTGACTCACCGCGCGCATGCCCATGGCGTCGTTTTTATTACCGGCCACGCCAAACCCGGTGACACGGGCACCGACTGGCGCTCTCTGGCGGCTACCGCGCAAGCAGCCAAGCTGACGGTCGTGATTTACATGGGCGTCAGCTCTGTAGAACACATCACGGCTGAGCTGCAAGCAGGCGGGCTACCCGCCAGCATGCCTGCCGCCATCATTCAGCATGCCAGCTTGCCCCATCAGCGCCACGCCATCACCACCTTGCACGAGCTGGCTACAACGCTGCACACAGAAAATCTGGCCAGCCCCAGCGTCCTGGTGATTGGCGATGTGGTGCAAGGCGTCGCCGCCTGGGCACAGCAAATGCCCATGCCTGACACAAGGCAGGCAATCTGCTAAATCTGCTAAATACAGAGCTGCTAACGCTTTACACACAAGCGCCTTAGGCATGCTTAACTAAAAAAACAAGGACTGCAACGTCCACCACCGTTGCAGTCCTTGCCATATGCCTGTGATAAGCAGGCACATGTTCTAGAACACCGTCTTAGCTGCCACTTAGGTGCCAATTACGCCGCCGTCATCTTTGGTGATGACCACTGTGGCCGAGCGTGGAATGCTGTTGCCACCACCGGGCCAGTGGCTGTCGCCCTCTTCGCCCGGATGCTGAATGTTGATGAACATGGTCTTGTGGTCTGGAGTGAACGTAATGCCTGTGACCTCAGCCTCCTTGGGGCCGACAAAGAAACGGCGAATCTCTTTGGTCACCGGGTCTGCGCACAGCATCTGGTTATTACCCTGACCGGCGTAGTCCCCCTGGTTGCTGTACTTGCCATCGGTCTGAATCCACAGGCGGCCATCGGCATCAAAAGCCAGACCATCAGGGCTGTTGAAGGTGTTGTCTGCTGTGATGTTGGCTGAGCCAGCACGCAAGTCTTTGGGGGCAGTGTGCACAGTGGGGTTACCTGCAAGTACAAAAATATCCCATTCAAACGTGGTCGCAGCTGCATCGCCACCAGCTTCACGCCAGCGCACAATCTGGCCGTATACATTCTTTGCGCGCGGGTTGGCCTCGTCTGCCACAGTGCGGCTGGTGTTGTTGGTCAGCGTGACGTATACCTCACCTGTCTTTGGGTGCACGCTCACCCACTCTGGGCGGTCCATCTTGGTGGCACCTACCACGTCACCGGCCATGCGCGCATGCACCAGCACCGCAGCCTGATTGCCAAAACTGCTATCGGCCTGCAGCTTGGGATTGGCCTGCTTGTCCAGCAGCAGCCACTGGCCCGTACCCGCAAAATCGCCCACAGCCTTGCCCGCATCAAAACGCGCCACGTACAGCTTGCCCTTGTCCAGCAACTGGCTGTTGTCACCACCCTTGGTGTACTTGCCATCCGAGACAAATTTATAGATGTAGTCGTTGACCTGATCGTCTCCCATGTAGACCACAGCGCGGCCATCCTTGCTCAGGGCAAAGGCGGCATTCTCGTGCTTGAAACGGCCTAGCGCAGTGCGTTTTTGTGCAATGCTGCCGGGGTTGAAAGGATCGATCTCCACAATCCAGCCAAAGCGGTTGGATTCGTTGGGCTCCTTGGCATAGTCAAAGCGTGCCTCGTGCTTTTCCCACTGAAAGGTGCTGCCCTTGGCCGACAGGCCATAGCGCTTTTGGGCGGCGTTACGGCGGTCTTCAGCACCGCTGGTGCCAAAGTAGTTGTTGAAGTTCTCTTCACACGTCAGGTAAGTGCCCCAAGGTGTAAAGCCATTGCCACAATTGTTGAACGTACCTTGTGCACGGCGGCCCGAAGGATCGCCCTTGGTTTGCAGCAAGGCATCGCCTGCGGCCGGGCCCGTCATTTCCATGGCCGAAAACGCAGTGATACGGCGGTGGTAAGCGCTGCCTTTGACCAAGTCCCACTGGCCTTTGGCATTTTTTTGAATGTGGATGACCGACACACCATGCGCATTCATGGACTTGTGCACGTTGTCTTTGCTCCACGTCTTGCGCACATCGCCGCCCTTGCTGCCAAACAGCCAGACATAGGCACCCGTTTTTTCATCCACGGTGCAGTACTCATGGTTCATCACCAGCAGGCCTTCATGGTTCTTGCCATCCAGCGCAAAGAAGTGAATGCCGTCGTGGTTGTCGCCCACCTGAAGGGCCTGAACAGCTGCGTCTTCGCTGCCGTCACCCTTGAAATTGGGAGCACCATCGATCAACGCCGTGCCCCAAGGGGCCAGAACGCTGGCGGTGTAGCCGGGTGCAATCTGCAGGCTGTCGCTGGTCGAAATGGGAATGGCTTTGAAACCCATCAAAGGTTTGCCGCTGCTATGGCTGGCGGATGTGGCACAGCCGGCCAGACCACCGCCTAAGCCCAGAAACATGGCGGCCGTAAGGCCCGTGCCACTGCGCAAGAAACCCCGGCGCGACACAGCACGGTCAACAACAGTCTGAAATTCAGGGTTGGCGCTCAGGTTGGTAGAAATGTCTTCGCTGTCAATGTGGGCAGCTGGGCTGTTCATGCGTGGCGTTCCTTGAAGGTAGAGGTGTGGCAATGCCTCGCATTCTTGGAAAAACTTGTGACAACGCCATGAACAAAACGTGTCAGATCGATGACGCCCATCGCGCGCAGCAGCCCGCACCTTGGGCTGCTCATGGGAAAAGAATCAGTGACTGATGGGCTGAGAGGCGGGATTGCGCGTTTGCGCAAAGCGCTGGGCCACTTCCTTGCGCATTTCTTTGCGAATCAGCGCAGCGTGCCAGCGGCGTTTTTGATCGTCAGACTCGGGCTGCAGTGGCGGCACCGATACAGGTTTGCGATCATCATCGACAGACACCATGGTGAAAAAGCAGCTATTCACATGCCGCACCACCTGACCACGGATGTCTTCCGCAATCACCTTGATGCCAATTTCCATGGACGAAGTGCCGGTGTAGTTCACACTCGCCAGGAACGTCACCAGCTCCCCCACGTGAATGGGTTGTAAAAACATCACCTGATCCACGCTCAGCGTGACGCAATAGCGCCCTGCATAACGGCTGGCGCAGGCGTATGCCACTTCGTCCAATTTTTTGAGAATGGCGCCCCCGTGCACATTGCCGGAAAAGTTGGCCATATCGGGGGTCATCAGCACGGTCATGCTGAGCTGGTGGGCAGGCAAATTCATGGAGGGCAATTGTAGGAATCGACAGCCCAATAAGCACGATGCGTGCCGGGCAACCCGCAGCTACCACGGGGCTTGGCCCCTTGACTACACTGCCGTCACAGCCCGCGTGTACTGCGGGCTGCTGTTTTTTCAGCCGCCACTTTGCCCTATGACCGAAAACACCATCGCTTCCTCGTCCTCTTCCTATGACGCTGTCATCATCGGTGCAGGGGCTGCAGGCCTGTTTTGCGCAGCGCAGGCCGGGCAACAGGGGCTCAAGGTGCTCTTGATCGATCATGCCGAAAAAGTGGCTGAAAAAATCCGCATCTCTGGTGGAGGTCGCTGCAATTTCACCAACCGCGATCTGGATGTTCGCGCCCCGCACAAGCACTACGTGGGCCAGAACCCGCAGTTTTGCCGCTCGGCCCTGTCGCGTTACACGCCCGCAGACTTTATTGCACTGCTCGACAAACACGGCATTGCATACGAAGAAAAACACAAGGGGCAGCTGTTTGCGCAGCGTTCTGCAGAAGACATCATCCGCATGCTGCTGGCCGAATGTGCAGCCGGTGGCGTAGAGCACTGGCAGCCCTGCAGTGTGAAAAAAGTTACGTTTTCAGCCCTTAGCACTGATACAGGCAGCGCGGGCAGCTATGCCATTCAAACCGACCGTGGCACTGTCACGGCCCCACGTCTGGTGATTGCCACGGGGGGCCTGTCCATCCCAAAAATTGGGGCCACCGACTTTGGCTATCGCATTGCCCAGCAGTTCAAACTGCCACTGATTGAACGCCGTGCAGGCCTGGTGCCACTGACATTTGATGGCGATGCGTGGAAACCGTATGCACAACTGGCAGGTTTGGCACTGCCCGTTGAAATCAGCACTGGCAGTAAAAAAGAGCGAATGAGCTTTCTTGAAGACCTGCTGTTCACCCACCGGGGTCTGTCAGGCCCGGCTGTGCTGCAAATTTCAAGCTACTGGAAAGACAACACACCGCTGCACATCAACCTGCTGCCCGGCACCGACATGACCGAAGTGCTGCAACAAGCCAAAGCCCGCTCCCGCAAGCTGGTGGCCAACGAACTGGCTGCCCACATGCCAACCCGCCTGGCCGACGCCTGGACCAGCCAGCAGCCCGAGCTGCAGCGCCCCATCAATGAAGCCAGTGACAAAGCGCTGACCAGACTGGCCGAGCAGTTGTCGCGCTGGGAAATCACCCCCAATGGTTCCGAGGGCTATAAAAAAGCCGAAGTCACTCTGGGGGGCGTGGATACCAAAGCGTTATCACAGCAGACCATGGAGGCCAAAAACCAGCCCGGCCTGTATTGCATTGGCGAGGTGGTGGACATCACCGGCTGGCTGGGTGGTTACAACTTCCAATGGGCTTGGGCCAGTGCATTTGCCTGCGCACAAGCCATGGCGCAGCAGCCTGCACAAGCGCAGTAAAGGCCCCTGGCTGGGGCATTGCGCGCACCAAGCCCGGAACCCTTTGCAAAATCCGCTACAATGCTCGACTTTGCTGGCAATACCCCGTCGGCCATACTAGTTAATAGAGACGGGGAACAACCGCTGCACATGGCTCTTAGGCCCGATCTCCCAAGAACCCGCTGTCAGCACAGATATCTGGAAATTGAATGACTACCATCCGCGTCAAAGAAAACGAACCCTATGAAGTTGCCCTGCGCCGCTTCAAGCGCACTATCGAAAAGCTGGGCCTGCTGACAGACCTGCGCGCTCGTGAATTTTACGAAAAGCCTACAGCTGAACGTAAGCGCAAGAAGGCTGCTGCCGTCAAGCGTCACTACAAGCGCGTGCGCAGCATGCAACTGCCTAAGAAGATGTATTAATCTTCCAAGGTTAGGATTCGTCGGCCCTTAAAAGCCGCAAACCCGCGCTAGGGACGCCAAGCGCGGGTTTTTTGTTTTCTGGCCACTGCAATCGTGCAGTGACCTTCCACTGAAGGAGTTCGCCATGAGCCTCAAGGCCCAAATTACTGAAGACATGAAGACCGCCATGCGCGCCAAAGACAGCGCACGCCTGGGCACGATTCGCCTGCTGCAAGCAGCGATCAAACAAAAGGAGGTGGACGAGCGCGTCGAGCTCGATGACGCAGCCGTGATTGCCATCGTCGACAAACTGATCAAGCAGCGCAAAGACTCCATCACCGCGTTTGAAACTGCCAGCCGCTCAGATCTGGCTGACATCGAAAAAGCCGAGATGGAAGTGCTCAAGGCCTACCTGCCCGAGCGCATGTCTGAAGCGGAAGTGACCGCCGCCGTTCAGGCTATCGTGGCCGAAGTCGGTGCAACCGGCCCTGGCGACATGGGCAAAGTGATGGGCGCGGTAAAGTCCAAGCTCTCGGGTAAAGCCGACATGGGACTGGTGTCTGCCGCCGTCAAGGCCGCACTGAGCAAATAAGGTCTGCGGATTGCCCAAAGGAGCGCCTGCATGGCGCTCTTTTTTTGTGTACGCCACAGACGTGATGAGGGCCAATCGCTCTTGGCAATGGCGACCTGACTGCGCCACGCCTCATTGCAAGCTGGCGCAATTTGCACAAACGCCCCCTGTACTGGCACGCCAAGTGGCTGGCAGCGCCCCATGCATGAGCCACATTGAACACATACGCGCCCGAGCGGTGCAATCTGGTACTGGGCATGCCCAGACATCGCTGCATGCCCCCCTCTACGCCCCCGGCAAGAAAAACAGGCATCAAGTAGCAGGCATCAAGCAGCAGGCATCAGGATTCACGGGGCGCAGGCGCCACTCCGCGGCTCTCAAAGTGGGCATGCAAAAACTCCACCGCCACGCGCACCTTGGTTGACCGGTTAAGGCGTGTGGGGTAAACGGCCCAGATATTGGCTTCCTGACTCCAACCAGGCATCACCTGTACCAGTCGTCCACTCTCGAGCTGCGGCTGCACATCCCAGACCGAGCGCAAAATAATCCCGTGCCCATCCATCGCCCACTGCGTCGCCATCTCGCCGTTATTGGTCTGTAGTTGCCCCGTCACCTTCACCGAGCGGTCTTGTGCACCTGCGCGCAGCCGCCAGACGCCGAATGGGTGATCGCGTTCCTTGATAACCAGGCAGTTGTGAGCTGGCAGCTCATCCGGATTGCCTGGCACTCCCCTGCTCGCCAGATAGCTGGGCGCCGCACACAGCACACGGTGGTTACTGGCAAGCCGCCGTGCGATCAAATGCGGCGCAATATCATCGCCCACGCGCACATCCAGGTCAAAGCCTTCTGCGGCTACATCTACCAGCCTGTCAAATACTTCCAGCCGCACCTGTAAAGCGGGATAACGCAACGCCAGTTGTGAAAACACAGGGGCCACTACGCTGCGCCCAAAGCCAAAACTGCTGCTGACACGCAGCAGGCCACGCGGTTCTCGTGGCGTGATTTGGGCTTCTTGCAGCAGGTGTTCCATGTCATCCAGAATGCGCAGCGCCCAATGAAAGATGCGCTCACCCTCTTGCGTCACCGCCACGCGGCGCGTTGTACGGTGCAGCAGCTTGACGCCCAAGTCGGTCTCCAGCAAACGCATGCGTTTGCTGACATAGGCGGGCGATGCCTCCAGGGCCGCAGCCGCAGCCGCAAAGCTGGATTTGCGCACCACAGTGATGAATACGCGCAAATCATCGGGAGATGGCATTTTGTGCACGATATGTAGGCAATCAAGGCTTAAACGCTGCATTGTATGCAGCTGCGCACGCACACATCCCCACAAGCGGCCGGTGTAACTTGCTAGATCCTCGCCTTGAACACCAAAATGCCCTGCAGCGCGCTGCCTGCGCTGCATATCACCGGCCATCTTCTCGCTCGCAAAGGATGAACCTCATGGATATTTCTCGTCGCGACTGTCTAGTCTGGGGCACAGGACTGGCGTCCACCGCTGTGCTGGGCGCATGCACCACATCTGCACCAGCTGCCAATACCATTGGAGCCGGCTATTACCACCATCAGGTGGGCAAGGCCCGGGTCACCGCTGTGAGCGACGGGGTGACCCGGCGGGCACTCGATGCAGGCTTTGTCAAGAATGCGCCGCTAGATCAGGTACAGGCTGCATTGCAGGCAGCTGGCCTGCCTACCACCCACATTGATGTGCCCTACACATGCTTTGTGGTGGATCTGGACGGCAAACGCTACTTGCTGGATACGGGCTTTGCAGACAATGGTGCACCCGGTACAGGCTTGCTGCACACACACATGCGCGCTGCAGGCATGGAGCCAGCAAGCTTGGACGCCATCGTCATCAGCCACATGCATGGCGACCACATTAACGGCTTGCGCCGTAAAGATGGCAGTTTGGTTTACCCCAAAACACCTGTGTGGATTCCTCAGCCTGAAATGGCATTTTGGATGGATGACGCCCGCATGCAGCAGACACCCGAAACGGCTCGCGGAGGATTCATGACGGTGCGCCGGGTGTTCAAAGACTACCCCCCCGAGCTGATCAAGCTGTTTGTTCCAGGCTCCAACATCGCCCCTGGTCTTGAAACAGTGCCTGCCTTTGGGCACTCGCCGGGGCATACGGCCATTGCCATACGCTCTGGCAGCGATCGTTTCACTTTTATTGGCGATGTGGCGCATTACCCTGCACTGTTTGTTCGACACCCGGACTGGCAGGTGCAGTTCGATATGAACCCGCAGCAGGCCCGCACCACACGGCATGCTTTGCTGGCCCGCCTGGCGCAAGATCGCAGCTTGGTTGGTGGCTACCACTTTCCACTGCCCTCGATTGGCCACATTCAACAGACAGGCGATGGCTATAACTGGATGCCTAAATAATCACCACTGCAAAGCCCGCAGCCCCGTGCCGCCTCTTGGCAGCACGGGGTTTTTTCATACCGCTTTAAACACATATCGTAAAGAATCAAACCACAGAAAGCACCTTGAACACATGTGCAGCATGTGAACAATCGACCCATCTGAAATTGTGAGAAAGATGTGTGATGTCTACAGTCAAGAACATTGCAGTGATCGCCGGTGACGGTATTGGCAAAGAGGTCATGCCTGAAGGGCTGCGTGCACTCCAAGCTGCAGCCCGGCGTTTTAACCTGCCGCTGGAGTTTCACCACTTCGATTGGGCGCATTGCGACTACTACGCCGAGCATGGCCAGATGATGCCCGAGGACTGGAAAGCGCAGCTCTCGGGTATGGACGCCATTTTCTTTGGCGCCGTGGGCTGGCCTGCCACTGTGCCTGACCACATCTCGCTGTGGGGCTCGCTGCTCAAATTCCGCCGCGAGTTTGATCAGTACATCAACCTGCGCCCCGTGCGCCTGTTTGAAGGCGTGCCCTGCCCGCTGGCCGGCCGCAAGCCCGGCGACATTGACTACTACGTGGTGCGTGAGAACACCGAGGGTGAATACACGGCGCTGGGCGGCATCATGTTTGAAGGAACGGAGCGCGAAATCTGCATTCAGGAGTCGGTTTATTCCCGCAAGGGCGCAGACCGCCTGCTGAAATACGCATTCGATCTGGCACAAAGCCGCAGCAAAAAGCATGTGACGCTGGCCACCAAGAGCAATGGCATTGCCATCAGCATGCCCTGGTGGGACAACCGTGCCGACGAAGTCGCCAAGGGCTACCCCGAAATCACGCTGGACAAACAGCACATCGACATCCTGACCGCACGCTTTGTGCTGCAGCCCGGCCGCTTTGATGTGGTGGCCGCCACCAACCTGTTTGGCGACATTCTGTCTGATCTGGGCCCCGCCACCACAGGCACGATTGGCCTGGCGCCTTCTGCCAACCTGAACCCTGAGCGCACGTTCCCCAGCCTGTTCGAGCCGGTGCACGGCTCAGCGCCCGATATCTACGGCAAGAACATTGCCAACCCGATTGCCATGGTCTGGTCGGGCGCATTGATGCTAGATTTCCTGGGCCACAGCCAAGGCCAATGGCGCGCTGCACACGATGCCATCGTCAAGGCGATTGAAGACACCCTCAAGAGTGGCGCACTCACTCCAGATCTGGGCGGCACAGCCAGCACCACGCAGTTGGGCGAGGCCATCGCTGCGCAGATTGCCAAGGTATAAACACAGCGCCATCACTCCCCCCAAAAAAGCTGCCAGCACATAAAAATATGCGCTGGCAGCTTTTTTTCCACCTGAAACTCTGGAGCGCATTCACTGCGCAGGTTTGTCGTGTTGAGGTGGAGGAATGTGCTCTATATTGCCCAGCACCAGTGCACGCCCGGCAAACAGGCCACCGGCCGTCTCCAGCGCAAAGCGCTCGGCGTCACGGCGACGCACCTCGTCCATCACGCCGCTGGCCTCGTCATCATCGACACCAATGGCCTGCAGCGTCAGTCGCCCCATCTGCATGGCGGATTCAAAAGTCTCACGCACCACGTGGTCTGCGTCGCTGCGCACCAGCTCCAGCGCATGCTCGCGGTCAAAGGCTCGTGAGATCAGTTGCACGCGCGGGCATTCACGGCGAACGTTCTGCACAATGCGCGAAGCCGCCTGCTTGTCGTCAACGCAGACCAGTATGGCCTGCGCATGGTGGGCCCCGGCAGCACGCAGGATATCGGGCCGGGCGCCATCGCCGTAGTACACCTTGAAGCCATACAGCGCCGCAGCACGGATGGTATCTGGGTCGTTATCGATGATGGACAGCTGCACACCCCGGGCCAGTGGACCTTGGCTGGCAATCTGCCCCACGCGGCCAAAACCGATCACCAGCACCGTACCGCGCAAATCCTCTGGAGCCTCTACACCGTCCAGCTGCAACGCATCACCACGTGCCCAGCGCTTGTGCATGCTGACCACCAGCGGTGTCAGGGCCATGGACAGCACCACGATGGCTGTCATATTGGCGTGCACCTCGGCGCTGATCACCTGCAGCTTGAGCGCTTCAGAAAACAGGACAAAGGCGAACTCTCCGCCCTGTGCCATCAAAATGGCGCGGTCCAGGGCCACACGATGCGGGCTGCGCGTCAGCCGGGCCACCAGGTAAATGCATGCTGCCTTGGTAGTCATCAACGCCAGCACACCGGCCACAATCAGCGGCCAGTGCTGGCCCACCACCTGCAGGTTAAGGGCCATGCCCACACCCAGAAAAAACAGGCCCAGCAGCAGGCCGCGAAACGGCTCGATGTCAGCCTCTAGCTGATGGCGGAAACTGGACTCCGACAGCAGCACTCCGGCTACAAACGCCCCCATGGCCATGGACAGCCCACCCAGTTCCATCAGCAGGGCCGCCCCCAGAACCACCAGCAAGGCTGCAGCGGTCATTACCTCGCGTGCTTTGGACTTGGCCAGCAGCCGGAACATCGGGTTGAGCAGCCACAGGCCAGCCCCCACCAGCGCAGCCAGTGACAGCAATGCCAAGCCGGCCCGCTGCAACAATGGAACCACTGCGTTGTCAGAGGCTTGCGCAGGTGCCAAAAAGGCCACGATAGCCAGCAATGGGACGATCAGCAGGTCTTCAAACAGCAAGATCGAAACCATGCGCTGCCCATGGGGCGCATGAATGTCTCCGCGCTCTGCCAGCACCTGCATGACGATGGCGGTGGATGTCAGTACAAAGCCTGCGCCGCTCACAAATGCCACCTGCCAGGAAAAGCCGAACGCCATGCCCACCGCTGTAAGCAGCAGTGCGCACAGCCCCACCTGCATGCTGCCAAGACCAAAAATCTGCCCGCGCAGACCCCACAGGTGCGACGGCTTCATCTCCAGGCCGATGACAAACAAGAACATCACCACGCCCAGCTCGGCCACATGAATGATGGTCTGTGCATCTGTTACCAGCGCCATGCCGAAGGGGCCGATGGCCAGCCCTGCAGCCAGGTAGCCCAATACCGCGCCCAGCCCCAGGCGCTTGAACAGTGGCACGCCGATGACAGCAGCCCCCAGCAAAGTGACGATCCCGACCAATTGGCTTGCGTTGCCATCTGCGGCCATAAGCAGTTCCTTGTGCGTCGTTCAAGGGCTCTGGCACCCATCAGCGCCAAAGTGAATGCAGCTATTAGCCCATCAGCCGCTGGAGCAGGCTTGCCTGGCCCAGCGGGATTCCACCGTACTCAGTGCCTGCGCGCCCAGCGCCCGCCGAACTGGTTCACGGCCATGCCTAGCAGCACACCCAGTGTGCCCAGCCACTGCATACCTGTGGGTGATTCCCCCAGCAGCAGCATGGCTGAAAGCAGGCCAATTACCGGCACCAGCAAGGACAGTGGCGCCACCGTGCTGGCGGCATAGCGCTGCAGCAGGCGTGTCCACAAGCCATAGCCCAGCAAGGTTGACAGAAAGGCCAGATAGGCAATCACGGCCAGCTCGCGCCAGCCGATACCTTGCAACTGCTGCACCATCAAGTCCGGGCCATCGACCCAGTAAGACAGCAGCAGCAGCGGCACGATGGGAACCACACTGGTCCAGACGATGAAGGACACCGGCTCGTACGCGCCTTGCTTGGCGGCTACACGCGTCAGCAGGTTGGAGGAGGCCCACATGCTGGCCGCACCCACCGTCAGAACAAAGCCTGCCAGCGTCATATCTGCGGCACTGTCACCATGGGCGGTGCCAATAAAGATCAGCCCCCCAATCGCAATGCACAAACCCACCCACTGCCAGCGCTGAGGTTTTTCACCCAGCAAGACGGCCGCCATCAGCATGGTGATGAATGCCTGCGTCTGCAGTACTACCGAGGCCATGCCTGCGGGCATTCCCATCTTCATGCCAGTGAACAGCAGCCCGAACTGGCCCACCCCCTGCACCAGCCCATACGCAACCAGCAGGCTCCAGGACAAGCTGGCAGGCCGGCGCACAAACAGCAAAAATGGCAGCGAGGCGGCCACAAAACGCAAGGCGCACAGCAGCAGCGGCGACAGCGTAGCCAAGCCCCACTTCATCACCACAAAATTCACGCCCCACACAACGATGACGATGATGGCGCTGAACCAGTCGGCCCGGGACATGCCGGCGGAGGAAGAGGTGACGGTGCTCATGAAATGCAGAAAAACAGAAATAGTGAGGATCAAGTATCACCGCACTTGGTTGCTATCTACCCCACCAGACTACCTAGGTAACCCATGGAATGTCTCAGCTAAGACAGCCGCACTGCTGTTGCCCGCTATAGCCTGGTCAAAGGCGATCGAGTGCACGCTTGCTCCGGACAGCCCTGCTCAAAAACTGTCGTACCGCTCCTGTCCTGTCGATAGCCCATAAGACAGTTTTTCGAAAAATTTTCAAAGGCACCAACTAAAAAAGCAGCCGCACGGCTGCTTTTTTGGATGAACAGGCTCAATGAAAAAATCAGCTGCCAGCCACTTTCATGCGGTTGATCAGCACAGAGCCTACCGTCTTGGCGCCGTAGTTGTAGGCATCAGCACCGATGGCCTCGATGCCCATGTACATGTCTTTGAGATTGCCGGCAATGGTGATCTCTTGCACAGGAAAAGCGATCTCGCCGCTCTCAACCCAAAAGCCAGATGCACCGCGCGAGTAGTCGCCCGTCACATAGTTCACGCCCTGGCCCATCAGCTCCACCACAAACAAGCCGGTTCCCAGTTTTTTGAGCATGGCAGTCAGATCGTCGCCACGGCGGGTCAGGCGCGATGACATGGTCAGGTTATGGGAGCCACCAGCGTTACCGGTGGTCTTCATGCCCAGCTTGCGGGCCGAGTAGCTCGACAGAAAGTAGCCCTCTACACGGCCATTTTCCAGCACCATGCGGCGCTGTACACGCACGCCTTCGTCGTCAAACGGCGAGCTGCCCTTGCCGCGCAGAATGAAAGGGTCTTCTTCAATGCTGATGTGCTCAGGGAAGACTTGCTTGCCCAGCGAATCGAGCAGGAAGCTGCTCTTGCGGTACAGCGTGCCGCCACTGACCGCCTGCACAAAACCACCCAGCAGGCCTGCGGCCACGGGCGATTCAAACAATACAGGGCACTCGGTAGTTGCAATCTTGCGGCTGCCCAGGCGGCTCAATGCACGCTGCGCTGCGTAGCGGCCAATTTCTTCGGGGGAAGCCAGCTCGACCGCATCGCGCATGGAGCTGTACCAGAAGTCGCGCTGCATCTCACCATTCTTGCCGGGCATGGAGGCAATGGGCGCCACCGACACGCTGTGGCGCGAGCTGGCATAGCCACCGCGAAAGCCGCGCGTATGGGCACTGAAGAAATGGCTTTGCTGGGCCGAGACGCTGGCGCCTTCACTGTTGGTGATGCGCTTGTGCGTGTTCATTGCCGCAGCTTCACACTGCATGGCAATCTGCGCAGCTTCTTCGCTGCTCACACTCCAGGGGTGCAGCAAGTCCAGATCTTTGTGCGTGGACGGCGGGGCAATGTCATCGGCATCGGGCAAGCCAGCGGTCGGGTCCTCTGCCGTAAAGCGCGCAATGTCATATGCAGCCTGTACCGTTTGCTGGATGGCGGCTTGCGAAAAATCCGACGTGCTGGCATTGCCGCGGCGCTGGCCCAGGTACACCGTCACGCCCAGCGACTTGTCGCGGTTGCGTTCTACGGTCTCCAGCTCGCCCTTGCGCACGCTCACGCTCAGGCCACAGCCCTCTGAGGCATCGGCTCCGGCATCGGTTGCACCCAGCTTCTTGGCGTGTGCCAAAGCTTGGTCCACCAGACCCTCAAAAAAGGAACGGCTGTAGCTGAAGCCGGAATCAGCCTGCGTAGTTGCAGTGCTTGTGGCGCGTGTGCGGGGTTTGTTCATAGCGGCGGATATGATACCCAGCACTGCAGCCCCTATGCGCTGCCACCCTAATTTCCCCTGATAAGACATGTCACGCAAACCCAAAAAAGGCTATTACGTGAAAGGCGTGTTCGTTGCAGAAGGCAGCGATCGCGATCTGGAGCTGAAGGCCGAACTCAAAGGCACGTGGGATTCCACCCGTACCGACCGCAAGATTGAAAGCGACGCCCTGCAAGACCTGGGCGAAGCCCTGCTGGGCCTGCGCCCCAAGCTGCTGGAGCGCCTGCAACTGCCTGAAAAGCTGATGGACGCGTTTGCCGAGCAAAAGCGCCTGACCAACTTTGAAGCCAAGCGCCGCCAGATGCAGTTCATCGGCAAGCTGATGCGCAAGCTGGAAGACAGCCAGGTGGAGGCGGCCAAGGCTGCACTGGAAGAGCAGCGCACTGGTGTGAGCCTGGAGCAAGCCAACATCTTGGTGGCCGAGCAGTGGCGCGATCGCCTGATCATCAACGACGAGCCCTTGACCATCTGGCTGGAGCAGTTCCCCCAGACCGACGTGCAGCAGCTGCGCACCTTGATGCGCCAGGTACGCAAGGACGAAGCCACCGCCAAGGTCAAGGCCGCTGAAGCCGAGACCAAGGGCCACATTCTGCCCCCGGCCAAAAAGGGCAGCGCCTACCGCGATCTGTTCAAAGTTCTGCTCTCGCACATCAACGGCACGGCCAACCGCCCCGCCGACGACGTATTCGTGGATGACGACAGCGAGGACGATGCCGAGGACGCGCAATGAGTGTGCATGACGCCGTCAAGATCGGCATCGTTTCCATCAGCGACCGTGCCAGCTGCGGCGTCTATGAAGACAAGGGGCTGCCTGCCTTGCAGGACTGGCTCACACGTGCGCTGCACAACCCCGTCACGTTCGAAGCGCGTTTGATTGCCGACGAACAAGCCACCATCAGCCAGACGCTGGTGGAGCTGGTGGATGCCGGTTGCAGTCTGGTGCTGACCACTGGCGGCACGGGCCCGGCCCTGCGCGATGTCACCCCCGAGGCCACACTGGCCGTGGCCGACAAGGAAATGCCGGGTTTTGGTGAGCAAATGCGCCAGATCAGCCTGAAGTTTGTGCCCACGGCCATTTTGTCGCGCCAAGTGGCGGTCATTCGCGGGCAAAGCCTGATCATCAATCTGCCAGGCCAGCCCAAGGCGATTGCCGAGACACTGGAAGGCTTGAAAGATGCCAGCGGCCAGCAAATCGTCAATGGCATCTTTGCCGCTGTGCCCTACTGCATTGATCTGATTGGCGGGCCTTATCTGGAAACGCAGGACGCAGTGTGCAAGGCCTTTCGCCCCAAAAATGCCATCCGTGCGCCCAGGGTGTAAAACGTCTCATATCTTTGCAAGGCACATGCACCCCATGTGCCTTTTTTCATTCGGCTGAAGCGAGGTATCGCCACCTGACGCCGCATTTCAGGACTTCATGAAAAGCAATATTTCCCTGACCTTGATTCTGGCACTGTGCACCATGATGGGCGCACTGGGCATTGACACCTATCTGCCCTCTTTTCACGCCATTGCCCAAGAGTTTGATGTCGGCCCTACGGCTGTGCAGCAAACCCTGAGCGTATATGTACTGGCCATGGCCATCACCATGCTGTTTTACGGCACGCTCAGCGACACCTTTGGCCGCCGCCGTGTGCTGCTGTTGTCTGCAGCCGGCTATGCACTGACCTCTTTTGCCGCGGCCTTTGTCACCAGCATTGAGGGCATGGTAGCCGTGCGCTTTGCTCAGGGAGCGATGGCAGGCTCTGGCATGGTGATTGCCCGCGCGGTGGTGCAAGACCGTTTTCAAGGTGCCGATGCCCAGCGCATGATGAGCATGGTCATGTTCTGCTTTGGCCTGGCACCAGCCATTGCGCCAGTGTTTGGTGGCTGGCTGCAAGCCCATGGCGGCTGGCGCTCCACGTTTTTCTTTCTGGCCGGTTTTGGGGTTTTACTGGCCCTGCTGTGCTGGCGCGCACTGCCAGAAACCTTGCCGCCCGCCAAGCGCATGCCTTTGAAGATGAGCGTGATTGCAGCCAACTACCTCAGTGCACTGCGCAATGGGCAGTTTCGCCTCATGGTGCTGGGCATGGGTCTGATGGCTGCGGGCACCGCCATCTACATCAGCTCGGCCGCTGAATTCATCATGGGCATTCTCAAGATGAGCGAAACCTCATTTGGCTGGCTGTTCATTCCAATGATTGGCGGCTCCATGGTGGGTTCTGCCATTTCAGGGGTGCTGGCCAAACGCATTGCCCAGCGCATACAGCTGCGCATTGGCTATGGCTGTATGGCACTGGGCTGCAGCGCCAACGTGCTCTACCACGCTCTGACGGACATGCCCGTGGTGCCCTGGGCCGTACTGCCCATTGCCTGCTACACGCTGGGTATTTCGCTGCTGACGCCGATTTTGTCGCTGCAAGTCATGGGCATGTTCCCTCACATGCGCGGCCTGGCGTCCTCGCTGCAGGGTTTCACGCAAATGGGAATTTTTGCCATCATGGCGGGGGCCGTGGTGCCCCAGCTGTTTCACAGCGGTCTGGCACTGGCGCTGGGCCAGATGGCCACCGTCGTGCTGGGTATGCTGATCTGGTGGTGGTCCACACATTACACGCCACTCAGGGCGGAGAAAAAATAATAAGAGCTATCAGCGCTTAGCAGTCAACAACTTCAGATAACTTTCATACTGAAACGCTTATGTATAAAGCGCTAACAGCTATGTTTTTATTATTCACTCTGCACTCACCACTGCACCCCCCAGTCAGTCACTTTGCCAGTCACGCCAAGGCTAGCGCTCAAGCCAAGCTGCAACGCCACAGCTATGACGCTGGCTTGGCTTGAGCCACAAGCAATGATGCATTCACGGCGGTTTGAATAGCTCACAGGGCCTTTCAGGCCATAAAAAAAGGCAGTCGCAAGACTGCCTTTTTGCTGCCTGAACCCAGGGGCTTCACAGCTTCTGGGTGGACATGAAGTTGTCGAAGCGGCCTTCGGCAAAACGGAACCACAGCACCTGATCGCGCTGGAAGTTGCGATAGTCGGTGTAGACCTTTTTCCAGTCCGGATTGCTTTTGTCCAGACCCGCATAGACCTCCATCGATGCTTTGAACGATGCATCCATCACTTGCTGAGGGAAAGGCAGCACCTTGGCACCCGCAGCAACCAGCTGTTTCAAAGCGGCAGGGTTGCGCGCGTCGTAGCGGCCCTGGCAGGTAACGTGTGCCTCGTGTGCAGCCGCCTTCACAATGGCTTTGTACTCATTGCTCAGGCTATTGAAAGCCTTGTCGTTGATGTAGAAAGACAGGTTCAGCGAGCCTTCCCACCAGCCTGGGTAGTAGTAGAAAGGCGCCACCTTGTTCAGACCCAGCTTCAGATCGTCGTAAGGACCAATCCACTCTGCGGCATCGATCGTGCCTTTTTCCAGCGACTGGTAAATTTCACCCGCAGGAATGTTCTGGGGTACAGCGCCCATCTTCTCCAGCACCTTGCCCGCAAAACCACCCACACGGAATTTCAGGCCCTTGATGTCTTCGGTGGTCTTTACTTCCTTGCGGAACCAGCCACCCATCTGCGCACCCGTGTTCCCCCCCAGCATGGGAACAATGTTGTATTTGGCGTAGAACTCGGTCATCAGCTTGGTGCCGTTGCCGTCCACCATCCATGCGGTCAGTTGGCGTGAGTTCATGCCAAATGGAATGGCTCCGCCAATGGCAAACACTTCATTTTTGCCAAAGAAGTAGTAAGGCGCTGTGTGGGCCATTTCCACGGTGCCGCTTTGCACGCCATCGACCACATTGAAAGCGGGCATCAGCTCGCCAGCCTGGTGCACCGACACGTCGAACTTACCACCCGTCATCGACTTGACCGCGTTGGCAAACACGTCAGCAGAGCCGTAAATGGTGTCCAGCGACTTGGGAAAGCTGGAGGCGATGCGCCAGCGAAGTGCAGGTTGTGCATGCACCGCCGGGGCTGCAGCAGCAGCCAGAACACCGGCGATACCGGCATTTTTAAGCATGGAACGACGATCCATTGGGGGTCTCCTTAGGGGTTTAAAAACTAACCTCTCCCTCCTGCCCCGCTTCGATGGCGGCTTGCAGGCACAAAAAAGCCGGTGCGCTGAGCGTTCACTGCTACACACCGGCCTTATCTGACGCTGTGCAAACATGGGGGTACATGTCCGCACAATGACTCCATTGACTTACAACTTACAGCTTGACTGAGCTCATGTACTGGTTGAAGCGCAGTTCAGAGAAACGCTCCCACAGCAGCTGGTCACGCTGGAAAGCACGCATGTCCTGGTGGATCTTCTTGAACTCTGGCGACTTGGCTTCGTGCTCGGCAAAAACTTCCATCGAAGCCTTGAACCCGGCATCCATCACATCTTTAGGGAATGCCTTCAGCTGGGTCTTGTCGGCCACCAGCTTCTTGAGTGCTACGGGGTTAAAGGCGTCGTACTTGGCCGTCATGTCGCGCGCGGCCACACGGGTCGCTGCATCCACAATGGCTTTGTTTTCTGCCGACAGTGCCGCGTAGGCCTTGGCATTGACGAAAAACTCCAGCTCTGCGCCACCTTCCCACCAGCCTGGGTAGTAATAGAAAGGCGCAACCTTGTTGAAGCCCAGCTTCTGGTCGTCGTGCGGGCCAACGAACTCGGTGGAGTCGAGCGTGCCTTTTTCCAGTGCCTGGTACACATCGCCAGCAGGCATGTTTTGCGAGACCACGCCCAGCTTGGCCATGGCTTCACCAAACAAGCCGCCGCCCAGACGCATCTTCAGGCCTTTGAGGTCAGCCACAGACTTGATCTCTTTGCGGTACCAGCCACCCATCTGGGTGCCGGTGTTGCCAGCGCTGTAGCTCTTGATGTTGTAGTTGGCGCAGAATGCGTCAAACAATTTACGGCCGTTGCCGTGTTCCATCCATGCATCCATCTGGCGTGCAGTCAGCCCAAAAGGAACCGCGCAGCCAAATGCGAAGATGGAGTTTTTGCCCGTGAAGTAGTAAGGCGCGGTCTGCGCCATTTCAACAGTACTGTTTTCCAGCGCATCGACCACGCCAAAAGCGGGCATCAGCTCGCCTGCGGCGTGCAGTGACACTTCAAACTTGCCGCCAGAAAGCGCCTTGACGGTTTGCGAAAATTTTTCGGCACTACCAAAAATGGTATCGAGGGATTTTGGAAAGCTCGAAGCCAGACGCCAACGCACGGCAGCTTGCGCATGAACTGCGGGTGCCACTGCAGCAGCCAGTACACCAGCAATGCCAGCATTTTTGATCAGGGAACGACGGTCCATTTTTTCTCCTTAAATATTCACACGCGGCGACCACCAGGTCAGCCTTGCCCCTCTGGAATAACACCCAGAGAGATTTGTAAAATTTTAGGAATGGAAGATGTAAAAACCGTCGGGGGTTTACCCCTGAAACCCGGCCGCCTTCAGCGAAATGTCAGACAGCCTTGTGGCTGCCTGAACCTCTGATCACTGCGATGGGTTCAAAAAACGCTGTCGAATGGAGCGTTCAATGCCTGCAGCATCCAAGCCCTCCAGAGCCATCAGCTTGGCGGGGTCTCCATGCTCAATAAACTTGTCTGGCAAACCCAGGTGCAGCACGGGCAATGTGATGGCCGCTTGGGACAGCGCTTCAGAAACCGCTGAACCCGCACCACCGGCGATGCAGCCATCTTCTACCGTCACGAATGCATCATGTGTGGCTGCCAATTCGCGCACCAGTGCTGCATCAAGCGGCTTGGCCCAGCGCATATTGGCAACTGTGGCATCCACAGCCTCGCCCACTTGCAGCGCGGGGTACAGCAAAGTGCCAAACGACAAGATCGCAATACGTGGCTTGGTGTTGCCGTTTTTGCCAGCACGCAGAGCCGTACTCTGGCGGCGCACTTCACCCTTGCCAAAAGGCAGGCTGGACAAATCTTGCAACGGCTCTACACCCACGCCTGCACCTCGGGGGTAGCGCACGCACACAGGGTGATCTTGCTCATGGGCGGTCGTCAGCAACTGGCGGCACTCACGCTCATCTGCAGGTGTGGCCATGCTCATATTGGGAATGCAGCGCACAAAAGCGATGTCATACGCACCGGCGTGCGTTGCACCGTCTGCACCCACCAGCCCTGCACGGTCCAGTGCAAAAACCATGGGCAGGTTTTGCAGCGCAACGTCGTGAATCAACTGGTCATAGGCGCGCTGCAAAAAGGTGGAATAAATTGCCACCACAGGCTTGACGCCTTCACAAGCCATGCCAGCGGCAAAGGTTACGGCATGCTGCTCAGCAATACCGACGTCGTAGTAGCGATCTGGAAAACGCTTTTCAAACTCCACCATGCCCGAGCCTTCGCGCATGGCCGGTGTAATCGCCACCAGGCGCTTGTCCTGCACGGCCATGTCACACAGCCACTGGCCAAACACTTGTGTAAAGGTGGGTTTGCTTGGTGCGCTCGATTTCACGATACCAACAGCAGGGTCAAACTTTCCTGGGCCGTGGTATGTCACCGGATCAACTTCGGCCAGCTTGTAGCCATGGCCCTTTTTGGTCACCACATGCAAAAACTGCGGGCCTTCCAGGCTGCGGATGTTTTCCAGTGTGGGGATGAGCGAATCCAGGTCATGCCCATCAATCGGGCCGATGTAGTTAAAGCCAAAGTTCTCGAACATGGTGGCAGGCACCACCATGCCCTTTGCATGTTGCTCCAGGCGCTTGGCCAGCTCCAGCAAAGGCGGCACTTGCTTGAGTACGTTCTTGCCCACATTGCGGGCAGTTGCATAAAACTGACCACTCATGAGCTGTGCCAGATAACGATTGAGTGCGCCCACAGGGGGGCTGATGCTCATATCGTTGTCATTCAAGATGACAAGCAAATTGCCATCGAGCACGCCCGCATTGTTCATGGCCTCAAACGCCATACCTGCGGTCATTGCGCCATCGCCAATCACAGCAATCGCGCGGCGTTCTTCACCTTTGCGCTTGGCCGCCATCGCCATGCCCAGTGCGGCGGAAATACTGGTCGATGAATGCCCCGCGCCAAAGGCATCGTGCTCACTCTCAGTGCGCAGCGGAAAGCCGGAGATACCGCCCAGCTGGCGCAGCGTTGCCATGCGCTCACGCCGGCCTGTGAGAATTTTGTGGGGGTAGGTCTGGTGTCCCACATCCCAGACCACACGGTCATAGGGTGTGTTGAAGACGTGGTGCAAAGCCACGGTCAGCTCCACCGTTCCCAAATTGGAACTCAGGTGACCGCCAGTCTTGGACACGCTGTCCAGCACGTAAGCACGCAATTGTTCAGACAGCGCTTTGAGGTCGCTGCGCGACAGGTTACGCAGATCCGAAGGGGCATTGACTTTGTGCAGCAAAGGGTAAGCGTTCGTGGTCATCAGCAAATTATGGAAAGCGGGTTGGCAGTTGTGAACAGTGTGTATTCACAACTGCCAACCAAGCAATAGGAAAAATTCGACAGTCTTGCAAGCATTCATCAATGCGAGCGCGACACCACCATGTGTGCTAATGCAGACAAGGCACGAACATCGGGCAGATCACTGTCATCCAATGCCTGCAATGCTTGCTGCAACAAAACATTGGCATAGCTGCGGGCGCCATCCAGGCCCATCAAAGAGACGAACGTGGGCTTGTCATTGGCCGCATCCTTGCCCGGAGTTTTCCCCAGAGTGGCGGCATCGGCAATCACATCCAGTACATCGTCCACCACCTGGAATGCAACACCCAACGCTGTGGCATAGCGGCTCAGTGCCTGCTGCACGGGCGGTGTCACTGCGGCACAGGCCACGCCCATGGCGACGCTGGCCTCCAGCAAAGCCCCTGTTTTCAGGCTGTGCATACGACGCAGCTGCTGCTCATCCAAGGCCTTTCCAACGCTGGCCAGGTCAATGGCTTGCCCACCGGCCATGCCCTGTGCACCCGCAGCTTGCGCCAAAACGCGACAAAGCTTGGCTTGAATGGCGGCTGGCACCATGTCATCCGCTGGGGTGAGCAGCTCGAAAGCCAGCGCTTGCAAGGCATCGCCAGCCAGCAGCGCACGCGCCTCACCAAACTGCACATGCACGGTCGGCTTGCCACGGCGCAGCACATCGTTGTCCATGCAGGGCATATCGTCATGCACCAGAGAATACGCATGAATCAGCTCAACCGCACAACCAGCGCGCATGGCGGCCTCGGGCAAGCCCTGTACAGCCTGTGCAGCCGCCAGTACCAGCAAAGGCCGAAGACGCTTGCCGCCATCCAATACGGCATACCGCATGGCCTCACCCAGATCAGCTGGTGCATTCACACCTACCCACAATGACAGCGACTGCTCGGTGCGTTGTAATTGCTCCTGCATCCATGCATTGAAATCAAACTGGGGGGCAGAAGGCGCGGAAGTATTCGGTGTCATCAAAATCTGAGATTCCATGTCGACCCACTTAATCCTGCGACCATTGCTTGATCTGCCCTTCATCCAGCGCACGAATTTGCGCTTCCACAGTGTCTAGCTGCTGACGACAGAACTCCAACAGGAAAGAGGCACGTCGGTAGCCATTCATCATGTCGGTCAATGGCAACTGGCCAGACTCCATCGCCACAGCCAGCTCCTCCAACTCTGCCAAAGCCAGCTCGTAGCTCTCTGGGGGTTGGGAAATGTCGGAGACGGCTTTGGTTTTGGCCTTAGGCATGCGAGTGCTCGTGGGGGTTGGGGAATCGATGATTTTAGGCTGTGCTGACCACCCGCTTGCTTAAGCGGCCTTGACTTAACCAGGCGTTACCTAATTTAGGGGCATATGCGCCCATTCATTGCAATGCATACCCAGCGCCGCTGCATCAGGCAATGCACACCCGGGACACATAAAAGAAGGCATTCAGCATTCCCATGGCGGGTATCGCCAGACAATAGGAGCAAGCCACGCTTGGCAACATGCTTGTTTGCTACGCTCTAGAGAGCTGTCAATGGCCGGTGAATGCGGGCTGCAAGCTCTTTTGTTTTGAAATACAAAAAAACCAGATAACAAAGTCAATCAGGGACAAAACCATGCAAGTGTTATGGATGGTGGTAGGCGCATTCTTGTTTGCCACCATGGGTATGTGCATCAAATATGCAGCCCCTTACTTCAATACCGCGGAAATCGTTTTCTATCGCGGCCTGATTGGCATGCTGGTGCTGTGGCTGCTGAGTGCATCGCAAGGCGTATCGCTGAAAACCGCACATCCATGGATGCATACCTGGCGCAGCTTGGTAGGCGTCACTGCCATGGGCTGCTGGTTTTATGCCATTACGCAAATGCCTCTGGCCAGCGCCATGACGCTCAATTACATGAGCAGTATCTGGATTGCGGTTTTCTTGCTGGCAGGCGCGCTGTGGTCGCTGCACCCCAAGAGCGGCAAACCCCGGCAAGCTCTCAACATCCCCCTGATTGCCACTATCTTGATTGGCTTTGCAGGTGTTGTGCTCATGCTGCAGCCCAGCTTTGCACAAGAAGAAAGTGCAGCTGCCTTCATCGGGCTGGCCTCAGGGCTGCTGTCGGCACTGGCATATATGCAGGTGGTTTCGCTCTCGCGCATTGGAGAGCCCGAATCGCGCACCGTCTTTTTCTTTGGTCTCGGCTGTACGCTGGTGGGGCTGATCGCCAGCTGCGTGACTGGTTTTTCTCAATGGCCGGGCTGGGAGGCCGCCTGGTGGCTCATTCCCATTGGCCTGCTTGCTGCAGGCGGCCAGTTGTGCATGACACGCTCTTACGCCAGCGCCAAAACTGCGCGAGGCACGCTGGTGGTGGCCAATCTGCAGTACTCGGGCATTGTGTTTGCGGGTCTGTACAGCCTCTTTCTGTTCAACGACCGTCTGGGATGGGAAGGCTGGCTGGGCATGACCTTGATTGTGGTGAGCGGGATTGCTGCCACCATCTTTCGCGCACGCGGCGCTGCAGCTGCCCCTGCCAAACCCTAGGTCACTGGTTCACAATGCAAGGAGATTGAACTCTCCTTGCATGGCCATGACTTACACCACCCTGATTTCTCCCGCGCAGCTGCAAGCACTCCAGTCCAGTGGACAGCCTTACATGGTGTTTGACTGCAGCTTTGATCTGGGCAACCCCTCTGCAGGTCGCCAGCAATATGCGCAAAGCCACATTGCAGGGGCCGTCTACGCCGACCTGGATCAGCACTTGAGTGCCCGCCACGGAGCCCCAAGCAAAGACGGTGTCGTGCTTACCGCGCAGACAGATCAACCAGCATCCGGAGGCCGTCACCCACTGCCCAGCCGAGAGCGCTTTGCACAATGGCTGTCTTCGGTCGGTTTTCGCAATGACATGCAAGCCGTGGTCTATGACCGCCAGGGCTGCAACTTTTGCGGTCGTCTGTGGTGGATGCTCAAGTGGGCTGGCCACGATGCCGTGGCAGTACTGGACGGCGGACTGCAAGCCTGGATGGCCTTCAATGGAGCTACCAGCGAGGGCGAAGAGGCGTCGCACTTCCAGTCGAACTTCGAATTGCACGACAGCTTGCGCCAGCTGGTCACAGTGTCGCAAGTCGAGGCACGCTTACAACAAGCAGATGCCCAGACCATTATTGATGCCCGCGCTCCCGCTCGTTACCGTGGTGAAGTGGAGCCGCTGGACCCTGTGGCAGGCCATATTCCCGGGGCGCTGAATCGTCCGTTCACCGAAAACATTGCCTTGGATGGACGATTCAAACCCCCAGCATTGCTGCGTGCAGAATTTGAAGCGCTCTTGCAAAACCGCAACCCATCCACCGTGGTGCACCAGTGCGGCAGCGGTGTCAGTGCCTTGCCTAACCTCATCGCCATGGAGGTTGCGGGTTTTGCACCTACACAGCTTTTTGCAGGCAGCTGGAGTGAATGGTGCAGCAACCCTGAACGGCCGGCCATCAAAAGTTAACGATCTTTTCCGCTGAGAACAAAGGGGGTTTTGCACCTTTTTCAGGAGCATTAAGCGCCCTGATTTAAGGCATCATGCAGACCATGCACTGAAGAAGTGGCCTGTGCTGAACAAGCCGGGATAAGGCGGGTTTTTCACCCCTTTGACCGGCTGTTCAAATCGTTACAAAACGGTTACATTTAAAACCATGCAAGCAATGCAACGTTGCTTTTGTAGGTAAAAGCCTTACATGGTGTTAGAGGCTGCCAGACAAAACTGCGCGTGCGCACAGACAACACGCACCGGCGCACCCCGACTCAACTTTCTGCATCGTCCGCCCCACAATCCATTCCATCAGATCGCCGCTTGTACTCCAAGCCACAGCGACACCCCACGAGCTAACGCTCGATTTAGGACACTGGAAAGGACGAGAACCATGAATGACGAACAACTGCTTGCTGAGATCCGTGAAGCCAATCTGACATACCTGATGCTGGCACAGACACTGATCCGCAAAGACAAGGCCGAAGCCGTTTTCCGCCTGGGTCTGAGCGAAGAAGCATGCGACATTCTGGGCACCCTTTCCGCAGCCCAGGTGCTCAAGATTGCCTCCCGCAACACCATGCTGTGCAGCTTCCGTGTTGACGATGAACTGGTCTGGAACCTACTGACCAACCACAGCAGCAACAAGATCGGCAACGAAGCCACCAACACCCTGCACGCCAACATCCTGATGGCCAGCCGCGTCTCCGAAGTGCTTTAAGCCCTTGTCGACTTAAGAATTCCCACGGAGTACACCATGGCCACCGCAGCAACCAAAAGCGTTCTGAACGAATCCAAGCAAATCGAACGAGCAGCCATGCTCATTCAAATGGGCGCACGCATGCAAGTGCTGGAGTCAGAGACCACGCTGTCTTACGAACGCTTGATTCGCCTGTACAAAGAAATCGCAGGCAAGTCTCCTTCCAAGGGCCAATTGCCCTTCTCGACCGACTGGTTCCTGACCTGGCAAGAAAACATTCACAGCTCACTGTTTCTGAACATCTATGAATACCTGTCCAAGGGTGTAGATGCAGATGCCGTAGAAGTGCTGACCAAGGCTTACCGCCTGTACACCGAACAGATCACGGCCTCCCAGCTGGACTGCCTGCTGTCTTTCACCCGCGCCTGGCGCCTGGTGAAATTCGTAGACGCCAACATGCTCACCCGCACCAAGTGCAGCAAATGCAGCGGCATGTTTGTCTCGGAGCTCTATGAAAACGCACGCCACTTTGAATGCGGCCTGTGCACCCCACCCGCCCGTGCTGGCAAGAGCAAAAATGCCGGCGCACTGATGCTGCATTAAGCTGCCTCCAACTTTCACGTCCTATTCATAGCCCGCTAGGTTTCTAGCGGGCTTTTTTGCATCCGAACACACCGCGTCAAAGCCGGACTTCAGAAAGCGAAGAAAATAACCACCGTGTCCATTCCTCAATCCTTCATCCAAGAGCTTCTCGCCCGCATTGACGTTGTTGATGTGGTGGGCCGTTACGTCCCCCTGAAAAAGGGCGGCGCCAACTTCATGGGCCTGTGCCCATTCCATGGCGAAAAGTCTCCATCCTTCAGCGTCAGCCCTACCAAGCAGTTCTATCACTGCTTTGGTTGCGGAAAAAACGGCAATGCCATCAGCTTCCTGATGGAGCACACCGGCATGGGCTTTATTGAAGCGGTGAATGATCTGGCAGGCCAGGTCGGCATGGTGGTGCCGCAAGAAGACATCAGCCCCCAGGAGCGCGAGCGCCAAGCCGCCGCCAAAGTCAAGCAGGCCACACTCAACGATGTGCTCGAGCGCGCTGGCAACGCCTACCGCAGCCAGCTCAAGGAACACGCCCACGCGGTGCAATACCTCAAGCAACGCGGCGTCTCTGGCAGCATCTCCAGCAAATATGGCTTGGGTTACGCCCCACCGGGCTGGCGCAATCTGGCCAGTGTCTTCCCCGAATACGACGATCCGCAACTGCAAGAAAGCGGCCTGGTCATCGTGGGCGAAGACGAAGACAAGCGCTACGACCGCTTTCGCGATCGCATCATGTTCCCCATCCGCGATGTCAAAGGCATGTGCATCGGCTTTGGCGGACGTGTACTGGGCGATGAAAAGCCCAAATACCTGAACTCCCCTGAAACCCCGCTGTTCCACAAGGGCCGTGAGCTGTATGGCCTGTTTGAAGCACGCGATGCGCTGCGCAGCATGGGCTACGTGCTGGTCACCGAAGGCTATATGGACGTTGTGGCACTGGCGCAATTGGGCTTTCCCAACGCCGTGGCCACACTGGGCACCGCCTGCACGAATGACCACGTGCAAAAACTGTTTCGCTTCACCGAATCCGTGGTCTTCAGCTTTGACGGCGACAGCGCAGGCCGACGCGCCGCGCACAAGGCACTGGAAGCCGCCCTGCCCCATGCCACAGACACGCGCAGCATCAAATTTCTGTTCCTCCCATCCGAGCACGACCCCGACAGCTTCATCCGTGAACACGGCAGCGATGCCTTTGCGCGCCACGTCGCCAACGCGCTGCCGCTCAACGATTTCTTGATTGAATCGGCCAGCGTGGAATGTGACCTGGGCCAGGCCCAGGGCCGCGCCAAGCTCTCCAGCCAGGCGCGTCCGCTGTGGAACCTGCTGCCCGATGGCGCATTCAAGCGCCTGGTGCTGGGCGAGCTGGCCGACAAAATTCAGATCGACACGCGCGAGCTGTCAGAGCTGTGGACGCAGGCCGAAGCGCAAGAAAAACGCTACCAGCGCGGCGCCAGCAAGCCTGCACCCAGCTACGACGCAGCGCCGCCCGCATCCTCCATGCCGCCCGACTGGGTCAGCGAATATGCCCCCAGCAATCACAGCGCACCTTACGGCGAACGCTGGCAAGGCAACTCTTCTGGGCGCGGAGAATGGAAAAGCGATTGGAAAAGTGACTGGAAAGGCAAAGGCAAATTTGGTCGCAAAGAGCAGCGTCCGCCCATGCCCGGCGGACCGCGCGTTGCACCCTCCACCGCACCTGACCAAGCCACGCGCCTGCTGTTGTCACAAATGGCGTTCATGGAACGCCTGGACAACGACGACCTGGACACACTCGTGCACCAGCCAGCGCCGCATGGGCCACTGTTTGCGTGGATTGAAAGCCAATTTCAAGAAAACGGCCCCCAAGCCTGGGCTGTGCTGAAAGAGCGCATCGCCAGTACAGAGCACGCGCACTTTGCGCTGCAGCTCATGAACGGCCCCCACGGCCACCCCGAAGGTGAAAAAGAAGAGCAATTTCAAGAGTTGCGCAACATTCTGGGTCCCATGATGGCTGAGCGCATCGGCACCTTGGCCACCGAAGCGCTCAAAACCTATATGGCCAACCCCAGCGATACCGCAGCCAAAGTGCGCTACCAAAGCCTGATTGAGCGACGCAACCGCTTGCTGGCAGCACCCACATCCAGCGGAAATTAAAAAATATGAGCATCTATCGCTTACCAGCAAAGCATTTCAGATATAAAACCATCTGAAACTCTTTACACACAAGCGATAGAAGCTCTTATTTTTAAATAATCAGCGTCCACAGGCTTATCTGGCAAGGCTTTGCGGGTCGTTTGAAAATATTTACTAAAAAAACGCATTTACCTCTTGCAATTTCTGGCAAACGCTATAATTGATTAATTCTTGGCAAGAGCGACAGCAGCACCTCCGGCCCGGGCACCGTGATGGAATCACGTGTTTAGCAGCAATTGCTAGCCCAATATCCGCAAGGACTGCACTCCAAATGATCGCCCATACATCTTGCCAATGGAGCTTATTCGCTCCTGCATGCCTTTGGCATGCTTTTGCGCCGGGCTAGGTGGCGCTTGCGTTTTCCCCTTTGTGTGTTCGCTTTTGACCGAGAGGTTTTATGCCCGTTTCAAAGTCCGCGAAGTCCAAGCAGGCGCCCGACGCTACCGCGAAGCCCAAAACTTCCAAAACCACGGCTGTTGCCAGCGCTAAAGCGCCCGCGCCCAAAGCTGCTGCAGCAGCAGCCGTGAAGAAGCCGTCTGCCACGACATCCAAGGCAGCCGCTTCCAAGAAAGATTCCGATATGGCGACCCTGTCCCAAGCCGAACTCAAAGCCATGGCCGATGCGCTACTGGCTGATGCTGCTCCCAAGCGTGCCCGCAAGAAAGCGGACGCTGACGAAGCACCTGCCGCCAAAAAGCCCGCTGCCAAAAAGGCGGCTGCGTCTAAAGATGCTGAGCCCAAAGCTGCTGTAGCCAAAAAAGCTCCTGCAAAGGCGGCCAAGGTCACTGAAGAAGCAAAGACCCCTGCCAAACGTGGCCGCAAGCCCAAGGCCAAGGAAGAGTCTGGCGACGACGAAGACATGGGCGACTTTGATGCCGACCTGGAAATCGAAGCCGACGCTGAACCTGAAGCCGAGACAGCTGCTTCAGACACGGCAACCCCTGAAAAGGTCAAGCCCCTGCGCATGAAGATCAGCAAGGCCAAAGAGCGCGCCTTGATGAAGGAATTTGGTCTGGACGAAACCGTTCTGACCGAAGACGAGCTGAACACCCGCCGTCAGCGCCTGAAGATGCTGATCAAGCTGGGCAAGACACGCGGATACCTGACCCACGCTGAAATCAACGACCACCTGCCCGATAAGCTGGTGGACGCTGAAACGCTGGAAGTCGTGGTCTCCATGTTGAACGACATGGGTGTTGCGGTGTACGAGCAAACGCCCGACGCCGAAACCCTGCTGCTCAACAACACCGGCCAGTCAGCCACCACCGAAGAAGAAGCGGAAGAAGAAGCCGAAGCCGCTTTGTCCACCGTGGATTCTGAATTTGGCCGCACCACCGACCCTGTTCGCATGTACATGCGCGAAATGGGTACGGTTGAGCTGCTGACGCGCGAAGGCGAAATCGAAATTGCCAAGCGCATTGAAGGCGGCTTGATGGCCATGATGGAAGCGATCTCTGCATCGCCAGCCACCATTGCTGAAGTGCTAGGCATGGCCGCTGACATTCGCGAAGGCAAGGTGGTTATTTCGACCATCGTTGACGGCTTTGTGAATGCCAACGAAAACGATGACTACGTGGCCGAAGAAGACTTCGACGAATACGACGAAGAAGACGACGACGACGGCAAGGGTGGCTCCAAGGCATTGACCAAGAAGCTGGAAGAGCTCAAGAACGAAGCCCTTTCGCGCTTTGACAAGATTGCCGAGAACTTCGAGAAGCTGCGCAAGGCCTACGACAAGGATGGCTGGGGTTCGCCCACCTATAACAAGGTGCAAAAACTCATCACTGAAGAGCTGATGACCATCCGCTTCACCGCCAAGACGATTGAAAAGCTGTGTGATCTGGTGCGTGCGCAAGTGGACGATGTGCGCAAGAAGGAACGCGAGCTGCGCAAGATCATCGTGGACAAGTGCCGCATGCCACAGGAAACCTTTATCAAGGAATTCCCACCGAACCTGCTCAATCTCAAGTGGGTGGAAGAGCATGCCAATGCTGGCAAGCCATGGAGCAATGTGCTCAGCCGCAATATTCCACCAGTGCAAGAGCTGCAGCAAAACCTGATCGACCTTCAGTCGCGCGTGGTCGTGCCCTTGGAAGAGCTAAAGGGCATTAACAAGCGCATGAACGAAGGCGAACGCAACAGCCGTTTTGCCAAGAAGGAAATGATCGAGGCCAATTTGCGCCTGGTGATCTCGATTGCGAAAAAGTACACCAACCGTGGTCTGCAGTTCCTGGACTTGATTCAGGAAGGCAACATCGGCTTGATGAAGGCCGTGGACAAGTTTGAATACCGCCGCGGCTACAAGTTCTCGACCTACGCCACATGGTGGATCCGCCAGGCCATTACCCGCTCGATTGCGGACCAGGCCCGCACGATCCGTATCCCTGTGCACATGATCGAGACCATCAACAAGATGAACCGCATTTCGCGCCAGCACTTGCAAGAGTTTGGTTTCGAGCCCGATGCCTCCATCTTGGCCGAGAAGATGGAAATTCCAGAGGACAAGATCCGCAAGATCATGAAGATCGCCAAGGAGCCCATCTCGATGGAAACTCCGATTGGCGATGACGACGACAGCCATCTGGGCGACTTCATCGAAGACCAGGCCAACACGGCCCCTATCGAAGCCGCCATGCAAGCCGGCCTGCGCGATGTGGTCAAGGACATCCTGGATGGCCTGACCCCCCGTGAAGCCAAGGTGCTGCGCATGCGTTTCGGTATCGAAATGTCTACCGACCACACACTGGAAGAAGTGGGCAAGCAGTTTGACGTAACGCGCGAGCGCATCCGTCAAATAGAAGCCAAGGCGCTGCGCAAGCTCAAGCACCCCAGCCGCTCGGACAAGCTGCGCAGCTTTATCGATTCGCTGTAAGGCTTGCCACCTGCCTGCCAAGGCAGGTCAGTGCAGCTACAAAAAAAGGAGACCCAGCGGTCTCCTTTTTTTATTTGTCTTTCCAAAACTCCTGAAATTCAATCCCTGCCAGCGCTTTTGGCATCAGCGTCAAAAAGCACTTTCATTTCAGGCAATCGCATTCGATTGCAGCAGTGCATCAATCTCTTGCTGCGTATAGCCCAAAGACTGCAACAGCACTTGCGTATGCTCTCCTGGCTTGGGCGGATTGCTGCGCACACCCAAACGCTCTCCATCCATGCGAATGGGTAGCAGCGTGGTCTTGGCCGTCTGGCCCGCCAGATCACCATCGCTCAGCACGACATCCGCCAAGCCCCCCGTCGCCAGCAAATGTGGGTCATCCAGCAGTTGTTCAGGCCGCGAAATAGGCGCAAATGGCAGCTGGTGCGCTTCAAACACTTGCGCCAGATGCGCTGCGCTCAGGCCCTCAAGGCGGCGGCGCAGCTGTGGCATCAGCGTGGCGCGTGCCCGCACACGGTCATTATTGGTTTGCAGCGATGGGTCTGCTGCCATATCTTCAAAACCCAAGGCGGTACAGAAAGTACGCCACTGAGCATCGCTGACGGCCGCCAGGAAAATCTGCTCGCCGTCTTTGACACTGAACACGTCGTACAGGCCCCAGGACGAAATGCGCTCCGGCATCGGTGCCGCTGGCTGCCCCGTGACTGCGTATTGCATCATGTGCTGGCCCACCAAGAACACATTGTTTTCAAACAACGCCGAATCAATCTCCTGCCCTTTGCCAGTTTGCGCACGCTGCATCAAGGCTGCCAAGGCACCAATAGCCCCAAACATGCCCCCCATGATGTCGTTGACACTGGAGCCTGCGCGCAAGGGGTCTCCGGGCCGACCCGTCATGTACGCCAGCCCACCCATCATCTGCACCACCTCATCCAGCGCAGTGCGGTGTTCATAAGGTCCGGGCAGAAAACCAGTGTGGTTCACATAGATCATGCCGGGATTCAACTTCGACAGCGTGGCGTAATCCAGCCCATACTTTTTCATCACTCCAGGCTTGAAGTTCTGCAGCACCACGTCAGCGGTGGATGCCAGGCGAATAGCAGCCTGCAGCCCTTGAGGCTGGCGCAGATCAATCGCAACGCTTTTCTTGTTGCGGTTGAACATGGGGAAAAAACCCGCACCTGCCCCCAAGAGGTTGCGCGTCAAGTCGCCCGCCAGGGGCTCCACCTTGATGACCTCAGCCCCTAAATCGGCCAGAACCATGCCACAAGCAGGTCCCATCACCATATGGCTGAATTCCACGACACGAATGCCTTGCAACGGTAGTGATTTAGAGGGGCTGGAAACGGGAATATCGGAAACAACGGGGTCGGTCATGGTGGCAAAAAGCATCAAACAGCGGCACTGGCACGCGATCAGGGTTTCCCCTGTCAATCCACAATTTTAGAAAGCTACGCTGTAGCCGCCACCCATGCATTCGCTAGTCCGGCCATCCCCGAAGATGAGTGCCCAGCCTTTAGAACGTGGCTGCGCAGCAACAAAAGCATGTTATTTGACGATTTTCCGGCTTTACAGCCTAGCGATTCTTAGCGACGAGCTACTAAACTTGTAGCAGACAAGATTCAAAGCTATAGTCCAACCAACTTGGTTCGGTGCCTAATGCGGCCCGCTCCATCCCCCATCTCAGCGCAAGGAGAAGCGTCCATGAGCTCTAAGGAAAACGCCGCTATCAATCAGTTGCTCGAAAAACTCGAGCGCCGCTACGCACTGCGCGTACTGTGGGCACTGCGTGATGGCCACCCCCAGACCTTCCGTTTGTTGCAAGACAGCGTGGGCGGTATCACTCCCAATACTTTGAACACCCGCATCAAAGAGTTGCGTGAAGAGGGTTTGATGGAGCACGGCAATGACGGCTACACCGTCACCGCATCGGGACAGGATTTGCTCAAGCGCCTTAGCGATCTACAGGCTTTTGCCACACGCTGGGCAGCCGCCCGCGCGAAGAAGTAATCTAGGCACCAGCCTCGTGGCAGCACCTTTGCTGCCACCCACTCAAACAGGCACTCACAGTGCCTGTTTTTATTTGAGAACTCTGAACAAGGAACCCTCCCATGGCACTGACCACCACTGCCTCTGGCCTGCAATACGAAGATACCGTTGTCGGTGAAGGCGCCGAAGCCATCAGCGGCGCTGATGTAAAGGTGCACTACACAGGCTGGCTCTTTCAAGACGGCCAGCAAGGCGCCAAGTTTGACTCCAGCAAGGACCGCCGCGAGCCTTTTGAGTTTTCGCTGGACGAAGGCATGGTGATTCGCGGCTGGGATGAGGGCGTGCAAGGCATGAAGGTCGGTGGCAAGCGCACCTTGATCATCCCAGCACAACTGGGCTATGGCGCTCAAGGCGCAGGCGGTGTGATCCCTCCTCACGCCACGCTGAAATTTGAAGTGGAACTGCTGTCCACCAAAGCAGCCCCCGTTTTGCAGATGGAAGACACCGTGGTCGGTGAAGGTGCTGAAGCCACACGCGGCAAGCGCGTCACTGTGCACTACACCGGCTGGCTGTACAAAGATGGCCAGCAAGGTGCCAAGTTCGACTCCAGCAAGGACCGCAACGACCCCTTCGTGTTCACCTTGGGCGCCGGCATGGTCATCAAGGGCTGGGACCAAGGCGTGCAAGGCATGAAGGTTGGCGGCAAGCGCACGCTGATCATTCCTTCAGAGCTGGGCTACGGTGCCCGCGGCGCTGGCGGTGTGATTCCCCCCAACGCTACGCTCAAGTTTGATGTGGAGTTGCTGGCCGTCTAAGCCCCAGCGATCCATCATTGCCAAGTAAAAGCGGCCTGTCTGAGACAGGCCGCTTTTGTTTTTTCTTGCATTGCACTCAAACTCAAGCAAACAGCGCCTGCTCCAGAGATGCATAGGCTTGCTGCCCAACCGCTTCTTTGATTTTGGGCGCCACTGCCGCCAGTGCTTCATAACCGGTTGCACCTTCCACCGATAAATTAAGACGGAAACCCGACAAGCCCAGCCTGCCCGTCAAGGCCACTGCCAACGGATAGGCATCGCGGTAGCGCTCCTGAGGGGTGCGCAGCTTGGCCAATGCCACTGGTGCCAGCTCGGCTGGCAAGGGCTGCATGGCAGCGAGCAGGCCCGCTTGCTGCAGGGCATCAATATCTTGCAAAGTCACGCCCAGCCCCTGCGTGGCCTTGAGGACATCTTGCACCGTACGCTGCCCATCAAACAGCAAGTATGCCGAACGTAACTTCCCCGCCAACTGCGCGCTGCGTGCCTTAAAAGCTTGCTGACCTTGCTCCGTCTTGATCAAAAGCGCGTTCATGTGCTCGTCCCTTTGCTTGTTTGAAATCAAGCATCGCATACATCATGTGCAGCCAGCATTGGGGCAATCCATGTTGGGAAGGAATCCGTCAGACTATTATCTATAGCATTCAACGCTTTATCAGCAATGATTTCAGATAGTTTTATATTTGAAACACAAGTGGATAAAGCGATAACAGCTACTTCTTTTGATATGAATGGGCTGTCAGCATACTCACTGATACCGTCACGATCACACCCAGAAACACGCCAAATACGCCGGCCGAAATAGGCTGCAGCCCCCACCACAGACCATCTGCCAGCAACATGCTGGGCACCCACTGCTGAACCAGTTTTGCGTGTGAAAGCATGTAGTAAAGGGTGATACCCAGCCCTGCCAGCATGCCAAAGACGGCGCCACAGCGCGTCACACCGCGCCAAAAAATTCCCAGGACCATCGCCGGTACAAATGCAGAAGCTGCCAGAGAAAATGAAGCTGCCACCATCGGCAAAATGTCTGAAGGCCGCTGTCCGGCCACCCAGGCGGCCAGCAAGGCCACGGCCATCAATACAAATTTCGACAAAATCACCCGCTGCTCTGGTGACGTCCTTCCAGAGCGTTTCTGGAAATTCAGGTCACGCACCAGCGCGTTGCTGATGGTGAGCAGCAAGCCATCCGCCGTAGACAGCGCCGCAGCCAGCCCCCCGGCAGCCACCAAGCCCGCAATCACATAGGGCAGCCCACCAATTTCAGGCGTGGCCAGCATGATGAGGTCGGCGCCCAGACGCAGCTCGCCAAACTGCAAAATCCCGTCGTGGTTCACATCTTCCACAGACAGCAGCGACGCATCCACCCGCGCCCACTGGGCAATCCAGCTGGGCAGTTCATCAAAGCGCACACCCACCAAATTGTTCATCACCTCCAGCTTGATGAGGGCCGCCAGGGCCGGTGCCGACAAGTACAGCACGCCAATAAAGAACAGCGTCCATGCCACCGAAGTGCGCGCGCCCGAAACCGAGGGCACGGTGTAGTAGCGCGTGAGCAGATGCGGCAAGCCTGCAGTGCCCAGCATCAGGCAAAACATCAGTGCCAAGAAATTATTACGTTCATCATTGAACTGCTTTTGCTCTTGCTCCGTGCCATCAGGATTGCCCCCAAACGGCTGGCTGTGGCGTGGCAAACCCGACAGCGGCTGGGCACGCTCCCGGTACTCCTGCAGTTGCTGGCGCCACTGCTGTTCAGCCGTCTGTGCATTGCGCGGCAAATTGGCATATTCACGGCTGGTTGCCACGATTTGCCCCACATCGCTGTTGACCGAGCGCAGGTAGCGGATGCGTTCATGCAACACCAGCCGCTCACGCTCCAGGGCCAGAGGTACATCCTGCAGCTTGGCCTCCAGCATATCGGCGCGGTCGCTGTACGCTTGCTGCACAGCCAGTTCTTCGGGTGATACCAGCAGCCGCTCTTCCAGCTCCGCAATTTTTTGCAGCTGTCCTGCATAGGCCACAGCCGCCACCGGGTTGCCCAGCTGCTTGTACGCGAGCCACGACACCGGAATCAAAAATGCCAGCAGAATCACTACGTACTGCGCCACCTGTGTCCAGGTCACCGCACGCATGCCACCTAAAAAAGAGCACAACAGTACCCCGCCCAGCCCCAGCATGATGCCAATTTCAAACTGCACCCCCGTCAGGCGAGATGCGATCAGGCCAACGCCATAAATTTGTGCCACTACATAGGTAAATGAGCACACGATCGAAGCCAGGGCGGCAATGATGCGCGGCCAGTGCCCGCCAAAACGCTGCTGAAAAAAATCTGGCAGGGTGTAGAGATTCATCGCCCGCAAATGCGGTGCAACCAGCATGGCCACCAGACAGAATCCCCCGGTCCACCCCAGTAGATAGGCCAGCCCTCCGGGCTGCCCGCTGGAGCCGCCAAACCCTTGCAGATACAAAGCCCCGGACAAACTGATGAATGAGGCGGCGCTCATCCAGTCTGCAGCGGCGGCCATGCCGTTGTACATGGGAGGAATACGGCGTCCCGCGACGTAATACTCATCGGCATCGCTGGTGCGCCCCCACACCCCGATGGCGGCATACACCATGACCGGTATAAACAGAAAAATAGGGCCGATCCAATGGCGCGAGAGTCCTTGCCGCTCAGCCCAGTACATCAGCAGCAAAAATGCAATCACGCACAGGCAATACAGGCCTACCAGCCGGTGAACACGCCACAAATAGGCACGAGCGCGAGAAGAAGAGGCGTTGCTAGCGCCGGTCAGAATGGACATGGGGAGTGTGTGTGGCGATCAAATCTTCCTGGCTGTTTTGTGCACCCGTGCGCTCAAAAGCATCCATCACCACACAGTAAACCAGCACGATCAGCATGAACATCAGGACTGCCCCTTGGGCGGCCATCCAGTAGCCCAGCTGCCAGCCTTGCGCCCATGCCTGCAAGTCCCGTGCAAAAAAGCACACACCAAAAGAAAACACCACCCAGACCGCCAGCAAAACTGCCTTGAGCCACAGGTGGTGTGTGTCGTGCAAGTCGGGTGGCATCTGCCCCCCGCTTACAGAGGTTGACTGAGGCCCGTCATGCATATCGTGTTCAGACAGCTGCATCACAGGCCTTTCACTGGTTTAGCCAGCCAGATTTTGCCAGGTGTCGATCACGGTGTCGGGATTGAGCGAAATCGACACAATGCCCTTGTCTGCCAGCCACTTGGCGAAGTCAGGGTGGTCCGAAGGGCCCTGTCCGCAGATACCCACGTACTTGCCCTTGGCCAGACAAGCGTCAATCGCCAGCTCCAGCATCTTCTTGACCGCAGGATCGCGCTCATCAAAGTCTTGCGCCAGCAATTCCAGACCCGAGTCACGATCCAGGCCCAGCGTCAGCTGCGTCAAGTCGTTGGAGCCGATCGAGAAGCCGTCGAAGAACTCCAGGAACTCATTGGCCAAAATGGCGTTGGAAGGCACTTCGCACATCATGATCAGCTTGAGCTCGTTCTCACCGCGCTTGAGGCCGTTTTCGCCCAGCATGGTGGTGACGCGCTCAGCCTGCTTCAAGGTACGCACGAAAGGAATCATGATCTGCACATTGGTCAGACCCATGTCTTCACGCACGCGGCGCAGGGCTTCGCATTCCATCTTGAAGGCCTCGCCGAAGTCTTCAGAGATGTAACGTGCTGCACCACGGAAACCCAGCATCGGGTTCTCTTCCTCGGGCTCATAGCGGCTGCCACCGATCAGCTTGCGGTATTCGTTGGACTTGAAGTCCGACATGCGCACGATCACCGGCTTGGGCCAGAACGCTGCAGCAATGGTGGCCACACCTTCAGCAACCTTGTCTACATAGAACGCACGCGGAGAAGCGTGGCCTCGTGCCACCGATTCCACGGCCTTCTTCAGGTCAGGATCCACCGCTGGGTAGTCCAAAATAGCCTTGGGGTGCACACCAATGTTGTTATTGATGATGAACTCCAGACGAGCCAGCCCCACGCCCTGGTTGGGCAACTGTGCAAAGTCAAAGGCCAGCTGGGGGTTGCCCACGTTCATCATGATCTTGGTGCTGATCTCAGGCATTTCGCCGCGCACCACTTCAGTCACTTCGGTTTCGATCAAACCGTCATAGATCTTGCCGGTATCGCCTTCAGAGCAAGACACGGTCACCAAGGTGCCGTCCTTCAAGCGGGCAGTGGCATCACCACAGCCCACAACAGCAGGAATCCCCAGTTCACGCGCAATGATCGCCGCGTGGCAGGTACGGCCACCGCGGTTGGTCACGATGGCGGCAGCACGCTTCATCACGGGCTCCCAGTTGGGGTCCGTCATATCGGTCACCAGCACGTCGCCAGCCTGTACCTGGTCCATCTGCGCAATGTCAGACACCAGACGCACGCGGCCAGTACCAATCTTTTGACCAATGGCGCGGCCTTCGGCCAGCACATTGCCTGTGCCCTTGAGTTTGTAACGCAACTCAGCCTGACCCTTGGCCTGGCTTTTCACGGTTTCAGGGCGGGCTTGCAGGATGTAAAGATGACCGTCGGTGCCGTCTTTGCCCCACTCAATGTCCATGGGACGGCCATAGTGCTCTTCAATGACCAGCGCGTACTTGGCCAGTTCTTGCACGTCAGCATCGGTCAGCGAATAACGGTTGCGCAGCTCGGGAGCTACGTCCGTGGTCTTGACCAGCTTGCCCGAGGCGGCTTTTTCTTCCGGTGTAGAGAACACCATCTGAATCAGCTTGGAGCCCAGGTTGCGGCGGATCAGCGCGTTATTGCCAGCCTTGAGCATGGGCTTGTGCACGTAGAACTCATCGGGGTTCACGGCACCTTGCACCACGGTTTCGCCCAGGCCATAGCTGGAAGTGATGAACACCACGTCTTCAAAGCCAGATTCGGTGTCGATGGTGAACATCACGCCAGCTGCGCCCAGGTCAGAGCGCACCATGCGCTGCACACCTGCAGACAGGGCGACCACATCGTGTTCAAAGCCCTTGTGCACGCGGTACGAGATGGCGCGGTCGTTGTACAGCGAGGCAAACACTTCCTTCATCTTGTGCAGCACATCTTCAATGCCCACCACGTTCAGGAAAGTTTCTTGCTGACCGGCAAACGAGGCATCGGGCAAGTCTTCTGCAGTGGCTGAAGAGCGCACCGCAAACGAAGCCGCTTCATTGCCACCGTGCAGTGTGATGAAAGCGGCGCGGATAGCGGCTTCCAGATCTGCAGGGAAAGGCTGGGCTTCCACCAGCGCACGGATTTCTGCACCCACCTGAGCCAGTGCACGCACGTCCTCAACATCCAGTGCTGCCAGCTTGGCCGAGATTTTGTCAGCCAGCCCTTCAAAAGCCAGAAACTGGCGGAAGGCATGGGCGGTGGTGGCAAAGCCCGTAGGCACACGCACGCCCTGTGGCAGTTGGGAAATCATCTCGCCGAGGGAGGCGTTTTTACCGCCAACAACCTCAACGTCGCTCATGCGCAAGTTTTCGAAAGGAACGACCAAAGCGGCCGCTTCAAATCGGTTAGACATGGGAAGGCTCCAAAGTTAAAAACCGGACGCTCCAGCAGCCTGCCCAACAAGCACGCTCACTGGTGATCTCACATGTTTTCGACGACAACTTGGATGTTCTGGTTGTCGGTCATCGATCAGCATGCGAGCGAAATTGGGAATAATGGGCGCTATTGTAGGCCCGGTCGGAGTTTTTCACCGTAACACCGGGGTTTGATTTAAATGGAATTGCTTACCCATGCACACGCGCACCGTATTCGTTATTTCTGATGGCACCGGGATCACCGCCGAGACTTTTGGTACGGCTTTGATGACCCAGTTTGACATCAAGCCACGCATCGTGCGCATTCCCTTTGTAGATACGGTAGACAAGGCCCATCAGGCGGTGCGCCAGATCAACCACACAGGCGAAGTGGAAGGCAAAAAGCCGATTGTCTTTAGCACTTTGGTCAATCAGGAAGTGGTGGCAGTGATTGCCGATCACTGCAAAGGCTTGCTGATGGACATGTTTGGCACCTTTGTACAGCCGCTGGAAGAAGAGCTGGGCATGAAAAGCCAGCACCGTGTGGGCCGCTTCAGCGATATCAGCCAGAGCAAGGAATATCTGGACCGCATGGAGGCCATTAACTACACGCTGGCCCACGATGACGGTCAGACCAACCATGACCTGACGGGCGCAGACGTGGTGCTGGTTGGTGTGAGCCGCTCGGGCAAGACCCCCACCAGCCTGTATCTGGCCATGCAATTTGGTCTTAAAGTAGCCAATTACCCGCTGATTCCTGAAGACTTTGAGCGCAAAAAGCTGCCTCCAGCGCTGGAGCCCATCAAGAAAAAGCTGTTTGGCCTGACGATTGACCCCGTCCGGCTGTCTACCATACGCAACGAGCGCCGTCCCAACTCACGCTATGCCAGTCTGGAAAACTGTCGCAGCGAAGTGCATGAAGCCGAAGCCATGATGCGCCGCGCAGGTGTCAGCTGGCTGTCCACCACCACCAAATCCATCGAAGAGATTTCGACCACCATCTTGCAAGAGGTGCTGCCCCACCGCCTGGGCATGGGCATGCACGGCTGAGCACAAGCCTCGATACATCGCTGTTGAGCAAGCAGCTTTTCGTTCAAAAAAACCGCCAAATTAGCTTCTACCCCTTACTGCGTAAAGGTTAGAAGCTTTTTTTTCGCGTTCATGCCGCCGCTGCAGGCGCTGCGCCAAACACATACTGCTGCACGCCATCTTGCATGTGCAGCAACTCTCCACGCACCCCCCACACTTGCTCAATGCACTGAGGTGTCAGCACATCCTGGCACCGCCCCATGATGACGGCCTGCCCGCCCCCCGGTACCACCACCACATCGTGGGCATAACGCAGTGCCAGATTCAGGTCATGCAGCACGGCCACCACCCCAAAGCCCTGGTCGGCACGCTGGCGCAGCAACTGCATGCAGGCATGCTGGTGCTGCAAATCCAAAGCCGCCGTGGGCTCATCGAGCAGCAGCCAGCGTGCGCTGCCGTCGGGCAAAGGGTGCCACGCCTGAGCCAGCGCCCTTGCCAGATGCACTCTGGCACGCTCGCCGCCTGACAAGGTAGCCACCTCCCGGTCTGCCAGATGCATCACACCCGTGGCTTGCATGGCGCACTGCACGACGTGTGCTTCGTCCGCTTTGGGGTGATGGCGGTGCGGGTAGCGCCCCATCTCCACCACCTCCTGGCTGGTAAAGCTGAATGCCACCTGCGTGTCTTGCGCCATGAACGCCATGTGCTGGGCCAAAACGGCTGCCGGCCATTGCTGCAGCGCACGCCCTTTGAATACAACACGGCCTGCCGAGGGCTTACGCAATCCCACCAAGATGGACATCAGGCTGCTTTTACCAGCCCCGTTAGGCCCCAAGATGGCAGTAAAACGCCCAGACTGCACGCTGGCATGCACCTGTGCCAGGGTATCGCCCTGCGCATGTGCAGTGACTTGCAGGTGCTCGCAGCACAAACTGTTCACGGCATCGGTCATAACTTGTTCCTGAACTGGCGCAGCATCAGCAAAAACAGGGGGACGCCAATAAAAGCCGTCAGCACACCCAATGGCATTTCTGCCGGCTGCACGACCGTGCGCGCCACCGCATCAGCCACCAGCACCAAGCTGGCCCCCAGCAAGGCAGAGCCTGGCAATACCAAGCGATGATCCGGCCCTGCCACCAGGCGCACCCAATGCGGTGCCACCAACCCAATAAAACCAATCACGCCGGTGGCAGATGTGACCGATCCCACTGCCAGCGCAGTCACCACAATGGCATAGCGTTTGGTGCGCTCCACGGGCACCCCCAGCAACTGCGCCTGCGCTTCACCCAGAGCAATGGCGTTGAGCGGGCGGGCCAGTGCCATGGCCGCCACGGTACACAGCGCAACCACACAGCCCACCAGCCAGACAGTCGCCCAGCGCGCATGGCCCAAGCTGCCCATCAGCCACAGCTGCACGTTGCGCAATTGCTCGTCATTGGAGATATAGCTCAGGAACCCCAGGCCAGCACCTGCCAGCGCATTCACGGCAATGCCTGCCAGCAGCATCAACCCCACACGCGTGCCGCCAGACGATTGCGCCAGCCCATAAATCAGCAGCGTTACCGCCCCCCCTCCGATGAACGCGCTGACGGCCAGCGTCCAGCTTCCGAGGGTGAATCCCAAAGAGGCAAACCACAGCGGTCCCAGCACAATGGCGCAAGCTGCTGCCAGCGCTGCACCACCACTGACCCCGATCAAACCGGGGTCAGCCAGAGGATTGCGGAACATGCCCTGCATCAGCGCCCCCGCCAGACCCAGACCTGCACCTGCCACCAGCCCAAGCAGGAGACGTGGCAGGCGAATGTTCATGAAGACCAGATGCTCGGTGCTGGACGTGCTGCCCCCCAGTAGCCCATTGCACAGCACAGAGAGCAACTGAGAGGGAGCAATCGCGTAAGCGCCCTGTGTGCTCCCCAGAATCAATGCCAGCAACGTCACTACAACCCCACCGCCAATGACCACCTGAGGATGCAGGCGGCCACTGGGCAAGCGCCAGAGCGATGTCATGCCGTGACTTTCAGCATCTGGCTGTGCAGCTGAGACACCGCTTCAGGCAGACGGGGTCCAAATCCAAGCAGCTGGCTCGCCTCCATCATCACCAGTGCCTTGCGGGCAAAGGCCGGGGTCAACGCCAGTTCTGGCCTGCGCCAAAAAGCATCCACACCACCCAAGGCTTCAATGCCCTGGGTGCTGTTGACCAGCACATCTGGTGCAGCGGCAGCCATGGCCTCCGCCGTCAGTGGCCGGTAGCCCTCAAACTGCTGCACCACATTCTGGGCACCCGCCAAGCTCAGCAAGGCGTGGGCAGCAGTGCCCCGGCCAGCCACCAACGGGGCACCACTGTGCGACAGGATGAACAAAGCCTTGGGTTTGCGCTGAGCCTGTGCCACGGTGCTTTGCACCTGTGCCCACTGCGCTTTCAACTGCGTGACCAATGTTTGGGCCTGCCCCTCACGCCCAGTAATACGGCCCACGGTTTGCACCTTGCGCAACACTTCTGCAAAGCTATGGTCTGCAGCAATCAATTCCACACGCACCCCAGCCGCCCTGACTTGCTCCAGCACAATGGCCGGCCCTGCCTCGGCGGCCCCGACGATGGCATCGGGTCGCAGTGAAAGCAGCCCCTCTGCAGACAATTGCCGCAGATATCCCACCTTGGGCGTGCGGTTCGCAGCTTCCGGGTACAGGCTGGTGGTATCGGTTGCCACCAGCAAAGACTGAGCGCCCAAAGCGTAGACAACTTCAGTGACAGCACCACCCACGGTAATCAGGCGCTGCACCGGACGCTGGGCAGACTGTGCCCAGCGTGCGGGCAACGACAGAGCGCTACCTGCACCAGCTGCCAGTGCCAGCCACTGGCGACGAGAGAGTTCTGCAGCCATCACTGTCTCCTCAGGCGCGTGGCAAGTTTTCGGCCAGATCACGCCATGCTGTCAGCTCTGGCTCGCCCGGGTGGCGCACGCCAAAGAACATGGCCACCACATCACCACTGGCATCAAACAGCTCGACCGAAGTCACAATGCCGTCCGATGTCGGCTTGCGCACCAGCCAGGCACTGGTGATCAGGTCGCGGCGCAGATGCAGGCTAAAGCCAGGATCCAGCACATTGATCCAGTCAGCGCCGCCCGCAGACTGCATGGGCCTGACCTGCTTGACAGGCCCGGAATGAATCTGGATGCACCCCTTGCTGCCCACAAACACCATGATGGGCAATGCTGTTGCTGCGGACTGCTCCAGCAGGGGTGTCACGGCATTCAGATGCAATGCCTCGCTGTACAGCCCCTGCGTCAACCGGAAACTTTGCTGGCGCTCACAGCCAAATTTTTTGAGCATGCCAAAGAAGTCGTGCGTGTCCTGCATGGCAGCCCATGCCGTGCGCAGGCCTTCGGCGTCCATGCTGCTGTCGTCAGCAACCGCCGCCGGGGCGGCGGCTGGCACGAACTGGTAATCCGCCCGCGCATCCGCAAAGCGGGTGACTACGGCCTCCAGTGCCTGCAGGTTGGTGGCCTCGCGTGCATAAATTTTATGTACCGCCACACCGTGCTTGTTAAAAAACTGCAGGCTGAGCATCACCTTGCCATCACGCCCAGTCTCGGTCACGTAAAAACCAGCATGCCACTGGAAAAAGAAAATACGCAGATCAATGTCATCGTTGTTGCACAGAGCAACCTGGCCTTCGCGGCTGAAGCCTTTGTAGACCCCATCTTTTTCGTGCACTACCAATTCATTGCGGGTCAGTGCCATCAAGTCGCCACAAGGCTCCAGCGCCAACAAAATTTCAAACCACTCTGGCTTGAGCGCCTGGGCTTTCAGCGGCTGCTCATGCTGGCCCACATGGGCGGCTATCACAGCGCCTTCGCTCAAGCCGATGGCTTGGGCTGCATCTTTGGCGCGCAAGCCGTTGGCACGTGCCTGAACAAAAGCACAACGGATGGCTGCGTGATCAGCCAAAGAAGAATCAATCATGGCGTTCATTGCGTAGCTCCTGATTAGAAAATAAAGCAAACAAAAAGCGCTCGCACTCAGTGGCTGAGAGCGAGCGCTTGGGCACACACCTTAGAAATCCAGCACCATCGAGACGCGCACGTTGCGCCCTGGCTGGCTGTAGGCATCAATCGCAGCGCGCTCAGCCGCAGCTGTCACACCCCGCACATCCGACCAGTTCCAGTATTTTTTGTCGGTCAGGTTGTACAGCCCCACATTCAGGCGCAAGTCTTTGCGCAGCGCCACCTGTGCGGTCCAGTCCAGCACGGTGTAGGAAGGGCTCAGGAACAGGCTGCGCGAGCCTGTGGGTAAATCGCTCTTCTTTTTGCCTGCACTGTGGCTGGCAGCCAGCTCCCAGCGCCAGTTGGCTGCCTGCTGGCCCACGCCCAGCTTCAACTGGTGCGGGGCAATGCTTTCCAGGCCGCTGCCATCCTCGCCCGTACCCTTGGTGTAGCCATAGCCGCCATGCACCTGCCACACACCGCCCCAGGACTGGCCCAGCTGGGCCTTGCCTTTGAGCTCAAACCCTTTGATGGTGGCTTTGGCCTGATTGCGCGATTGCTGCAGGGTCACGGCCGGATTGCTGGGCAGCGTGCCGGCATCGGCGTAGCGCTCGATGAAGTTGCGATAGCGACCATAGAAAGCCGAGGCCTCCCACTGGAAGAGGCCCTCTGCATCGCGCAGGCCCAGCTCAAAGTTGTTGCTGGTCTCAGCCTTCAGATTGGGATTGGGCAGGATGTAGTAGCCATAAAACGGCGTGATGTTGCCGAAGTAATTGTTCATCTCCCCTGACGACGGAGCACGGAAGCCACGCTGGTAATTGGCAAAGGCCTGCACCCCGCCCCCCAGCTTCAATTGCGTACCCAGCTGAGGCAGCCACGCGCTGAAACGCTTGCTGGCCAGCGTGGCACCAGATGCTCCGGTGTTGATGCTGCCAGCATCCGGGTCTATCTTGACTGACTCATAGCGCAGGCCTGGCTTGACCATCCAGTCATCCCATTCGATGCGATCCTCTACAAAAACACCCCATCGTGTCGTGCGGCTGTCCGGGCCTTTGGGCACCGAAGTCGTCACACCCGCATCTGTTGACAGACTGCTGGTTTCGTTGTCCATGCGCGCCATATCCATGCCGTACTGCAGGTGGTGCATGCCCAGCGTCTTATAGGCCTGTACCCCCGCTTGCAGCATGCTCTCGTCGTAGGCATGGTCGCGCACGCGCATGCGGTTGGCGGTGGTGGTATCCAGCGCAAGCAGTTGCCGGTTGCTGCTGTCCTGCCAGGCCAGATAGGTGCGTAGCGCATCGGCGGCTGGAGCGTTCAGCGCAAAATCCGAGCGCAAAGAAACACGCGTGCGGCGGCTGTCTGTGGACTCAGTGTGCGACCGGGTCGTGCCGTTGTTGAAGTCGTGCAGGTTGTTGATATCGGTGTCCTGGCGGCGGTGCTCCACCGTGAACACATGGGTCTGACTGCCATCGGGCTTGAACACCAGCTTGGCCAGCGCCGAGCTGCGCTGGTTGTCTTCTGGGTTGGCCTTGGTACGGGTCAGCCCAGTGCCCCCTACCTTGCCCATGGTTCTGACTTCGTCACTCCAGTCGCCATTGAGTGCAACCAGCCACTGCAACTGCTCTGAAGCCTTGCCCGCCAGCGCCAGCCCCAGCGTACGCCCCTGGTTTTCGCTGCGCCAGCCCAGCAGGGCGCGGCCTGCAAAATCTTTGCTGCCACCCAGCAAGTCATAGGGAGACAAGGTGCGCATATTCACCACGCCTGCAATGCCGCCTGCTGGAAAACTGACATCGCTGGCGCCTTTATGCACCTCAATGCCAGCCAGCGTCAGCGGGTCGACATAGTCGCGCCCAAAGCTGTGGCTGTTCATGAAACTATCGGATTCGGGCTGAGGAATGCCGTCCACCAGGGTCTGCACACGGTTGCCGCCCAGACCACGGATTTCAAATCCTGTGTTGCCTTCACGCCCTGCCGTGCCACCGATGCCCGAGCCGCGGCGCGCCGCACGAGGCACCTCCACATTGATCATGTCGCGAACTGCGTCGCGAATATCCAGGATTTGTTTGCGCTCAATGTCCTCTTTGGTTACCACCTCCGTGGCGTAAGGGACAAGGGCAGGATCCAGTGCTTCCTGTGCCTCTTGCACCGTCACCGACGGCAAGACGGGATCAGCAGCATGGGCAGTAAACGACCACAGACAAGCCAACATGGCAGCCGCAGCCACAGGGCGCACCCCCACAGACATTCGTTGCATAACGCGTTCTCGGATAAAAAGTTCGTGACATGGCTGGCGAACCTGGACCAAGAACGGTCTGGGGATAGCTTGCAGGATTGAAAATTATATGAGAATAGTTATCATTTGATAAGCATCAACATGTAAACCTCATTCCTGGTGCGCAATTTTCCTTGTGCTATTGCGTGGCACCTGCCCCGGCAGCCCTGCCCCAGCGCCGCTGGGCAAAAGCACACCACACACACGCGGCGCTGGCCAATGCGCCGCCTACCCAGCCGATGTGCTGCATGCCCGCATGCAGACTCACCTGGCTACCCAGCAGCGCACCGGCCCCAATGCCGATATTGAAGATGCCGGAAAACAGTGACATGCCGACGTCTGTGGCGTCATGCGCCTGCGCCAGCACCTTGGCCTGCAGGGCCAGCACCATGCACATCATGGCGCTGCCCCAGACCAGGCACATTGCATACAGCGACATTTCATGCTGGCTGACTGGCAGCAGCAGCAGCAAGCTGGCAGCCATGGCCGCAATCGATACCAGCAAGAACCCTTTGGGGAAACGCGCGCCATACACACTGAACAAGACACTGCCAACAATGCCCATGCCGCCAAACAGCAGCAGCACCACGGTGGTCACATGCGCACTCAAGCCTGCCACCACCTGCACAAAAGGCTCGATATAGCTGTAGACGGTGAACTGCGCCGTCACCACCAAAATCAGCAAGGCATAAATGGCCATCAGCGCAGGGCGGCGCAGCAGCACCGGAATGCTGGAAGCAGAGCCTGAATTTTCACTGGGCAGCAAAGGCAGCAGTCTGGACAGCACCAGCATGACCACGACGGCCAGAGCGCCAATGGCCCAAAACGTTGTGCGCCAGCCCAGCCAGTCGCCCACCACGCGCCCCAGGGGAATGCCCATCACCATGGCCAGCGTCGTGCCCGTGGCCAGCATGCTCAGCGCCTGCGCTTTCTTGCCCGCCGGGGCTATGCGTACCGCCAAAGCCGCCGTGATGGACCAGAACACCGCGTGTGACAGTGCCACGCCAATGCGGCTGGCCATCAGCATCTCAAAACTGCTCACCATGCCCGAAGCTACATGGCTGACGATGAACAGCGCAAACACGCCCATGAGCAGCCTGCGTCGCTCTATCTTGCGCGTCAGCAGCATCATCGGCAGCGAGGCCAGTGCCACCACCCAGGCATAGATGGTCAGCATCAGCCCCACGTGCTCGGTTGGCATGCCAAAGCTGGCACCAATGTCGCTGAGCATGCCCACAGGCACAAACTCGCTGGTGTTAAAAATAAAGGCACCCATGGTCAGCGCACTGACGCTCAGCCACGCACGAAAATTAGAAGAAGCAGTATTGGAAGCAGCCATACCCGAACAAAAAAAGAGCACAGCCTGGTGACTGTGCCCCTGTATTGTTGCCGCGTCTCTCAAAGGGCTGCAGCTGCGCTGCACTTGCCCCTTTAGCTGTCAGTACGCAACTGTGAAACGCTGGCGCACGTGCAACTGGCGCTCCAGCGCATCGACCAGCGCTACCGCCAAGTCCTGGACAGAAATATCACCCAGTTGCCCATCCTCCTGCATCAACGGAGCATCACTGCCAGTACGGTACTGTCCGGTGCGACCACGCGCCTGGGCTGCAGAGCCTGCGTGAAAGCCCGCCGCTGGGCTGAGCAGCGTCCAGTCCAGAGTGTCTTCTTTTTGCAATTGCGTGAGCATGTCGCGCGCGGCAGAAGCGCCCGGGTAGATGGCTGCAGGAAATTCGGGGGTATCCACCAACTGCACACCTGGTGCCACATACAGACTGCCCGCACCACCTACCACCAGATAGCGCTTTACACCTGCCGCTTTCACCCCCTGCACGATGGCCGCTGAGCCACGCATAAAATCGTCGTAAATATTGGGATTGTTCCAGCCCGCGTTGTAGGCGCTGAGCACGGCCTGCGTGCCACGCACCGCTTGCTGCACGGCGGCTGCGTTCATTACGTCGGCCTGCACCACCTGCACACCCGCCTGTGCGGGCAGCTTGGCTGGATCGCGCACCAGCGCCACCACTTCATGACCGCGTTGCACCAGCTCCTGCAAAACAGCAGCACCTACAAAACCTGTCGCTCCAATCAACGCTACTTTCATGTCGAAACTCCTTGTATGGGGAAGTAATTGCTGAAGCTTAAGACGCAATACTGGCAAAAAATCACGCAGTTTTCACCAACACTTTGAAGCTGCACTTCACAATAGAGCGCATGGACGATCTCAAACGCATGGCAGTTTTTGCCACCGTCGTGCAGCACGGCTCCATGACTGCTGCAGCACGCAGCCTGGGCATGAGCCCTTCTGCCGTGAGCCAGCACATCCGCCAGCTGGAGCGTGAAGGCGGCGTCACGCTGCTGCACCGCTCTACCCGGCAGATTTCCCTGACCGATGCAGGCCAGCGCTTTTATGTGCAGTGCGCCACGCTCAGTGCTGCCGCCGAACGCGCACGCGCCGAACTGGCCGCCGAGCAGCAAGTTCCCAGTGGCGAGCTGCGTCTGGCTGCGCCCGTGGGCTTTGCCCACCATACCGCCCCGGCGCTGGGAGCCTGGCTGGCGCGTTTTCCGCAACTGCGGCTGCGCTTGCTGCTGGACGATGTGCCCATCGATCTGATTCAGGCGCGTGTCGATCTGGCCCTGCGCTTTGGCCCGCAGGCCGACTCCAACTGGGTGGCTCGCAAACTGGCCAGCACACCCAACTGGCTGTGCGCTGCCCCTGCATGGATACATGCACGCGGTGGAGTCCCTCAGCACCCCGCACACCTGGCGCAAGACACCTGGCTGACGCTGAGCCACCGCGACCAACACCAGCTTGCACTGATCTGGCAGCATCTACCCAGCGGTGAGCGCTTTACCGTACAAGCCATGCCCCGTGCCTTGAGCAACCACCAAACGGCCGTGCAAGCCCTGTGCGAAGCAGGCCTGGGCGTAGCGGTGCTCTCGGCCATGGATGTCACCGAGAGCGTGCAAAGTGGCCGCCTAGTACAACTGCTGCCAGAGTGGGACATGGGCCTGCTGGACATCTGGGCCGTCACCCCGCAGCGCGATGCGCAACCTGCCAAGGTGCGGCAGGCCATTGAAGAGCTGCAGGCCTACTTTGCCACCCTGCATGGCGTGAACCCATAAAAAAAGCAGCCCGCCATGGTGCTGCTTTTTAAATTTAATAGCTACTAGCTCTTATTTTTTATTCTTCACTGGATTTTTCAGACTTTGCTTCAGGCTTTTCGCCACGTTCGTAAATGGCCGATGCACGGCCCACAATCAGCGAATCGAGCCGGCCCACCTTGTCCATGTCGCGGTTCTTGTAGGGCAGCTTGTTGAGCACATAGCGAATGGCATTCAGGCGTGCGCGCTTTTTGCAGTCGCTCTTGACCACCGTCCACGGTGCATCGGCCGTGTCGGTTTCAAAGAACATGGCTTCTTTGGCGCGGGTGTAGTCCTCCCACTTGTCCAGTGACGCCTGGTCAATGGGCGACAGCTTCCATTGCTTGAGCGGATGCGACTCGCGCTCCTTGAAGCGGCGGCGCTGCTCTTTGCGGCTGACGCTGAACCAGAACTTCACCACATGCACTCCGCTGCTGACCAGCATGCGCTCAAACTGCGGTGCATCCTGCATGAACTGCTTGTACTGCGCGTCGGTGCAAAAACCCATCACGCGCTCCACACCAGCGCGGTTGTACCAGCTGCGGTCAAACAGCACGATCTCGCCGGCCGTGGGCAGGTGCTGCACATAGCGCTGAAAGTACCACTGCCCCTGCTCGGTGGGAGACGGTTTTTCCAGCGCCACCACGCGCGCGCCACGGGGATTCAAGTGCTCCATGAAACGCTTGATGGTGCCGCCCTTGCCTGCCGCATCACGGCCTTCAAAAATGATGAGCACGCGCTGGCCCGACTCTTTCACCCAGGCTTGCAGCTTGAGCAGCTCCACCTGCAGGCGGAACTTGTCCTTTTCATAGACCGAGCGGCGCAGCAAGTTGGCATAGGGGTAGCCGCCGTCCTTCCAGTCCTTGCTCAACTCTTCATCGGGATTGGCTTTGGCCGTGGCCTCGTTGCCCCCCAGCCGGTTGAGCGCCTTGCGCAGGGCCTTCTGGTCTTCGGGGTCTGAACCCTCGATCAAGGCACGCAGCGACTTGGCGCGCTCTTTGTCACTGCCCGGCTGGTCCAGCACACTCAGCACCGCCGCTACACGGCTTTTCTGCGCAGCCTGTGTAGCCTGACCTGCTACAAACTTTTCAATGGATTTTTCATCCTTGCCCATTGCAACATCGCCTGCGCTGGCCTTGCGTGTGCCATGGCCGGCACTACGGGCGCTCTTTTTGGTATTGCTGGGGGTGGGCTTATCAGCCATGCACGAAAACTCCTTGCCGCACACGCCATCCAGGGTGCACAGACTAAAAAAACGTCACTAGGAAACACATAAAGATACCATTGCGCGACAAGCGGGCAGTGCAAGCACCTGACAAGCAATGCGGCCCTTTGCACTTGACCTGCACTGCTTTTTCCGTTGAAAGTTGCTCCACCGATCTAGATAAGCCTGCAGTCATGACCACTTGTCGCCACTTCTTCGCTGCGCTGATCACATGCCTGTACACCGCAGGCATCGCCCATGCCCAGGTCATACGCTGTGTGGATGCCAGCGGACACGTTACCTATACCGATGGCACGTGCCCCAACAGCAAGCAAGTGCAAGAAATCTTGCCGCCCCTGACCGCACAGGAGCAGGCTGAGCACGAAGCCCAGTACCAGCAAGCGCTGGAACGCAAACGCGCCGCCCAGCAACTGCAGGCCGAGCGCGAGGTGGCCCAGCAAAAAGCCGATGCCCAACGCGCTGCCGCACTGGCAGCCCAGCGCCCAGTGCCACCCGTGATCGTGCAGGTGCCCCCCAGCGACCCCATCACCACCTATGTGCCGCTGTACCCGCCCCGCCCACCGCACATCCGTCCGCCGCACATCCGCCCTCCACCCCCCATACGCCCCCAGCCCGACACTGGCAGCTACAACTGCAATGTGTTTCGCTGCTATGACGGCAAAGGCAATACCTGGAGCCGCCCCTGATCTTCAGGCCACTAGGCCCTGCAGCACCGTGGGGTAGCGCAGGCGCACACGCAGCTCCTGCTTGATACGCGCATTGCGCATGCGGCGTGACTCGCCCATGAAACTGAGCATGGTGGGCGCCAGCATCTGCTGCGCTGCATCCCGCGTCACACGCGGTGGTCGGGGCATGCCATACAGGTCGGCAGCCAGATCGAAATACTCGCCCATGCGCATCTGCGTGTCATCACTGGCGTGATAGACCCGTTGCGGTTTGCCACGCCACATGGCGGCAATGGCAATGCGCGCCAGATCATCAGCGTGAATGTGGTTGGTATACACATCGTCTTGTGCATTCAAGACTGGCAAGCCTTTGAGCAATCGCCCGCGGGGCGTGCCCCCCTCCCGGTCGGGCGCGTAAATACCGGGAATACGCAGCACCTGCACCCGCAGACCACTGTGCTGGCCAAAGTGCAGCAAGCGCTGCTCGGCATCGACACGCCGGCGTGCACGATCGGTTGTGGGGTTCAGCGTGCGCGTTTCATCCACCCATGCCCCGTCGCAATTGCCGTAAACACCCGTGGTAGAGCCATATACCAGCGCCTTGGGCAAGCGCCCCTGGCGCAGTACACGTACCACATGCGCACTGCGCGTATCAAAGGCCCCCTGCCCCGGCGGAGGTGCCATGTGAATGACGCGATCCGCCAGCCCGCGCAAACGGCGCAGGCTGGGCAGATCATCCAGATTCCCGACCAGCGGCGTTATGCCCAGCTGGCGCAACGCCGCTGCTTTCTCGGGCGACGACGTCAACGCCAGCACCTTGGGGCCATGCTGGCGCTTCTGCGCCGCCACCGGCTGCAGCGCCTGTGCAATACGCTGGCCCACATCCCCACAGCCAATGATGAGCACACGCGTTCGGCGAAACCTTGCTGGCAAAGCACCGCGCGGGATTTGGATTGAAGGCAAAATCGGGTATCCCCATTGAATACTGTTGTGCAACGGGCCACTTTGTGCAGCCCATTGCCTGTGCTGCGCCACGCCTGCCCTGCAGGTCAGCGCACATTGAGAAACCGCCAAGGATAGCTAGAAGATGACCGCCCCCGCATTCCAGATCACCGTTGAACCCAGTGGTCGCCAGTTTTCCGCCAGCAGCAGCGAGACCATTTTGGCTGCAGCCATCACTGCCGGCGTTGGCCTGCCCTACGGCTGCAAAGACGGAGCCTGCGGCTCATGCAAATGCAAGAAACTCAGCGGAGAAGTCACGCACGAGAGCCACTCAGACAAGGCTTTGACACCCGCTGAGCTGGAGGCTGGCTTTATTTTGACCTGCCGCGCAACAGCACACACCGATGTGGTGCTGGAGTCGCGCCAAGTCACCGACGCCCACGCTTTCCCCATCAAAAAAATGCCAGTGCGCGTGGCCGCTTTCGAAAAGCTCTCGCACGACGTCATGCGCGTTCAGCTGCAATTGCCCGCCAACACCGTGTTCCAGTATTTTGCGGGCCAGTACATTGAATTTATCTTGCGCGACGGAACACGCCGCGCCTACTCCATCGCCACAGCGCCCCATGTGCAGGAAACGGCTCCCGGTATTGAACTGCACATCCGCCACATGCCCGGCGGGGTGTTCACCGACCATGTGTTCGGTGCGATGAAGGAAAAGGAAATTTTGCGCACTGAGGGCCCTTTTGGCAGCTTCTTCCTGCGCGAAGACTCCGACAAGCCCATGGTGTTCCTGGCCTCTGGCACCGGCTTTGCCCCCATCCAGGGTTTGCTGACACACATGCAGCACAAGGGCATTACCCGTTCTGTCAGCCTGTACTGGGGCGGTCGCCGTCCAGAAGATCTGTACCAGGATGCATGGGTCAAGCAACTGGCTGCGCTCATGCCCAATCTGCGCTACGTGCCTGTCGTGTCAGATGCTCAGCCCACCGACAACTGGACAGGCCGCAGTGGCTATGTGCACCAGGCGGTGCTGGATGACTTTGCTGATCTATCGGGCCATGAGGTCTACGCCTGCGGCGCTCCCGTCATGGTGGATTCGGCCCGTACCAGCTACACCAGCCAGCGCGCTCTGCCAGAAGAAGCGTTCTTTGCCGACGCATTCACCAGCGCAGCAGACAAGTAAACGCGGCACTGCCCGCACAAGGCCGCCTTGCGCGGCCTTTTTTACGGCTGCTTACAAAGCCCTGTACTGGACAAAAAAATCTCTTGGGTGTACCACGCACAAAAAATGCGCACTCGCAACAGACACGCCGCATTCTTCAACGAAAAAAGCGAATCACGCTGCAAATACCTCGAACTCAGCGCATACCCAAGTCCATCCAGACGAATCTTGCACAATACTTGCCATGAACCGTCGAAACATCTTGCTGTCCTCCGTTGTCTGTGCCGTGGCACTGGCATCTCCCTTGGCTCAAGCTGCTGAGCAGCCCATCCGCCTGATCGTGCCTTATGCACCTGGCGGCCCGCTGGATGTCACATCCCGCATACTGGCTGAGCGCGTGCGCGATAGCCTGGGCACCGTGATTGTGGAGAACAAGCCCGGAGCGGGCGGCAACATTGGAGTAGATGCCATTGCCAAGGCGGCTCCAGATGGCAAGACCATCGGACTGGCCGCTGTAGCCACCCACGCCGTCAATCCATGGCTGTACAAGAAGCTGCCTTTCGATGCTGATAAGGACTTTGCGTCCATCACACAGATGGTGCGCGTCCCCAACGTGCTGGTGCTCAATACGCAAAAGGCCAAAGAGCTGAACATCAACTCGGTCGCAGACCTGGTTGCCTACGGCAAGGCCCACCCCGGCAAGCTCAGCTATGGCAGCGGCGGCAATGGCAGTGCGGGTCATCTGGCTGGTGAAATGCTGCAGCAGGGTCTGGGCTTTACAGCCGTACATATCCCTTACCGCGGTGCAAGCCCAGCCCAGCTGGCGCTGCTGGCCGGTGAGGTTGATTTCAACATCGACAACCTGGCTGCTGCATCCAGCAACATTCAATCGGGCAAGCTCAAGGCTCTGGCCGTCACCACGCCCGACGAAAGCAAGCTGCTGCCCGGCGTGCCTCCACTGTCCAAGAACATCAAGGGCTTTGCCATTGATACATGGTGGGGCCTGGTCGCACCAGCGGGCACACCTGCCGATGTACTGGAAAAACTCAACAAGGCATTCACTGACGCCCTCAAGGACCCCGAAACGCAAAAACGTTTTGCCTCTTTGATGGCCGAACCCGTGCCCACTACGCCCAAAGAGTTCCAGGCATTCATGGCTGCAGAACGCAACAAATACGGCCCTGTGGTCAAGGCCTCAGGCGCCAGCGTTGATTGATATCACGGCATGCCGCATGCTGTTTTAAAAGGCACCTTCGGGTGCCTTTTTCATGTGCAAGCACAAATCGCCGTCGCTTTCAGGCTGCCCGCCAATCCCCTGCACACAGACAGTCAGTACTTACCCGCAGCCGCTACGTGCAAAGAACAGCTGCGCTACAAACAAGTGGCCATGCATTGAGATAACTGCGCTTGACGCAGGTTTGTGATTGACCCCGGGAGGAGACCACCATGCCCAAAATCCGCTGCAGCTACCAGCTTCACATCCAGTTGAGCGAAAGCAAGCCCGCCATCTGGCGCCGCCTAGTCGTGGCAGACAGCACCAGCCTTGCCCAATTGCATCGCACCATTCAGGCAGCCATGGGCTGGCAAAACCGCCACGGCTACGCTTTTGAAATTGCGGGACAGCGCTACGGCCAGCCCAATGCCGACTTGCCCGAAGACCCCACCATGGATGCACGCCGCTACACCCTGAGCCAGCTGCTGCAAGGCCAGGCCCTGGCAGTGCGCTACCTGTATGACTTGAACGCAGGCTGGCAACTGCGCATCAAACTGGAGGCCTGCACCCCCATTGGCAGCCCTGAAGCCTTGCACAGCCTGCCCATTTGCCTGGGCGGGCGCAACGCATGTCCACCAGAAAACTGGAGCGGCGGCATGTCCGCATTTACAGATTTTGTGCAGGCTATTCAAGACAAACAGCACCCGGGCCACCATGCAGCATTGCGCCTGCATCCAACTGATTTCGATGCCAAGCTTTTTGATCTGCCAGCAGCACAAGCCCGCATTCACGCCTTGCAGTTACTGCGGCCAAGCACATCGGCAGCAGTTAAGCCAGAAACCGCATTTCTATAGAGACTTTTCAAAATAAAGAGCAGCTAGCGCAGGCGGTTAAAGGCTTTCGAAGGTCAATGACTTCAAAGGTGCCAAAAACAAAGCGCCATCTGCTCTTTTTTCAATCATTTCAAACGGTTATCCAGCGCAATTGCACATGTTTTATTGATCCGCGTCATGCCTGAATACAAAATGCTCTCCGTTAGCTCGGAGAAAGTTTGAATTTCACAAAAGTCTGAAAGTTCAGGATCACAATATCGGCCAACTGGACAGTTAGACCCGTTCTAAGGTTCGTGACTGCCGAGCAACTCTCTCTTCACAACGATTTGTTTCGTAAGGATTTGCGCTATGAAAAAAACTCTGATGACGCTCGCCCTGCTGGCTGCTGGTGGCATTGCTGCTCCAGCTATGGCTGCTGACTGCGCTATTACCGTTGAAGGTAATGACCAAATGCAATTCAGTGTGAAGAACATTGAAGTGCCCAAGTCCTGCAAGAACTACACCGTTACCCTCAAGCACGTGGGCAAGATGCCCAAGTCCTCGATGGGCCACAACCTGGTACTGACCACCGCAGCTGACGCCACCGCAGCTGCTGCAGATGGCATGAAGGCAGGCGCAGCTGCTGACTATGTCAAGGCTGGCGACACCCGCGTCATCGCACACACCAAGGTCATTGGTGGTGGTGAATCGACCCAGGTTGTGATAGATGTGGCCAAGCTCAAGGCTGGCACTGACTACACCTACTTTTGCTCTTTCCCTGGTCACTCCTTCATCATGAAGGGTGCGCTGAAGCTGGGCGCTTAATCCACGCTGACCGCCGGTGCATGCGCCGGCATCTCTTCAAAAAGCCCCGGGCATTGCGCCCCGGGGCTTTTTTGTTGCCTGCCTGGCTCCAAGACTTCTGTGTTCGATAAACACCTGTGACCTGCGCACATGCAATCTCTCGACAGCTCACCGCTAGCATGCGGCAGCGATCACCCAACAACACACCGAGGAGCCAGCGCATGGACCACACAGCACACCAGACCCCACACCCCGAAGAAGGCGCCGTTCGCCAGCCTCTGGAGATGTACATGCGCGGCCATGCAGAAGACAACGCAGAGCACATGCGCGCTGCCTTCCTGCCCACTGCCCGCCTGGAAAGCGTGCGCGAAGGTCCTCTGACGTCCTGGGATCTGGACTTTTACTGCCTGCGTTTTACCAATACACCCGCACCCGACGAGTCCACGCGCCGCCGCAGCATTGACTGGCTGGACATCACCGGCACCTCGGCCATGGCAAAAGTTACGCTGGTCCATGGCAGCGTCACCTTCACAGACTATTTTGTGCTGCTCAAAACAGAACAGGGCTGGAAGATAGCAAACAAAGCATTTCACGCACAACCGCAATAAGCGGCCTCTTTTGATACCCCCAAGCCCAGCCATGCTGGGCTTGCTTGTTTGGGAGTAAAAATTACTGGCCATGTCTGCTTAAAGTCTTTTCAGCACAGCGCACAATGCCCTCTTTTTCATAGCACTCAAAAACGCTCCAGACCATGACTCAGCAAAGCATTGCAACCTCGTTTTTCACCATCGGCGAATTCCATGCTCTGAGTGGTGACGAGATCACACGCACCGCCCATATCGATGTGCCAGCCGAGTGCCTGCAGGTTGCGGCCACCTTGCAATCGGCACGCCAATGGCTCAATGAGCAGCACGCAGGCATCGATATGGAATGCGCTGCCGAGCTGCCTTTGCGCGGTTATTTCTCGTTCCAAAGTGAACAATCCACGCAAGGCTTTCACGTAGAAAGTGCGCAGTTGATTGCCATGGATGAAGGCTTTGTTGTCCGCGCCAGTCTGGACAACGGCGTGTGCGTAGAAAGCGACTGGCTTGCCATTGCGTTGTAAAAATTCATAAGGCTAACGCTCTAGCGCACACCAGAAATCGTTAAAAGCTATATTTTTTAAACCACGCACCAGCACTTCACACCACAGCACAGCCCGCAGACATGCGGGCTTTTTAATGTCTGCCCCTTGTTGCTGCACGCTCATTCGCTGCGCTCTGACACGTTTGCTTGCTTTGTTCTGGCTTGCAAGCGGGTGTAGATCGCCCAATATGGGAGCCATGTACTACGGTGAACGCTTTAACGCCTGGACGCATCTGGTTGGCGCCCTGTTTGCGCTGACGGGCGCGACATGGCTGATCGTGGTCACCAGCCTGCGCGCCGACGCACAGGCCATCACCAGCGTCAGCATCTATGGCGTGGCCATGGTGTTGCTGTATGCCACCTCAACCCTCTATCACAGCGTGCGCGGCCCGGCCAAACGCATCCTGCAAAAGTTCGACCACCTGAGCATCTATCTGATGATTGCAGGCAGTTACACGCCGTTTTGCCTGATCAGCCTGCGCGGTGCATGGGGCTGGAGCTTGTTTGGTGTCGTCTGGGGCCTGGCCCTAGTGGGCATGCTGCAAGAGATCAAGCCCCGCAATGAGGCACGTGTGCTTTCGCTCATCATTTATGCGGTGATGGGCTGGGTGGTGGTGGTGGCTACAGGGCCGCTGCTTGAGGCACTGGGCACTGCTGGCTTTATCTGGCTGGCTGCAGGCGGCCTGCTCTATAGCGTAGGTATCGTGTTCTTTGTGCTGGATGGCCGTGTGCGCCATTTTCACGGCATCTGGCATCTGTTTGTGATTGCAGGCAGCTTGCTGCATTACGTCACCATCATGCGCTACGTCTTGCCCAGCGCTGTGGTTTGATGAAGGCTTCCCCGACGTCCCACCAGCCCTGCGCTCACAGCAGGTCTTGCTGAACAGGCAAGGTCTGGGGACTCTCTTCAGGCGCATCTGTGGTGTTAGTCAATGGCGGTGGAGCCAGCACTTCATCCCATGTCACGCCCGCCAGAGGCTCCCAGTGCGCAACCATGATCCAGCGCAGTATTTGCGGCGCACTGGCCAGCTCTTCACCCAGAGCATCCAGGGCCTGACAAAGATAGCGAATGCTGCTGCGATCCAAGGCCGCAACGGGCTCTTCAATGAGCGTCAGGCGTGCACCGCTGGCCAAGGCAGCAGCGATGCCCAGCTTGCGCAGGCACCCGGTAGACAAATGCCACAGGGGTTTGGACAAATGCTCTTGCAGGCCAAAGCCCTGGCAATGGCGGCTCCAGGCGGCCTCGCTCCAGGTGGGCCAACGCTGCGCGACTTCTTGCACCCATTGCTGGGCAGACATTTCACGCTCGTGCATTGCCGCACGTGGATGGTGCCAGTACACCTGCGCCACGTAGGCCGCACTGTCTGCCTGACTGCACAGACCCGCACACTGCACACGACCACGCCCCGCAACAGCATGCCCGGCCAGCACCGCCAGCCATTGCTGCGCTTCTTCGCCAGATTCATCGACCACCACGCAGATGCCAGGCTGCAACTGCTCGCTCCAACCTTTGGCTGGAAACTGGATGCCTTGTGGCCACAAATCGGCCCAGACCATCAGTGGTTTGTGCAACTCCTCGCGTTCATGTATGGCATTGGGCACAGGCCACCTTTTCCTTTCTTGTAACCAGCTTCATCACACCAGGGCTGACATCCCAGCCAGCAACTGTCAGCAGCGGCCTGCACAAGGCAAGCACATTCAGTGCCTGCTCGCGCACGGGGTAAGTCGGCAAATCAGACTTTGTTTGCCGGGGGTGACCATAAACCGCTATACATTTTGCATGTTTGTTACAGGGAGAGAACATTGCAAATCAAAACTACGGCCGTCTTGACACTCACCGCTGCTCTGGCTTTGACTGGCTGCGAAACCATGACCGAAACCCAGCGCAACACAGCCCTTGGCGTGGGCGTAGGTGCTTTGGCAGGAGCAGGCATTGCCAAAGCCACAGGGGGAAAAGCCGGTAAAGGGGCTTTGATTGGTGCAGCAGTAGGCGGCGTGGGCACCTATGTCTGGTCGGCCAGCATGGAGCGTCAGCGTCAGGAATTAGAAGCTGCAACCCGTGGCACGGGTGTGACAGTGTCGCGTACCAGCGACAACCAGCTCAAGCTGGCCATACCGTCGGACATTTCGTTTGACAGCAACAGCGCCTACATCAAGAGCCAGTTTCGCCCCGTGCTTGACAGCTTTGTAACCAGTCTGCGTCGCAACCCTAACACCCACGTCATCATCGTGGGACACACCGACAGCACGGGTGGTGCGCACATCAATGACCCCCTGTCGCTGAGCCGCGCCAACGCCACACGCGACTACATCTTCAGCCAAGTGCGTGGCCCGCGCATCCAGACCGACGGCCGTGGCGCACGTGAACCTGTTGCCTCCAACGACAGCGCCTGGGGCCGCGCTAAAAACCGTCGCGTTGAAGTGTTTGTGGCCGCCGCACAGTAAAAATAAAGCAGCACCTTCAATAACAGAAACGCAATCCACGCCTGGATCACAAGCGCTGGCTGCGTTTCTGTCGTGCCCTGCCTCAGTGTCAGGGCCGCCATGCAGACAGTGGCCTGCGTGTTCACCTACACAGGGTTGAGGACTTCTACCACTCGATGCCAATTGACACATTTGGTAATGACTTCTATCTTTTTGCAAGCGTCCCAATGTGCCGCTTTGCAGCCACGGTCGTAACGTCAGCGCAGCACCCTTGTCTTGCCGACGTCTTCAGCGAACGGAGGGGCACATGCCCGACCTCACGACCATCGCTTTAATGATTGCCCTGTCGTCTGGCTCCTCGGCGATCAGCGTGATATTGACCGGCCGCACCCACTGGCGCGAGGGCAGCCTGCTCATGGCCATGACGATGACGTGCTACGGCCTGTCCTATGTGTGCATCAGCTTCATGGCATCGCCCAACCCCACGCAGTGGTTCATGGCGGCCTACGCAGTGTTTGCATGCGGGCAAAGCTGCTGGCTCGCCACCATCTATCGCTTCTACCAAATCCGCCCGCCTTGGTGGCTGCTGCTGTGCCTGCCTCTTTGGGCATTGCTGCTGTTTACGCTAGCCATCAACCAGCCTGAACTGCGCGTGCGCCTGGTCAGCGGGCTGTTTCTTTGCAGCGAGATCTGGGGGCTGCTGGTGCTGGCACGCCGCCGCAGCGAGCCTTTGAACAAAGGCAGCGTCGTTTTGGTCGTGGGCGTGCTGATGTTCTGTAGCGCCATGCTGCTAAGGGTGTTTCTGCCCAACGCTTCACTCACGCTGCGCGACCCGGCCTCATCCAGTACGCACCTGCTCCTTTCATTCACCATTTTGTTCATCGCCATGCACCTGAAATCGACCGGTTTCTTGCTGCTTTGCTCAGGCCGCCAGCACAACCGGTTGCAGTACATGGCCAATATGGACGTACTGACCGAGTTGCCCAACCGCAGAGCCTTGATGCAATCGCTGGAAATAATGTGCGGACAGGCGCAGCTGTACCAGACCCCTTTCAGTCTGCTGATGATTGATGTGGACCATTTCAAGCGCGTCAACGATGCATGCGGCCATCAGGAGGGAGACAGGGTACTGACTCAGATCGCCCATTTGCTGCAAACCCATGTACGCCCCCACGACATTGTCGGGCGCTATGGAGGAGAAGAATTTGTCATTGCCTGCCCCAACACCGACACGCTGAACGCCAGCTTGCTGGCTGACCGGATGTGCCATGCGGTGCGCAGCGCAGTAGCCGCTCACCACGCACAGGAAACATGGCCCGTGACCATCAGTGTTGGGCTGCATGTGTGCTATCCCGCAGAGGCTCAGACGCTGGATCACGCCTTGCTGTGTGCCGATCAGGCCCTGTACCAGGCCAAAACCAACGGGCGCAACCGGGTCTGGCAGCAAGACTCCACGCGTGCTACGCCCGCAGCCACGGCGTCCGTTGACGCATAAGACCACACGCACCGAAACCATGGCTCCAGCCACCCGGGATGGTCCAAGCGGGACTGGAAAACTTTCTCAGGTACTGCGCTGCACTGAACAAGCCCCTGCCCCAGCACGGTGGTAGCAATTGCGCATCAAGACGCCTGCGTACTTGCCCAAATACACAGCCTCTGGAGACAATGCCCCATTTCCCCGGTATTGAAGAGAAAGAACCACATCATGATCGTTTTAATCACTGGCGCATCGGCGGGTTTCGGTGCGGCCATGGCGCGCAGTTTTGTACAGGCAGGTCACCACGTCATTGCCACTGCTCGCCGCAAAGACAAGCTGGCGGCTCTGGCTGCCGAACTGGGTGAGCGCCTGCTGCCTGTGGAGCTGGATGTGACAGATCGCGCAGCAGTTCAGGCGTTGCCCTCCCAGCTGCCTGCCGCCTTTGCTGAAGTGGACGTACTCATCAACAACGCCGGCCTTGCTCTGGGTCTGGAGCCAGCACAGCGTGCCGATCTGGACCAGTGGCAAACCATGATCGACACCAACTGCACCGGTCTGGTCACCATGAGCCGCACCTTCCTGCCAGGCATGGTGGAGCGCAAGCGCGGTCATGTCATCAATTTGGGGTCGGTGGCTGGCAACTGGCCTTATGCGGGCGGCAACGTCTATGGCGCTACCAAGGCCTTCGTGCAGCAGTTCAGCCGCAACCTGCGTGCCGACCTCAGTGGTACCGCCGTGCGTGTGACCAATGTTGAGCCGGGCATGTGCGGCGGCACCGAGTTTTCCAATGTGCGTTTTGGCGATGCAGAAAAAGCTGCCAAAGTCTACGAAGGCGTGCAATTTCTCACCCCCGAAGACATCGCTTCCACCGTGCTGTGGATTGCCCAAAGCCCCAAGCACATGAACATCAACGCCATCGAAATCATGCCTGTACAGCAAAGCTTTGCCGGCCTGTCCGTGCACCGCCAGTCGGTCTGGTAAATGCCCGTTGCGCAGTGACTCAGCCCACTGCGCAAAGCCGTGTTACCCATGGTCTATCCCCCTGCGCCTTGCCCGCAAGCGCGGGGGTGGGGGCACTTGACGCACAGCCAACCTCGCACGCAGCCAACCTCGCACACAGCCAAGTCTGCACCCCAACCAAAATTGCAAGACCATTGATCACTAAATCACCAATCTAGCGGCTCTTTCCTACAAGAAGCTGCGCTAGACATACTGACCGCATCCTCAGCCACTGCGGCACAGGCCGCCATGTGATTGTTTCGCTACCCATCAGCGCGCATGTTTTTGCGCGTCGTTCCATGCGTTATCTGTCAGAGAGGCTTGCAACATGTCACCCTGCCACCATGCTCTCCAATGGTTTTGTGTATGGATTGCCGCGTTGCTACTGAGCGCTCCCTTCGCTTTGGCGGCCACCCCGCCAACTGCTGTCCCATGGAAAATAGTGGCCTCTCCCTTCCCGCTTGCGCAGGTCTACATTGATTCTTTACGCAGCCAACTGCAAGAACAGCTGCAAGCCCCGGTGCAATTGCAGTTTGATGACCCTAGCGAAGGGCTGGTGCCCCCGAAGCCCGGCAGCGATCCCAAGCTGGCACAGCGCGCCATCTGGCTGGTCTCTGAAGGCAATAGCAGCCTGACCGGCAACCCCGCACAAAACCCCAGGCATCTGGCTAACTTTGAGCCACTGGTCATCTTCATGGAGATACCGTGGTGCCTGTTTGCCCTCAAAACCTCGCCCGCACATGAGCAAAAAGATCTGCTCGCCTGGCTGTCCAGCCTGGGGCGGCCCGCTCAGATTGGCGTAGGGGCTTACAGCGGCAGCCCCATCATGTGGGTGCATGCACTGGCCAGCAGGGCTAAAAACAAAAGAAAAACAACAGATCAGCGGCCATTACAGGTGCAGGCCCGCCCGTTTCAGGGTGCTGAAATGCTCACGCCCATGCTGGAGAAAAGCGTCGATCTGGCCATTTCGCGCTGCTCACACATGCGCAAAATTGGCAACGATGTGGCCGTGGTGGCCAAATCGCACAACGAAACCATTCGCTACGTGCCAACTGTGCCCACCTTTACCGAACTGGGCCTGCCACCGCTGGGCCGCGGCTGGCATGGTGCGTTTGTGCCACGCAACATGGCGCAAGCCGACAAGCAAAAGCTGATTGCAGCTTTTGAAACCATCACCATGTCGGCAGAAACCCAGAAAGCCATCCTCGACATATGGCAAATCCCGTTGCGCATAGATCACGCAACATCGCAGCGCTACATCCACCACTATATTCAGACATGGCAAGCCATCTTTGAGCTCATGGAGCGCAATACACAGGAAGAGACTACTGCGGCAAAAACCAGCAAATAGCCCGCAAACACCGTGTTGACCCCCATCTAATTCGCGGTGATCAGCGCACCAGTCACGATGACTTCAATCAGGTACTTGGGGTTGATGGCCGGGCCAATCACCGTCGCACGCGGTGGCGTGTGTCCGGGCACTACCCACGCATCCCACACCTCGTTCATCACCACAATGTCAGCCGCACTGCGAATAAAGATCTGGCACGACAGGATGTGCGCCTTGCTGCTGCCTGCGGCGCTCAGCAGCCGCTCCACATGGCCCAGCACCTCCTGCGTTTGCGTGCGCATGTCGCCGTCTGGGTTGTTCTCAGGAATCTGCCCGGCCAGATAAACCGTACCGTTGTGGATAGCCACTTCCGACAGGCGCTTGCCCACATGGTGACGGGTGATGGAGTCAGAGGTCGAGATGGTCATAAATCAATGCACCGGAGCAAGTGCTGAAAGCTTTTGGCGAACAGTCCAAGCGTAAAGCGCTTAGGCTGGCATTTTTTAATTGTGAGTGTTTTTGCCCTGTAACGCTTGTGCAGTCAGCGCATACAGCTACTTTTTATGCAGGGATGAACGACCTTGCGCAGCACTTCGCCCCAAGTACGCAGGGACAACGCCCATTCCTCTCGTGCAGCCGGGCTCCTACCATTTATCCATCTCCCATTTGACTTGCCCCCTCAGAGCCTGCATGCAGATCATCTCCCAGCCCAGCACCGAACAACACCTTCCCTTCTCCACCCTTTTGCCCGCCTTGGAGCGCATGTTCATTGACGGTTGCCAGGTACCGCTGCGCCACAACCACGCCATCCCCGGCAACACGGACGATGACAACGGCATCATGCTGCTGATGCCAGCCTGGCAAACCGGCCAGCATCTGGGCGTCAAAACCGTCTCGATCTTCCCCGGCAACCACCGCAAGGGCTTGCCCGGACTGCACTCGGTCTACATCTTGTACGACGCCAGCACGGGCCAGCCCCTTGCCGTGCTGGATGGTGACACCATCACCTCGCGCCGCACTGCTGCCGCGTCAGCGCTGGCTGCCCGCTGGCTCAGCCGCCCTGATGCCAAAAAGCTGCTGGTGGTGGGCACCGGCCGCGTCGCAAGTCTGCTGCCTCACGCCTACCGCTGCGTGCGCGAGCTGCAAACGGTGGAGGTCTGGAACCGCAACCCCGAAAGCGCCCAGGCCCTGGTTGAACGCCTGAACGCCCAAGGTATTGCCGCAAAGCACGCTCCTGACCTGGAAGCCGCCGTGCGCCGTGCCGACATCGTCAGTTGCGCCACGCTGGCCACTGCCCCACTCATTCGCGGTGAATGGCTGCAGCCCGGCACGCACCTGGACTTGATCGGCAGCTTCACCCCCGCCATGCGCGAGAGCGACGGCGACTGTCTGCGCAAAGCCAGCGTGTTTGTAGACACCACTGAAGCCCTGCTCAAAGCGGGCGACCTGCTAGGCGCCATCGACGAAGGCGCATGGGCCAAAGAGCAACTGACTGCCACGCTGGAGCAACTGTGCCGTGGCCAGCACGCAGGCCGCCGCAGCGCGCAGGAAATTACGCTTTTCAAATCAGTAGGCAGCGCGCTGGAGGATTTGGCTGCTGCGTCGCTGGCATATGGTGCATGGGAAGGGGCGGCTGCTGTGAATGGGCAGGGGTAACTGGATGGCAGAGCTGCGCCATACAAGTGCTTATGTTTTCTGTTTATATGGGTTTTGGCTATTAGCGCTTATGGGGTGCCCGTTGGTAGCTATTTATTTTTTATGCTGCACTGGCTTTGAGGGCAGGGGTCGGTTTGTCGCACCGACGGGCGAGTCGCTTTCTTGTTCGCGACAAGAAAGTGACCAAAGAAGCGCGTCTGCCGACGGCTTCCGGCGGAACTCGCTACGCGCTGGCAGCGCTGCGCTCAGACAGCCGCCGGAAGTTTGAGGGACTTCCTTTGCTCAACATCCACGGGCACGCCAGTCCTTCGGCTGGCGTGCATTGCCAGCATTGCGCCTCTTGATGCGGGGAAGTAGGTGGCACTGCCGTGTTTACGTCTTTGAATGATTCATAGTGTTTTCGGCTGGCAGCTCTTATGGAGTTTGCGTTAGTAGCTATTCATTTTTTAGGCTGCACTGGTTTTAAGGGCAGAGGTCGGTTTGTCGCACCGACGGGTGAGTAACTTTCTGGCTTCGTCCAGAAAGTCACCAAAGATACGACTCTGCCGAGGGCTGTCCGGCGGAACTCGCTACGCGCTGGCAGCGCTGCGCTCAGACAGCCGCTGGAAGTTTGGGGGACTTCTTTTTCTGAACAGCCACGGGCACACCAGTCCTTCGGCTGGCATGCATTGCCAGCATTAGGCCTCTTGATGCAGGTAAGTAGGTGGCACTGCCGTGTTTACTGCCTTGAATTATTCATAGGGTTTTGGGCTCAAAGCGCTTATGCGGAAAGCGTTGTTAGCTATTTATTTTCAAACTGCGCTGACTTTGAAGGCATAGGTCGGCTTGTCGCACCGGCCTATGCAAACAACACCACAAAGATCAAAAACATGAAGCACAAATTAAAAAGGCTGCTAACTCCAACTAAAGAGTTAACAGCCTTTTCAGCCTCTAGCGCTTACCCAGCAAGCGCCAAAAGCTATCAAACCCTCAAAGCATCACTCCACGCGGAACACACCATTGGGCTTAAACGTCCACCCCGTCGTCTTCCCCTTGGACGCCCGTTTACCCAAAGCAGCATTCAAAGACCGAATCTCCAGCCATTCTTCCTTGACCTTGCCACCGCGCCCCACACCCGTGATGCGTACCGAGCGGGTATAGGCCGCAGCGCCTGCCAGCGCATCGCCCTCGTCAATCTTCATCAGTTGCAGGCCACGCCCACCGGACATGAGCTTGAGCTCTGACAAGGCATAGCTCAAAACATTGCCACTGGTGCTCACGCACGCCACGTGCGTAGCTTCAGGCAGATCCACGCTGCCGTTGGTGCCACCAATCACCGATGGTGCGCACAGGGTTTCGCCGTCTTGGATGGTGACAAAAGCCTTGCCCGCCTTGTTGCGGGCGCACATGGATTCCAGCTTGGCAATAAAGCCGTAGCCGCCGCTGCCACTCATCAGCAGTTGCGCGGTCAGGGGGCCAGCAAAGTAGCTGGCAATGGTGGTGCCGGGCTCCAGATCAATCAGGGTGTTGATGGGCTGACCATCACCACGGCCACCGGGCAGGCTGGCCACGGCCACGCTGTACACACGGCCGTTGTTGCCAAAGACGATGAGCTGATCGACCGTGCGGCACTCGAACGTGCCCCACAGCGCGTCACCGGCCTTGAAGCTGAAGCTGCCCGCCTCATGGCCGTGGCCCTTGTGGGTGCGCACCCAGCCCTTGTCAGAGACGATGACGGTGACGGGTTCGTCCGGCACCTTGATCTCGGCGGTGACTTTCTTTTCTTCCTGGATGAGCGTGCGGCGCTCGTCGGCAAAGGTCTTGGCGTCGGCTTCAATCTCTTTGACCATCAGGCGCTGCAGGCTCTTGGGGTTGGCCAGAATGTCTTGCAGCTTGCCTTCTTCTTCGCGCAGCTCTTTGAGTTCTTTCTCGATCTTGATGGCTTCCAGCCGCGCCAGTTGGCGCAGGCGGATTTCCAAAATGTCTTCGGCCTGCCGGTCTGAAAGGTCAAAGCGCTCAATCAGCGCGACCTTGGGCTCGTCGCTGCCCCGGATGATGGCAATCACCTCGTCGATATTGAGCAGAACGATCTGGCGGCCTTCCAGAATGTGGATGCGGGCCTGCACCTTCTCCAGACGGTGCTGCGAGCGGCGGGTGATGGTGCTCTGGCGGAAATCAATCCACTCTTCCAGCATGCGGCGCAGCGACTTTTGCACGGGTTTGCCGTCCAGACCGATCATGGTCAGGTTGATGCTGGCGCTGGTCTCCAGGCTGGTGTGGGCCAGCAAGGCGGTGATCAGGTCTTGCTGTGGCGTTTTGCCGGTCTTGGGCTCTATCACCAGGCGCACGGCGGCGTCTTTGCTGGACTCGTCGCGCACGCCGTCCAGCACCGAGAGGATGGTGGCCTTGAGCTGCTGCTGGTCCTGCGTAAGCGCTTTCTTGCCGGTCTTGACCTTGGGGTTGGAGAGTTCTTCGATCTCTTCCAGAATTTTTTGCGACGACACACCGGGCGGCAGCTCGTTGACCACCATTTGCCACTGGCCGCGCGCCAGCTCTTCAATGCTCCAGCGGGCGCGCACCTTCAGGCTGCCGCGGCCCGTGGTGTAGGCGTTGCGAATGTCTTGCGCGCTGCTGATGATTTGGCCGCCGCCGGGGTAGTCGGGGCCGGTGATCAGGGTGTACAGCTCGTCATCGCTCAGCGTGGGTTTTTTGACCAGCGCCACGCAGGCATCGGCCACTTCGCGCAGGTTGTGGCTGGGGATTTCGGTGGCCAGACCCACGGCAATGCCGCTGGCGCCGTTGAGCAGCGAAAACGGCAATCGGGCGGGCAACTGCTGTGGCTCTTGCGTGCTGCCGTCGTAATTGGGCACAAAGTTGACCGTGCCTTCGTCAATCTCATCGAGCAGCAGCGTGGTGATTTTGGACAGCCGCGCTTCGGTGTAACGCATGGCGGCTGCGCCGTCGCCGTCGCGGCTACCGAAGTTGCCTTGCCCATCCACCAGCGGGTAGCGCTGCGAAAAATCTTGCGCCATGCGCACCAGCGCATCGTAGGCTGACTGGTCACCGTGGGGGTGAAAACGACCCAGCACATCACCCACCACACGGGCTGATTTGACGGGTTTGGGGGCGGTGTTGTTGTTGGGGCCGCTAAAGCTCAGGCCCATGCGGTCCATGGCGTACAGAATGCGGCGCTGCACGGGTTTCATGCCGTCGGCCACATCGGGCAGGGCGCGGCCCTTGACCACGCTCAGTGCGTATTCCAGATAGGCACGCTGGGCGTACTGGCCCAGCTCCAGGGCGTCCCCTGACGCCTGGGTGGCTAAATCCAACAAAGGGGCTGCGGGCTGCTGGGCAGGTACTTCGACTTCGGGTTGATCGCTCATGGTTTCTTAGTTTTTGACAGCAGTGGCGGGCGTCTCCTCCAACGCGTACGCCCTGCTGGATTGTTGCGCGGCAGGCGATGTCAGTTGTTCACATCATCAGCGGCCGGAATGGTCATGCGAAAACGGTTGCTGTCCGTAGGGCTGCGTGTCAGTTGTGCACTGCCCCCATACAGGCCCATACCGTTGTTGGCAATCAAATTGGGTTGCAGGCTAGCGTACAAGGTCATCACCGTTTTGACGTAGTTCTGGGTTTCTTTGTAAGGCGGAATTTTGTTGCCATAGCGCTGCACCGCGCCTTCACCCGCGTTGTAGGCGGCCACAACCAGGTCGGTACGCCCCGGAAATAGACCCTGCAGGTAGCGCACATAACGTGCACTGACAGGCACGTTGATGGCCGGGTCCTTGAGCTTTTGCACGATGGAGCGCTGCTTGTCGCCCTCCACCCCAAAGCGGGCTGCCGTATCTGGAATCACCTGCATCAGGCCAATCGCACCCTTGGGCGATACCGCCGTGGCGTTAAAGCCCGACTCTGCCGTGGCAATGGCCTTGAGCAGTTGCTCATCAACACCCAATTTCGAGGCCGCCGCACGGATGTGCTTGGCGTGGAGTTTGTAGCCACTGCTATTGGCAAAGTACCGGGTGGCGGCGCTACGATCTTTTTCGGAGGCTTCTGCTAGCCGGTAGGCTGCAGCGCGTATATCGACAAACAGGGGGCCATCGCCGGGCTCCAGGTCATTCATTGAAAAGCGGTGATAGCGCTCGTCCACGCGTTCATTGGCGTAGTGCAAAACACCGTTGTCCTCGACGAAAAACCAGGTATCAGCATGGGCCAGTGACACGCTGAACAACCCCACAGCTGCACTCACGGCGCGCAACCAGTTGCTGTGCAGGCACGCTGACGCAGACTGGGGGCCATTGCGCTTGGCTATAGGAGACTGAATCGTGTTAGTCATCACTCACATTTAACACGGGGCTGGCGATGTCTCCAAGCCCCATGCGTTAAAACCGCGTGGGGATGTCGCCCATCGCGCCCCTGTGCTGAAGATGCCGTCAGACGAGTGCGCATGCACATGGCAGACGTTAAATATCCACCTCGACCGCATCACCGTGCAGCTCCATCAACTCTCGGCGGGCAGCCGCTTCTCCTTTACCCATAAGCTGGCCAAAGATGTGGGCCGATGCCTCAGCGTTCAGACTTTGAACCTGCACCGGCAGCAGACGCCGGGTGTCGGGGTTGAGCGTGGTTTCCCACAATTGCTCAGCGTTCATCTCGCCCAGACCCTTAAAGCGGCTGATCTGACATTTCTCGCGCGGAACGCCTTCTTTGGCGGCCTTGTCGAGAATGGCGTGCAGCTCGCCATCATCCAGCGCATACACCTTGGTCGCTGGTTTTTTGCCACGCGCAGGCACATCCACCCGGAACAAGGGAGGCAGCGCAATGTGAACGTGGCCCGCTTCGATCAGCTTGGGGAAATGCTTGAAGAACAAGGTCAGCAGCAGCACCTGAATGTGCGAGCCGTCCACATCGGCATCACTCAAGATGCAAATCTTGCCGTAACGCAGGCCAGACAGATCTGGCGTGTCATTCGGGCCGTGGGGGTCCACGCCGATGGCCACTGAAATGTCATGAATTTCGTTGTTGGCAAACAGGCGGTCGCGATCCACCTCCCAGGTGTTGAGCACCTTGCCGCGCAAAGGCAGCACGGCCTGCGTCGCTTTGTTGCGCCCCATTTTGGCGGAGCCACCGGCAGAGTCACCCTCCACCAGAAACACTTCGTTGTCGGCCAGATCACGGCTTTCGCAGTCGGTCAGCTTGCCGGGCAGCACGGCCACGCCAGAGCCTTTGCGCTTTTCAATCTTCTGACCAGCCTTCTGGCGAATTTGCGCAGCCTTGATGGCCAGTTCGGCCAGCTTCTTGCCATGTTCCACATTGGCGTTGAGCCACAGCTCCATGGCGGGCTTCACAAAACCCGAAACCAGGCGCACGGCATCACGGCTGTTGAGCTTTTCTTTGACCTGGCCCTGAAACTGCGGATCAAGCACCTTGGCGCTCAAGACAAAGCTGGCACGCGCAAATACGTCGTCCGGCATGAGCTTGACGCCCTTGGGCAGCAGCGCATGCAGCTCGATAAAGCCTTTGACGGCCTGAAACAAGCCATCGCGCAGGCCGCTTTCGTGCGTACCACCCGCCGTGGTGGGAATCAGGTTGACGTAGCTCTCGCGCACGGGGGCACCCAGCTCCGTAAAGGCCAGGCACCAAGCGGCACCCTCACCTTCGCTGAACGTATCGCTGTGCTTGTCAGCAAAGCCTTCGCCTTCAAGCAGCGGAATGACGGGGTCAGCCACCAGCGTTTGCGAAAGGTAGTCTTTAAGACCGCCCTTGTACTGCCACTGCTGAACGTCTTTGTTCTTTTCGTTGGTCAGTGTCACGCTGACACCGGGCATGAGCACGGCTTTGGAGCGCAGCAGGTGCACCAGCTCGCCCATGGGCAAGTGGGGGCTGTCAAAGTATTTGGCATCTGGCCAAGCGCGAACGGTGGTGCCCTGCTTGCGGTCACCACTGGCCATGGGGCGTACGCTCAAAGGCTCGATCACATCGCCGCCCGAGAAAGTCAGACTGGCGACTTTCCCATCGCGAAACACGGTCACTTCCAGCCGCGTGGACAGCGCATTGGTCACCGAGACCCCCACGCCATGCAAGCCACCAGAAAAGCTGTATGCCCCTCCGTTGCCCTTGTCGAACTTGCCACCCGCATGCAGGCGGGTAAAGACCAGTTCGACCACAGGGGCACCCTCTTCAGGATGCAGGCCAAAAGGAATGCCACGGCCATCGTCTTCCACACTGACGGAGCCGTCGGTGTGCAAGGTGAGTTTGATTTTTTTGCCGAATCCGGCCAAAGCCTCGTCGGCGGCGTTGTCAATCACCTCTTGCAGGATGTGCAAGGGGTTGTCGGTACGGGTGTACATGCCGGGACGCTGCTTGACGGGCTCCAGGCCCTTGAGCACGCGGATTGAGCCTTCCGAATAAGCGGATGCAGGAGTAGAGGGTTTAGCTGCCATGGGGGCGGATTGTAATTCCGGCCACAGCTCAGTGCTGGATAAATTCACAGTAACCAAGACTAGACTCCGTGTAGCGAAGGCGGCATCGTGCCATCCGAAGGCTGGAATATGCAATCCATATCGCACATGTTGCAGCTTTTACCGACGCATTTCGCTACATTGTTTGGCATGCAAAACAACACACAACAATCATCCACCCAGCAATTGCCCATGCTGCAAGTGCTGCTGTGCGGGGGCATGGTCGTCACACTGGCCATGGGCATACGCCATGGTTTTGGGCTGTGGTTGCTGCCCATCACCCAGGACATGGGCTGGACGCGAGAGAGTTTTTCGCTGGCCATTGCGATTCAGAACCTGTCGTGGGGCATTTTTGGCATCTTCGTGGGCATGATTGCCGATCGGATTGGTGCCTTCAAGGTGCTCATTTGCGGCTCCGTCCTGTATGCACTGGGGCTGATTGGCATGGCCCTGTCGCCCAGCACCCTGATGTTTGCACTGACGACCGGCGTGGTTATTGGCGCAGCACAGGCAGGCACGACGTATGCGGTGATTTATGGCGTGCTGGGGCGGCAAATTCCTGCAGCACGGCGCAGCTGGGCCATGGGGGTTACGGCTGCAGCCGGATCATTTGGTCAGTTTTTCATGGTGCCAATGGAAGGCACGCTGATTGCGCAGTTTGGCTGGAGCAATGCGCTGCTGATTCTGGCTGCCATGGCACTCATTATTTGCGTGCTTGCGTTTGGCCTGCGCGAACCGGGCTTCACGGGGGGCGCTGCACCCAAGCGCGAACAGACCATTGGACATGCCCTGAAAGAGGCATGGACCAACCCCAGCTTTGTGCTGCTGCTGGCGGGCTACTTTGTCTGCGGCTTTCAGGTGATGTTCATTGGCGTACACATGCCCAGCTACCTCAAAGACTTTGGCATGGCTCCCCACGTGGCCAGCATTGGTCTGGCGCTGGTAGGACTGTTCAACATTTTTGGCACCTATCTGGCAGGCAATCTGGGGCAAAAATACCCCATGCACAAGCGCTATGTGCTGTCGGGCATTTACGGCATGCGCTCGGTAATCACCGTGCTTTTCTTGCTGATGCCGCTGACCGAATGGTCGGTATACATCTTCACTGCTGCCATGGGCTTTCTGTGGCTGTCCACCGTGCCGCTGACCAATGCCACGATTGCACAAATCTTTGGCGTGCAGCATCTGTCCATGCTGGGGGGCTTTGTATTTTTCAGCCACCAGATTGGCAGCTTCATGGGCGTATGGCTGGGTGGCTATCTGTATGACATGAACGGCAATTACGACATGGTGTGGTATCTGTCGATTGCCTTGGGCATCTTTGCTGCGCTGGTCAATCTGCCGGTGCGTGAAGCCGCTTTGGTGCGCCAGCCGACGGCAACAGCGTAATATTGACCACCATGCACACCCACACCACACCCACCCCGCCTGCACTGCCTTTGTGGCTGCGGGCGCTGATCTGGGCGGGGGTTCTAGCGATCTTGCTGGCGGTGTTTGCCCTGTACACACGCCCAGAATTCATGCTCACACTGGCAGATCAGGTTTGGGCCTGCTTCTAAGCTGAGGAAACACTCCCGGCGGCATGGCCGGGAGACTGCTTTGCCTCGCATCATCATCACAGGCGCTTCGGACGGCATTGGCGCTGAAATGGCACGCCAGCTGGCGCACACCCACCATGAACAATTGCAACTGGTACTGGCGGCCCGCGACGCTGCCAAGCTGCAAGCCGTCGCATTAGAGTGCCGGGCCGCCAAAGCCCAGGTACTGGTGGTACGCACCGACGTAGCAGACCAAGCGCAGTGCCGCGCGTTGATTGCACAAACGGTGCAGGCCTTTGGCGGGATTGACTGTCTGATCAACAACGCAGGCATCTCTGCCCACGCCATGCTGGCTGATGTGAGCGCAGAGCATTTGCAATGGTACGAACAGCTGATGCGCGTGAACCTGTGGGGCAGTGTGTGGTGCACGCATGCTGCGTTGCCGCATTTGCAGGCTTCGCGCGGGCGCATCGTGGCGGTGTCTTCACTGGCAGGGCTGGTGGGTGTGCCGGGGCGTACTGCCTACAGTGCCAGCAAATTTGCCATGGTGGGATTTTTTGAAGCCCTGAGGGCCGAGCTCAAACCCAGCGGCGTGAGCGTCACGCTGGCCTACCCAGGCGTGGTGGACACGCGCATCCGTTACCACGGCTACAACGCCCAAGGACAGGCCGCAGGTGTGAGCGGCCTCAAAGAAGACAACGCCATGCCTGTGTCAGAGTGCGCGCATCTGATCATCCGCGCCATGCACGCCCGCCAGCGTGAAGTGGTGATGACCACCAAAGGCAAGCTGGGCCGGTGGATCAAACTGATAGCGCCGGGCTGGGTAGAAAACATGGCCCTGGCAGCCGTAAAACAAGACAGTCGCCCGCATTAAAACCCTGCACTGCAGCGCATATAGTGGGCTGCATATGTTTTGTCCTTCTCCTTTGCCCCTCAGTATGGTTGCCACGGCCGCTGCACCTTCCGAATGGATTCAACGCTTTAGTCACGTCATTCCCCCTGCTTCGCAGGTGCTCGATGTGGCCTGTGGCAGGGGCCGCCACGCGGCGTTTCTGGCTGAACTGGGCCATCAGCTGACAGGGGTTGATCGTGATGCACAGGCCTTGGCGCACTTGCCCGCCAGCGTACGCGCCCTGCACGCCGATATAGAAAATGCCCCATGGCCCTTGCCCGAGCAGCAATTTGATGCGGTGGTTGTCACCCACTATCTGTGGCGCCCCTTGTGGCCCCAGATTCTGGGCAGCGTGCGCGATGGCGGCGTACTGATCTACGAAACCTTTGCGCAGGGCAATGCCGCTTTCGGCAAACCGTCGCGCCCTGACTTCTTGCTCGCGCCCGGTGAATTGCTGCAGGTCTGCAATGGCTGGCAGGTAGTGGCCTACGAGCATGGCCTGCGCAGCCAGCCTGACCGTGTGGTGCAGCGCATCGTGGCCATCAAGCCCGGTGCTGCGCACAGCGCACCCGTGCCGCTTACGGCCTGAAGACTGACGCCCCTACCTCAAGCCGTCGCCGCTGCGCGCAGGGCACTACCGCCTTTTAGTTTTTCTGCAATTTCATGCCTGCTTACGCCCTGCTGCTTGCCCACGATGAATTCCCCAGTTCCACCACCCATTGGCCTGTCGAGCCCGGTGGCGTTTGCGATGGCTGGGCCGAATGGTTCGACACCACGCCCCTGCTGTTTAGCGTACTCATGGGCGACGCCCAACAGTTGCCAAAACAGGTGCCCTGCAGTGCCTACGAAGATAAAGATGCGCTGTCTGCACTGGTGGCGCCCATGGCACAGGTCAAGGCGCGCTGGCAATGGCTCAAGGCCTGCATGGAGCCGCTGCCCAGCCACTGGTCGGCATCGATGTGCGCGCAGTGGCAAGCCATGGACAGCACCATCACCACCAGCCAGCGCCAATGGCTGCTGCTCGATAGCGCCATGCTGTGCCCGCATGATTTTGACGAACCAGAGTTCGCCCACTTTCTGCATGCTCAGCGCGATGTGTGCCGGCAATGGGATGGACACACACCTGTTTTGCCACAAGCACTTCAAATTTTGAAGCAAGACCCGCACGCACAACTGGGCTGGTGGAGCCCTGCAGTCATTGCCCGCACCGCAGCGATTGAGCAAGACGATGAACAAGACTGGCCCGCTTGGCTGGTCGAGCATTACACGCTGAGCCACTTTGGTGCCTGGGATGAGCAGACGCAGACCTATTGCGTCGTGCCCAAGCGCCACCCCAGCACGGGACTGCCGCCCCACAGCGAAGATGAGCGCATGAGTTTGCCCGTGGGCATGGTCACGCCCTATGGTCGCTGGCTACAGCACCCGGATGACGGTGCGCATCTGGTGTTTCCGTCCCACGGCTACATCAGCGTATGGCAGCCCGAAAGTGTGCCGGGTGCAGGGGCTGTATCGGGTCTGAAAGATTTCAATGGCTTGTGGGTACTACCACCTACTGCGGGCTATCTGAACGCCATGGCCCTCACCCCGCACGTGATGCAATGCAAGTCACCACAAGCGCCTGACGCCTACGATCTTTACAGCCTGCCCGGCTTGGTGCCGCTGCACACAGCCGTTACCGACGCCAGTTACAGCGCTGACAACGATGGTGTGATGCGCATCAGCTGCCAAGCAGCCGATGGCAACACCACCATGCAGGTCCTCAATCCACAGGGCCAGCCGCTTTTTGACAGCACGTATGCGCACATCGGGGAGTTCAACCTTAAGACTGGCTTGGCCGTGGCCTGGCGCCGCATCGCACCCTCCGATGACAAAGACCAGACAAACAGCCGCTTTGGTGAAGGTGTGGTGCACCTCTGCGGCAAAGAAATCATGGCCTGCACTTACGAGCGGATTGAACGCGGCTTTAACGATTCGCCCCCCAAAGTTTTGCCTGGCAGCAAGCTGCTGGCCTTTACGCACCAGGGCCAGCCCCACATCTACAACACCCAGGGCAAGCTGCTGAGCAGCCCCGACATCTGGTGCTCGCACCTGCACCGCAAGCTGCAAAAAAATGCGCTGATGGCGTTCATGGGTGAACGCCCCGGGGCACAAATGGGCATGTTTTCCATCAAAGACTTCAGCTTCACGCCCACGGGTGAAACATGGCAAGACTATGACGACGCATTGCAAGGCGTGATCCAGCGCCTCAGGCAAGCACCTTTGCCCGCAACCACCGAAACCATCACACGTGCAGCGCTGATCAAGGCACAAGACGCCGACTGGATGCAGCGCATGGCGACCATCGTGTGTCTGGGCCAGCCCACTGCCAGCGCACAACTGCTGCAAGACTGGCGCGACTGCGTGGCGCACCCAGATGCTCAAGTTCTCAGCGGGGAATCAGAAGACGAAGAGGCTGCGGCACCGGGCGAGCAAGACATCGAGTTGCCTGATGGCGACAACTTTTACACCTTGCACTGGTTGCACCTGCAGGCGATTGCCGCGCAGTTTGCGCATATCGACTGGAAAGACACCGACGCCCTGCGCAGCAGCACCTGGCTGTCAGGCGCGCACGACTGGCACTGGGATAAAGACCTTCAAGGCGATGCCATCAGCGATGGCTTTGCCAGCCTGGCCCAGCATCTGGCGCCCCAGGGCCTGGCATTGCTGCACTTGCCCTGCAGCGACGACGCCTGGCGCTATGGCGTCGTGCGCAGCCAAGATGCGCCTGAATTGATCACGATGCTGGGGCAAGCGGCGCGGCATGCCTGGGTAGAAACCACCAGCGAGCCATGGACCGAAGACTGACCTTCATCACTAAAAAAAGAGCAGCTAGCGCCCATGGTCTGGAACTTTCAAAGTCTTAACTACCCCAATGACATATAAATCAAGCGCTAGTAGCTCTTTTTTTACAAGCATCTGACCCGTATACCGTCAAATGTGTGCCTGCTTTAGGGTCTCCCTGCACAAAACGCATGCGGCGCACGCAGGCGCAGTCGTTAGAATGTCCTTTTCCCGATTTCTCTCGCGGTCATGACCACACCTACAGTCGCCCTGAAGGGCAGCATCGTTGCCCTAGTCACCCCCATGTATGAGGACGGTAGCGTCGACTACCCCAGCCTGCGCAAACTGATCGACTGGCACATCGCCGAAGGCACGAACTGCATCGGCGTAGTGGGCACCACGGGCGAATCCCCCACCGTGAACGTGCAAGAGCACTGCGAGATTATTCGTGTGTCTGTGGAACAGGCCGCAGGCCGCGTGCCAGTGATGGCCGGCTGTGGTGCCAATAGCACCCACGAGGCGATCGAACTGGCCAAGTTTGCCAAGAGCGTAGGTGCCGACAGCCAGCTGCAGGTGGTGCCCTACTACAACAAGCCCACGCAAGAAGGCCAGTACCAGCACTTCAAGACCATTGCCGAAGCCGTGGGCGACCTGCCCATGATGCTCTACAACGTTCCCGGACGCTCCGTTGCTGATATGCAGCACGACACCGTCCTGCGTCTGGCCCAGATCGACAGCATCTTTGGTATCAAGGAAGCCACCGGCAACATCGAACGTGCTCAGTGGCTGATCCGCGATGTGCCCCAGGGTTTTGGCGTGTACTCTGGTGATGACCCCACCGCCGTTGCGCTGATGCTGTGTGGTGGCCACGGCAACGTGTCCGTCACCGCCAACGTGGCACCCCGCTTGATGAGCGAGCTGTGCGCTGCTGCGCTGGCTGGCAACGTCCAGCGCGCCATGCAAATCCAGTTCCAGCTGATGCCCCTGCACAAACAACTGTTTGTAGAAGCCAATCCAATTCCCGTGAAATGGGCAGTCTCGCGCATGGGCCACTGTGGCGGCACTTTGCGCTTGCCCATGACAGCGTTGTCTGCCAGCAATCAGCCTGTGGTAGAAACCGCGCTGCGCAATGCTGGCTTGATTTAATCCAGAACTGTTTTTTCCGTTTTTTGCACCATCCGAGGAAATTCCGCGTGAAAGTGACCCAATACACCACCCGTTTGAGCCTGATCGGCTTGGCTGTTGCACTGTCTGCTTGCTCTGTCATTGAAGAAAGCAAGATCGACTACAAGAGCGCCAAGAAGGCCAGCACGCTGGAAGTACCTCCAGATCTGACGCAGCTGACCAAAGACACCCGCTACAGCGCTGCGCCTGACCGTTCTGTGTCGGCCGTTGCACTGCAGGCGGGCCAGGCACAAGTGCCCACCATTGAACGCGCAGCGCCTTTGCAAGTCGGTGACGTGCAAATCATGCGTGACGGCGACAAGCGCTGGCTGGTGGTAGACCGCCCGGCAGACCAGCTGTGGGAGCCCACCCGCGAGTTCTGGCTGGACCACGGCTTTAACCTGTCGCAAGAAAAAGCCGATCTGGGCATCATCGAAACCGACTGGGCCGAAAACCGCGCCAAGCTGCCGCAGGACATCATCCGTTCCACACTGGGCAAGGTGTTTGACTCGCTGTACTCCACCAGCGAGCGCGATCGTTTCCGCACCCGTCTGGAGCGACGTACCGATGGCAAGACCGAGATCTACATCACGCACCGCGGCATGGAAGAGGTCTACAGCAACAGCAACAAAGACTCCACCATCTGGCAACCCCGCGCTGCAGACCCTGAGCTGGAAACTGAATTCCTGCGCCGTCTGATGATCAAGCTGGGCACGACTGAAGAGCAGTCACGTGCTCTGGTCGCAGCCGACAAGACCACTGCTGCATCTTCCGCAGCAGCTTCGGCACAAATCACTACTGTCAACGGTCAGCCTGCTGTGCAGCTGGATGAGCCTTTTGACCGTGCATGGCGCCGCGTGGGTGTGGCGCTGGACCGCACCGGCTTTACCGTTGAAGACCGCGACCGCTCCAAGGGCGTGTACTTTGTGCGCTACGTAGCGCCCAATGCCAACATGGAGACCAAGAAGGGCTGGTTCAGCGGCTGGTTCAGCAGCAAGCCTGAGAACAAGCCTGGTCAGTACCAGATTGCAGTACGCAGTGAAGGCAACAAAACCCAGGTCACCGTGCTGGATGACAAGGGACAGCCAGAAAAACAGGCAGCCCAACGCATCGTGCGCGTGATTGCTGACGACTTGAAGTAATTCACCTCAGCGTCAAGCTACAAAAAAACCGCTCGCCGCAAGGTGGAGCGGTTTTTTTTTGTGCTGCACAAGGATGCACAGCCTTAAGCGCCAAAGCTCAAAGCTCAAAGCTCAAAGCTCAAAGGTCATGGCCCCTTAAGGATCAGGCAAAGAAAAACCCGCTGTGCATGCACACAGCGGGTTTTAAGCATTTTCAACCCCTGCGCTGGGCAGAGGTTGCTGCTGGGCCAATTACTTGGCAGCTTCGATAGCAGACTTGGCAGCTTCAGCAGCCTTGTCAGCTTCAGCCTTAGCAGCTTCAACAGCCTTGTCAGCTTCAGCCTTGGCAGCGTCCACAGCGTTTTCAACTTGTGTTTGAGCAGCGTCAGCAGCTTGCTCAATCTTTTCCACAGCAGGAGCTTCAGCAGCAGGAGCCACTTCAGCAGCAGGAGCTGGAGCTTCTACAGCAGGTGCTGCGGGAGCAACAGGAGCTTCTTCCTTTTTGCCGCAAGCGACCAAAGCAGCAGAAGCAATCACGGTAGCCAAGATCAGAGCTTTTTTCATATCAATACCTCGAAGGGTGAAAAATGGGTTGAGGCTGCGCATTAGTTGATGCAGCGATTCCTACCTCCCGCAACACCGCCACACTGCATTCAATGGACGCTGATTGCGGGATTCCTTTGTCTAACGGGGCAGTTACAAATTTGGTTTACAGGGTTTCGCGACTAAATTTGTAACAAAAAGACAATTACTTGGCCACGCTGTCTGCCCAGCCCGCATCGACCCAGGAAGAAAGCAGCTCCAGCGCGTCATCACTCAATTGCTGCACCTCGCGGTGCGAGAGCTGGCGCTCATCGGCCAGCTTTTGCATCAGCTTGGCATCCTTGCCAGCAGCCAGATAGCTCTCGCCGTTGATAAAGATGTGCTTTTCGTCATACAGCATGCGGGTGCGGCGATTCAGACGCACACCCTCGAGCAGCGCAAAGTCTTGGGCAGGCTCAAACCAGACGTTCTGCTTGGGGTCGCTCATGTACTCGCCCAGCGCACGCTCCAGCGCCAAAGGCTCTGCCAGAGCCTTGGCCAGTGCTTGCCGCGCAAACTCATACATCTGCACAGGAATTTCGCCAGGATTGCTCACCGCTGCCTGCTTGGGGTCCTTGTAGACCACATCTTTAGGGCATTCATCGGGCGCATCGGACATGCGCAGGAAAATCTCGCGCGCCATCTCATCTTGCTTGGGCGAGCGAAAGCCAATCGAGTACGTCATGCACTCGCCTTGCGCAATGCCGTCATGCGCCCACTTGGGTGGCAGGTACAGCATGTCGCCGGGCTCCAGCACAAACTCTTCTTCAGGCTCGAAGTTGGTCAAGATCTTCAGCGGCACGCCTTGCTGCAGCGTGAAGTCTTTCTGACGACCAATGCGCCAGCGGCGCTTGCCGTGGGCTTGCAGCAAAAACACGTCGTAGTTATCAAAGTGCGGGCCTACGCCACCTTGGTCGGTGGCGAAGCTGATCATCAGATCGTCCATGCGCGCATCGGGAACAAAGCGGAACTGCTGCAGCAGCTCATGCGCTTGTTCATTGTGCAAATCAACACCTTGCACCAGCGCTGTCCAGCCTGGATTGCTCAAGGAAGGCAGCGAGCGGCGTGAGAAGGGGCCATGCGACAGCTTCCACTCACCACCACCCAGCTGTTCAATCAGGCGTGCCTCCACGCCTTCTTCACCCGCCATAGCCAGCAGCTGGGCGCGGTTCAAAAATGGCTTGAAGCCCGGGATGGCCTGGCGAATCAAGAGGGGTTTCTTGTGCCAGTAGGTGCGCATGAATTTCTCGGGCGAGATGCCGCCCAGCAGCGTCAGAGGAGCTTTGGTGTCCATATGCTTTGTCTGTTGTGGGGCACAGGCCAACACCCGGTGCCAACATAAAGAAATCGCCAGCAGCTCTGGCGATGAATGGTGCTATTTTCCTATGGAGCGCAGCCGCACTGTTTGCGCCGACGCAATGCCAGTGCTTGAATCAGGCCGATGCTATCGCCATGCACTACATGCGGCTGGCGGTGCGCCAGTACAATTTGGGGCTTTTTTGGCAGCCTGCGCCACTGCTGGCTGACCACTCATCACAAGGTATGGATATGGAAATCACCGAACAATGCGTGGTCGCACTGACCTGGACCCTCAAAGACACTCTGGGCGATGAACTGGATGTGCTGGAAGAGCCGGTGGACTTCCTGGTTGGCGGCGACGACCTGCTCAAGCGGATTGAAGAAGCGCTGCAAGGCCACGTGGTGGGCGATACGCTGCAACTGCACCTGGAACCTGAGGATGCATTTGGCGACTACATCGACAAATTGATTTTTCTGGAACCCCGCAAGCTGTTCCCCGCCGAACTGGAAGAAGGCATGACCTTTGAAGGCAGTGCCCTGCCCCAAGGCTGCAACCCCGAAGCCCCCAAGGACGCGCTGTACACCGTGACCGACATCTACCCGGAACACGTGGTGCTGGACGGCAATCACCCGCTGGCGGGCATCGCCTTGCGCATCGAGATCAAGGTTGAAGCCGTGCGCGAAGCCACGGAAGATGAAATTGGCCGCGGCAGTGCGGGTACTGGATTTTTCCGCATTCAGCCCCAGGCACCTGGCAGCAACCTGCTGCATTAAATACAGGCTGCGCACACCGGCGCAGACCACGCCAAGCCAAGCCCACCTGAAGGTGGGCTTTTTTGATGCCACGGCACCCGCACCACACCTGTAAAGCCCAGCCGATTGCGCGCGGGCACCGGCATTGGCAATAGCCGTGCAGCACGCGCAATCCACGCCAGGTCATCAGCACTCAGCGCATCTGAAACGCCTCTTGATGGACGTGCCAGCCACGCTGCTGGCGCGCCTGCCGGTGTATGACCTGCCCGAGTCCTGCGGGGCCGCACACCCAGATATCCAGCGCTGCGCCATGCTCCAGCAGATGTGCCGGCCGCAGATACTGGCCTTGCGCCGCGTCATGCACCTGCAGTGTCACGGCGGGCTGTGCGCTGGCGCACAGAGACTGCAGCCGCGCCAGCAGCGGGTCTTGCGCCGCGTTGCGCGTGCAATAGTGCAAATGGGCTGGCTGCAGGTTTTCCGGTTTGATCACACCTTTCTGGCGTGCCTCCAGCAGCGCTAAAAAAGGCGTGATGCCTACCCCGCCAGCCACCCATACCTGTGTACGGGCACAGGCGCCCTGTCCATCAAATTGACCATACGGACCTTCAATACGCACCTGCTGCCCCGGCTGCAAAGCCGCATGCAGAGCACGCGTGTAATCGCCCAAAGGTTTGATGACCAGCCGCAGCAGCGCTCGTCCATCCGGGGCTGCTCCACAACTGCCGGGCGCGCTGGCAATGGTGAACGGGTGCGGACCCTCCAGCCCGTCAAAACTGGCAAACACAAACTGACCTGGATGGTGCCCTTTCCAGCTCGCAGGCATGGCACACAGCACCTCCAGCGGGTCCTGCCCAGCTTCGGCTCCCAGAAGCTGTACAGCGTGCACCTGCGCCTTATGGCTGTTCCCCCCTTTACCGATGCGCCCAGCCAGCGACCACAGCGCAGCCGCAGTGCCCAGCGTCAGCAGCACGGCCATCAAGGCCCCCATAGGGAGCTGCCACAACGACAGCGGCATCAAAGCCAAAGAGTGAAATGCCAGCAGCACATACAACACAGGCATCACGCGGTGCACACGCCGCCAGGGCTTGTAAGGCAGCAGCCGCTGCCACAGCGTCAGTATGACCAGCACCAGCAGTGCGTAAAACGCCCATTCACCGAAATCTTTGGCAACTCCACGCCAATCCACGGCCCAGCTCAAAACGGCATCCCGCGCTGGCCGTGCGGCAGTCCCCCAGATATCTTTGATCCAGCCACTGGACTCCTTGGCGCCCCAGTGCAGTACAGCCGCCACGGCTGCCGCAATACCTGCCCACTTATGCAGGCGATAGACCTGATCCATTCCTCCCAGCGGGCGCTCCATCCACGGACGGCGCAGCGACAGCACCATGACCAGTGACATCATGCCAATGCTCCAGACACCACTGAGGTACAGCGCGTGCTGGCGCAACTGCCACCACAATGCAGGCTCCGTGCTGCTGGTCACCTCTGCAAAAGGGCCCGCCACAGCCACCCATGCAAGGGTCAGCAGCAGCCCCCAGATTCCCAACGCGACAGGCACTCGCATACATCCTCCTTATTGCTTTTGTACGAAACAGCAGCGCCAGCCCTGAACTGGCTGGCCCTGCTTCCTGGGGGTCAATGCTTGATGCGGTTGCGCAGCACTGCGCCCGTATTGCCGTCTATTTCAAGCTTCACACGCGCACCCTGGGCATTGCGGGCCTTGACCTCATAGCGGCCATCCGACCACTCAATCTCACGCAGATCCCGATAGCCTGCTGCCTCAAGGCGGTCATAGACATCCCGGATCGTCAACTGCGGCACCTGCACTGCATGCGCTGTGGCAGCGGACATGGACGTTGGCGGGGTAGCCACCGGTGCGCTGGGCGCCGTAGACTGGGCCATAGCGCCTGTAGCCAGGCCAGCCAGCAATGACGCTGCTGCCATACGGCGAACCCAGCGTGATGTCAGAGGTTGGTACATTTTCATGGTGATGAGCTCCTTGCTGATGGTGTTGATGACCAGCACCGCGCTGGTCTGAATGCATTGTTCAAAACCCTCGGTGAACCCAAGCTGAAGCGAATGTTCATGTTCCATTCATCTGCATCCCGGTATAAAACAACGATGTCTACCTCTTTCAGGAGCCTGTGCCATGGCTGCTCAACGCGCACTTTCAAGGACTCGCACCCGCCTGCTGGCTATGCTGGGCAGCCTCACGCTGGGCAGTGCCCTGTGGGCTGGCGCTGTGCTGGGGTTGCCTGCCGCGCACTCTGATGAAAGCGACCATGAGCTGGCGCGTCAGGCATTGCAGCAGGGCAAGGTGCTGCCACTGCGCACCGTGCTGGACCAGGTGGAGCGTCAGTACCAGGGCCAGGTCGTCAAGGTGGAGTTTGAACACGAGGATGGCCGCTTCATCTACGAAATGCGCCTGCTGCAGGCCAATGGCCAGCTGACCAAGCTCAAGATCGACGCCGTAGACGGACGCATCCTTAAAGCACGTCGCAAAGGACAGGACTGATGCGCATCCTCGTAGTTGAAGACGAACCCACTTTGCAGGCCCAGCTGATGCAGGCGATTGAAGCTGCAGGGCACACCGTAGAAACTGCCGCCGACGGCGCCACTGCGCGCTATCTGGGGGAAGTTGAAGATTTTGACGCCGTGGTACTCGACCTGGGCCTGCCAGTGGTCGATGGGCTGAGCGTGCTGCGCCACTGGCGTGCGCAGGGGCGCCAGATGCCTGTACTGATTTTGACGGCGCGCAGCGCCTGGCACGAAAAAGTCTCAGGCATGGACGCCGGTGCCGATGACTATCTGGCCAAGCCTTTTCACATGGAAGAGCTGCTGGCCCGGCTGCGTGCATTGCTGCGAAGGCTGTCCCCGCACAGCAGTGCACTGTGGCAATGCGGCAGTATCGTGCTGGACACACGTCAGGCCACCGCCTCAGTCGATGGCTTGCCACTGGCACTGACCAGCCACGAGTTCAAGATCTTGTCCCTGCTCATGCAGCGCGCCGGAGAAGTGCTCTCGCGCACCGAGCTGTCCGAGCACCTGTACCCGCACGACAGCGAGCGAGACTCCAACACCATCGAGGTCTTTGTGGGCCGCCTGCGCAAGAAACTGCCCCCCGGCAGCATTGAAACTGTACGCGGGCTGGGCTACCGCCTGCACCCCGCTGGAGGAGTGCAGTGAGACTGCCCACCTCTTTGTCCCTGCGCCACGGCTCTCTGCGCAGGCGGCTGCTGCTGGGCACCTTCGTCTGGATTGCCGTAGCCATTGTGGTGGCAGGCTGGGGGCTGCGAGGTTTGTTTCAGGAACACGTCAACCAGCAACTGCAAGATCAGCTGGTGGGACAGCTGAATCAGCTCAGCGCAGCCGTCAACTTCGATACCAGCAACCGGCTGGAGGTTCAGCCCCTGACTGGCGACGCACGCTGGAACACCCCGCTGTCCGGCCTGTACTGGCAAGTGGATGTGCTGACCTCAGACGGCCCAGCCCAGCTGGGCGCAGTGCGCTCACGCTCACTGTGGGACCAGGTCTTGCCACTGCCTGCAGATACCGCCTTTCCCGGCACCTCACGCAGCGGTTACGCCGTGCTGCATCTGCAAGATCCGCAGCACCATGAGCTGCTGGCTGTCAGCCGCCCGGTGCAATTGCCCGAGGCCCAAGCCCCCTTGCTGCGTCTGACTGTGGCCGCCGACCAGGCATTGGTGGCCGAGCCCATACAGCGCTTTACCACCATGCTGCTGGCCGCGCTGGGCAGCTTGGCAGCAGGCTTGCTGCTGGCCGTAGCGGTGCAACTGCAGCTGGCACTGCGCCCGCTGGATGTGTTGCGCCAGCGCCTGACTGCCGTGCGCACCGGCGCAGCCACGCAACTGGACGGCCAGTTTCCCGATGAGCTGCAACCCCTCATCAACGAGTTCAACCACGTACTGGGGGCCAACGCCGACATCGTGCAGCGCGCCCGCACCCAGGCTGGCAATCTGGCCCATGCCGTGCACACCCCGCTGAGCATTCTGGGCAACGCTGCCGCACAGGAAAACAGCCCGCTTGCGCAACTGGTGCAAGAACAAGTGGCCACCGCCCAGCGCCAGGTGGACTACCACCTGGCCCGTGCGCGAGCAGCCGCTGCCATTCGCGCCACAGGTTTGCGCACACCCGTGCAAGGCCCTGTGCAAGCCCTGCTTCGCACCATGCAGCGGTTGCATGCGGCACGCGATGTGCAATTTGAACAAACGGGCAACGCCAGCGATCTGGCTTTTCGCGGTGAAGCACAAGACCTGTTCGAAATGCTGGGCAACCTGCTGGACAACGCCGGCAAATGGGCGCGCAGCCGCGTGCAGCTGCATGTTGAGCGCGACGGTGTGCAACTGTGCTTTACCGTGGATGACGATGGCCCCGGTATCCCTGCCGACCAGCGCCAGCAGATTTTTGCGCGCGGCCAGCGGCTCGATGAGCAGCGCCCTGGCGCAGGGCTGGGCCTGGACATCGTGCGCGAACTGGCGCATACCTACAGCGGAACGGTTTCGGCAGATGCCTCGCCGCTGGGCGGGCTGCGCATGCGGCTGTGCCTGCCCGCTGCACTGGACGATACTGTGCAAGAGGCGAATGCACCAAAGCCCACGTGATTTTAAAAGTGAGCTGTCAGCGCTTTATACACAAGCACTTGCGCATCAGACAATGCTGAAATCCTTTACCCATAAGCGCTACCAGCTATAAAAACAACAGCCTGCGGCACCATGCAGATGCGGCAGGCTGTGTGCTGTCACGCATGGAGCGTGACTAAAGTGCCAAATTACTGCTTGCCCGTCGATCCGTAGCCGCCTTCGCCGCGCTCAGAAGCTGCTTCAAACTCATCGACCAGATTGAACGATGGCTGCACCACCGGCACGATCACCAGCTGGGCCAGGCGGTCCATAGGCTGCAGCGTGAAAGCTGTGGGCGAACGGTTCCACGCACTCACCATCAACTGTCCCTGGTAGTCAGAGTCAATCAGGCCCACCAGGTTACCCAGCACGATGCCGTGCTTGTGGCCCATGCCCGAGCGGGGCAGGATCATGGCGGCATAGCCGGGGTCTTTGAGGTACATGGCCATGCCGGTGGGAATCAGCTGCCACTGGCCGGGCTCCAACGTCACTGGCGTGTCAATGCAGGCGCGCAAATCCAGCCCTGCGCTGCCTGGGGTGGCGTAGGCGGGCATGTTCTGGCGCAGGCGCGCATCCAAAATTTTGATATCTACTTGCATGGGCAGCGATGGTAATGGGCAAATGAACGCTTCAGGATTTGCCTGAACGGGAAGCCGTGCGCACAGCACTGATCACGCTGTACACCACCCACGCCAAAAGCACAAAAGGCGTCAGGCTGGGTGCCACAATACTGGTCAGCACAAAGCCTGCAAAGACGGCCAGCAGCTTAAAGCCTTTGACTTTGCCAAATGGCTTTTTCTCAGCCGCAGGCTGCTGCGTACCCGATGTTTTTTTCTGCGCCTGCTGCTGCAGCTTCGCCGCTTGTGCCTGGGCTTTGCGCTTGAAGCGATCTACCGCGCTGTCCACACTGCCAGGTTGGGCCATCGGCTGATTCACGATGCTGCTCTTGTCGTGCCCCCGGCCCCAGGTACTGTCTGACACGCGCGCCTTGTCGCTCACGTTCTTGAGGCGCTGGGTTTCCTGCTCCTGCGCAGTCCATGCCATCAGCTCGTCCACATAACGCGCATAGTCGCCATTGGGTGGGCCGCTGAAGTCTTTGTAATTGGGCTTGCGTGCCGAAAACAAGCGCGATTTGTTGGGTGTGTGATTCGCCGGTGCAAAAGCCATCCCTGCCCTCTTTTCTTTCTAGATATTGGTGTCGTTCACGCTTTGGTTTGCGCACCGGGCAAACGGCGGGCCAGCTCGGCCACCAGCTGGCGGCCCAGTTGCGCCTTGCTGGCGCGTGGCAACTCGCGGTAGCCATTGGCATCTACCAGCAGCAGCGCATTATCATCCTGCCCAAAAGTGGCGGGGCCGATATTACCCACCAGCAGCGGCACCCCCTTGCGCACACGCTTGACGGTGGCGTGCTGGAGCAAATCATGGCTTTCTGCAGCAAAGCCCACGCAATACAGCTCACCATTTTGCGCACGTGGCAGCTTGGCCACCGTGGCAAGGATATCGGGGTTTTCTACAAAGGCCAGCGCAGGTACATCGCCAGAGCCGTCTTTTTTGATCTTCTCGTCCGCCGAACTGGCAGGGCGCCAGTCGGCCACAGCGGCCGTGGCGATAAAAATGCTGGCGTGCTCTATCTGGCTTTGCACAGCCTGCAGCATTTGCTCGGCCGACTGTACGTTGATACGCCGCACACCACGCGGTGTCGCCAAGTGCACGGGGCCAGCCACCAAGGTAACGTTAGCACCTGCAGCCCTGGCCGCTGATGCAATGGCAAAACCCATCTTGCCGCTCGACAGATTGGTAATGCCGCGCACCGGGTCAATCGCTTCAAATGTGGGGCCTGCAGTGATCAGCACGCTTTGCCCAGCCAGTACTTTGGGGGCAAAAAAGGCGGCAATATCCTCCAGCAGCTCTTCGGGCTCGAGCATGCGGCCATCGCCAGTCTCGCCACAGGCTTGATCGCCCACGCCAACGCCCAGCACATGGGCACCGTCGGCGCTAGCCTGCGAGAAATTACGCTGCGTGGCGGGGTGAGCCCACATTTCGCGGTTCATGGCCGGAGCCAGCAGCAAGGGCACACGGTCAATGGGGCGAGCCACACACATCAGGCTGAGCAACTCATCGGCACGGCCCTGAGCCAGTTTGGCCACAAAATCGGCACTGCACGGGGCAATGACAATGGCATCGGCCTCGCGGCTGAGGTTGATGTGGGGCATGTTGTTGCCCTCGCGCGCATCCCATTGCGAGGTATAGACCGTGCGGCCCGACAGGGCCTGCATGGTGACCGGGGTGATGAACTGCTCGGCAGCCTCCGTCATCACCACTTGCACAGTGGCCCCTGCCTTGGTCAGCAGACGGCACAAATGTGCCGTCTTATAACAAGCGACGCCTCCTGAGAGGCCCAAAACGATGTGTTTGCCAGCGAGTTCTTGCATGGCGCGAATGTAGCAGAGGGACACGGGCCAGCGACGCTTATGACCGCACTACCCCTGGTTGCACAGCCCGCTTGCCAGGCCAGATGGCGACACGGGCAGCCATCGCTGCCGAACTTCAGGGCCGGCAGCAACAAAGTTGGGCGCCCAAAAGCTTCGTCTTTACGGGGGGTAAGGACTAGGACTTACAATCTCGGATTCAAACTACCTGAGAACGGTGTTGTGTTTGAGCCAGATGCGATGAAAGTCGAAAGTTCAGCTCTTAGGGTGTGGTCAGATTCAGCAATGAACAAGGCCGCCTCTCCCACCACCAAGCAAATAAGATGACCAAATTCGTCTTCGTCACAGGCGGTGTGGTGTCTTCCCTGGGCAAGGGAATCGCCTCTGCCTCCCTTGCTGCGCTGCTCGAATCGCGCGGCCTTAAGGTCACCCTCATCAAGCTGGACCCGTACATCAACGTGGACCCCGGCACGATGTCTCCCTTCCAGCACGGTGAAGTGTTCGTGACGGACGACGGCGCCGAGACCGATCTGGACCTGGGCCACTACGAGCGTTTCATTGAAACGCGCATGAAGCAGTCCAACAACTTCACCACAGGTCGCATCTACCAGACCGTGCTGGAGAAGGAGCGTCGCGGCGACTATCTGGGCAAGACCGTGCAGGTCATCCCCCACATCACCAACGAAATTCAGGAATACGTCAAGCGTGGCGCAGGTATCGGCACCGATGACGCTGTGGACGTGGCCATTTGCGAAATCGGCGGTACTGTCGGTGACATTGAATCGCTGCCGTTCCTGGAAGCCGTGCGCCAGCTGGCACTGAAACTGGGCCAGAACAACGCCGCCTTCGTACACCTGAGCTACCTGCCGTTCATTGCTGCGGCAGGCGAGCTCAAGACCAAGCCCACACAGCACACTGTGCAAAAGATGCGCGAAATCGGTATCCAGCCCGATGCACTGCTGTGCCGCGCCCAGTACGCAGTACCTGCTGAAGAGCGCGAGAAAATTTCGCTCTTCACCAACGTGCAAGAGTGGGGCGTGATCTCCATGTGGGATGTGGACACTATCTACAAGGTGCCCCGCATGCTGCACGAGCAAGGTCTGGACGGCCTGATCTGCGACAAACTGCGCCTGAACACGGCTCCTGCCAACCTCAAGCGCTGGGACGATCTGGTCTACGAAACCGAGCACCCCGAGGGCGAAGTCAACGTGGCCATGGTGGGCAAATACGTGGAGCTGTCGGACGCCTACAAATCGGTCAACGAAGCCTTGAAGCACGCTGGTCTGCGCAACCACACCCGCGTCAAGATCACCCACATCGACTCTGAAACCATCACCGACGACAACGCCAAGCAAGAGCTGTCCAAGTACGACGCTATCTTGGTGCCCGGCGGTTTTGGTTCGCGCGGCGTGGAAGGCAAGATCTCGACTGCCAAGTTTGCCCGCGAAAACAAGGTGCCCTATCTGGGTATCTGTCTGGGCATGCAGGTTGCAACCATCGAGTACGCACGCCACATGGCTGGCCTCAAGGGCGCCAACTCCACCGAGTTTGACCCCCACACCCCCAACCCCGTGATCGCCTTGATCAACGAGTGGAAGGACGAGGACGGCACCATCAAGACCCGTGACGAAAACTCTGACCTGGGCGGCACCATGCGCCTGGGTGCGCAGTCTTCAGACGTACAGCCCGGCACACTGGCCCACAGCATCTACGGCGACGTGGTCACTGAGCGCCACCGCCACCGCTACGAAGCCAATGTGCAATATCTGGACAAGCTGCGCGAAGCAGGTCTGGTGATCTCTGCGCTGACTCAGCGTGAGCAGCTGACTGAAATTGTCGAGCTGCCCGCCAAGGTGCACCCTTGGTTCATCGGTGTGCAATTTCACCCCGAGTTCAAGTCCACACCCTGGAATGGCCACCCTCTGTTCAACGCCTTTATCAAGGCGGCCATGGACGGCCAGAAAAAATCGGGCAAGAAGGCTTAATTTTTCGTTTATCGAAACAAGCCAGAAAAAGGAGCTGCCAGCGCTTGAAAAATAAAGACAACAGCATCAGATGGATGTGCAAGTCTTTAAAAAATCAACGCTAGCAGCTTCAGTTTTTGAAGCATGCGCGCATGCAATGAAGGAACACCATGAAACTCTGCGGCTTTGACATCGGTCTGGACAAGCGCTTTTTCTTGATTGCTGGCCCCTGTGTGGTCGAGTCTGAACAACTGCAGATGGACGTGGCCGGCCAGCTCAAGGAAATCACTTCCGAGCTGGGCATCAACTTCATCTTCAAAAGCAGCTTTGACAAGGCCAACCGCTCCTCGGGCACCAGCTTTCGCGGCCCCGGCATGGAAAAGGGCCTGGAGATTTTGGCCAAGGTGCGCAAAGAGCTGAACGTGCCCATCCTGACCGACGTGCACACCGTGGAAGAAGTGCCTTACGTGGCCTCCATCGTGGACATGCTGCAAACACCCGCCTTCCTGTGCCGCCAGACGGATTTCATCCGCGCCGTGGCCCAGTCGGGCAAGCCGGTAAATATCAAGAAAGGCCAGTTCCTGGCACCGCATGACATGAAAAATGTCATCGACAAGGCACGCGCTGCCGCCAAGGAAGTGGGCCTGCCCGAAGACAGCTTTACCGCCTGCGAGCGCGGTGTCAGCTTTGGCTACAACAACTTGGTCAGCGACATGCGCTCGCTGGCCATCATGCGCGAGACCGGCGCCCCCGTGGTGTTTGATGCCACGCACAGCGTGCAGTTGCCCGGCGGCAACGGCACCAGCAGTGGCGGCATGCGCGAGATGGTGCCCGTGCTCTCGCGTGCGGCTGTGGCCGTGGGCGTGGGTGGCCTGTTCATGGAAACCCACCCCGATCCCTGCAATGCACTGAGTGACGGCCCCAATGCCGTGCCCCTCAAGCACATGAAGACTTTGCTGGAAACTCTGGTGGCGCTGGACGATGTGACCAAGCGCAACGGTTTCCTTGAAAACAGTTTTTCAGCCTAAGTTTGCGTAAGATGCGCAGCGCGCGACCTGTGAACCCGCTTTAATGCCAAACAAGCACGCTCCGTGGGGCGTGCTTTTTCACATGTGTGCAAAAGATGCCCGGCAACCTGAGCAACAACACAACCAAACCGCTTGCGTTGCCCACCCGTTTTAAAAAACCTTCATAGGAAACACCATGAGTGCAATCGTTGACATCGTCGGACGTGAAATTCTGGACAGCCGTGGCAACCCTACCGTCGAATGCGACGTGCTGCTGGAGTCGGGCGTAATGGGCCGTGCAGCCGTGCCATCGGGCGCATCGACCGGTTCGCGCGAAGCCATTGAGCTGCGTGACGGCGACAAGAGCCGCTATCTGGGCAAGGGCGTGCTCAAGGCCGTGGATCACATCAACGGCGAAATCGCCCAAGCGGTGATTGGTCTGGACGCTGCTGAGCAAGCGTTCCTGGACAAGACCATGATTGATCTGGACGGCACCGACAACAAGAGCCGCCTGGGTGCCAACTCCATGCTGGCTGTATCGATGGCCGTAGCCCGCGCCGCTGCTGAAGAAGCCGGCCTGCCTCTGTACCGCTACTTTGGCGGCATGGGCGGCGTGCAGCTGCCCGTGCCCATGATGAACGTGATCAACGGTGGCGCCCACGCGAACAACTCGCTGGACCTGCAAGAGTTCATGATCATCCCCGTAGGGGCACCCACCTTCCGCGAAGCCGTGCGCTGGGGCGCTGAAGTGTTCCATGCACTCAAGGCCATCATCCACCACAAGGGCATGTCCACAGCTGTGGGCGACGAAGGCGGTTTTGCACCTTCCGTTGAAAACCACGAAGCAGCCATTCAGCTGATCATCGAAGCGATCGAAAAGGCTGGCTACAAGCCCGGCGAGCAAATCGCTCTGGGTCTGGACTGCGCCGCTTCCGAGTTCTACAAGGATGGCATGTACGTGCTGGAAGGCGAAGGCAACATGACGCTCAACGCCGTTCAGTGGACCGACATGCTTGCTGGCTGGTGCGACAAGTACCCCATCATCTCCATCGAAGACGGCATGCACGAAGGCGACTGGGATGGCTGGAAAGTGCTGACCGAGCGCCTGGGCGACAAGGTGCAGCTGGTGGGTGACGATCTGTTCGTGACCAACACCAAGATCTTGAAGGAAGGCATCGACAAGCGCATTGCCAACTCCATCCTGATCAAGATCAACCAGATCGGCACCTTGACCGAAACGTTTGCCGCCATCGAAATGGCCAAGCGCGCTGGCTACACCGCCGTGATTTCGCACCGCTCGGGCGAAACCGAAGATTCGACCATTGCTGACATTGCCGTGGGTTTGAATGCTGGTCAAATCAAAACCGGTTCGATGAGCCGCTCTGACCGTATCGCCAAGTACAACCAGTTGCTGCGCATCGAAGAAGACCTGGGCGAAGTGGCCGTGTACCCGGGCCGCGACGCGTTTTACAACCTGCGTTAATCTTCTGGCTCGCGCCTTGAACAAAAACCGGGGCTTGATTGCCCCGGTTTTTTAAATCTCAGTCATGGTTTCTCGCATCGTCACCGTCGTTTTGCTTTGTCTGCTGGCCATCACGCATGCCCAGCTGTGGCTGGGTGCAGGCAGCATGGACCGCGTGGCAGAGCTGCACGGACAAATCAATGAACTGCACGCGGCCAATGATGCTGCGCGCAAAGAAAATGAGCGCATGTCCTCCGAGATCAACGACCTGCGCGAAGGCAAGGACACGGTCCAGGAAAAAGCACGCAGCGAGCTGGGCATGCTCAGACCCAATGAGATTTACGTGCAAATCATGCGCCACTGATCACTGATCTGCGCACACCCCCGTTTTTTGCACTCTCTTGCGCAGCACGCACCATGCTGAACCATTGCCGCATCTTGCTGTGCGCCAGCCCCGGGCACTGCGCCCAGATCCTGCAGGCGGCCGCCCAGAGCCGCGTGAACTTGCACGGCTTGCAGCCGAGCACCCAGTGGCCGCAAGGTGACACGGCCCACAACGCTATCGTGCTTTGGGCCTTGCTGCCCCCCCAAGCCCAAGCCGTTGAATCCGCCCTGGAGCTACGCTGGCGCGAGCAATGGCTGCAAAACCCCGGCCCTTTGACCATTCAGATACTGTACGGCAGCGCCACCCAGCAGGCCGAGCAATTAAAGCCCTGGATTGCGCAAAAAAGGGGCAGTGAAAGTGCAGACATCGGCTCTGATTGCTTCGAGTGCCTGGATGCCTCCAGCGAGCAAAAGCTTTTCCAGCACTTGCTGCAGCGCACATAAAAAATGAGCTGCCAGCGCTTATCTGTACTTGATTTCAAATAGAAAACACTTTGAAATCAAGCAACCATCAGCGCTAACAGCTCTATTTATAAGAGCACAGGTACGCGATTACTGTACCGATGACGACCCAGGCGCCTGGCTTGGCGCATCCGTAAACAGCTGGGCAGCATCCACCGCATCAAAGCGGTATTGCGCCCCGCAGTAGTCGCAACCCACTTCCACACGGCCTTGCTCTTCGATCACGTGCGCCACTTCTTTTTGTCCCAGATTGCGCAGCATGTCTTGCACACGGGTGCGGCTGCAGGTGCAGGCAAAATGCGGGCCATTATCGCCATCCTGCGGCACAAAGCGCAGCAGCTTTTCTTCCCAGAACAGGCGGCGCAAGATGGTATCCACATCCAGCGTCAGCAACTCATCGCGCTTGAGGCTGGAGGCCAGTGTGGCAATGCGGTTGTACTCTTCGTTCAAACCGATGTGGTCGTGCTCGTCCTGCGCGCTTTCGGTCGCGCCGGCCAGATTGTCCTGTCCCTTCAGCGGCATGCGCTGAATCATCAGACCCGCTGCAATCTCGTCATTGGCCGCCAGCACAATGCAGGTATCGAGCTGCTCTGACTGGCGCATGTAGTGCTGCAGGACCTGAGAAATCTTGCTCAGCGGCTCGCCCTCTTCATCATTGAGTGGCACCACGCCCTGGTAAGGCTGCTGGCCGGGCAGGCGGTCTTTAGGGTCCAAGGTGATGGCGCAGCGCCCCAATCCATTGGTGTTCACCAGCTCTGCCAGCGTTGCACCTGCAGGCACCTCGCCATGCACAGACGCCGTGGCGCGCAAGCCCAGATCGGCCTGCACTTCTGCCACGATGACCTTGACAGGGCCTTCGCCAAAAATCTGAAACACCAGCGCACCATTGAACTTGATGTTGGACTGCATCAGCACACTGGCAGCGGTCATCTCGCCCAGCAATTCGCGCACGGCAGCCGGGTAGGCCCCCGTGTCGGTGTTGCTGGCACGGCGCTGAAGAATGTCTTTCCAGGCATCGGTCAGTCGCACGATCATGCCGCGCACAGGCAGGCCATCGAAAAGGAATTTATGGAGTTCAGACACGCTGTGTGTATCCCAGTCAGTGATTGCTAAATGCCGGGCAATCAACCCAGCTTGCGCAAACCCGCTTTGAAGCGGTGCGCGTTATCGATGTAGTGCTGCGCACTCTGGCGCAAGCCTTGCATCTGCTCAGGAGTCAGCTGCTTGACCACGCGGGCAGGGCTGCCGATGATCATGGAACCATCAGGGAACTCTTTGCCCTCGGTCACCAGTGCCCCTGCACCCACCAAACAGTTTTTACCAATTTTCGCCCCGTTCAGCACAATCGCGCCAATGCCAATCAAGCTTTCATCACCGATCGTGCACCCATGCAGCATGACCTGATGCCCTACCGTGACGTGTCGGCCAATGACCAAAGGCATGCCCAGATCGGCGTGCAAAACGCTGGCGTCTTGCACATTGCTGCCCTCGCCAATGGTGATGCTGGATGTATCGCCGCGCACAACCGTGCCAAACCAGATGCTTGCATCGCCGCCAATCTTCACCTCACCCATTACCTGGGCACTGTCCGCAACCCATGCGCTTGCGGCAATTTCAGGGGAAATGCCATCTAACTCATACACGGCCATCTTGTCTCCTTTTTTTTGTGCGTTCGGGAAAATACAATTGTAAATATGGAGCTACGACAACGCGCCCTTGAGGTTTTATGCCTCTGCGATCCCATTCATAAAGCCACCGCAGCCATGCAGATGCAACAGCAAGCTGCACAGTTTGCCATTGCGCCTTGCGCTCCCGTCCTTGAGGCAGGCATTGAGCTGCCCGGGCATCCCCAACGCCCTGCGCTGCTGCGCCACTCCGAAGTGGCCCGCCGCTCCCCGGCAACCCTGCAAGGGCGCATCATCTTGATGCACGCCATTGCACACATCGAATTTAACGCCATCAACCTGGCACTGGATGCCATCTGGCGCTTTGACGACATGCCCGTGCAGTACTACCTGGACTGGCTGCAGGTGGCAGGTGAAGAAGGCAAGCACTTCCTGCTGATCCGCGACTGGCTTTTAGCCCAGAACCATGACTATGGAGACTTTCCTGCGCACCAGGGGTTGTGGACCATGTGTGAAAAAACGGCACAAGATGTCACAGCACGTATGGCCCTTGTCCCCAGAACCCTGGAAGCGCGCGGACTGGACGCCACACCGCAGATCCAATCCAAGCTGCGTCAGGTCGGCACGCCAGATGCTTTATCTGCCGTCGATATCCTTGACATCATCTTGCGCGAAGAAGTGGGGCATGTAGCAATTGGAAACCTTTGGTACCGCTTCTTATGCCAGCGCAATAATCTGGAACCACAATCGCACTACACTGCACTTGCACACAAATATGAAGCACCACGCCCGCGCCCGCCTTTCAACACACGGGCTCGCCAGGCAGCAGGTTTCACGGAAGAAGAAATAGCCTGGCTGGAACAGCACTGACTTTCTCGTACTGATTCCACCGACAACGCACATCCCCAGACGCTCCGCAGACATGCTCGCTAATTTACCCACTTTGTCCTCCGTCACACCTGCAGCAAACGCGGCCAGCTCCATGATTGCGCGCCAAGCCATCGTGGACGTAGACAAAGAGGTCATTGGCTATGAGCTGTTCAACCGCTCCCGGGCCCCTGCCGAGCACACAGCAGCCACTGATGTCATTTTGCTGTTCACTGCGCTGTCTCACGCTGGCAGCGAAGACCTGGTGGGCACCAAGCTGCTTTTTGTCAACAGCACCCATGAAAGTCTGGCGGGCGGGCACCTGGAGCTATTGAACCCTGAAAAGGTCGTGCTGGAAGTGGAGTCTCTGGGTCACGTTGCAAGCACCGAAGCTGTCGCACGCCTGCCCATCTTGCGCGCGCTGCGTGAGCGCGGTTTCAAGCTGTCGTTCAACCACACTGTTTTGGAGTCGGCCTATGCCACGTGGATGCCGCTGGCAGACTACATCAAGCTGGACCTGACCGTCCTGCGCCCTGAGCAGCTTGCCGTGCTGGTCAGCTACGCAGCGCGCCACACCAAAGCGCAGCTGATTGCCACCAAGGTAGAGACGCAGCAGCAGTTTGACATGCTCAAAAGCATTGGAATTTCTCTGTTCCAAGGCTACTGGTTCTCTCGCCCATCGGTGGTGGAGGCGAAATTGCTGGCCCCCAACCAGGCCAGCATCATTCAGCTCATTAATCTGCTGCGCCGACAGGCCAGTACCGATGAAATTGAAGAGGTGCTCAAAAAAGATGCAGGTCTGGCCTTCAATCTGATGCGCCTGATCAACTCTGCCGGGTTTGCCACCTCGCGCGAAGTCACCTCATTTCGCCAGGCCGTGATGATCATGGGCCTTAAGAAACTCTTTCGCTGGGCAGCCTTGCTGCTGACAGCATCCAAATTTGGCACCACCAGCGCAGCCATCGGGCATACCGCCGTCATTCGCGGACGCCTGATGGAATTACTGGCTCGGGAGTTCATGAGCGAGGACGATGCCGACCAGGCCTTTGTGGTCGGTATTTTTTCGCTGCTCGATTCCATGCTCAGCATCCCCATGGAAGATGCACTGCACCTTATCAACGTTCCCACGCCAGTGCGGCTTGCCCTGGTGGAGCACGAAGGGGTCTTTGGTGAATTACTGCGTCTGGCTGAAGCCTGTGAAAACAGCAATGACCAGGCTTTTGACCATTCGGCTTCTGCCCTGCAGCTGACCAGCCAGCAAATCAACTGGGCACACCTGCAGGCCCTCGCCTGGTGTGACCAAATCACGCAATAGCTCGGCAGGTTTCACCACCAAAGAGACAGCTGGGCAGATTCGCTGACCCAAAGGGTACATGTGTATAGCGCGCATCACGTTACATTTACACACCTGCAGACTGCCCCGCGATCGCCTACATGAATTCTGTCAACAAAACCGCTACCTCCGCCCCCAGCTTGCCTGAAGGGATTCCCGACGCATCGGTTTCCATGATTGGGCGACAAGCCATCTTGAACGAGAGGCGCGAGGTCTATGGCTATGAACTCTTTGACCGTTCAACGGCCATCGATGCACATACGGCGGCCAGTGATGCCGCCATGCTTTTCAATGCCTTGTCTTATGCAGGTACGGAAGCGCTGGTTGGCCGCAAGCTCGTGTTTATCAACTGCACCCACGAAAGCCTGGCAGGCGGTCATCTGGAATTGATTCACCCAGACAAAGTGGTGCTGGAAATCTCTACCTTGGGTGAAAACGTCACACCCAACGAAATTGCGGCATGCATTCCTATTTTCGAAAGCTTGCGCCAGCGGGGGTTTCGCCTGGCTTTTGACCAGAATCTGCTGCGCCGTGCCTATGTGAACTGGCTGCCCATGGCCAGCTATATCAAGCTGGACATGCTCACCTTCCCGATAGACAACGCACAAGCCTTGGTGAAGTTTGCACGCACCCACACCATTGCCCAGATCATTGCGGAAAAAGTAGAGACCCAGGCACAGTTTGAACATATGCACGCGCTGGGCGTCAAACTCTTTCAGGGTTTTTGGTTTGCCAGGCCTGATGTCGTGCAGGCAAAAATGGTGCGCCCCTCGCAGGCGACCATCATGCAACTGCTCAATCTGGTTCGCAGCCAAAGCTCCACCGCTGAAATTGAAGAGCTCCTCAAGAAAGACCCCACGCTGTCTTTTAACCTGCTGCGCTTCATCAACTCTTCGGGGTTTGGGCTGTCGTGCGAAATCACATCGTTTCGCCATGCCGTGATGATCCTGGGCCTGAAAAAGCTGTTTCGCTGGGCGGCGCTCTTGATGACCACATCACGCGCTGGTGGCAGCGCTCCAGCCGTGGGTCAGACCGCCGTGGTCCGGGGCCGCCTGATGGAGCTTTTGGCAACAGAAATGCTGCCACCCGAAGAGTCTGACAACGCTTTCGTGGTGGGGGTGTTTTCGTTGCTGGATGTCATTTTGGGCATTCCCATGGAAAAGGCGCTGGAGTCCATCGCTCTGCCGCAATCGGTCGCTGAGGCGCTCTTGCACCGAACTGGGCCCTATGCCCCGTTTCTGGAGCTGGTGCTGGCCTGCGAGACAGGCGATGAAGTGACATTTGCCCGCAACTCTGATGCACTGCACCTGTCCAACCACCAGGTCAACTGGGCGCATTTACAAGCACTGGCGTGGGCTGACAACCTCAGCAGCGATAACGGATAGGCACGTGCGTGCGGCGCCTCTGTCACCAGAGGCTGAGTGGTACGCAGCGCAGCGACACCTGATAGCCCCGCGCCTTACTGGCTGGCAGCAAACGCCGCTGCTATGCGCCGCTAGCCTGCCCAATGCCCTCATCAATGCGGCTATCCACGCGGATGGTGCTGGGCATGCAGCTGCTGCAGGCGCTCCCTGGCAACGTGGGTGTAAATGGTGGTGGTGGAAATGTCTGCATGGCCCAGCAGCATCTGCACGACGCGCAAGTCCGCTCCGTGATTGAGCAGGTGCGTCGCAAATGCATGGCGCAATGTGTGCGGCGACAAGGGCGCTGTCACGCCGGCCAGCGTGGCGTATTTTTTCACCAGCATCCAGAACATCACCCGCGTCATGCCGCTGCCGCGCTGCGTGACAAACAAATCATCCGTTGACTGCCCTGCCAAGATGGCTGGACGCGCTTCTTGCAAAAAGCGAATCAGCCATGACTGCGCCTCCTCGCCAAACGGCACCAGGCGCTCCTTGCGGCCCTTGCCTTCGGTACGCAGCACACCGCTTTTAATGTCCAGCTGGTGCACCTTCAAACTGACCAGCTCGCTCACGCGCAAGCCACTGGCATACATCAGCTCCAGCATGGCACGATCGCGCAGCCCCAGCAGGCAGCTGTCATCAGGTGCCTGCAGCAAAGCTTCAACCTGTGCCTGCGTCAATGTGTGCGGCACCCGCAGCGGGCGCTTGGCTGCCAGCAATCGAACAGTGGGGTCGTGCTCTACACGTTTTTCGCGCAGCGCCCAGTGATAAAAACGTCGCAAAACACTGAGGCTGCGGTTGCTGGAAACCGCTTTCACGCCTTGCTCATGGCGCTGCTGGCCATACGCCTGAAGTTGCAGCTCCTGCGCGCTGAGCAGCGAACGCCCCTCCTCGTAGCCGGCAAGAAACTGGGCACAGCCTGACATATCACGCCGGTAGGCCTGCAAGGTATTGGCAGACAGGCCGTCTTCCAGAAACAAGGTTTCAATGAAGTCATCAATGGCCGAAAGGCTGCTGTGTAGTGCTGCGTCATTCATAGATGGATTGTTGCCATAAAAAAGGCGCTGCACCTTGCGATGCAGCGCCTTTTTGAGGCCACGGGCCAATTACTCCAGCGTCAGCTTCTGCTCCATCACGACCTTGCGGTAGACGTCATATTCAGCCTTGATCTGCTGCGCAAACTCTTCGGGCGAATTGCCGATCACCAGGGAGCCCGTGTCCTCGATGCGCTTGCGCACGGCAGGGTCCTGCAAGACCTTCTTCACCGCCGCGTTCAGCTTGTCCACGACCTCTTTGGGCATGCCTTTGGGGCCCAAAATGCCATAAAAGGCCATGCGGTTGACGGGCTCCAGGCCCACTTCCTTGAACGTGGGCACGTCAGGCAGAACTTCCAGACGCTGAGGCGCTGCCACCGCAATTGCCAGCAGACGCTTGTCTTTGATAAACGGCAGTGCCGAGGGCAGGTTGTCCAAAATAATCGGCACCTGACCAGCCACCGTGTCATTGAGCGCCGGGCCAGCACCGCGGTAAGGAATATGGGTGATGAAAGTGCCGGTCAGGTTTTTGTACAGCTCCATCAGCATGTGCTGGATACCGCCGGTACCCGACGATGCATAGGAGTACTTGCCTTGCGATGCCTTGAGCATGGCCAGAAAGCTTTTGTGGTCTGTCGGTCCAAATTTAGGATTGATGGCCAGCACATTGGGGGTGGCAGCCACATTGATCACCGGGGTGAAATCCGTCAATGTGTTGTAGGGAATCTTGGGATTGATGGCGGGGTTGGTGGCCGTCGAAGAGACGGTGGCAATACCCAGGCTATAGCCATCTGGTGCAGCGCGTGACGTCTCCAGAGCACCCACAATGCCGCCGCCACCGCCCTTGTTTTCCACAATCACGGACTGCCCCAGCTCGCGCCCTAAAGGCTCTGCAATCACGCGAGCGATGATGTCCGTCGTGCCGCCCGGAGCAAAAGGCACCAGCAACTTGATGGGTTTGGTGGGATAGCTCTGTGCAAAAGCAGTAGAGCCGGCGATGGCAAAAGCAAGACCCAGGCAGATACGACGTTTCATGCTGAATTGATCCCTTGTCAATTGTAAGTTTTAGTACAGAAATCGATGCTAATGGCGAAGCGCTTTTTCTGCGCCGCCCAATTCACGCTTTTTTCTCAGTGCATTCCCTATGCATAGAAATTTCGCAAAACGTGTCGCTAGGGTGCCAATTTCGTGACTAGCACGCCGCAAACGCGGGAAAAAAGGCAGTAGCCTCTGCACCCGTGAACTACGCCCAGCTCCTTTTTCCAGACTTCGCCCTGATCCTTCTGGGCTATCTGCTCTGCCGCTTCAGCCCACTCAACCGCCCAGTCTGGCAAGGCGCAGAAGCCTTGGTGTACTACCTGCTGTTTCCAGTACTGCTGTTTCACTCCATCGTCAAAAGCCCGCTGGACTGGGCAGCCACCTCCAGCCTGATTGCAGCGGGTGTCACTTCAGGCCTTGCAGGCATTGCACTGGCCTACAGCTTGCCCTGGTGGCCAGGCTTGCGCAAAAACGTGGCGGCACGTGACCACGCCAGCGCTGCACAGGTGGCTTTTCGCTTTAACTCCTTCATTGGTCTGGCACTGGCAGACCGGCTGGCTGGCGCTCAAGGGCTGTTTTTCATCTCGGTGCTCATCGGCTTTTGCGTGCCGATGTTCAACATTGCCGCAGTGTGGCCAATGGCACGTGAGAGCAAGCAAAGCTTTTTGGGTCAGCTGGTACGCAACCCCTTGATCGTGGCCACCGTGTGTGGCCTGACGGCCAACCTGCTGGGCTTTCGCATGCCGTCCTGGCTGGAGCCACCCGTGGCACGCATTGGTGCAGCATCGATTGCGCTGGGCCTGATGTCTGCAGGCGCAGGCATGCAACTGGGCCTGCTGACACAGGCCAAACGCCTGAGCGTGGGTGTGCTGGGTATTCGCCACCTGATTCAGCCACTGATTGCGCTGGGCGCAATCCATGTGTTTGGCCTGCAGGGTGACCAGGCGCTCATCTTGCTGCTGTTTTCTGCGCTGCCCACGGCATCGACTTGCTATGTGCTGGCCGCACGCATGGGCTATAACGGGCCCTATGTGGCAGGACTGGTCACGCTGTCCACGCTGCTGGGCATTGTCAGCCTGCCCTACGCCCTTTCCCTGGTGCCTTGAATTCACATGCACATGATTAATCGCCGCGCTGGTTTGCTTGCCCTGCTCTGCCTGCCATTGTTTACCGCATGTGGCGGCAAAACACCGGCTGCGCAACCGGTTGCGGCAGGCTCTGTGGTTGTCGCTCTGGGCGATTCACTCACTTCAGGCGTAGGTGCCAAGCCGGGCGAAGATTGGCCCAGCCTGCTTGCCGAGCTGACCGAGTGGGACGTCATCAATGGCGGCATCTCGGGCAATACCAGCGCACAAGGCGCGCAGCGCTTGCCAGAGCTGCTGAGCGAACACGCACCCAGCCTCGTGATTGTGGGTTTAGGAGGCAATGACTTCTTGCGCAGGCAATCTCCTGACATGACCCGGCAATCGCTCACACAGAGTGTGCGCAACGCACAAGCTGCGGGGGCTCAGGTGGTCTTGGTGGCTATTCCAGAACCCAGCTTGATGGCTGCCGCCGGTGCCGTGCCCAGTGATCACCCGCTGTATGCAAGCCTGGCCAAAGAGCTGAGCGTGCCGCTGATATCGGGTTTGTGGGGGCCTATCCTGGGCAATCCAGACTTGCGTGCCGACACCGTCCATGCCAACGCACAGGGCTATGCGGCATTTGCGCAAACCTTAGTACAAGCGCTGCGCAGCGCAGGTTTTTTGCAGCACTGAAATATAAAAATAGCTACCAGCGCTTGACACCAAACACTTTCAATATCTTTTCATATTGAAAGTGTTTAAAACAAAGCGTTAATAGCTCTCTTTTTAATTAGCCTGGCCTTGCGCCAGAGCCCATTGCACATGTTCACGCACCACTTCATGACTGTGCGCCGCCTGCCCCTGCAAGGCCGCTCGAATGGACGCATGCATGTGCGTATCTGCCAGATTGTTAAGCGCATTGCCCATGGCCACCGCAATGTTGCGCAACCAGCGCACATGCCCAATGCGGCGAATCGGACTGCCCTCGGTACAGCGCAAAAATGTGGCCTCATCCCAGCTGAACAGCTGCACCAGCGTGCTGCCTGCCAGACCGGCGCGCGCATCAAAGTCCGGCAAGGTGCTGCTTTGCGCAAACTTGTTCCAGGGGCAGGCCAGCTGACAGTCATCACAGCCATAGATGCGGTTGGCCAGCAGCGGGCGCATCTCCAGCGGAATGGCGCCATCGTGCTCAATGGTCAAATACGAAATACAGCGGCGTGCATCTACGCGGTACGGCGCAACAATGGCCCCCGTGGGACAGGCATCCATGCAACTGGAGCAACTGCCGCAGTGCGCAGTCACCGGCGCGGTCTCCGGCAAGGCCATGTCGATATAAATCTCGCCCAGAAAGAACATGGAGCCCGCATCGCGGTTGAGCACCAGCGTGTGCTTGCCGCGCCAGCCCTGACCGCTGCGCCGTGCCAGCTCGGCCTCCATCACCGGGGCTGAATCGGTAAATGCACGGTGGCCCAGAGCCCCTACTTCCTGGGCAATGCGCTCGGCCAGTTTTTGCAGACGGCTGCGCAGCACCTTGTGGTAATCGCGCCCACGGGCATACACCGAAATAATGCCTTCCTGCGGCCGCTGCAAACGCGCCCATTCCACGCACTGCCAGTCTTGCGGGGTGCTGCGCGGCAAATAATCCATGCGCACCGTGATCACACTCACCGTGCCCGGCACCAGCTCCGCCGGGCGCGCACGCTTGAGGCCATGTGCCTCCATGTAATGCATTTTCCCATGGAAACCCTGAGCCAGCCACTGCAGCAGCCCGTCCTCACAAGACGACAAATCCACACCGGATACGCCAATTTGGGAAAATCCCAATTCGCGGGCCCAGTCCTGCATCGAAAGAACCAATTGACTGCTGCAAACCATAACCCCCCGATTGTAGAAAGCGCAGGCGCTGCGCAACGTGTGCTGACCTGGCAAGACGAGTCAGACACTGAGGCCTTTGCAGCACAGCTGGCCGCTATGGCTGAAACACGCAACGCCTACATCACCCTGCACGGGGATTTGGGCGCTGGAAAAACCACCTTCGTGCGCCACCTGCTGCGCACTCTGGGGGTGCAAGGGCGTATCAAAAGCCCCACATATGCCGTGGTCGAGCCCCACGAAGTGCCGGGTCTGACGGTGTGGCACTTTGACTTTTACCGCTTCGAAGACCCCCGAGAGTGGGAAGATGCAGGTTTTCGTGACATTTTTGCCAGTGAAGGGTTGAAACTGGCAGAATGGCCGGAAAAGGCCGCTGCGTTGACTCCACCTGCGGACTTAGCTATTCATATTGAAGCAATTGACGAAACCCAGCGCCACGTCACTCTGCGCGCCAGCACAGAGCGAGGTCGGCGCATGCTGCAGCACTGGCCACAATGAGCGACGACGCCCCGTCCCCTATCTTTACCGCTTACCGTCCCAACCGCCGCACTTTGCTACAAGCAGGTAGCTTGGCCCTGCTGTTGGCTGGCAAACACCAGATTGCGTATGGCGCCTCCATCATGGCAGTGCGTGTGTGGCCCGCTGAAGATTACTCGCGCGTCACTCTGGAGTCTGACGTTCCGCTGGTTGCCAAGCAAACCCTGATCGAGTCCCCTCCCCGTCTGGCTGTGGACATTGAAGGCCTGCAACTGAACGACGCACTCAAGGAGCTGGTCGCCAAAGTACGGCCTGATGACCCCAATATTGCGGCCATCCGTGTCGGACAAAACGCGCCCAACGTGGTGCGTCTGGTCATCGACCTCAAGCGCGATGCCGTGCCCCAGGTCTTTACGCTCAAGCCCGTGGCGGCCTACCAGCACCGTCTGGTGTTTGACCTCTACCCGGCAAAAACAGTAGATCCACTGGAAGCGCTGATCCAGGACCGCTTGCGCGATGCCACCAGCAACCCGGACATTCCCGCAGCGCTGACGCCTCCCACACAGCAGGCCACGGCACCGCACGATCCTCTGGGCGATCTGATTGCCAAACACAGCAGCACAGCGCCCTCTGCCCCAGCAGTCTCGCCCCCTGCTGCCACCCCTGCTGCCACCCCTGCGCCACCCCAGACTGCTTCAAAAACGCCGGGCCCGCGCACGGAGGCATCCGCGCCCAAACGCACCGACCGCATCATCATCGTGGCACTGGACCCCGGACACGGCGGAGAAGATCCGGGAGCGATTGGCCCCAGGGGCACGTACGAAAAAAACGTGGTGCTCAAAATTGCCCAGTTGCTGCGCGACCGCATCAACAAAAGCTCCATCAACGGCAGCCCCATGCGTGCCTACCTCACGCGCGATGGCGACTATTTCGTCCCCTTGGGCCAGCGTGTGGCCAAAGCCCGGCGCGTACAGGCAGACCTGTTCATCAGTATTCACGCCGATGCGTTCACCAGGCCCTCCGCCAATGGCGCCAGCGTGTTTGCGTTGAGCCAAAAAGGAGCATCCAGCACCGCAGCGCGCTGGCTGGCTGACAAGGAAAATCAGGCCGACCTGGTCGGTGGTATCAATGTGCGCAGCCAGGATGCCGGCGTACAAAGCATGCTGCTGGACATGAGCACAACGGCCCAAATCAATGACAGCCTCAAGCTGGGCACAGCGCTGCTCACACAGATCGGCAGCTTTGCCAAGTTGCACAAGCCACGGGTCGAGCAAGCAGGTTTTGCGGTGCTCAAAGCCCCCGATATTCCCAGCGTCTTGGTCGAAACTGCCTTCATCAGCAACCCGCAGGAAGAGCAAAACCTGCGCAGCGCGGCCTACCAGACCAAACTGGCAGACGCCATGATGGAAGGCATCCGCCAGTACTTCATCAAGAACCCGCCGCTGGCACGCTCGCGCACCGTTTAAAAACCTCACTGTAAGTTTTCACAACTACTGAGAGGTTTTGCAAACGCCCCCTGCGCCTACAAGGGCACACTGGCCTCCCCGACGCGGGATCTTGCTCAGCCTTTGCATACTGCAAGTACTTCCAACCACTGGAGCAAAGGACTGGAGCAACGTATGAAAAAAGCAAACACCTATATTGCGGCAACCGTACTGGCCGCCACATTCGTATTGACAGGATGCGCCAACAATCAGCAACTGGGTACCGGTGTCGGTGCCGTTGCAGGTGGTGTCATCGGCGATGCGGTGCTCGGTGGAACCTTGGGCACACTGGGTGGTGCAGCAGCCGGGGCGGTAATTGGTAATCAGGTTGGTAAAAGCCAAGACCGCAAATAACGCATGCTTTCACACAAAAAAATGCCAGCAACTGCTGGCATTTTTTTTATGCTCTAAAGCTTCGCACTCAGCGATCAGCGATCTCAATCTGCTGGTCTTTACGGCCCGTTTTCCAGCCCCCATAGATCGCCAGCAATCCCGGCACCAGAATCAATGCCCAGATGATTTTTTCCAGGTGCTCTTTCACCCAGGGCAGGTTGCCGAAGAAATAGCCCGCTGACACGATGCCCAGCACCCAAAGAATGGCCCCGCCCACGTTAAACATCGTGAATTTTCCGCGTGACATATGGGCAACACCCGCAACGAACGGCGCAAAGGTACGAATAAAAGGCATGAAGCGCGCCAAGATGATCGTCACCCCGCCATAGCGTTCATAGAAGGCATGCGCCTTATCGAAAGCACGCCGGTTGAACCAGCGTGAATCGTCCCACTGAAACACCTTGGGCCCTATGTAGCGACCAATCGCGTAGTTGCACTGGTCGCCCGCAATGGCAGCCACCAGCAGCACCACACAAGCCAGCGAAAAGTCCATCATGCCCACACCGCACATGGCACCCACAATGAAGAGCAATGAATCGCCGGGCAAAAACGGCATGACAACCACGCCAGTTTCCACAAACACAATAATGAACAGCAACGCGTAAACCCAGGGGCCATATGCCACGACAAACGCCTGCAGGTGCTTGTCAATATTCAAAATGAAGTCGATCAAAAACGTGACGATTTCCAAAACCCAGCCCCTTGCAAATAAAACTTGCTGCACCACACACCAGCGCAGCCAGCAATTAATGTAGCGCCACAGACAGCAGCGTTCTTGCAGCGCTGAAGCCGGACAACACCTTTCTTCTCACATTCCGCAACACCGCCAACAAAAACCGGGTTTCACCAACAATTGCTTTCAAAGTCATGAACAACTTTGCACGCAATTCATCTGCCACCCGCTGCAGTGCAGGCACAGTCACCCCCGTCTTACTACATAGATATAAGCAGGTACATATGACACGAACACGCAGCACACTTTTGATAGCAACACTCTTGGGTAGCGCCCTCATGCTGGGTGGTTGCGCCCACCGTCCCAACAATGCCCAGCTGGGCACTGGCGTGGGCGCGGTCGCCGGCGGATTGCTGGGCGATGCCCTTTTCGGCTCTACGCTGGGGACTGTGGGCGGTGCTGCCGCTGGTGCCTTGATTGGCAACCAAATGGGGCAAAACAGTGACGGCAACCGCCGAGGACACCGCCACCACCGTTAATTGGTTTGTTGTGCCACCTCCCGCAGTGGCATGAACGGCTGCATACAATGAGGTCGATGACCTCTTTCGCACCAGCGCCGCAGCGCCGCGCCATCCAAGACCTTCCTGATGAACTGATTAGCCAGATTGCTGCTGGCGAGGTGGTGGAACGCCCTGCCTCGGTCGTGCGTGAACTGGTCGATAACGCGCTGGACGCCGGCGCAACACAGATTACCGTGCGCCTGCTGGCAGGCGGGGTGCGCCTGATCAGCGTCGAAGACGACGGCTGCGGTATTCCCCGCGAAGAGCTGCCCGTGGCGCTGCGCCGCCATGCCACCAGCAAAATCAGAGACTTGCAAGAGCTGGAGCACGTGGGCACCATGGGCTTTCGTGGTGAAGCGCTGGCAGCCATTGCATCGGTTTCTGAAACAGCCATCCTCTCGCGCCTGGATGGTGAAGACAATGGCTGGCTGCTGGAAGCGCGCAGTGGCGAGCTGCGCCCCGCAGCGCGCAGCCGTGGCACCACGCTGGAAGTCAAGGAGCTTTTTTTCAGCACCCCCGCACGCCGCAAATTTCTGAAAAGTGATGCCACAGAACTGGCGCACTGCATTGAATCTGTGCGCCGCCACGCTCTGGCGCGGCCCGATGTGGGGTTTTCCATCTGGCACGAAGGCAAGCTGGTTGAACAGTGGCGTGCAGTTCCCATGGGTGAAGGCACCGACCGCAACGAAGCACTGGCCCGCCGCCTCAGCGATGTACTGGGCGCTGACTTTGTCGCCAGCTCCATTGCCGTGCTGCGCACCTCGGCCTCCAGCGGCATCACGGTCTATGGCCGCGCCGGCCTGCCCGATGCTGCGCGCAGCCGGCCCGATCAGCAGTACTGCTACGTCAATGGCCGCTTTGTGCGTGACAAGGTGCTCACCCATGCGGCCAAGAGTGCCTATGAAGATGTGCTGCATGGCCACAAGCAACCCATCTACGCGCTGTACATGGAGATCGATCCTGCGCGGGTGGACGTGAACGTACACCCCACCAAGATCGAAGTGCGCTTTCGCGACAGCCGCGAAGTGCATCAGGCCATCAAGCATGCCGTCGAAGATGCGTTAGCTGCCCCACGTGCAGCCCTGCTGGCGCAGGCCGCCGGGCACACGGGCGCAGGCACGGCAGAGTCTGTGCCACTGCCATCTTCTGGTTCTGGCCATCCACTGCCCAGTTCAGCAACCAGCACAGGCTGGCAACCCGCAGTCAGCGCGCCGCGTCCGGCAATGCCAGCGCAAGTGCAATTTGCAATGCCACTGCAAGAAGCCGCGGGCCACAAGGTCAGCGACATGCAGGCACTGTGGGCACCCATGCGTGACAGTCAGGTTGCAGCAGCAACGCCACCGTCGACACCCGGCAACCCCGCAACTGCCAGCTCATCGCCGCAGGGCCAGAGCGCACCGCCCGTAACCTCAGATTCGTCCGTTGATGCTGCCGCCACCTGGCCCTTGGGCCGTGCCGTAGCGCAAGTGCATGGCGTCTACATACTGGCTGAAAACGCTCAGGGCATGGTGATTGTGGACATGCATGCCGCGCATGAACGCATCGTGTATGAGCGACTGAAAGACCAGCTGGGCAATGACCAGCCGATTGCCAGCCAGCCTCTGCTGATTCCGGCCACTTTTGCTGCAACCCCGCAAGAAGTCGCCACTGCCGAAGCACATGCAGACACCCTGCGCGTGCTGGGACTGGAGATCTCGCCGTTTTCACCCAAAACGCTGGCCGTGCGCGCAGTGCCTGCCACCTTGGCACAAGGCGATGCCGTTGAGCTGGCACGCAGCGTGCTGGCAGAGCTGGAGCAACAAGATGCCTCCGGCGTGATTCAGCGTGCACGCAATGAGATTTTGGCCACCATGGCCTGCCATGGTGCCGTGCGTGCCAACCGCCGCCTGACCATTGACGAGATGAACGCCTTGTTGCGCCAGATGGAAACCACCGAACGCTCTGACCAGTGCAACCATGGTCGCCCTACCTGGCGCCAGCTCAGCATGAAAGAGCTGGACGCCCTGTTCCTGCGAGGTCGCTAATCCATGGCCAGCGCCACCCCACCAGACAAAACCATGTCCGTACCTTTTTTTGCCCGCGTGCGCGCCGCGCTGGATACGTTCTCTCCCACTGAGCGCAAGCTTGGCCAAGTGGTACTGGACTACCCCATCAACCTTGCCGGCTACAGCGCCAGCGAACTGGCGCAACTGACAGGCGTGTCCAACGCCACGGTCACACGCTTTATTCGCCGTCTGGGCTATGACAGCTACGAAGAAGCGCGCCGCACAGCGCGCATGGAAGCCAGCACCTCGGGCCTGCCACTGCCCGGGGCTGGCATTGCCATCTCTTCCAGCACACCCAATTGCGCGCTGCTGTGGCAGCAATTGCAAGACAACCTGACGGCCACGCTGGCACAAATTCCCCCCAGCACCATGGATGCCATGGCCTCAGCGCTGCACCAGGCCCCGGCTATCTTTTGCGTGGGCCTGCAGCACAACCACATGCTGGCTCGTTCGCTGCGCGGACACCTGATGAGCGGGCTGGATAAACCCATCTACGGCGCACCCGCCGCCGGTGAAACCATTGAAGACGTGCTGGCACGCATTGCGCCGCGCGACATGGTGGTGCTGTTTGCCCTGGGCGGTATTCGCAGTGACATGGCCGACCTGTCAGAGCGTGCACGCAAACTGGGGGCCAAGCTCATTTGCATCACCGACCCTGCCAGCCACGCCCCCCCGTCTGACTGGTTGCTGCGCTGCCACACCACGCCCCATGCTGCTGACGTACGCCACCTGTGCGATACCAGCGCCGCGCAGGCACTGGCCTATGGTCTGGCGGCCCACACCATCCAGTGGGGAGCCATTCCGTTTGAGCTGATCTAGCCAATCATTTTTTTATAGCTGCTAGCGCCTGAGGTTGTTGAACTTCAGGCGCTTTTTTATTTGAAAACAAGCATACACAAGCGCAAGTCGCTATCAATCATGCAACCCTCATGTTGCGCCCAACCTCGCAAGACACCACCACCAGCATCTCCGCATACGACGTCGGTTTTACGAGACGCCACACACGCTATCAATTCACAAGCAACCAAAGCTTGAACAGCAATGCACCAAATACAAACAGAGCAAACCTCTTTTTGGTGCGCAATAGCACCAAGCCAAGGCATCTATGCACCAATCTTCTACAAGTCATGCTCAATTTGGTGCATACAGGTATACATTTTTGGCATAATTGTGAACATGCGCTGCTGCGCTTTTGTTTTGTGCCCTTGAAAGACTAGCCCTCCATGAAGTACGCCAACCTCGACCAATTTCTGCAAGACGTTGCTGCCCGCAACCCTGGCCAACCTGAATTTTTGCAAGCCGTCACTGAAGTGATGGAGTCGTTGTGGCCCTTCATCGAGAAAAACCCCAAGTACGCCGACAACGCGCTGCTGGAACGCCTGGTCGAGCCTGAGCGCATCATCCAGTTCCGCGTCAGCTGGATGGACGACAAGGGCCAGGTACAGGTGAACCGGGGCTTCCGCATTCAGCACAGCATGGCGATTGGCCCCTACAAGGGCGGCCTGCGCTTTCACCCCTCGGTCAACCAGTCGGTACTGAAGTTCCTGGCTTTTGAGCAGACCTTCAAGAACGCCTTGACCACACTGCCCATGGGCGGCGGCAAGGGTGGCTCTGACTTTGACCCCAAGGGCAAGAGCCCAGCCGAAGTCATGCGCTTTTGCCAGGCTTTCATTCAAGAGCTGTTCCGCCATGTGGGCCCAGATACCGACGTGCCTGCTGGTGACATCGGCGTGGGTGGCCGTGAAGTGGGCTTCATGGCAGGCATGTACAAAAAGCTGTCGAACAACGCCGCCTGCGTGTTCACTGGCAAGGGCCTGACCTTCGGTGGCTCGCTGATCCGCCCTGAAGCCACTGGCTACGGCACCGTGTACTTTGCCCAGGAAATGCTGGCCACTCGCGGCCAGACTTTTGAAGGCAAGACCGTATCGGTTTCCGGCTCTGGCAACGTGGCGCAATACGCCGTAGAAAAAGCCATGCAACTGGGTGCCAAAGTGGTGTCGGTATCTGACTCTTCGGGCACCGTGTATGACAAAGATGGCTTCACCACCGAGAAGCTGGCCATCCTCATGGACATCAAGAACCACAAGTATGGCCGCGTCAACGAATACGCCCAGCTGGTGGGTGCCGAGTTCTTTGCTGGTCAGACACCTTGGCACATCAAGGTAGATGTGGCCCTGCCTTGCGCCACACAGAACGAATTGAACCTGGACGATGCCAAGACCCTGATCGCCAACGGCGTGCTGTGCGTGGCAGAAGGTGCCAACATGCCTTCCACCATCGAAGCGGCCAAGGCCTTCGAAGCCGCTGGCGTGCTGTACGCACCGGGCAAGGCCTCCAACGCAGGTGGCGTGGCCACCTCCGGTCTGGAAATGTCGCAAAACGCTGCCCGCCTGAGCTGGCCTGCTGAAGAAGTGGACGCCCGCCTGCTGCAAATCATGCAAGGCATCCACGCCGCCTGCGTCAAGCACGGCAAGCGCGACAACGGCTCGGTCAGCTACATCGACGGTGCCAACATTGCTGGTTTTGTGAAGGTGGCAGAAGCCATGCAGGCTCAGGGCGTGATCTAAATCAGCCGCTTTAAGCTGCACATCAAAAAAGGAACCTCCGGGTTCCTTTTTTTGTTTCGCGCAATGAAAAGCCCAACCTCCTTGAGTGCTTGAATCGCCTTGCTGGAGCGCTACCAATGTCCTAGCAGCAGCAAGGACTGCCACAGGGCGCTATAACTGCGCCCCCCGGAATGCATGGGCATTCCAAAGCAAGTGCCAACCTGTGGTGGTGCTTACTGGCGCAACCCAAAAGGCTGTGCTTGCAGCGTAGCGACCTTCTTTGACAGCGCTTTTGACAGCGCTTTGAACGTGAAATTTTCTCTGAACAACATAGTGGCCGCTCTCGGCCTGCTCGGCGTTTGTGCCACCGCTGCAGCTGCTGACTCCAGCGTGACGATGTACGGCCGTATCGATACCGCCATCGAATCCGTCAAGACGGGCAATGACCGCATCAACGGCGTAAACAACAGCAGCTCTTACTTTGGCTTCAAGGGCCAGGAACACCTGGGCAATGGCCTGAAGATGGGCTTCATCCTGGAAAGCGCCATCAACTCCGATGACGGCAGCATCAGCAACACCGAGTTTTTCAGCAACCGCAGCGAGCTGAATCTGGAAGGTGCCTTCGGTACTGTGCGCATGGGCCGCTTTTTCAACCCCTCGTACTACGCTGTGGCTGACCGCACCAGCCTGCACAACGAGGACTACGGCATCACCGCCGATGCGCTGTACGCAGGTGTTGAAAACGCCAACAACCGCCTGGCTTACAAGTCACCCGCCATGGGCAGCCTGACCGTGGAGTCCTCCGTCAGCTTCCACGAACGCTCCGCTGGCAATCTGGGCAAGAACGCCTATGACATGGCCGCCAACTATGACCATGGCAACTGGTCGTTCGGTGCTGGTTACGGCGAATGGGCGCAAGCCAGGCAATACGCACTGCGTGCAACATGGTCAGAAGGTGGCTGGACGGTCTCCGGCTACCACCAGCGCAGCCAGGACGTGGTGGCTGGCGTGACACAAAAGGCCAACGCAAGCCGCATCGCCGTGGCATACGCGGTGGGCGCGGGCGACATTCAGGCCAACTTTGGCCATGCCAATGGTGCAGGCCCGGCACAAGCGCAGCAATGGACCGTGGGCTACAACCACCACCTGAGCAAGCGCACCAAGCTGTACGCCTTCTACACCGTGCTGCAAAACAGGCACGGTGCCAGCTTTGGCTCTGACGACATGGTGGCCAACGAAGACCTCAAGGCCGTGTCCGCGGGCATTCGCCACAGCTTCTAAAGCCCGGGCTTGAAAAGCACACAAAAAAAGCAGCCCTCTGGCTGCTTTTTTCATGGCCATTGAGTGCCCTGTGGCCTAGCCCTTGGCCCGCATTACTGCCGCATCACACCAGCGCTGTGCCACTTTGGGCGTGGTGATGCACACCGCCTCGTGCGTCACCGTTGTGACCGCACGCTCCAGCAACTGAATGTCGGCCTCGTGCTGGCGGGCCACGTGCGGGTCTTCAAAGAAGATAGCCCGCTGGCAGCGGCGCTCCAGCACCAGATCCGCAATCTGCGCATCACCGCCCAAGGGGCCGCTGTTGTAGCGATCCACCCAGGGCTTATCGGCCGGCCAGCCCTTGCTCCACGCCATTTCATTGAGTTTCTGGCCCGTAGTACCCGTGCCCACCCGGCGCTTGAAGCGCGAGAGCAGCTCAAAGTTGTGTGCCGCAAACTCCAGCATGGCGGGCTTCATGGCATCGTGGGCAATCAGTGCCAGCGTGTGGCTGGCATAGTCATGAAAGCGGTCTGCATGCCGGTCGCGCACCAGGCCTGCATGGATGCGCTCCATCTCTATCCAGTCGCGTGCACTGGCTACGGTCGACAAAAAGGGCTTGCCATGAATGACGCACTGGCGCTTCAAGGCCAGCGCTTCCGGAAAAATAGAAGACGGGTCGACCGGGTCAGTCAGGTAAATGGCACCATCGAGCGTGCGCCCCTCACCCATTCCGACCACCTCGGCCACCAGCTTCATCAAGCCGCCCTCGCGGCCATAGGGGTAGCGCACCAGCCCCGGGTAGCGGTGCATCATGTCTGCTGCAGCAATGGCATCGTAAGTGCGCCCCACAGCGTGCAGGCCCAGGTTCAATTCACGAATGCCTGACTCACACGCCCGCAGCAAATCAAACAGGGCGGCGTCTTCGGTCTGGTGATGGAGCCGGTTGGCGGCAAGGCCTAAAAGCATGGTCTGATTCATCCTTAACAACACAGGCACTTGGTCGTGCACACTTGCCGGCAAGCATAGACCCAAAATACCAACCTATGAAACTGTCCGGGATGACTTCGCCTCCAGCACTGCGCACCTTGGCGTGGACCTGCGCTGTTGCGCTGGCACTGACGATTGCAGGCTGCTCGGCCCTCGATGCCAAGCAGCGCGAGATGATCTTTCAGCCCAGCGACCGCATCTGGCAACGCGCCAATATGCAGGGCATGGACGATGTGTGGATCAGCTTTCGCAGCCAGCACGCACAGCAGGACGTGCGCCTGCATGGTTTGTGGCTCCCCCACCGCAACCCCGAAGCACCCGTGATGCTGTATCTGCACGGTGCCCGCTGGAACGTCACAGGCTCTACGCTGCGCATGCGCAATATGCACAGCTTGGGCTTTTCGGTGCTGGCCATTGATTACCGGGGCTTTGGCCAGACCAAACCCAAAGAGCTCCCCTCTGAAATCACCGCACGCGAAGATGCCTTGGCCGCATGGCAATGGCTAGCGCAGCATCACCCCGATCAGCCTCGCGTTATCTTTGGCCACTCGCTCGGTGGCGCCATTGCGATTGACCTGGCCACGCGCGTCAACGATGAGCAAGCGCTGATTGTGGAAGCCACTTTCACCAACATTCGTGACATGGCGCGTGGTTTTCAATGGGGCTGGCTGCCTGTGGGGCCGCTGATCACGCAAAAGTTCGACTCGCTGTCCAAAATCAAGCAAGTGGGCAGCCCCGTGGTCGTGGTGCATGGCAGTGCCGACGCCCTGATACCGCAGGCGCAAGGGCAGCAGCTGTATGAAGCCGCCATCGGGCCCAAGCAATGGGTTTTAGTAGATGGCGGCACCCACCACAGCACCAACAGCGCAGGCCTGCCCCAGTACCGCGCTGCATTAAGCCAGCTGCAAAGCTTAAAAAATCCATAGCTGCTGGTGCTTGCCAGACAAGCATCAACAGCATTTTTGGCATCTGTTCTATCCAAGCGACACCACGCCCAGGTGGTTCTGCTAGCCTGCGCAAGACCGTTGGTCGACGGTCTTTTGTTTGCTACCTGGTACGTGTCTCTGTGTCATCTTCTCCTGCTTCGGTTACCGCATCTACTGCGGCCATGTCCCCGCTTTTCATCATCGGCTTGCTGGCCCTGCTGCTGGGCTTTCAGCCGCTGACCACCGATTTGTACCTGCCCGCCATGCCACTGCTGGCGCAGCAGCTCGATGCCTCCGTGTCACAGACACAAACCACGTTTTATGCACTGATTTTGGCCTTTGGCTGCTCACAGCTGGCATGGGGCCCTGCGTCTGACCGCTGGGGCCGTCGCCCCATCTTGCTGACAGGCATTGGCTTGTATGTGCTGGCAGCTCTGGGCTGTGTTTTCGCCCCCGACATGGATGCCTTGATCGCTTTTCGCGCACTGCAGGGCGCGGCCATGGGGGCGGTTGTCATGGCCGCACGCGCCATCGTGCGTGATCTGTACCAGCCTGTGCAAGGCGCTCAGGTCATGTCCAAAGCCTTGTCTGGCCTTGGCGTGCTGGCCTGCTGCAGCCCTTTGATTGGCAGCTGGCTGGCCATTCATGTGGGCTGGCGCTCCACCATGGCGGTGCTGGCTGTGGTGGGTATTGCCACCTGGCTGCTGGTGTGGCTGCGCTTTCAGGAAAGCATGCAGCACTTCAATCCACACGCACTGCAGCCACAGCGGCTGTGGCACAACTGGAGCGCCATTGTGCGCAACCGCACCTTTTTAGCCTACACCGCCACCACCACCTGCTCCTATGCAGGGCTGGTCGTCTTTCTCACCGGCTCGCCCTTCACGTTCATCGATGCACTGGGCTGGACAGCCACCGACGTAGGCTGGCTGCTGGCTGCCAATGGCGTGATCTATATCGGCGGCACCATGCTGTGCCGCAAACTGCTGCCACGCATGGGCGTGCGCAATACCGTGGCTGTGGCCGGTGCGCTGGCCATGCTGTGCGCCGTGCTGCTCATCGCGCTGGCTTTGGCCGATGTACGCAACGGCATGGCCTACGCCTGCGTGTGCCTGCTGTTTCCCATTGCCCACGGCATTCAGCAACCCTGCGGGCAAAGCGGTGCTGTCAGCACCTTCCCCAAAGCTGCAGGCATGGCCTCTGCCCTGAACGGCTGCATCATGATGCTGTTTGCCTTTGCCACCGGGCAAATTCTGGGACGCAGCTTCAATGGCACTGTGTACCCCTTGGTTTTCGGACTGGGATTCTGGTGTTTGGCCGCAGCCTTGGCATCATGGACGCTGGTGCGCCGCCACGGTGCCCCCAGCGCGCATTAAGGCACGCTGGTTTGGTTTGAACCGCTTTTCGTTTGCTGATCTTGACTGCCTCCACCCACACACTGCCCTGCATTGCCATTGCAGGCCCGACCGCCTCTGGCAAAACCAATGCTGCACTGGCGCTGGCCGCCGTTCTTGCTCAACGCGGCCAGGCCAGCGAAATCATCAGCGTGGACTCTGCACTGGTCTATCGCACCATGGACATCGGCACTGCCAAGCCCTCCGCCCAAGAGCAGGCGGCGGTGCCCCACCACCTGATTGATATTCTGGACCCCCTGCAGTCCTACAGCGCTGCGGAGTTTGTTCAAGACACCCAGCGTCTGGCTGGTGAAATCCGTGCACGCGGCGCAATTCCACTGCTGATAGGTGGCACCATGCTGTACTTCAAAGCCTTGCTCGATGGCATAGATGACATGCCTGCCGCAGACCCCGAAGTACGCGCCCAGCTGGATGCGCAGGCTGCAGAAATAGGCTGGCCAGCCATGCATGCACAGCTGGCCAAGGTAGACCCGGAGACTGCAGCACGCCTGGCCCCAGCAGACAGCCAGCGCATTCAGCGTGCGCTGGAGGTGTGGCATGTCTCCGGTCAACCGCTGTCCAGCTTTCATCAATCCAAAAAAAGAGCTGAAAACGCACAGCCTGCGTTCGATTGCACCCTCTTTTCTTTAGAACCCAATAACCGCGCCTGGCTGCACGAGCGGATTGCCCAGCGCTTTGACGACATGCTGCAAGCCGGCTTTCTGGACGAGGTCAAGGCCCTGCGCGCACGCGGCGACCTGCACCTTGATGTCTCCAGCATGCGCTGCGTGGGCTACCGTCAGGTGTGGGAAGAGCTGGACTGGCAAGAACGTCAGGGCAAGCCGAGCATCAACATGCATCTGGTGCGTGAAAAAGGCATTGCCGCCACCCGTCAGCTGGCCAAGCGCCAGATCACCTGGCTGCGCAGCATGCCCCAGCGCCACACCATTGCCTGCGATGACCCCATGGCCACCATGCATCTGGTGCAAGCAGCCTTGTCTGTGGTGCAGGCTGCCCAGGCACCCTCCAAAGCCTGAATGACCTCATGTGCAGGGTGCTCAACCTACGTTCTGACACACGGCTGCGCCTTGTGCAGGCCTAGGATGCATGTATTTGCTGGATCAAGGAGCCGCCCATGCCAAGCCCCCGCTTTTCGTTATTACCGCGCTGTCTCAGCTATGCAGCGCTGGCTGCCAGCCTGCTGATCTTGTCTGGCTGCGCGCAGGACCATTACTACCAGCCCTCTGAAACATCAGCCAGCCAGAAAAGTGGCGTAACGGTGTACGGTGAGATTGACACCAGCGTAGTGCGTACACGCTAGCTAGCCCTAGAGCCTGCAGCTACAGGCCGTCAGCATTGCGCTGCGACGGTTACCAAACGCTACGTTATCATTCACTAACTGCTCCCAATAGGGAGCAGTTTTTACGTGATCGGTGCCCACAAGCTGTTCTAGCAAGGGTTAAACGGGAAACAGGTGCGCTACACCCACTGGTGCCAGCCATGCCTGTGCTGCCCCCGCAACGGTAAATGCGATTAACTGCGTCATCAAACCACTGGAGCCCTGGCTCTGGGAAGGGGACGCAGCTGCCTGACCAGACAACGCATGAGCCCGGAGACCGGCCGAAACGTACTTGAGCGGATGTGCTGCGGGGTAGCTCAGACGCGCACAGCATCCGCTGTGCGCTGAGCACCGGCCACGCAGCCCATCCATGTGCGGCACACCACATCTTGCGGGGACGCAAGCCGTGGTCAGATGGGTCTTCTTCATGTCATTCCGTTTTTCCCGGTGCTCACTGGCTGTGAGCGCCGCCTTGTCCGTGCTTGCGCACGGTGCCAGCGCCCAAGAAACTTTCAACACCCCGGTGACCGTGTCTGCTACCCGCATAGACATGAGCGACCAAGATGCGCCCTACGCCTCTGAAGTCCACACCCGCAGCGATATTGAACGCTCTGGCGCCAGCTCGCTGTTTGATTATCTGGCCCAGCAAACCTCGCTGCAGGTCACACCCAGCTACGGCAACCGCTACGCCCCCCAAATCAGCATGCGTGGCTACGGCAACGATGGCTTTCAGAACCTCGTCATCTCCGTCAATGGCCGCCGTCTGAACAATATCGACATGGCACCGCAGCTCATCGGATCGATTTCCCTGAGCGACATTGAACGCATTGAAATCACCAAGGGCAGCGGCGCTGTCATGTTCGGCGATGGCGCTACTGCCGGCACCATTCAGATTTACACCAAACCCCACAACGGCGTCAGTCTGGAGACCTATGCCGGCAATTACGGCAACCGTGGCGCGATTGCCACTGCAGGCCTGGTGCGTGAAAAGTTTGACCTCTCAGCCACGCTGGACCACAGCAAGGCCGGCGGCTTCAGCGACAAAGATCCTTCGGGCCACAAAGACCAGTCAGAAGCCAACACCTGGCGTTTCGCCGCTGGTGTCAAGCCCGTCGACAACCTGCGCTTGGACTTTGAAGCTGGCTCCTCGCACATTGATACGCGCTACCCCAGCTCACTGACACTCAAAGAGTTCAATGCCACGCCGGGCATGAACAAAAACAGCCTCTATACCCAGCAAAAACTGCAAACTGACCACTGGAGCCTGGGCGCTGACTACCAGCTCAACACGCAATGGAAGCTCTCTGCGCGCCACCACGCCGAGGACAAGTCTTCGCTGTACCCAGCCTCTAAGTTCGCCTCAGACTACCGCTACATCTCCAACGAGCTGGCCTTGCAATACCAAAATGATGCTGTGGTCATCAACGCAGGTTTTCAGGATTTTGATGGCGTGCGCTCACAAGTGGACAACCGCACGACCAAAGACAATCGCGCACTCTTCCTGCAGGGCCAGTACATGCTGGATGCGCTCACGCTGTCGGCGGGTGTTCGCCGGGAACAGGTCACATACCGCTACAGCCCAATCGCAGGCCAGTCCATTGAATCCGACAAACGCCTGACCTCTTGGGAGCTGGGCGCCAACCACCGCCTGTCGCCCCAGCTGGCCTTGTTCGCCAACTACAGCGATGCCTTTGTTACCCCCGATGTGGATCGCTTTTTCACCACAGACTGGATGACCGGCATCACATCCTTTAATGGTTTCATTGAGCCAGCCAAGGTACGAACGCTGACCGTGGGCGCCAACCACAACACCGAGCGCAACCGTCTGAAGTTGTCTGCTTTTTACGCGAAGCTTTCCGATGAAATCTATCTGGAACCCTTCTCGTTCAAAAACACCAACATCGACAAATCGCACAAATACGGTATTGAGCTGCAAGACCGCCTGCAAATCTCGCCCCGCGTGACTGGCCATATCAACTACGCATGGACGCGCGCCATCATTGACCGCGAGAACGATGGCGCCGGTGCATTCAACGGTAAGGAGCTGCCTGGCGTCTCCCGCCACAGCATTGTTGTGGGCCTGAATGTGCGTGTGGCAGAGCACGGCAACCTGCACCTGTCGCACACCTGGCGCAGCAGCACATGGGCAGCGGGTGACTTTGACAACAACAACGTGCAAAAACAGCGTGCGTTTCAAAGCACTGATGTCACCTACCGCCACCAGCTGGCCAAACACTTTGAGATGTACGCAGGCATCAGCAATCTGTTCGATCGCAGCAACGGCATCTGGGTGCGTGACGACGCCATTTACCCAGTGAACTTTGAACGCACCTGGAAACTGGGTGCGCGCATTCAGTTTTAAGCACCTTCACACAGGCTGATGTGCATGTCGCAATCCATGCAACATGCATAAAAACAGCTGCCAGCGCTTATGAAAAAAAGCACTGGCAGCTGTTTTTTTTAGCTCATTGCTTTGCCAGAGAAACTTCAGGGCAACGCAGCAGGCCTGCCTGCCAAAGCGGTCTCACTGCCCGTGCAGCGCCACTTCCTGCTCCACCTCGGCATGCATTTGATGCATGCGGCTCGAAGGTGCTTTGCCCAGCAGGCTGAACACCACCACCGAGATCGATGACAGCACAAAGCCGGGGATGATTTCGTACATGCGAAAGATCGGATACACCTCTTTGTGGGGCACGCCATACATCTTCCACAGCAGCACCGTGACGGCGCCCACAATCATGCCGGCCAACGCGCCATTACGCGTCATGCGGCTCCACAGCAGCGACAGCAGCACAATCGGGCCAAACGCGGCACCAAAACCGGCCCATGCATAGCTCACCATGCCCAGCACCATGGACTTGGGGTCTTGCGCAATCACAATCGCAATCACCGCAATCGCAAACACCATGGCACGGCCAAACCACACCAGTTGCTTGTCACTGGCTGTCTTGTGCAAAAAGGTTTTGTAGATGTCTTGCGTGAGGGCGCTGGAGCACACCAGCAACTGGCACGACAAGGTAGACATCACCGCCGCCAGCACAGCAGCCAGCAGCACGCCCGCAATCCACGGGTTAAACAGCAGCTTCACGGCCTCCAGAAACACCGTCTCTTCATTGGCATTCACCATGCCCGCCACATCAGGGCGCTGGCCAAAAAAGGCAATGCCAAAAAAGCCCACGGCCACCGCACCGCCCAGGCACAGCATCATCCACGTCATGCCAATGCGGCGTGCCTTGGGAATGGTCTTGACCGACTCAGCGGCCATAAAGCGCACCAGGATGTGCGGCTGACCAAAGTAGCCCAGCCCCCACGCCAGCAACGAGACAATCGCCACCACGTCCAGCTTGCCCACCATGTCAAACGCACCGGGGCGTGTGACCTCAATCACCGCTGCCGATGCAGCCACACCGCCATCGGCGTAAATCACCATCAGCGGGGCCAAAATCAGCGCCGTAATCATCAGCGCAGCCTGAATCGTGTCAGTCCAGCTCACGGCCAGAAAGCCACCAATGAACACATAGGCCATGGTGGCCAGCGCCCCCACCCACAGCGCAGTCTGGTAATCCATGCCAAACATCGACTCAAACAGCCGCGCCCCAGCCACCACACCGGAGGCGCAGTAAATGGTGAAGAACACCAAAATCACCACAGCAGTGACGATGCGCAGCAAGCTGCTGGTGTCTTCAAAACGGTTGGTAAAGTAGTCGGGCAAAGTCAGCGCATTGCCCACCTTCTCGGTGTACACCCGCAGCCGGGCCGCCACAAAGCGCCAGTTCAGCCACGCCCCCATACACAGACCTACGGCAATCCAGGCTTCTGACAGGCCTGACAGGAACACCGCACCGGGCAAGCCCATCAGCAGCCAGCCACTCATGTCAGATGCACCGGCCGACAAGGCCGTCACCACACTGCCCAGGCTGCGCCCGCCCAGAATGTAATCCGAAAGATTGGTGGTAGCGCGGTAGCCCATCCAGCCGATCAGCAACATGCCAATCAGATAGATGGCAAACGTCACCAGCGTCGGTAAGTTGGCTGTCATTCGAATCTCTCCTCCAAGTCTTATCAATGGCGACAGGGCTGCCGCACACGTTCACGGCACTGCAACCGTGCTGACACCCAGATACAGCCATCCAACTGGCACAAGGAATCCGAACGGGCGCTCACCACAGCCCCGTGCACCAGGCATTCAAACCTAGTGCAAACCCTTAATTTAAACAGGTGTTGCCACCGCCCGACGAATGGTCACTCCTATGCCGTCCGTCGCCGGTGGACATTGCTGCGACAGTCAACTCCCCATTGCCAAAGCACCCTTGCTGCACCTCAGCTTGCCGATTTGGGTACAGTAACCCCCCTTGCCAAGCCCGGCCCGCGCATCCGCGCATGCACACAAGAACACCATGACCCAAGATAACGACCGCATCAAAGAACTCAAAAAAATTGAAATGTGCGATGCCTGTGCAGGTATCCAGCGCAACTGGCGCAAGACCCCCGGCCATGTGGAACTGGCTCAGGGCACCAACTACACGCGCGAGCGTGAAACCGGCAAAGTCACCGTCACCCGCTATGTGTGCGAGCGTTGCGGCACCAACTGGGAATACGAAAACGACAAGAAGAACCAGCACGCAGGCTGGTCGCTCACCGGTCGCCGTGCCACCAAGAACTAAAAGCTATGGCTGCTCGCGCTGACTGCATCAGCGCCCAGTGCCAAAAGCCAAAAGCACCTTGAAAGCTGCCCTGCACACGCCAAGGCAGCTTTTTTTGCGCGCTGGCGCACCCAGCGGCAGTCACTCAGCCCACTCAACCTGCTTGGCAGGCTTTGACGGCGGCAGCCAGCCCTGCACAGGCACTGCTCAAAGGGCGTGGCCCGGCAGTCACCAACTGCGCCGCGCCCCCCATTGACGCCTGTGCCAGCACCACCTGCGCTGCCCCCTGCGCATACGCTGCATCTGCGGCACGGGCCACACAAACCCAGTAGGCTGACAGTTGCCCTGCTTTGAACAAGGCCCAGGCCCCCTCCACCAGACGCACATCCACTACCGCCAGGGGGTGATGGGCCGCAGCGTGCAAAAACAGCTCTGTGGTGGGCTGCACGGTGGTGGCCACTGCACACAGAACCACTACACGACCATTCACACGGGCCGCCGCTTGCGCCAAGGCAGCATCGGTGCGCAATACCGGCACCCGCGTTTGCGACAGCATGGTATGGGCCACCGGCCCCAGCGTAGAACACGTCAGCAGCACTGCGTCGGCTGAAAAAGCCAGCTCCATCAAGGCACGCTGCGTGGCATCCTCAATCTGAGCTGTCACCCCGCCAGCCGCTTCGGCATCAGCCAATAAATCGGGGCGCACGCCATGGCAAAGCACCCCGGCTGGCAGGCCCAGTTGCAGGGCCGCATCTTCAAAAACAGCCACATTGCTGTGTGCAGTATGCAGGCAGGCAATACGCATGAATGTTTCCTGTTTTTTTCTTAACAGCAGACATAAAAAAGCTGCCGTGCCACATGGCACAGGCAGCCTTGGTGCAGACCTGTCTTCAGTGCTTAAAAACCTGCGCCTGGCTGGCTCAGGTATTCTTTTTCTGCAGGGGTGCTTGCACGGCCCAAAATGCTGTTGCGGTGCGGAAAGCGTCCAAACTGCTCAATCACCACCTGGTGCTTGCGCGCGTAATCCAGCGTCATGCCAAAGAACTCCTGCAGCTCAGGGCTGGCCTCCAGTGCCAGTTGCTCAAACGCCACCACACTGTTTTCCTGCATGCCCGCATCTTCAGCATGCTCCAGCGGCAGGTACAAAAAGATGCGTGCCACGGTTGGAATGCTGTCATCCACATCCCAGCCCCGGTCAATCCCCTTCAAGGTCAATTGCAGCGCCTTGGCATCGCCTGCAAAGCTCTTGGGCGTGCCGCGATAGGCATTGCGCGTGAACTGGTCCAGCACAATCAGCACCGAAAGCAGCCCCAATGGCGACTCCATCGCCTCACCATCGAGTTTGCCCGCCAGCGCCTCCTGCAGCACTGCGCCAAACAGGTGGCGGATCTCTTCATCCGTGGTTTCCGACTTGGTGAACCACAACGATTTGCGCGACAGCGCACTCTCGTTGGTCGGCATTTCTGCGCCCAACCAGTACTCCAGCACCTGCGACAGGCGCGGGTCCAGCGCGTGTGCAATCGGCAAAGACAGTGGCTTGGGGGTGTCAGACATGGGCAATCCCTTTTCTCAGTAACTCAACCTATCTACTACGCCGACTGAGCAATCACAGTACGGCAGCCTGTGCGGGCATGGTGCATGGCTGTGTCACAAATGGCAAGGCAAGCAAGCCATAGGCGCACCCCAGCCAAGGGTTGCCACTTTGCTACACCAGCAGCGGCCAGAAGCAACGGCCTGTCGTGAGCATGCAACAACGTCATTTTAAAAAAGCAATAGCTGCCTGCGCATGCTGCCAAAGCGCTAACAGCCGAAAACACCATCAAACGCGGACAACACAAGTCAGACAGCCCACTCGACTATGACAGGGCACATCCATGCATTCCCCTATAAACCGAAACCAATTGATACAAACTGCGATCCAGCCTGCACACCCAGGGTTACACACACCACAGATACATGGCAACGCTGCTGATACCTGCACTGGGCACTTGTGCCAACCGCATGGCAACAGGTGAAAACAACAGAAGAAATAAGCCATGGAAACGCTGATCTCACCCATCCCGCTGCTCACGGCTTGCCTCTTCGTCATTGCAATTCTCGGCATTGCCTATCTGTGCTGGCGCGCTCAGTCGCTGCACTTTCTGTTGCGTCGTTTCTGGCTGCTGGTTCATGGCAACAAAGACATTCCAGACCCACGCATTCAAAGCTTCACGCAAGACCAAACCAGCCTCTACGCCTTTCGCCTTTTCAGCGGCACACAGGTACAAAGTCTGGCGCAAGCACACCAGTTGATTGCGTGGAGCGAAAAGCAGCTAGTACCCATGACCACCATCAGCGCTTGTGGTGACTACTTTGATTTAGAAAACCACCTAGTGCTCATTGACAAACTGCCGGGCAAGTTCTTCAGAGCTGCACTTGCCTTGTGGCTTGCAATACTCATTGTCGCCATTGGGGTGAGTATCTTTGTTGCCATCGCTAAACCTGGGCTGGCCACCCTCAAAGCCACTGACAGCTGGATTGTCTTGAATGAAGACAGCGTGGAACGCGTATTCGCATGGCCTTTGGTCACGCCTTCATTGGAGCGCGGTGATTGCCAAAAGCAAAACCCAGCCCGCTTACAAGCCACCGGTTTTACCCCACCAGAAATTCAAACCATCTGTGAATTGTTTGAAATCAAAGAATGGCGTAAACACATTGCACAAATCAAAAAAGACCAGCGCAACACTTTTCTAATGATGGCGTTCGTACTTGTGGCTTTTTTTTACATGCATGTGCGAAATGCCAACAAGCACTTTTACGCCAGAGAACTTCACAAAAAACTGACACTAACTAAGGAGAGAGAAATTGGAAACACAACACCTTGAATATGCAGGTTTCTGGGCACGCACCGGTGCTGGATTAATTGACGGATTTTTGCTCTTGCTCATCACCATGCCTGTTCTGATCTCTATTTACGGGTGGGAATATTTAGAAGCTGAAGACCTAGTGATGGGCCCGGCAGATTTCTTAATCAGTTGGGTGTTGCCCGCACTTGCTACTGTGCTTTTTTGGCTCTACAAAAACGCGACCCCGGGCAAGATGGCCATTAAGGCACAAGTGGTCGATGCCCAAACAGGTCACAGCATCAGCGTAGGCCAAGCCATGCTGCGTTACCTCGGTTACTTTCTTGCAATCCTTCCGCTGGGTTTGGGTATTTTCTGGGTCGCCTTCGACAGCCGCAAGCAAGGCTGGCATGACAAGATCGCAGGGACTGTCGTCGTCAAACGTACCAATACAGGGCCTGAGCCAGTGCGATTTCACTAGCTCTTAAATAAAATTCTGAAGTGACCGATGGTGGCGGTACTCACTTCAGAACTAAATGCGGGTCGATTCACTTCAAGTCACTCTTAGAAGAATTTTCTGTAGCTCACCGATAGCCCCATATTGAACTCACTGGAAAACGCATCCCGCTCAGCGCCAATGTCAACGGCCACTGCACTGGCAGCGTCCAGGTGGTAAACGTATCCGGCAGAGACGTATGGGCGCAGCGCTTTGCGCTTCAAAGCACTTTCCAGATTAAAGGTCTCGGCCCCTGGCACATCTGAGGTGCCAGCAAACTTCATGCGCTGAACGCTCAGGTCCTGCTCAACCCCCGCCGCCAGCCGAAGCTGTGTCTTACTGCCCACGGCCTTTTGCGCCGTCACACCCAGCCCCAGCACCGTGGCCTTGAGGCTGGCTTTTTGATAAGAGGCCCGGAAATCGCCATGGGCCTCGTCATAGGCGGCAAACTTGCTGCGCTGCTGCGTCAGGGCCACTTCTGGCGTGACCAGCCAGCCGTTTGCATGGCGCATGCCAAAGCCCAGCGCCACGCGGGCAGCCAGCGCATCTAAGTTTGCAGAGCCGCTTACCAGCTCAACGTTGCTCAGAGCCTGTCCCCGTGTAATGGTGTTTTTTTGCTGGCTGTATCCCAGCGAAGCTTGCAGCTGCCAGCCGTTGCCCGCCTGCCCAGACTGGCTATAGGCCAGCCAGCCGCTGAGGCCATAGGTGCTATCAGGGTTCACCGCGCTATGGCGCAAGCTGGCGTGCCCCAGCAGCAGGTTGCCGCCCCAGGTCCACTGCTCACTCAGGCCGTAGCCCAGCGTCACCACCCCCTGTGTCTGCTGCCGCCGGCCAATGCCTGCATCAGCGCCCACCGTATCAAAGGAGCCAGTCACTTTAAAACAGCTCACGCCGGCCTTGCCAGTGGCGCACTGCGTTTGCAGCAGATGGTCCATGCGCATTTGCTGCCGGGCTGCGGCCAGCTCTTTATCTGCCGCCAGCTTTGGCAGCGAAGACTGCAAATTACCCGTGTCTTGCATCTTTGTGCGGTAGATAAAGGCACGAGCTAGCCCTTGATCATTGAGCGAACTTCCCACCACAGTGCGGCCATCGGCACTGACCGCACTGGCCGTACTCCAGCCCGTGCCATCGGCTGTTAAATCGCCCAAGTCTTGTATGCCGCCATCACTGCTCCAGCGAAAAGCATGCTGACCTGCGCTGTAATTGCTCGCATCCCCCACCACCACACTGCCATCGGCACTGGCCGCAGTGGCCACACTCCAGCCCGTACCATTCGCTGTTAAATCGCCCAGCTCTTGCATGCCGCCGTCGCTGGTCCAGCGAAAAGCGTGCATATTTACTCCAGAGCCATAATCTGCGCTACCCACCACAACGCGGCCATCGGTGCTGACTGCATAGGCCTGACTCCAGCCCGTGCCGCTGGCCGTGAAATCACCCAGGTCCTGCATGCCGCCAGCGCTGGTCCAGTGAAAGGCGTGGTACTTCACGCCAGAGCCGTAGCCAGCCTGCCCCACCACCACGCTTCCATCGGCACTGACTGCGGAGGCCGAACTCCGCCCCGTGCCACTGGCCGTCAAGTCGCCCAGGTCCTGCATGCCGCCGGCGCTGGTCCAGCGAAAAGCGTGCGAATTGGCACCAGTGCCGTAATCAGCTCCACCCACCACGGTGCTGCCATCGGCGCTGATCGCATTGGCATAACTCATCCCCGTACCACTGGCCGTCAAATCGCCCAGGTCCTGCATGCCGCCGGCGATGGTCCAGCGAAAGGCATGCGGCCTCCAGTTTGAGCCGTAGCTAGCATTGCCCGCCACCACGCTGCCATCGGCACTGACCGCAGTGGCCACACTGATGCCCGTGCCGCTGGCTGTTAAATCGCCCAGGTCTTGCATGCCGCCAGCGCTGGTCCAGCGAAAAGCGTGTGCACCAATGTTGGAGTAGTCCGCCTGCCCCACCACCACGCTTCCATCGGCACTGACCGCACTGGCCACACTCCAGCCTGTGTTATTGGCTGTGAAATCGCCCAAGTCCTGCATGCCGCCATCAATGGTCCAGCGAAAGGCGTGGTAGTTCCCCCTTGAGCCGTACTCCACCCGCCCCACCACCACACTGCCATCGGCACTGACCGCATTGGCATAACTATCTTCCGTCCCGGCTGATGGGACGCCAGCCAAGTCTTGCATGCTGCTTAAACCTGCGGCATATACCTGCGCATGAGCAGTTGCTGCAAGCAGCGGTAAAAGAAAATTGGATAAAGTTAGTTTTTTCATAAGAAATAAACCTTCGCTCAATGAGCGCTGTATTTATGAAAACCTCTCTCAAATATGTATTGCCGCTACGGCAGCCATTAGCAGGAGAGAAAAGATAAAAATTCAAAGATGCAGCAGGGCATCAATCAAATTTGAGGTAAACGCCCTAAAAAAACCCAGCGGCTGCTATGCAACGGCTGGGGTCAGGGTGACGGCATTAATCACTGAATGAATTCAAGATGACTGCTCCAACAACAACAGCAGCAGGAGATGCATGCCATAACGCCATCAATGCCCACGTAGTGCAGGGAGCTGCCGCAAAAGTCTTCAATGTCTTACTGAATCAGGGCGTTCTGAAAATTCGCTTTTATTAGCGAGCCAAAATTCTACAAATATGAAAACAATTAATAAACAAGAAATTTCTTGATAACTAGCAAGAAATTTCCTAAATGCAAAAAACAAATATTTATTTGATTTTCTTTAATTCTTATTCATTAAAAATAATTTCATTAATTAATGAGGTTTTTAAAAATTTCAATATTAAACAGTTAAATATTTGGCTTCTACCGATCGATATCCAATTTGGCGAACCGTGGCACTAAATATTCAATCATTCGCAATGCATCAATTCCATCGTTTGTCACACCTGTGGCCCCAAAGCCAATGGCCAAAAAAGCTTGGCAAATGGCCTCGAAAATCAACGGATGATCATCAACAATCAAGGCTTTCTTCCTCATGGTTCATTGAAACCTTAAGAGGTACCTCTTTTCTCTAACCGCAAAGAGCATTAGGCGTGCCATGACCGGCTCAGCCGTGTCAATCGGCGTATCCGTCATAACTTAAATTTTGAAGAAATGCGGGTCGATTCACTTCAAGTCACTCTTAGAAGAATTTTCTGTAGCTCACCGATAGCCCCATATTGAACTCGCTGGAAAACGTATCCCGCTCAGCGCCAATGTCCACGGCCACTGCACTGGCAGCGTCCAGGTGGTAAACGTATCCGGCAGAGACGTACGGGCGCAGCGCTTTGCGCTTCAAAGCACTTTCCAGATTAAATGTCTCGGCCCCTGGCACATCTGAGGTGCCAGCAAACTTCATGCGCTGAACGCTCAGGTCCTGCTCAAGCCCCGCCGCCAGCCGAAGCTGTGTCTTACTGCCCACGGCCTTTTGCGCCGTCACACCCAAAGCCAGCACCGTGGCCTTGAGGCTGGCTTTTTGATAAGAGGCCCGGAAATCACCCTTGGCCTCGTCATAGGCGGCAAACTTGCTGTGCTGCTGCGTCAGGGCCACTTCTGGCGTGACCAGCCAGCCGTTTGCATGGCGCACGCCAAAGCCCAGCGCCACGCGGGCAGCCAGTGCATCTAAGTTTGCAGAGCCGCTTACCAGCTCAACGTTGCTCAGCGCCTGTCCCCGTGTGATGGTGTTTTTTTGCTGGCTGTATCCCAGCGAAGCTTGCAGCTGCCAGCCGTTGCCCGCCTGCCCAGACTGGCTATAGGCCAGCCAGCCGCTGAGGCCATAGGTGCTATCAGGGTTCACCGCGCTATGGCGCAAGCTGGCGTGCCCCAGCAGCAGGTTGCCGCCCCAGGTCCACTGCTCACTCAGGCCGTAGCCCAGCGTCACCACCCCCTGTGTCTGCTGCCGCCGGCCAATGCCTGCATCAGCGCCCACCGTATCAAAGGAGCCAGTCACTTTCAAACAGCTCACACCGGCCTTGCCAGTGGCGCACTGCGTTTGCAGCAGATGGTCCATGCGCATTTGCTGCCGGGCTGCGGCCAGCTCTTTATCTGCCTCCAGCCTTGGCAGCGAAGACTGCAAATTACCCGTGTCTTGCATTTTTGTGCGGTAGATAAAGGCACGATTTACTCCTTGATCATTGCTCGCAGTACCCACCACCGTGCGGCCATCGGCACTGACCGCATCGGCCTGGCTCCGGCCCGTGCCGTTGGCCGTCAAGTCACCCAGGCCTTGCATGCCGCCGTCACTGGTCCACAGAAAGGCGTGATTCTTTGAGCCGTCGCCGTAGTCAGCCCGCCCCACTACAGCGCTGCCATCGGCGCTGGCCGCCAAAGCCATACTGGAGCCCGTGCCGTGGGATGTAAAGTCGCCCAGGCCCTGCATGCCACCATCACTGGTCCAGCGAAAAGCGTGGTATTTGACTCCTGAGCCATAGTCAGCCCGCCCCACCACAACGCGGCCATCGGCGCTGACTGCATGGGCCTGACTCCCTCCCGTGCCGTTGGCCGTCAAGTCACCCAGGTCCTGCATGCCACCGCCAGTGGTCCAGCGAAACGCGTGGTCCTTAGCTCCCGAGCCGTAGCTAGCCCAGCCCACCAGAACGCTGCCATCTGTACTAATCGCCTTGGCCTGACTTTTCCCCGTATTGCTGGCCGTTAAATCACCCAAGCCCTGCATGCCGCCCTCGCTGGTCCAGCGAAACGCGTGATACCTGCTGGAGTCATATGCAGCCCGCCCCACCACGACATTGCCATCAGCACTGACCGCAGTGGCCGTACTCCACTCAGTGCCAGTGGCCGTCAAGTCGCCCAGGTCCTGCATGCCACCCTCGCTGGTCCAGCGAAACGCGCGGTACTTACGTCCTGAGCTGGAGGTCGCCTCCCCCACCACAACACGGCCATCGGCGCTGACTCCAGAGGCAAAACTCCCGCCCATACCGTTGTAAAAGTCGCCCAGATCCTGCATACCACCGGCGCTGGTCCAGCGAAAAGCGTGTGAAACTATGGGGGAGTAGCTCGCCCAGCCCACAATAACGCTGCCATCGGCACTGATCGCATTGACAACACTTTGCCCTGTCCCGCCGACTGTTAAATCGCCCAGGTCTTGCATGCCACCGTCAATGGTCCAGCGAAAGGCGTGATGCATCCAACTAGAACCAAAGGTAGCCCCGCCCGCAACAACGCTGCCATCGGCACTGACTGCGTTGGCATAGCTCCACTCCGTGCCCGTGCCGCCGACTGTTAAATCATCAAAATCTTGCATGACATTCCACCCCTGGGCATGTACCTGTGCATGAGCAGTTACTGCCAGCAGCGGTAAAAGCAGGTTGGCTAAGTTTAGTTTTTTCATAAGAAATAAACCTTCGCTCAATGAGCGCTGTATTTATGAAAGTCCCTCTCAAATGTGTATTGCCGCTACGGCAGCCATTAGCAGGAGAGAAAAGATAAAAATTCAAAGATGCAACAGGGCATCAATCAAATTTGAGGTAAACGCCCTAAAAAAACCCAGCGGCTGCTATGCAACGGCTGGGGTCAGGGTGACGGCGTAAATCACTGAATGAATTCAGGATGACTGCTCCAGCAGCAGAAGGCGATGCATGCCATAACGCTATCAATGCCCACGCAGCGCAGGGAGCACATGGAGCGCCGCAATAATCGTCAATGTCTTACTGAATCAGGGTGTTCTGACTATTCGCTTTTATCAGCGAGCCAAAATTCTACAAAAACGAGAAGAACTAATAAATAAGAAATTTCTTAATAACTAGCAAGATTATTCTTGAATGCAGAGAATAAATATGGATTTTAAAATATCCACTTTTCAGCAACGTGGTTGCATCCATCACTGTGCAATAGATTGTCGGCTCGCAGCATGGGTGCTGAGCTAGCGGCTTCAGTTTGCGGCACTAGCCACCGGAGGCAGCACGACACGGCGCTTAAAGCTCGTGGATCGAGATCAATAAAAGGGAAAAGCTCAAAGCGCCGCGAGGCACGGCATTTGATTTTATTTACTTTACCAAAAAATGTTTGGTTTGCAAAATCAAATAAATGCTTTAACAGCAAACATGATTTTTAAATCAATCCGGTCTCTCATATTTACAAGATGAATAACCCATACAAGAATAAAACACCGAATAATGTGCAGCTTAAATAACATCAAACCCTCACAATAAAAGATAAAAATCATCTGATATGCTGCAATCTGGATTGAAATGCAGGGTAGCAAGCAGCCAAAGCAATTAAATATTTGGGCTTTGACGAAGCATCAGCCGCATCTCAATGCTCTTCAGAAATTTTCAGAAGCAAGGTACCCATGCTCTCCCACCTTCTCCTTGGCACCAATAACCCCCAAGCCAGCCGCCAGTTCTATGACGCCATGCTGGGCGTTTTGGGCGCAGCCCCCAGCATTCACTTGAATGTGAATGGTTTTGAACGCTATGTATGGGACCACGATGGCACGCGCCTGATGGTTGCTACGCCGCGTGATGGCGAGGCTTGCACCCACTACAACGGCTTTACGCTGGGGTTCAAAGCCACGTCGATTGCGCAGTTGCACCAGGCGCTCGACGCCGCACTGGCCCACGGCGGCGTCGCTGTGGAAGATGCCCCGGGCTGGCGCAAAGCGCCGGGCAATGACCGCTATCTGGCCTATGTGCGTGACCCGGCAGGCCACAAGCTGTGCCTGATGTTCCGTGAGGCATGGGCAAAATCTGCATAAAACAGAGCAGCTAACGCTTGCTGCATTAATGCCAGAGGTCTATTTGGCTCTCGAGCTTGTACACCTGAGAGCAGACCAGCCAGCCATCGCAGCGGACGCCAGAGTCCTTCATTGCTGCGGCAACTGTTTGAACGTAACGGCCAAGCCGCGCAGTGCGTTTTGCCGGACAGCCGTCGGCAGACACGCTTGTTTGGTGACTTTGTTGTCGCGCACAACAAAGTTACTCGTCCGCCGGTGCGACAAACTGGCTCGAGCCCTGAGCGCAGGCATGGCGTGGTTACGCATAAAGATGATAGACAAATCAGCCTGCAGCGCAGGTACAGAAACCGCTGACTGCTATCAAATATAAAACCATCCATCACCTGCGCGACGCGGCTGCGCCGATTGCGCCACTAGCATGTTGCACGGGCAGCAGCCTTTAAAAAACCAAAGGAGACAGACACCATGTTCAGCCACATCATGCTCGGCGCCAATGACCTTGATGCATCCGTGAAGTTCTACAACGCGCTGCTGGGCGCAGTGGGCGGCAAGCCCGGCGTGCAAGACCGCCACCGCTATTTCTGGCGCCATGCAGGCAGCACCTTTAGCGTGACCACGCCCATCAACGGCGAGCCCGCTACGGTATCCAACGGCTTTACGCTGGGTTTTTCCGCTGATTCGGTCGAGCAAGCGACGAAAGCCTATGAAGCAGCACTGGCCGCTGGCGGCACCGCCATTGAAGACGCCCCAGGCTGGCGCGGCGATGAGCGCATGAAGCTGTATCTGGCTTATCTGCGCGACCCATCGGGCAACAAGGTGTGCCTGATGCACCGCCCACCTAAACCTCAATAAATCAAAGCGCCCAAGCACCTGCTGCACCACGCAGCTTGTGCCCCAGGCCACTGCCCAGCAGTGGCCTTTTTTGACTCAGCAACCAATTCAAGGTCCTTGACCATGGGCACTTGACCGCAGGCAGCGGCATGTCATATGCACGGCACCCTTTAAGACGTATCGCGCACAGCAAGCACTGCGCATGCACGCCAGATGCCCTATGGGCCAGCGGTTGCGCCGCAGGGGTGGCTTCTCCTTAGCGCATTCAGAACAAACGACAGGAATTTTTATAAATCAAACTGTCAGTTTCTAAAAATTATCGAAATATCATTTCTATCTGCCATCACAGATATTTATCTGAAGCTATGGCTTTGCTGAGTTTTTGCAATTTATAAATGAACATTTTGTTTTTTTGATTGCAAAATGTGCCAGTTCGCCAGTGCAATACCCGCACAACCGGGCACTGTCACAGCGTTGAGAGGCTTGCGTGGATTGGCGCCATCCACGGCATTTCATTAATCGCAACCCCTTTGGTGGGCATTTATGAATGAAATCGTAGTCACCGCTTACAACCCCTTCTATGTGGCGCTCTCTTTCTTTTGTGCATTCATGGGGGCCTATACCGCCTTGGCCTGTGTGTACAAATTGCTGGCCTACCAGAAGGCTCACATCAATCACCGCCTGGATCAGCTGACCGGCAAGCGCACGCAGCTAGCGGCGGTGCCCACCCCCAAGATGTACTTTGCCACCTTGCTGGTGGCGGGCATTGCATTTGGCGGGCTGGGGGTGTGGTCGATGCACTTCATTGGCACGCTGGCTTTGCGCATGCCGATTGCGGTGGATTACTCGATCGGCATCACCTTGCTGTCATTGCTGGCCGCCGTAGCTGCGGCCACATGGGGGCTGGGCATTGTGGCCGAGAACCCGCACAGCAAAACCCGGCTGGTATTAGCCGGTGCTATTTTGGGGCTAGGGGTGAGCGCCATGCACTATCTGGGCATGTACAGCATGAACTTTGATGGGTTCTTTTTATGGAATCTGGGCATGGTGGCGCTGTCGTGCCTGATTGCGTTTGTAGCGGCAACGGCTGCCTTGTGGATGGCTTTTGCCGCTTCATCCAACTACGCACGCTTGTTTGCGGCGGCGTTGATGGGTGTGGCCGTGTGCGCCATGCACTACACAGGCATGGCTGCGGCCGATGTGGTGTGCACCACCAGCACACCGCTGCTGCCACTGAACAGCGCCCGCGCCATTAGCGTGCCGCAACTGCCTGTGCTGCTGGTGATGCTGATTGTGGTGATTACCTTTATCGTTGCGCTGAACCGCATGTATACACGCCAGTTCAAGACTTAGCGCCGCGCATGCAGGCTGGCAGCCACGCACAGACAACAAAAAAGCCCGCTACGTAAGCAGCGGGCTTTTTTATTTGGAATTGGACGGCGATTCTTACGCGATCACCGTGTTACGGCAGAACGTCTCTGCAGCTGTCACTTTAATTTTTTTCGTCGAAGTGCACGACGTACTGGCGTGAGATACAGCATTGTTTGCGCAAACAACCTCGAAATTATAACTTAATTCTCAAAATTAAGCAATCGTACTAACTTTCAATGCTAAAGAGCGCTGTCTGTTGTGCAGAGGCCAGGCATGCAAGCTGGCTCAGCCTTCGGCCTTAAAGCCAGTACTTTTCACGACCGGGCCCCACTTTCCAATATCAGCTTTAAGCATTTGGGCAAATGCATCACGCGAAGATGGAGTGACGCCGAATGCCATTTCGGCCAAAGCTTTTTGCACTTTGGCACCCGAAAAACTGTGGGTGGCGGCCGTATGCAAGCGAGCCAGCACTTCCGGTTTGGTGCCCCTGGGGGCCAGCAAGCCAAACCACTCCTGTGATGTCATGTCACCCATGCCCAGCTCTGCAAAGGTGGGCACATTCGGAAGCTGGGCGATGCGCTTGGCGCTGCTGACTGCCAGTGTGCGAACCTTGGGGCTGTCTGCGTAGGGGATGGCTTCGCTCACGACATTAAAGCTGGATGAAAGCTGCCCACCCATGACATCTTGCAGGGCCAAGGCTCCGCCTTTATAAGGCGCATGCACATAGTTAGCACCCACTCTTGAAGCAAACATGGCACCCAGAAAGTGCGGCGTAGTACCTGCACCGGGTGAACCATAGGAGGCTTGCTGCGGATTGGCCACCAGCCACGCGCCAAACTCTTTGAGTGAGCGAACACTGTCTGGCACCAGAGAGCCAACATTCACGCTATAGGGCAAAGCGCACAAGGAGGCAATGGGGGCCAAATCGGTCAGCGGGTTGTAGCTGAGCTTGTCGTACACATGGGGATAGATGGTGAGGATGGAGCCGGGGGTGAGCAGCAGGGTCAGCCCATCGGGTTTGGCGTTCTTGACGGCGTCCACGGCAATGCGCCCGCCTGCGCCGGGGCGGTTGTCTACCAGCACAGGCTGGTCAATTTCATCGGCAAGGTATTGCGCCAGCTGGCGCGCCACGTAATCGGCAGAACCCCCAGCTGCAAAGCCCACGACAAGACGAACCGCTTGTTTGGCATGGCTGGTGTTGAGCATCCAGGGAGAAACGCTGAGCGCTGCGGCAGAGGCAGCAAGAAAATGGCGGCGCGAAGTCATGGTGAATGCTTTGTCTGGAATTATTCAAAATGCAATGAGAATTAAATGCAGAGAAATGGCATCGGACTGATGGCATTGCATCGGTGGCAGAAAAACATGCCCGGTGAAGCCCCCCATCACCGCCCTGCCCCATTTTTAGCTTCTCATTGTGATTGGGCGCGATTTTAGAAAGCGTTCTCGCACGTTCTTGCTCAATGAGGTCCAAGAGCAGCTAGGGATTACCAGCTTGCGGCATTGACATGAATAGATTAGGGTTAACCATTAATGCGCCATTAATACTGCATTCAGTTAAAACCTGCACCAGCCTCTGTCCGCACAACGATTTCATGCTTCATCAGGGCCAACCCACACGCAGGAAAAATGCACCAAATTCATCAAAAGCCCCTGAATTAGTCAAATATTGCGCAGCTGCTCACGCCACATTCAAATAAAAATCAAAGAAATGGGCTCGCACAGCCCATGAATAAAACGATATTCGCTATCTTTTAAATAGCATTTTTGCGACCCATATACCCGCTATGTTCAGCCGCGCCCGGTGGGCAGTGCTATGCCGCACTGCTGCATGCCGAAAAAGACTGTGCCCCATACTTGGGCCGTCTTTCAACCCTCGCCTGCCTGTAGAGCAGGTGGCGCACACAGGAGAATGCGTGCAATCAGCAAGCGACCAATGGTTCGACGAGGCGTACTACCAGCGCTTTTACTTTGACAAAAAGACCAGCGTGGTGGACCCCGAGCACATTGAGCGTCTGGGCACTTTTGTGTGCAGCTATTTGAAGTATTTGCGGGTTCCCGTTGCACGCGTACTGGATGTGGGCTGTGGCATTGGCCTGTGGAAGGATGTGGTGCAAAAGCAGTTCCCCGGCTGCAGCTACCAGGGAGTGGAGTTCAGCGAGTACCTGTGTGGCCGCTTTGGCTGGGAGCGCGGCTCTGTGGTGAATTACAAGTCCAGCGAACCCTTCGATCTGGTCATTTGCCAAGGCGTACTGCCCTACCTGAGCCCTGCCGATCTCAAGCTGGCACTGCACAACCTGGGCCAGCTCTCGCGGGGGGCGCTGTATCTGGAGGCAGTGGCACGCGAGGACTATGAGCGTGACATCATCGATGAAGACCTGACGGACCCCCGCCTCTTTCGCCACCGTGCAGCGCTGTACCGCCAGGGGCTGGCGCAGAACTTCAATGAACTGGGCGGCGGGCTGTGGCTCAGCCGCAAGGCGGCAGTGCCCGTGTTCGAGCTGGAGTGTGCAGGCGGCGGGCACTAAGACCTGCAAACGCCACGCTGGATACGTCGCTGCTTGGCCTTGTCGCACGCCTGTACTGCCTGCGGCTTCGCGCATCGCCTTCAAGGCAAATCAAAGATTTGCTCGATGGTGTGAACGGCTCTAAACGCTGCAGCCCCCACCCAGCAAGCCGCTGACTGGCGTTTGAGGCAAAGCAGCAATGCATCAGCTCCAAGCAGGGCAAGCACTTTGGTCTGCACCCCTGTGGGTAAGCAGCGACAATCCATCGCTTGCCCATGTCTGCTTTACCCCCACTCTTTCCTCATGCTGTTGCGCGTTTGCGTGCCGCACGCCTTGCGCTCAGCACACGGCCATTCTTGGCCCGTGGCGGCCCCAAAGGTGAGCGCTGTGACGGCTGCCGCCTGCGCCCCAGCCATTGCCTCTGTGCTCTGCGCCCTGACTTGAACACCCACGCAGGCATGTGCCTGCTGATGCACGATGCCGAGCCCATGAAGCCCAGCAACACAGGCTGGCTGATTGCCGACGTTGTGCGCAGCACCTTTGCCTTTGGCTGGAGCCGCACCGAAGTCAGCGAAGAGTTGATGGCTTTGCTGCAAGACCCGCAATGGCAGCCATATGTGGTCTTTCCCGGAGAATTTGTGCAGCCCCCAGAGCGCGTGATGCACGCACTGCCTGCAGCCTCTGCGGCGTCTGCGGGCTACGCTCGACGCCCTTTGTTTATCTTGCTGGACGGCACATGGTCCGAGGCCCGCAAGATGTTCCGCAAAAGCCCATATCTGGACGGTCTTCCGGTGCTGAGCCTCAAGCCTGAACAGATTTCGCGCTACCGCCTGCGACGCTCCAAACGCGAAGACCACTTTTGCACCAGCGAAGTGGCTGCACTGTGCCTGGAGCTGACGCAGCATCCGCAGGATATGCACGCAGGCCATGTGCTGGAGCACTACCTTGAGGTGTACACCCACCACTATCTGCAGGCCAAAAATCAGTTGCTGCCAGATACCAACAGCGTGGCACACACCGCTTTTCGCGCAGCACAGCAGCCATCGTGAATACAGCGGGCAGGCATGCCCGTGACCATAATTTGCATAACACCGGGATGTCTTAAGCCAGTGGGACAATTTGCAGCAACGGCTGCTGGATGTGCATGGCGGCCCATGTGAATGCGAACCCCCATGAAGTCTGTTGCGAAGTTCTCCCTGACATCGGTGGCTGTTTCTGCCGCCTTTTTTGCGTCTGCTTTAACGGCCGTGGCTGCCACGCCTGACTCCCCCACGCTGCAGCGCTGGCAAGCCGGTGGCACCGTAGTGCTGGGGGTTCGTGAAAGCGCAGCGCCCATGTCATATGCGCTGGGGGCCAATGAAAAGTTTGTGGGCTATCACACGGAGTTGTGCGAAAAAGTGGTGCATGCCATTGCGCCCAAGGCCAAGCTGAAATATATGGTGCTGACGGCGCAGAACACCATGCCCTTGATCCACAACGGCACGGCAGACTTCAATTGCGCCAGCATGACCAACAGTCTCAAGCGCCAGGATCAGGTAGCGTTTGGACTCACCACTTATGTCAGCGAAGTGCGCATGGCTGTGGCCAAGAGCAACCCCATCAGCAGTTTCAAGCAACTGGATGGCAAAAAGGTGGCAGCGATTACCGGCACCACGGCCGTACAGATTTTGCGCCGTTATGCGGCGGACAACGGCATTCAGTTTCAGACTTTGATGGCCAAGGACCACTTTGAAGCCTTCTTGCTGCTTGAGTCTGGCCGCGTGGACGCTTTTGTGCTGGACGACAACATGCTGGCCGGTGTGATTGCGCAAAGCAAAAACCCGCAAGACTACAAAATTGCGGGTGAAGTCATTGGCGCAGAGCCGATTGCCATTCAATTTAGCAAGAGCGACCCGGCAATCAAGCAGGCCGTGGACGATGTGATCCGCCAGTTGATTGCCAACGGAGAGATAGAGCGCCTGTACGCCAAGTGGTTTACGCAGCCGATTGCCCCCAAGAACATGAACTTGAATTTGCCGATGGGCATTACGCTCAAGAAGATGCTGGCTCAGCCCAATGATGTGCCGGTGGAGCAATTTGACAGCGTGCGATAAGCCAGTCTCTTGCAACGCAGTGGCCCGCAGTGCCCGCATTGCAGGCTCACAGTGCCCCAACAAAAAACCGCCTGCAAGGCGGTTTTTTGTTGCTTATTGCGCAGCCTTACAGCGACTTGCCACTGCCTCTTCGACGCGCCAGCCAGGCAATGATTTCTCCCATCACACCACGGCGGAATGCCAGCACACAGACGACAAAGATAAAGCCGGTGACGATGGTCACAGACTCGCCCAGCGTGCTGAACCACTCCACGCCAGTGAGCTTGGACAGGAAGCTGCCAAAGTCGCCAATCTTGTTTTCCAGCGCCACCACAATGGCAGAACCCACGATAGGACCCGACAAGGTGCCCATGCCGCCCATCAAGGTCATCAACACTACGTGACCTGACGATGTCCAGTGCACATCAGAGAGCGTGGCAAAGCCCAGAACCACGGTTTTGAGCGAACCGGCCAAGCCTGTGATGGCGGCAGACAACACAAACACCAGCAGCTTGAAACGGTTCACGTCATAGCCCAAAGAGATAGCACGTGGCTCGTTCTCTTTGATGGCCTTGAGCACCTGACCAAATGGCGAGTGCACGGTGCGCACGATGACCAGAAAGCCCAGCACGCAGATGACGAGCGCCACGTAATACATGGTCAGGTCGCTGCTCAAATCAATCACGCCAAACAGCTTGCCACGCGGCACGCCCTGCAAACCATCTTCACCACCGGTAAACGGAGCCTGCAGCGCCACAAAGAACAGCATTTGCGCCAGTGCCAGCGTGATCATGGAGAAGTAAATGCCCTGGCGGCGAATGGCCAGCCAGCCTGCGAGCAAGCCCAGGGCTGCACCACCCAAGGTGCCCAGCAGCATGCCCAGCTCTGGCGTAAAGCTCCACACCTTGATGGCATGGCCCGCCATGTAGGCCGCACCACCCAGAAAGGCAGCATGGCCAAAAGAGAGCAGCCCGGTGTAGCCCAGCAGCAAATTGAAGGCTGAAGCAAACAGTGCAAAGCACATGAGCTTCATGACGAACACAGGATAAGCGCCAAAGAAGGGGGCGAAAATCAGAGCCAGCAGCAACAAGCCGTAGCCAAAGAATGCAAGTTTCTTGGAAGTCATGGTGTGTGCCCCTTCTTATTTCTCTTTGCCGAACAAGCCGGCGGGGCGAATCAGGAGAACGATGACCATGATGACAAACACCACGGTGGACGAAGCTTCGGGGTAGAACACCTTGGTCAGGCCTTCAATCACACCCAGACCAAGGCCCGTGAGGATGGAGCCCATGATGGAGCCCATGCCGCCAATGACCACCACAGCAAACACCACGATGATCAGGTTCTGCCCCATGAGCGGTGTCACCTGGTACACCGGCGCTGCCAGCACGCCAGCAAAAGCGGCCAGCGCCACGCCAAACGCGTACGTCAGGGTGACCATCAGAGGCACGTTGATACCAAAGGCTTCAACCAGACGCGGGTTCTCGGTGCCTGCGCGCAGGTAGGCTCCCAGACGGGTTTTCTCAATCACGTACCAGGTGGCAAAACACACCACCAGCGATGCCACTACAACCCATGCACGGTAGTTGGGCAGGATCATGAAACCAAGGTTGGTCGCCCCCTCCAGCAGCTCGGGGGTGTCATACCCAAGGCCCGAAACACCGTAGATCGAGCGAAACACACCTTCAATCAGCAGCGACAACCCAAGCGTGAGCAACAGGCCGTAGAGGTGATCGAGTTTGTAGATCCAGCGCAGCAAGAACCGCTCAATCAAAACCCCAAATGCCCCCACAACGAGCGGAGCCAATATCAGCATGGCCCAGTAGTTGATACCCAAATAGCTCAAGCCCATCCAGGTGACCATGGCCCCCAGCATGAACAGTGCGCCATGCGCAAAGTTGATGACGTTGAGCAAGCCAAAGATGACGGCCAGCCCAAGGCTCAATATTGCATAAAACGAGCCATTGACCAGCCCCAGCAATAGCTGGCTGAGCAGGCCCGGCAATGAGACACCGAAGATTTCCATGAGAGAGACGCTAGTGATTGGACAGGTGTGCCCTGGTAGATGTGGAGCGCACGCCTGCGCAATGCAGGCGTGCTGCGGTCACATCACTTCCAGAGCGCGCATTTGGTGTCGGCCTTGGTCGTCCAGACGGTGTCTGCAGGCAATGTCTGCAGCACTTTCAGGTAGTCCCAGGGTTTTTTGGATTCGGCAGGTGACTTGGCTTCCACCAGGTACATGTCGTGGGCGTAGGTGCCATCAGGGCGAATGACACCCTTGCCGTAAAAGTCTGACAGCGGCGTGCTCTTGAGGTAGGCCATGACCTTCTCAGAGTCGGTGCTCTTGACTGCATCAACGGCCTTGAGGTATTGCATGACTGCGGAGTAATCCGCAGCCTGTACATCTGTAGGCATGCGCTTGGTCTTGGCAAAGAACTTGTCAGCGAACTTGCGTGACTCGTCATTCATGTCCCAGTACCAGCTGGTGGTGTGCAGCAGGCCTGCCGTGTTCTTGAGGCCCAGCGAGTGAATATCTGTCAGGAAGACGAGCAAACCAGCGGTCTTCATGCTCTTGTCGATACCGAATTCTTTGGCCGCCTTGATGGCATTGATGGTGTCGCCACCTGCATTGGCCAGCCCGAGAATGTGCGCTTTGGAGCTTTGTGCCTGCAGCAGGAAGCTGGAGAAGTCCGAAGCATTGAGCGGATGGCGCACGCTGCCCTTGACGGTGCCGCCCTTGGCCTTGATCACGGCAGTGGTGTCGGTTTCCAGTGCCTGGCCAAATGCATAGTCCGCCGTCAGAAAGAACCAGTCTTTGCCACCACGGTCCACCACAGCACCACCCGTACCCTTGGCCAGCGCCACGGTGTCATATGCATAGTGAATGGTGTAGGGGTTGCACTGCTCATTGGTCAGTGCAGAGCTACCCGCACCATTGTTGATGTGCAGGCGTTTTTTCTCATTGGCCACTTGCGAGACCGCCAGTGCGGTGCCGGAGTTGGTGCCACTGAAGATCAGGCTGATGCCTTGCGTATCAATCCACTCACGCGCCTTGCTGGCGGCAATGTCAGCCTTGTTCTGGTGATCGGCAGACAGCAGCTCAATGGGCTTGCCCAGCACCTTGCCACCAAAATCATCAATCGCCATCTGCATGGCCACTGCGCCGTTCTTGCCCTCTACGTCTGCGTACAGACTGGACATGTCCGTCACAAACCCGATGCGCACCTTGTCTTGGGGCTGCGCATGCGCCGTTGCTGCCATCAGGCCTGCGGCCCCCAGCATTAAAGCTAGTTGGGTGAAATTGCGTTGCTTGCTCATTGCCTTGTCTCCTTGGTGGATGTGGTGGCTTACGCCTTATGAAAACCATGCCCTGACACACTGCGTATACGGGCGGCAAACACTTGAGAACGCGAAACATTTGCGGCAAGGCGCAGATCCAGCCAGATCAGCACCCTGCCAGCATTCAGAGGGTTACTTCCACAGAGCGCACTTGCTCTCTTCCTTGGTGGTCCAGACCTGATCGGCCGACAGCTTGCTCACTACCTTGTAGTAGTCCCATGCTTCCTTGGATTCGGCCGGTGCCTTCACCTGCATCAGGTACATGTCGTGCGCGAAGCGGCCGTCCGGGCGAATCACGCCCTGGGCGTAGAAGTCCTTGATCGGGGTGCTCTTGAGTACAGCCATCACCTTGTCTGCATCGGTGGTGCCGGCCTTTTCAATGGCTTTCAGATACTGCGTTGTGGCCGAGTAGTTGGCGGCCTGAATATCGGTAGGCATGCGCTTGGTCTTGGCCTGGAACTTGCGGCCAAAGGCGCGCGTTTCGTCATTGAGGTTCCAGTCCCAGCTGGTGGTCAGCAGCAAGCCTTCGGTGTTCTTGAGGCCCAGGCTGTGCACGTCGGTAATGAACACCAGCAAACCAGCCATCTTCATGGTCTTGTTGATGCCGAATTCACGCGCAGCCTTGATGGCGTTGATGGTGTCGCCACCGGCATTGGCCAGACCCAGAATCTGAGCTTTGGAGCTTTGCGCCTGCAGCAGGAAGCTGGAGAAATCCGATGCGTTGAGCGGGTGGCGCACGCTGCCCTTGACGGTGCCGCCCTTGGCTTTGACGACCTTGGCGGTATCTGCCTCCAGGGCGTGACCAAAGGCGTAGTCTGCTGTCAGAAAGAACCAGTCTTTGCCACCGTTTGCCACCACCGCTGTGCCTGTGCCCTTGGCCAGAGCCACGGTGTCATAAGCGTAGTGCACGGTATAGGGGCTGCATTGTTCATTGGTCAGCTGCGATGCACCGGCACCATTGACAAAGTACACGCGCTTTTTCTCTTGCGCGACCTTGGCGAGCGCCAGGCCCACGCCAGAGTTGGTGCCACCAAACAGCATGGTGAGGTTTTGCGTATCGATCCATTCACGCGCTTTGGTCGCAGCAATGTCTGGCTTGTGCTGGTGATCTTGTGTCAGCAGTTCGACGGGCTTGCCCAGCACCTTGCCACCAAAGTCATCAATGGCCATCTGAATGGCCAGTGCACCGTTCTTGCCGTCCACATCCGCGTAGTTGCTGGACATGTCAGTGATGAAGCCAATCTTGACCTTGTCAGGCTCTTGCGCATGGGCCATGCCGGCCATGGTCAAAGACAGGGCCAAGGCGGTCAAGGGGGAAGTCATTGCGTGCATGTTGTCTCTTTGTCTTTATGAATGGGAGCAGGAAAAGCGAGCGTCTTGGTGCGGTTACACACCCAAGAGTTCATTGAGCACCGGCATCTTTGCGTCGAGCTGGGATGCAGAGAAAGTTTCCACAATGCGGCCGTGTTCCATGACGTAGAAACGGTCGGCCAGGGGCGCTGCAAAACGGAAGTTCTGCTCCACCATGACAATGGTGTAACCCTTGGCACGCAGTGTGTGAATCATGCGAGCCAGCGCTTGCACGATCACCGGGGCCAAGCCCTCGGAGATTTCATCGAGCAGCAGCAAACGCGCGCCTGTGCGCAAAATGCGCGCTACGGCCAGCATTTGCTGCTCACCGCCGGACAAGCGTGTGCCCTGACTGTGGCGCCGCTCGGCCAGATTGGGGAACATGGCGTAAATTTCTTCAACGCTCATGCCTTCATGGCCAGTCTTCAGCTGTGGGGGCAGCAGCAGATTTTCTTCGCACGAAAGGCTGGAGAAAATGCCGCGTTCTTCAGGGCAGTAGCCCACGCCGAAATGCGCGATCTTGTGAGTGGGCAAGCCGATGGTCTCTTGGCCATGGAGCTTGACGGAACCTTTGCGCGCGCCCGTCAGCCCCATGACGGCACGCATGGTGGAAGTGCGCCCTGCACCGTTGCGCCCCAGCAGCGTCACGACTTCACCCGGCTGCACCACCATGTCGACGCCATGCAGGACGTGCGATTCACCGTACCAAGCTTGCAGATTGCTAATTTCCAGCGCTGGGGCCGTGTTGTTCTGTTCGGCCATGGTTAGTGCGCTCCCTGCAGTTGACCGTCGGTGGTGCCCATATAGGCTTCCATCACCTGTGCATTGCTGGAGACTTCGGCGTAATTGCCCTCTGCCAGCACTGCACCGCGTTGCAGCACGGTGATGCGGTCAGCAATGGTGGAGATGACTTTCATGTTGTGCTCCACCATCAAAATGGTGCGGCCTGCCGAGACTTTTTTGATGAGCTGGGTGACGCGGTCTACATCCTCGTGGCCCATGCCTTGCGTGGGTTCGTCCAGCAGCATCAGCTCAGGCTCCATCGCCAGCGTGGTGGCAATTTCCAGCGCACGTTTGCGGCCATAAGGCAGGTTGACGGTGACTTCGTCTGCCATATCAGCCAGCCCTACCTCATGCAGCAACTCCATCGCACGGCCATTGAGCTGGTTCAGCGTGCTCTCGCTCTTCCAGAAATGGAACGCTGTGCCCAGCTTGCGCTGCAGCCCCACGCGTACGTTCTCCATCAATGTCAGGTGGGGAAATACGGCAGAAATCTGGAACGAACGAATCACACCACGGCGGGCGATCTGGGCCGGTGCCTCACGGGTGATGTCATGGCCGTTAAAGCGGATTTCACCCGACGTTGGCTCCAGAAACTTGGTCAGCAAGTTGAAACAGGTGGTTTTACCCGCGCCGTTTGGGCCGATGAGCGCATGGATGCTGCCGCGCTGCACCGAGAGATTCACATGGCTGACTGCCGTGAACCCTTTGAACTCTTTGGTGAGATTGGTGGTTTGAAGAATAACGTCGCTCATTGCGCCCAAGCTGCTCCGTGGTGGAGGTGCGGCGCTGGCAGGCTTTTGGCCTGTTCCAAGCATGCACCGAGTTCTATGTTGCGGTGCATCGTATGTGGGAGATTTCCGGCAACACACTAGGAGTTGTGCCTAAGCCTTACAACCTAAGCACTTACCCTATTGGGTGCGTATTGAGCATTAAATTCTTTTAAATCAAGCACATAAGCATTGACCATCGCGGCGGTCGAAGTCTCGCATGCTGTCGTCCTAGAACCTTCTCGGCAGCTTTTTGTCAGCTTCAGCGGTGCTGAAATGACCTGCATCAACCGGCTTTCAATAAAAATAGCTATCAACGCTTATCAGTAAACGACTTCAGATACAAAACTATCTGAAACGCTTGCTACATAAGCGATAATCGCTCATTTTTTAAATTAACTTATTGCAATGTTTCTTTACTGCCCTGGGGCAAGGCCAAAGGCATGACAGGCACGCCCTCTTCCAGCAGTTCCATCGCTTGTCTGGGTGTGGCTTGACCACGGATGGGCCGCTGCGGCTCTTCACCCTTGTGCATGCGCAAGGCTTCGTCGGCAAAACGATCGCCCACATCTTCGGTTTTTTGCGCAATCTCGCGCGAGGCTTGCAGCCAGGCAGCTTGCAAGGCTTGCTGCTTGCGGCGGTCGTCAGCGTTGATAGCAGGCGTTGGCGCTGGAGCAGTTGCCCCCACCACCGCGTTCGCTGTCGCTGCCGGTGCGCTGGCAGGTGCTTTGGCACCAAAATTCAAGCGCGGAGCACTCAGCCCTTTGCGCAGCTGCTGGCTGCCGCACATGGGGCATTGCACCAGACCCTTGTCCATCTGGTTGCGAAAATCAGCTTCAGAGCCAAACCAGCCTTCAAATACGTGGTCCAGCGGGCAGTGCAGGTCAAACACCTTCATGGCATCAAATCAAAAGGAGACGTTCAGGAGGAGACGTAAAAAAAGCAGAGACTAAGCTCTGCTTGATAGAAATGCACGCCAAGTTTAGCGGCTGCGGCGCTTGGTCAGGTAGCGCCAGACAAAGCCCGGAAAGGCCAACGTCACAAACAGCGTTGCTGTAATGGCGTAGAACTCCCAGCCTTGCGGATAGATCTGCCCCAGGCGGCGCTCCAGCGCCAAAGCCAGCAGGCCGACCAGAAAGTACAACAGCACCAGCTCAGCCAGCCTGCCCCACATAGGCTTCTCTTTAGAAGATGCCATGGGGCCAGCAGCAAGCCAGCGTTCATTCATAAAAGGCAAATTGGCGGCCACAAGGGCCACCAAAATTACAAGCCAGATGGAAGCGGTTTGAGTCACGCTTCACATTATGGGTCAGGATGCCAGGGCGCGGACAATGGCATCCGCACACAGCGACATCAAACCACCAGGAACAATGCCCAAGATCAAGACCAGTGCACCATTGACGGTCAGTACGGCACGCACATCCCATGGTGCCGAGATGGTGGCAGCGGTCACAGGCTTGTCAAAGTACATGACCTTGACCACGCGCAGGTAGTAGAAGGCGCCAATCAGCGACATCACCACGGCAAAGATGGCCAGACCAATGTAGAAGGTCTCACCCGAAGCAATCAGCGCTTGCAGCACGGACAGCTTGGCGTAGAAACCCACCAGCGGTGGAATACCTGCCATGGAGAACAGGCACGCGGCCATGATGCCGGCGTACAGGGGGCTGCGCTGGTTCAAGCCTGCCAGATCCGAGATTTCTTCGCTCTCAAAGCCTTCGCGTGACAGCAGCAACACCACGCCGAACGATGCCAGCGTTGTGAGCACATAGGTCACTACGTAGAACATGGAAGAGCTGTATGCATTGGCAGCGCGTGCAGGATCAATCTCGCCGTCAATCACGCCCGACAGCAGACCCAGCAGCACAAAGCCCATCTGCGCAATGGTGGAATAGGCCAGCATGCGCTTGAGGTTGGTCTGCGCAATAGCGGCAAAGTTACCCACCAGCAAGGAAGCAATCGCCAGCACAGCCAGCATTTGCTGCCAGTCAAACGCCAGCGGCAGCATGCCATCCACCAGCAGACGGATCACGATGGCAAACGCTGCCAGCTTGGGCGCGCCACCAATGAGCAGCGTCACGGCAGTTGGAGCGCCGTGGTAGACGTCCGGAATCCACATGTGAAACGGTGCAGCACCGAGCTTGAACGCCAGACCAGCCACGACAAAGACCAGACCAAATACCAGAATCTGGTGCTTGATTTCGCCGGAGCTGATGGCCTTGAAGATTTCACCGATGTCCAGCGAGCCGGTTGCACCGTAAACCATGGACAGGCCGTACAGCAAGAAGCCGGACGCCATCGAACCGAGCACAAAGTACTTCATGGCCGCTTCTGTGGCCAGCGTATGGTCACGGCGCAGCGCCACCAGTGCGTAGCTCGACAGGGTCAGCAGCTCCAGACCCAGGTAGATCAGCAGCAGGTTGTTGGCACTGATCATGATGAACATGCCCAGCAACGCAAAAGTGGACAGGCTGAACAGCTCGCCGCCGCGCAGCATGTCGCGATCCGCGGCATAAGGGCGGGCATAAACCAGCGTCACCATCATGGCCACGGTGGCAAAGCACTTGAGCCAGTTGCCCATGGCGTCAGAGACGACCATGTTGCCCCAGCCATAGAAGGTGTTGCCGCTGAGCGCGTAGTTGGCCTGCAAAACAGCTACCACTGCCAGCGTCAACATGGTCAGCACATAGGTGCCGGTGCGGCGGGCGCTTTTCACGCCCAGGTCCACCAAGGTAATCACGCATCCCATGACCAGGAGCACGATCTCAGGGTAGATCGAAAGCCAGCTGATGTTGTCAATCATCTCAATCTCTCAGTTCAGTCTGGTCAAGGAAGCTTGGATTGGGCGACGTGCTTGAGCAGCTCAGTCACCGACGGATCCATCACATCCGTGAACGGCTTGGGATAGATACCCATGGCCAGCACGGCAATCGCCAAAATGCCCAACACCAAAAACTCACGGCAACCGATGTCGTCCAGGTTCTTCACGTTGTCGTTGCCAATGGGGCCCAGATACACGCGCTTGTACATCCACAGGGTGTAAGCCGCGCCAAAGATCAGCGCAGTAGCAGCCAGCAGGCCCACCCAGAAGTTAAATTGCACGGCACCCAAAATCACCATCCACTCGCCCACGAAACCAGCGGTAGCAGGCAGGCCGCAATTGGCCATGGCAAACAGCAGCGCAAACGCAGCAAACTTGGGCATGGTGTTGACCACACCGCCGTAAGCGGCAATTTCACGCGAGTGCACACGGTCGTACAGCACGCCAATACACAGGAACATGGCACCTGAGACAAAGCCGTGGGCAATCATTTGCACAATGCCGCCCGAGACGCCCAGATCATTGAAGATGAAGAAGCCCAGTGTGACAAAGCCCATGTGCGCCACCGACGAGTACGCCACCAGCTTTTTCATATCCTTTTGCACCAAGGCCACCATGCCCACATAGACCACAGCGATCAGTGACAGGGCAATCATCAGCCATGCGTATTCACGCGCAGCATCCGGGGCGATAGGCATGGAAAAGCGCAGGAAACCGTAAGCGCCCAGCTTGAGCATGATGGCCGCCAGCACTGCAGAGCCGCCTGTAGGCGCTTCCACGTGCACATCGGGCAACCATGTATGGAATGGGAACATGGGCACCTTCACTGCAAACGCAGCAAAGAACGCAAAGAACACCAAGGTCTGAGGCAGCATGCCCAGTGGCAGCTTGTGCCATGTCAGGATGTCAAAGCTGCCACCCGACTGGTTGTACAAGTAGATGATGGCCACCAGGGTGAGCAGCGAGCCCAACAAGGTGTACAGGAAAAACTTGAACGCAGCGTAGATCTTGTTGGGGCCGCCCCAGATACCAATGATCAGGTACATGGGGATCAAGGTGGCTTCAAAGAACACGTAGAACAGCAAGCCGTCCAGCGCACAAAAGACACCAATCATCAGACCCGACAGCACCAGGAACGCACCCATGTACTGGTTAACGCGCTCGGTGATGTTTTCCCACGATGCAAGCACCACGATCACCGTGATGAAAGCCGTCAAAGGCACGAACCACATGGACAAACCGTCCAGGCCCAGGTGGTACTGAATGCTAAAGCGCTCAATCCACATGAACTTCTCTACGAACTGCATGTTCGCGGAGGTGGTATCAAAACCCGTAATCAACGGCACCGTGACCAGCAAGCCCAAGATGGAGCCAATCAACGCTACCCAGCGCACGCCACGTGCGCAGCTGTCCTTGCCAAAGGCCAGCAGGAGGACACCAAAGATGATGGGTGTCCAAATGGCAAGACTCAACAAACCCATTTTTGTTCTTCCTTACTTGTTGAGCCACACGAAGTAGGTCATGAGCAAGAAGATGCCCAAAATCATGACCAACGCATAGTGGTAGATGTAGCCCGACTGGAACCAGCGGATCACCGATGCGATCTTGCCTACCAGCTTCCAGGAACCGTTCACAACGAGACCGTCGATCACAGCCTGGTCACCGGCCTTCCAGAACACCGTGCCCAAGACACGCGAACCGCGGGCAAAGATGTTTTCATACACCCAGTCCACGCCGTACTTGCCTTCCAGCACTTGGTACAGACCAATCTTCTTGGAGAACGCCATGATGGCAGCAGGAATCTGTGGCTTGACCATGTAAAACACATAGGACACCACCACACCCGCCAGCGCCAGCCAGAACGGAGCAGTCTGGAAACCGTGCAGCGCCATGGGCAGCCAGCCGTGAATCTTCTCAGCCAGCTCAGTCATTGCGCCGTGCTTGGCATGGTCAATAAAGATCACACCATTGAAGAAGTCACCAAACAGCATGGGCATCAGCGCAATCGCGCCAATCACCACCGAAGGAATGGCCAGCAGCACCAGCGGAGCAGTCACCACCCAAGGCGACTCATGCGGCTTGGCATCGTGACCATGACCGTGGTCGTCGTGACCGTGGTGGTCATCGTGGTGCGCATCCGGATTCTGGTCGTAGCGCTCTTTACCGTGGAATACGAGGAAGTACAGACGGAAAGAGTAGAACGCCGTAATGAACACACCCGCGAGCACTGCAAAATTTGCAAAGCCAGACGCAGGCAGGTTCGATGCGTGAACCGCCTCGATGATGGCGTCCTTGGAGTAAAAACCCGAGAAGAACGGCGTGCCGATCAGCGCCAGATTACCCAGCAAGAACGTGATCCAGGTGATGGGCATGTACTTGCGCACGCCACCCATCCAGCGAATGTCTTGGTTGTGGTGCATGCCCATGATCACAGAACCGGCCCCAAGGAACAGCAACGCTTTGAAGAAAGCATGCGTCATCAGGTGAAACGTTGCCACGGAGTAAGCAGACACGCCCAGTGCAATCGTCATGTAACCCAGCTGCGACAGCGTGGAGTACGCAATCACGCGCTTGATGTCGTTCTGGATGATGCCCAGGATGCCCATGAACAAGGCAGTAATGGAGCCGATCACCAAGATGAAGTTCAACGCCACATCCGACAGCTCATACAGCGGAGACATGCGCGAAACCATGAAGATACCGGCCGTCACCATCGTTGCCGCGTGAATCAGCGCAGAAATAGGTGTGGGGCCTTCCATGGAGTCTGGCAACCAGGCATGCAGCGGAAACTGCGCCGACTTGCCCATCGCACCGATGAACAAGCAAATGGCAGTCACCGTGACCAGCAACCAGTCAGTTCCAGGCAAAGTGGTCGCCTGAATCTCTGGCAGCTTGGCAAAGATTTCGCTGTAGTTCAGCGTGCCTGTGTAAGCAGCAATCAAGCCAATGCCCAGGATAAAACCGAAGTCACCCACACGGTTGACCAAAAAGGCCTTCATGTTGGCAAACGTGGCCGAGGGCTTCTTGTAATAGAAACCAATCAGCAGGTACGACACCAGGCCCACCGCTTCCCAGCCGAAGAACAGCTGCAGCAGGTTGTTACTCATCACCAGCATCAGCATGGAGAAAGTGAACAGCGAGATGTACGAGAAGAAACGGTTGTAGCCGTCATCTTCTTCCATGTAACCCATGGTGTAGATGTGCACCATCAGCGACACAAAGGTCACCACGCACATCATCATGGCGGTGATGGAATCGATCAGAAAACCGATTTCCATCTTCAGGCTGCCCACGGTCATCCACTCATAGATAGTGGCATTGAAGGTTGCACCTTCAAACACCACGGCCTGGAATGTCAGCGCCGACAAAATGAAAGAAACCACCACGCCCAAGATGGTGAGCGAATGGCTCACCCCACGGCCGAATTTGTTGCCACCAAAAGCGGTGCCAAATATGCCCGCCAAAACAGAACCTGCCAGCGGAGCCAGAGGTACTGCCAGGAGCATGGATGCAGAAAGTGTTTGACTCATTCTTCAGAACCTTGCAAATACCGGCGACTCAACCCTTGAGGGTATTGAGATCTTCCGCATTGATACTGGACTTGTTACGGAACAGCAGCACCAGAATGGCCAAGCCAATCGCTGATTCTGCGGCCGCAACCGTCAGGATGAAGAACACAAACACTTGACCATGCATATCTCCCAGATAGTGAGAGAAAGCGACAAAGTTGGTGTTAACCGCCAAAAGCATCAGTTCAATGCACATCAACAGAACGATCAGATTTTTCCGGTTCAGAAAAATACCAATCACCGAGATGGCGAACAGCATGGCTCCCAGCGTTAGGAAGTGCCCGAGTGTGAGCGTCATTTTTTCTCCTCCACGGCAACCTCACCCTCAGCTGCTGGTGCAACTGCTGTTTGTGTTGGCGCCATCTTGACCAGACTCACACGGTCTTTAGCACGCACACGAACCTGAATGGCTGGGTTGATTGCCTTTGTGTCTTTGCGTTTGCGCATCGTCAGCGCAATGGCTGTGATCATCGCTACCAGCAACAAGATGGCTGCGATTTCAACGGGGTACAAATACTCTGTGTACAGCAGGCGACCCAAAGCCAGGGTGTTGGAATAAGGGATCACTTCACCGTGCTTATTCAACAACTCTGCCACCGGACGCGCTTCGTCCACCGAGCCAAAGCCTGCCATCAGTACCAGCGCCATCTCCAGTGCAACAACAGCACCCACAAAGGCAGCCACTGGAAAATGCTTCCAGAAACCCTGGCGAACGCGGTCAATGCGGATGTCCAACATCATGACCACGAACATGAAGAGCACCATCACAGCACCCAGATACACCACCACCAGGGCGATGCCCAGGAACTCGGCTTTGAGCAGCAACCAAATACCTGCGGCTTGTGAGAACGCAAGAATCAGGTTCAACACTGCGTGCACGGGGTTACGCGATGTGATGACTCGGAAGGCTGCAAAAAGCATCACCGCCGAGAAAAGATAAAAGAAACCAGTTTTGGCATCCATGATTCGAATCTTTCTGGATCAGGAGCCGCTTTAGCGGTACTTGGCATCCGCAGCCTTGGCTGCAGCGATGTCGGTTTCGTAGCGGTCACCCACAGCCAGCAACATGTCCTTCGTGAAGTACAAGTCGCCACGCTTTTCGCCGTGGTACTCAAAGATGTGCGTTTCCACAATCGAATCGACCGGGCAGCTTTCTTCGCAGAAACCGCAAAAAATGCACTTGGTCAAGTCGATGTCATAGCGCGTCGTACGGCGTGAGCCGTCATCGCGCACATCTGACTCGATGGTGATGGCCATCGCAGGGCAAACGGCTTCACACAGCTTGCAGGCAATGCAACGCTCTTCGCCGTTTTCATACCGACGCAGCGCATGCAGACCACGAAAACGTGGAGACAGAGGTGTTTTTTCTTCAGGAAACTGAATCGTCACATGCGGCGCAAACGCCTTGCGACCTGTCAGGGCCATGCCCTTGAACAGTTCCACGAGCATGAAGCTCTTGAAGAAATCCTTGATCGAAAAAGGTGTAGCAGCAACAGCAGCCATTGGTGTCCCCGCTTAATTCCAAATGTTCCAAGGCGAGTGCAACCAAGCACCCACGATGACCAGCCACACCAAGGTGACAGGGATAAAGATCTTCCAGCCCAGACGCATGATTTGGTCATAGCGAAAGCGTGGGAAGGTCGCTCGAATCCAGATAAACAAGCTGACCACGAAAGCTGTCTTTGCAGCCAGCCAGATCCAGCCGGGAATAAAGGACAAGGCTTCCACCGGTGGCAACCAGCCGCCCAAGAACATGGTGACGGCCAAAATGGACACCAACCACATGCTGGCGTATTCAGCCAGGAAGAAGATCGCAAAGCCCATGCCCGAGTACTCGACCATGTGACCCGCCACAATTTCCGACTCGCCTTCCACCACGTCAAACGGGTGACGGTTGGTTTCGGCAACGCCCGAGATCAGGTACACAAAGAAAATCGGCAGCAGCGGCAGCCAGTTCCAAGACAGGAAGCTCAGGCCCAGGTCTGCAAACTGCCCTTGACCCTGGCTCAGCACAATCTGTGTCAGATTCATGCTGCCAGTCACCATGATGACCACCAAGAAGCAAAAGCCCATGGCAATTTCATAGCTGATCATTTGTGCCGAGGCACGCAGCGCGCCCAAGAAGGCGTACTTGGAGTTGGAAGCCCAGCCCGCAATGATCACGCCATACACTTCAATAGAAGTAATCGCCATGACCAACAGCAAACCTGCGTTCACGTTGGCCAGTGCGACTTCGGGGCCGAAAGGCACAGCCACCCATGCCGCCAGAGCCGGCATGATCGCCATCACGGGACCGACATAGAACAGTCCCTTGGATGCCACTGTGGGCATGATCAACTCTTTGGTCAACAGCTTCAAGCCATCAGCCATAGGTTGCAGCAAGCCCCACGGACCCACGCGATTAGGGCCTGGACGCACCTGCATCCAACCAAGGAACTTGCGCTCCCACAGCGTGAGGTAAGCCACCGCAATCATCAGCGGGGCAACAATCGCGATGATGCCCAGCAGCACCCAGATAACGGGCCAAGCAGCCTCTGTCCACCAGGCAGCGTCCACCAGGCCAGCGCCTGAAATTTTGAGTGCATCAATCATGCTGCACCTCCCACTTGTGCCTGGCGCGCATCTGCCGTCAGTTGCAGCGAAGTTGCACGACGGACAAGGCTGTCCAGTTGATAAATGCTAGCCACGGCAGGTTCAGCCACGACTTCGCTGGGCACTTGCACTGCCACCTTGGTCACGTTGCTCAGTGCCTGGGCAGGCACCACCTGGGTGTCTGCACCAATCGCCATTGCCAGCACGTCTTGTGAAGACTCGTAATCGACGCCTTGCACGCCCAGCAGGTTGGCCAGTACACGCAGCACTTTCCAAGCTGGACGAGTTTCCGCCAAAGGCTTGACCACGGCATGGAAGCTTTGCACACGGCCCTCAGCGTTCACAAACGTACCTGAAGTCTCGGAGAAAGGCGCGATCGGCAGCAGCACGTCGCTGATTTCCATGTTGGCCTTGAAGGGACTGAGTGTCACGACCATCTCGGACTTGTTCAGACCCTGAAGTGCTTGCTGGCCAGCAGCCGAATCAAAAGCAGGCTCAGTGTTCAGCAAAATCGCAGCTTTGAGTCCGCCAGCAATCATCTGTGCAGCATTCAAACCGCTGGTCTGAGGCTGCGCCTTGACCCATTGCGCACCGACGGTGTTGGCCGCCTCGCTCAGATAGCCAACGCTGGCTCCTGTCTGCTCACCGATCCAGTTGGCCAGGGCCAAAAGCTCATCAGCGTGCGCATGGTGGGCTGCAGCATTACCCAGCAAAACGGCTTTACGCTCGCCAGCCAAAAGTGCATGTGCAATGGCGTCAGCTTCCACGTTGCTCTGCGCTGCTGCTGGTGCTTGCACACCCTTGATTTGCGCCACAGCTGCCGCAATGTCAGCCAAAGCTTGCGCCCAATCCTGAGCAGCCACGACAGATGCTTTAACGGGCATGGCCCAGTCATAGACCTTGCTGTTCAGTGCGAAGACCTGGGCACCCTTTTTCGCAGCTTGGCGAATACGTTGTGCAAACAGTGGGTGGTCTTTACGCAGATTGGAGCCGACAACCAAAACGGCCTGAAGCTCAGACAGCGATGCAATCGATGTGCCCAACCAGCGCACACCTTCTGCCGCGTTGAACTGCGCATTACGCAAACGCCAGTCAATGTTGTCGCTGCCCATGCCGCGCAACAGCTGACCCGTCAAGAACAGCTCTTCCAATGTGCTGTGCGGGCTCACCAAAGCACCAATGCTCTGCGCACCGTGCTGGTCTTTCACTTGCTTGAGGCCGTTGGCAACGTACTCCAGCGCAGTTTGCCAATCCACCGTCTTCCATTCGCCACCCTGCTTGATCATGGGCTGCGTCAGGCGCTCTTCACTGTTGAGCGCTTCATAAGAAAAACGATCACGGTCAGCAATCCAGCATTCGTTGATCGCCTCATTCTCAAAAGGAACGACACGCATCACCTTGTGGTTCTTGACCTGAACAATCAGGTTCGAACCGGTCGAATCATGCGGAGACACCGACTTGCGGCGTGACAACTCCCAAGTACGAGCGCTGTAGCGGAAAGGCTTGCTGGTCAAAGCGCCCACAGGGCACAAATCGATCATGTTGCCCGACAGCTCGGAGTCAACGGTGTCGCCAATCACAGTTGTGATTTCGGAATGCTCACCGCGGTTCACCATGCCCAGCTCCATCACCCCGGCCACCTCTTGGCCAAAGCGCACGCAGCGGGTGCAATGAATACAGCGGGTCATCTCCTCCATGGAGATCAGTGGCCCGATATCCTTGTGAGCGACAACACGCTTTTCCTCTTCATAGCGTGAACCAGTACCGCCATAACCCACGGCCAAGTCTTGCAACTGGCACTCACCACCCTGATCGCAGATAGGGCAATCGAGCGGGTGATTGATGAGCAAAAACTCCATGACTGACTGCTGCGCCTTGATAGCTTTTTCGCTCTTGGTGCGCACAATCATGCCTTGCGTCACTGGCGTGGCACAGGCAGGCATGGGTTTAGGGGCCTTCTCCACTTCTACCAAGCACATACGGCAATTGGCAGCGATGGAAAGTTTCTTGTGGTAACAGAAATGCGGAATGTAAGTGCCGGCCTTCTCCGCAGCATGCATCACCATGCTGCCAGGAGCGACCTCCACTTTCTTGCCGTCTAGTTCAATTTCAACCATATGTCTCTCGCGATCAGGCGACTGTGGAGTCGGTCTTTGTAGCCGCGGCAATCTTGGCTTCAAATTCGTGGCGGAAATGCTTGATCATGGCGCGCACAGGCATTGCTGCTGCATCACCCAGCGCACAAATCGTGCGGCCCATGATGTTGACGGACACGGAGTCCAGCAACTCGATATCTTCGGGACGTCCTTCGCCTTCCTGGATGCGTTTAACCACGCGCCATAACCAGCCCGTGCCTTCACGGCAAGGCGTGCACTGACCGCACGACTCGTGCTGGTAGAAATAGGACAAACGCAACAGACTCTCAACCATGTCGCGCGAATCGTCCATCACGATCACAGCCCCGGAGCCAAGCATGGAGCCTGCCTTGGAGATGGAGTCGTAATCCATCGTGCATTCCATCATGATGTCCGCTGGCAGCACAGGCGAGGACGATCCACCAGGAATCACAGCCTTAAGCTTGCGCCCAGTGCGCACACCACCGGCCAGCTCCAGCAACTTGCTGAAAGGTGTACCCATCGGAACTTCATAATTCCCGGGCAGGTTCACATCACCACTGACCGAATAGATCTTGGTGCCGCCATTGTTCGGCTTGCCACACGCCAGATACGCTGCGCCGCCATTGCGAATGATCCAAGGTACAGCAGCAAAAGTCTCTGTGTTGTTAATGGTCGTAGGCTTTCCATACAGACCAAAACTTGCAGGAAATGGTGGCTTGAAACGGGGTTGACCCTTCTTGCCTTCCAAAGACTCCAGCAAAGCAGTTTCTTCGCCGCAGATGTAAGCGCCAAAACCATGGTGAGCATGCAGCTGGAAACTGAAGTTGCTGCCCAAGATGTTGTCACCCAAATAGCCAGCAGCACGAGCCTCTTGCAGTGCTTCTTCAAACCGCTCATAGGCCTGGAAGATTTCACCGTGGATATAGTTGTAACCCACATTGATGCCCATCGCGAAAGCGGCAATCGCCATGCCTTCAATCACGATGTGGGGGTTATGCACCAAGATCTCACGGTCTTTGCACGTACCCGGTTCGCCCTCATCTGAATTACAGACCAAATACTTTTGACCGGGGAATTGGCGAGGCATGAAGCTCCACTTGAGCCCCGTAGGAAAACCTGCGCCGCCACGACCACGCAAGCCCGACTCTTTCAGCGTAGCAATGACTTCATCTTGCGTCAGGCCATTGCCACCATCCATACCCAGCAATTTGCGCAGCGCTTGGTATCCACCGCGTGCTTCATAGTCCTTGATAGACCAGTTGCTGCCATTGAGGCCCGCATAGATTTGAGGATCAATGTGACGGTCATGGAAACAGGTTTCCTTGCCCGAGGCCACGAACTTGGCCAAGACGTCTTGTGCAGAGATAGTCATGCTTGTCCCTCCGCAGCGCGCAAACCGTCAACCAGCTCGTCCAGCTTGTCATTGCTCATCAAGCTGCACATGCATCGGTCATTGACCAGCATCACAGGAGAGTCAGCGCAGGCGCCCAGGCACTCAGACTGCTGCAATGTGAACATGCCATCTGCTGTGGTCTCACCCATCTTGATGCCCAGCTTGGACTCAAGGTGATGCAAGGCTTTATAGCCATCACGCAACTGGCAAGGCAAGTTGGTGCAGACATTCAGCTTGTACTTGCCCACAGGCTTTTGGTTGTACATGTTGTAGAACGTAGTGACTTCATGCACTGCGATCTCAGGCATGTCCAACACGTCGGCGATCACCGCCTCGCTTTCAGGGCTTACCCAACCCAGCTCTTGCTGCACGATAGTCAAACATGCCATCACTGCAGATTGCTTCTGGTCAGCCGGGTACTTGGCCACTTCACGCGCAAAACGCGCTTTGGTCGCTTCAGTAATCATCGGTCAATCTCTCCGAACACGATATCCATGGTGCCAATGATGGCCACCACGTCGGACAGCATGTGGCCACTGACCACTTCGTCCATCATCGCCAAGTGGGCGAACCCAGGGGCGCGAATTTTCAAGCGATAAGGCTTGTTTGCGCCATCACTTACCATGTAAATACCGAATTCACCCTTGGGATGCTCAACCGCAGCATAAGCCTCGCCTTCCGGTACACGGAAGCCTTCGGTAAACAGCTTGAAGTGGTGAATCAACGACTCCATGTTGGACTTCATGTCCTCGCGGGCTGGCGGCGCAATCTTGTGATTTTCAGTAATCACCGGCCCGGGGTTGGCACGCAGCCACTTGATACATTGCTTGATCAGTTCATTGGATTGGCGCATTTCTGCGACACGCACCAAATAACGGTCATAGCAGTCACCGGTTTTACCCACTGGAATGTCGAAGTCCAGCTCGCTGTACACCTCATAGGGCTGCTTCTTGCGCAGATCCCAGGCAACGCCAGAACCACGCAGCATGGGTCCTGTGAAGCCCATGTTCAAGGCGCGCTCAGGCGTCACTACCCCAATCCCAACCATACGCTGCTTCCAGATACGGTTGTCAGTGAGCAACGACTCGTACTCATCCACGCACGCGGGAAAGCGATTGGTAAAGTCTTCAATGAAATCCAGCAACGAACCTTGGCGGTTGGCATTGAGTTTTTCAATTCCCTTGGCATTGCGCACCTTGCTCGCTTTGAACTGCGGCATGGTGTCAGGCAAATCGCGATACACGCCACCCGGACGGAAGTAAGCTGCATGCATGCGTGCGCCAGAAACCGCCTCATACATGTCAAACAGGTCTTCGCGCTCACGGAATGTCCACATCAGCACCGTCGAAGCACCGCAGTCCATGCCGTTTGAGCCCAGCCACATGAGGTGATTGAGCAAGCGTGTAATTTCGCTGAACATCACTCGGATGTACTGCGCACGCTTTGGCACTTCCAGGCCCAGCATCTTTTCGATAGCCAGGCAATATGCATGCTCATTGCACATCATGGACACATAGTCCAGCCGGTCCATATAAGGCAGCGACTGGATATACGTTTTGTGCTCAGCCAGTTTTTCAGTACCGCGGTGCAGCAGACCCACGTGCGGATCCGCGCGCTGTACCACTTCGCCGTCGAGCTCGAGAACCAGACGCAGCACACCGTGGGCTGCCGGGTGCTGAGGACCGAAGTTGATGGAATAGTTTTTAATTTCAGCCATGATCGTCAACCAACAGGCGCAATGCGCTTGTTAGTGCAGTCCTCCGTAGTTCTCTTCACGGATGATGCGTGGAGTGATCTCGCGCGGCTCAATCGTGACAGGTTGGTAGACCACACGTCGCTGCACAGTGTCATACGTCATTTCAACGTGACCCGACAGCGGGAAGTCCTTGCGAAATGGATGACCGATGAAACCGTAGTCTGTCAAAATTCGACGCAGATCCAGGTGGCCTTCGAAAATGATGCCAAACAGGTCGAAAGCTTCACGCTCAAACCAGTTAGCACTGCTCCACAGATCACACATAGAAGCGACCACAGGCATGTCATCGTCTGGACACATGACACGCACTCGCACGCGCTGGTTCAAACTTACAGACAGCAAATGGCAGACCACGGCAAAACGAGCGCCGTCACGACCTGTTTCTTGGTAGGCAGAATAATCCACACCGCACAGATCAATCAATTGTTCAAATTGGCAGCCGGGAGCATCACGCAATGTGCGCATGACATCCAAGTAATTGGCTGCGTTCACTTCAACAGTGACCTCATCCAACGTTACAGCGATGCTGCGAACCCGGTCGCCCAAAGCGGCAGACAGCAAACCCCGAAGCTCTTCGGGCTGAATAGCAAAAGCGGACATCCTCTCGGCTCCTTAAACGCGGGCGATGGTGTTCGTGCGGCGAATTTTCTGCTGCAACTGAATGATGCCGTAGATCAGCGCTTCCGCTGTGGGGGGGCACCCAGGCACATAGACGTCTACCGGAACGATACGATCACAACCACGTACCACAGAGTAGCTGTAGTGATAGTAGCCACCACCGTTGGCGCAAGAGCCCATAGAGAGCACCCAGCGAGGCTCTGACATCTGGTCATATACCTTGCGCAACGCCGGAGCCATCTTGTTGCACAACGTGCCCGCCACAATCATCAAGTCAGACTGGCGGGGCGACGGGCGAAACACCTCTGCTCCAAAGCGCGCCAAATCGTAGCGAGCGGCCGCTGAATGCATCATCTCTACAGCACAACAGGCCAGACCAAAAGTCATGGGCCAAATCGAGCCAGTCTTTGCCCAGTTCACCACAGCGTCGTAGCTGGTGGTGACAAAGCCTTCTTTCATCACGCCTTCAATCATCGTGTGTCCTTATTTGAGGAGTGCGTGTACTTATTCCCAATCCAGGGCGCCCTTTTTCCATTCGTAAGCAAAACCTACGACAAGAACGGTCAGGAAAATGAGAACAGCGACGAAACCAGCCATGCCGACGTCTTGCAGCGCAACGGCCCAAGGCAACAGGAAAGCGATTTCCAGATCAAACAAGATAAACAGAATGGCGATGAGATAGAAGCGCACATCGAACTTCATGCGCGCATCTTCAAAGGCTTCAAAGCCGCATTCGTATGGGGAGTTTTTGGCGGCATCAGGGCGATTTGGGCCCAGTACATAGCCAAGAATGAGTGGAACGACTCCCACAGCGATGCCTACTAAGATGAAAAGCAGGACCGGGAGATATTGCTCGAGGTTCATGTGAGGTCGCGTTTTCCGCTTGTTGACCTTGCCCTCGACCACTGCCTGATCATGGGCAGGCTGTATTTTGATGGTGCCGTCGGCGAGACTCGAACTCGCACAGCTTTCGCCACTACCCCCTCAAGATAGCGTGTCTACCAATTCCACCACGACGGCATTTTTAAGTCTCAAATCACCTGGATAGCATGAGGAGCCCCCTCTAACAGGGCTATCGCTTTCCAAGCAACCTTTGGATTCTAGCCTGAAAAATGCTGCGCCACAGCATTCATCAGGCGTTTGATCCAATTATTTAGCAGGAACCTGTTCCGCACCTTGCACGGGAGCAACAGGTATCGTGCTGTCCACCGCGGGCGCTGCAGGAGCAGTCACCGCAGGAACTGGAACACTTTCCAAAACACTGCCAGTGCTCACAGGGCGAGCGTTGCCCAGATAGGCCAGCGCAAGTGTCGCCACAAAGAATACCGTCGCCAAAACCCCTGTACTGCGCGACAGGAAGTTTGCACTGCCGCTAGCACCAAACAAGCTGCCCGATGTGCCGCTGCCAAACGCAGCCCCCATATCCGCACCCTTGCCGTGCTGAATCAAGATCAAGCCAATCATGGCCAAGGCTGTCAACATCTGCACAGCCAAAATCAATGTCGCAAACGCGCTCATTTTTACTCCTCAGTTAAACGCACTCAGCACGCCAATCAGTTGGCGGCCGCAATTATCTGCAAAAAGTCAGCGGCCTTCAGTGAGGCGCCGCCCACCAAACCACCATCAATGTCCGCCTGCGAAAGCAGCTGTGCGGCGTTGGCTGCATTCATGCTGCCGCCGTAAAGCAGTGGCATGCGCGCAGCGTGTTCAGTCGCTGCAGCAAGCTGCGCACGCAACACCGCATGCACGGCCTGCGCCTGCTCTGGCGTTGCTGTCTTGCCAGTACCAATCGCCCACACAGGCTCGTAGGCTACAACCAACTCACTGGTGCAATGGCCTACATGGTGAATGACCGCGGCCAGCTGACGCTTGACCACTTGCTCGGTTTGCCCGGCCTCACGCTCGTCCAGGGTTTCACCCACGCACACAATGGGTGTCACACCCTTCGCTAGCGCAGCCTGGGCCTTGGCCGCAACCATGGCATCCGTCTCGCCATGATATTGGCGGCGCTCAGAGTGCCCGACCAAGACATAACGAACCCCTACATCCTGCAACATGCTGGCGGACGTTTCACCCGTATAGGCGCCCTTTTCATGCTGCGAGACATCTTGCGCCGCCAACGCCACACCGGTGCCCTGGACCAGTGCTTGCACTTGCGCCAAATAGACGGCCGGGACCGCCACACCAACACCACAGCTCAAGGGCGAGGGCAGCCCCTGAAGCACTGCCGAAACCAAGTCTGCATTAGCCTGCAGACTGCCATTCATTTTCCAATTGCCAACAATCAGTTTCTTCATGGAGTCACAACATCATCAAGATGGATTGATCACAGTATCAGGCAGCAAGCCCATTCACCTTGCACAAAAAGGATTTAAACCAAGTACGGCTTAAATCCTTTTCAGAAAGCACTAGAGGCTCACTGTCCAACAGCACTGCTACAGATTACAAACATTGCCTGTAACCATGTAGCAATTGCGCACTAAAGCCTAGACTTTATTGCTGCTGCTGTTGCTGCTGGTCAACTTCGTCACCACCGTTTTGCTCGGCACGGGGCGCACGCTGCTCGCGTGGCTGACGTGGTTCACGGAACTGACGCTCTGCAGGTGCAGGACGATCACCGCGCTGCTGCTGCTCGCCAGCTGGGCGCTCGATCAAAGCCTTCATGGACAGCTTGACACGGCCCTTGTCGTCAGTCTCTAGCACCTTGACCTTGACCACTTGGCCTTCTTGCAGGTAGTCGGTAACCTTCTCTACACGCTCGTGGGCGATCTGGCTGATATGCAGCAGTCCATCCTTGCCGGGCAGCAGATTCACCAGAGCACCGAATTCCAAGATCTTGACGATCGGGCCTTCGTAGATCTTGCCGATCTCCACTTCAGCGGTGATCTGCTCGATACGCAGCTTGGCAGCTTCAGCCTTGGCACCGTCTGTCGCAGCAATAGTGATCGTACCGTCTTCCGCGATATTGATTTGTGTGCCGGTTTCTTCGGTCAGTGCACGGATAGTGGCACCGCCCTTACCGATCACATCACGAATCTTCTCTGGGTTGATCTTCATGGTGAACAACTTAGGAGCAAAGTCAGAAACTTCGGTCTTGGCTTCACCCATAGCTTCTTGCATCTTGCCCAGGATGTGCATGCGCGCTTCCTTGGCCTGCGCCAGCGCCACTTGCATGATCTCCTTGGTGATACCTTGGATCTTGATGTCCATCTGCAGAGCTGTAATACCGTTGGTAGTACCTGCCACCTTGAAGTCCATGTCACCCAGATGATCTTCGTCGCCCAGAATGTCGGTCAGCACGGCAAATCGATTGCCATCCTTGATCAGACCCATGGCGATACCAGCCACGTGCGCCTTCATGGGCACGCCCGCATCCATCATGGACAAGCAACCGCCACACACCGATGCCATCGACGATGAGCCGTTGGATTCAGTGATTTCCGACACCACGCGGATGGTGTAGGGAAACTCTTCCTTGCTAGGCAAGCAAGCGGCCAAAGCGCGCTTGGCCAGACGACCATGGCCGATTTCGCGGCGCTTGGTCGACCCCATGCGACCCACTTCACCAGTGGCAAAGGGAGGCATGTTGTAGTGGAACAAGAAGGTATCTTCAAACTCACCTGCCAGCGCATCAATACGCTGTGCGTCGCGCTCGGTACCCAGTGTGGAGATCACCAGGGCCTGGGTTTCGCCACGCGTAAACAGGGCCGAACCATGGGTACGGGGCAGCACCGAGTTACGAATTTCGATAGGACGCACCGTGCGTGTATCACGACCGTCAATACGAGGCTCACCAGCCAAAATCTGCGAACGCACAATGTTGGCTTCGATGTCGAACAGCATGCTCTCGACCTTGACGCCATCAAATGCCACACCTTGCTCAGTCAGGCCAGCCTTCACTTCAGCATAAGCCAGACGACAAGCGTGCGTGCGCACTTGCTTGTTGCGCTCTTGGTACGCGGCGCGCAGCTTGGCTTCACCCAGTTCAGCCACCTTGGCAATCAGTGCATCATCCTTGGCGGGAGCAGTCCACTCCCAGGCGGGCTTGCCGCCTTCACGCACCAGATCGTGAATGGCGTTGATGGCAATCTGGCTTTGCTCGTGGCCATAAACCACAGCACCCAGCATCACTTCTTCAGGCAGCTGCTGCGCTTCGGATTCCACCATCAGCACGGCAGACTCAGTACCTGCGACAACCAGATCCATCAGCGAATCCTTGCGCTGGGTCTGACCGGGGTTCAGTACGTATTCGCCATTGATGTAACCCACGCGGGCTGCACCAATAGGACCATTGAAGGGCAGGCCCGACACAGACAGTGCAGCAGACACAGCGATCATTGCAGCAATGTCGGCATCCACTTCCGGGTTCAACGAGATGGTGTGGATGACCACATGCACGTCGTTATAGAAGCCTTCGGGGAACAGAGGGCGAATAGGACGATCGATCAAACGCGAAGTCAGCGTCTCCAGCTCCGAAGGCTTGGCTTCGCGCTTAAAGAAGCTACCGGGGATCTTGCCGGCGGCGTATGTCTTTTCGATGTAGTCAACCGTCAGGGGGAAGAAGTCCTGGCCCGACTTGGCAATCTTGGAACCCACAACAGTAGCCAGCACCACGGTGTCGTCAATATTGACCAACACAGCGCCGGAGGCTTGGCGAGCGATTTCACCTGTTTCCATCGTGACCGTGTGCTGGCCCCACTGGAATGTCTTTGTTACTTTATTGAACATTGTCATGTGTTTACTCCTAATGGAATAGCTGGCAGCGTATGTCCAGCAATGTTTTGGAGGTTAAACAGAACACGATGCCATTCCAGAAACGCGTTGATAGCTACAAATAACGCAGCATTCATATTTAAAAACGCTTCTGGAATGACACAGCTTCGCTCTGTTTTAACAAACTCCAAAGTAAAAAACGCCTGAGCTAGGTGTACTAACTCAGGCGTTTTGATCTTGCACCGTGCTTACTTACGCAGGCCCAGCTTAGCGATCAAAGCAGTGTAACGATCTGCGTCCTTACCCTTCAGGTAGTCCAGCAGCTTGCGACGACGGCTCACCATGCGCAGCAGACCGCGACGACCGTGGTGGTCTTTAGCGTTAGCCTTGAAGTGGGGAGTCAGTTCGTTGATGCGGGCTGTCAGCAGTGCAACTTGCACTTCTGGGCTACCAGTGTCGTTTTCGGAACGAGCGTTGGCTTTAACAACTTCAGCCTTGATAGAGGCAGCGATCATTTTGATTTCCTTATCTGTGGTGGTATCTGAACCCGTCAGAACCACCTAGGTGACTTGCGCCGTGGGCTGGAACGGCCTGCGGCGTGCGTCTTGCACCATGCAAAACTCTTTTATTGTAGCCGATTCCATATTCACTACTGCCCCAGTGAATTGCTTATGCTCTCGCCGGGCCCCTCAGGCCAGGCATACACCGCATGCTTTTTGACCGCTCATCTCCTTGCATGCATCCATCAGTCTGCTGGCGGGCATTTTTTTTCTTTCAACAGCTAACCTTCCAACCATGTTCACACCCTTGAAGCGCCCCCGCGCGAGAAAAAAGTGCTTGCCGCAATTGGGCTTAACGCTTGTGGAGCTCATTGTGTGCATTGCTTTTGTCGCCATATTAATGGGGCTTGCGCTTCCCAGCTTTACGCCATTAATTGAACGCTGGCGCGCCAGCCAAGCAACCTCTGACCTGGAATCGGTACTACTGTTTGCCCGCAACGAAAGCATTCGCAGAGGCGGTGGCATCTCTTTGATTCGCAATGCGCCAGATGAAAACTGCCCCGCGGCTGACAATGAATGGCAATGCGGCTGGGTACTGACTCTTGATAGCGATCAAGACGGCATCACCGACACAGGAAGCGAGCCACTTCAAATAGTTAATGCCTTAAGCAATCTCACTGTCACAGCCTCCGCAGATAGCTCCGCCATCATCGTGGACCGCTGGGGCGGCATGCAGCTTCTTGGTGACAGCAATAGTTTCAATCTGGCTGTCCGGCCATCTTCTCAGCCTGAGACGCAAAGCCAAATACTCTGTATCAAGCCAGGCGGCCACCTGCAAAAAATCAAACCTTCTTCCAACTGTTAAAGCCAACCAGCAGCCACCAATCAGAAAAACACGTTTGCTATAGATAAAGGATCTGACATGAATTTCGACCTCGTCATGACAAATTCCTACGCATCTGCATTGCGCGGTGTGACCATGGTTGAGATTCTTACTATTTTATCGATCACATCGATATTGATCGGATTAGGAGCTCCTCAGTTTTTTGAGCTCTACGAACGCTGGCAAGTATTGGAAGCAGCCCGCAGCCTGAAATCAACGTTACTGTTTGCACGCACCGAAGCCATTCAGCGCGGAGGCAATATTGGCATTCGCAAAAGAAATAACACTGCCCAAGGTTGCCAAAATGCCAGCACCAATCAAGCATGGGGCTGCGGATGGTTCGTTTATGCCGATCTCAATGGCAACGGTTCCTGGAATGCAAAAGAACCAAAGCTCTCAGAAGTTTCACTCACCGGAAATATCAACGTCATGCACACATCAGGCGGCATCAACATCAAAGTAGACCGTTATGGCATGGCCAGTGGGTTGAATACCAAGAGTTTTACTTTCTCTCCCAAAGACTCAGGAGTTAGCTCTTCCAACACCTATACGCTGTGCATGAGCTCAGGGGGTCGAATCCGTATCATTAATGAAGCCAGTTGCCAGAAATAATGGAAAAGACAACTTTACCCCCTGTCCAACGTGGCTTTGCGCTGCTTGAGTCGCTGATTGCGATTGTGGTTATGGCATTGGGCATCTTAGGAATCTTGGGCCTGCAAATGCGCACACTGACCAATACTCAAACCAGCCTGTATCGAGCGCAAGCGATTCGTCTGACTGAAGACCTTAACGAACGGTTAATGGCCAACCCCAACGCTTTTCTTAGCGCAAATGACTACCTCACAGGGTGGGAAAACACCCCCACATCCCAGATCGACTGCAACACTACCGCGTGTGGACATACTGAACTTGCCAGCTTTGATATCGAACAATGGAAAGCACAAGTGCGCAACACTCTGCCAAATGGTGACGCAAGCGTTTTTTACGCAGAAGACGAAGTCCTGGCAGATAACCGCCGACAGTTAGGCATCATGATCAGTTGGCGTGAAAACGAAATTATCGATAAAGAAAGCAAAGATGCAGGCAGTTATCTCAATCCCTTAAATGCAAGCACAGGCAGCGGTAAAGCCATGAGCTGTCCAGACAATCAAACGTGTCATTTGCAATTTATACCCGTGGTAGCCCGTTGCGCCCCCTATTTCGCGGGTACCAATGTACAAATATTCTGCCCTGGTTCTTAAATATTCACCATATCAGCCTCTAAAAAGCATTCTTATGTCAATCTCGCTTGTTTCACTGCCCCAGCAATACCGGCACATTGAACGACGCAAGCAAAGCGGCCTGTCTCTGATTGAGCTGCTAGTTGGTCTATCTATTGGTCTTTTGACCATCGCTGTGGCAATGGGGGCATTAATGACTTCGCGCAGTGTGACTGCCACGGTCACAGACTCAAGCCAGTTGCAGCAGCAGTCAGCTTACGCTTTTCGTGTTTTCGCTCAGCAATTAAGGCAAACAGGCTCAATGCGCCTTAATCTTGCTGCGCAAAAAACTGAAGATGCTGTCATCGATATTACGGACCCGGTGGCCTTTGAAACCAAGGCTGAGGGGTTCGATCCAATGCTCGATATTTTGAGTGGTAAAGATTCACCAAACGAGAACGAATTCAGCCTTTCAGTCGGCTACCGCAATTACACAGAACAGCTTCATACCGCAACTGCAGCGAACAAACGCGCATCCTTGCTACGCAACTGTCTTGGAGAGAATGGTAGTGCCACCCTAATTCAAAGTCACTTCGTTTTGCGCAACAACGAATTACTCTGTGCAGGGCAAGGAGATGCTCAACCTATTGTGGATAACGTAGCTAATTTTCAAACACGCTACCTGCTGCAGACAACCCCACACGGGGATCCAAAAATGCAATATGTCAACGCAGCCACTGTTGGCAGTCAATGGAACAACGTATTTGCCATTGAAGTGTGTTTGGTGCTTTATGGCAATGAAGTCATTGATATGCCTGCAGGCAGTTCTTATTCAGACTGCCCTGCCGCTGATGGCTCTATTGCCGAAATCGACATGACGACGCTGGATGCTCCGCGCACACACCGCATTCACAAGACTTTCCGCACCGTGTTTCAGCTGCGTAGCCAAGGGCTATTACAGGCAAGCAACTAACCCACGCATCACCATGCGCCATATGCATTCCCCACCTCCTTCACAGCAGCGCGGCGTAGCCCTGTTTATTGTGATCATTTTTGTCATGCTTTCGATGCTTTTGGCACTTTGGGCATCACGCACGGCATGGTTTAACGAAATGATTGTTGGTAACGATGCCGATTACCAGCGTGCTTTTGAAGCAGCACAAGCATTATTACAAGACGCAGAATTAGATATTCGCCGAGAGCAAGCCAATGGAAGTGCATGCGAGAGTAATACAGATCAACCCACGCTCTGCCGCAAAGGCGATGAAGTTACAAAGATTCCCTCCGAAGAGCAAGACATCGGCATTTTGCTTGCGCAACTAGACAGCAATGGTGGCGCAATGAAATGCCGCTATGCACTGTGCGCCAAACGCACAGCGGAACAAGACTTCTGGAACAACACCGATGAAAAGAAGGGCATCACCCTGGCGCAAATGGAAAGTTTGCACAGCGACGGAACGCCTATTGGTGCGCGCTATGGCCAGTACACCGGCGCTGCTACCGGTGACGCAAGCAACCCCATTCTTGCTGAAAAAGCTGCAGGGCGTGGCGGCTGGTACTGGATTGAAGTTTTGCCCTACTTACAAGGCGCAGGCGGCTCCGGACTCCTTCCAAATGAAGCCAATAACCTTTTAGACCTGAGCCTCGATATCTATGTGGTGTACCGCATCACTGCCTTGGCACATGGGCTCAAGCCCAATACCTTGGTAGTACTGCAGCAAACCTATGCGCGCCAGAGGCGAAAAGATTAGTTCCACTGCTTTCTTTATCTGCCTATATTCATCGATCAATTGTTTAATTTATAAAAAATTAACAGGAAAGTGCCATGTCCCGTCAGCATATCAACAGAAAAAAATTTCAAAAAACGCTGCTGGCTTTGGCTGCAACCCCCTGCAGTGTGTTTGCACTGGATTTAGCCCAATCTCCCCCTGGAACCATCGACCCTTATGTTGCGCCGAATGTCATTATTTCAATCGATGACTCAGGGAGTATGGGGTTCCGTTTAGATACAGGAACTGCTACTGGTGCAGTAAACAATACATCACCCAATGCAGATGGAACTTGGGACGACAGAAGCCGCCGAATGAATGTTCTAAAACATGCACTCACCCAAGTGTTCAACGATAAAGAGCTACTTGCTAATGGAAAGATTCGCCTTGGCTGGCAAGCCATGTGGAACAATGGGAGTGATTTATCCAAGTACAGCTCACTTGCATCTTCACAATGGTATATAACCAGCGGAAATAATCCAGGCTATAACAAATCCGTTGGCGCAGATAATATTGGATCCTCTGGAAACGATGTAAAAAATAATATTAAAAGTCTTACTGATGCACATAGAAACAATTTTTTAGATTTTGTTAAATACCTTCTTCCAAAAAATGGAACCCCCTCCCACCTCATGTTTAAGCAAGCAGATGACTATTTGCGCGCACAAAGCAACGGCAAGCCTGTAGATGGAGGTCCCTGGGCCACAAACCCCGGTGGAACAGACAAGTTAAGCAAAGAATTTCTAGGCTGCCGCCGCAATTATCACATCATGATGACGGATGGCCGCTGGAATGGAACGGCTTCTGGCGGGAACCTTGTCAGCACATCATTTACGCTCCCAGATGGCACAACATATACCGCCAACTCTGCCCAGACTCGTGTTTATTACGACAACTACAAAAACACACTTGCAGACTGGGCATTTTACAGCTGGGCGACGAATTTGCAGCCATCCATCTACAGCGCCACCGACTCAAAAAAACAAATATCATTGACCAGTGAATACCGCAAAGCTCCAGAAAGCGAAACTATAGGCGGCACTTCCATCAATAAATATTGGAATCCAAAATATAACCCAGCCAACTGGCCACACCTTGTTACTTACACGATTGGCTTCAGTGATGAAGCGGTTACATGGCCCGGCGCATCGAGTATACAAAAGCCAACTGCAACGACTCCATTTGGTTATGACGGCAGTTTTCCGGACTTTGTTTCTGGAAACAAAAAATGGCCAACAATGGATAATGAAAACAAACGCGCACTGGATTTGTGGCATGCTGCCATTAATGGCCGTGGAAGTTTTTATGCCGTAACCAAAGGCGAAGACCTGGAAAAAGCCTTTAGAGAAATTATTGGCGTAATTAACTCACAAGCAGAGCCTGACCGCAGCTCAGCGGCCGTGAGCGGTACATCCTACGAAGACAAGCCTGTTGGACTTTACATTACATACAATGAACCCAAAGAAGCATGGAAAGGTGAAGTCAAAAGTTATCAAGTAACGAATAAAGGCCAAACTCCATTGTGGGATGGAAAAAGCACGGCCAGCATACTGGATGCAACGCAACCCACCAGCCGGGTGATTTTGACTTGGCATGATGGCGTTAAACAGGGAAGACCATTTCGCTGGACTAGCACAGAAGCCAACCTCAGCACTGCACAAAAATCATGCTTCAATATAAAACCTGATAGCGCGACAACCGCAGATTGTGCAAGCAATACATCGACCGACAAATTAGGCGAAGACCGTTTAAATTACATTCGAGGTGAAAGAGGAAAGGAATTATCCTCAGGAGGTACTTTCCGCAACCGCCAAAGCAGACAGGGTGATATCGTCAACTCTAATGTCTGGTATGTGAAAGCCCCTGTCAGTAACTATGCATTGAAAGGTTATGCAAAATTTACATTGGATAATAAAGAAAGATTACCGATTATTTATGTTGGCGGCAATGACGGCATGCTGCATGGCTTCTCAGCTGACGATGGTAAAGAAAAAATAGCTTATATACCAAGAGGAACCATTCCCAATTTAACGCGGTTAACCTGGCCGTCTTTTGACGACAATCACCGTTACTTTGTAGATGGTTCGCCCATGACCGGAGATGTTGACGTCAGTGACCGCAGCAGCGCGCAATACACACCCGACTGGCGCACGATGCTGGTTGGCACTCTGGGCGGCGGTGGAAAAGGTTACTTTGTGCTGGATGTCACCAACCCCGACACAGATTTTGCGGAATCCAAGGCTTCCAAGCTGGTGGTTATGGACCAAACGCTGCACAGTAGCGAAACCATTAACTGCGTAACCACCACACCCAAAAAGGGAGAGACCTCCTGCCTTGATCACGCACCAGCAGATCTTGGCCATATCTTTGCCACCCCCAGCACAGACGACAGCAACCCTTTGCGCAGCGGCCAAATTACGCTCTTGAATAACAATCGGTGGGCGGTTGTCATGGGCAATGGCTATAACAGCAAAAACGGACGTCCAGTTTTATTGATTCAATATCTGGACGGCGCCAAAGAGCTGTTGCGTCTGTCTGCAACCAGCGCCACAGCCACTGGCGACAACGTGAATGACAACGGCTTGTCCGCGCCACGTTTGGTCGATATCAATAGCGACGGACGCCCTGATGCTGTCTACGCCGGTGACATCAAAGGCAATATGTGGAAGTTTCTGATTAGCTCTAAAAATGCCACTGAGTGGCACACTGCGTTTAACGGGCAGCCTCTCTTTACGGCAAAGGGCGGCACTGCGGGCTCTCCAGAGACTCGCACGCTTGCGCAATCAATCACAGCACCTCCTACCGTACGCGCGAATGACCGGACCAAAGTTACTGGCACAGGCACTTCTCAGAAAGTACAGACAGTTGGAGGCATGATGGTGGCCTTTGGTACAGGTCGCAACATCACCACCTCAGACCCAGAAAGTACTGACACACAAACTTTGTATTCGGTGCTGGACAACACGCGTTACACCGTCCAGTTTGACACGGATACTAACCAGCGCTATGTTGAAGTGCACCCAGGAGACGCCAGCAAGTCGATTCCAGCGCCAACCCCTCTTGGCACAGGACTTGACGCGAAGTCCAAACAAACCCAACTTGCACAGCAAAAGGTTGGCAAACAATTCAACGGTGAAAACAACAGCGAAGGGCGCGAGTATTGGCAAATCGACCAAACTACAGCCGCCAATACGCCTTCCGTCGACTGGAATACCAAGAGCGGCTGGTACTTAGATCTGCCAGCCACTGGTGAACGCCTGCTTAAACAGATGAATTTGTACGATGGCAGCAATATTTTGGCAGCCTATACCCAAGTACCGGCCAAGGGCTCAGACATCAATTCCGCCTTGGAAAGCTGTGAATCGTCTGCCGTTGATGAGGAGCGTCAATACCTGACCATGCTCAACATCATGGATGGCATGCGCCCATCGGTGCAGTTGATGGACCTCAATGGCGACGGCTTTTATGATCTTGCGGCCGATCATGGCGTTTCGCGCATGGGTATTGTCAAAGGTGCTCACCGCATTATTAAGGGCGACAATGAAGGCACTGATTGCGGCAAGGGGGACTGCTTTATGCTTGCGCGCATGCCAGAACAATCCATGCGCCCCAGCTGGCGCCAGCTTAAATAAATGCAACTCCTAGCGCTATGAAAAACAACAAAGGTTTCACTCTGATTGAGATGATGATTGTGGTGGCAATCATCGGTATCTTGGCTGCTGTTGCCTACCCCAGCTACACCGAATACGTCATGCGTGGGCATCGTGCAGATGCACGCGCCGGGCTACTTCAAACTCAGCTTTGGCTGGAGCGTGCTGCAACTGCCAATGGCGTCTACCCCACAGAACTGCCAGCTGCGCTGACCTGGGCCAATGACAACAACAAGCGCTACACCATTGGCTTTGGGGCAAACAACACCAACGCGACGTTCACTCTCACAGCAACGCCTAAAGCTGGGGCCCAGAGCACTGACCGCTGTGGAACACTGACGTTGTCACACGCTGGGGCGCGCGACGTCATCAATCTACCGACGGGAAGCACAATGACTGCTGCTGACTGCTGGAGCCGTTAAGACTCCCCCGTGCGTTACCATTCAGTCGCCATGACTGAAGTAATGCAACCTACTAGCTATATGCAACAAGCGCTTGACCTGGCCCGTCAGGCGCTTTTTATTTCCAATCCCAACCCGCGCGTAGGCTGCGTTCTGGTATCGGCCTGCGGGCAAATTATTGGACAAGGTTTCACCCAGCAAGCGGGTGGGCCGCACGCGGAAGTGATGGCGCTGCGTGATGCAGCCGCTCGTGGCAGCAGCACCCAGGGTGCAACGGCCTATGTGACGCTGGAGCCTTGCTCGCACACTGGCCGCACCGGCCCTTGCTGCAATGCATTGATTGAAGCAGGCATTACGAAGGTGGTTGCAGCCACGAGCGACCCGAACCCTCAGGTTGCAGGACAAGGTTTTGCCCGACTGCGTGCGGCCGGCATTGAGGTGCAAGTGGGTGAAGGGGCCAGCGCTTCAAGGGAGCTGAATATCGGTTTCTTCAGCCGCATGGTGCGTGGTACGCCATGGGTACGCATGAAGGCGGCTACCTCACTGGACGGCGCCACAGCCCTGCACAACGGGCAAAGCCAATGGATTACAGGGCCTGCGGCCCGTGCCGACGGACACGCATGGCGCGCTCAGGCATGCGCCGTCCTCACTGGGATAGGTACGGTGCTGCAAGACAACCCCCGGCTGAATGTGCGAGATGTTGAAACACCACGTCAGCCCAAAGTGGTGGTGATCGACAGCAAGCTGGATATGCCACTGGATGCTCATGTTTTAAAAGCACCTAGCGGCTGCACCATATACACTTCAAGCAAAAATATATCTAAAACCGAATCACTGCAAGCGCTTGGCGCTACAGTTATTGCGATACCTAACGCACATGGCAAGGTGGATCTGGCGGCCATGCTGCGCGACTTGGGTACACGGGGTACCAACGAACTGCATGTTGAAGCGGGGTTCAAACTCAACGGTTCTTTCATGCGTGAAGGCTTGGTGGACGAGCTGCTGCTTTATATGGCCCCCAAACTCCTGGGTGCAGGCACCATGGGCTTGGCCAGTTTTGGGCCGTTAGAGCAGTTGTCCCAAGCCATTTCCTTGCAGGTACACGATGTCAGCCGCCTGGGTGAGGATGTGCGCCTTGTGGCACGCGTAGCTGGACGTGACCAGTTTTAGCCGCTTGCCGCAGCCTAAACCCTCTGGCGTCTGACACCTTTACTCCATTCGTTTCGCTATACCCAGGTTATGCCCAATTTCACGCAGGCACACACTCCTTCGCGCCAGCCTGGTTATGGGCTGCGGGCACTGCTGTGTGCCACCTTGCTGGCATTGAGCGCTTGCGGCAGCTTGCCTCCGCTGCCACCACGCACCGCCAGCACCGCATTGAGCACACCGCAGGAAACTGATCTGGGCCGCATGGTGCAGAGCCAGCGCAAGGCGGCCAATACGGCTTATGTCTCTGGCTTTACGCTGCTGGGCGGCGCACAGGCTGCGTTCACCAGCCGTCTGGCGCTGGTGCATGCTGCGACGCAGACATTGGACTTGCAGTACTACGCCATCCACGCAGATGCCAGCACGGCGCGCCTACTGGAAGCTGTAGTGCAAGCCGCACAGCGCGGGGTACGTGTGCGCGTACTGCTGGATGACTTTCATGGTGCCGGCAAGAACGCCCAGGTCATGCGACTGGCTTTTGTGCCTGGCATTGAAATGCGCATGTTCAACCCCTTGACCGGACCACGGGGATCTACAGTTTTGCGGGCGCTGTCTACTCTGACTGATTTTCAGCGCACGCAGCAGCGCATGCACAACAAACTGTTTATTGCCGATAACAGTGTTGGCATTACCGGCGGTCGCAATCTGGGCGATGCCTACTTTGATGCACTGGACAGCGACAACTTCATTGATCTGGACATCATGGCTGCAGGTGCATCGGTACGCCAGCTGTCTGCCAGCTTTGACCGATACTGGAATGACTCACGTGCCTACCCGGTCAGTGCACTGATCTCAGAACAAGAGCTGCTGCGCCTGCGCGCCCACACCTCAGCACCAAAAAACGAGAGCGAACTGGTTCAGGACGCCATAGCAGCCAGCAAGACCGCGCAACTGGCGCCCATGGATTTGCAGTCTATTGACTGGATTTGGGCACCCGCGCTGGTGCTGGCGGATGCGCCTGGCAAGATTCCACCCCCACCTGAAGATGACATTGCATCGAGCATGGAGACCTTGGAAACACCTGCGGATGCCAAACCGGGTGAAGACATTCCTCATTTGCTGAGCATGCGTTTGCCTTCCAGCTTGAACGCAGCCTCACCACGCCCCAGCAACTCAGCCAACCAGCAGGCTTTGCGCAACGTACTGATGCCGGTCGTAGAGCAAGACAATGTGGTCAGCGGCCTGCTGGCACTGATTGACCAGGCCACCACCGATGTGCTCATTGTCTCCCCCTACTTTGTGCCCGGCGATGACATGAAACAGGCTTTTGCCCGTGCCCGGGCACGCCATGTGCGTCTGCGCATTCTGACCAACTCGCTGGCATCCAACGACGCGCCGCTGGCCCATGCCGGTTACGCACGCCACCGCAAAGAGCTGCTGCAGCAAGGCATTGAGCTGTTCGAGCTGCGCAGCCTGCAAGACGGCAAAGCTGACACCGGCACGCTGCGCAGCACAGCGGGAAGCATCACGGGTTCCCAAGGTGGTTCGCGTGCCATGCTGCACTCCAAGATGCTGGTGCTGGACCACAAACTCACGGTGGTTGGCTCCATGAATCTGGACATGCGCTCGCAGCTGCAAAATACAGAAATTGCCCTGCTGATTGCATCTCGGCAACTGGCGCAGGAAGCCACCGACAACATTGAAGCCAGCCTGCGCGAAGCGGCGTGGCTGGTGGAGGACACCCCCAGCGGTTTGGTATGGCGCGCCCCTCAGGGCAGTGACTGGGGTGACCGCACCACTGAGCCAGATGCCAGTGTGCCACTACGCCTGATGATTCACATCATTGGCCCGTTCGCTCCCGATCACTTGCTTTGAAGCGCCGAATGCACTGAGACAATTCGCTCTGACAAAGAGAGCTGCTCGCGCACTGCTACGCTTTAATCCAAAATGCAAGCACCTTCAGGCATGCGGTTTTCATACGCCAGTAGCTCATCTTTGTGCAGCACAAATGCAGCACCATAACGCTCGCACTCCTGCTCCAGCCAGTCCACCACCAGGCCTTGCTGCGTAAGCACACGCACGCATTGAAAGGCAGTTTCAGCCTCGGGATAGCGGCGGCGCATCAAATTCAACCACTGCTTCAAACGCCCGGCGCGCTGGTTGGGCGTTAAATCACGGCACACCAGCAACCAAAATCGCTGCAGATGCGGCAACATCTGCGCCCATGTCACCACCGGTGTTAACTCTGCCTGCACATCATCCGGACGCGGTGTGCCGCGTGCCATGGCAGCGCGCAAGGCCAGCGCCAGACCTGGGTCGGCCACGCTGCCGCGCCCCAGCATCAGATCGCTGCATCCCGATTGCTCGCGGCAGCGCAGCGCTTCTTGCACAGTCCAAATCTCGCCATTGGCGACCACAGGCACATTGACCACCGATGCGATGTCCGGAATCAGCTCCCAGTAGGCGGGTGGACGATAGCCTTCCACCTTGGTGCGCGCATGCACGACCAGCTCACAGGCACCGTTTTCCACCATGGCCAGCGCACATTCGCGCATCAGGCTTTTGTCGTTAAAACCCATGCGCATCTTGGCAGACACAGGCAAATGTGCAGGCACCGCCTTGCGCACAGCGGCCACCAGCCTGGCAATCGATTCGGGGTCTTGCAGCATGGAGGCCCCACCGCCATGGCGGTTCACTGTTTTGGCGGGGCAGCCAAAGTTCAGGTCAATACCTTCGGGGTTCAGCCGCGCCAGATTGGCCGCATTCTCAGCCATGCAGGCGGGGTCAGAGCCCAGTAACTGCGCTCGCACAGGCACGCCCGACAAGGTTTTACTGCCATTGAGCAGCTCCGGCATGTAACCCAGAAACACGCGATCTGGCAGCACCGTGCCGCTGACACGGATGAATTCCGAGACACAGCGGTCCACTCCGCCCACACGGGTCAGAACATCGCGCAGCACAAAATCGAGCAAGCCCTCCATTGGGGCCAAAAGCAATCGCATGAAATGTTTACCGAGCCAGTCGCTGGCGCATTGAATGGAAAAAAACGGTTTTAGTACTGCTGCGCATAACTTTGCAGCAATGCCGGGTCTGTGATTGTCGCAAGGCTGCTGCGTTTTTGCACAGGCTTCACAGGGCTGTCACACGTTTTGTGTGCAATGCCTGCCATGTACCTGTACCGAACGCCCAAAGCCCTGCTTGAGCTAGCGCCTGGTCAGCGTCAGCTGGGCTTGCGTGAGCGCTCTGTACTCCTGCTGGCAGAAAACACCCCGGCCTCCACACTGCACGCCATGTACCACGGTCAAGGCCAGGCGCTGGTGCAGCAACTACTCAATGACGGCTATTTGCAGCATCACACTGCGCACTCCCAGTGTGAGCCGTGCCCTGCTGGGCCTGACAACGTCAGTCTGGCTGGCGTGCGCATGCACCTGTTTGACCTGTGCGAGCGCTTGTTTGCCAACCGCCTGCACGACACTTGCGCACACCTGCGCCACTTGCTGCGCGAGGCCCGCGACGCTGACAGCATGCTGCACGCCAGCGAGCAGCTGCTGCAAGCGGTACACCGGCATGCAGGCCTGGAGCGGGCCGAAGTCTTGCGCCGGCAGCTGGCGCTGATGCTGCCGGAGCGCAGCCTTGAAAACGGCGATGAAAGCGCGCTTTCGTAACCATCTCAAGCAAGCTCAGACCTTGGCCTTCAAGCGCCACAGGGAAGTGACTTCAGCCGAACGCGCCGCGTGCAGCGGGTCGGAACTGTCTTGCGCCTTGCCATGGGTGGGCTCAGCATCCATGCGGTAGACCACGTACAGGCCTGCTGCATCAATCCAGCCCATCAGCTCATCCCGGCTACGCAGACCCAGGTGCTCCGCCAAGTCCGACAGCACCAGCCAGCCTTCACCATCAGGCGAAAGATGTTCACGCAAGCCGCTCAGAAAGCCGCGCAGCATGGTGCTGTTTTCGTCGTACACCGCTTGCTCCAGCGTAGTCACGGCTCGTGCTGGCACCCATGGCGGGTTGCAGACAATCAAAGGCGCCTGACCTTCAGGGAACAGGCTGGTTTGTTGCAGCTCAACCTTGTCACTGACACCCAGACGTTCGATATTTTCTTGGGCACAGGCCAGAGCCCGGCTGGATGTATCGGTAGCCACCACCCGCTTGACACCACGCTTGGCCAGCAAAGCGGCCAGCACACCAGTGCCCGTGCCGATATCGAATGCCAGCTCGCGCATGCCGAAAGCCAGAGGTGCTTCATGCACCATGGCTACATACTCGCCGCGCACGGGCGAAAACACGCCGTAGTGCGGGTGAATGCGCGCATTCTTGCCCAGCAAAGGCATGTCCACGCCCTTTTTGCGCCATTCATGGGCACCCACCACCCCTGTCAACTCACGCAGCGTCAGCACCTGCACGCCAGCATCTGCCGCTGGAGCGCCCCATGCTTGGGTGCAAGCTTCACGCCAGTCCGGGGCGCGGCGCAGCTTGATGGAGTAATCAGGCTGCAAAGCCACCAGCACGCTGTTGAGCACACGGGCCCGCTGGCCCTGTGCCATGCGGTGCATGTGGAAAGCCTCTGCTGCAGTCGGTGCAGGCTTGTTGCTGGACGAGCGCAACTGCTTGCGCGCCTTGGCAGTGCTTTTGCCTGCAGGCTTGTCCAGACGGCGCTTGAGCGCATCAATGAGCAAGCGCGCGTTGTGAAAATCGCCCTGCCAGAGCAATGCCGTACCTTCACACGCCAGACGGTAGGCGGTGTCGGCGGGCATGGTGTCATCTGCCACTACCACACGGCGTGGCGCGGGCAGGCCGCTTTCGCTGCGCCATGCAGCTTGGTGGTCAGTGCCTTGGTGTTGCCATTGCAGCATGTGGAATTCCTGAGATATGGAGAGACAAAAAAATCGGCCCGCCGAAGCGGGCCGTTGGGCAGTAGTTAGTTTAAAGGACGCTTTAAGCGCACTTCCTCAATCTTGATACCGCCAATGAGGGAAGTTTTGGCTGTGGACATTTCACGCTTGAAACCTGCCAGCTCATGAAAGCGCAAAGCGCGCTCATTACGCAGAGGCACCCAAACAGTGACGTTGTTACAACCCTCTTCCTGCAGGCCTTCACGGGCTGCATCCCATAGCGTCACGCCGACACCCTTGTTCCAGTGCGAAGGGGCTGCATAAATAGCCCATACCTCACCAGTGGTTTGGCGAGACTTCTCATCACGGGAACGGTCAAAACCAACAAAGCCTACGATCTTGTCGCCATCGAGTGCAACTTGCACTTGTGGCTCACAGTATTCAATGGCTTCACGCCAGTAAGCTTGACGCTTCTCGACGGAGGACATGGCTTTCAATTGGTCGTCAGGCACGATGCCACGGTAGGCGTCCAGGGCGGAAGCGGTGTGGATTTGTGCAATCGCCTTCGCATCGCGAAGGGTTGCAGGACGAACCTGGTAATTGGACATGGGAAAACCGAAACTGAAAACGAGGTGTTGAAAACGAAAGTCGGCAATTGTCAGTGAAATCGCGTTTTCCGCTTACGCCTAGTCTGTGTAGCCATTTAGGCAAGTACGGCTGTCAAAGGTTTCTTGCCCGCAGAAAAAGGATGTGCTAGGCCATTGAAATGGCCTGAAACGATTGCTTATTGCAAGCAAATTAATAGCAGCAAGCGCTTAGCCCAAGCGCTTGATCAGCGCCATGATGCGCTGAAATTTGGCTCCGTACGGTGGGTACAGCCAAGAGGCAGGGCTCCATTTTGCTTGCAAAAACACCGCCTTTTGATGAGAAAAGCGTAAAAAACCATGCTTGCCGTGGTACGCCCCCCAGCCACTGGGGCCAACCCCACCAAAGGGCAAATTGTCATGCGCCACATGCATCAGGGTGTCATTCACCGTAACGCCACCACTGACAGTACGGCGCAACACACTGTCGCGCAGCTTGTCATCATGACCAAACCAGTACAGCGCCAGCGGGCGCTCCCCGGCATTGATGGCATGAATGACATCATCCAGGCGGTCATAAGTAATCACTGGCAGCAGCGGGCCAAAAATCTCTTCTTGCATGATGGCCATGCCTGAGTGCACGTTCCACACCAAGGCAGGTGTCATCTGGCGCTGTACCGCATCGCCCCAGCCCGGTGCAGCAGAGCTGCTAGGTTGCGCTGCCGATTCCAGCCATTGCACCTGTGCGCCTTCAGCTTCGGCCTGCTGGGCCAAATTGCGCAAACGGTTGAAATGTTTCTGGTTGATGATGGCTGCGTAATCGGGGTTCCCAGAAAGCGTGGGAAACAGCTGCGCAACGGCTTTGCGAAAGGCTTGCTCAAACGCCTGCTCTTGCCCGCGCGGCAACAGCAGATAGTCCGGGGCAATACACGTCTGCCCCGCATTGAGGAGCTTGCCATGCGCTATGCGCAAGGCTGCAGCGTCCAGGTCGCAGTCATTGCTGATGATGCAGGGTGATTTCCCCCCCAGCTCCAGCGTGGTAGGTGTCAAATGCTGTGCAGCAGCCATGGCCACTTTGCGGCCAACAGCTGTAGAGCCGGTAAACACCAGGTGGTCGAACGGCAGACCAGAGAAATGACTGGCGACCTGCGTATCGCCCTGAATCACACAAAATTCTTCCGGGGCAAAGAATTGACCAATGACATGGGCCAACTGCGCCGAAGTGTGCGGGGTAAGTTCACTGGGCTTGAGCATGACGCGGTTGCCGGCGGCAATGGCCGCAATCGCTGGCCCCAGAGCCAGCTGCAAAGGGTAATTCCAGGGGGAGATGATGCCCACCACACCCAAAGGCTGGTACTCAATGCGCCCGGTTCCCGGCAAAAGATGCACAGGTGTCCATACCCGCTGCGGACGCATCCATTGATTCAGATTGCGCAGCGTATGGCTGAGCATGGTGCGCAGCACCATGAGGTCAGCCATCTCCGTGAGCTGCGGCGATCGCACTCCGAAGTCTGCCTGCACTGCAGCCGCCAAGGTGGTGCCGTGTTCGTGCAGGATTTTCTGGATGCGCAACAAGCGCTCTTTGCGCACCAAAGCAGGCACATCGACCTGCTGGCGGCTGGCCTGATGCTGCAGATCAAACACTTGTTGTAACGTGGAAGGCAGGTGCATGCTGAGTGGATCTCCTCGGTGTATTTTTTGTCGTCTGCCCCTCCTGCCCTGCTTGGGCAGGCACGCTGTCAGCGCTCGTGCACTTCTCGGGGCTGTACGTCACTCACCTCAGCAGCAACCGTAGACAAAATACCTCCGCGCTTGCTTCCTGCTGCGGGGGTAAAGGGAGCGGCATTGTCCTGCGCTGCAGCTGCGGTGCTGGCCATGCCACCACCAAAGCCACCAGAGCGCTGGTACATGCTGGCCCAGCTACTGGCTGCACGCATCGGCATTACCCACGGTATGACGGGTTGCCCGGTGATCTTGGCCCACAGCATGCGCACTGCCCACACAGCGGCCAGTACACACGCGACGGCCAGCAAGCTCAGGAAGAACACGGCGCCGATGGCGAGCATCACAATACGCACCATCCAGCGGGTCATCCAGTTTAAAAACTCGTTCAAAGCAATGCCTTTCTCAGTGCTGCCAGCACAAAGGCTGGCAGCCCGGACTTAAGCTGCGCTGGCAGCGCTACCCAAGTCAAAGTTAAAGACTCCGGGGGCCTGCACAGGGTCCACCGAAACCTCAATGCGGCTCTTTGGCGGGAACTTGCCCTCCAGCAACGCCCGAGACAATGGATTCTCGATACGCTGCTGGATAGCCCGCTTGAGCGGACGTGCACCAAAGACCGGATCAAACCCTACTTTAGCCAACTCTGCCAAAGCAGGTTCGCTCACGTGCAATTCCAAGTCCATCTTTTCGAGACGACGTTGCAACAATTGCAACTGAATCCTTGCGATCGACTCGATTTGCGCCGCATCAAGACCATGGAAGACCACGGTTTCGTCGATACGGTTCAAGAATTCGGGGCGGAAATGTGCTTTTAGTTCCCCCCACACCGCTTCTTTGATGTCCTCGCTGTCCTGGCCCACCATTGCCTGAATGAGGTGCGAGCCCATATTGCTGGTCATCACGATCACAGTGTTCTTGAAGTCCACGGTGCGGCCCTGGCCATCAGTAAGGCGGCCATCGTCCAGCACTTGCAACAGCACGTTGAACACGTCCGGATGGGCTTTTTCCACCTCGTCAAGCAACAGCACGCTGTAAGGCTTGCGACGCACAGCCTCAGTCAGATATCCACCTTCTTCGTAGCCCACATACCCTGGAGGGGCGCCAATGAGGCGCGCCACAGAGTGCTTTTCCATGAATTCGCTCATGTCAATGCGAATCAGGTGGTCTTCGCTGTCAAACAAGAAACCAGCCAGCGCCTTGCACAGCTCAGTCTTACCCACACCGGTGGGGCCCAGGAACAAGAAACTACCCAGTGGCTTGTTCGGATCGGACAGACCCGAGCGCGAGCGGCGGATGGCGTTGGCCACCGCAGCAATGGCTTCATCCTGCCCCACCACGCGCTGGTGCAATTTGCCTTCCATTTGCAGCAGCTTGTCTTTTTCACCCTGCATCATCTTGGACACAGGAATGCCCGTGGCACGGCTGACCACCTCGGCAATCTCTTCGGCACCCACGTGCGTGCGCAGCAGCTTGTGCTTGGGTGCGGCACCATCGGCTTCGCTGTCTTGCGCTTCTTTGAGCTGTTTTTCCAGAGCAGGCAGCTTGCCGTACTGCAACTCGGCCACCTTGTTGAAGTCGCCCTTGCGTTTCAAGTCTTCAATCTGTGTACGAATGCTGTCCACTTCCTTGCGAATTTGCTCCGAGCCCTGGGCGCTGGCTTTTTCAGCCTTCCAGATTTCTTCCAAATCGGCGTACTCGCGCTCCAGCTCGCCCAGTTCATCTTCAATCAGCTGCAAGCGTTTTTGCGAAGCCTCGTCCTTTTCCTTCTTCATGGCTTCACGCTCAATCTTGAGCTGAATCATCCGGCGCTCCAGCTTGTCCATGACCTCGGGCTTGGAGTCGATTTCGATCTTGATCTTGGCCGCAGCCTCGTCGATCAGGTCAATAGCCTTGTCGGGCAGGAAACGGTCCGTGATGTAGCGGTGGCTCAACTCTGCTGCGGCAACGATAGCGGGGTCGGTAATGTCCACCCCGTGGTGTGCCTCATAACGCACTTGCAAACCGCGCAAGATAGCGATGGTGTCTTCCACCGATGGTTCATTGACCAGTACCTTCTGGAATCGACGCTCCAGCGCCGCATCTTTTTCAATGTACTTGCGGTATTCATCCAGTGTGGTGGCGCCAATGCAGTGCAGCTCGCCCCGCGCCAAAGCAGGTTTGAGCATGTTGCCGGCGTCCATGGCACCTTCGGCCTTGCCGGCACCCACCATGGTGTGGATTTCGTCAATGAACAAGATGATGCGGCCTTCTTCCTTGGCTACATCGTTGAGCACGGCTTTGAGGCGCTCTTCAAATTCACCCCGATATTTGGCACCTGCCAGCAAGCCGGCCATGTCCAGCACCAGCACGCGCTTGTCCTTGAGGGTTTCGGGTACTTCACCTTCCACAATGCGCTGGGCCAGGCCTTCCACAATGGCGGTCTTACCCACACCGGGCTCACCGATGAGTACAGGGTTGTTCTTGCTGCGGCGTTGCAGCACCTGAATGGCGCGGCGGATTTCATCGTCGCGGCCAATCACTGGGTCCAGCTTGCCCATGCGGGCACGCTCGGTCAGATCCATCGTGTATTTTTTCAGGGCTTCGCGCTGGCTTTCACCTTCTGCGCTGTCCATGGTCTGTCCACCGCGCACGGCATTGATGGCAGATTCCATCGCCTTGCGGGTCAGGCCATGTTCCTTGGCAATTTTGGCCGCCTTGGTGTCGCTGTCAGCCAATGCCAGCAGGAACAGTTCGCTGGCGATGAACTGGTCACCACGTTTGATGGCTTCCTTTTCAGTGGCTTGCAGCAGCTTGCCCAGATCCGGGCCAATGGTGACCTGATCTTGGCCCTGCACTTCGGGCAATTGCTTGACCGCGTTTTCAGCGGCAGCCGCCATGGCAGCCACATTGGTACCCGCACGCTGCAACAGCGCTTTGGGCCCATCACTTTGGCGCAGCATGGCGGTCAGCAGGTGCAACGGGTCGATATAAGCGTGGTCATTGCCCAACGCAAGACTTTGGGCGTCTGCCAGGGCTTCTTGGAATTTTGTTGTGAGCTTGTCTATGCGCATGAATTTTTTCCCTTCAACGGCAAATCTATAACTGCTTCACACATAAGGGCTTTGGGCCATTTTTCAAGAGTTCGCAGCACATATACAACCGTCTGGGCAACAGCCGGTATCTGAGCGATGCGCTGGGTGGTGCAAAGTTCCTTGCAATCTTTTGAATCTTGTCATCAAGCGGATTGAACGAAATGTCGGATGAGCGCTCCTAGACTGAGTACTTTTGCCGCGTTCACTCCCTTTTTCTATGTCTGTTACACCTTCCCCGCGCTACACCACCACCGCCATCGCCTTGCATTGGCTACTTGCCGTGGCCTTGCTGGGGCTGCTGGCCTTTGGCTGGTACATGGTCGGGCTGCCGTTTTCACCCACCAAACTCAAGTACTACAACTGGCACAAGTGGGCGGGCGTCACCATTTTGGTGCTGAGCGCACTGCGCCTGCTGTGGCGCCTCACCCACCGTCCTCCCGCTTTGCCAGCACGCATGGCGGCAGCCATGCCCCGCTGGCAGCATGTGGCGCACCACGGCGTGCACCATCTGCTGTACGTGCTGTTTTTTGCCGTTCCCCTGCTGGGCTGGGCCTATAGCTCGGCGGCTGGTTTTCCGATTGTCTGGCTGGGTATGTGGCAGTTGCCAGACTTTGTGTCACCCAGCCCTGAGCTGGCAGAAGCCCTCAAACCCTGGCACATGATTGCGGCCTACACCCTGGCGGCTCTGGTGGCCCTGCACATTGCCGCTGCGCTCAAGCACCAGCTGATTGACCGCGATGCGCTGCTGCGCCGCATGTGGCCCGGGCGCACCGCCTGATTTTTTTATTTGTACGCTGACAAGGACCTTGACCATGACGACCTTCACCACCACCTTGCGTTGCGCCGTTCTGGCCAGCGCTGCCTTGCTGGGCAGCGCAGCCATGGCCGCTCAGGCTTTGGTGCCTGCACAAAGCAGCATCCAGTTCACTGCCAAGCAGCTGGGCGTGCCACTCAGTGGCCACTTCAAACAGTTTGATGCGCAGGTGCAGTTTGATACGGCCAAGCCCGAGACCAGCAAAATCCACTTCACCGTGGACACGGGCAGCGCCACCATGGGCTCCAAAGAAACCGACAGCAATCTGGTGAACGCCGACTGGTTCAACGTTGCCAAGTTTCCCAAGGCCACGTTTGACTCCACCGCCGTCAAGGCGCTGGGCGGAGGCAAATACCAGGTAGACGGCACACTGACCATCAAGGGCAACGCCCAGAAGGTGTCTGTGCCCGTGCAACTGACGCAATCGGGCACCACCACCTTGGCCACCGGCAGCTTGCCGCTCAAACGCCTGCCTTTCAAAATTGGCGATGGTGACTGGGCCGACACATCGATGGTGGCCGACGAAGTGACCGTGCAATTCAAGCTGGCGCTGACGGGCGTGGGCAAGCTGTAAAGCCACATTCACCTTTTTAGAAGCAGCTTGCGCTTATGCATCAAAGTTTTCAATAACTTTTCATTTGCAAATGCTTAGTGCATAAGCGCTAACCGCTCCTTATTTGTTCAACCCTGCAAACTCTTTTCACTTCACTCTGGAGATTTTCCCCATGCGCACTACCTTGTTTGCTCTGGCCGCCGCAGGCCTTCTGGTCACTACTGCCCACGCTGCACCCGCCGCTTACACCATCGACCCGACCCACACTTTTGCCACGTTTGAGATCGATCACTTTGGCGCCTCTACCAACCGCGTGCGTTTTGACAAGAAAAGCGGCACTGTCCAATTCGACAAGGCTGCAAAGACTGGCAAAGTGGAAGTGACGCTGGACATGAACTCCGTGAACTCCGGCACCGCTGGTTTTGACAAGCACCTCAAGAGCGCAGACATCTTCAACACCGAAAAGCACCCTGAAGCCAAGTTCGTTTCCGACAAGTTCGTGTTCGACGGCGACAAGCTCAAGGAAGTGACAGGCCAGCTGACCATGAACGGCCAGACGCACCCCATCACCATCAAGTCCAACAAGTTCACTTGCTACGAAAGCCCCATGCTCAAGCGTGAAGTGTGCGGCGGCGACTTTGAAGCCACGATTGACCGCACCCAGTGGGGAGTGAATTACGGCGTGGACTGGGGTTTTGCCAAGAACGTGCGTCTGGTACTGCAAATGGAAGCAGTCAAGCAGTAAATCTGCCTTGATGCGCATAAAAAAACGGGCCTGGTGCCCGTTTTTGCATGGGCCGCCGCCTTTTGCAGCTTACGCCCAGCGCGCCAGCGCCTGCTCGTCGCTCACACGGGCGTCCACCCAGCGGGCCCCTTGGGGGGTTTGTTCTTTCTTCCAGAACGGTGCTTCGGACTTGAGAAAGTCCATGATGAATTCACAGGCCTGAAAGCTCATGCCACGGTGGGCCGAGGTAACCGCCACCAGCACAATCTGATCCATGGGCTGCAGCGGCCCCACACGGTGAATCACCTTGGCCGCATAAATGCCAAAGCGCTCAGTGGCACGGTCAATGATGGCTTCGATGCTTTTTTCCGTCATGCCCGGGTAGTGTTCCAGCTCCATGGCAGATATATCAGCGCCTTCATTGCGGTCACGCACTGTGCCCACAAAGCTGCACACCGCGCCCACCCGCGCATCACCGTGGCGCAAAGCGGCCAGTTCGGTAGAAACATCAAAATCTTGGGTCTGGATCAAAACGCGTGCAGTGGTCATAGCGATGATTGTCGCAGCCCGTGATCGCCCAGATGTCCACACACGTGCGAAAACCGCCCCCTCCGCGTTAGCATTGCTCCCCGCTTGACATTGCACCTACCCACAGCACCCAGCATGGCCACCCTCACCATTGACACCACGGAGTACATGCTCTACCCATCGCCACGCAACGAGCACCGCGTGGTTTTTGAGCACCAGTGCTTTGTGCCCTATCCCTATTCCATCATCCATCTGCCGGATTACGACTTTGAAGGCCCAGCCACACTGTTCTCGGCCCGCCGCAAGGCGGACGACAAAAACGGTCAGTTGGTGACTTGCGAGCTGGAAACCGACATTCTGCGTTTTGAGCGCCTGTTCGACCCCGAATAAGATCGCCGCGCCATGGATGACACCAGCCAGATTCAGCCCCCCAGCAGTTTTGCCGAGCTGTTTCGCAGCCGTGCGGGCATTTTGAAAACCCCGATTGCTGAGGTGGTAGCGCGTTACGAACTGTGCGAAGACCTGGCCTGCCACCTGGTGGAGCAGGCGCAAACCATCTACCACTCGGGCAACGCGTCTGAAGAAGGCGTGCTGCTGGGTTTTTACGCAGCTATCTCGGGTGAGGCGTCGGCGGTCACCCCCCGCGAAGCGGGCTGGATCATTCAGCGGCTGGCCGAATTGCTGGAGTGGAAAGCCCCCAAGCTTCCCGACGCACCAGAACAGACCTGAAATCAGTGGCCGGCAACTTGCAGGCAAAGCGCCAGCAGCTCACCCCAAAAAAAGCCGTGACTGCTTGACGCATCACGGCTTTTTGCTGACCTTCCATTGCCCCCCGGTTTTACGTGGCTGCTTTCGCGGCATCCGCATAGCGGTTCAAGATGCGTTGCACTTGCCCATGTGTCCATGGCCCGCCCTTGGCCGCAGTAATGCCGCGCTCATTGAGCACTTGAGCCATCTTGCGGTGCGTCAGGCCCAGAGCAACCAGCTCGGCAAACAGTGCCTCGTGCTGCTTGGCAAAGCTATCGGCTGCACTTTTCCGCTTTTCCACCGTAGCGCGAATATTGTCCGCCCCGGCCTTGCCCAGCTGCACGCCACGTGCCTTGGCCTCGCTCAAGGCCAAGCGCGTGCGAGTGCTGATGGCAGCGTCTACCTCAGGTTTGTCTGTGCTCATGGCAAGCCCTAGCCACCAGTGACAGGGGGAAAGAAAGCCACTTCGTCACCCGCCTTCAGCAGGGCATCGTCTTGGCACATATCCTGATTGAGCGCCATGCGCACGGCTTTGCCATGGGCCAAGGCAGCAGCAGCTGCTGCACTGCGTGCCATCAATTCTTCGCGCAGCACCCCTACGCTGGTCGCACTGGTTTGCAGTGTTTCGCTGCCCTGCCCCATGGCTTCACGGATCGAGGCGAAATAACGCACGGTGATATTCATAGATGTACTCATGGCGGCACTCACATCAATTCACTGAACGGGATAAAGCGCACGGTGTCACCCGGCTGGATGGGCGTAAGGGGCGGGTTGTCAATGATGCCATCGCCCCATACCGTCGAAGTCAGCACACCCGAGCCCTGGTTACCAAACAGTGCCAGCCCCCCTTGCCCATCATGCCGGGCGCGCAAGAATTCACGCCGTTTTTCCAGCTTGGGCCAGTCAAACTGTGCGGTTACGCTGATGGCTTTGGGAGCCACATCATCCATGCCTTGCAGGCGCAGCACAAACGGGCGCACCAGCAGCAAGAAGGTAATGAAGCTGGAGACCGGGTTGCCCGGCAGCCCCATGAAGTGCGCCACACCATTGGAGGCATCTTTTCCATTGCGAAACACCTTGCCGTAGGCAAAGGGTTTGCCAGGCTTCATGGCAATCATCCACAGGTTCAGCGCGCCCTGCTGCTCTACCGCAGGCTTGACGTGGTCTTCCTCGCCCACAGACACGCCAGCGCTGGAAAGCACCAGATCGCAGTCCTGCGCCACACGATGGATAGCCTGGGCCGTTTGCTCCAGGTTGTCGGGCAGGATGCCGCCATCCACCACTTCGCAGCCCAGGCGCTGCAGCAGCGCACGCAAGAAGTAGCGGTTGCTGTTGTAGATGCTGCCAGCAGGCATGTCTTGAGGGGCCACGGTTCCGGGCAGTACGAGCTCATCGCCCGTTGAGAACAGTGCCACGCGGGGCTTGCGCCCCACTGGCAGTTCGGGCATACCAATGCTGGCGGCCAAGCCAATGGCTGCTGGTGTCAGGCGCATGCCCTGGGCCAGCACGGTGCTGTTCAAGGCGATGTCTTCACCACCGCGGCGAATGTTTTGCCCATGCTTGGGCACGGCGTTAAAACGCACCGTACCGTCTTGCAGCACCTGGGTGTCTTCCTGCATCAGCACGGCATCGGCACCAGAAGGCACAGGCGCACCAGTGAAGATGCGGGCCACAGTGCCTGGCTGCAATGGCGTGCCCACATGCCCGGCGGGAATGCGCTGACTCACAGTCAGCGCCACACCGGCAGCGGTGATCTCTGCCGCACGGACGGCATAGCCGTCCATGGCGGAGTTGTCTTGGGGAGGCACTTGCAGCGCCGAGATGCAATCGGCACGCAGCACACGGCCATCCGCATTGAACAGATCTACGTGCTCTACACCCAAGGGCTGGGCCTGGGCCAGCACATGCTGCAGGGCTTCATCCAAAGGGGTCATCATCAGGTGTTACTCCTCGTGGCCCTGTGGGCCTTGGTATTCAAAACGTGCGGCGTTCGCCAGCATCCAGTGCGCAATCTGCGCGGGCTGATTCAAGTTAAGCAACTGCACATGGGCAGGCAGCGCCTCGGGCAGGCCACCGGCATCGTCAGTGGCCAGTGCTACGACATGGCTGTCTGTCATAAAGCGCAGGGGCCTGGCCGTCTGGCCTGCTGCAGGCTGGCGCCAGATTTCTACCTTGGGCAGGTCTTCGTGCTTGAAGCCTTCCACCAGCACCCAGTCCACGCGCGCATCCAGCTCAGACAGCATGGCATGTACATCCAGCTCTTGCTCGCACGCGAACTCGCGCACCAGTGCCAGACGTTTGTCGCACACCAGCAGTACCTCTGAAGCGCCTGCCTGGCGATGGCGCCAGCTGTCTTTGCCCGGAATGTCGATGTCCACATCGTGGTGGGCGTGCTTGACAGTAGACACACGCTGACCCTGCGCGCGCAAAGCGGCAATCAATTGCTCCAGCAACGTGGTCTTACCCGCGCCGGAGTAAGCGACAAAGCCCAAAACCTTCATGCGTTTTACTCTCTTGCAAATAGCAATCGGCGCTTGGTAGACAAGCGCCGATTGCCAATTTCACCCATCAACCAGAGGCGGCGCGTTAGTCGCAGTGCTTTTGAATATAGGCCTTGACCTGCTCTACATCCGATGCCATTACGACCACACGCTTGGGCAAATCTTCAATGCCTTCAAACTTGGCCGGGCGCTCGGGCTGGCGGTTCAGCGCTTCTTCAATCGTGGCCGCAAACTTGATGGGCAAGGCGGTTTCCAGCACGATCATGGGCTCTGCACGCAAGTGCTCGCGCGCCACCTTCACGCCGTCGGCGGTGTGCGTGTCGATCATCTGGCCAAAGCGTTCAAACGTGTCTTTGATGGTTGCCAGACGGTCTGCGTGTGTGCTTTTTCCGCTGACAAAGCCGTACTTGGTGGCCGCGTCCTGAAAGCAGACGTCCGCGCTTAAATCAAACTTGCCTTGCTGGCCCACACCTTGCGTAAACAGCAGCTTGGTGCGCTGACCATCGCGGCCCACCAGATCAAATACAAAGCGCTCAAAGTTGCTCGCCTTGGAGATGTCCATCGAAGGGCTGGACGTCTCGTAGGTATGGGCTGCGCCACGCACCTGGTAGACGCCTGTGCGGAAGAACTCGTCCAGCACATCATTTTCATTGGTGGCCACCACCAGCTTGGCAATTGGCAGGCCCATCTGGCGCGCCACATGGCCTGCGCAGATATTGCCAAAGTTACCGCTGGGCACGGTAAAGCTCACCTTTTCTTCGTTGCGCGAGGTGGCTTGCAGATAGCCCGCGAAGTAATACACCACTTGGGCCAGCAGCCGCGCCCAGTTGATGGAGTTGACGGTACCAATCTTGTACTTGGCCTTGAAAGCGTGGTCGTTGCTGACCGCCTTGACGATGTCCTGGCAGTCATCAAACACGCCTTCAATAGCGATGTTGTGGATGTTTTCATCCTGCAGACTGAACATTTGCGCCTGCTGGAAGGGGCTCATGCGCCCGTTCGGGCTGGTCATGAACACGCGTACACCCTTTTTGCCGCGCATGGCGTATTCCGCCGCGCTGCCGGTGTCACCGCTGGTGGCACCCAGAATGTTCAGTTCTGCGCCACGGCGAGCCAACTCGTATTCAAACAGGTTGCCCAGCAGTTGCATCGCCATGTCCTTGAAGGCCAGCGTGGGGCCATTGGACAGGGCTTCAATCAGCAAATTACCGTCGAGCGTGCGCACAGGCACGATGGCTTTCGTGCCAAACACTTCTTCGGTGTACGTCTTGGCGCACAGCGCACGCAGATCATCAGCGGGAATATCGTCGATGTACAGCGACAGAATTTCAAACGCCAGCGCAGCGTAGCCTTGAGAGGCCAGAACTTCGCGCAACTGGGTCAGTTTGGCATCGTTGATCTGGGGGTACTCGACAGGCAGGTACAGGCCACCATCAGGGGCCAGTCCTTCGAGCAAGATGTCGCAAAAGCGTTTGCGGTCTGCATGACCACGGGTGGACAAATACAACATAAAAATTCCTTGTCAGTTGCCACAAAGCGCTGCACATGAAACCGGCGCGCTGCAACTCAAAGACACCGCGCAAGGGCTGCCCCGCAGCGCTGATGTCGTCCCCCTCGCGCACAGCGAGAGAGGGGTGAAGCGGCAAAGCCGCTCAGGGGGTGCAATCAGTTCAACTCTTCTTTGCGAATCCGCGTGATGGGTGTCAGCACCGTGGACAACGCCTGGATCTCCGCCAGTGCCTTGTCCATATCGCCTTCACGGGTGTCATGCGTCAGGATGATCAGATCCGTCTGGGTTGAGCCCTCACCACCGACTTCATCGGCTTCGCGCTGAATCACAGCATCAATGCTGATACCGGCATTTGCCAGCAGCGTTGTGATTTTGGCCAGTACACCGGCCTCGTCCGCCACGCGGATACGCAGGTAATAGCTGGTCACCACATCGGCCATTGCCAGCACAGGCAGTTCGTGGCCAGCAGCGGCCAAGGTATGGCTCTGGAAAGCCAGTGCAGGCACGCTGTAGGCTGGATCAGCACCGTGCAGGCGGGCAATATCCACCAAGTCCGCAATCACGGCCGAGGCCGTGGGCTCGGAGCCCGCGCCCTTGCCGTAGTACAGCGTGGTGCCCACAGCATCACCATTGACCACCACAGCGTTCATCGCGCCTTCAACATTGGCGATTAGGCGCTTGGCTGGAATCAGCGAAGGGTGAACACGCAGCTCAACCCCTTTGTCGGTGCGCTTGGTGATGCCCAGCAGCTTGATGCGGTAGCCCAGTTGCTCGGCGTACTTGATATCTGCACCAGCCAGCTTGGTAATGCCTTCCACGTAAGCCTTGTCAAACTGCACCGGAATGCCAAAGGCAATGGCGCTCATCAGCGTGACCTTGTGCGCTGCATCGACCCCTTCGATGTCGAAGGTGGGGTCCGCTTCGGCGTAGCCCAGACGCTGTGCTTCCTTGAGCACCACGTCAAAGTCCAGACCCTTGTCACGCATTTCGGACAGGATGAAGTTGGTTGTGCCGTTGATGATGCCAGCCACCCACTGGATGGAATTGGCAGTCAAGCCTTCGCGCAGCGCCTTGATGATCGGAATGCCACCGGCCACAGCCGCTTCGTAGGCCACGATCACACCCTTGTCGGCCGCAGCCTTGAAAATTTCTGTGCCGTGTACGGCCAGCAGCGCCTTGTTGGCCGTTACCACGTGCTTGCCAGCGGCAATTGCTTCCAGCACCAGTGCCTTGGCAATGCCATAGCCACCAATGAGCTCCACTACCACGTCAATTTCAGGGTTGGCAATGACTTCACGGGCGTCGCCCACCACTTTGACAGCATCACCCACGACTTGCTTGGCGCGCGTCGTGTCCAAGTCGGCCACCATGGCAATCTCAATGCCGCGACCCGCACGGCGGCGGATCTCTTCCTGGTTGCGCTGCAGCACGTTGAACGTGCCACTGCCTACGGTGCCAATGCCCAGAAGGCCTACTTGGATCGGTTTCATAAGTCTCTTACGCTTGTACGTCAAAAAGGGCTGTAGCGCTTATGGAGTCTGCGCTTACAGCTATCAGAAAAATTTAGGCAGCCACTTGCAGTTTGGCTTTGCCTTTGCTTGCCGCTGCTGTTGCACTGACCACCAGCTTGTCGGTGTCGTGACGCTGGCGGTATTTGGCCAAGAAGGCGGCCAGGCGATTGATCGCCTCGCGCAGATCAGCCTCATGCGGCAGGAACACAATGCGAAAGTGGTCTGGATTGGGCCAGTTAAAGCCGGTGCCCTGCACCAGCATGACCTTGGTTTCCTGCAGTACTTCCAGGAAAAACTCCTGGTCGTTCTTGATCGGATAAATCTCAGGGTCCAGCCGCGGGAACATGTACAGCGCGCCCTGTGGCTTCACGCAGCTCACCCCGGGAATCGCGTTGATCAACTCCCACGCCAGGTCACGCTGCACGCGCAGGCGGCCGCCTTCGCACACCAAGTCGTCAATACTCTGGTGACCGCCCAGTGCCGTCTGCACAGCCCACTGACCGGGCACGTTGGCGCACAGACGCATGTTGGAGAGCATGTTCAGGCCCTCGATGTAGTCCTTGGCAGGCTTCTTGTCACCCGAGACCACCATCCAGCCTGCACGGTAGCCGCAGCTGCGGTAGGCCTTGGACAGGGAGTTGAAGGTCAGCGTCAGCACGTCTTGCGACAAGCTGGCCAGCGGGGTGTGCTTGGCGCCGTCATACAAAACCTTGTCATAGACCTCGTCGGCAAAAATCACCAGCCCGTGCTCACGCGCCAGCGCCACAATCTCCAGCAGCAACTCGGTGGAATACAGCGCACCCGTGGGGTTATTGGGGTTGATCACCACAATGCCCTTGGTACGGGGTGTGATCTTGGCGCGGATATCTGCCATGCTGGGCATCCAGCCATTGGCTTCATCGCACATGTAATGCACAGGAGTGCCGCCCGACAGGCTGGTAGCCGCCGTCCACAGTGGGTAATCGGGTGCAGGCAGCAGCATTTCATCGCCGTTGTCCAGCAAGGCATTGGTGGCCATGCTGATCAGCTCAGAAGCCCCATTGCCCAGGTAAATATCATCCAGCGTCACGCCTTTGATGCCCTGGTGCTGGGTTTCATGCATGACAGCCTTGCGTGCGGCAAAAATACCTTTGCTGTCCGTATAACCGGCCGAGTTGGGCAGGTTGCGAATCATGTCCTGCTGGATTTCTTCTGGCGCATCAAAACCGAACACGGCCAAATTACCAATGTTCAGCTTGATAATTTTGTGCCCGTCTTCTTCCATCTGTTTGGCCGCATCCATGATCGGCCCTCGAATGTCATAACAAACGTTTGCCAGCTTTGCAGATTTTTGGACAGTCTTCATGGAAATATGCCACCTATATGCTTTAACAGCGCCAAGGCACGCCCGCGCCTCGGTGAAACCTATAATTTGACCACACTTCGGGCCCACGCCCTCCCCGCATAATACGGTGCCATGCTGCTGGTATTCAGAGCCATCGCTGCGGGGTAGTTCAAGCACAAGGAACAAGCCCCATGAAACTCCACGCTGATCCCTCTGACGTTCAAATGGTGACCGCTTATGGCCCGGGCTGGATAACGATCAACAAGCAAGAGCACAAAGGCAATCTGCTGGTGGGCTCCACCGGCTTTCTGCGCCCCTGGAACTGTGCCAATTTCGAGTCGCTCACGGCCGAGCACTTTGCAGAGCTTGCGCAGTTGAATGCAGAGCTCATCATCTTTGGCAGCGGCAGCAAATTGCGCTTTGTTCACCCCTCATGGCTGCAGCCCCTGATGCAAAAGCGCATAGGCCTGGAAACCATGGATACCCATGCAGCCTGCCGCACTTACAACGTTTTGGCAGGAGAAGGCCGCATCGTGATAGCCGCACTCATGTTGGAGTAATATCCGCATGGGGGTCGTCAAATTTTACGTTTCAGGGTAAAATCTCAGGTTGCGGTCGGGGGCGTACTTATCCATAAAAGCAATACTCCTACACCCCTCGGCATTCCAACGACTACTCCCGAGAGATAAAAGCGCATGGCGATCGTTGTCAATAAAGCCCTTCCCGAATTTGAAGCCAATGCTACAGGTGGCGTGAAGGTATCCAACACCTCGCATACAGGCCAGATTCTGATCTTGTACTTCTACCCGAAGGACAACACCCCTGGATGCACTACCGAAGCCATGCAGTTCCGTGACAAGTTCAAGGACTTCGAAAAGGCAGGCGCTGTGGTGTTCGGCGTTTCTCGCGACAACATGAACTCGCACAACGACTTCAAGACCAAGCTCGAGTTGCCGTTTGAGCTGATCGCAGACACCGAAGAAAAGATGTGCCACATGTTTGGCGTAGTCAAGAACAAGATCATGTACGGCAAGAAGGTCAAGGGCATTGAGCGCTCGACTTTCCTGGTCGACACCAATGGTCTTTTGGCCCAGGAGTGGCGTGGTCTGAAAGTACCTGGCCACGTGGACGAAGTACTCAAGGCCGTCAAGGGCCTGAAGGCTGCAGCCAAGAAGGCAGCTTAAACCCCACACACTTGGTGCCGCCTCCTTGGCGCGTACCAAGACATGCATAATGGGCCGCATGCCTTTGCGCGTTTTCACCCAGCATTGCAATTCTTATCTCCAAAGCCGCTCGGGCCTGTGCCCAGCGGCTTTGTGTTTTTTACAGCCCTAAAAACAAGGACTGAATCACGTATGCCACTGCCTCCAGCCCCCACCAAGCGTGCTGCACGCGTTGCCAAAGAAGCTTTTGATGTGACCGCCCGCGCCAGCAAGCGCGCCGCCGCAGCCAAGCCACCTGTGATTGAGCTGGACGATGAGCCCGTTGCAATCAGCAGCGCCTCCATGGTCGATACCAGCACCCCAAAAGCCTCACGCAGCAACAAGAAGACAAGCGCTGCACCGTTGGCCAGTGCCGCAACCACGGCAGCAGCCCAAAGTCTGGCCCGTCAACGCGCTGCGGTTCAGGCCAGCGCACCCCAGCCCCTGCCCAAAACCGCACGCCAGCAACCAGCAGCACCCGCTCCTGTTGCGGCTGTCGCAGCAACTCAGTTGCCTGCAGCCACAGCACCTGCAGCGCCTAAACACGCGCGCAAAGCATCTGCCGCCACCACTCCTGCCGCAACACCAACAGCGGCGCCAGTGCGCAGCAGTAAAAAACGCAGCGCCCAGTCGTGCCTGTTTGTGCTGGACACCAATGTGCTGCTGCACGACCCCACCAGCATCTTCCGCTTTCAAGAGCACGACATCTTCCTGCCCATGGTGGTTCTGGAAGAGCTGGATGCTCACAAGCGCGGCATGACCGAAGTGGCCCGCAATGGCCGTCAAGTCAGCCGCACGCTGGATGCCCTGGTTGATGCCCAGCAAGAAGCTGATCTGGCTGCAGGCTTGCGCCTGGATGCCAGTGGACACAAGGGGGCGACGGGTCATTTGTTTTTCCAGACCGTGCCACTGGACTACAAATTGCCCTCCAGCTTGCCGCAAGGCAAGGCTGACAACCAGATTCTGGGCGTGGTGCAGGCGCTGCGCGAAGCCAAGAAAAACCAGCAAGAAGTGATTTTGGTGTCCAAAGACATCAATATGCGCGTCAAGGCGCGCGCTCTGGGTTTGCCTGCCGAGGACTACCGCAACGACAAGACGCTGGACGATGGCGACCTGCTGTACACCGGCAGCCTAGCACTGCCCGCAGATTTTTGGCGCAAGGCCAAGAATGTTGAAAGCTGGCAAGAGGCTGGCCGCAGCTTCTACCGCTTGAGCGGCGCCATCACCAACCAGATGCTGGTGAACCAGTATGTCTATTTTGAAGCGCCCGGCGAGACCAGCCTGCACGCACGTGTTGCCGAAATCCGCGATACCACCGTGGTACTGGAGACGCTGCGCGACTACAGCAGCAGCAAGCACAGCGTGTGGGGGGTGAGTGCACGCAACCGCGAACAGAACTTTGCCCTGAACCTGCTGATGGACCCTGATGTGGACTTTGTCACGCTGACAGGCACCGCCGGCACTGGCAAGACCTTGATGGCCCTGGCTGCCGGTCTGTCTCAGGTACTGGACGAGCGCCGCTACACCGAAATCATCATGACCCGGGCCACCGTCAGTGTGGGCGAGGACATCGGCTTTCTGCCCGGCACGGAAGAAGAGAAGATGGGGCCCTGGATGGGCGCGCTGGATGACAACCTGGAGTTTCTGGCCAAGGGCGACGGCGGCAACCCCGGTGAATGGGGCCGCTCAGCCACCAATGAGCTGATTCGCAGCCGCATCAAAATCAAGAGCATGAACTTCATGCGAGGCCGTACGTTCTTGAACAAGTACGTCATCATCGATGAAGCGCAGAACTTGACACCCAAACAGATGAAGACACTCATCACGCGCGCGGGCCCGGGCACCAAGATCATCTGCATGGGCAATCTGGCACAGATCGATACACCGTATCTGACGGAAGGCAGCTCAGGTTTGACGTTTGCGGTGGACCGCTTCAAGGGCTGGCAGCATGGCGGCCATATCCAGCTGGCACGCGGCGAGCGTTCGCGTCTGGCTGACTTCGCCAGCGAGGTGCTGTAAATGGCGATCAGCTGGGTTACTGCCCTCAAACTGGTGCCCTGGGGGGATGTCATTCAAGCGGCACCCTCAGTGCTCAAGGCCGCCAAGGGCCTGATGAAAAAGAGCCCTGAAGAGGAAGCTGCCTACATTCACGCCACAACGCCTGCACCGAACGCACAAGCCCTGCCGGGCAGCGCCGGTGAGCTGGCGCTGCAGCAGGTGGCACAGCTGGAGGCACGCATCCAGCAGCTGGAGAATGCGCAACGCGCCTCTGCCCTGGTGCTGGAAAAGATGGCCGAGCAGCAGGCGCAAATCGTCAAGACCGTGGGCTTGCTGCGCACGGGTGCCACACGCCTGGCATGGGCCTGCGGCATTCTCAGCGTTTTGGTGGTGGGTTTGCTGATTGCCGTTATTCGCATGTAAATAAAAAAAGAAGCTACCAGCGCAGGACCAGCAACGATTTCAGATACAAAAGTATCTGAAATCTATGAACAGCAAGCGTTAGCAGCTCACTTTAAAATCACTAAACAAAAAAGGCCTTGTCATGCAGACAAGGCCTTTTTTCTTTTTCCCACTCAGATCTGTGCGCAGCAAACACCACCGACCTGCCCCCCCCCCCACAGGAACACCTTGGCGACTAGACACGAAGGCCATCCCTGGGCAACGGTGCAACAAAGCCCGGCACGGCATATCCACCGCCACCTGGGCAGTGTTAGTAATCGTCGCCCGCGCCCATCGCCAGGTTTTCAAAGCGCGTCTGGTTCTTCTGGAAGTACAGCTTGACCGAGCCTGTGGGGCCATTACGCTGCTTGCCGATGATGACTTCGGCCACATTGGGCTCTTTGGAGTCTTTGTTGTAGTAGTCGTCGCGATAGATGAACATGATGATGTCGGCATCCTGCTCGATAGCGCCTGATTCACGCAAGTCAGACATCATGGGTCGCTTGTCGGTGCGCTGCTCCACCGAGCGATTGAGCTGCGACAGTGCAATCACTGGGCACTGCAGCTCCTTGGCCAGCATCTTCAAGCCCCGGGAAATTTCACCCAGTTCGGTGGCACGGTTGTCACCGCCACCGCCGCTGGAGCCACTCATCAACTGCAAGTAGTCGACCACGATCAAGCCTAGCTTGCCGCAGGTGCGCGACAGACGGCGTGCATTGGCCCGCAGCTCTGACGGTGTCAGACCCGGGGTTTCATCAATGTGCAGCGAAATCTGGCTGAGCTTCTCCACAGCTTCGGTCAGACGGGCCCACTCATCGTGCTCCAGCTTGCCGGTACGCAGGTTCGCCTGATTGACACGCCCGATCGAGCCCACGATACGCACCGCCAGTTGGGCGGCACCCATTTCCATCGAGAAGATGGCGACTGGCAGGCCTTCGTTGAGCGCCACGTGCTCGGCAATATTCACCGCAAACGAGGTCTTGCCCATGGAAGGTCGCGCCGCCAGCACCACCAGGTCACCCGCCTGCAGGCCCGATGTCATGCGATCCAGATCGGCAAAGCCCGTGGGCACGCCCGTCACATCCATGGGGTTGTCAGCCATCTCTTGCACGCGGTCCAGCAAGTCCCCCACCAGGGTGTCCATGCTCTGGAAACCCTGCTTCATGCGCGAGCCTTCTTCGCCAATGGCAAAGATTTTTTGCTCGGCCTCGTCCAGGATGCGCTCCACCGGGCGCCCCTGCGGGTTCAGCGCATTGGTGGCGATTTCATCGCTCACCGTCAGCAGCTTGCGCAAGATGCCCTTCTCGCGCACGATTTCCGCATACCGGCGAATGTTGGTCGCACTGGGTACGTACTGCGCCAGCTGATTCAGGTAAAGAATGCCCCCTACCTCGTCCGCCTTGCCCATGCCCTGCAAATGCTCAAACACCGTGATCACGTCAGCCGGCTTGCTTTCGTTGATCAGCTTGCCAATCGCGGTGTAGATCAACTGGTGTTCGTGGCGATAAAAATCCCGGTCAGTGAGCAAATCCCCCACACGGTCCCAGGCGTTGTTGTCCATCAACAACCCACCCAGCACGCTGGATTCCGACTCCATGGAGTACTGCGGCAAACGCAGATTGGCAACCTGCTGATCTTGCGCAGCGGGCATGCCAAAAACATCATCATCCAACGGAGGCATCACTGAAGACATGGTCGACCTACAAAAAGACAAGCCCATGATCGTAGCGTCGTCGCTGCACGCCGTCATCCATAGATGCACGCAGCCAGCCGCCAGCAAGGGCATCGCAACACAGGCTTGAGGCCTTATGTTGCTTCAATAAAAAGAGCTAAAAGCACAGACTCAAAGAACGATAGAGCCTGTTTTTATGCATAAAACACAAAAGCCGCCCTAAGGCGGCTTTTGGGGTGTCGGAAATTTTCCGAGAAGGGCTTAGGCAGCTTCGCCAGCCACTTCCACAGACACTTCGATCACAACGTCAGTGTGCAGAGCCACTTCAACGGTGGAAGCGGACACAGTCTTGATAGGACCGTTAGGCATGCGCACTTGTGCCTTGGACACTGTGAAGCCTTGAGCCTTCAGAGCTTCAGCGATGTCAGCATTGGTCACGGAACCAAACAGACGGCCATCCACACCAGCTTTTTGCGACAGCTTCAGGGTCAGACCGTTCAGCTTAGCGCCTTCAGCCTGGGCTTCTGCCAACTTGGCAGCAGCAGCCTTTTCCAGTTCAGCGCGCTTGGCTTCGAACTCAGCCTTGGCAGTTGCAGTAGCACGACGTGCTTGACCCGAAGGGATCAAGAAGTTACGTGCGTAGCCGTCCTTAACCTTGACGATATCGCCCAGGTTACCCAGGTTCACAACCTTTTCGAGCAGGATAATTTGCATGGTTGTGGCTCCTTAGATCTTGTGCTGGTCGGTGTACGGCAGCATGGCCAGGAAGCGAGCACGCTTGATGGCAGTGTTCAGCTGACGCTGGTAAATGGCGCGCGTGCCGGTCAGGCGTGCGGGGATGATCTTGCCGTTTTCGGCGATGAAGTCACGCAGAGTGTCAACATCCTTGTAGTCGATTTCGACAACGTTAGCGACTGTGAAGCGGCAGAAACGCTTGCGCTTGAACAGCAGCGACTGGGTGTTGCGCTTTGGGCGCTTGTCTTTGTTGAATTTCTTGAACGTGGCCATTGCTGGACCTCTTGAAAATTAATTTTGTTGAACATCCTGGATGTGCAGCACCACGGTTTTGCTGTTACGCGGTGTGGCCAGAAAACCTTGGAACGTCCAAGTGCTTCCTGGTGCCTGGCGGGCTAAACGCTCAGCCAACGCACCAAATGCCACCGCTTTCACAGCTGCCGAGACTTTGCGTGAGCTACCTGCTTCCGTTTGGGAGGATTCGTGCACGAGGCGCAAATCCAAGGCAGGCAGTCCAGCGGGCGTGTATCTCAAGGGTTGAAGCTCTTCGATACAGGCAGTCAGGACAACGTGGTTTTCCACTCCAAGCGAAGTCTATGAATTAGGCTTCAGCAGCTTGGTTGGCCTTGCGGGCTTCTTCACGCTCGACAGTCTTCATCATGGAAGAAGGTGTAGTGTCAGCCTTCTTCTTTTGAACTGTCAGGTGACGCAGCACTGCATCGTTGAACTTGAACGCGTGTTCCAGTTCAGCCATCACAGCCTGGTCGGCTTCGATGTTCAGGCAGATGTAGTGAGCCTTGGCGAGCTTGTTGATCATGTAAGCCAGCTGACGACGGCCCCAGTCTTCTTCACGGTGCACTGCACCACCGCCGGCGGTGATCATGCCCTTGTAGCGCTCCAGCATGGCTGGAACTTGCTCGCTTTGATCCGGATGGATCAACAAAATGATTTCGTAATGACGCATGAAAACTCCCTTTTGGGTTAGGCCCCCCGCTGCGCCTGTAGCGGTGGAGCAAGGCAAAACGCAAGATTATAGACACTCCCTCAGGCCTTGTACACTCTTGGCTCTGCAATAACCCTTAGCAAGACAGCCCTTGAAAGGGGCCAAGCTGCCCCCATGTGAACTGGCAAGGTTCATTCTTTAGAGACGCTATCCACATGACAGAACAAACAAATATGCCCCACGCAGCCCCTATCGACGCTTCGCCCGAAGAAGTCGAAGCTGCAATGGCCGCTAATGTGGCCGACGAAATCTCTCGCTTGCAAAACGAGTTGAACGAGCTCAAGGCCAAGAACGCCGAGATGGCAGACCAGTATCTGCGCGCCAAGGCAGACACGGAAAACATGCGCCGTCGCGCGGAGGAAGAAGTCAGCAAGGCTCGCAAATTCGGCATCGAAAACTTTGCCGAAAGTCTGCTGCCCGTCTGCGACAGCCTGGACGCAGCCCTGGCCATCCAGAACGCCACTGCCGAGCAATTGCGTGAAGGCTCTGACGCCACATTGCGCCAGCTGCAACACGCTCTGGAGCGCAACAAGGTGATCATCGTCAACCCTGCTGCCAACGACAAGTTCGATCCGCACCAGCACCAGGCCATTGCTGTGGTGCCTGCCGAGCAAGAGGCGAACACCATCGTTTCCGTGCTGCAAAAGGGTTACCTGATTGCTGACCGTGTATTGCGCCCGGCCCTGGTGACCGTTGCGGCACCAAAGTAAATCTAAAAAATATCGACCACTTGGCTTGAAACTCTAATAAACACCCTGACTTACAAGCCAATCAAACAAACATTATTCGGAGAATTCAAATGGGAAAAATCATTGGTATTGACTTGGGTACAACCAACAGCTGTGTCGCCATCATGGAAGGCAACACAACACGCGTGATTGAAAACAGCGAAGGTGCACGCACTACGCCTTCGATCATTGCGTACCAAGAAGATGGAGAAATCCTGGTGGGCGCTTCTGCCAAGCGCCAGGCTGTAACCAACCCCAAGAACACCATCTACGCGGCCAAGCGCCTGATCGGACGCAAGTTCGACGAAAAAGAAGTACAAAAAGACATCGACCTGATGCCTTTCACCATCACCAAGGCTGACAACGGCGACGCCTGGGTAGAAGTGCGCGGCCAAAAGCTGGCACCTCCTCAAATCTCCGCAGAAGTGCTGCGCAAGATGAAGAAGACCGCCGAAGACTTCCTGGGCGAAGAAGTGACCGAGGCCGTGATTACCGTGCCTGCGTACTTCAATGACGCTCAGCGCCAAGCCACCAAGGACGCTGGCCGTATTGCTGGCCTGGACGTCAAGCGCATCATCAACGAACCCACTGCTGCTGCACTGGCTTTTGGCCTGGACAAGGTTGAAAAGGGTCAGGACCGCAAGATTGCCGTGTATGACCTGGGTGGCGGTACGTTTGACGTATCCATCATCGACATTGCTGACGTGGACGGCGAAAAGCAGTTCGAAGTGCTGTCGACCAACGGTGACACGTTCCTGGGCGGCGAAGACTTCGACCAGCGCATCATCGACTACATCATTGCCGAGTTCAAGAAAGAACAAGGCGTGGATCTGGGCAAAGACGTGCTGGCTCTGCAGCGCCTGAAGGAAGCGGCAGAAAAGGCCAAGATTGAACTGTCGAACTCTGCACAGACCGACATCAACTTGCCCTACATCACTGCTGACGCATCGGGCCCCAAGCACCTGAACATCAAGCTGACACGCTCCAAGCTGGAAGCTTTGGTGGAAGACCTGATCGAGCGCACCATTGCGCCTTGCCGCACGGCCATCAAGGATGCTGGCATCTCCGTGTCTGACATTCAGGACGTCATCTTGGTTGGCGGTATGAGCCGCATGCCCAAGGTGCAGGAAAAGGTCAAGGAATTCTTTGGCAAGGAACCCCGCAAGGACGTCAACCCTGACGAAGCCGTGGCCGTAGGCGCTGCCGTTCAAGGTCAGGTTCTGGGCGGTGACCGCACCGACGTGCTGCTGCTGGACGTGACACCGCTGTCTCTGGGCATTGAAACCCTGGGTGGCGTGATGACCAAGATGATCGCCAAGAACACGACCATCCCGACCAAGTTCGCACAGACCTACTCGACCGCTGAAGACAACCAGCCTGCCGTGACCATCAAGGTATTCCAGGGCGAGCGCGAGATGGCTTCTGGCAACAAGTTGCTCGGTGAGTTCAACCTGGAAGGCATTCCTGCCGCTCCTCGCGGTGTGCCTCAGATTGAAGTGGCCTTTGACATTGATGCCAACGGTATCTTGAATGTGTCGGCCAAGGACAAGGGCACCGGCAAGGAAAACAAGATCACCATCAAGGCGAACTCGGGTCTGTCGGAAGAGGAAATCCAGCAGATGGTCAAGGATGCGGAACTGAACGCAGCCGACGACAAGAAGAAGCTGGAACTGGTGCAAGCGCGCAACCAGGGTGAAGCCGCGGTGCACAGCGTCAAGAAGAGCCTGGGCGAGCACGGCGACAAGCTGGACGCTGCCGAGAAGGAAGCGATTGAAGCTGCCGCCAAAGACCTGGAAGAAGCGCTCAAGGGCGAGGACAAGGACGCCATCGAAGCCAAGACCACGGCTTTGATGACTGCCAGCCAGAAGCTGGGCGAGAAGGTGTATGCCGAATCGCAAGCTGCAGCCGCAGGCGGCGCTGCTGAAGGTGGTGCAGAGACTGCACAAACCCAGTCCAAGCCCGCAGGCTCCAGTGACGACGACATCGTTGACGCTGAAGTCAAGGAAGTGAAGAAGTAATTTGGGTGCAGCGGCATTCGTGACCGCTTGCCGCCGCGCTGCCCCCTGCAAAGGGGTCTTGCGCGGCGTTCCTGTTTATTACTGGCACTAAATACCAATGTCCAAACGCGACTTTTACGAAGTCCTCGGCGTCTCCAAGACAGCCTCGGACGATGAGATTAAAAAAGCCTACCGCAAGCTGGCTATGAAGCACCACCCTGACCGCAATCAGGGGGAAAAGTCCAAAGAAGCTGAAGAGAAATTCAAGGAGGCCAAAGAAGCCTACGAGATGCTCTCGGACAGCCAAAAACGCGCTGCCTATGACCAGTATGGCCATGCAGGTGTTGACCCCAATATGCGCGGCGGCATGGGTGGTGGCGATATGGGCGGCGGCTTTGCCGAAGCCTTTGGTGATATTTTTGGCGACATGTTTGGCGGCCAGCGTGGCGGCCAGCGCGGCGGTCGCCAGGTGTACCGTGGCAATGACCTGAGCTATTCCATGGAGATCACCCTGGAAGAAGCGGCCAAGGGCAAGGATGCGCAAATCCGCATCCCCAGTTGGGATGCGTGCGACACCTGCCACGGCAGTGGCGCCAAGCCTGGCACCAGCCCCAAAACATGTACCACCTGTGGTGGCCAGGGCTCGGTCCAGATGCGCCAAGGCTTTTTCAGTGTGCAGCAAACCTGCCCGCACTGCCGCGGCACAGGCAAGATCATTCCCGAACCCTGCACCACTTGCAGCGGCCAAGGCAAGATCAAGCGCCAAAAAACGCTGGAAGTAAAAATCCCTGCCGGTATCGACGACGGCATGCGCATTCGCTCTACCGGCAACGGTGAGCCCGGCATGAATGGTGGCCCTCCCGGCGACCTGTACATTGAAATCCGCATCAAAGAGCACGACATCTTTGAGCGCGAAGGCGATGACCTGCACTGTCAGGTGCCCGTGAGCTTCATCACTGCGGCGCTGGGTGGCGAAATTGAAGTTCCCACGCTGCAGGGCAAAGCGGCCATTGATATTCCTGAAGGCACACAAGCGGGCAAACAATTCCGCTTGCGAGGCAAAGGCATCAAGGGCGTGCGCTCGAGCTACCCCGGCGACTTGTACTGCCACATCGTGGTGGAAACACCCGTGAAGCTGACGGAGTACCAGCGCAAGCTGCTGCGTGAGCTGGAAGAATCGCTCAAAAAAGGTGGCGGCAAGCATTCGCCCAGCGGAGAAAGCTGGACCGACAAGCTCAAGCGCTTTTTCAGCTAAGCCGCCTTCGGCCTAAGCACCAAAGCCCTGCCATGCAGGGCTTTTTTATGTGCTTACATGAAAAAATGGAAGCGTCTTCAACCTTTTCTTCATAAGGTTTTAGCGCCATTACTGAACATTCAGCCATTACAGAATAATGGATTAAATTTATAAAACAACAACTTACAAGAGTACGCAAATGCATTCAAACCCAAAATAAGGACAGCAGCAAAAAAAGAACATTGCGTTCAATTCATGCACAAGAGTCAAAAGTTGAAAAAAACGTTACAGCCTAAAATTTGACTTACTTCAATCCGAATCTGTGTATGGATATGTCAACCTCTCACGCATCTACTCCCACGCCAGTGTGGACACGCATTTATGGCGTGATCCTGGCTCTGGTGGGCCTGGCCCTGCTCGTCGGCGGTATCCGCTTGGCTTCGCTGGGCGGCTCCTGGTATTACCTTTTGGCGGGCGCTGCAACGTTGGTCGCCGGTGCTTTGCTAGCCCGCGCCAAGATTCAGGGCGCGCAGCTGTATCTGGCCGTTGTCGTTGGCACCGTGATATGGGCGCTGGCTGAAGCTGGCACCAGCTTCTGGGCTCTGGTTCCCCGCCTGGCCCCTGTGCTGGTGCTAGGTCTGGTTGCAGCCTTGGCGATGCGCACTCTGCGCCCTGCCTCCAAAAAGATTGCAATGCCTGCCGCTGCCATTCAAGCGCTTGTGTTGCTTGCAGGCGCGGCCTCCATCTTCACCCCCCACGGCGTGGTTGAGAACACGGCCAACAAGGGCACTGAGATCGTCAACGACATTGCCGTTGTCACCGATGCCAAAAGTGAAGCCAACAGCTGGACCCATTACGGCCGTGACGCTGACAGCACCCGCTTTGCCCCCTTTGACCAGATCAATGCAGGCAACGTCAACAAGCTGGAAGTGGCCTGGACTTACCGCACCGGCGCACAAACCGGTGGTGGCAACGAAGACCAGAACACCCCCATTCAGGTGGGTGACTCGGTCTACCTGTGCACACCGCAGAACAAGGTCATTGCACTGAACGCTGAAACCGGCGAAGAAAAGTGGGTGTTTGATCCCAAAACCCGCGAAAACAAGTGGTGGAGCCGCTGCCGTGGCGTGGCTTACTACGAAGTGCCCGCATTCAAGGCTGCCAAGTCTGAAGGCAAGGCACCGGCCAAGTGCGAAGCTCGCATCATCACCACCGACAAAGACGCACGCCTGTGGGCGCTGGATGCGCAGACGGGTGAAGTCTGCGATGGTTTTGGCGATACCGGCAAAGGCTATACCGACCTGAGCGTGGGTATGGGCCAATATCAGGACTTCTACTACATGCCCACATCGCAGCCACTCGTGGCTGGCGAGCGTGTCGTCATCGGTGGCTGGGTCTGGGACGGCAAAAAGACTGAACAGCCTTCTGGCGTGGTTCGTGCCTACAGCCTCAAAGATGGTTCGCTGGACTGGGCATGGGATCTGGGCAACGCAGACATCACCAAGCTGCCACCTGAAGGCGAGACTTACACCAAGGGCACGCCCAACTTCTGGTCGCATGGGGCCTACGACGCCAAGCTGGATCTGATTTACCTGCCTTTGGGCAATGCCACGCCTGACTTCTGGGGTGCACACCGCACCGAAGCCATGAACAAGTACGCGACCACTGTCGTGGCCTTGAAGGGCGCAACTGGCCGTGAAGCCTGGAACTACCAGACGCTGCACATGGACACCTGGGACTACGACAACGGCACCCCTCCCACCTTGGTAGATGTGCCTGACGACAAGGGCGGGGTCACTCCAGGCCTGGTGCTGGCCACCAAAACACACCAGCTGTTCCTGCTGGACCGCACCAACGGCAAGCCTTTGGCCAGCGTACAAGAGCGTGCCGCGCCTCAGAACGTCATGCCAGGCGATGCCCCCGCATCTGCCACACAGCCTTGGTCGGTGGGCATGCCCCAAGTGGCCAAGATGGACATGACTGAAAAGGACATGTGGGGCGCCACCATGTTCGACCAGCTGTACTGCCGCATCAAGTTCAAGCAACTGGCGTATGACGGCCCGTTCACCAAGCTGACCGACAAGATGACCCTGATCTACCCCGGCTACTACGGTGGCTTTAACTGGGGTGGCCACACTTACGACAAGCGCACCGGCATGCTGATCGTCAACGACATGATCATGCCGCAGATCGGTTTCCTGCACCCCCAGGAAGGCGCAGCGCAAAAGCTGGCTGAACTCAAGGAAAACGACATCACCAACGCATCGTGGGCCACCCACCTGCAAGAAGGCACGGGCTACCAAGCCATCCGTGGTGCATTCAACTCTTTCCTGGGCCTGCCTTGCCACCAGCCATCATGGGGCAACCTGACTGCGATTGACCTGAACACCAAGACCATTGCCTGGCAAGTTCCGGTCGGCACCGTAGAAGACAGCAAACTCAAGGGCATTCGCGCCAGCTTGCCTGTGCCTGTGGGCATGCCATCACTGTCGGGCCCGTTCTCGACTGCAGGCGGCTTGACGTTCTTTGCAGGTACACAGGATTACTACCTGCGTGCTTTTGACAACAAGTCCGGCAAGGAACTGTGGAAGGGCCGTCTGCCCGTGGGTGCACAAGCCACCCCCATGACGTACCTGTCACCAGAAACTGGTCGCCAGTTTGTTGTGGTGTCTGCCGGTGGTGCACGCATGACGGCTGACAAGGGCGACTACGTGATCGCCTACGCTTTACCTAAAAAGTAAAGCAGACCGACAAAAGGTGGCCCAGGCCACCTTTTTAGTTTGCTAGTCACAAAGCAACGGTCAGCGCATGGACTCTTTCTGTTGCTTTGTCATTGATCGCTTGCAAACACATAGCATTTAGCACTGATCAATTCTGAACCTTGTCGTATTTTGACTGCCGGATTTCGCATGCCTGTTTTTACCCATTCCGCCCAGAGCCAAGCCATTGCTGTACTGCTCAGCACCATCGTTTTTGCCGCACACGCCCAGACAGCCACTCCCACACTGAACACCATTGAAGTGCGCTCGGCCACCGGCTCGCCCAGCCTGCAGACGCTGCCCGCCTCGGCCACCGTGCTGGATGGCGAGCAAGTGCGCGACCGTCAGATGCAGGTCAACCTGTCTGAGAGCCTGGGCGGCGTGCCCGGCCTGCAAATTAAAAACCGCCAGAACTACGCCCAGGATTTGCAGCTGTCCATCCGTGGCTACGGTGCACGCTCCACCTTCGGCCTGCGCGGTGTGCGCCTGTATGTGGATGGCATTCCCGCCACCATGCCGGATGGACAGGGTTCCCTGTCACACATCGACATCAGCAGCATTGACCGCGTAGAAGTGCTGCGCGGACCTTACTCGGCCCTGTATGGCAACTCCGCTGGCGGCGTGGTCAGCGTATTTACAGAAACACCTGAGGGCCGCCCCTTTGCCGAAGGCGGCGTGTCATTCGGTAGCGATGGCCAGCAGCGTTTTGCAGCCAAAGCCGGCGGACAGACAGCGCAGGGCCTGAGCTACGTGGTCAGCGCCAGCCGCTTCCTGACCGATGGCTACCGCGACCACAGTGCAGCCGACCGCAACGTGGCCAATGCCAAGCTGAGCACGGCCATAGGAGAGGACGCGCGCCTGACCATCACCGCCAACACCATGAAGACGGATGCACAAGACCCCCAAGGGCTGACTTGGGCGCAATACCAGGCCAACCCACGGCAGTCTTCCGGTGTGGCAGAGCAGTACAACACCCGCAAATCACTAGAGCAGACGCAGGTAGGGGCTACGTACGAGCGCCGCCTGAACGCCAACCACAGCGTGGCGTTGACGGCCTATGCAGGCCACCGCTCGATGGAGCAGTACCAGTCCATTCCCCCCGGCCCGCAAGCAGCGGCCAGCCACGCGGGTGGTGTGATTGATATGTCGCGCGATTACGCAGGCCTGGATGCACGCTGGACCGGCAAGTTTGACGGTGCGGCGGTTCCCGTCACCGTCACTGCGGGTCTGGCGCTGGACACCGTGCAAGAAGATCGCAAAGGGTACAAAAACTTTATTGGCAGCCAGCTGGGAGTCAAAGGTAGTTTGACCCGCGATGAAAAAAACACCATCACCAACACCGATCCCTATGTGCAAGCCACCTGGAAACTGGCCCCCACATGGACGCTGGACACCGGCCTGCGCTACAGCCGCGTGAAGTTCAAGGTGGAAGATGACTTCATCAACGGCCCCACCAACCCTGATGACTCCGGCACGGCAACGCACCACCAGTTTTTGCCCGTTGTTGCACTGTCACACCAGCTGACCAGCAATGACACGGTGTACGCCAGCGCAGGCCGTGGCTTTGAAACCCCCACCCTGGCTGAAATGTCTTACCGCGCAGATGGTGGCAGCGGCATGAACACGGCACTGCAACCCAGCGTCAGCACCCAGTACGAGCTGGGCTACCGCCAGCGCCTGACCGGCGACATCAAGGGCATGTGGAGCGCAGCGGTGTTCCATTCCAGCACCGACGACGAAATCGTCAGCGACACCAGCGGTGGTGGCCGCACCACCTACCGCAACGCAGGCAAAACCCGCCGCTATGGCGCAGAGCTGCAAGCCGACATCCAGCTGTCGCGCCAGTGGGATGTACAGGCTGCCTACACCTACCTGAATGCCACATTCCGGCAGGAATCGGGCAAGGCAACGGCAGGCAATATGCTGCCTGGCCTGTCCAAGCAAAACCTGTTTGTGGGCGTGAACTACCGCCCCACCGCTGCATGGCGCTTGGGCATATCGGCCCAGCACGCAGGCAAGGTCTATGTCAACGATGCCAACAGCGAAGCTGCACCGTCTTTTGCCATTGCCTCGGCCAGCGTCGGTTACACCAAAAATCTGGGTGACTGGACGCTCAACGCCTTTGCCCGCGTGGACAACCTGTTTGACCGCCAGTACGTCGGCTCTGTCATCGTCAACGATGGCAACAACCGCTATTACGAAAGTGCCCCCGGCCGCAACTGGAGCACAGGCGTCAACCTGCGCTACAACTTCTAAAGCAGCGTTCACCCGTTAGCTTTACGCAAAAGCGGCACCCGCTTCTATAAAAGGAGCTGGTGCCGCTTTTGCTATCTGGCTTTACAAGTTAAAAGCATTGCAAAGCCATTAAAAAATGGGCGACATGCACTCATCTTTTCTTTAATTCCACCCGAACCATCGTGAAAAACGATGGCTGGGTTGGTGCTTAGATACCCTGAGACTTCGCATTGCACGATGACAAGCGGGTGAACATGGTGGGAAAATCCATTTAACTTCTCAAAACGAGAAGACTGAAAAATGATCCCCCGCCATGAAGAATTCCGAGCGCAGTTTTGCACGCCGTATCGATTTAACCTCTTTGCAGCTGTTTGTAGCTGTGTGCGAGCTGGGTAGCATTGGCCGCGCTGCCGAGCGTGAGTACATTGCCGCCTCTGCAGTGAGCAAACGCTTGTCCGATCTGGAAGCTGCAGTAGACACCGCCCTGCTGTACCGCCACAGCCGCGGCGTCACGCTGACGCCCGCCGGCGAGAGCCTGCTGCACCACGCACGCAACGTGCTGTACGGACTGGAGCGCATGCAGGGCGAGCTGTCGGAATACGCAGACGGGGTGCGCGGACATGTGCGTGTACACGCCACCATCTCGGCCATCGTGCAGTTTCTGCCTGAAGACCTGGGCGCTTTCAGCAAGGAACACCCGCAAATCAAGATTGACCTGCAAGAGCACCTGTCTGCCGACGTGCTGCAGGCCGTGCAGGAAGGCACGGCCGATATCGGTATTTGCAACATGGGCCAAGCCAGCTCCAACGGCTTGCAGATTCGCCCCTACCGCACCGACAACCTGGTGCTGGTCGTGCCACAAGAGCACCCGCTGGCCACACGCGAATCGATTGCGTTTGAAGAGGTGCTGGAGTGGGACATCGTGGGCCTGCACGGCGGCAGCTCCATCAGCCTGGCCATGCGCGGTGCAGCAGCACGCTCAGGCCACCCCTTACATCAGCGCATTCAGGTCACAAGCCTGGATGCCATGTGCCGCATGATCGACAACGGCCTGGGCGTTGGCCTGATCCCCGATCGTGCGTTTGAGCTCATGCACGGCGTGGGCAATTTGAAGAGTGTGCCTTTAACAGACGCCTGGGCGCAGCGCTCGCTCAGTCTGGTTGCCCGTGACTTTGACGCGCTGCCCGTGACATCGCGGTTGCTGGTGGAACACCTCGGCAAAGGCTGGGAGCAGACCCCCAAGGCGTCTGCCTAAAATTTCAAGAGACAACCTCCCACCCCACAAAGAAGAGAACACTATGGGACGCACCCTTTACGACAAGATTTTTGATGAGCACGTCATCCACACCGAGGAAGACGGCACCTCCATTTTGTACATTGACCGCCACCTCGTGCATGAGGTGACCAGCCCACAGGCCTTTGAAGGTCTGCGGGCGGCGGGCCGCAAGCTGTGGCGCATCAGCTCTGTGGTGGCCACTGCCGACCACAACACGCCCACCACCGGCTGGGAACATGGCTACGACGGCATTGCCGACCCCATCAGCAAAGAGCAGATCGTCACGCTCAACACCAACATTGCCGAGTTTGGTGCCGCGGCCTTCTTTCCCTTCATGGACAAGGGCCAGGGCATTGTTCATGTGATGGGCCCTGAGCAAGGCGCCACCCTGCCCGGCATGACGGTGGTGTGCGGCGACAGCCACACCTCCACCCACGGAGCATTCGGTGCGCTGGCGCACGGTATTGGCACCTCCGAGGTCGAACACGTCATGGCAACGCAAACGCTGCTGGCCAAAAAGGCCAAGAACATGCTGGTGCAAGTCAATGGCAAAGTGGCACCCGGTGTAACCGCCAAAGACATTGTGCTGGCCATCATTGGCAAGATTGGCACCGCTGGCGGCACGGGCTACACCATTGAGTTTGCTGGGCAGGCCATCCGTGACCTGAGCATTGAAGGCCGCATGACCGTGTGCAACATGGCCATCGAAGGCGGTGCGCGTGCTGGTCTTGTGGCTGTGGACGACAAAACCATCAACTACGTCAAGGGCCGCCCTCTGGCACCCACGGGTGCTGAGTGGGATGCCGCCGTCGCCTACTGGAAGACGCTGCACTCAGACGCAGGCGCCAAGTTTGACGCCGTGGTTGAGCTCAACGCTGCCGACATCGTGCCGCAAGTGACATGGGGCACCTCCCCCGAAATGGTGCTGGGCGTGGATGACAGCGTGCCCGATCCCGACAAGGAAAAAGACAGCAACAAGCGCGGAGCCATTGAGCGCGCGCTGACCTATATGGCGCTGGAGCCGGGCAAACCTTTGAGCGATATTTTTGTCGACAAGGTGTTCATTGGCTCATGCACCAACAGCCGCATTGAAGACATGCGCGAAGCCGCAGCCGTGGTGAAAAAGCTGGGCCAGAAAGTGGCCAAGAACATCAAGCTGGCCATGGTCGTGCCCGGTTCTGGCCTCGTAAAAGAGCAGGCCGAGCGCGAAGGCCTGGACGTCATCTTCAAGGCCGCAGGCTTTGAGTGGCGCGAACCGGGCTGCTCCATGTGCCTGGCCATGAACGCTGACCGGCTGGAGCCCGGCGAGCGCTGCGCCTCCACCTCCAACCGCAACTTCGAAGGCCGTCAGGGCGCGGGTGGCCGCACCCACTTGGTCAGCCCCGCCATGGCAGCGGCAGCCGCCATCCACGGCCACTTTGTGGACATCCGCAAGTTCGCCTAAACACCTGAAACAACAGATTCAACGAGACCGGGAGACACCTCCATGAAGCCTTCCTTCACGATTCTTTTGATCGGCCTGGCCTTTACCCTGGGTGCCTGCAACACCATGCAGGGCATTGGTCAGGACGTGCAAAAAGCCGGCAACGCGATTGAACGCGCTGCCCGTTGATCTGACACCAGAACACCTTCGAACGTCATGCAAAAATTCACCGTACACAAGGGCCTCGTGGCCCCCATGGACCGCGAAAACGTCGACACCGACGCCATCATCCCCAAGCAGTTTCTGAAGTCGATCAAAAAAACCGGCTTTGGCGTCAACGCCTTTGATGAGTGGCGCTATCTGGACCAGCCCGGCCAGCCCGGCGTGCCCGAGTCCGCACGCAAGCCCAACCCAGACTTTGTCCTGAACCAGCCACGCTACAAGGGTGCCAGCATCTTGCTCACGCGCAAGAACTTTGGCTGCGGCTCCAGCCGCGAGCATGCGCCCTGGGCACTGGACCAATACGGCTTTCGCGCCATTTTGGCCCCCAGCTTTGCAGACATCTTCTTTAACAACAGCTTCAAGAATGGCCTGCTGCCCATCGTGCTGCCCGAGGCCACGATTGACCTGCTGTTCCACGAAGTGCAGGCCTTCCCCGGCTACGAGTTGACGATTGATCTGGAGCGCCAGGTCATCGTTCGCCCCCAGGGCGAGGAAATTGCGTTTGACGTCATTCCATTTCGCAAGTACTGCCTGCTCAACGGCTTTGACGACATTGGCCTGACCATGCGCCACGCCGACAAGATCAAGGCCTTTGAAGCCGAGCGTCTGGCACAAAAGCCCTGGCTGTCGCGTTCGCTGGTGCAAGCCTGAGTTATTTACACACATCTATAAATAAATGAGCTATCAGCGCTTATCACATATACGTTTCAAATAGTTTTCTATCTGAAACGTAAGCACATCAAGCGTTGATAGCTATCAAAAATCCTAGGAACAACATGAAAATCGCAGTCTTGCCCGGCGACGGCATTGGCCCAGAAATCGTTGCTGAAGCCGTCAAAGTGCTCAACGCACTGGATCTGAACTTTGAGATGGAAACCGCTCCCGTCGGCGGTGCTGCCTACGAAGCCGCCGGCCACCCCCTGCCCGAGTCCACCTTGAAGCTGGCGATGGAATCTGACGCCGTACTGTTTGGTGCCGTGGGCGACTGGAAGTACGACACGCTGGATCGCCCCCTGCGCCCCGAGCAAGCCATCCTTGGCCTGCGCAAGCACATGGGCCTGTTCGCCAACTTCCGCCCAGCCATTTGCTACAAAGAGCTGGTGGATGCCTCCAGCCTCAAGCCCGAGCTGATCTCCGGTCTGGACATTCTGATCATCCGCGAGCTGACGGGCGACATCTATTTTGGCCAGCCCCGTGGTCGCCGCGTGGCCACTGACGGCCACTTTCCCGGTGCACAAGAAGCGTTTGACACCATGCGCTACTCCAAGCCCGAGATCGAGCGCATTGCCCACGTGGCCTTTCAGGCAGCGCAAAAACGCAGCAAGCGCGTCACCAGCGTCGACAAGGCCAACGTGCTGGAAACCTTCCAGTTCTGGAAAGATGTCGTCACCGAAGTGGGCAAGCAGTACCCCGACGTGGCACTGGACCACATGTATGTGGACAACGCCGCCATGCAGCTGGTCAAAGAACCCAAGCGCTTTGACGTCGTAGTCACCGGCAACATGTTTGGCGACATCCTGTCCGACGAAGCCTCCATGCTGACCGGCTCCATTGGCATGCTGCCTTCGGCATCGCTCAACAGCAAGGGCCAGGGCCTGTATGAACCCAGCCACGGCTCGGCCCCTGACATTGCTGGCAAAGGCATTGCCAACCCACTGGCCACCATTTTGTCGACCGCCATGATGCTGCGCTTCTCGCTCAACCAGGAAGCCGCCGCACAGAAAATTGAAGCTGCCGTGCAAAAGGTGCTGGCCGATGGCCTGCGCACCGCCGACATCTACAGCGCAGGCACCACCAAGGTCACCACCCGTGAAATGGGTGATGCCGTCGTGGCCGCACTGGCTGCGGTGTAAACCAGCTTCAGCCGCGTGTGCCTCAGCGCCACGCGGCTGGCATCAAGCTGGCTGAAGCCAGCCAAGCAACTTTCATGTGCAACGTCGCGCATTCAGCGCCACAATGCAACTTTGCAATCCATGTGGTGATTGGAGATTAGATTCTCTAACGCCGCATTAGTTAAGCTACAATCCATCTCCATGTTTGCCGCCCGCCCCCACACCGTCCCCATGACAACTGCCTTGCCGGCAGCCGTGGCCGCGTGCGCGACAACCATTACGACGATTAAAGGCTGACCCAGCCCGGTTCGTCGCGCGCCCTTTCCCGGCCAGACGAGCCGGGTGCAAGAAGCCAGATTGAGCACATTCACATCTGTTTTTCGCAACTTCGTTAAGGGCGTTTCAAAATGAGCAAGCAATTGGTAGGTTTGGTTGGCTGGCGCGGTATGGTCGGCTCGGTGCTGATGGACCGCATGCAGGCCGAAGGTGACTTCGCACTGATCGAGCCCGTGTTCTTCTCCACCTCCAACGCAGGCGGCAAAGCCCCCGCAATGGCCACTGTGCACACCACCCTCAAAGACGCCAACGACGTTGCCGAGCTGTCCAAGTGCGACATCATCATCACCTGCCAAGGCGGCGACTACACCAAGGAAGTGTTCCCCAAGCTGCGCGCAGCAGGCTGGAGCGGCCACTGGATTGATGCCGCATCCTCGCTGCGCATGGAAGACGACGCCGTCATCGTGCTGGACCCTGTCAACAACGACCTGATCCAGACCAAGCTGGCCGCCGGCGGCAAGAACTGGATTGGCGGCAACTGCACCAACTCCATCTTGCTGATGGGCCTGGGCGGCTTGTTCAAGGCTGGCCTGGTGGAGTGGGTCTCTTCCATGACTTACCAGGCGGCATCGGGCGGTGGTGCCAACCACATGCGCGAACTGCTCAAGGGCATGGGCGTAGTGCACGCAGCCGTGGCTGACGAGCTGGCCACCCCCGCATCGGCTATTTTGGAAATCGACCGCAAAGTGGCCCAGACCATTCGCACCGATGTGCCCACCGAATTCTTCGGTGCGCCGCTGGCTGGCGGCCTGATCCCCTGGATCGATGCGCAGCTGCCCAACGGCCAGTCCAAGGAAGAGTGGAAGGGCCAGGCTGAAGTCAACAAGATCCTTGGCACCGAAGCCACCATTCCAGTCGACGGCCTGTGCGTGCGCATTGGCGCCATGCGCTGCCACTCACTGGCTTTGACTTTGAAGCTCAAGAAAGATCTGCCGCTTGCTGAAATCGAAGCACTGATCAAGGGCGGCAACAACTGGGTCAAGTTCGTAGCCAATGACCGCGCAGAAACCGTCAAGGAACTGACCCCTGCAGCCACCACCGGCGGTCTGCAAGTGGCCGTGGGACGCGTGCGCAAGCTGAACATGGGCCCCGAGTACCTGTCGGCCTTCGTCATTGGTGACCAGTTGCTGTGGGGCGCAGCCGAGCCACTGCGCCGCATGCTGCGCATCTTGCTGGCCAAGTAAGTATTCATTCTTCGCTCAAAGGAGGAAGCTTAGGCTTCCTCTTTTTTTTGGCCGGGTCTGCACCGCAGCAGGCTTGTCGTTCAGCGGCAACGCCGCAGCCCCACTGTGCGCAAAGAACTATCACACTCCTGTACAGCTAGAAATGTCCCCCTGCGTAGTCAATGGATGCGCTCAGTTGCAAGTTCAGCACTTTGGCTTGTCATAATCTCCCCCATCCAGCTCCCAGCACGGCACAACACATCCTTTTCGTGTTTTAAGCTTGCTTGTCACCCCCTGGCAATGCTGCTATGGTCTTTATCAGTGCCTTGCCAGCGGGAGAGACTGGTCTTGCCATACCGAAAAGACACTCACCGCAAGCTATGCGGTGCAACATTATTTTGAACGTGACCGCAAACATGCATCGTTGGAAACTTTCAGCTCTGGCCGCAGCCGCCTTCGTCTCTGCTGCACTGACACCCACCGATGCCGCCGCCTTGGCACTAGGCTCTATCCGGGTGCAATCTGCCCTGGGTGAAACACTGCGTGCCGAAATTGCCATTCCACAAGCCACCACCGCTGAGCTCAATAGCTTGGCGGCTCAGATTGCATCGCCTGAAATTTTCCGTGCACAAGGCATGGACTACAGCAACGCTGCACGCTCCATCCAGGTACAGCTGCACCGTAACGCCGATGGCACTGCCAGCCTGCGCCTGAGCAGCAACACACCGCTTCAGGATCCGTTTATTGATCTGGTGCTTGAGACACAGTGGAGTACCGGGCACTTGGTGCGCAGCTACACCGTACTGCTCGACCCGCCTTCCAGCCAGCGTACCGCCGCAGCCCCTGCGCAGGCTGCGCAGATCGCGGCCCCGGCACCTGCTTCAGTTGCGGGCCGCAGCTATGCATCCAGCAGCACAGCTCCTCAGCGGGCCACACGCCCTGCACCCGCCCCAGCGGTCAGCGCGCCAGCAGCAGAGCCCGCTGAAAAATCAACGCGCGTGCGCTCTGGCGATACCGCAGGCCAGATTGCCAACGCCAACCGCCCCACAGGGGTTTCGCTGGACCAGATGCTGGTGGCCATGCTGCAAAGCAACCCCACTGCCTTTATCAATGGCAACGTGAACCGCATCCGTGCAGGCGCTGTAGTGCAAATGCCCAGCCGCGAGCAGGCGCTGCAAACGTCTGCAACAGAAGCACGCAAGATCGTCGCGGCACAAAGCCGTGACTTCAATGCCTACCGCCGCAGCCTGGCCTCCAAGGCTCCACAGGCCGCCGTCCAGGCCGCCGATCGCAGCTCTGGTGGGCAGGTCCAGGCCCATGTCGAAGATGCCAGCCCCGCAGCCGGCACACCTGACAAGCTGACTTTATCCAAGAGTTCCGTACAAAGCGCTGCAGCTTCAGACGAAAAACTGGCCGCGCAAAAGCAAGCCAATGACCAGAGCAATCGTCTCAATGAATTGCAGCGCAATTTGGCAGAACTCAATGAACTGACGCAAAACACCAGCACCACGGCTGCCAGCACGCCACCGGCCTCTGCTGCAGACAGTGCACCAGCACCTGCCACACCCCCAGCACAAGCAGACGCAGCCGATTCTGCGTCTGCTGCGCCCACCATCGAAGTGGCCACCCCTTCGGTCACTGAGCCATCCAGCTCGGCAACTGATAGAACTGATAGCCCCACAGAGGCCACAGCGCAAGCTGAGCCTCAAGCTCCAGTGGCAGCCGCTGACAGCGCAGCAAAGCCTGCTGTGCAAAAGAAACCAGCTCCGGCCATCACTCCCGCACCGGCTGCACCGTCTTTCGTTGACGATTTGCTGGACAACCCGCTGATCCCCGCAGGCGGTGGCCTGATCGCTTTGTTACTGGGCTTTTTGGGCTACAGCGCCTGGAAGCGCCGTCGTGCTGCGCAAGCTGCTGCAGACCCAAGCATGGGCGATAGCCAGTTGCACCCGGATTCTTTTTTCGGTAGCAGCGGCGGACAGCAGGTAGACACCAACAATGCCGACACAGGCGCCTCTACCATGGCCTACGCCCCGAGCCAGCTGGATGGCGGCGGAGATGTTGATGCCGTGGCTGAAGCGGATGTTTATTTGGCTTATGGCCGCGACGTTCAAGCAGAAGAAATTCTGAAAGAGGCCTTGCGCAACCAGCCTGAACGCTTGTCTATCCATGTCAAGCTGGCAGAAATCTACGTCAAACGCAACGACATCAAAGCACTGGAAAGCATCGCGCAGACCATGCAGCATGTCAGCCAGAGCCACGATCCAGAGTGGCAACGCGTGGTTGAGATGGGCCGCAACATGGACCCGACCAACCCATTCTTTGCAGCCGCCAGCTCTGCTGCGGGCACTGCGGCCAGCAAGCCAACGTCTGCATTCGCGGCTGCCTTGAACACCATCAAGCCAGATACCGCAGGCAGCGCAGTTGCCACCACTGCGGTGGCCGCTGCCGCTGCAAACACGATCCCTGATATTGATCTGAATCTGGACCTGCCTGATGACGGTTTGGCCAGCCAGACCAGCGCAGCAGACATACCTGCTGCCGCGCCTTTGCCCTCTGATGATGACTTTGCTGCGCTGGATCGTCCAAACACCTTGGACAGCCAGCTGGATGTAACTGATCTCACCGATTTGGAGCCGCCCACCCTGGTGCAAGACACCCTGATGGCTGAGGACAATACGGCGCAAGAGCTGGGTGATCTGGATCTGGACTTGTCCGGCTTCGAAATACCTCCTGCATCCACCACCACCCCTGCAGCAGCAGATACGCACCAGGACGACGGTCTGGATTTTGATCTTGACAACCCTGCTGCCGCCAAAGACCCCCAGGCTCCTGCCACACCAGTGGCTGAAGTACCTGCCGCTGCCGCTGTCGCAGGCGATGAATTTGACCTTGGCTCTCTGGATCTGGACCTGGGTGCAACCCCTGAATCTGCAGCACAAGCCGAGCCGGTGCACAATCTCGCCGATGACCCCCTGTCCACCAAGCTCGACTTGGCTCAGGAATTCAACGCTATCGGCGACAGCGAAGGTGCGAGATCTCTGATTGAGGAAGTTCTGGCAGAAGCCAGCGGCCCGCTCAAGGAACGCGCACAAAAGATGCTGTCTGAAATTGATTGAACTACTGTATTTTTTCTGAAGCGGCACAGCCGCTTGCCCAGGAGCCGCCATGCGCATAGCCCTAGGGGTAAGCTACAACGGCCAGACCTACAACGGCTGGCAAAGCCAAACGAACGGCAAAACCGTTCAAGACAAACTCGAAGCGGCCCTAGGCCGCTTTGCTACGCATGCTGTGTCTACTTTGTGCGCAGGGCGCACGGACTCAGGGGTGCACGGACTTATGCAAGTCGTGCACTTTGATACGGAGCTACAGCGCCCTGAAAGCTCGTGGGTGCGCGGCACCAACACCTTTTTGCCACCTGACATTGCCGTGCAGTGGGCGCGCGAGGTGCCTGCAGCTTTCCACAGCCGCGCATGCGCTACCTCTCGCCGCTACGCCTATGTGCTGCTGCAGTCGCCTGTTCGCCCCAGCGTAGAAGCGGGCCGCGTGGGATGGGTGTTCAATGAGCTCAATGGCGATGCCATGCGCCAAGCCGCCTCTTACTTGATCGGCGAGCACGATTTTTCTTCCTTCCGTGCCGCAGCCTGTCAGGCCTTAACGCCCGTCAAAACCCTGCACCGTATTGATATCACGCGCCGTTCCGTGGTGTCATCCCTGCACCGCGAGATGGAATGCTGCTATTGGCATTTTGAGTTTGAGGGCACAGCGTTCTTGCATCACATGGTGCGCAACATCATGGGCTGCCTGATTGCTGTGGGCGAGGGCTCTTATCGGCCTGAATGGATGTTAGAAGTACTGGCAGCCCGCTCACGTGATGCGGCAGCACCCACCTTCTCGCCCCATGGCCTTTATTTCATGGGCCCCGTGTACGATTCGAAGTGGAATCTGCCTGACCGCGTCCCCGGCTTTGACTGGCTACCTTAAGCAAAAAACTGCCCCAATCGCATATGCATCAAGCGCTAAACGCTCCTATTTCTCGCACGCGCATCAAAATCTGCGGCCTCACCCGCGCATGCGATGTGGATGCAGCAGTTGCCGCTGGCGCAGATGCTGTGGGTTTTGTGCTGTATGCACCCAGCCCTAGGGCCGTCAATCTGCAGCAGGCTGTCCAATTGGCACAGCGGTTGCCACCGTTCGTCACCCCTGTGCTGCTTTTTGTCAACGCAGCCATCACCGAAGTTAATGCCGCGTTAAACGCTATTCCCCATGCTTTACTGCAATTTCACGGGGACGAAACGCCACAAAGCTGCGCCACGGCCACACAAAATGGACGCCATCGCTTTGTGCGCGCAGCACGCATTCCCCTAGGCGACGACGCCAAGGGCTTTGACCTCGTAAAATACGCAGATCAATACTCTCAGGCCCAGGCCATTTTGTTAGACGCCCATGTGGACGGCTACGGTGGTGCAGGCAAAGCATTCAATTGGTCACTGCTTCCAACAAGCGTCAACGCTCACCTCGTTTTGTCTGGTGGGCTTACGCCTGCAAACGTGACCGATGGCATCCGTCAAGTACGACCCCGCTGCCTGTCTTTGGCAGTTGATGTCAGCTCCGGCGTAGAAGCCACCAGCCCTGACGGACTACCGCTCAAGGGCATCAAGGATGCTGAAAAAATCCAACGCTTCGTTGCTGCCGTACGTGCCGCCGATGCTCAAATTGCCCCCTAATCCTGATGTTCGAATATTCCTACCCCGATGCCAACGGCCATTTCGGCTCCTATGGCGGCAGCTTTGCCAGCGAAACACTGACCCATGCTCTGGTCGAGTTGCGCCAAGCCTATGCCAAGTACCAAAACGATCCTGAATTCGTTGCTGAATTCAAATCAGAGCTGGCCCACTTTGTGGGTCGCCCATCACCGGTCTATCACGCAGCCCGCATGTCCCGTGAGATGGGCGGTGCGCAGATCTACCTCAAGCGCGAAGACCTCAACCACACCGGCGCGCACAAGATCAATAACGTAATTGGTCAGGCCATGCTAGCCAAGCGCATGGGCAAGCCCCGCATCATTGCGGAGACAGGCGCTGGCCAGCACGGAGTTGCAACAGCCACCATCTGCGCCCGCTACGGCCTGGAATGCGTGGTGTACATGGGAGCCGAAGACGTCAAGCGCCAAAGCCCCAATGTCTATCGCATGAAGTTGCTGGGAGCCACCGTGATTCCTGTGGAATCCGGCTCCAAGACACTCAAAGACGCACTCAACGAAGCCATGCGCGACTGGGTGGCCAACGTGGACAGCACTTTCTACATCATCGGCACGGTGGCTGGCCCTGCGCCCTACCCGGCCATGGTGCGAGATTTTCAAAGCGTGATTGGCACCGAGTGCCTCACGCAGATGCCTGAAATCTTCCAGGAATTGAAGATGGCCAATGAGCAGCCTGACGTCGTGGTCGCCTGCGTCGGTGGTGGCTCTAACGCCATGGGCATCTTCTACCCCTACATTCCGTTTGAAAACACCCAGCTCATTGGTGTGGAAGCGGCAGGCGAGGGGCTGGACACCGGCAAGCATTCGGCCTCCTTGCAAAAAGGCAGCTCTGGCGTGCTGCACGGCAACCGCACGTTCATCATGCAAGATGACAATGGGCAGATTCTGGAGACACACTCCATCAGTGCTGGTCTGGACTACCCCGGCGTGGGCCCCGAGCATGCATGGCTGCAAGAACTTGGTCGCGCCACCTACGTGGGCATTACCGACCAGGAAGCGCTGGAAGCGTTCCACTACCTGTGCCGCGCTGAAGGCATCATTCCTGCGCTGGAATCGAGCCACGCAGTGGCTTATGCCATGAAGTTGGCAAAAACCATGAAGCCCGAGCAGTCCATCCTGGTCAACCTGTCTGGTCGTGGTGACAAGGACATTGGCACCGTGGCAGACCTGTCAGGTGAAGATTTTTATGACCGCCCCTCCATGCGCGGTCTGACCGTGAAGGGAGGGCCAACAGCATGAGCCCGAACACAGGCCGTATTGCCGCCACCTTTGAAAAACTGAATGAAGAAGGCCGCAAGGCATTGATTCCTTTTGTGACTGCGGGCTTTCCGTTTGCAGCCATTACCCCTTCCCTCATGCACGGCATGGTGGAAGCTGGCTCAGACATCATTGAGCTGGGCGTTCCCTTTTCCGACCCCATGGCTGACGGCCCTGTCATCCAAAAGGCCGGAGATCGTGCAATTGCCAATGGCGTAGGTCTCAAGCACGTACTGGGTTATGTGCGTGAGTTCCGTCAAAAGAACCACACCACGCCTGTGGTGCTGATGGGCTACGCCAACCCTATCGAGCGCTACGACCAGGTGCACGGAGATGAAGCTTTCATCAACGATGCATCTGAAGCTGGCGTAGATGGCATCTTGGTGGTGGACTACCCCCCCGAAGAAAGCGAAGTATTTGCAGCCAAACTGCGCGCCAAACAGATGGATCAAATCTTCTTGCTGGCTCCAACCAGCACGGATGAGCGCATCCAGCAAGTGGCGCGTATTGCCAGTGGCTATGTTTATTACGTCTCGCTCAAAGGCGTAACAGGCTCTAATGCTCTGGACATTGAGGCTGTGGCTGAAATGATGCCTCGCATCAAAAAGCATGTGGCTTTGCCTGTTGGTGTTGGCTTTGGCATCCGTGATGCCCAGACAGCCCATGCAGTGGCCCAAATCGCCGATGCTGCCATCATTGGCAGCAAGATCATCCAGTTGCTGGAAGATCAACCCCACGAAAAAATTGTCCCGCTTGCCATTGATTTCTTGCGCGGTGTGCGCAAAACGATGGACGCATAATGCGACCCTTGGCTGCGCGTGCCCTTCTCGCGCAGTCTGATCGCCTTGAAGAGGAAACCGTATGTCCTGGCTCGAAAAACTTCTGCCTGCCAAAATTCAGCAAACCGAACCCAAGGATCGCATCCAGCAGATCCCTGAAGGCCTGTGGGTCAAGTGCCCCAGCTGTGAGTCGGTGCTCTACAAGACCGATCTGGAAAGCAACCAGAACGTATGCCCCACCTGTGGCCATCACCACCGCATTGGTGCGCGCGCCCGCTTGAACCATTTCCTGGACGGCGAAGGCCGCTATGAAATTGGTCAAGAAGTCATTCCCGTTGACCCATTGAAGTTTCAAGACAGCCGCAAGTACCCCCAGCGCCTGAAAGAAGCGCTGGAAAACACAGGCGAAACCGATGCTCTGATCGTCATGGGTGGCGCAGTCAAGGGCATTGAAGTGGTTGCAGCCTGCTTTGAGTTCGACTTCATGGGCGGCTCTATGGGTTCTGTCGTTGGCGAGCGTTTTGTGCGCGGTGTAGAGACTGCCATTGAGCAAAAAGTGCCTTTCCTGTGCTTTACCGCCACCGGTGGTGCGCGCATGCAGGAAGGCCTGTTGTCACTGATGCAAATGGCCAAAACCAATGCAGCGCTGACACGTCTGGCCAAAAAGGGCCTGCCCTATATCTCCGTGCTGACCGACCCCACCATGGGTGGTGTGTCTGCCGGTTTTGCGTTTGTTGGTGACATCGTGATTGCAGAGCCCAAAGCACTGATCGGCTTTGCAGGCCCTCGTGTGATTGAAACCACCGTACGCGTCAAGCTGCCCGAAGGCTTCCAGCGCTCAGAATTCCTCAAGGACAAGGGTGCCGTGGACATGATCGTAGATCGCCGCGAGCTGCGCAGTACCATTGCCAGCAGCCTAGCCATGCTGCAACGTCTGCCTGCCGATGCAGTCGTGCAAGACTAAATAGTTCCTCTACAAAAAAAGGCTCCTTGTCAGGAGCCTTTTTTATTGCCTGCTTTCAGGTTCGCGCCTGCACTGCAGGCGCATGGAGCTTAAAAAGCGCTCAGACCCGCCAGCGCGCTGAACTGCAGATTACCGAGAATCATCAACAGCACCTGCAGCGCGATGATGGCCACCAGTGCCGAAAGGTCAACGCCTCCTAGCAAAGGAATCACTTTGCGCAATGGTCGCAGCAAAGGCTCGCTCAGACGGTGCAACACACCTGCAATGGGCGAATGCGGCTGCACCCACGACAAGATGGCGTACACAATCAAAATCACGATCAGACCGGTCAGCACCATGCGCAGCAAGCCAAACAAGGCCAGCAATGGCACCACAGCAATATTGCCGCCAGCTCCCATCAGCAACCACAGCAGCACGTATTGCACCAGCACGACCACCACAGCAGCGATCAGGCTGGACAGATCGTATCTACTGCGATTGGGTATGACTTTGCGCAACGGCATCACGATCCAGTCGGACAGCGCAAAAACCAGCTGTCCCACGGGGTTGTTAAATGGTATGCGCTGTGCCTGCATGTACACCCGCAACAGGCATGCACCTGCAATCAGACCGCTGATGACTTCCAGCAAAAATTGAAGAATTTGAACAATCATGTAGATCGATAAGGTTGAAGAACTACGTGGATAAAAACACCCCACATGCAAGTGCGCGCGGCGTCAACCTACGCAACCCCATGTGCACTGCAAGTCATCATAGCCAGCGTACAGGTATCTGAAACCATGACCTCTTCGCTCACACTCGTTTCTCTGCCACTTTTTCCGCTGCATACGGTGTTGTTTCCTGGTGGCTATCTGCCGTTGCGAGTGTTTGAGCTACGTTACCGCATGATGGTGCGCTGCTGTCGTGAGCAAGGTGCGCCATTTGGTGTCGTCACACTGCGCAGTGGCCATGAAACACGCCAGCACGATCAGCCGCTGGAGACATTCCACGCTGTGGGCACCATTGCCCATATTGATTCGGTAACACACCTCAGCAGCGGTCTGGAGCTGATTGAATGCTCTGGCAAAGACCGGTTTCGCCTGACCCACGCCCGCCCCCTGCCCAGTGGCCTGTGGGTGGCAGATGTGCAGCTGCTGGCCGCCGATGCCCCCGTGCCCATTCCAGCAGACCTGCGCCACGCAGCCACCGCGCTTGAGCAAGTGCTGCACAAGCTGGAGCAACCCCATTTAGACAATGTGAGCGAACAGCATTTTCTCGATTGCGGGTGGGTGGCCAACCGCTGGTGTGAGTTGCTGCCCATGAATGACCATTTACAGCTGCAGATGCTGGAGCTTGACAGCCCGCTGTTGCGGCTGGAGCTGGTGACAGATGCACTGGAGCGGGCTGGCATTGCCTCTCAATGACTTATTAAAAATATAGCTACCAGCGCATACACAGCAGCACTTATAGATACTTTTATTGCTAAAACCTTTTAAATACAAGCGCTTACAGCTATACATTTAATAAATAACGCCATGTCACAACGTGCTTTCACACAGAAAGTGCCGAGATTGTGGCAACGGCATGCTGAAACAGCGCAAAAAAACTAAAATCATTGGTTTTGGCTTGCCTCCTCAGCCTTAGCGCTGCGCTCATCCATGTCTGAACATCCAAACACTCCCGAGGCAGAAGTTACTGCCCCCCAAGACGAAAACAAACTGATCGCTGAGCGCCGCGAAAAACTCAAAGCCTTGCGCGAGTCTTCCAAGGCCAGCGGTAGCGTGGCGTTCCCCAACGATTTCAAGCCTGCCAACCGCGCACTGCCTTTGGTTCAAACCTATGGCGACAAAGATGCTCAAGCGCTGGACGCCGAAGCGGTCACCGTCTCCGTAGGCGGGCGCATGATGCTCAAGCGCGTCATGGGTAAAGCCAGTTTTGCCACCGTGCAAGATGCCACAGGCCGTATTCAGGCCTACATCACCCGCGATGCCGTAGGTGAAGACGTATACGCCGACTTCAAGAAGTGGGATCTGGGCGACATCATTGCCGTTGAAGGCGTGCTGATGAAAACCAAGACCGGCGAGCTGTCGATCAAGGCCACCAAGATTCGCATGCTCACCAAGAGCCTGCGCCCCATGCCCGACAAGTTCCACGGCATGGCAGACCCCGAGCAAAAGGTGCGCCAGCGCTACGTGGATTTGATGATGAACGAAGAAGCGCGCAACCGCTTCATGGCCCGCAGCAAGGCGGTGGCCGGTATTCGTGACTTCATGGTGCAGCACGGTTTCCTGGAAGTGGAAACCCCCATGCTGCACCCTATCCCCGGCGGCGCCAATGCCAAGCCCTTCGTCACGCACCACAATGCGCTGGACCAGGAGATGTACCTGCGCATTGCGCCCGAGCTGTACTTGAAGCGCCTGATCGTTGGTGGATTTGAACGCGTGTTCGAGATCAACCGCAACTTCCGTAACGAAGGTATCTCGGTGCGTCACAACCCCGAGTTCACCATGATGGAGTTCTATGCGGCCTACTGGAACTATCAGGACCTGATGGACTACACCGAGCAACTGGTACGCGACGCAGCCATGAAGGCAGTGGGCACACTGGAATGCACGTACGGCGGCAAGCCTGTCGATCTGGCCAAGCCTTTCGAGCGCTTGACCATCCCTGAAGCTATCGTCAAGTTCACCGAAGCCGGCGACAACGTCACCAGCCGCGAATGGCTGACCAATGCCCTCAAGAAGCTGGGCATGAGCGAAGACAAGGACAAGCTATCGACCCGATCGCTGGCCAGCCTGCAGGTGTTTTACTTCGAAGAAGTGGTCGAAGAGAAGCTGTGGAACCCCACCTTCATCATGGAGCACCCCACAGAAATTTCCCCGCTGGCCCGCGCCAACGATGAGCGCCCCGAAGTGACCGAACGCTTTGAGCTGTACATCACAGGCCGTGAATTTGGTAATGGCTTCTCGGAGCTGAATGACGCCGAAGATCAGGCTGCCCGTTTCAACGCCCAGGTGGAAGCCAAGGACAGCGGTGACGACGAAGCCATGTATTTCGACCACGACTTTGTGCGCGCCTTGGAATATGGCATGCCCCCTACCGGCGGCTGCGGTATCGGTATTGACCGCCTGCTGATGCTGCTGACCGACAGCGCCAGCATCCGTGATGTCATCCTGTTTCCCGCACTGCGCCGCGAGCAAGTCTGACGCTGACGCGGTACAAGATGTAACGGTATACCCGGCCTCGGCTGGGTATACTTTTTTTTACACCTTGTTTTTCAACGCAACCAGAGCGTGACAGGCCTTTTTCTCTGCGCAGCCCATGAATACCCCGACTATCCCTCCACCGGCAATCCTTGGTTCAAAAGGTCTGGCTCCCGGAACTATCCACATTGCCGGGCAAGGAATATCCAACATTCGTGTGCTGGTGGTAGATGATCAAAACTCAGTGCGCCAACTGATTGCGTACGAGCTCAAGCGCAGCGGTGCCACCGAAGTCTACCAGGCCAACGATGCAGACAGCGCTTTGGAGTTGTTTCAAAAACACCGTCCCGATCTGGTGTTGCTGGATATACGTCTGCCAGGCAAAGATGGCTACTGGGTGGCAAGGCGACTGCGTGAAAGCGAGAACGGAGACTGGACACCAATCATCTTCCTGTCAGGTCTGGACAGTGATCTGGACGTCTGGCAAGGCATTGAATCCGGTGGCGACGACTACCTCGTCAAACCTGTCAAACCGATTGTCTTGATGGCCAAACTGCGTGCCATGCAGCGGCTGCTGGATATGCGTCGCCGCCTGGTCAGCATGTCTGCCGAGCTGCGCCAGGCCAACCAACGCCTGAATCACATGGTGGAGATAGATCCGCTCACCGGTCTGGTCAACCGCCGGGGACTGGAGCGCATCTTGCACTCTGAAATTGATGCAGCGCGCCGGGAGCAGCAACCCATGACGTTGATGCTGTGTGATCTGGATTTTTTCAAAACCTACAACGACAGTCTGGGCCACCTCAAGGGTGATGACTGCCTGCGTGAAGTGGGCCGTTTGCTGCAGGACGTCTGTGTGCGCCCGCGCGATGTGGCTTTTCGCTATGGCGGGGAAGAGTTTGCTCTGCTACTGCCCAGTACCCCGCGCTCTGGTGCGATGACTTTTGCCCGGGCTCTGGGCAACGTCTTGCGCAAACGGGCCATTCCGCATCCGGCCAGTTCGGTTTCGGAGTTCCTGACGATCTCCGGTGGTATCACCACCTGCATTCCAGACAGCAACACCGACCAGGAAAGCCTGATCATGCGCGCAGACCAGGCGCTCTACACCGCTAAAGCCCAAGGCAGAGACCGGTTTTTTAGCTTTGAAATGCAGATGGATACCATTGAGCAATTGCGTACGCGCTAGCCTCAGGCGCATGCTGTCCACCCAGGGCACCCCAAGGTGCCCTTTGCTTTTATTGAATTTGGAATTTTTGTTGTGACTTTGATTGATCGTTTTGCCACTTTGCGTGCCCATCTTCCGGTATGGATGCAAGACTGGCTGGAGGTTGCCATCCCCGTGCTGCAAATGCTGCTGATCATTGTTGTGGCCTGGGTATTGCATCGCCTGTTCAGGCGTGTGATCAAGCGTGCCAGTGACCACTATGAATTCCCGCATGAGCTGCTCATGCCCATCAACACCGTGGTGCGCTGGCTCATTATTGCCGGCTCGGTGCTGTTGATCTTGGAGCGACTGGGCGTTTCGGCCAGTGTGCTGTGGTCAGCCTTTACGGGGTTTGCCACTGTTGGTGCCGTTGCCTTCTTCGCCGCATGGAGCGTGCTGTCCAACCTGTTTTGCGCTTTCCTGATTTTTACGGTGGGGCCTTTTCGCGTCGGCGACCACATTGAAGTGCTGGACACAGCAGAAAAACCAGGGGCACTGGGCCGCGTGGTAGACATCAATCTGCTCTACACCACGCTGGAAGACGCGACGGTGGCCGACCCCGGCACACTGATTCAAATCCCCAATTCGCTGATCTTCCAGCGCGTGGTGCGCCGCTGGCGCATGGGCACTCCCGTGCCAGCCGACAAACTGCATCAACCAGCACCTGCGGCGAACAATGCGGCTTCTGAACCTTCACCCGCCCCAAAAAGTGCCACCTTTCCTTAAGAACTAACAATCGGTCATCCACACCCAAGGCCCTGTTGCACTACGACAGGGCCTTTTTGCATGCTGCCGTGAATGCTCGTATGCATGCGCGCGTCCATGTGCGCATGCACTCATCTGTTTGGCAGGCTGAAAAACAAGCCAGAAGACACCTCTCTTGGCTTGGCTTGGCTTGGTCTGTTTCACCAGCAAACGCTGCACACACAAGGTGGTCTTGAGCGCCCACCAGAGCCTTTTGACTTAACTGTTTTTTGCAGAAGCTCATCTGTTTTCCTTCGTTGGAAAGCCGTTGCACCTGGCTCACCATGACTGCTATCGCCATCAATCTTTGAAGCAAAGACTGGAACCTAGCAGCATGACTGACACCGCAATCCCAACGCTGCCCCCCGCCCTGCAGCAAGCCCAAGCACTGGCACAGCAACACAACCTGCCGTATGCAGGTTCAGTCCCTCCCCAGCAGGCCTGGCAACTGGTGCAGCAAGGTCTGGCCCTGCTGGTTGATGTGCGCACCACCGAAGAGCGTCAATTCGTAGGCCGTGTGCCTGATAGCTTGCACGTGGCATGGGCTACCGGCACCGCGCTGAATCGCAACCCCCGGTTTGCGCGTGAACTGGCGGCTTTGCAGTTGCGTCAGGCGGCTGCGCCCGACCAGTTACCCGCCGTGCTCTTGCTGTGCCGCAGCGGTAAACGCTCGGCCCTTGCTGCGCAAGAGGCGACTAAAGCCGGCATTGCCCACGTCTTCAATGTCAGCGAAGGGTTCGAAGGCGATCTCGACGATGTGCAACAGCGCGGCCACTTCAATGGCTGGCGTTTTTACGGACTGCCCTGGGTGCAGGACTGAGCCCCTCAATCCTTGAAGACCCCATCATGAGCACTTACAACATTTCTGAAATCGTTCAGCAACTGCGCCAGGTTCGGGATCAATGGCGTGAACAGCAAAACCGCACGGACCAAAGCCACCGCGAGTTTCCCTCGCGCGATGCCATAGCTCACGCTGTCGATGCCCTCAAGGGCGCCCTTTACCCGCTACGTCTGGGGCCACCCGATCTGCGCCACGCGGGGGAAGACTTTTATGTCGGCCACACACTGGACACCGCCTTGCAGGCTTTGCAGACGCAGGCGCTGACCGAGCTGCAATATCGCCAGCGCGGCGAAGGCCAGCCCGCCCATGAGATTGCGGCACAGGCCCAGCAAGCTGTGCTCACCTTTGCGCGCAACTTACCCAGTCTGCGCCGCTTGCTGGATACCGACGTGCTGGCTGCATTCCAGGGTGACCCGGCAGCACGCAGTGTGGATGAAGTGGTGCTCAGCTACCCGGGCGTGCTGGCTTTGATTCACCACCGCATTGCCCATGTTTTCTACCAGCTCCAGCTGCCGCTGCTGGCACGCATCATCTCTGAGCTGGCACATGGGCAAACGGGCATCGACATTCACCCCGGTGCACAGATTGATGCAGGCTTTTTTATCGACCACGGCACCGGCGTTGTGATTGGGGAGACCACCGTGATTGGCCGCAATGTGCGGCTGTATCAGGCCGTGACGCTGGGAGCCAAACGTTTTCCCAAAGATGCACAAGGCCACCTGCAAAAGGGCTGGGCACGCCATCCCATCGTGCAGGACGACGTGGTGATCTACGCCGGAGCCACCATTTTGGGCCGGGTCACTATTGGCCAAGGCGCAGTGATTGGCGGCAATGTCTGGGTCACGGACGATGTGCCTGCCGGTGCCCACGTCAGCCAGGCCAGCTTGCAGCAGGCCCACCATGTGGCCCATGTGCAAACGGCCACTGCCCACGCAGTGGTGTAAGCATGCTGTCCCAGCACTTTGTTCAAGACTTTGGCATGGCGGTGCGCCAGTTACGCGAGGTGCGCAACTGGTCGCAGGAGCAGCTGGCCGGGCACTCCGACCTCAACCGCTCTTACCTGGGCGAGATTGAACGTGGCCAGGTCAGCCCCTCCCTGATCACCCTGCACAAATTGGCGCAAGCCTTTCAGATGAGCGCCACCGAACTGATTGTGCAGACCGAGCGCATCAGCCTGTTGCGCGAAAGCCAACGCTTGCGCTTGGCGGCTATAGCAGGTTGAGGCCACGCGCCACCCATTGAAAACTCTGGTTTTCTCCCCGACATTCATCCCTCAGGAGCTTCGTTCATGACAGCAACCGTTGGCGGTACTACCGCTTTGGGCGACAACGCCGCCCGTCAGCTAGCCAATGCCACCAAGACGGCCCCCCAGCTGTCCACCATCACTCCCCGTTGGCTCACTCACCTGCTGCAATGGGTACCTGTGGAGGCGGGCATCTATCGTGTCAACCAGGTCAAGAACCCGGAGGACATCAAAGTCACCTGCACCGCCAAGCAGCATGAAAACCAGCTGCCACGCACCTATGTTGACTATGACGCCAAGCCACGCGAGTACTTTCTGAACGCTGTCTCTACGGTACTGGATGTGCACACCCGCATCTCTGACCTGTACAGCAGCCCGCACGACCAGATCAAAGAGCAGCTGCGCCTGACGATTGAGACCATCAAGGAAAACCAGGAAAGCGAGCTAATCAACAACCCCGACTACGGCCTGCTGGCTCAGGTGGGTGACGAGCAGCGCATTTTCCCCTTGACCGGAGCGCCCACACCCGATGATCTGGACGAATTGCTGACCAAAGTCTGGAAAGAGCCCGCCTTCTTTCTGGCCCACCCGTTGACCATTGCCGCTTTTGGCCGCGAAGCTACGCGCCGTGGCACACCGCCGCCTACGGTGAGCCTGTTTGGCAGCCAGTTCATTACCTGGCGCGGTGTGCCGCTCATTCCGTCTGACAAAGTGCCAGTGGCCGATGGAAAAAGCAAAATTTTGCTGCTGCGCGTGGGCGACCGCCGACAGGGCGTGGTCGGCCTGTTCCAGCCCGGTTTGCCCGGTGAGCAAAGCCCCGGTCTGTCGGTGCGCTTCATGGGCATCAATAACCACGCCATTGCGTCCTACCTGATCTCGCTGTACTGCTCGCTGGCCGTCCTGACACCCGATGCAGTGGCCGTGCTGGACGATGTAGAGATCAATAAGTACCACGACTATTCGGCGCTGGATACCTACAAATAAGCCACAGGCAGCAGTCATTAATAGAGCCGCTCACACCAACAGCCTTAATACGTCGTCGCCTTGCCTTGTCGTACCTCTGTACTGCCAGCGGCTTTGCGCTTCGCATCCCGTGCACATCTTCGGTTGGCAGGGCCACTCGAGCAGCTCTTTCAAACAATGACCGCTGATGCAGATAAAACTGCGCAGTCAGCTACTTACTCAATAGCTGCACGCACAACAGGAGATGGGGTTTTGAGCACCACTACCGCGCAAGCGCATACCCAACCGGCAGCCTTGCCCGCCGGCCCACCACCACCGCTGGACACGGGGGCGCTGGCACGCATTGCCAGTGAGCTGTTTCGCAGCCTGCCTGGCGCAACCGCACCCGCTTTTGGTGCACAACCGCCTGTCAACTTGGCACCGGGTGGCTCGCCACTGGCCGGCCCTTCCGGCCTGTCGCCCAATGTTCCAGGCACACCGATTGTGCAAGGGCAGATTCCGGGTGCCAACTTCACTCCCAGCAGCCCCAGCTATGTGCTGTCGCTGGGCAACCGTGTGGGCGTCGTCATTCCGCACGCCAGTGCCGGCAACGGCGTGCCCGACAAGGCATTCACTGCACTGCCCGCCTATGAACCGCGTCTGGCAGGCGCAACTGACGGTGCCCCACAAGCCCCCGCAGCGGTGGATGTTCCTGCATTCATTGACCAGCCACCATCCAGCACATCTGGCGCAGTCCCCATCCGCACGGGCGAAGGTCTGGATGCCTTGAGCCATCAGGCACTGGTAGCTCTGGGCACCCCGCAATCAGGAGCAGCTGCCTTTCCTGATGTACCGCCCCGCCTTGGCGCTGCGCCTGTCACCAGTACTGTCCCAGACGCAACGATCACAGCTGACGCCCCAGCAGCCCCCCAGTTTTATTTTGTGGATTCCGTCACGCTGCCCAGCGGTTTTGTCACCCCGGCCAAACCGCATCCACACGGTGCCCATGCTGCACCCACAGCGGACCAGCAAGACCGCCATCCCGGATTTGACGTACAGGCCGTGCGTCGTGATTTCCCCATCCTGCAAGAGCGCATCAACGGCAAACAACTGGTGTGGCTGGACAACGCCGCCACAACCCACAAGCCACGCCAGGTGATTGAGCGCATCAGCCACTTCTATCAGCACGAGAACTCCAACATCCACCGTGCGGCGCATGAACTGGCTGCCCGCGCCACCGATGCCTACGAGCATGCGCGCGAGGTGGTGCGCCGCTTTATCAACGCCCCCGATGTGCGCGAAGTGATCTTTGTGCGCGGCACCACCGAAGCCATCAATCTGGTGGCCAAAAGCTGGGGCGGCAAGCACGTGGGCGAAGGAGACGAAATCATCGTCAGCCACCTGGAGCACCATGCCAACATCGTGCCGTGGCAGCAGCTGGCTGCGGCCAAGGGCGCTAAGCTGCGCGTGATTCCGGTTGATGACCAGGGACAGATTCGCCTGGATGCCTACGAACAACTCATCAACGACCGCACCAAGATTGTCGCGATTGGCCATGTCTCCAACGTGCTGGGCACGGTCGTGCCTGTCAAGCAGGTGGTGGAGATTGCCAGACGCCGCGGCATCACCACACTGGTAGATGGCGCGCAGTCGATTGCGCACACTCCCGTAGATGTGCAAGACATTGGCGCAGACTTTTTTGTCTTCTCGGGCCATAAGATTTTTGCCCCCACCGGCATCGGTGCGCTGTGGGGCCGCCGCCAAGTGCTCGAAGACATGCCGCCCTGGCAAGGTGGCGGCAACATGATTGCCGATGTGACGTTCGAGAAAACCGTGTTCCAGCCGCTGCCCAACACCTTTGAGGCTGGCACCGGCAATATTGCCGATGCCGTGGGCCTGGGTGCGGCGCTGGAGTATGTAGAGCGCTTGGGCATTGCCAACATCAGCCGCTATGAGCATGCCTTGGTGGACTACGGCATGCAGCAACTGGCGAGCATCCCCGGTTTGCGCCTGATTGGCACCGTACCGGGCAAGGCCAGCGTGCTGTCTTTCACTCTGGAGGGTTACACCACCGAAGAGGTAGGCAAGGCACTGAATGCCGAAGGCATTGCCGTGCGCACCGGCCACCACTGCGCCCAGCCTATCTTGCGCCGCTTTGGCGTGGAAACCGCCGTGCGCCCTTCGCTGGCGTTCTACAACACGTTCGAAGAAATCGACCAACTGGTGACAGTGGTGCGCAGACTGGCCGGGCAGCGACGCTGAGCACACCCGTTCAAAAAAAGCGACGCCCATGAGCACATGGCCGTCGCTTTTTTATAGTCTTTTCGGCCTCCAGCGCTTACTGGCTCAGCGCTGTCAGCTATTTTTTATCAAGGCTTGCGCGGTTTGACCTTGCTGGCGGCCAGCTTGGCGGTGGTACGGGCTTGCTGCACATCGGCAGCACGTGCAAGTGCCACACCCATGCGGCGTTTCACAAAACTCTCAGGCTTGCCAAACAAACGCAGGTCTGTACCGGGCAGAGCCAGCGCTTCGTCCACGCCGTCAAAAACCAAGCCTTCAGCATCTTGGCCGCCATAGATCACCGCGCTGGCACCGGGATTGCGCAGGCTGGCATCCACCGGCAACCCCAGAATGGCGCGGGCGTGCAGCTCAAACTCGCTTTGCCACTGTGTGGCCAGCGTGACCAGACCCGTGTCGTGCGGGCGTGGCGAGACTTCACTGAACCACACCTGCTCGCCCTTGACAAACAGCTCCACGCCAAACAGGCCCAGTCCGCCCAGATCATCGGTCACGGCCTTGGAGATTTGGCGGGCTTTGTCCAGCGCAGCGGGATGCATGGGATGGGGCTGCCAGCTTTCCACATAATCACCCGCTTGCTGGATGTGGCCGATGGGGTCACAAAAATGGGTTTCAAACTGACCGTCCTTGCCCTTGGCACGCACGGTCAGCTGGGTGATTTCGTAGTCAAAATCAATAAAACCTTCAACAATCACACGGCCCTTTGCCACACGACCCCCAGCCATGGCGTAGTCCCACGCGGAGGCCACATCAGTGGCACCATCGATCTTGCTCTGGCCTTTTCCAGAGCTGCTCATTACCGGCTTGACCACGCAGGGGTAGCCAATGGCAGCTTGGCCATCTGTGCCATCAATGGCGGCCTGCAGCTCTTGCAGCGAATCACAAAAACGGTAGGGACTGGTGGGCAAACCCAAGGTTTCGGCAGCCAGCCGGCGGATGCCTTCGCGATCCATGGTCAGGCGCGTGGCACGCGCTGTAGGCACCACCGTGACAACACCTGCGGCCTCCAGCTCTTCAAGCATGGGGGTAGCGATGGCTTCAATCTCAGGCACCACCAGATCAGGCTGCATCTTCTCAATCAAGGCCTTGAGCTGGGCCGGATCGCTCATGGTGATGGTGTGCGCATGGTGTGCCACCTGGTGGCCCGGTGCGTTGTCGTAGCGGTCAACGGCTATGGTTTCAACGCCCAAGCGCTGCAGCGCAATCAAGACCTCTTTACCCAGCTCGCCACTGCCCAGCAGCATGACTTTGGTGGCGTGGGGGGTCAGAGGTGTTCCTAAGGTGGTCATACAAGCATCCAGAAAATGTGGCATCCGCACCTAGGCAGCAGCCATAAAAACGGGTTGCCATTGGTGCCGGGGTGTTGATCATAGGCCAGTGGTGGCACCCAAATGGCGCTGAAACAAGCGCCAGCGCCCTGCTTTTTTAATTCATAACCGCTATCAAGCGCCTGAGGCAACGCGCTCTTCACGCCCAGTACATCGCATGCAGCGCTTGTTGATTCAGTGTGCTCAACTGATGAAATCCATACTCACGCTGGCCATCACCCAAGCGCACAAAGGGATGCAACACCTGACAGCCCAGCAGCACGTGCTACATCTCAATCGACAATGAACAATTTAGCGCCCACGGTGGTACTTGAGCGGTGTGCCTCGGCCTGATCGGCAACCTGATAGCTCATGCCCGGGTGCAAGGTGAAAGTGCGCCCATCGTCCAGTTCCGTCTGCAGCTCTCCAGCCAGGCACAGCAGAATGTGCCCCTTGCTGCACCAGTGATCGGCCAGATAGTCCGGGCTGTACTCCACCATGCGCACACGGATAGTGCCAAACCGGCAAGTGCGCCACCACGCAACACCTGTTTCACCTCGGTGTTCTGTGGGCGCGATGCTGGCCCAATCCGTGGTGCCAAAGGGGATGTCTGTCATCTGCATGGGAATGTGCCTTGTGATTGCCAAAAATGATACGCACCATGCACAGCTTGGGCTGTGCTTAATGTGTAAGTGCAGGGCCTGACGTTGCCTCATCTTTGCGAGGAATTGCGCCTGCAGCAAAGTCTACGTCTTCGGTCCATACGCTGCTGTGCCACGTCCAGGGGCTGCTGGCTGTTTCTAGACTGAGCACATGCACCCCAGACCAGTCTTTCACACGGCCCTTGAGCCATTCGACCTGGTCGTTACGCACAAAAATCAGCAAGCCAATGCTCCAGTCGCCTTGCACCACCTTCAGTCGCTGCAATTGCTTCAGCAAGGGGGCATACCACTTTTCAATGCGCTGATTGATCCTGTCAACCAGACCCAGCGGGTAGCCAGAGGCTGAGACCTCTGCCACCCATATTTGCTTTCTGGCGGGGCGCAGCGCCACCAAGCTGGGGCACACCCATCCGGCAGCCACTTCATAGTGGGGAGCAATGAACGTGTCGCCATTGGCGGTCAAAAATTGCATCACCGCTTCTTCATGTCGATCCATGTTGAGCCTTTTAAAGATTTTTATAGCTATCTGCGCTTGCCGCATGAACGCCAGCACTTATTTTGCTGATAAAAAAAGGAGCCGCAATGGCTCCTTGGTATCTGCCCGTCACAGGGGTCAGAAAGATTCCCAGTCGTCCTCATGGCTGCTGGCAGGGGCTTTGCTGTTCAAAGGCGCGGGCCTGATCAGCTTAGGTGCAGGTGCGGGCTGAACTGCAGGTTTGTTCACAGCAGGCTTTCTGGCCGTACTGGTGCTGACAGCCGCTACTTTGCGCACTGCTGCCGTATGCGTTGCTGCAGGTACAGCAGGTGCAGTAGCTACCGCCACCGGGCGACGCAGTGGTGATGTCTGCGCTGCAGACTGCTGACCTACATTGAACACCGCCACCACTTCAGCCAGACGCTGTGCCTGGTCATGCATGGAAGTGGCGGCTGCGCTGGACTCTTCCACCAACGCTGCGTTTTGCTGGGTCATCTGATCGAGATTGCTGATGGCTTGGTTGACTTGTGCAATGCCATCGCTTTGCTCATTGGCCGATGCGGAAATCTCACCAATCAAATCAGTCACGCGGCGCACGCTGGCTACAATTTCCTGCATGCTCTCACCGGCCTGTGCCACTTGCTCTGCTCCCAGGTCCACGTTGTTTACGCTGGTGTTGATCAAGGCTTTGATCTCTTTGGCAGCCTCGGCACTGCGCCCCGCCAAGCTGCGAACTTCTCCAGCAACTACGGCAAAACCACGGCCTTGCTCACCAGCACGCGCTGCTTCAACTGCGGCGTTCAGTGCCAGGATATTGGTCTGAAAAGCAATGCCATCAATCACCCCGATGATGTCGCTGATCTTGCGGCTGGAGGTATTGATCTGATCCATGCTCATCACTACCTGGCTGACCACTTCACCACCACGCTCGGCAGCCTGCACCGCTGTTGCAGCCAATTGATTGGCCTGCCGGGCAGTGTCTGCGGACTGTGTCACGGTGGCGGTCAACTCTTCGATGCTGGCGGCAGTTTCTTCCAGGTTGGCCGCAGTTTGCTCGGTGCGTGCAGACAGATCCTGATTGCCCGTGGCAATCTGTGACGCAGCGGAAGAAACAGAATCTACGCCGTTGCGCACTTCACCCACCACGGTGCTGAGCTTTTGCGTCATGGCATTGAGACTGCGCAGCAACTGGCCCAGTTCATCCTTGCGATCGTCATGCACATTGCGTGTCAGGTCACCCGAGGCAATGGCATTGGCCAGATCGACAGCGCGCGCCAATGGCGCTGTGAGCTGACGCACCAGCCACATAGCCAGCAGCAGACCCGCCAGCACAACCACGGCCAGCACAGTCAGGCCAACCACAAAACCTGCGGTGCGCTCAGTGCTGGCATCTTCCAAAGCTTCCGTGCGCATTTGCTCTTGCAGACGGACCAAGGCATTCAAGTCCTCCATGAAGTCATCCACGGCAGGTGCCAAATCTGCACGTACCAAACGTACGACATCACCATCGTTGCGACGCTCCATTGCGACCTGCTCAGCCAAAGCATTGAGCTTGCTACGCTTTCCCACAATCTGGTTAAACAAGGCACGTCCTGCCTCGCTTTTCAATCGAGCCTCGGTTTCGTTCATCAACGCCGTCATACGGGCTGAGCCTTGCTTATATTTGCTCTCAAAGAACTGCATTGAATCGCTGTCTTGCGCCAAATTTCCAGCAATCAAATACCCAGCGGTGGCTTCCACGCTGCCGCGCAACTCAACAACCAGCCGGATATGTTCCTCTGTGTCTCGAACCTTGTCCCGTAAATGAGATTCCAAGCTCTTCATATGGTTAGTCATGCCTAACCCCGCGAGCAACATAGCGGTCATCACCACCAGCATCAACAGCCAAATCTTTTTGGCAACCGACAAATTCTTGAACTGCATATCCACCCTGAAAAGCGAAAAGCCGCGATGAAAACATCGCGGCACCAGAATTCTACAAACAGCAACAATTACACCGGGTTTACCCGAAAAAACCAACACTACCTAACAAACAGTTACATTGAAGTTACACATTGTCTACGGACACAAAAAAAGGCCGCACAGTGCCTGCATCTGTACGGCCTTGTTTGCAACAACGCAGCGTTTTAAGCGGAACGCTCGCCCAGACAAATACCGATATCACGCGCCATCGTCAGCAATGGGTGGTCTGGCGCAATTTTTCGCTGAGTATTGGCAACCGTGGCAATTTCTACGCTGCCAATCTGCCCGTTCTGTAGCGTTACCATTCGGCCAAACTGCCCGGCCAGCACCAATTGCGCAGCATGGTGCCCAAACTGGGTGGCCAACACCCGGTCAAATGGCGTAGGGTCTCCACCACGCTGCACATGACCAAGGACGGTGGTGCGCACTTCGCTTTTCAAATGTGGCTGCAACCGCTCTCGCAGCACATGGCCTACGCCGCCCAGGCGCACGGGGTCAGGGCTGTGTGCAATGGTTTCCCGTACTGTCAGGCTTTGCCCGCTTTCCTTGGCACCCTCACCAATGCAGATGATGGTGTAACGCTGGCGCTGCTCACGGGCCTTGCATACGTCAATGATGGCTTGCAGGTCATAGTCGATTTCAGGCAGCAAGATGATGTCGGCCGCACCGGCCACACCAGCTTCCAGAGCCAGCCACCCCGCATTGCGGCCCATGGTCTCCACAATCATCACGCGGTGGTGGCTGTTGGCCGTACTCTCGATGCGGCGCAGGGCTTCGGTAGCGGTGGCCACAGCTGTGTCAAAACCAAAGCTGCGCTCGCAGTTGGCAATGTCGTTGTCAATGGTCTTTGGCACGCCGACGCACTGCATGCCCACCGCATTCGCCAGCCCGTAGGCCAGGCTCATGGTGCCGTCGCCCCCGATAGCGACCACCACATCCAGACCCAGCGACTGCACATTGCGCTTGACCTGTGCCAGCGTCTCTGTGCTTTTGAGTGGATTGGCGCTGTTGCTGGTACCCAAAATGGTGCCGCCAATGTGCAAGATGCCAGAGACTTCATCCCAAGACAGAGGCTTTACACGGGGTGTTTCCCCCATCAGACCTTCAAAACCGTCTGCAATGCCAATAACGGCACATTGACCTTGGCTGATCAGTGATTTGGTGACCGCACGGATCACCGCATTCAAACCGGGGCAATCGCCCCCCCCAGTCAGCACACCAACGCGCATGAGCTTCTCCTCGTTCTTGCAGACTTGACCTTCAGGCTGTTTGCCTGAAACCAAAAAATCGGATCATCCCACGTTCCCTCGGGCAGATAGTTCCCCATCCATAAAAAAAGGCCAGACTCGATGTCTGGCCTTTATGAGTGGCAGCGTTACCGCTGAAGCTCATCTATCACGCGCTTGCAACAACTCAATGTGCAGCAAGCGATTGCACTTTTTGGCGCACCTTAGCCACATCGCGGGCACTGACCTGCGACGCCTGGTTGCCCCAGCCCTTGCGCAGGAAGCTTGCCAACTGAGCCACTTCGTCGTCGGTGAGACGATCGGCGTAGCCTTGCATGACCAGATGCATGGGGCGGCGATCCGTTGCAGGAGAAGAAGCACCCTTCAAAATCACCGAGATCAGCGGGCTGGCATCTTTGCCCAGCACCATGGCATTGCCTTGCAGCTCAGGAAAAATCTCAGCGGCACCCTTACCGCTGACAAAGTGGCAGGCAGCGCAATTGTCCAGATACAGGCGGGCACCCAGAGACATATCTGGTGATGCAGAGGTCAGTAGTTTGGCGGTAGCTTGACCAGCTTCGTCCGCAGGCAGTGGCGGCATGCTATGAGGCCCGGGTGTAGCCACTTGTGCGGATACTGCTTGCACGGACTGGCCATCCATGCTCTTGAGGAACACGGCCATGGCATTCAAGTCCGCATCGCTCATGTACTGCATCGAATGTTCGACAACCAAAGCCATCTCACCATTGGCCACAGCGTGCGCATTGCGACCTGCGCCCAGATAGGCTGCAATTTCTGACGCTGGCCATGTCTGGACCCGGGCATCTTTGCCACGCAGCGCTGGGGCATTCCAGCCATCCACCATGCCGCCTGTCAGGAAGTTGGCGTCAGACACAGTAGTACCGTTTTGCGCCATGAGCGGCGTGCGTGGACTGTGGCAGGCCGCGCAGTGACCCGCACCTTCCACCAGGTACTGACCACGGATCTGCTGATCATCCCCTGCCATGGGCTTGAAGTCAGCTTGGCCAGACAGCGCCAGCCAGTTCCATGCACGGATACCAAAGCGCATGTTGAAAGGAAAGCTGAGGCTGGTGGCCTGTACTTCGTTCTTCACCGGAGCCACTTCGGTCTGCAGGTAGTCGAACAACGCTCGGATGTCGCCTTCCTTCATGAAGCGGTAGTTCTCATACGGCATGGCTGGGTACAACTGCTGACCGTGGCCACCCACGCCATCCACCATCGCAGTGCGGAACTGCTCCAGTGTCCAGTTGCCGATACCAGTTTCTTTGTCTGGCGTGATGTTGGAAGCCCAGATGGTTCCCATGGGGCTTTCAATGCCACGCCCTCCTGCAAAAGGCTCACCGCCTTTGGCTGTGTGACAGGCAAAGCAGTCACCGGCGCGCATGACGTACTCACCGCGGCCGGCCTCTGCCTTCCAGTCAGCGGGCAAAACTTCGTTCGCGCCCGAGGGCTTGAACGGGGCATAGGCCAGCGCTAGCGCCGCGATGATGCCAAGAACAATCAATGCAATCAGAATGCTGAGGTATTTTTTCATCGTGTGCTCCCCCTCAGACCAGCGGACGTGGGTTTTTCAGATACATCGTGCGGATGGCGTGCAGCGTCCAGTACGCCAGGCCACCCACCATGCCGGTGGGGTTGTACTGGGTGTTCTGTACAAAGTTCCCGGCACCAAAGACAAACACGTTGTGCTTGTCCCAGGCCTGGCAGTAACGGTTCACCACACCTTCGCGAGGGCTCTCAGACATGATGTGTCCACCAGTGTTGTGCGTGGTCTGGTAGGGGCGCACGTCAAACTTGGCACCAATGTTCTTGAAGCCCGACTGCAGCAGATCCGGCTTCATCGCATGACCGACTTCCTCGGCCTTGCTCTTTTGGTACTGGGTCATCTTCAGGTCGTTGTCCTGCCAGTTGAAGGTCATGCGCATCAGTGGACGGCCATGCGGATCCTTGTAGGTGGGGTCCAGATCCAGGTGATTGACGCGGTAGGACATGTGCGATCCGTGGGTACCGATCGACATCGAGTGGCCATACCACTCGCCAATGCCCTTCTTCCAGCCTGCACCCCAGCCCGGTGTGCCCTTGGGCAAAGGCATGGAACGGATAGGCTGACCATTCATCGCGCCAACGCGCCAGTAGGCGCCACCGATGAATCCCAGCTTGCCGAAGTCGTTCTGGTTGACACCGTAGTCATCGATGCACATACCGTTGGAGCCGTGCGCAATGAAGGGGTTGAAGTTGTCTTCCTTGAAGAACAGGGTCACACCACCATTCATCTGGTAGGCGTAATTCTTGCCAGTGACACCCTTGTTAGTCTTGGGATCGTAGGGTTCACCAATGCCGGACACCAGCATCAGGTGCACGTTGTTCAACTGGTAAGACGACAAAATCACCAGATCTGCAGGCTGGAACACTTCTTCTTGCTTGACAGCGTCAAAGTACGTCACACCGGTCGCCGTCTTGCCGTCGGCAGCGGTTTCCACACGCAGCACTTCGCAGTGCGTGCGGTAAGAAAAATTAGGCTTGCGCTTGAGGGCATCCAGCACCGCAGTCTGGGGCGATGACTTGGAGTACTGGTAGCAACCGTAGCGCTCGCAGAAACCACAAAAGTTGCAAGGCGCCATCTGCATGCCGTAAGGGTTCACATACGATGTGGATGCAATGCCTGCCGGTGCGGGAAATGGGTGCAGCCCCATGTTCTTGGCTGTGGCTGCAAACTTGCTGGAGTCATAAGTCGTACCCAGTGCAGGCATGGGGTACTCTTTGGAGCGCCAGCCTTCAAACGGATTACCGCCAGGCTGAAGCTGGCCCTTGAGATTACCTGCCGTGCCAGACACGCCTGCCACTTCGTCAAACTGGGTGAAGTAGGGCTCCAGTTCATCGTAGGTAACGGGGTAATCCATCAGGTTCATACCTTCCGGAATGATGGACTCACCCCAGCGCTCCTTCACATAGGAACGCAGTCGAATCTCCTGAGGCTGCGGGCGCCACAGCAAACCGTTCCAGTGCGTACCCGCACCACCGACGCCGTTGGCAGGCAGGAAGGAGCCCATGGAACGGTAAGGCAAAGCAATTTCGCCATCGTTACGGCGCACCGTCACTGTCGCCTGACGGGGGTGCTGCATGTTCTTCAAGCGCACGCCATAGGTCAGCTCGTCAATCTGATTGGGGTACTTGAACTCAGGCACCGTGTTCTGGTCGCCGCCGCGCTCCAGTGCCACGATTTCCAGGCCTTCAGCTGCCAGCTCCATCCCGGCAATCGAGCCGGTCCATCCGAGGCCAACAATGACCACGTCTTTCTTTTTTTCAATGCGTGCCATGGTTTAAGCCCTTTCGCCCTTGATCGATACCGGACCCAGTGGGTACTTTCTGTTGTGCTGATCCACCCATTCGGCATAGCTGGCGCGTGCGCCGGGAAAACCGATGTACTTCCATGACTGCATGCGGAAATTTCCGCCATGCTGCGGGTCGGCGAAATAGCCTTCCTTGGTATTGGCCAGCAGGGTGGTAAAGAAGATGCTGAGCTCTGGCTCCAGCTTGATCTCGCCCTTTTGCAGAGCAGTCAAGGCTTCGTCCTGCTGCTCAGGTGCCAGGCTCTTGAACTCCTTGCCAAAGCGCTCTTTGCATGCAGCGTTGAACGCGGGGATCGCCTTGCGATACAGCTGCGCAGGGTTGAGCGGTGTTTGCCAGCCACGATCGGCGGTGGCTTGCGGATCGTGCGGACCTTGCATGTACCAGATGTCAGCATTCCCGTAGTAACCCACCAACTGGCGGTCAATGAACACTGGCACATGGGTTTCCAGGGCACCGGGGCCATCACCTTCAGACGGAATCAGGCGCGCGGTAGCCGCAAGCACGAAGTTCCACTCCTCGGGGGTAAAAAATTCAGGCTGGTACTTGTCCAGCTGAATCGGAGCTTCTTTGGAGTTGGCGTGAAAGGTCATCGCCATGCCAGTGAGTGCCACTCCTGCACCAGACGCCATCAAGAAAGTTCTACGACTTGGTGGGGAAAAGTTAGACATTTTTCTATTCCTACATCACGTAAATATCGATCCAGCACGCCCATGTGTTTGAGGACTTCAAAATAAAAATCCCTCTTTAATTCAGTGCATTGCATCGAATCAAAAAGGGAAATACTTTAAAAAACGGACATGCATCAACACAAAGTTCAAGCTTTTATTGAGCTATCTCACAATGTCTTAATGTTTCGATGCTATGGATTTAGGTAAAGATTTGTTGGTCATCCCACACGCAACTGCAAGTGAGCCATGGTCTTTTATTGGAGCAAAAACATAGGGTTTACCATTAGATATAAGACCTAAGACTCCCGACTCCCAACTGCTTGAAAAACTTGGGAATTCAATGAACGAATAACAAAAAAAAATGCTCTATAGATTGCTACCAACCCACCACTTTTGTAGCTAGCGCTCTCTCAGATGGCTGTACAACGACACAACCTGCATGTCACACCTGTAGCAACGCAAACAAAATGCATATGCCTTGCGGACATGCACCCTTCAGTCACTGAGGCGGATTGAAACCACCCTGCCACCATGTGAGCCGCGAGCCCTGCGTACACAGAAGGGATGTAAGGCTTGCACCCACCTAGTCATGCAGACGAGCGAACAAAGTGTCCAGTCAAAGTTTTAAAAAGCTGGGCAACATAAAAAATCCGCCAGCAAACAGTCGTTTGCGGCGGATCTTGAGGGGGCGTTTTATCCGGTGTATCAGGGCAGCATGTCCAGCGCCTGCAGGTATGCCGGCTGCAGCATCAAATCTTCCCAAGGCTGGGGGACTGTCTCAGGCAATAGCGAGACGCGGCGCGATTCAGAGTCCACATCCGGCACCCAGCGCCCAGAGCGCAGGGCGTCATCCATACCATCGAGCAATTCGTCCACATGCTCGCCAAGACCCAGGCTCTGATTGCACAGCAGCACCATATCGCAGCCAGCATCCAACGCGCGCAAAGCGGCTTCCGTGTAGCTGATGACCTGGCCATCAATGCGGCGTGCAGCTTCCATGCTCAGGTCATCACTGAAGATAGCGCCGTCATAGCGTAGCTCGCCGCGCAAAATGTCTTGCAACCAGGTTTTAGAAAACCCCGCAGGCAAGGCATCCACCTTGGGGTAAATCACATGGGCAGGCATCACGGCGGTCAGAACGCTTGAGAGCCAGGGGTACGGCGCAGCATCTTCCGACAAAATCTTTTTGAGCTTGCGCTTGTCAACAGGCATGTCGACATGCGAGTCCGCTTTCACATGGCCATGCCCCGGAAAATGCTTGCCGCAATTTCCCATACCGGCTTGCAGCAGGCCGTGCATCAGGCTTTTGGCCAAGGCCGCCACCACCCGGGGGTCACGGTGAAAACTGCGGTCACCAATGACGCTGCTTTCGCCATAGTCCAAATCCAGCACAGGAGTAAAGCTGAAATCCACACCACAGGCGCGCAACTCGCTGCCCAGCACATAGCCAGCAGCAGTGGCAGCGTTCATGGCACGCATGGCACCACTGCCTTTACGGCGTTTTTTACCGCTGCCATCATTCATCCACGTCTCGCCAAATGCACGCATGGGTGGAATGTGTGTAAACCCATCGGTGCGAAAGCGCTGCACGCGGCCACCCTCGTGGTCCACACAGATCAGCAAGTCATCTTTGACTGCCTTGATGTCAGCACACAGCTGCACCAGTTGGCCACGATCTTCCCAGTTGCGTGCAAACAAGATGATGCCGCCGACCAATGGGTGTGCAAGGCGGCTACGGTCCACATCGGTCAGGGCCTTACCTGCGATGTCGATGATGAGAGGCGCATGAAGTGCGGTCATAGGTGCTTACCTTGTTGAAGGAGGCATTCCTGCCTCCTCAATGCTGCAAAACCACAAGTATGACCGCGATGCGTGACTCGCTATTTGTGCGATGTGCACAAGCTGCCAATTTCACACACCTGCCATGTGATGCCGCGCCACTCAATCTGCCTTGCGCTCCACCACGCAAAAGCTGGCGGCATATTCGCTTTCATCGGTCATGGTGATGTGCACGCTCAAACCACGCGCTTCAAACCAGTCACGCATCGCACCGTAGAGCACGATGGTTGGCTGCCCACTGGGCAGATTGGCAATTTCGCAACTGCGCCACGTCATGGGCATTGTCATGCCCAAGCCAATCGCCTTGCTGAAGGCCTCTTTGGCAGAAAAACGGGTCGCCAAATACTTAACGCCCCGCTCAGGCCAGCGAGCACTGCGCAAGCGCCATATGGCCAGTTCGTTGGTGGTGAGCACTTTTTCAGCAAAGCGATCACCATGGCGCTCCAAGCTGGCGCGTATGCGGCGAACATCACAGATGTCGGTGCCAATACCGTAAATCATAATTACAAGCCGAATCAGGCTCTACCGCTCACACAGTAAGCGTTAGTAGCTCACCTTTTAAAATCAACCGCGTTGCGCCATGCCTTGATCAATGCACGCTTGGTAGGCTTTGACCGTAGCGGCATATCCGAGTTCCAAAGCGTCAGCAATCAACGCGTGACCAATAGAGACTTCAGCCACACCGGGCACCTGCGCAACAAAAGCAGCAAGGTTTTCGCGGTTCAAGTCATGCCCGGCATTCACCTGCAGCCCGGCATCCAAAGCCGCTTGCGCTGCCTGCGCATAGATGGACAGCTGGTGGGCTTGGTCTGCAGTGCCCCATGCGGCGGCAAAGGGTTCGGTGTACAGCTCAACACGGTCAGCGCCAATGTCTTTGGCTGCAGCCATTTGCGCAGGTATGGGGTCCATAAAAAGGCTGACACGCACACCCAGTGCCTTGCATTCGGCAATCAGTGGCTGCAGACGCTGAGCATCTTGCGGAAAGCTCCAGCCATGGTCACTGGTGAACTGGTCTTCGCTGTCGGGCACAAACGTGGCCTGGTGAGGCTTCACATTGCGAATGAAGTCCATCAGGTTCTGCGTGGGATTGCCTTCAATATTGAACTCAGCCTGCGGCCACGCTTTCATCAGTTCGGCCAGCTCATACACGTCGGCACCACGAATGTGGCGCTCATCGGGACGGGGGTGAATGGTGATGCCCTGCGCACCCGCCTGTAGGCACAGCAGCGACGCACGCGTAACTGATGGGATCCCCAAGTGACGCGTATTGCGCACCAGGGCGACCTTATTGACATTCACGGACAGTGCCGTGCGCTGGTAGACGTGGGAAGAAGTAGAAGCGGTCATAGCGTTTGCAAATCCATCATCAACTGTCGGGTTCGAAGCAGCGGGCTGCCGCAATGGTATTGCAGCAAATGGCGCAGCTGCGGCTTCAATGCCGATGCCACTGCAGCACAGGCACGCACAGCGGCTGGGTAAGCACCATCACTCTGATCCAGCGCATGCATCAGTTGCGTCCACTGAAGACCAGTAAGCGCAGCACGATCGACCTCCAGCGCTGGGCGAAGCCCCATCTCGGGCACCAGCACATAGCTGGCGTCAGGCTGCAAGGGCTGCAGAGTTAATGTTTCCTCATGAAGTGACGGCAGCAGGCCTAGCTCACGCAGCAAAATCAACTCAAACGCACGCAGCACAGGCTCAATCACTTCACCTTGCTGTGTGGCCAGCAGTTTGACTACGGCACCGTACACATCAAACAGGTAGGTATACGGATCATCTCTCGCCAGCAGGCGCATGAGCAATTCGTTGAGATACATGCCTGTGAGCAAGTTGTTGCCCATGGGCATGATGTGCCCGCCAGCCCACTCAGCGCCCTTGAGCACATGAATGTCTGCATTGCCATCGCCCGATAAGGTGTAAGTCACATTCAGGGGCTGCAGCGCCAGCAGCACCGGCCGAAAGTTGGACGTGTGCTTTTTTGCACCCTTGGCCACCAGCGCAACCCGCCCTCGGTGGCGTGTGAAGACTTCCAGAATCAGACTGGATTCGCTCCAGTCATATCGATGCAGGATGAAAGAGGGCTCTTCGCCCACACGCTTGGCGGCCATAGGTGCTTAAAAACGGGAAAAGGCCTCAGAGAGACCTTTTGAAAAATCACGAGGCTTGAAGTGTCGCATAGCAACTGCCAAGACGCAGCGCAAGATCACAGTCAGTGCCAGCGCCACGGCAAGACCTTGCAGCCGAGTACCGGTAATTCCAGCCGGCACGACTTCGCACTTACTCGTAGCCGAATGACTTGACGCGCGTTTCATCGTCGGCCCAACCCGACTTGACCTTGACCCACACCTCCAAGAACACCTTGGCATCAAATAACTTTTCCATCTCTTGCCGGGCTTCAGTGGAAATGCGCTTGAGGCGCTCGCCACCTTGGCCAATCACCATGGCCTTGTGACCATCGCGCTCCACAATGATGGTCGAGGACACACGCATGAAGCGCTTGTGCTGCTTGCTGGCTTCTTCCTCAAACTTATCGATCACCACTGTCGAGGTGTAGGGCAGTTCATCACCTGTAAAGCGGAACAGCTTTTCACGCACAATCTCTGCAGCCATAAAGTTTTCGCTGCGGTCAGTCAGTTCATCTTCTTTATAGAACCACGGCTGCTCAGGTAGGTACTTGGCGCAGATACCAAACAGACGCTGAATGTCGTCCCGTTTTTTGGCCGACATGGGCACAAATTCAGCAAACGGATGACGCTCTTGCATGCTTTTGAGCCACGGAGCAATCTCATGGCGGCGGCCCACCATGTCCAGCTTGTTGGCCACCAGCAGTGTCGGAATACCGGGCTTGAACAGGCTCAGCACCTTGGCATCGGCCAGCGTAAAGCTCCCAGCTTCCACCACAAACAAAATCAAATCCACATCGGTGATGGCACCCATCACCGTCTTGTTGAGCGACTTGTTCAGCGCCGTGGAGTGCTTGGTCTGGAAACCGGGCGTATCCACAAAAATGAACTGAGTCTCTTCCTTGGTACGAATGCCTGTAATGCGGTGGCGCGTGGTTTGCGACTTACGCGATGTAATGGAGATTTTTTGCCCCACCAGCGCATTCATCAGCGTGGACTTGCCCACGTTGGGCTTGCCGACAATGGCAATCAGGCCACAGCGCTGCTCCTCGGGTGCATAGACACGTACAGGAATGGCTGCTTCAGCGGCTTTTTCCGCTTCAATTTCCGCAGCACGAGCCACCAAAGAAGGGGTCGCACCCGGCTTGGCCGCTGCCAGCATGGCATCCAGCTCAGCCATGGATTGGCCTGCAGGCGTCACCTCTGGCAAAGTATTGGAATTCTTTGGGCCTTTAGCGCCCTTGGCGCCTGCGGTGCTAGCTACTTTTTTCGCAGCATCGTTCATGGGTGTTTCGCTTTCAAAATTTCGAGCATGGCCGCTGCTGCAGCCTGCTCACCTATGCGACGCGAGCCGCCTTGGCCTCGCGCGCCCAGGCGCAGTTCGGGTATTACGCACTCCACATCAAAGGTCTGTTTGTGTGCAGCACCAGTAATGTTGGCCACACTGTATTGCGGCACGTTCATGCGTCGGCCTTGCAGCCATTCTTGCAACGCAGTCTTGGGGTCTTTCTCTGCGGCGCGCATATGGGGATTGATGTCTACGCCTTCAAACAGGCGATGCACCAGCTTCTCTCCGGCAGCAAAGCCCGCGTCGAGGTACACAGCCCCCAAAATGGCTTCTACCGCATCCGCCAAAATAGAAGGGCGGTTTTTACCGCCTGATTTGGCCTCACCCTCCCCTAACCGCAGCAAATCTGACAATTGCAGCTTCACGGCGATTTGATGGAGTGTGCCTTCCTTGACCAAGTTGGAGCGCACGCGTGACAAATCACCTTCTGGTAACTCACGCAAGCGCTGGTACAACAAACTGGAAATGGCAAGGCTCAGCACTGAGTCACCCAGAAATTCCAGGCGCTCATTGTTATCTGCCGAAAAGCTGCGGTGCGTCAGCGCACGCTGCAACAAGGCAGGGTTTTGAAAATCATGCTGCAGCTGTTGCTGCAGATCTTGCAGGGTGATTGGCACCTATTTGGTCTGGTATGTAAAACGATAAACAAGGTAGGCAGGGCCTACCAACGGCAAAGAGCGCTCGTACTCAAACTCAACAACCACACGTTCATTGATTTTGGAGATTTCCAGATCTGCACCAGTGATGGTCTTGATGTCGTCAATTTGTGCGGCACGATCAAATATGGCGCGCACTTCTGGCATCGTATTGCCTTCATTGGCAGCTTTTTGTGCGGCTTTCTTTGCGGCCTGATATTCCAAAGCTATCGGCAGTGATTGTCCGCCAATCGCAAAGACCGCGATGGCCAGCAGAGCAATCAGTACAAATCCAATGAAGGACACGCCCTTTTGATGATGACGAGACGCAGAACGCATGATTTCCCTCTCTTCTTATAAAAAATGGCCGCTCAAAGCGGCCATCAGTTAAGGCGCAAAGCCCTTAGTTAAAACCGCCGATACGCTTGAGGTTACCGAAATTCATCCAAACGAAAAAGGCTTTTCCGACAATGTTTGCTTCGGGAACAAAGCCCCAGTAACGGGAATCCAGCGAGTTATCACGGTTATCGCCCATGGCGAAGTAATGCCCCTCGGGCACCTTGCACGTCACCCCTTCAACAGAGTATGTGCAGTTGTCACGGAAGGGAAACTCTGATGCACCCTGAACAAAAGCAGGCATTCCCTTGGTATTGAGCAGCTTGTGCGGCTTCTCGCCCAGCGTTTCTTCGAACTGCTCAAAGTAGCGCATCGCATCCGTATCAAAAAAGTCAGGCAACTGCTTAATTGGAACTTCTTGCCCATTGATAGTCAGGCGCTTGTTCAAATAGGCCACAGTATCACCGGGCACACCGACTACGCGCTTGATGTAATCCAACGTGGGCTGTGGCGGGTAGCGAAAGACCATCACATCACCACGCTGAGGGGCGTTGCCTTCAGTGACTTTCGTGTTGAGCACAGGCAAACGCACTCCATAAGTGAACTTGTTCACCAAGATCAGGTCACCCACCATCAGCGTCGGAATCATTGAACCCGATGGAATCTTGAACGGCTCAAACAGGAAAGAGCGCAGTACAAACACCACAAACAGCACCGGAAACAGGCCCGCCGTCCAGTCTAGCCACCATGGCTGACGCAGGATGCGGGTTTCGCCTTCCTTTGTATCTGCCATGTCATGGCGCAACCCCTGACGCTCCAGCTCAGCACGGCGTGTTGCAGCTTCGCTGTTTAAACGCTCCGCTTCCTTCTTGCGCTGCGGCCAGAAGTAAAAACGTTCCGCCAGCCAGTAGATGCCGGTGACAAAGGTGGCCAAAAACATCAGCAAGGCAAAGTTGCCTTCGATGACCCCGGTGTACCAAGCACCGATGTAACCCACAAATGCGGCCAAGATGACCGCGGTGATCCATTGCATGGCTTGCATGGGCTCCCTCGTTTTAGTCTTCAACTTGCAAAATGGCCAGGAAGGCTTCTTGCGGCACCTCCACAGAACCAATTTGCTTCATGCGCTTCTTACCGGCCTTCTGCTTTTCCAACAGCTTGCGCTTGCGGCTCACGTCACCGCCGTAGCACTTAGCCAGCACGTTCTTGCGCATGGCTTTCACGGTCTCACGCGCAATGATGTTGCCACCAATGGCGGCCTGAATGGCTACATCAAACATCTGGCGACTGATGATTTCGCGCATCTTGGCCACCACCGCGCGACCACGGTATTGGGACTGACTGCGGTGGACGATGATGGACAGTGCATCCACCTTCTCACCATTGAGCAAAATATCTACCTTCACTACGTCTGAAGCGCGGTATTCCAGAAACTCATAGTCCATCGAGGCATAACCGCGCGAGACCGATTTGAGCTTATCGAAGAAGTCGAGCACGATTTCACCCAACGGCATCTCGTAGGTCAGCATCACCTGGCGACCGTGGTACTGCATGTTCATCTGCACGCCGCGCTTTTGGTTGGCCAGCGTCATCACAGGCCCCACATATTCTTGCGGCATGTACAAGTGCACGGTCACGATGGGCTCGCGAATTTCCTCAATACGCCCGATGTCGGGCATTTTGGAAGGATTTTCCACATCAATGACTTCACCGCCACCCTGCACTACCTGGTAGACCACGCTGGGCGCGGTAGTGATCAGGTCTTGATCAAATTCACGCTCCAGGCGCTCTTGCACGATCTCCATGTGCAGCAGGCCCAAGAAGCCACAGCGAAAGCCAAAGCCCAGCGCCTGAGACACTTCGGGCTCATAACGCAAAGCAGCATCATTGAGCTGCAGCTTCTCCAGCGCATCGCGCAGCTGGTCGTATTCAGAAGCTTCCGTGGGGTACAAACCTGCAAAAACTTGGGGCTGTACTTCCTTAAAGCCAGGCAATGCCGTTTCGGCAGGGCCTAAATTGTTTGGAAGCTTTTTTTCCAAAGTGATGGTGTCACCCACCTTGGCAGCCTTGAGCTCCTTGATCCCCGCAATGATGTAGCCCACTTCACCCGCTTTAAGGGCCTCCCGCGGCGAGTTGGCAGGAGTGAACACACCGAGGTTGTTGGCTTCATAAGCCGCACCCGTTGCCATCATCTTGAAACGCTCGCCTTTTTTGAGCTGGCCGTCCACCACCCGCACCAGCATCACGACGCCGACATAAGGGTCAAACCAGCTGTCCACGATCATGGCCCGCAAGGGAGCATCGGGGTCCCCTTTCGGGGCAGGCACTTTGGCCACAATGGCTTCCAAAATGTCATCAATGCCCATGCCTGTTTTGGCCGAGCAAGGAATGGCATCGGTAGCATCGATTCCGATAACGTCTTCGATTTCTGCCTTTGCGTTGTCAGGATCTGCATTGGGCAGATCCATCTTGTTGAGCACCGCTGTGACCTCCACGCCCAAATCGAGTGCGGTGTAGCAATTGGCTACAGTCTGAGCTTCAACCCCCTGGGATGCATCAACCACCAGCAATGCGCCTTCACAGGCCGAAAGCGAGCGAGAAACCTCGTAAGAGAAGTCTACGTGGCCAGGGGTATCGATCAGATTCAGGTTGTAGACCTGCCCATCTTTTGCCCTGTAATGCAACGCGGCTGTTTGCGCCTTGATGGTGATGCCACGCTCTTTCTCGATGTCCATCGAGTCCAGCACTTGCGCCTCCATCTGGCGATCGGCCAAACCGCCACAGCGTTGGATCAGGCGATCGGCCAGCGTCGACTTGCCATGGTCAATATGCGCAATGATGGAAAAATTTCGAATGTGCTTCATCAACGATAAGCGTTTGTAATTGAAGGAAAAAGTGTGCTCAAGGCAAGAAAAAAGGGCGCGTCTACTGCGACGCGCCCCGAACCAACAATCTCTGGCAACTGCGATTGGTTGGATGCTCGATTGTAGGCAAAATCGCCCAAAAACCAAGCATCCATTTACTATGGCTCAGGCACTCGCCTAGATCGCCAAGCAACTTATCCACAAGTTAACCACAATCCGATTGAGGATTCACAGACACTACCTTCAGCACCCAGCAGCGCCGTATCTACAGCAAGTACTTGCTTGTACAAACCCGTGACCGCGCTCATCAAGCGGGCATTCTACCCAAGCCCCTAGACAAAGCCCTGCAATGCTGCAGTAGGTCATTCCTACACAAGGATTAGAGCCTTGCGCAGGAATTGTGTGCTGGCACTTTACTTGCCGTTAGGGCGAATAAGAATGTACTGCGTCCAGTCTCCACGGCGTACCAGCAAGTTGACTGGCTTGCTCTTGTCAGCCTTGGCCAGAGCGGCTTCAAAGCCCTTGACATTGGTCACCTCGCTATTGGCCACCGCCAACACGACATCCCCTTCTCGCAACCCTGCACGTGCAGCAGCTTCCGTGGCCGACAAAACGCGTACACCACCTTTGATTGCCAGTGATTTCTTTTGTGCCTCAGTCAACTCGCCGACTACCAGGCCAAGCTGCTTGGCGGTTGCCGTCGCACCAGAGGCTGGTTTGCCATCTGCACGCGCCGTGGCAACCTCGTCCGGCTCCACTTCTGCGACCATGATGGACAGATCGCGTGTTTGACCACGACGGAACACCGTGATCGTGCTCTTGGTGCCAGGCTTGGTATTACCCACCTGACGAGGCAGGTCAGCCACCTTGTCGATGTCTTTTCCATCGTATTTCACGATGATGTCGCCCGGCTCGATCCCGGCCTTAGCAGCAGGTGAATCTGGCTCTACTGCAGAAACCAGGGCACCACGCACCTTGCCCAGACCAATCGACTCAGCTACTTCCTTGGTCACCTGGCCAATTTGCACGCCAATACGGCCACGTGTCACCTTACCAGTCTTGCGCAGTTGATCACTTACACGCACAGCCTCATCGATCGGGATGGCAAAAGAGATCCCCATAAATCCGCCGGAACGCGAGTAGATCTGGCTATTGATACCCACGACCTCCCCGCGCATATTCAGCAGCGGGCCCCCTGAATTTCCAGGGTTGATCGCCACGTCGGTCTGAATAAAAGGCAAATAGTCGCCTGTATCACGCTGCTTGGCTGAAACGATGCCGGCCGTCACTGAGTTCTCCAATCCAAAGGGAGAGCCGATAGCCATCACCCACTCACCCACCTTCAAGCGGCCTACATCTCCAATCTTGACTGCAGGCAGGCCCTTGGCATCAATCTTCACGACAGCCACGTCAGTGCGCTTGTCTGCGCCAATGATCTTGGCTTTGAATTCACGCTTGTCCGCCAGTGTGACGATCACGTCACTAGCCCCTTCAACCACGTGAGCGTTGGTCATGACATATCCGTCAGAGCTCAGGATAAAACCGGAGCCAACACCGCTTGGACGCTCTTCACCCTCACCTTCTGGCTGGGGGCTTCCTTGGCGTGGAATATTAGGAACGGGCACACCAAAACGCCGGAAAAACTCCAGCATGTCCTCATCCATTCCACTCATAGATGGCTGGTTAGAAATTTTCTCTGTGGTCCGGATATTGACCACTGCTGGACCCACCGCATCAACCAACTGGGTGAAGTCGGGCAAGCCCGTCACCAAGGGAGCACTAGGCACAGTGACAGATTGAGTTTGTGCATGCGCTGCAGGCAACACGTCCCGTGCAGCATCACTCCATCCTACGGCCGTTGCGCCTGCGGCAATGCCGAGCGCCAGAACCACGGTGTGAATGGGCTTAAATTGCATTGATGGCATTTCAACATCCTTTCCAAAATCACAGTCTGCGCACCGCGCAGTTACATATTCAGAAAAAGGAACCGTGATTTGGTTCCCTAATTTCTCATCAATGCCCATGTAAACACATGCACATTCACGGGATGACGTATTGCCAAAAAAAAGAGCGCATTGCATGCGCTCCTTCTTTACTTCAAAGTGTTTTAACCATGATTGCATTGAAATGCAAGCGCTGATAGCTCACTTCTTTGCCAGCCAATATCGCCAGACGATCAATGGCTACGGGCGAGCACCACCACTACTGCGAGCTTGAAAGCTGGCATTACGCAAAAAGTCTGCCGGCGTCTGCAACGATGCCCGGCTGAGGTATTGCTGATGAGAGTCCAGCAATGCATCCAAGCGTGGATCACGCAACACATCACCACTCTCCGTCGCTACCAGCACCGGCGAACTCACTGCACCTTGTACGCTGGCCATCTGCGCCCCTTGCCCACTGGCAGGATTTCCCATCAAATTCCACCCCAAAGCAGCCACAGCAGCGACCGAGGCAAAACTGGCCGCAACCTTCCAGCGAAAAACAGCGCCATTGGCGGCCGGATCACGCAATGCCACTACAGGACCATTCGCAGGCACCAATCCCGCCGTCACTTGCTTGATCTGCGCAGGCTCAAGCATCAACGCTGGCTCATTGGCCAGCTGCGCACGCAAGCCGCTGAGCAAATCATGCTGGCTATGGTGCGCCAAATCAGGTGATCGCAGCACATCTCCGACCAAATGGTAAAGCTCCCAACTGGCACAGCCTTCTGGGCCTTCGGCACACGCCAAGGCCTGCTCTAGCTCTTCGCCATGCAACTCACCATCCACCAAAGCAGACAGTAATTCCTTGTTCATCTGTTGTTTCATCATGGGTTCACCTACTCACTGGCGTTGTACCGATGCTCTTGCACATCACCACCGCTTACCGCCTTGCCGCTCTAGCAAAGGCTTCACGCGGGCCGAAATCGCTTCGCGTGCGCGAAAAATTCGTGAACGCACTGTGCCAATTGGACAATTCATGGCAGAGGCAATCTCCTCATAGCTCAAACCCTCAATTTCACGCAGCGTAACCGCTTGTCGCAAATCCTCAGGCAAAGCCTCCATGGCTGCATTCACCGCTGCAGCTATCTCTTGTGCAGCCAGCACTGTTTCAGGCGTTTCGTCAGTGATTGGTTCATGGCGGGGACGGAAAGTTTCATCCTCGTCATCGGAAATATGTAACGCACTCTCAAACACCACCGGATCGCGTCGCATTTCCACCAAGGCCTTCTTAGCGGTGTTGACGGCAATGCGATACAGCCACGTGTAGAACTGTGCCTCACCTCGAAATTGATGCAAAGCCCGGTATGCACGCAAGAACGTCTCTTGCGCAATGTCCTGCACCAGATCCTGGTCACGCACCATCCGGCCAATCAGACGCTCTATACGGCGCTGGTACTTGATGACCAGTAATTCGTAAGCCCGCTGATCTCCAGCGACGGTACGCTCGACCAATTGCAGATCGCTGTCAGAAGAGGAAGAAGGCGCTGGGGCTGATGTCATGAAGGCGAAGGGACGCGGTGGCTCCAGACCACAGTGCATCTAAAGCTCAAAGCGCTTTAGATGAAGAACTGTTCTGTGGCGGATGAGCAGATGAATATACAGCACGCCGCAAGTCCATCCACGCATGGGGTGCCCAATTCCTTTGCAGTACAAAGTGCTGCGTACGTTTGTGCCCATCCACAAAGCCAACAATCAGCAACCGCTGCAGATCCAAAATCACCACTGGCACACCCTGCAAAGGCCTCGCCTGCCCGTTGATCTCCCACAGCCAGCCGCAACCGCTCCAATGCAGAGCACCTTGCGGCAAGCGATGCTGGGCTTGCCAGCCCAGCATCGCACACAACAGCCACAGCAAGGCTGCTGCACCCACGCGCAGCCATAACTCATGGCCAACGCCAGCCCCTTGCCAGCTCCATAAAAGTAAAAGCAAGCCACTGCCTACAACTACCGCAGCCCACAGAATCCGCAGTTGCCGGGAATGTCGCAGGGGGTAAAGTACTGCCGGACTATGTCGCTGTGACACATCCATCACCCAAAAAACAAAACCCGCTCACTGCATACACAGGAGCGGGTTGCGCAGCGTGAGAAGGAAGCGAACAGCCCTCCCGCTTCATGATCTAGATTCGCTTGAAAATCAGCGAGCCATTGGTTCCGCCAAAGCCAAAATTGTTCTTCAGCGCGATGTCGATCTTGGCATCACGTGCCACGTTGGCACAGTAATCCAAATCACAACCTGGGTCTTGATTGAGCAAGTTGATGGTGGGAGGGATCTTCTGATCATGAATAGCCATGACCGTAAAAATACTCTCAATTCCACCTGCACCACCCAGCAAGTGACCAGTCATGGACTTGGTTGAGCTCACTACCGTTTTATAGGCAGCGTCACCCAATGCAGCCTTGATGGCGTTGCTTTCGTTCTGGTCACCCAAAGGTGTCGATGTGCCGTGTGCATTCAGATAATTAATCTGATCTGCGTTCACGCCAGCATTGCGCATGGCATTCAACATGGCACGGCGTGGGCCATCCATATTGGGTGCAGTCATGTGCCCAGCATCAGCACTCATACCGTAGCCCGCCAACTCTGCGTAAATCTTGGCGCCGCGTGCCTTGGCATGTTCGTACTCTTCAAGCACCATCACGCCTGCACCTTCGCCCAGTACAAAGCCATCTCGATCACGATCCCAAGGGCGCGATGCAGCCTTAGGGTCGTCATTGCGTGTCGACAATGCGCGCATGGCAGCAAAACCACCAACACCCAAAGGTGAAACGGTCGATTCAGTGCCTCCAGCAACGACGATGTCGGCGTCACCATATTCAATCATGCGCCCAGCTTCACCAATGCAGTGCAAGCCGGTAGTACAAGCAGTCACAACCGAAAGGTTCGGACCCTTGAAACCATGGCGCATGGAAACGTGACCAGCCACCATATTAATAATGGAAGCTGGTACGAAAAATGGAGTAATGCGGCGGGGGCCGCGATTGGACAGTTCGATCTGGGTGTTCTCGATCAGGGGCAAGCCCCCGATACCAGACCCGATCACGCAACCGATACGGGTAGCAAGATCATCAGACAAGGCCTCGCCCGAAGGCAGACCTGCGTCTTTGACCGCTTGTTCCGCAGCCGCAATGCCATAGTGAATGAAGGTGTCCATGGCGCGCGCATCTTTGGCGCTCATGTAATCCTCCACGTTGAATCCCTTGACTTCACCTGCAATCTGGCAGGAAAAATTCGAGGCATCAAACTTGGTGATGCGGTCAATACCGGACTGGCCGGCCAAAAGATTGGCCCAGGAATCAGCCACCGTGTTACCCACGGGGCTAATACATCCCAGGCCGGTCACGACAACGCGACGACGGCTCATGCGTTCAAACCTTATTCTTATCGCTCGGTGCGTAAAGACCTATTAGGCCTTGTGGTGGGTATTGGCGTAGTCGATGGCGTTTTGCACCGTCGTGATTTTTTCAGCATCTTCATCAGGGATTTCGATGCCGAATTCATCTTCCAGGGCCATTACCAGTTCGACCGTGTCCAGGGAGTCAGCGCCCAGGTCAGCCACGAAGGCCTTTTCGTTGGTTACTTGAGACTCTTCAACGCCGAGTTGTTCAGCAATGATTTTTTTGACACGTGCTTCGATATCGCTCATGGTTTCCCTCAGGGGGTTGTGAATGAACCCGCGATTCTAGCCGCTTCAGGGAATCCCCCTTCAATCGGCCTGCCGTCGCGAGGAAACGGCATTCATTTCTTCAAATTACATGTACATGCCGCCATTGACATGCAGCTCGTGACCGGTAATGTACCCAGCCCCTTCCGAGGCCAAGAAAGCCACGGCATTTGCAATGTCAGACGGCTGACCCAATTGGCCCAGCGGAATCTGCGCAGCCAAGGCTGCCTTCTGCTCCTCAGGCAGATCCGCTGTCATATCTGTAGCAATAAACCCAGGAGCCACGCAGTTTACAGTAATGCCTCGGCTGCCAAGTTCGCGCGCCAGCGCACGGCTCATGCCGGCAACGCCAGCCTTAGCCGCAGCATAGTTGGCTTGACCGGGGTTGCCCATGGCTCCGACCACACTGGTAACACTGATAATGCGCCCAAAACGCTGTTTCATCATGGGACGAATAGCCGCACGGCTGAGTCGGAAAACAGCCTGCAAATTCGTGTCAATCACCGCAGACCAGTCATCGTCCTTCATGCGCATTGCCAAGGTGTCACGGGTGATGCCCGCATTATTTACCAAGACATGCAGGCCACCTTCGGACTTCAAGATGCCGTCCATCAAGGCATCTACGCCCGCTGCGTCGTTCACATTCAGATTCACGCCACGCCCCCCCATAGCAGCCAATGCAGCGCTGATACGCTGTGCACCGGCATCTGTGGTGGCGGTACCAATCACGGTATAGCCGCGTTCTGCCAGGGTTTGGGCAATCGCGGCACCAATTCCGCGTGTCGCGCCAGTTACCAGCGCAATTTGTTTCTTTTGTTCGGTCATGCGAGCAATTCTTTCACTTCTGCCAAGGTGACGGAGTCGTACATAGGAGCGCCAACCAAATCAGCATCAATACGCTTGGTCATTCCCGCCAGCACTTTGCCTGGGCCGCACTCTACCAAATGCGTAATGCCACGGGCCTTCATGGCCTGCACACACTCCACCCAGCGCACGGGGCCAAAGGCTTGACGATACAGCGCGTCACGAATAGCTGCAGCATCGGTTTGCACCGTCACATCAATATTGTTGATCACAGGGATCTGAGGCACGCCCAGCTGCAATGCATCCAACGCGACCTTGAGCTTTTCAGCGGCAGGCTTCATCAGGCTGGAGTGGAAAGGCGCAGACACTGGCAGTGGCAACGCACGCTTGGCGCCAGCCTCTTTGACTGCAGAACTGGCCGTTTCCACGGCCAGCTTGGAGCCAGCAATGACTGTTTGGCCTGGATCATTAAAGTTCACCGCTTCAACCACTTCAGTGCCACCCAGTTGGGCCGTCACCACCGCGCAGACTTCCTTGACTTTGTCTGAGGACAGACCCAGTACAGCAGCCATGGCACCAACACCCACAGGCACGGCTTCTTGCATGGCAGCAGCGCGCAAGCGCACCAGAGGCGCCGCTTGGGCCAGCGTTAACACCCCGGCGGCTACCAAAGCGCTGTACTCCCCCAGCGAGTGACCAGCCACGGCATCAGGCATTGCCCCACCTTCAGCCAGCCACACACGCCACGCAGCCACCCCTGCCACCAGCATCACTGGCTGGGTGTTAGTGGTCAGTGCCAAATCTTCCTTGGGGCCGTTTTTGATCAGCGCACCAATGTCTTCGCCCAGGGCTTGAGAAGCTTCTTGCAGGGTTTGAACCACTGCTGGGTGATCACCCCAAGCATCCAACATACCGACAGACTGAGAGCCTTGTCCAGGGAAGACGAATGCGAATTTCTTCATATCACGGTCACTCGTTATTAAAAAAACTGGCTCTAGCGCTTATATAAAAACGCTAGCTGCTACATATTCAGAAGTACGGCACCCCAGGTGAAGCCACCGCCTACACCTTCGAGCATGACGGTGTCGCCCTTCTTGACTTGACCATTGCGCACGCCATAGTCCAAAGCCAAAGGAATGGAGGCCGCCGAAGTATTGCCGTGCTGATCCACGGTCACAATCACTTTGTCCATCGACAGCTTCAGCTTGCGAGCAGTACTTTGCATGATGCGAATGTTTGCCTGATGCGGGATCAGCCAATCAATATCCGCCTCGGTTTTACCTGCCTTGGCCAGAGCAGCATGCGCGGCCTTCTCAAGCACGCCCACCGCCAGCTTGAACACCGCCTGACCGTCCATGGTCAACAAAGGCGAACCCAAGACTTCACCGCCAGAGACATGTCCCGGCACGCACAAGATGCCGACATGGCGGCCATCGGCATGCAAATCACACGCCAAAATTCCCGGCTCTTCCGAGGCTTCGAGCACTACAGCGCCAGCACCATCACCAAACAGGACACAGGTGGTGCGATCATTGAAATCCAGAATACGGCTAAATACCTCGGCACCCACCACCAGCGCACGACTTGCCGCGCCCGAGCGAATCATTGAGTCCGCCACTGTCAGCGCATAGACAAAGCCACTGCACACTGCCTGCACATCAAAGGCAGGACAGCCATGGACACCCAATTTATTTTGCAAAATGCAGGCCGTCGACGGAAAGACCATATCCGGCGTCGACGTTGCCACAATGATCAGATCAATATCTGCTGCGGTCACTCCCGCTGCCTCAATGGCTTTGCGCGAAGCTTCCAGCGCCAGGTCACTGCTGTTTGTGTGCGCATCCGCAAAGTGGCGGGCCTCAATGCCTGTGCGCTCCACAATCCATTCGTGGGAAGTTTCAACCCCACGCTCGGCCAGCTCTGCTGCCAGATCGTGGTTGGTCAATCGACGTTCAGGCAAATAGCTGCCTGTGCCTGTAATGCGTGCGTAGCGTGTCATGTAGTCTCAAGCCGCCGTGGCACCACCGGTGGAAGTACTGTCAGCAGCCACCAGCAAAGTGGCCGCCTGAGCAATTCGCCCCTGCACACGGTCTAGAAGGTTATTTCGGGCTGCATCATAAGCGCGGTTCAGGGCGTGCTCGTAACCAGTGGCATCTGCAGAGCCATGACTCTTGAACACCAAACCACGCAAACCCAGCAAGGCTGCACCGTTATAACGGCGATGATCCATACGACTCATTAGCGCTTTAAGCACTGGATAAGCCAAAATGGCTGCAAATTTAGTGAAGATGTTGCGTTTGAACTCGGTTTTCAATCCACCGACAATCATTGAAGCAACGCCCTCTGAGGCCTTGAGCGCCACGTTGCCCACGAAACCATCGCACACGACGATGTCAACGCGCCCCTTGAAAATATCATTGCCTTCAACATTGCCCACAAAGCGTATGGCGTTCGAGTCACCGGCCTGGCGCAGCAACTCGCCCGTGCGCTTGATCACTTCGCTGCCCTTGATGGCTTCTTCGCCAATATTGAGCAAGCCCACCGAAGGCTCTGCGTTATGGGCATCCAGCGAAGTCACCAAGGCTGAACCCATCACCGCGAACTGCAGCAAATGTTCGGGCTGGCAATCTACATTGGCACCCAAATCCAGCACCGTGGTCGCGCCGCCTTGATCATTGGGCAATTGCGAGGCAATCGCCGGGCGATCAATACCATCCATGGTTTTCAACAAATAGCGTGAGACAGCCATCAAAGCGCCGGTATTACCCGCCGACACTGCCGCCTGCGCCTTGCCATCTTTAACCTGCTGAATAGCCACACGCATCGAAGAGTTTTTCTTGCGACGCAAAGCCACTTCCACAGGGTCGTCCATGGTGACCACTTCCAAAGCATGCACCACTTCAGCACGCTCATGCGTCTGCCAGTTCACAAAAGCCTCTGGCAGGCCTACCAGCAACAACCGGGCATCCGGGTGGGTAGAAAGAAATTGGCGACACGCAGGGAACGTGACACCGGGGCCATGGTCGCCCCCCATGCAATCAACTGCCAGTGTGATCATGAATGACTTACCGGTCCGCTGCAGACCAAAAAACTGGAAAAAGCAGCATTAAAAAAACAAAAGCCCGAGCTACAAGACTAGTAGCTACGGGCCTTAAGTCAGTTGAAGCTGATTAAGCTTCAGACTTGTTCTTCAGCACCTGGCGACCACGGTATACACCGTTGGGGCTGATGTGGTGACGCAGGTGAACTTCGCCAGAAGTGGCTTCCACAGCGATTCCGGGCACATTCAGTGCATTGTGCGAACGGTGCATACCGCGCTTGGAAGGAGATTTTTTGTTTTGCTGAACAGCCATGATGGCTCCTGAGTCTTAAAAGGGTTGGTAAAAACGCGATCAGCCCATTAAAGACACGAGGGGGTTTCGCGTGAAGCCCCCGATTATAACGCAAACTGTGAAAACAAAGAGAACCGATCCCAACTCACTGGAATCAGCCCTGCTTGCTCAGGATGAGCGCCGTGTCTTTTCAAGGTGTGTGCAATACAGCTACCCGTAGCACACACGCCTCAAGCCACCCAAAAGATGGCTTGCAACTAATCACTGATGGAAATCAATCTTGGCCTGCATTCTTGCGCAGCCCGGCCAACACTGCAAACGGATTGGGTTTTTCCGTACTGGCTTCTTCGAAATCATCGTCACTTGAGGCCATGGGCATGACTTCAGGACACTCATCGTGCATAGGCACCAAAGGCAGCTCCATCAGCAACTCGTCTTCAATCAGCGCACGCGCATTGAAGTCTTTGCTCATGGCCAACAAATCCTCTTCAGCCTCATCATCCATCGCTTCTGCTGCAGCCTCATCCTTCACAAAGCGGAAGGAACGGTCTACATACAACGCGATGTCTGCCATGTTCAAACAGCGCTGGCAGGTCATCGGCACATGACCTTCAGCTTGCACATGCAGCCAGTAGTGGCCTGCGCCACCGGTTTCAGGTACGTGCTCGCCTTGCGCAGACCAAACCACAGCCATACCTTCGGAAGGGGCTTGTGCTTCTTGCTGCAGACGCTCAAATGCAGATAACGGGTCTTGTCCCTCAATGAGTGCGCCTGCCTTAGCAAACGCGGCTACATCAAGGTGATCCAGAGAAAAATCCTTGCTCATGGCGGCAGTGTAAGAGAATCCCAGCATGCTTGAATCAGTCACTCCACAGCGCCCCTTGATTCTGGGGTCAACCTCCCGCTACCGCCGTGAATTGGTGGAACGTTTGAACCTGCCATTCACCACCGCCGCCCCTGACGTGGATGAAACCCCCGCACCCGGCGAAGCCCCGGGAGATTTGGCCCTGCGTCTGGCGCTGGCCAAGGCACACGCCGTAGCCGCACTGCACCCTGATGCCATCGTGATCGGCTCTGACCAAGTCTCAGACCTTAACGGCCAGCCCATGGGCAAGCCGCTGGTACACGAGCGGGCTGTTCAACAATTGCGATCGATGCGCGGACAGACAGTGATGTTCCACACCGCCGTGGCCGTGGTCTGCAAGGCCACAGGCTTTGAGCAGAGCGATATCGCCGTCATCAAAACCGTTTTCCGCGATCTGACGGACGATGAAATTGAACGTTATTTGCGCGCTGAGCAGCCTTACGACTGTGCAGGCAGCGCCAAGAGCGAAGGCTTGGGCATCAGTTTGCTGGACGCCATCCACAGCGATGACCCTACTGCATTGATTGGCCTGCCCATGATTCGCACCTGCCGTATGGTGCGTGCCGCCGGGATTCAACTGCCATGAGCGCAAAAGGCAAACTATATTTAGTGCCCGCCCCACTGGACTTTGGCTGCGCCACCCAATCGCCCATCACCGATGTGCTGCCTGAACTGACGCTACGCACCGCTGCACGCCTGCAGCACTGGGTGTGCGAGAACGCAAAGAGTACGCGCGCGTATCTCAAGCGTGTCGACGAGCACGTGCCACTGGCCGTACCCATTCAGCAGATGCAGCTGCAAGAGCTACCCCGTGAAGCCCATAAAAAAGGGGACCACGGTGGCAAAGGTGCTGCCGTATTTGATGCCAAGGCGCTACTGGCTGCGGCACTGGCTGGTCATGACATGGGCCTGGTGAGCGAAGCGGGTATGCCTGCGGTGGCCGACCCCGGCAGCTCCATCGTGCGTGCTGCGCACAATGCAGGTATTGCCGTCATCCCACTGGTTGGCCCGGTCTCGCTACTGATGACTTTGGCTGCCAGCGGCCTCAACGGCCAAAATTTTGCTTTTGTGGGCTATTTACCGCAAGACGCAGCGCAGCGCATACAGCGCATCAAAGAGCTGGAGCAACTGGCGCAGCGTTACAACCAGGCCCAGCTTTTTATTGAGACGCCCTACCGCAACGCTGCTCTGTGGCAGGCATTGCTGCACAGCCTGCAACCCACAACGCGTATCGCTATGGCCAGCGGCTTGACGCTGGAGAACGCCAGCATTCAAAGCCGCAGCGCCAAAGACTGGAAGAAGCTGGGCACAGAACCCGACAACCGCACCCCCGTGGTGTTTGCCATCGGCCAATAAGCAAAAAACCACAAAAAAAGAGCGCCTTGCGCTTGATTCATCAGGAGTTCAGATACAAAAGCATCTGAAACTCAAGTTAGATCAGCGCAGGACGCTCTTTTAATTGACAGCTGCTAGCTGTCAATAATTAACGAATGGCAGGCAACATGCCGTGCATAGCATCTACCGCACCACCACCAATGGCTGCGCCAAAACGCTTGGCAAAGCGCTCCGCCATGTTTTCGCTACGCGTGTAATCAATCACCTCTTCGGCCTGCACCACATCGCGTGCCACGCTATCCAAGGTACCAAATTTATCAGCCAAGCCCAACTCCACGGCTTGCTGCCCCGTCCAGAACAAGCCGCTGAAAGTGTCAGCATTCTCTTTTAAACGCTCACCACGGCCAGCGCGCACTACGTCAATGAACTGCTGGTGAATCTGGTTCAACATGGTCTGCGCGTGGGCACGCTGCACCTCTTCCAGCGGACTGAACGGATCCAGCATGCCCTTGTTTGCCCCCGCAGTCAGCAGGCGGCGCTCCACACCCAGTTTTTCCATGGTGCCGGTAAAGCCAAACCCGTCCATGAGCACGCCAATGCTGCCTACGATGCTGGCCTTGTCGACAAAAATCTCGTCCGCAGCCGCGGCAATGTAGTACGCAGCAGAAGCACAGGTTTCTTCAACTACCGCGTAAATCGGTTTTTGATACTGGGCCTTCAAGCGCACGATTTCATCGTTGATCATGCCCGCCTGCACAGGGCTGCCCCCGGGCGAATTGATCAACAGCACCAAGGCGCGTGAACCTGGATCTTCCATGGCACTGCGCATGGCCGCAATCACAAACTCTGCACTGGCGTTGGCGTCCCCGGCAATCGCGCCTTTGATATCAACCACCGCAGTGTGCGGCCCGCTGGTGGCTGAACTGGCACTGTCGCGCCCCATCCACCACAAGCCAGCCACGATCAAGCTCACCCATACAAACCGCCAAAAAATGCGCCAGCGACGCGCCGAACGCTGCTCGTTCACTGTGGCGAACACCAGACGCTCCAGCACATCGCGCTCCCAGCCTGCAGCAGCGGGCTTGGCAGCATTGGGGGCTCCAGAAGCGGCACGCGCCCACAAGTCTTGGCCCGGCAGCGGCTCTGAGCCAGCGGCACCCTGGTTGTCAGGAGTGGAATGGGGGTTCATAGAAGCTTTACTCTCTCAAAATCAAGCCAGTACGCCAGTATGCCAGCGGGCCCAGCAATCAACGGTGACAAAACCATCAGGCGTTGGTGCGCAACCACTGGTGCAAATCCTCAACATCGCAAGCCACATGCAAAGGCGTACATGCAGCCAGCTCTGCACCAGCATGGGCGCCATAGGCGACGCCCACGCTGGCACAACCGGCGTTTTGTGCCATTTGCAGATCGTGCGTGGTGTCGCCAATCATCAGCAGCCGTTCAGGCTGCACGCCCAGCTCAGCCATCAACTCTTGCAGCATCAAAGGATGCGGCTTGCCCGCCGTTTCGTCAGCCGTTCGCGAGCTGTCGAACATGCCTCGCAAATCGACGTGCTGCAGCGCTTCATTCAAGCCTCTGCGGCTTTTCCCCGTAGCCACCGCCAGCCAATGCCCGCGTTCACGCAAGCCCTCCAGCATGGGAAGCACCCCTTTGAACAAGGTAATCAACTCTTGCTGCTTGAGATAGTGATAGCGGTAACGACTGGCCAAATCGTTGTATTTGTCTTTGGGAACATCAGGCGCTGCATGCGCCAAGGCTGGCAGCAGCGCCATGCCGATCACATACGAAGCTTGCTCGTCAGTGGGAACTGTCCCCCCCACATCGGCTACTGCCAGCTGAATGCTGCGAGCAATCGCTGCGGTGGAATCAAACAAAGTGCCATCCCAATCGAAGGCAATCAAGTCAAAGCGTCGCACAGTCACGTCAAAAGGCTTTCCAAGTAAAAGAGAGTGCAACTTCAGGCAACAAAGCCTGCCAGCTCCACAGGCAACTGCGAATGCAACTCAATGCGCTCCTGCGTGGCGGGATGGTTGAACTGCAAACGCCAGGCATGCAAGAACATGCGTTTCAAGCCCTGCTTAGGCAAGCGCTTGTTCAAATCAAAGTCACCGTACTTGTCATCGCCAGCGATTGCATGGCCCTGCGAAGACAAATGCACCCGGATCTGGTGCGTACGCCCGGTCTTGATAGTCACTTCCAGCAAGCTCATCGCAGGCAGACCCTGCATGGCACGCGGCGCAAAGTGCGACCGCACCTTGACCAAAGTCAGCGCGCGCATGGCATCAGGATCGTCCACCGTGGTGACGCGCACTCGGCGTTCGCCATCTGCCTGAAGATATTTGTGCAACGGTGTGTCAATGACCTTCTTGTTGACAGGCCACGCCCCGTTCACCAACGCCAAATAGGTCTTGCCCGTTTCACGCTCCCGAAACTGATCTTGCAGCTTGGTCAGCGCCGAACGCTTCTTGGCAACCAGCAAGATGCCAGAAGTTTCACGATCCAGCCGGTGCACCAGCTCTAAAAATTTGGCCTGAGGGCGGGCTTGGCGCAACTGCTCAATTACGCCAAAGCTCACCCCTGAGCCACCATGCACAGCCACGCCCGCAGGTTTATCCAGCGCAATCAGATGATCGTCTTCAAACAGGACAGGGAACTCACGGGCAGGAGCGGGACGTTCGGCTTTTTCTTGCACCTTGTCGGAAATACGGACAGGCGGCAGGCGCACCATATCCCCCATCTCCACCCGGGTATCGGCTTGGCAGCGCCCTTTGTTCACACGTACCTCACCACTGCGAATGATGCGGTAAACGTGTGTCTTGGGCACACCTTTGAGATGGCGCATCAAGAAGTTATCCAGGCGTTGTCCGGCGCTGTCTTCATCCACCTCGATTAACCGCACAGCCACAGCAGCGGAGTTCTGGGTAGGTTCTTGGGGCAGTTTGCCCTCTATAATGTGTTTCACCTGCGCTAATTTATGTGTAAGTGGTTGATTTGTTTGGATTTTAGTCCACCCAGCCATTTCCCCTACGCAGGCAGGTCGATGCCACAGATGCCGTGCCCAAGGAAAAACTGCCCGATTGTCGGTGCTAGCGGGGCGGAATTTGTCTGGTTGACGCATTGAAACACTGAACGGAATCTTCACGTGGATGGTGGTGTTTGGAGCCAGTTGCTCCATGCCATCCGCGCATTAGAAAAACAGCGAGCATGTGGGTACTTCTTTCTTGGTTGCTAGGTATGACGCAGAGGCCAAAGCCTCTGCTGCGTACGCCTGCGCCAAGCACCCACCCCGTAATTTCCGCTGACTCAGGCCGTCGCCATTCGGTGCCGGATCTGCCCACAGCGTCGCTCGCTCCCTGCCCCCTGCCCTTGCCCCCATTGCTGACTTAACGCAGCACGGACGCAATCAGGCCCAGGTCTCGGATTCCCTTTCTTTTTGTTTCAGCGCGACAACCCGGCATTAAAGGCTCCTACAGAGCCTGTCTTTGATCAAGAGTCAAAGGCGTGTCGGCTAGGCAGCGCTGTCGCTGCCAGCCGGTCGCCGCACAACGAAAAGGATACGCATCATGAAGCGGATGCTGATTAACGCGACACAGGCTGAAGAACGCCGTCTGGCGATTGTCGACGGCCAAAAACTGCTCGACTACGAAATCGAAATTGAAGGCCGCGAACAGCGCAAGGGCAACATTTACAAAGCCGTGGTGACACGCGTAGAGCCCTCTTTGGAAGCTTGTTTTGTGGACTACGGCGAAGACCGCCACGGTTTCCTGCCCTTCAAGGAAATCTCCAAGCAATACTTTGCCGAAGGCATTGCCCCCAGCCAGGCGCGCATCAATGATGTGATCAAGGAAGGCCAAGAGCTGCTGGTTCAGGTCGAAAAAGAAGAACGAGGCAACAAGGGCGCAGCCCTGACCACCTTCATCTCGCTGGCTGGCCGTTATGTGGTGCTGATGCCCAACAACCCCCGGGGTGGTGGCGTTTCGCGCCGCATTGAGGGTGAAGAGCGCGCAGAACTCAAAGAAGCCATGGACCAGCTGGACTACCCCAAGGGCATGTCCATCATTGCGCGCACCGCAGGCATTGGCCGCACAGCCCCTGAACTGCAATGGGACTTGAACTACCTGCTGCAACTGTGGACAGCCATTGACGGCGCTGCCAAGTCGGGCAAGGGTGCTTTCCTGATTTACCAAGAATCTAGCTTGGTGATTCGCGCTATCCGTGACTACTTCCACAATGACATCGGTGACATCCTGATCGACACCGACGACATTTACGAACAGGCCCAGCAGTTCATGGCCCACGTCATGCCTGAGCACGCCAACCGTGTGAAGCGCTACCGTGACGATGCACCGCTGTTCAGCCGCTTCCAGATCGAGCACCAGATCGAGTCGGCCTACGCACGCACCGTACAACTGCCTTCTGGCGGTGCCATCGTGATTGACCACACCGAAGCTTTGGTGTCTGTCGACGTGAACTCGGCCCGCGCCATCAAGGGCGGCGATATCGAAGAAACAGCTACCCGCACCAATTTGGAAGCCGCTGATGAAGTGGCACGCCAAATGCGTCTGCGTGACTTGGGTGGTCTGATCGTGATCGACTTCATCGACATGGAGGAATCCAAGAACCGTCGTGAAGTGGAAAACCGCCTGCGCGATGCACTGCGCCAAGACCGCGCCCGCGTGCAGTTTGGCACCATCAGCAAATTTGGTCTGATGGAGATGAGCCGCCAGCGCCTCAAGCCCGCTTTGAGCGAAGGCGCGCACATCAACTGCCCACGTTGCGGTGGCTCTGGTCATATCCGCGACACGGAGTCGTCGGCACTACAAATTCTGCGCATCATTCAAGAAGAGTCCATGAAGGACAACACAGCCGCGGTGCACTGCCAAGTGCCAGTGGAAGTGGCCTCTTTTCTGCTCAATGAAAAGCGCACTGAAATCGCCAAGATTGAACTCAAGCAACGCGTCTCGGTGCTCATGGTTCCCAACAAGTCGCTGGAAACCCCGCACTACAAGCTTGAGCGCCTCAAGCACGACGATCCACGCCTGGAAAACCTGGATGCCAGCTACAAGCTGGCTGAAGAAGTGGAAGATGTGACCAAGGTCACACGCCGCTCGCAAGAACCCACCAACAAGCAAACACCTGTCATCAAGGGTGTGCTGCCTGATGTTCCGCCCGCACCAGAGGCACGCCCACAGCCCGCCCAGCGCCCAGCTGCCGTGGCCAAAGGCCGCAACAACAGCCAGCAGCAAGCTGCCGCACCCCGGATCGAAGTGCGAGAGCAAGGCTTCTTTGCATGGCTCAAGAGCCTGTTTGGCTTCGGCACACGCCCTGCAGCCATCGAACCTGTTGCACCTGCCAAGCCAGAAAGCGCCCGCGAAGGCCGCAGCGGTGAACGCGGTGGACGTAACGGCGAACGCAACGGTCGTGGCCGCAATGGTCGCCGTGACGAACGCAGCGAACGTGTTGAAGGCGGCGATCGCCCCAACCGCGAAACCAACGGCATCGAAAACCGCAACCGCCGTGGCGAGCGCAACGAACGCACAGAGCGCAATGAGCGTCCAAGTGAAAATGCGCGCCCGCAACGCGAGCCACGCAATCGTGAGCGCCAGCCCCGCAACACCGAAGCTACAGAGCAGCGCAATCTGCAAACGGCCAATGCCCAAACCGGTGTGGAACAGGTGTCGCTGGCGCCGGAAACCGAGCGCGCTGAGCGTCAGCCGCGCCGTGAACGCGGTGAGCGTGGCGAGCGCCGTGAGCGCCAGCCGCGCAATGCTGAAATTCAAAATCCAGCAACCGCAGAGCCCACTGCCCAATCGGTGCAAGAAGCTGTGAATGACATTCCAGCCTCGGATGCACAGAGCAATGCAGAGGACGCACCACGCAATGGCCGTCGCTCACGTGACCGCTATGGCCGTGACCGCCGCAATGGCCGCGATCGCAATGGCGCGCCACGTGATGACGAGCAAGCGATGGACACCAGTGCCTCTGAAGAACAAGGCGCAGTCCAAGCTACCGTGGACAACGCTGTGGCCGCCACTCCTGCTGATGACACGACGCAAGAAGCACCACGTCGCAGCTACTTCAGTGCAGCAACTCCAGCGGCTGAAGCAGCCGCTGTAGCGAACGTCGCACCTGTGACTGATGCTGCACCTGAGCCAAGCCAGCCCGTTGCCGTGGCCGCAGCACCTGTCGTTGCGCCAGCGCCAGTCGTCGTTGCCGCACCAGCCGTATCGGCCTCTGCTTCCCCAGCGGTTGCCCCCAAAGCGCCTGCAAGCACTGGCATGCCCCGCATTGCCAGCTACAGCCTGCCCATGGATGCGTTACAGCAGGTCGCGCACGATGCAGGCCTGGAGTGGGTGAACTCGGACGCTGACAAGATTGCAGCAGTACAAGCTGCGATTGCTGCTGAGCCCAAGCCTGTGCGCATTCCCCGCGAACGCCCCCCTGTGGTCGTTCTGGACGAAGGCCCATTGATCTTGGTTGAAACCCGCAAAGACCTCAGTGAGATGGTGCTGCCCTTTGAGCAGCCTGCCAATAACGCCTAAAGCGTAACCAAACAACCGGGGGCCTAGCGCCCCCGGTTGCATCTGTAGCCCTGTATTTCTATGACGGATCGAGCCCATGCTGTTTTTGCTCTCCCCCGCCAAATCGTTGGACTATGAGCGTCCGCTGCCCGCAGGCCTGAGCCACACCCTGCCACCGTTTATTCCACAATCCGCCGAGTTGATTGCCATCCTGCGCCAGCTGGCACCGCACGATGTGGCAGCGCTGATGACCATCAGCGACAAGTTGGCCCAACTGAACACCGCGCGTTACGCATCCTGGCGTACATCCTTCACAGCAGATAACGCACGCCAAGCCCTGTTTGCCTTCAATGGAGATGTATATGAAGGCCTGGACGCTTATTCCTTGCAGGCCCAGGACGTTGTCTGGGCACAGAGCCACCTGCTTATGCTCAGCGGCTTGTACGGTGCTTTGCGCCCGCTGGACTTGATGCAACCGTATCGTCTGGAAATGGGTACCCGCCTGGCCAATGCGCACGGCAGCAACCTGTATCAGTTCTGGGGTACGCGCATTGCCCAGTTGCTCAACGAGCGCCAGGCACAAGACACCCAGCCCGTGGTGGTCAATCTGGCCTCGCAGGAGTATTTCAAATCCGTCGACCTCAAACACCTGAAAGCCCGCGTGGTCGAATGTGTGTTTGAGGACTACAAGGCAGGCAAGTACAAAATCATCAGCTTTCACGCCAAGCGTGCACGGGGTTTGATGGCGCGTTACGCTATCCAAAACCGCCTGACACAGCCGCAACAGCTGATGACTTTTGAGGCTGACGGCTACGCCTATGCACCCGAAGCGTCCAGCCTCAACCGTTTGACTTTCCGGCGCAACGCGGCGTAAAGCAGCGTTGGGTGGTACCTTTGCAACGTTGCGCTAGGAGATTGCCTTGTCACAGTCCTTGGAACAATTGTCTGCCCAGGTCCCCGGCAGCACGCCAGCATTGATGCAATGGCTGCAAACACAGCTGGCTGCAGGGCATGCACCCGCCACACTGCACAAAAGCTTGCTGAAAGCTGGCTGGGCACCTCACATTGCACAAGCGGCACTGGTGGCATGCACCCAGCCCACGCCCAACCCTGCGCGCATTGCACCCATGCCCGAACCCGACCTCAGCCAGCACAGCAACCAAATTGATGTGGGCGACCGCCAGGTACAAGTACTGCTTTCCATGCAGAAACCACGCTTGGTGCTGTTTGGCAATCTGCTCTCGGATACGGAATGTGAGCAGCTGATTGCCGATGCACGCCCTGCCATGGCACGCTCCAGAACCGTAGCCACGCAAGCCCATGGGGAAGAGATCAACCCCGACCGCACCAGCAGCGGCATGTTCTATACACGCGGGCAAACACCCGTGGTCGCACTGCTGGAAGCACGCATTGCCAAGCTGCTGCGATGGCCACTTGAAAACGGCGAGGGGTTGCAGGTACTCAGCTATCGCCCAGGTGCCGAGTACAAGCCGCACCACGACTACTTCAACCCCCAAGAGCCCAGTAGCGCAGCCATCTTGCAGCATGGTGGCCAACGCGTGGGCACACTTGTTATCTATCTGAGTGATGTAGCCGCTGGAGGCTGCACGTTTTTCCCTGAATCTCAGCTGCGCATCCACCCTTGCAAGGGACACGCCGTGTTTTTCAGCTACCCCAGCCCTGAGATACACACCTTGACGCTGCACGGCGGCGACCCCGTGCTGCAGGGCGAAAAGTGGATTGCCACCAAGTGGCTGCGCGAAGCCCCATTTCTTTGAATTGAACTTACAAGCCAAATCAGCTTTTGACGCATATGCAGAAAACGCTGACAGCTATGAATATCTATAAATATTTATGAATACACCTGAACAATCTCAACTGGGCCAGCAATCTGCCTATGCAGACCATTACGACCCCAGCCTGCTCTTTCCGATTCCCCGCACCAGCAAGCGCGAAGAAATTGGCATCACCAGCCAATTGCCTTTTTTCGGTGCCGATTTGTGGACGGCGTTTGAGCTGTCATGGCTCAACCAGCGAGGCAAGCCCCAAGTTGCGCTGGCGCATTTCACCATCCCGTGCGAAACGCCCCACATCATTGAAAGCAAGTCGTTCAAGCTGTACCTCAACAGCTTTAACAACAGCCGCTTTGACAATCTGGAAGCGGTGCAAGAACGTCTGCGCGAAGACGTGAATGAAGCCCTGTGGCGTGGCGCACCTGCGCGCCAATCCTCCGCCGGAGTGCGCGTGATTGCGCAGGAAAGTTTTGAGCTACAAAAAGTGCAGGAACTCGATGGCCTGAATCTGGACCGCCTGGACATTGAATGCGATGACTACACACCGCGCCCCGACTTGCTCAAGGCTGACCACGACAACCCACCAGTGACAGAAATCTTGGTCAGCCACTTGCTCAAAAGCAATTGCCTGGTCACCGGCCAGCCTGACTGGGGCAGTGTGCAGATCAGCTATACGGGTGCCGCTATCGACCAGGAAAGCCTGCTGCGCTACATCGTGAGTTTCCGCAACCACAACGAATTCCATGAGCAATGCGTTGAGCGCATCTTCATGGACATCATGCGCCAGTGCACCCCCCTCAAGCTCAGTGTGTACGCGCGCTACACACGGCGAGGAGGCCTGGACATTAACCCGCTGCGCACCAGCCACCCGATGCCCATACCCGCCAATGTGCGCACCGCGCGGCAATAAAAAAGGAGCCTGATGGCTCCTTTTTTATGACTGACTTCCTTTAGCCTTCAAACGTTGCGGGATCAAAGTCCAGCACGTAATTTTGCGGGCCTTTGCTGGCTACCTTCAGCGCCCCCACACGGCTGCCCAGCGCTGCGCACTTGGTCAAAGGCCAGCCCTTTTCCAAACCAAAAAGGAATGCGCCACGCCATGCGTCGCCGCAGCCAGTAGGATCGACCACGCTTAGCGCTTTGACCGACTTCACCAAAGTCGCCTGTCCTTGCTCCCAGACCTGGCATCCCTCGGCACCCAGAGTCACAACCAAGCCTTGCACCTTCATGGACAACGCGGCCAGGTCCAAGCCGGTGCGGTCACACAGCATTTTGGCTTCGTAGTCATTCACAGCAATCCACGTTGCCTGCTCCACGAAAGTCAGCAGCTCTTGGCCATTGAACATCGGCAGGCCCTGGCCTGGATCAAATACAAAAGGAATGCCTGCTGCCTTGAACTGCGCGCAATGCTCAATCATGGCGTCGCGGCCATCAGGGGAAACAATCCCCACAACAGCACCTTCGCTGCCATCAATCACATTCACATGCGCTTGAGTCATCGCACCAGGGTGAAACGCTGTGATCTGGTTGTTGTCGCTGTCCGTCATGATCATGGCCTGTGCGGTGTAGTTGTCACCCAACTGCTGCACATAACGTGTATCAATACCCATTGCCTTCATGCGACCGATATAGGAAGCGCCATCTTCTCCCACTGTCGCCATTGGCAGAGGGTTACCACCCAGCAACTTCAAGCTGTAGGCAATATTGCCTGCGCAGCCACCAAAATCGCGGCGCAGTGAGGGCACGAGGAACGACACATTCAGAATGTGCAGTTGCTCAGGCAAGATTTGGTCGGCAAATTTGCCTTCAAAACTCATGATGGTGTCAAAAGCCAAAGAGCCGCAGATCAGTGCTGCCATAGTCGAAATTCCGTTTTCTCAATAAAAATCAGGGATAAAAAGCCATCACCCGGTAGCCTGACACCTGCAGATGCAAACCCTGCGTCATGACTGGCAAACTGCCATTCCACTCACTGCGCGCAGCCAGCTCTGCCGGCGCCCCAATCTCTTCGGGGCTAAAGACCTTGCGCACCAGCACCTGATCCTGGGCATCGGTCAGCGTCAGCTCAACAGCAGGCGTGGCCACCAAAGTGGGGGCCTGATTTTGAATACTCAGCCCCAAACGATAGTGATAGGGCTGGGTATCTTGGTTAAAAGAAGAACCTGTCAGCACCACCGACGCAATGCTCTTGCGCGGGGCCAGTTCACAGCGCAAAGCCACGCACATATTCTCAAAAGCAGTGCGCCACTCAGGCTTCCAGGCCACCAAGGTGTTGCGCTCATGCATGGCAATTTGCAGCAGTAATGTGAGCGGTAAAAAAATCACCAGCATGCCCATCACAAAGCGCACTGCGGGCTGGCTCCACCATGCCTTGCGCTGCGCTTGTCTGACGAACGAAGGAATGGGGGCACCAGCGTCATCTTCTTCGTGAACATGCCCTTGCGCCTCTTGCGAGGCATTCACCGCATCAAGGTCTGAATCGGCTGGCTGTTGAGGCTGTGCAAAAGGCTCTGTCAAAGGCTCTGCCAAAGGTGGCTCCCAGTCAGCCTCTGGCACCTCAGAGGCGCCTTTCAGACCGTGAGTTTCCGTGGGCTCTTCGCCTAACGAGGACTCTCGAGGCTCGATGACGCTGTGCATGCGCTGTGCGATCGAATCTGCACGCGCCTGCTGCTGCCCCGCTGTCAGTGCTGGCTGATCCAGCCACGTTTCATCCACCTCCTCAGGTGGCACCGGCAGCTCGTACCCCACCTGAGGCTCTGGCTCTGGCTCTGGCTCTGGCTCTGGCTCTGGCAAAGCTTCGCTGATTGGTGCGTGCTCCTGGCTAGAAACGTCAGGCACCTGAACGGCTTCCGCAGCACTTTGCTGTCCAGCCACTGGAGTAGCCACTGCCTGAACCTCTTGCAGGGACCGCGCAGCATCAAACACTTCCTGGCAACGGCCACAGCGCACCCACCCTTCGGAAATGCGCAATTGATCGGCCACCACTCGAAATTTGGTGCCGCAAGAAGGACAGCAGGTAATGAGGCTCATCGAGCGAAGATTGTAGGAGCAAGCCCTGCGCACTGTGCGCAGGCGTGTTGCACAAAGTGGATTAAGTACGTACTGCCGTCATCAAAATCCAGCCATCCTGGCTGTCAGCCACTTCCAGCTTCAGATAGGGGGCATAAGCCTCTTTCAGCTCATCGGCCTGCTGGGCCAAGATACCCGCCAGCACCAGATGGCCGCCTTCTTGCACATGCCCGCACAGCAGCGGTGCCAGCATTTTCAGTGGTGTCGCCAAAATGTTGGCCAGTACAGTCTGATACTGGCCTTGTGCCAGCTCGGGCAGACCGGCGTGCAGTTGTACCCCATTGGCCTGCGCATTCAGCTCGCACGATGTGACGGCATCTTCGTCAATATCCACGGCATCAATGTCCAGCGCACCAAACTTGGCGGCACCGATGGCCAAAATTCCCGAGCCACAGCCATAGTCCAGCGTGCGGCCCAAACTATTCGCCGGTTGCGTGGCAATCCAGCGCAGGCACATGCGCGTGGTGGGGTGGGTGCCCGTACCAAAGGCAAGACCTGGATCGAGGCGGATACTGACCCTGGCCGCTTCAGGCATCTCATGCCAAGTGGGCACTATCCAAAACTCAGGCGTGATGTCCACGGGCTGAAATTGCGATTGCGTTAGCCGTACCCAGTCCTGTTGCTCAAGTGCATGAATACCCAGCACTTGGCACCCGTCAAAAAAGTCTTGCAACTGCAGCAAGGCTTGGGCTTGCTGGGCTGCGGCCTCATCCGGGAACAACGCCACAATGCGACTGCGGTTCCAGCCTTCTTTAGGCGCAGGCATACCGGGCTCACCAAACAAGGCTTGCTCCGCATCGGTTTGCGCGTCCATATCTTCGACCGATACGCTCAGCGCATCCAGGGCATCGAGCGCATCACTCACATCTTCGACCCGCACTTCTGGGCACATCAGGCTGAGTTCATGCATGTGGCTATTCCTTCAAGCTTTTAAAAAACGAAATGCTGGCCCCCGTTTCCAAGGGCCAGCATGGCTGGTCGTCAATGACTAGAAATTAGCGCTTTTTGCGCTGCTCCAGCCAGTGTTCCAGGTAATGAATATTGGTGCCGCCTTCAGCAAACTTGGCATCCACCATCAAGTCTTGGTGCAAGGGCACATTCGTCTTGATACCTTCAACCACCACTTCAGACAAAGCCGTGCGCATACGTGCCATGGCTTGCTCGCGGGTGTCTCCATAGGTGATCAGCTTACCAATCATGGAGTCATAGTTGGGTGGCACAAAGTAGTTGTTGTACACGTGGGAATCCACACGCACGCCTGGACCACCAGGCATGTGCCACATGCTCACACGGCCAGGCGAGGGCATAAAGCTGTACGGATCTTCTGCGTTGATACGGCACTCAATGGCATGGCCGCGCATCTGGTTGTTGACTTCACGCTGGGTGAAAGGCAACTTCTCGCCAGCGGCAACCATGATTTGCGTGCGCACAATGTCCACGCCCGTGATCATTTCTGTCACAGGGTGCTCGACCTGTACACGGGTATTCATTTCAATGAAATAGAACTCACCGTTTTCGTACAAGAACTCGAACGTACCGGCACCGCGGTAGTTGATTTTCTTGCATGCTGCCACACAGCGTTCGCCCACCTTCTCCACCAGACGGCGGGGAATGCCCGGTGCAGGAGCTTCTTCAATCACCTTCTGGTGACGGCGCTGCATGGAGCAGTCGCGCTCGCCCAGATACACGGCGTTCTTGTGCTTATCGGCCAGCACTTGAATTTCGACGTGGCGCGGGTTCTGAAGAAATTTCTCCATGTAGACCGCAGGATTGCCGAAAGCAGCGCCAGCTTCAGCCTTGGTCATTTGCACAGCATTGACCAAAGCAGCTTCGGTGTGCACCACGCGCATGCCACGCCCACCACCACCGCCAGCGGCCTTGATGATGACGGGGTAGCCCACTGCCTTGGCAATGCGCTTGATTTGTGCTGGATCGTCAGGCAATTCACCGTCCGAGCCAGGCACGCAAGGCACGCCAGCCTTGATCATGGCTTGCTTGGCCGAAACCTTGTCACCCATGATGCGGATGGACTCGGCAGTTGGGCCAATAAACTGGAAACCGCTTTGTTCTACACGCTCTGCAAAGTCAGCGTTTTCAGACAAGAAGCCGTAACCCGGGTGGATCGCCTCAGCGTCTGTCACTTCTGCCGCCGAGATAATGGCTGGCATGTTCAGGTAGCTCAGGGGCGATGCCGCTGGACCGATACACACGGCCTCATCAGCCAATTTGACGTACTTGGCGTCACGGTCAGCCTCGGAGTAGACCATTACGGCCTTGATGCCCATCTCACGGCAAGCGCGCTGGATGCGCAGAGCAATTTCGCCCCGGTTGGCAACCAAAATTTTCTTAAACATGGAAGTCCTCGTTGTTCACCACCCCTTGCGGGGCGAATCGTTCAATCCGTCAAACCCGCGGCTATGGCGCAGGCTCAGGCAGATCTCACTCAATCACGAACAGCGGTTGTCCGTATTCCACGGCTTGGCCGTTGTCGGCCAGGATACGGGTTACGGTACCCGACTTGTCAGCCTCAATCTCATTCAAGATCTTCATGGCTTCGATAATGCAGATGGTGTCGCCTTCTTTGACCTGGTCACCCACTTCAACGAATGCCTTGGCGCCAGGGCTGGCAGCGCGGTAGAAGCTACCGACCATGGGGGACTTGACCTGGTGGCCTGTCACTGCGGCTGGTGCGGCAGCTTCAGCAACCGGAGCGGCAGCGGCAGGGGCGGCTTGCACGGGGGCAGCGGCTTGCATGGGAGCTGCAACAAATTGCTGCACCACGTTACCACCGCTTTTAACGATGCGGACTTTGCCCTCAGCCTCGGTGATTTCCAGCTCCGAGACATTCGATTCGGACACCAAGTCGATAAGGGTTTTGAGTTTACGCAGATCCATGGAAGCTCCAACGGCTAAAAACTAAATAAGGGCGCGAATTTAACCTAAATTCACCCTTCTGCGTGCTTCGCAGAATATTTTTCGCCATCGCCAGCACGGTTTTTTGATCCAAACACTGGCTTTTGTCTCCGTACAGTCAGGTCCATGCAGCCCACTGCTCCAGGTCTTGCTGCGAAAGTTCACCGATTTTACGCTGTTGCGCTTTTCCTTTCGCATCCAACAAGATGGTAAAGGGCAAACCACCGTTAATGTTGCCAAGGCTGCGTGTCAACGTCACGCCACCAGCACCGGCCAGCACCACCGGAAAATCCAGAGGCTGGCGCGCCAGCCATTTGTTGACTGCCGCTGCTTGATCGACGGCAATCCCCAGCACCTGGATGGCATGCGCACCACGCGCAGCCTGCTCTTGGGCAAAGCGGTTAATCATGGGCAGCTCTCGTACGCAGGGAGGGCACCAGGTGGCCCAGAAATTCACCAGCAGTGGTTTTCCGCGCAACGACGCCAAATTCAGTGGCGCGCCATCGGGCTGTGCCAGCTGCAAGCCCCAGAAAGCGGCAATGGCTTCTTCATTGCCAGTCGCGCCTTCCAGTTGACTCCAGCCCACCCAAGCACCGCCAGCCGCGGCTGCCAGAGCCACGCCACCGGCCATCCAGCGGCGGCGGTCTTTAGAAAATACCTGCCCCTCGCTCATACCTCATCCTCCGCCAACAACAGCTGCCGCAACGCATCGATATCCCCCCGTGGGCGACGACCCTGAGCATCAGGCTTGAGTGCTCCACGCAGATCGTCATAGTCATACACCATCAGATGCACGCCCACGTTTTCACCCAAGGGCTTGCACAGACTGCTGATGCTCAGTGCATCGACCATCTCGCCATTAAAGCCCGAGGTTTGTGTCACGTCGTACTGAACGTTGCGATTGATCAGCGCAATTTCGGCAGACTTGGAATCATCGCAAAACAGCTGGATATAAATATCAGACATGCGGGTGGCCGTGCCGCGCCAGACAGCGCCGGTCAGGTGGGGGCGAAACTCTTGCACGCGCTCCATCCACACCAGCGCCAGCTCGCGCAAAGCGTGCAGCTCTTGCGGCTGGGTGTCAGCGCAAAAAATTTCAATGTATTCGCGCACAGCCTCTTCCAGCGCATCGTTGTCAGGCAGTTGCGTACGGGCAGGCAAACCCAATTGTTTGACCGCACGACGCTTGGCAGCCGCCCACTCCAAACCCTCTTCCACCACCATCCGGGCTGCGGTCTGGGCAATTTCCTGAGTTGCAGAAGATGAATACATACTTTGCTCTGTTCCTGAATCGCTCAAGCTGCCATTATGAGAACACCGCAGCCAGCGGCAGCGGCAGCAACACGTGCAGCGCACAGGTTTATTTATAACAAGAGCTGCTTGCGCTTATGCAGCAACACTCTCCAATAGATATCACTTCGAAATCCTTATAAACGCTACGTAATAAGCTCCTGTTTTGCATGAGCAGCAGTTTTGCAAATGCTTGCGTGCTGCAATACACGCCAAGCGCAGGTGCCACCTTAGAATGCCCTTCCATGCATATTCATATCTTGGGCATTTGTGGCACCTTCATGGGCGGCGTGGCCGCCCTGGCACGCGAGGCAGGCCATACCGTAACTGGCTGCGACGCAGGTGTTTACCCCCCCATGAGCGATCAACTGCGCGCACTGGGCATTGAACTGATTGAGGGATTTGGCACAGAGCAACTCAGCCTCCAGCCTGACATGTACGTGGTGGGCAATGTGGTCAGTCGCCAGCACCTGGAAGACGGCACACCCAAATTCCCGTTGATGGAAGCCATTCTTGACCAAGGCCTGCCCTACACCAGCGGCCCGCAATGGCTGAGCGAACACGTGCTCCAAGGCCGCCACGTTCTGGCTGTGGCCGGCACCCATGGCAAAACGACCACCACGTCCATGCTGGCTTGGATCCTGGAGTGCGCCGGCTTGACGCCCGGCTTTTTGGTCGGCGGTGTGCCACTGGACTTTGGCGTATCAGCACGACTGGGCCAGCAAGCCACAGGCCAAGAGCGCCCCTTGTTTGTGATTGAAGCCGACGAATACGACACGGCTTTCTTCGACAAGCGAAGCAAGTTCGTGCACTACCGCCCCCGCACAGCGGTGTTGAACAACCTGGAGTTCGATCACGCCGACATCTTTGCCGATCTTGCAGCGATTGAGCGTCAATTTCATCATTTGATCCGCACAGTGCCCGCATCGGGCCGCGTGGTGTTCAATGGCATTGAACAAGCGCTTGTGCGCGTACTGCACCAAGGCTGCTGGAGCGAACAGCGCAGTTTTGGCGCAGCAGTCAGTGATTTCACGGCAGAAGGCGTGCACCACGCATTCGATGTTATGCAGCAAGGCAAAAAAGTGGGCCGCGTGGAATGGGCGCTGAGTGGAGAGCACAACCAGCTCAACGCCCTGGCAGCCATTGCTGCTGCCGAACACGTAGGCGTCAGCCCCGCTGTGGCTGCTGAAGCTCTGGGCCGTTTTCACAACGTCAAACGCCGCATGGAACTGCGCGGCTCCGTCGCTGGCATTGCCGTCTATGACGATTTTGCCCACCATCCCACAGCCATTCGCACAACGCTGGACGGTCTGCGCCAGCGCGTGGGCCAGCAGCAACGCATCCTTGCAGTGTTCGAGCCACGCAGCAACACCATGAAGCTGGGCACCATGAAGGCACAGCTTCCGTGGTCGCTCAAAGAGGCCGACCTGGCGTTTTGCCACACTGCCGGCCTGGACTGGAATGCGGCCCAGGCGCTGACCGACCTGGGCGAGGCTGCCTTTACCTCTGACAACGTGGACACCGTGGTGGCACAGGTCATGGAGCATGTTCGCCCCGGCGATCAGATCGTCTGCATGAGCAATGGCGGCTTTGCGGGCATCCACGGCAAACTGCTGGCAGCGCTGCAATACAAATTTGCGACGGCCTGACTGGCCCGCACCTCCAACAAAAAAACCGACTGCATGCAGTCGGTTTTTTGCGTAGCGCCTGAAGCGCTCTGTTCATGTTCAATAAGTCATTGTCATCGTACCGACATCGACCTTGATTACAGGGCGGCCCAGCACTGCATGGGCCGCACGTGCGTAGGCATGAAACCACGCTTCATCAGTCAGACGGCGAGCCCCCGCTTCGCGTGCGACCACCAGCACCTTGTCGGCCAGCAGCACCTTGCCGCTGGGGCGCAGAGGCTCACAATCCAATGCGGTGAACTGATCGTCCAGCCAGCGCCGTGCTTCCTCATTACCCATGGGTGGCAGGCGGCTGAGATCCGCCCGAAATTGCTGCTCAGCACTCAACTGCACAATGACTTCACTGATCATGTGGGACCTTTCTGCAAAGCGCGCGCTTTGATCAAAATATTGCTACAGCTTACCTACAGGCGCATGCGAAGTTAAGAGGCTATGTACCTGAAGCGCTACAAAAACTCTTAAAAAAGAAGAGCTGCCTGCGCAATACCAACAAGCGTTTGGGGCAAAAGTCACCACAAAGACAATCATTGTGCGAAGCGCGGCGCAAAAGCAGCGCTACGCACAGTGATTTCAGGCTACCAGCGCTTCTTGCTCAGCAGACTGATGACTGCGGCGCGTCTGTACTGCAGTGGACAGCTGCTCCAAGACATCCAGCGTGTCATTCCATCCAATGCAGGCATCGGTAATGCTCTGGCCATAGTTCAGACCGCTGGCTTGGTCCTTTCCGGGAGTGAATTTTTGTGCACCCGCCACCAGATGGCTCTCCAGCATCACACCAAAGATGCGCTTGGAGCCGGCTGCCATTTGTGCAGCAATATCGGCTGCCACGTCTTTTTGGCGCTCGTGCTGCTTCAGGCTGTTGGCATGGCTGCAGTCCACCATCAAGCTGGCAGGCAAGCCTGCTTTTTCCAAATCAGCGCAAGCCGCGGCGACGCTGCCTGCATCGTAGTTAGGCGTTTTCCCGCCACGCAAAATAACGTGGCAATCAGGATTGCCTGCGGTATGCACAATGGCAACCTGGCCATTTTTGTGCACTGACAGAAAGTGGTGACCATTGCTGGAAGACTGGATGGCATCGGTGGCAATGCGGATGTTGCCGTCCGTGCCGTTCTTGAAACCAATCGGTGCCGAAATACCCGAAGCCAGCTCGCGGTGAATCTGACTCTCGGTGGTACGCGCGCCAATGGCACCCCAGCTGATCAGATCGCCAATGTACTGGGGGGAGATCACATCCAGAAACTCGCTGGCCGCAGGCACGCCCAGACGGTTGATGTCAATCAGCAACTGGCGGGCAATGCGCAGACCCTCGTCAATGCGGTAGCTGCCATCCAGATAGGGGTCGTTGATCAAGCCCTTCCAGCCCACCGTGGTGCGGGGCTTTTCGAAGTACACGCGCATCACCACTTCCAGCGTATCTTTGTACTGCTCACGCACATCAGCCAGACGGCGGGCGTAATCCAGCGCGGCAGCAGGATCATGAATGGAGCACGGCCCCACGATAACCAGCAGCCGGTCATCGTCTCGCCCGTGCATGATGTTGCGAATAGCGTGGCGTGTGTCTGCCACCAGGGATTCCACAGATGTACCTTGGATGGGGAAGAAGCGGATGAGATGCTCAGGAGGGGGCAGCACGGTAATGTCCTTGATACGTTCGTCGTCGGTTTGGCCTGTTTTCTCTACCGAGCTGCGATACCAAGCTTCGCCATAAGTCTGTGCGTTCATGTCAGCCTCTTCGTCCTAAGAAATCGTGGGTATAAAAAAACCGCCGGGCTTTTCAGCTTCGGCGGTTTTTTTGGGAGGGGTGTTCGTTTGTGCGAGCGCTTGCCTCTCATCCGCCAGGGATTGAGAACCAAAAGTAAAAATAGAAAGCGCTACGTACTTGCATAGCGGATGACTTTAACACCGCGCATCGTGCACTGCAACACGCCGCAACCGCAACTTTCAAGAAATCTCCAAAAAACAAAACAAAAAAGGCTGATTCACACAAATGAATCAGCCTTTTAAAATTTTCACGCAGGAAAACTGCTTGACTTGAAAAATTAAGCAGTACCACCAACGGTAAGGCCATCAATGCGCATAGTGGGCTGACCGACGCCAACCGGCACGCTCTGGCCTTCCTTGCCGCAAGTACCTACGCCGCTATCGAGGCGCATGTCATTGCCAATCAGACTGACCTTTTTCATGCACTCTGGCCCATTGCCCACGAGGGTTGCGCCCTTGACGGGGTATTGGATCTTGCCGTTTTCCACCCAGTACGCCTGGCTGGCCGAAAACACAAACTTGCCACTGGTGATGTCTACCTGGCCACCGCCGAAGTTGGTGGCGTACAAGCCCTTTTTGATGGAGGCAATGATTTCCTGCGGATCTTTGTCACCACCCAGCATGTAAGTGTTGGTCATGCGAGGCATGGGCAAGCTGGCGTAGCTTTCGCGGCGGCCATTGCCTGTTGGCTGTACACCCATCAAACGCGCATTGAGCGAGTCTTGGATATAGCCTTTCAAGATGCCGTCTTCAATCAGCACGTTGGCCTGTGTGGGGCAGCCTTCGTCGTCCACGTTCAGTGAGCCACGGCGATCTGGCAAGGTGCCATCATCCAAAATAGTGACGCCCTTGGCCGCTACGCGCTCGCCAATGCGACCACTGAATGCACTGGAACCCTTGCGGTTGAAGTCGCCCTCCAGGCCATGACCCACCGCTTCATGCAGCAGCACGCCAGGCCAGCCGGGGCCAAGCACCACGACCATTTCGCCAGCAGGTGCCGGGCGCGAATCCAGATTGATCAGCGCCTGCTCCACAGCTTCATTCACGTACTCGGCAATTTGTGCATCGCTAAAGTAAGCCAGCCCAAAACGGCCACCGCCACCAGACGAGCCCACTTCACGGCGATCACCTTGCTCAGCGATTACCGTGACAGATAAGCGCACCAGGGGGCGAACGTCTGCAGCCAGCGTGCCATCGGCACGCGCCACCATGACCACGTCGTACTCGCTGGCCAAGCCGGCCATCACTTGCACTACACGGGGGTCTTTGGCACGGGCCAGTGTTTCCACCTTGCCCAGCAGCTCCACCTTGGCGGTGCTGTCCATCGTGGCAATGGGATCGATACCGGGGTACAGCGTGCGTGAAGGCGCAATCGTGGTTTTAGGAATGCGCACTTTGCGCTGCTGACTGCTGCCAGAGATGGCGCGTACTGTGCGCGCAGCATCCAGCAGCGAAGCCTCGGAAATATCGTCGGAATACGCGAATGCGGTTTTTTCACCGCTGACGGCGCGCACACCAACCCCCTGGTCAATAGAGAAGGAGCCTGTTTTTACAATGCCTTCTTCCAGACTCCAGCCCTCAGCACGGGTGTACTGAAAGTAAAGGTCAGCATCATCCACCTGGTTGGCGCGGATTTCCGCCAGCGCACGCGACAGGTGGGATTCATCCAAGCCAAAAGGCTCAAGCAACAGTTGCCGGGCAGTGGCCAGGCGCTCGATGGTGGGTTCGCGAGAGATCATGGCAGCAATTGTAGGCAGGCTGCCATGTCCCCGTCACGAGATGGCTTGAGCGGCAGAGGCGTTACGCCGTCGCTGCGCTTTGATCGTCCAGCACGGCGTCAGCCGCATTCTTCATGACAGAAGCGATACCGTTGTCGCGTGCAGCAACCGCGGTGTACATCTCACTTTGGCCAATGACCTGTCCGTTGGTGGCCTTGAGGGTGAAGTAGGGGGAGCCATCTTTGGCGTTGAGCTTGTCAAAGCGTGCTTCAACCACACCATTTTTTCGCACCGATTCAATGCCATTGAGGGCACTGGCTTTGGTTTCATACATTTCGCTGGCCAAAATGGCTTGGCCATTCGTGGCTTGGAGATTGAAAAAGAATTTACCGTTCTTGGATTTCTTCAACACGTACTTGGCTGCCATGGCAAGGACCCTTCAATAAAGATAAGAGCAAGCCACCATGGTTTGCTCCGCCCTCGTTTGTACGCCAACTCGGTCACTTCACACCAGCGCGCCAACCCGCCTGCTGCAACATTACAAGGTGTGTTTAGGCTCTGAAATGGACAGACGCTGTGAACGGGCCACCGACATGAGCACCCCCAGCGCCAGGCCCAGCGTCACCATGGCCGTGCCGCCATAGCTGAGAAACGGCAAAGGAACCCCCACCACCGGCAAGATGCCGCTGACCATGCCCATATTCACAAAGGCGTAGGTAAAGAAAATCATGGCCACTGCCGTGGCCATCAGGCGGCCAAACAAGGTCTGCGACTTCGCTGCAATGGCCAGCCCTCGCCACACGAGCAGCAAAAATCCCAGAATGAGCAGCAGATTGCCCGCCAGGCCGAACTCTTCGGAGAAGGCTGCAAAAATAAAATCAGTGGTGCGCTCTGGAATAAATTCCAGGTGGGTTTGCGTGCCGGCCATAAAGCCTTTCCCCCAGAGCCCGCCAGAGCCAATGGCGATCATGCCTTGAATGATGTGAAAACCTCGCCCCAGCGGATCGCGCATGGGGTCCAGCAAGGTGCAGACACGGGTGCGCTGGTAGTCATGCAAGAAATACCAGCTCATGCCGTCCTGGCACAGCCAGGGTTCGTTCCAAATCAACCAGCCAATAGCCACCACACCCAGCAATACGGGTGGCACCACCAGCTTCCAGGGCAAGCCTGCAAAGAAAATCACCGACAGGCCTGCCGCCATCACCAGCAGCGACGTTCCCAGATCAGGCTGTTTCATGATCAGCGCCACAGGCACGATCAGCAAAGCAAACGCGATCACAAAATCCACCGCCCGCAGCGCGCTCTCTCTGCGGTGAAACCACCACGCCAGCATCAAAGGCGCAGCAATTTTCAAAATTTCTGAGGGCTGAATCACCACACCGATGTTGACCCAGCGCTGCGCGCCCTTGCGTGTAATGCCAAACAGCAGCACAGCAATCAGCAAGGCCACGCCCAATGCATACAGCGGCACAGCAATGGCCATCAGTTTTTGCGGCGGAATTTGGGCCACCACAAACAAAATGCCCACAGCCAGCAACATATTGCGCCCATGGTCTACAAACCGTGTGCCATGGTCGTATCCTGCGGAATACATAGCCATCAGCCCTATGCTTGCCAGCCAGCCGATCAGCAGCAGCAAAATAGGATCAAAGCCGCGAAACATCGGCAAGATACGTTGAAGAATGTTGGGTTTGTCAAATTCGGCGGGCATAGCGTGCAATTATCTGCTGAGCGCTCTGCCTGCTGTTATCACTGATGCACCTGCACCCAGGATTTGTGAGGAACCTCCGGAATATGCCCACCACCCATTTGCTGTATTTGCACGGTTTTCGCTCATCGCCGCAGTCCAACAAGGCGCGCACCATGGCGCACTACGTGCAGGGCCAGCACCCCAGCGTGACCTGGTATTGCCCTCAGCTGCCCCCCTCACCCAAAGCCGCGATGGACATGGTGATGGCCCACGTGCAGGACTGGCCCAGCGCGCAGATGGCCGTGATTGGCTCTTCGCTGGGGGGCTACTACGCCACCTGGGTGGCGCATCAAAAGCACTGCAAATCAGTGCTGCTCAACCCCGCGGTGTATCCAGACCATTCGCTGGAACACCACATTGGCCAGCAAACCAGCTGGCACAACCCGCAAGAAGCCTTCTTCTTCAAGCCCGAATACATTCAGCAGCTGCGCGACCTGGCGCTGCACGATCTGGCTGCCCCGGCACCACAACTGGGCATTTTTGCCAAGGGTGACGAGGTCCTGGACTGGCGCCAGATGGTGGCGCGCTATCCCGAGGCTGAACAAGTCATTTTGGAAGGCGGCGACCACGCCATCAGCGACTTTGACAGTCACATCTCGCGCATTCTGGATTTTCTGGATTTGGCCTGACATCAAAACAGAATCAAAAACCAGAGCTGCCTGCGCTTTTTATAAGGCGTTTTCAGATAGTTTTCTATCTAAAAACTAGCACTGACAAGCGCTGACAGCTTCTTTTTTAAAAGCACATACTGCCCAAGTGCCGCGTAGGATGCAAACACCCTCTGGGGGAAATCCACGGCGTGGGACAATCGACTCTATGCACGCATTGTTTGAAGATGCCGGTAAATTTTTGGCCGGCCGTATCCTGTCCGAGGCCGATGCCTCCTCCCAAATTGAGCTTGGTTCCGGCAAACGGGTCAAGGTCAAGGCCGCCAACATTCTGCTCAAGTTTGAAAAGCCCGAACCCGCAGCTCTGATGGAGCAAGCCGAAAGCGTGGCAGCCACGATTGAGCTGGACCTGGCCTGGGAGTTTGCACCCGATGAAGAATTTGGCTTTGCCGACATTGCACGCGACTATTTCTCGGACAGTGCCCCGCTGACACAGCAAGCCGGCATGCTGTTTGCGCTCTACGGCGCGCCGCATTACTTTCGCCGTGCAGGCAAGGGCCGCTTCAAGAAAGCGCCTGCTGAAATCCTGCAGCAAGCGCTGGTGGCCATTGAAAAGAAGAAACAGCTGCAGGCGCAGATTGAAAGCTGGGCGCAAGAGCTGGTGGCAGGCACAACGCCCCAGGCCATTCGCGATGAGCTGTACAAAATTCTGTTCAAGCCCGACAAAAACGCGCCTGAATACAAGGCCGTGGTCGAGGCCAGCCGCAACGCGCACAAAGCGCCACTGGAGCTGCTGCAAGCCGCTGGTGCCATTGATTCGGCCTACCAGTTCCACTGGAAGCGTTTCCTGTTCGAGAACTTCCCCAAGGGCACGCGCTTCCCCGACGTGACTGCACCGCAGCCTCCGTCCGATTTGCCGCTGGCCGATGTGCAGGCCTACTCCATCGACGACTCCATGACCACGGAAATCGACGATGCACTGTCTGTACAAGGCCTGGGCAGTGGCACTGTCACGCTGGGCATTCACATTGCAGCGCCAGGTCTGGCCATCCAGCCCGGCTCTGACCTGGACAAGCTGGGCCGTGCTCGCCTGTCTACGGTCTACATGCCTGGCTACAAAATCACCATGCTGCCCGATGAAGTGGTGCAGATCTACACGCTGGACGAAGGCCGTGCCAATCCCGCCGTTTCGCTGTATGTGACCTACGACGAAGCCACGCTGGAAGTCAAAGACAAAGTCACCAAGCTCGAGCGCGTGCCCGTGGCGGTCAATTTCCGCCACGACAAGCTGGACCACATCGTCACCGAAGAATGGCTGGCCAACCCACAGCTGCAGGTACAAGACACTCCCGCCAATCTGCTGGAACGCCGCCAGGAGCTGATGTTCCTGCACCGCCTGGCCAAGCACCTCAAGGCGGGCCGCGAACAGGTGCGCGGCAAGCCCGAGAACTTCTCGCGCCCTGACTACACGTTCCGTCTGGAAGGCAATGACGACGCAGAACCCCAGGGCAACGAGATTGTCAGCATCACCACGCGCAAGCGCGGTGCACCGCTGGACCTGATCGTGGCCGAGGCGGCGATTGTGGCCAACAGCACCTGGGGCAGCTGGATGGCTGAGATGGGCGTGCCCGGCATCTACCGCAGCCAGGCCAGCATGGCCCCCGGCGTCAAGGTGCGCATGTCGACCAAGGCGTTGCCCCATGCCGGTATCGGCGTCAAGAGCTACTCATGGGCCACCTCGCCCCTGCGCCGTTATGTGGACTTGGTCAACCAGTGGCAAATCATTGCCTGCGCACGCCATGGCGCAACCGCAGCGCTGGCGGCTCCCTTCAAGCCCAAGGATGCCGAGTTGTTCGGCATCATCAGCAGCTTTGACGGTGCCTACAGTGCCTACAACGGTTACCAGGCAGGGATGGAGCGTTTCTGGACGCTGAAGTATCTGGAGCAAAACGCCATCACCGAGATCGACGGCGCCGTCATCAAGGACAACGGCCCCAACGGGGTGCTGGTGCGCGCCGATACGCTGCCTCTGGTCATCAGCGTGGCCGGTGCCCAGGCACTGCCACGTGGAGCGCGTGTGCGTGTGAAATTGGGCGAGATTGACGAAATCACGCTCGATATTCACGGCACAGTGACCGAGAGGCTGGACGATCCCAACGATGACAGCGATGATGCGCCACTTGACGATGCCGCCGAGGACGATGATGCCGAAGCCGGCCCCATCGCCATTGCGGTGGATGTCAATGAAACCGACAGCCCCAGCGCCGATACCCCTGCACCGTGAAACTGCCCGCCGCGTTCCGCTCCATGTCCACGCTCACCCTCACTTTGGGGGTGTCGATAGCCATTCATGCCGTATTGCTGACCGTGCGCTTTGTCGCACCTGAGCAGTTCAACCGCGTTTTCCAAGACACCCCCTTGGAAGTGATTTTGGTGAATGCGCATACGCAGGAGCGGCCGGAAAAAGCCCAGGCCATTGCCCAGGCGGCTTTGGCTGGCGGCGGGGATGCCGCACAGGGCCGGGCCACCAGCCCGATGCCTTATTCCGCGCTGACGGCCATTGGCGATGATTTTGAGGAGCGCCAAAAAAAGCTGGACAGCCTGCAGGAGCAGCAGGCCGTCATGCTCACGCAGGTGCGCAAGCAGCTGTCCAGCATGCCCCAGTTTGACCCGCGCGAGGCAGCCAACAAACAAGACCGCGAGCAGCAAGATGAAAAGCGCAAGCAGCTCATCAAGCTGCTGGCTGAGATTGAAAAGCGCATCAACGAAGAAAACGCGCGCCCCAAGAAACGCTACATCAGCCCGGCCACGCGCGAAGAGGTGTATGCCGTGTATTACGACGGTCTGCGCCGCAAGGTGGAAGACAAGGGCACCGAAAATTTCCCCGAGCATGCGGGTAAAAAACTGTATGGCGAGCTGGTCATGGTGCTGACCGTGAACCACGATGGCCGAGTGGTGGAAACCGAAATTGTGCAAGGCTCAGGCAACCGCCAGCTGGATACCCGTGCGCAGGCCATCGCCCGCGCAGCAGGACCGTTTGGCCACTTTGGCCCCGCCATGCGCGCCCGCGCCGATCAGATTGCCGTGGTTTCCCGCTTTAATTTCACCCGTGAGCAGACGCTGGAAACCAACGTCCGCTAAATCAGCCGCATTTTCTGCATTGCAGCGGCGCTTTTGCAGCCCTACCCTATGCCGTCTTCTATCCCCAGCACCGATTTGTACTGCGTCTTTGGCAACCCCGTGGCACACAGCCGATCGCCGTGGATCCATGCGCGCTTTGCACAGCTGACCCAGCAGCCCATCGTGTATGCGCGCCGTCTGGTGCCACTTAGTGGCTTTACCCAAGACCTGCAATGCCTGATCGATCAGGGCGGCAGAGGCTGCAACATCACGGTACCTTTCAAGCTCGATGCCGCGCAGGCCGCCCACAGCCGCAGCCCGCGCGTAGAGCTGGCTGGCGCAGCCAACACTCTGGTCATTGATGCGCAAGGCCGCATTCATGCGGACAACACCGATGGACTGGGTCTGGTGGCCGACATCACCCGCAACGCTGGCGTAGCCATCACTGGCAAAGACATCTTGCTGATTGGCGCTGGTGGTGCCGCTGCCGGTGTGCTGGGGCCGCTGCTGGAGCAAAACCCGCGCAGCATCACCGTGTGCAACCGCACGTTCAGCAAAGCCCAGGCTTTGGTCGATCAGCATGCTGATTTGGCCAAGACACAAAAAGTCGCGCTGCTTGCCCAGGAGCAGCAAGCGCTGCAAGGCGATTTCGACATCATCATCAACGCCACCGCTGCCAGCCTGCAAGGCGCAGGCATTCCTGTACCCGCCAGCGTATTGCGTGCAGGCAGTCTGGCCTACGACATGATGTACGGCCCCGCAGCCGCCGCTTTCCTGCAATGGGCACAGGCCCATGGCGCCGTAGGCCGCGACGGTCTGGGCATGCTGGTTGAACAAGCGGCGGAGTCTTTTGCACTGTGGCGTGGCGTACGCCCGCCCTCCAGCCAGGTATTGCAAGAACTGCGCGAAGTACTCGCGCAAGAAGCCCAGGCATGAAAGCCTTTGGCCGCTGGCTGGCCATTGTTCTGTGTGCCTTGCTGGCGCTGCAGGCGTTCTTTGTCGCGCGCATTGCCCTGGCCGTCTGGTGGGACCCCCAATCCACCACTTTTCAGCGCTCAGAGATGTGGCGCATCTGGCACCAGTCGGCCCAGCATCGCCCCTGGCAGCAGCAATGGGTGGACTACGCCCAGATCTCCCCCCATCTCAAGCGCGCCGTACTCACGTCTGAAGACGATGGTTTCATGGACCACGACGGTGTGCAGTGGGATGCCATTGAGCGCGCCTGGGAGCGCAACCAAAAAGCGCTGGAACGCGCACAAACCCGGCCCAATGCCAAACCCGTGGTGATCTATGGCGGCTCCACCATCACACAGCAACTGGCAAAAAACCTGCTGCTCTCTGGTGAACGCAGCTTTTTGCGCAAAGGCCAGGAGCTGCTGCTGGCGCACACGCTGGAGCTGTTCTTGAGCAAGCAGCGTATTTTGGAGATTTACCTGAACAACGTCGAATGGGGCCAAGGCATTTTTGGTGCAGAAGCGGCGGCACGCTTTTACTTTCGCAAAAGTGCGGCGCAACTGACGGCACCCGAAGCAGCCCGTCTGGCTGTCATGCTGCCGCGCCCACGCTATTACGAGCAAAATCCCAATTCACGCTACCTGCATGCGCGCACCAGCACCATCTTGCGCCGCATGGGTGGCACGGCGTTGCCGTGATGGCACGCGTATCATGCAGGCACGTTGCACCTGCTTGCACCAGCGAACATCGCCTTCAAGACTTCAACCCCAAGCGCTGACAGCTCACTTTATTCATGCGAATTCTTGGCATTGACCCCGGCCTGCAAACCACAGGCTTTGGCGTAATTGAACGCGATGGCCAGCACCTGCGCTACGTGGCCAGCGGCACCATCCGCACCACACGCACCGAAGGGGTGGAGCTGGGCAATCTGCCTGCACGTCTGAAGATTTTGTTCGAAGGCATCAATGAAGTCGTAGAGCGCTATCAGCCCGAAACGGCTGTCATTGAAATCGTGTTTGTCAACGTGAACCCGCAATCCACGCTGCTGCTCGGCCAAGCCCGCGGCGCGGCGCTGACGGCCCTGGTCACCAACAATTTGCCCGTGGCCGAATACACGGCGCTGCAAATGAAAAAGGCCATCACCGGCCATGGCCGTGCAGCCAAGTCGCAAATTCAAGAAATGGTCAAACGCATGCTGCAGCTGCCCGGTCTGCCAGGCACTGACGCGGCAGATGCCCTGGGCCTGGCCATTACGCACGCCCACGCAGGTGCCATGCTGCACAAGCTGGGCCAGGAATCCACCCTGAACCGCAAGCAGCACGCCATGCTCAAGGGCGGCCGGGCCTATTAAGCAGCCCTGCGCCACCAAGAAAAAACGACCCGCGCGGGTTGTTTTTTTGTGAAGAAATATCTATAAATAATAGCTACCTTCGCTTGTGCACCATACATTTCAGGTACAAATCCACCTAAAAACGTTTATACAACTGCGTTAACAGCTCTTATTTTTAACGTACGCCATTGATAAGCAACTGGGCAATCACACCCGAAGCAATGGCCACCAGCATGTAATCACCGCCATAGCGCACCCAGTGGTATCCACGTGGTGGCTGGTGCAGGCGGTGTCTGCGCCAATCGTTAACCACATAGCGTGAGCCACGATAGTGGGGCGGAATGCGCGAACCCTGCACCCAGTTGTACTGCGGCCCAGCACCCCGGTAGTAATGCGCCACCGGCGGTGGAGGTGGGCGGTGCCCATGGTGCATACGCGGGCCAGGGCGATGCCCGTGCTGCCAACCCGGGTGCTGCCCGTGCTTAGGTCCTTGAGCATGCGGTGGTGGCCCATGGTGGCGTGGCCCGCCGTATGGCTGAGCGTGTGCCTGCGTGCTGGTAGCCAAAGTCAAAAATGCTGCGACAGCGACGGCAAAAGTCAAACGATGGAGTTGCATGACGCGCCCTTTCTACGAAAAAGACTGCAGCCACAAGGGCTGTTACAGGCTCCATCATGCGAGTGAAAACAAGAAAACGATGCTGCCAAAACGCGGCTTTACCGAACTTTGCGCAGTCCTGAGCAGGCTTTGCAAGCGCTTTACAGATGCAAAAACCTGCACCGCTGCGGCTTTTGGATCAGCGCCCCTACACCACCATGAAACGAGACAGGCCCAGCACGGCAAAAAATGCCAATCCAGCAATCACCGCCCATTTCAAAATGACGAGGCCCCAGCGGCGGTAATACACCCTGCCTGTGCCCAGATAAAAGACAAAGCACAGCGCAGAACTGATCAACAAAGCAAAAAGCAGCCAGCGAAAAATCAACATGGCTGCTTTATACCGTGATTCAACGGGTGAATCACTACCAGGCCAGCGTTGTCTGCGTAAAGCCTGCAGGCGCCTTGCGCTCACTGTCGAAAGTGACAAATTCCCAATTGGCACCATCGGCCAGCACAGCCCTGATCAACTGGTTGTTCATGCCATGGCCTGAGCGAAAAGCGCTGTAAGCACCCAAGATGGGGTGGCCAATCACGTACAGGTCCCCGATGGCATCCAGAATTTTGTGTTTGACAAACTCATCGTCATAACGCAAACCGTCACTGTTCAGGACCTTGTAGTCATCCATCACGATGGCGTTGTCCAGACCACCACCCAAGGCCAGTCCGTTGGTGCGAAGCATCTCTACATCGCGCGTAAAGCCAAAGGTACGGGCACGCGCGATATCGCGCATGTAGTTGCCTTCGCCCATATCGAACTCAAACGACTGCCCGGTGGAATCCACCGCAGGGTGCGAGAAATCGATCTCAAACTTGAGTTTGAAGCCGTGGTAAGGATCAAAGCGCGCCCATTTCAGGTTGGCACCTTCACCTTCCCGCACTTCGACGGGCTGCTTGATGCGGATGAACTTTTTAGCGGCATTTTGAAGCTCGATGCCCGCGCTTTGCAGCAGAAAAACGAACGATGAGGAGGAACCATCCAAAATTGGAACTTCCTCAGCCGTGATATCGATGTACAGGTTGTCAATGCCAAGGCCGCACAGAGCCGACATCAGATGCTCAATGGTGTGCACCTTGGTGCTGCCTACGCCAATGGTCGAGGCCATGCGGGTATCCACCACAGCCTGGGCCGTGATCGGAATATCCACCGGCTCGGGCAAGTCGACCCGACGGAACACAATGCCCGTGTCAGGCTGCGCCGGGCGCAGCGTCATCTCGACGCGCTGGCCGCTGTGCAGGCCCATACCGACGGCACGGGTAATAGTCTTGATCGTACGTTGCTGAAGCATGTTGCAATTTTACTGGGCGAGGGGCTTTGGGTGCCCTTTTAAGGATATGGATTTATCTATAACGCCCATTGATGTACTTTGTTGACGTCATCGAGACCGCCACCGCAGCAGACATAAAAAAACCGAGCCAAACTGGCTCGGTTTTTTGTGACAGAACGCAGTCGCCTTAGTCAGCTTGCTTGCGCAGAAACGCTGGAATTTCCAGGTCATCCATACCACCCGAAGACAGTGCATCCACACGCGCAGCTGCCTGGGTACGGTTGGTGCGCCACACGCTGGGCACGCTCACGTCGCCGTAGCCTCCGCCCATGCCACCGCTGGCAGCGCCCACCGAAGGTGCGGCACCACTTGCGTTACCCATAGCGACACCGCCCATGGCTGCCGTGGTCGCCCCTGCATATGCAAAGTTACCATCGGTACCTGTGCGCAAGCCGCCTTGCACCACCGACATGGCCTGGCGACGCGCCAAAGGACGCGACAGGCCTGTGGCCACCACGGTCACGCGGATGTCATCGCCCAGCGAGTCGTCATACGCAGCGCCGTAAATCACATGGGCCTCTTGCGAAGCATAGGCATTGATGGTGGACATGGCCAAACGAGATTCGGCCAGCTTCAGGCTGCCCTTGGCTGCGGTCACCAGCACCAGTACACCCTTGGCACCCGACAAATCGATACCTTCCAGCAATGGGCAGGCCACCGCTTGCTCGGCAGCAATGCGTGCACGGTCAGGGCCTGAAGCACGGGCCGTACCCATCATGGCCTTGCCTGGCTCGCCCATCACGGTGCGCACGTCTTCAAAGTCGACGTTCACGTGGCCGTATTCGTTGATGATTTCAGCAATACCGCCCACGGCGTTCTTGAGCACATCGTTGGCCTGCGCGAAAGCTTCTTCCTGGGTGATGTCATCGCCCAGCACTTCCAGCAGCTTTTCGTTGAGCACCACGATCAGTGAGTCGACGTTGGCTTCCAGCTCGGTCAAGCCACCATCTGCATTGGTCATGCGACGGCCACCTTCCCATTCGAAAGGCTTGGTCACGACACCCACAGTCAGAATGCCCATTTCCTTGGCCACACGTGCGATCACAGGTGCAGCACCCGTACCTGTGCCGCCGCCCATGCCGGCAGTAATGAACAGCATGTGCGCGCCTTCAATGGCTGCACGAATGTCATCCACCGCCGCTTCTGCTGCTTCACGGCCCTTGTCAGGCTTGCTTCCTGCGCCCAGGCCGCTCAAGCCCAACTGAATGGTGCGATGTGCATTGCTGCGAATCAATGCTTGAGCGTCTGTGTTGGCGCTGACGAATTCAACGCCCTGCACATTGCTCGCAATCATGTGTTCAACGGCGTTGCTGCCGCCGCCGCCAACACCGATCACCTTGATCTGTGTGCCCTGATTGAATGTTTCGGCTTCGATCATTTCGATGGTCATGATGGTGCTCCTGGAGATTTTTTAAATAGGTTCGCTTGTGCCGTATTGGTGGCTTCTCTTCGGTGTCGAAAATCAGTGGGGGGACCCGTGATGCGCATGCGTCGAGAGTTCATGGTTAGAAGTTTCCCACAATGAAGTCTTTAAATCGACCAAAAGCCGTCTTCACAGACCCACTCTTTTGTGCCACCTTGAAACCGCGCAATCTTCCTTGTCGCGCTTCTTCCAACAAACCCATGACCGTGGCAGAGCGAGGCTGGGCCACCATATCGGCCAGTGCACTCGCATATTTCGGCACGCCCCGGCGTACAGGCTTGAGGAAAATGTCCTCACCCAACTCGACCATCCCTGGCATCACTGCACTGCCACCGGTCAGCACGATGCCCGAAGAGAGCACCTCTTCGTAGCCCGACTCACGGATGACTTGCTGTACCAACGAGAAAATTTCTTCGACACGCGGCTCAATCACACCTGCCAGCGCCTGCTTGCTGATCATGCGCGGCGCACGGTCACCCAGACCAGGCACTTCCACCTGACTGTCTGGGTCTGCCAGCATTTGCTTGGCGTAGCCGCTTTCCACCTTGATGTCTTCGGCATCCTTGGTCGGCGTGCGCAGTGCCATTGCAATATCACTGGTGATCAAATCACCGGCAATGGGAATGACGGCTGTATGGCGGATTGCACCGCCGGTGAAAATGGCCACATCAGTCGTGCCTGCGCCAATATCCACCAAAGCAACGCCCAGATCGCGCTCGTCATCGGTCAACACGGCTTGGCTGGCTGCCAAGGGATTGAGCAGCAGTTGCTCCACCTCCAGGCCACAGCGGCGCACACATTTGATGATGTTTTCCGCAGCGCTTTGCGCACCCGTGACGATGTGCACCTTCGCTTCCAAGCGGATGCCGCTCATTCCCACGGGCTCTTTGACGTCTTGGCCGTCAATCACAAACTCTTGCGGCTCAACCAGCAGCAAGCGCTGATCCGAGGAAATGCTCACCGCCTTGGCGGTCTCAATCACACGCGCCACATCCGTGGGCGTCACTTCCTTGTCCTTGATGGCCACCATGCCACTTTGGTTCAAGCCGCGAATGTGGCTTCCGGTGATGCCGGTATACACGCGCTGAATCTTGCAATCGGCCATCAGCTCGGCTTCTTTGAGCGCCTGCTGAATGCTTTGCACAGTCGCCTCAATGTTCACCACCACACCACGCTTTAAGCCATTGCTTGGTGCAACGCCAAGACCTGCCAGCTTGAGCTCGCCGCTGGGCATGACTTCGGCGACCACGGCCATGACCTTGGCGGTGCCAATGTCCAAACCGACGACGACGTCTTTGTACTCTCTTGCCATATCAGTGCCTGCCCTCAGTAGGTCGTGTTTTTTTACTGTCCTGTTGCTGCCGCGCTGCGAGGCGCTTGGCCATCTCCAGCGCTTTCTCGCGCGACACCGTGGTCACGCCGCGCAGTCTCAAGGCATAGCCGTCTGGATAGCGCAAATCGGCATACTCCAAAGCATCGGCCGTCCGTTGGTACTGCTGTGCAATTTGCGGCAGTGTGCGTACAAAACGTTGAATACGCTGCAGCACTTCCTGCTCTTTTCCGCCACCGAGCTCAATGCTGGCACCGTTTTCCAGCTGCACCAGCCAGCTGCCACGGTCTCGCAGTACCAGCGCATCAATCGGAGTGCTCATGTCTTCAAAGGCTGGCTCCAGGGCGTAGTACATGCGCAAGACATCCACTGCCGAGCCCTCAGGACCAGAAAGACGAGGCAAGCCTTCACGCTCCACCTCGCCTACGTTTGCCTCAAAGACTTCACCCATGGTGTTCACCATGGCGGTGCCTGTATCCGGGCCCCAATATGCCTGCGCCTCATGCTCACGCAAAATCACACGCAGACCATTGGGGTACTCACGGCGCACCTCCGCCTCTCTCACCCAGGGCACTTGTTCGAAGGCCTTGCGCGCATCTTTCAAATCCACAGTGAAAAAATTGCCGGTGAGGTGCGGAGCCACATTCGCGCGCAGCGTGACGGCATTGTTATGGACCAGTTCACCCTCCACCACAATGCGCGCAATCGAGAAAGCGGGGTGGCGCAAAGCCCACCAGCTCACCACCGCCAGCAACAAGACAGCCACACCCGCGAACATGGCCGTTGCGGTCACATTCATGAGTTTGACGTCAAATGGTGCTGACATGGAGTAGCTCATCAGATTGCCGGCTCCTGCGGTGAAGTGTTATCCAGCGCAGCTGCTGCCAGGATCGTCAGGCACAGCTGCTCGTAGCTCATCGCCTGCGCACGCGCAGCCATCGGTACCAGCGAGTGGCTGGTCATGCCCGGAGATGTATTGATTTCCAGCAAGAAGGGCTGGCGATCGCTCTTGCGGATCATCACGTCGGCACGGCCCCAGCCACGGCAGCCCAAGGTGCGAAACGCTTTTTCCACAATCTGCTGAATACGCACTTCTTCATCTGCAGGCAGACCACTGGGGCAGTGGTACTGCGTGGTGTCAGTGAAGTACTTGTTCTGGTAATCGTAGTTGCCGCCGGGTGCCTCAATACGGATCACGGGCAAGGCCGCAGCACCGGAGCCAGAGCCCAAGACAGCGCACGTGGTCTCATCGCCGGCAATAAATTGCTCGCACAGCACTTCTTCGTCGTACTGGGCTGCCAAGGCATAGGCTTGAGCGCACTGACCGGCATCCGTCACCTTGGTCAGGCCCATGCTGGAGCCATCACGTGCGGGCTTGACGATCATGGGTGCGCCCAAGGCGGCAAACGCCTGACTGGTTTCTTGTGCGCTACCGACCATGCGCCAATCGGGCGTAGGCAAGCCTTCAAAACGCCAGATGCGCTTGGTCATGACCTTGTCCATGGCAATGCTCGACGCCATCACCCCAGAGCCGGTGTAAGGAATACCCAGCAACTCCAAAGCGCCCTGCACCGTACCGTCTTCACCGAAACGACCGTGCAAAGCGATAAAGCAGCGGTCAAAACCCTGCTTTTTCAATGCATCAAGACTTTGCTGCGCAGGGTCAAATGCATGTGCATCTACACCTTGAGAGCGCAAGGCATCCAGAACACCCTGGCCTGACATGAGGGAGACCTCACGTTCGGACGAGCGCCCGCCCATCAGTACGGCAACCTTGCCCAGGGCGTGCACATCTATATTTTTCATATTCATGCTCATCACGCAGACCCTTTCTGCGCTTGTAGCTCTTTTTTCTCTAGCATTTCAACCAGTTGCGACGGCACAGCGCCGATCGATCCCGCCCCCATACAAAGCACCACATCACCTGACTGCGCATTGTCCGCAATTACTTGCGGTAAATCACCAATTTTCTCAATAAAAATTGGTTCAACGCGGCCTGCCACACGCACAGCACGCGCCAGTGCGCGGCCATCTGCGGCAACCACGGGTGTTTCTCCTGCGGCATACACTTCGTTGAGCAAGACAACATCCGCGTCGCCCAAAACCTTTACAAAGTCTTCAAAGCAATCGCGTGTACGGGTGTAGCGGTGGGGTTGAAAAGCCAGCACCAGGCGATGCCCCGGGAAAGCGCCCCGTGCAGCAGCCAAAGTGGCGGCCATCTCTACAGGGTGGTGGCCATAGTCATCAATCACGGTGAAAGTGCCGCCTTGCTTGCATGGCAAATTGCCGTAGCTCTGAAAGCGCCGCCCCACACCCTTGAAACCTTCCAGGGCACGCAGCAAGGCGTCGTCCGCAATTTCCAGCTCCATGGCAATTGCGACAGCAGCCAGCGCATTCAGGACGTTGTGCTCGCCCGCCAAACTCAGGCGGACATCCAGCTCAGGATAGATGTGGCCGTTTTGTCGCAGCACCTTAAAGCACATTTGCCCATGCTCAGCGCGCACGTCAACAGCACGCACCTGCACATCCTCAGCAAAGCCATAGGTGGTCACTGGGCGGGCCAGCGTCGGCAAGATATCGCGCACAGCCGGGCTTTCGGCGCACACGATGGCACGGCCATAGAAAGGCATGCGGTGCAGGAAATCGACGAATGCCTGCTTGAGCCTGCCGAAATCGTGACCGTAAGTCTCCATGTGGTCAGCATCAATGTTCGTGATCACCGCCATCACTGGCAGCAAATTCAGGAACGACGCATCGGACTCGTCGGCTTCCACCACGATGTAGTCGCCTTGCCCCAGCTTGGCATTGGCACCCGCACTATTGAGCTTGCCGCCAATCACAAACGTGGGGTCCAGCCCGGCCTCAGCCAGCACACTGGTCACCAGGCTGGTTGTCGTGGTCTTGCCGTGTGCACCGGCAATGGCAATGCCTTGCTTAAAGCGCATCAACTCCGCCAGCATCAAAGCACGGGGGACAACGGGAATTTTGCGTGCGCGCGCTTGCAGCACTTCGGGGTTGTCTGCCTGCACTGCCGTCGAAGTCACCACCACATCCGCTGCTTGCACATGCGCTGCGTCGTGGCCCACAAAGGTGTGGATGCCCAGCGCCTGCAAACGCTGCAAGGTGGCACTCTGCGCTAAATCTGAGCCGGAGACGGCATAGCCGAGGTTGTGTAAAACCTCAGCAATACCACTCATCCCGGAGCCGCCCAGGCCCACAAAGTGGATGTTTTGAATGGCGTGTTTCATGCGGCGAGCTCCTCGCACGCGGCAACCACTTCACGGGTTGCATAAATCTTCTGCATCGTTTTCGCTTTAAGAGCAACGTTCAAGAGCGTTGAACGCTGCATATTCTGTAGCATTTTTGCTAGTTTTTGTGCATTCAATGCATCTTGTTGCATTAACCACCCACCACCAGCGTCCACGATGAAGCGGGCATTGGCGGTCTGGTGGTCATCCACCGCATGGGGAAACGGCACATAAATGGCCGCCGCACCAATGGCTGCAATCTCCGTGACGGTGCTGGCCCCCGCACGGCAGATCACCAAATCTGCCTCTGCAAAGGCTTGCGCGGTATCTTCAATGAACGGCGTCAGCTCTGCCTGCACACCGGCTGCGGCATAGTTGGCACGCAGCGCTTCAATTTGTTTGGCCCCGCTTTGGTGAACGACTTCAGGACGCTCTTCGGCTGGCAACAAGGCCAGAGCCTGAGGCACGATGTCATTCAACGCCTTGGCACCCAAACTGCCGCCCACTACCAATACTTTGAGCGGACCGGTGCGGCCTTCAAAACGCACCGCTGGCTCAGCCTGCTGCAAAAATGCGGGGCGCAAGGGATTGCCCACCCACTGGGCTTTGACAAGCGCATTGGGAAATGCTTCAAACACACGGTCAGCCACGCTGGCCAGCACCTTGTTGGCAGTTCCGGCCACAGAGTTTTGCTCGTGCAAGACCAGTTTCTTGCCTGCCAGCACGCCCATCATTGCACCCGGAAAAGTGATGTACCCACCAAAACCGACCAGCACATCAGGCTGAACCCGGCGCACCACAGCCAGTGCCTGCCAAAAGGCTCGCAGTAATCGCAATGGCAGCAATGCCAAAGTCTTCAGCCCCTTGCCACGGACACCGGAGAACTCAATCGTTTCCAGTTCAAAACCCTGCACGGGCACCAAGCGCGACTCCATGCTGCCCGGGGCGCCCAGCCAGTGCACGCGCCAACCTTGCTCACGCAATGCTTGTGCCACGGCCAAGCCCGGGAAGATGTGCCCCCCCGTGCCGCCCGCCATGATCAAAGCAACTTTTTCTTTCATGACTTTCTCATCCTCGGACTGAGGAGCTTGTTCTCGTAATCAATTCGCAAAACCACCGCAATCGCGATCAAATTCATCAAGATTGCGGATCCCCCAAAACTCATCAGCGGCAAGGTCAGCCCCTTGGTAGGCAAAGCCCCCAGGTTCACACCCATGTTGATAAAAGCCTGGAAGCCAAACCACAGCGCCACGCCTTGTGCGACCAGGCCTGAGAACACACGGTCCAGCGCGATGGCTTCGCGGCCAATCTCGGTGATACGTCGGGCGATCCAGACAAACGCAATGATCAAGATGAGGATGCCGACAAAGCCGAACTCCTCACCAATGACAGACAGCAGGAAGTCGGTATGCGCCTCTGGCAGCCAGTGCAGTTTTTCCACACTGCGCCCCAGACCCACGCCAAACAGCTCTCCGCGCCCGATGGCAATCAAGGCATGCGAGAGCTGGTAGCCCTTGCCCAGGGCGTGGTCGACAGAAAATGGATCCAGATAGGCAAAGATGCGCTCACGCCGCCATGGTGAAAACGCGATCATCATCACGAAGGCCCCCACCACCAGCGCAGCCATCAGGAAGAACATGCGTGCGTTCACCCCGCCCAGAAACAAGATGCCCATGGAGATCACGACGATCACCATGAAAGCGCCCATATCAGGCTCGGCCAGCAGCAACACCCCGACAAAGAACACGGCAGCAGCCATGGGCAGCACGGCTCGGAAGAAGCGCTCTTTCACGTCCATGCGCCGCACCATGTAGTCCGCCGCATACACCAGCACAGCAAACTTGGCCAGCTCTGACGGTTGAAAATTCATGATGCCCAGTGGCAACCAGCGCCGGGCACCATTGACCACCAGACCCACGCCGGGCACCAGCACCATCACCAGCAAGAACAGCGCCAGCAAAAACATGGGGATAGCCAGGCGCTCCCAGGTTTTCATCGACACCTGAAACGCCAGCAGTGCAGCCACAAAGCCCACGCCCAGTGCCATCGCATGGCGCAGCAAAAAGTGATAGGGCTCAATTTTGCCGAAACGCGGGTTGTCCGGCATCGCAATCGATGCGGAATACACCATCACCAGCCCCCAGGCCAGCAAGGCAATCACGACCCAGATCAAAGCCTGGTCCAGACCCAAGGCCGTGGCCGGCAAAGCACGGGTATTGCGATATTCCGTGCCCCCAACACGCACAGGCAAGACGTCGACCGGCTTGTCCGCAGCACCGCGGAACCAGCCTTGCAGACGATCGCGTACATGGGTCAGCGTATTCATCCGCCGTAGCCCTCCAGCACCTGGCCGGCTTCGTCGGCCAGTTCTTGTACCGCAGCCACAAAGGCCTGTGCGCGGTGGGCATAGTCACGGTACATGTCCATGCTGGCGCAGGCAGGTGACATGAGCACCGCATCGCCTGCCTTGGCATGGGCCGCCGCCGATTGCACGGCCTGGTCCATGTCGATGGCGTCCAGCAGCGGCACGCCTGTCTCTTGCAGCGCTTGCTTGATCAAAGGCGCATCACGGCCGATCAAGACCACGGCACGCACATAGCGCGAGACCGGAGAGGCCAAAGGCCCAAAGTCCTGGCCCTTACCCAGACCACCCAAAATCAAAACAATGCGGCGATCGGCCCCCAGCCCCGTCAGAGCGGCGACCGTGGCACCCACATTGGTGCCCTTGCTGTCGTCAAAATACTCCACGCCATGCACCATGCCAATGGGCTCAACGCGGTGGGGCTCACCCCGGTATTCACGCAAACCGTAAAGCATGGGTGCCAACGATGCCCCAGCCGCTTGCGCCAGCGCCAGTGCTGCCAAGGCATTGGTTGCGTTGTGGCGGCCACGAATGCGCAGCGCATCGGCGGGAAGTAGCCGCTGCATGACCAATTCTTCTTGCGGATCGCGTGCGCGGCGGCCGGCGTTGTCCACATCCATGGCGCGCACCAGCCAGGCCATGCCTGCCACCATCTCGATGCCAAAGTCACCAGGATTGCGCGGCATGTCAGCCCCGAACGTCAGGTGGGCACGCAGTTGAGGCTTTTGCAGCTTGACCTTGACGGGCGGAGGCAGCATGTCCATGACGACAGGGTCTTCGCGGTTGAGCACCATCAACCCGCTTTGACCAAAAATGCGTGCCTTGGCTGCTGCGTAGCCAGCCAGACTGCCGTGCCAGTCCAAATGGTCCTGCGTGATGTTGAGCACGACAGCTGCGGTGGGCTCGAAACCTTGCACGCCATCGAGCTGAAAGCTGGACAGCTCCAGCACCCAGACCTGGGGCAAATGCTCCGCATCAATGCGGGCACTCAAGGTATCGAGCAACGTAGGGCCGATGTTGCCCGCCACGGCGGCGTGCATGCCGGCGTGCTCCAGCAGCTTGCCTGTGAGCGAAGTGACCGTGGTCTTGCCATTGGTACCCGTAATGGCCAGCACTTTGGGCTGGTAGCCGTGCGCTGTGTTCAGCCCTTGCAAGGCTGCGGCAAACAAATCCAGCTCACCGCCTACTGGCAGCCCAATGGCGCGCGCCGCATCGACGACGGGGGCGATGGTGTCGGGCGTCAGGCCGGGAGAGCGATAGACCGAGGTCAGATGCTGGCCATCGACCAAAGCGCGGCTGAGCGGACCGCCGACAAACCGCGCCTCAGGCAATTGAGTGCGCAGCAGCTCCAGCTGGGGCGGTGCTTCGCGTGTATCGGCCACCGTCACCTGTGCGCCCGCACGTGTGCACCAGCGCGCCATGGAAATGCCCGATGCGCCCAGGCCCAAAATTAAGACATGCTGACCTTGCAGGTGCTGCGCCTGGCCCAGCGGCCACTGCGCAGGCACGGGGGGCCAATCTACAGCGGGTACATCGTCTACAGGCTGCGCCGTCGTGACTTCGGCATCGCCTGCATCAGACATGCTGGGGTCCGTAAAAATTTGCGCCACAAAGGCGGCTGCATCTTTGGCGGCAGTCAGTGAAGCCACATCCGGCACAGGCTCTGCCCACGCAGGCGTCACCCCCACCTCAATTTCAGGAGCTATCAGCGCTTGCCCATCTTGCGTTTCAGATACATTTATATCTGAAACCTTTGACTCATCTACGCTGATAGCTCCTAAATTTTCATTGACAACCACGGCCTCTGCCACTGCATCGGTGGTGGTCGATGTGGTGTGTGGCATATCCTGTGGATAGTCTTGGGCGTGCATGGTGCTTACCTCAACTTCAGCGTTGTGAGGCCAATCAGGCACAGCAGCATGGTGATGATCCAGAAACGAATCACGACCTGCGTCTCTTTCCAGCCGCTCTTTTCAAAGTGGTGGTGCAGCGGTGCCATCTTGAGCAAGCGGCGGCCTTCACCGTAGCGTTTTTTGGTGTACTTGAACCACACCACCTGCAGCATCACCGAGACGGCTTCGGCCACAAAAATGCCGCCCATGATGGCCAGCACAATCTCCTGGCGCACGATCACGGCAATGGTGCCCAGCGCAGCGCCCAGGGCCAGCGCGCCCACGTCACCCATGAATATCTGGGCCGGATGTGCGTTGAACCACAGAAAAGCCAGACCCGCGCCCGCCATGGCACCGCAAAAGATCATCAGCTCGCCCGTGCCGGGAATGCTGGGAAAGTGCAGGTATTTGGCGTAATTGGCGTTGCCTGTCACGTAGGCAAAAATGCCCAGTGCAGTGCCCACCATGATCACGGGCATGATGGCCAGACCATCCAGACCATCGGTCAGGTTGACCGCATTGCTGGCACCGACAATGACCAGATAGGTCAAGATCACAAAGCCCAGCACGCCCAGTGGGTAGCTGATCTCCTTGAAGAAAGGCACTTGCAGCCCAGCCTGTGGCGGCAAATCCATCGAAAAGCCCGACTGCACCCACGTGACGAGCAGTTCAAACGAGCGGCTGTTGGAGTTTTCAGACACGCTGAAAACCAGGGCGATGGCTGCAATCAAGCCAATCACCGATTGCCAGAAATACTTCTCGCGCGAGCGCATGCCTTCCGGGTCTTTGTTGACCACCTTGCGCCAGTCATCCACCCAGCCAATCGCACCAAAGCCCAGCGTCACGATCAGCACAATCCAGACAAAGCGGTTGCTCAGGTCAAACCACAGCAAGGTCGAAACGGAGATGGCAAACAAAATCAGCACGCCCCCCATGGTGGGTGTGCCGCTTTTAACCAAATGGGTCTGCATGGCGTAGCTGCGCACGGGCTGCCCCATCTTCAGCGCAGTCAGCATGCGAATGGCTTTGGGGCCTACCCATAAACCAATGCCCAAAGCGGTCACCGCAGCCATGACCGCACGGAACGTGATGTACTGCACCACGCGCAAAAAACTGAAATCAGGCGACAAAGTCTGCAGCCACTCGGCCAAGATCAGCAGCATGTTGCGCCCTCCTTGCAAGCGCTTTCCAGCGCTTGCACCACTTGTTCCATCTTCATACTTCTCGAACCCTTGACCAGCACGCTGCCGGTCTGCCCCATACGGGCCTGCACCGCAGCAATCAGCGCGGCCATATCTTCAAAATGCGCAGCTCCATCACCAAATGCTGCAACCGCTTGCTTCATTTGAGGACCTAACGCGAGGAAACTTTCAATCCCAGCTTGCTGGGCACATGCGCCGGCTTCTGCATGAAAAGCAGGTCCCTGGTCACCCACCTCACCCATATCACCGAGCACCAGCAAACGCGGAGCGGGTAGCTCGGCCAGCACGGCAATGGCTGCCTGAACCGAGTCTGGATTTGCGTTATAGGTGTCGTCCACCACATCCACACGGCGGCCGGCACACACCACCGATGTCGAGCGAGAACGCCCCTTGACTGGCAAGAAAGCACTCAGCCCCTGGGCAATAGCAGCCAAAGGCACACCTGCTGCCAAGGCACAGGCCGTGGCCGCCAAGGCATTGCGCACGTTATGACGGCCTGCAATATGCAGCGCGCAGTCAAAGTTGCCTTGCGGTGTTTGCACCTGCACCTGCCATGCGCTGTGGGCCCAGCTGGCAGACAGCGCCGTAACATCCGCCGCGGCACCTCCAAAGGTCACCACCTTGCGCGAGCCAGCCAGTTCACGCCACAAGGGCGTGAACGCATCATCAGCCGGCAATACCGCCGTGCCATCGGCTGGCAGATGCGCAAAGACGCTGGCGTTCTCTTCGGCCACGGCCTGCACGGTGTGCATGAACTCCTGATGCTCACGCTGGGCGTTGTTCACCAGCGCCACGGTTGGTTGTGCCACACGTGCCAGCTCAGTGATTTCACCGGGATGGTTCATGCCCAGCTCCACCACCCCAAGGCGGTGCGCTGCAGTCATGCGAAACAGAGTCAAAGGCACGCCAATGGCATTGTTGAAATTGCCTTGCGTGGCCAATGCGGCATCGCCCGCCTGTTCGGACAAAATGCTGGCGATCATCTGAGTCACCGTAGTCTTGCCATTGCTGCCAGTCACTGCAATCAAGGGCAGCTGAAACTGGCTGCGCCAGCCTGCAGCCAAGGCACCCAGTGCTACCGTGGTATCTGGCACTTCAATACCCTCAAGGCCCAGAGCCTCTAGGCCGCCATGCGCAATCACCGCTGTCGCAGCGCCTTGCGCCTTCACCTGAGGCAAGAAGTCATGGGCATCCATGCGTTCGCCCTTGAGCGCCACAAACAAATCACCAGCCTGAAGCGTTCGGCTGTCGGTATGCACACGCAGCAAAGGCGTTGTGGCACACCCCACCAGCCGCGCTTGCGGTTGGAAGGTGCGAATCCACACCAGCGCCTGTTGCAAAGTCATCATCACTTGTTCTGTCCTTCTCGCTGGGCCAAAGCCTCACGGGCTTTGTCCATGTCCGAAAACGGGTGTTTCACACCCATGATTTCCTGGTAATCCTCGTGGCCCTTACCCGCCAGCAGCACTACGTCGCGGGCATCCGCCTTTGCAATCGCCTGCGCGATCGCCTGGCTGCGATCCACCTGCACATGCACGCCCTGCAGCTGCATGCCAGCAGTAATCTGGTTAACGATAGATTCGGGTTGCTCGCCACGCGGGTTGTCACTGGTGACCCACACCACACCTGCCTGACGCTGGGCCGCCTGCCCCATCAATGGCCGCTTGGTGGCATCGCGATTGCCACCACAACCAAACACGCAGTGCAGCTTGCCGCCACGCACTTGGGCCACCGGCTGCAAACCTTTGAGGGCTTGCTCCAAGGCGTCTGGCGTGTGGGCATAGTCCACCACCACCAGAGGCTGGTTTTGCAGCGCAATTTGCTGCATCCGCCCGGGCACAGGCTCTAGATCGCCGCAGATAGCCACCGCATCAGCCAGCGCAATACCCAGCGTACGCAACGTGGCCAGCACACCCAGCATATTGCTGACGTTGTACTGGCCGATCAGGCCGGTCTCCATCACATACGTTTGTGTGCCTTCTTGCACGTCAAACGCCAGACCACGCAAACCGTGGCGCACATTCAAGGCCCGCAGGCGGGCAGCGCCGTCGACTGCCACCGTCCAGACATCCAACTGGCCAGCAGCCTGCAGCTGCAGCGCTAAAGTCTGGCCGTAGCCATCATCGACATTGATCACCGCAGCCTTCAGCCCTGGCCACGCAAACAGCTTGGCCTTGGCCTGCCAGTAGGCATCCATGCTGCCGTGGTAGTCCAGGTGATCTTGGGTGAAGTTGGTAAAAATAGCGGTGTGAACGTCGACCCCGTCCAAGCGATGCTCTTCAATGCCAATCGAAGACGCTTCCAGGGCACAAGCCGCCAGGCCTTGCTGTACATAGCTGGCCAGCGCATATTGCAGGCGCACTGGGTCAGGGGTGGTCATTCCTGTCACCACCAGATCGGGCGGCACTCCGATGCCCAGCGTGCCCACCATGGCACACCCGTGGCGCGCCCCGCTTTGGTACTGCGCCAAAGCATGGGCCAGCCACCACGCTGTCGTTGTCTTGCCGTTGGTGCCTGTCACTGCCAGCACTTGCAGTGCCTTGGAAGGCAGGCCATACCACTGCGCAGCAATTTCAGCCGTTGCCGCCTTCAGACCTTGGTAGCTAGCCACCGGGCCATCCAGCTCAAAGGCATGGATGCCTTCATGCTCGACCAGGCAGGCAACAGCGCCGCGCTCAATCGCAGATGCCACGTGTTGCCGGCCATCCGTCACGCCGCCAGGCCAGGCAATAAAACCATCGCCTGGCTGCACTTGCCTGCTGTCTGTTTGCAGCTGGCCAGTCACTCGGGCACGCAACCAGGCCACAGCCTGCTGCAGGTCATTCAAAAATGCGGGCGCTCGGCTCATAGCGACTCCTCCACAGGATTCGCAACGATTTGGGGCTGCACCGCCATGTCAGGAGCCACACCCAAGAGGCGCAGACTTTGCTGCACAACCGTACTGAAGACGGGCGCCGCCACCGTACCGCCGTAGTAGGTGCCATTGCTGGGCTCATCGACCATCACAGCCACAATCACACGGGGGTTTTCAATAGGTGCCATGCCCGTGAACCAGGCCCGGTACTTGCCTGCAGCATAGTTTTTACCCACTTGTTTGCGGGCAGTACCCGATTTTCCACCCACGGAATACCCCACAGTCTGGGCACGCTGACCGGTGCCGCCTGGGCCTGTGGCCAGTGCCAGCATCTTGCGCACCTGCTCTGCGGTACGTTCAGAGAACACAGGTACGCCCACCGGAGGCCTGTCCAGCTTCAGCATGGTGGCCGGAATCACTTTTCCACCATTCGAGAACACCGTGTATGAGCGTGTCATCTGCAGCAAGCTGGCAGACAGGCCGTAGCCATAGGACATGGTGGCCTGCTCAACAGGACGCCAGGTTTTGTAGGCGCGCAAACGTCCACTTGCAGCCCCGGGGAATGCAATTTGCGGTTTTTGTCCAAAGCCGACGGCAGAGAATGTCTCCCACATTTCTTTTGCCGTTAACTGCTGCGAAATCTTGGTGGTTCCCACATTGCTGGACTTTTGAATCACACCTTCCACCGTCAGCAATCCATAATTTTTAGTGTCTGAAATGGTGGAACCCGTAACGTTGATGCGCCCGGGAGAAGTATCAATCTGCGTAGTTGGGCGAACCTTGCCACTTTCCAAAGCAATCCCGACGGTAATGGGTTTGATGGTGGAGCCTGGCTCAAACACATCCGTAATGGCGCGATTGCGCAGTTGCTCGCCCGTTAACCGCTTGCGGTTTGACGGGTTAAAGCTGGGGTAGTTGGCCAGCGCCAGCAACTCGCCCGTTTTGGCATCCATCACCACCACAGTGCCTCCCAGGGCCTTGTGCGCAATCACCTGGTCCTTGAGCTTTTGATAGGCAAAAAACTGAATTTTGCTGTCGATAGACAGTTGAATATCTCGGCCGTCAATGGGCGGAATTTCTTCTCCTACCCCCTCAACGACACGCCCCATCCGGTCCTTGATGACCCGGCGTGAGCCAATCTTTCCGGCCAGATCTTTTTCAAAGGCCAGCTCCATGCCTTCTTGGCCTTTGTCCTCGACATTGGTGAAGCCCACAATGTGCGCCGCAGCCTCGCCTTCAGGGTATTGGCGCTTGTATTCACGGGATTGATAAACCCCCTTGATACCCATCGCCTTGATTTTCTGCCCCACTTCCCAATCCAGCTGACGCTTGACCCAGACAAAGCTTTTGTCTTCCTCCAGCTTTTTCTTGAGCTGGTCCAAAGGCATATCCATCAACTTGGCCAGTTGCGGCAGCTTGGCCAGATCCTCTGGCGTATTCTTTTCAACGTCCTCAGGGATCGCCCAAATACTGGCTGCAGGCACGCTGGAAGCCAGAATCAAACCATTGCGATCGAGAATTCGGCCCCGGTTGGCCGAAAGCTCCAGCGTGCGTGCAAAACGCACTTCCCCCTGCCTCAAGAAGAAGTCGTTATCAATCACCTGTACCCAGGCAGCACGGCCTGCCAGACCCGTAAATGCAAACACGACGCAGGCCATGACAAACTTGCTGCGCCAGGCTGGCGTTTTGCTCGCAAGCAAGGGGCTGGAGGTGTAATTCACGCTGCGCCTCACTGTGCGCCTCCTGCTTGCTGCGAATCACGCACATAGTGCGTTATCGCCGGTGATGCGCCTTGCAGACCTTGCGCAACCGCCAGTGCCTCAATGCGGGCAGGAGTTGACTGCGCCCGCAGCTCTACCTGCAGACGCTGGTACTCTGTTTCCAGATTGCGGGACTCATTGGTGGCGCGGTGCAGCTCGGTGAACAGGCGGCGCGATTCGTACTGGGTTTGCACCAGATACAACGCACTGAGCATGACGGCGACCAGCAGCAAGAAGTTCAGGCGAAGCATGGCCCTCTCCTTGCGTGATGCAGCCGTGAGGGGGCTGTCATGCAGGCACCTCTGTACGCTGCGCCACACGCATTACGGCGCTGCGTGAACGGGGATTGCCTTCAACCTCTGCTTTACTGGGCTTGATACGCTCCAGCGCTTTCAAACGCATGGGCTTGGGTACCGCAAATGGAGTGCGGCGGTCGAACACCTCTTTGGAGTGTTCCGCAATAAATTGCTTGACGATGCGGTCTTCCAGCGAATGAAAGCTGATGACCACCAACCGCCCGCCAGGCTTGAGTACGCGCAAGCTGGCAAGCAGCGCCTCTTCCAGCTCCACCAGCTCAGCATTGATAAAAATACGCAGCGCTTGAAAAGTGCGTGTGGCGGGGTTCTGACCGTCACGCGTCTTCACCACCTTAGCCACCAGATCTGCCAAGTCGGTCGTGGTTTGCAAAGGGCCATGGGCCTCACGGTGTGCAACGATCGCTTTGGCAACCGGGTATGCAAGGCGCTCTTCACCGTAGTCGCGAATGACATCGGTAATTTGCTGCACCTCTGCTTCGGCCAGCCATTGGGCCACGCTTTGGCCACGCGTGGTGTCCATGCGCATGTCCAGCGGACCTTCGAAACGAAAGCTGAAGCCACGGTCTGCCTGGTCAATCTGCGGCGAGCTCACACCCAAGTCCATCAAGATACCGTCGGCACTGGCTTCTGGCAGCTCGCCGATATTGCGAAAACCTTCATGGCGGATAGAAAAACGGGCGTCTTCAATACGCCCGGCTTCTGCAATTGCCAATGGGTCTTTATCGAAGGCTATAAGCCGCCCCTGCGGGCTGAGCCGGGACAAAATCAAACGCGAGTGGCCGCCACGACCAAAGGTGCCATCCACATAGCAACCACTGGTCGCAGACGGCGAATCCCCCAGCAAGGCGTCCACGGCCTCGTTGAGTAAAACAGTTATGTGTTGGAGGGGCTGGTTCAACGCTCGCCCTTTTCAGAAAGCAAAATCTTGGAATACATCGGGCATGGGCGCCTGCATTGCCTGCGCCTCATGGGCTTCATAAGTGGCTTTGTCCCAAAGCTCAAAGTGATTGCCCATACCGAGCAGGATCACCTCTTTGTCCAAAGCAACAGCTTGACGCAACTCAGGGGCAACCAGTACACGACCAGTTCCATCCATATCGACGTCCATGGCGTTGCCAAGAAAAATGCGTTTCCACCATTGCGCAGACATGGGCAATTGACCGATTCGGTCACGGAACAGCAGCCATTCAGAGCGTGGGAACAACATGAGACACCCGTGTGGGTGCTTGGTGATAGTGACCTGACCTTGTGCTTGCGAAATCAGGGCGTCGCGATGCCGGGTCGGTATAGATAACCGCCCCTTTCCATCGAGATTCAGCGCTGAAGCCCCTTGAAACACGATCATTCACCCCGTTTGTTTGGCCCTTGAGCACCCTTTTCCGGGAGCTTGAGGCAATTTTCACCACTTAATTGCACTTTTTTGCACTGTAGCAGCAAATTCAAGGATCGCCACTAGCAGCCCCACGTCCGCAGGCAATGAAATCAATGACTTAGAAAGAATTAATGGATTAAAAAATCACAAAAAACACTTTGAAATCATTCACTTAACCGCTCATCGGGCGCGCGCATGCGTCCTACGTTCCATTTACGATCTTTATCAAAACAAATCCCCCTTGGCGGTGAAGCACCGCCAAGGGGGATGAAGTGGCTGATTTTGAGTTACAGAATGTATCTTGATAAATCTTCGTCCTGGCTGAGCAACTGCAAGCGCTCATCCACGTAGGTAGCATCAATCGTCACTGTTTGACCGGCCAGTTTGACCGCATCAAAGCTGACCTCATCCAGCAAGCGCTCCATCACCGTCGACAGACGACGCGCACCAATATTTTCCGTACGCTCATTCACCGTAAACGCAGTGTGTGCCAGACGTGTAATGCCGTCTGGAGTGAATTCCAGCTTCACGCCTTCCGTCTCCAGCAAGGCCTGATACTGCTTGACCAGCGACGCGTGGGTTTGCACCAAGATCGCCTCAAAGTCCTCCACCGACAGTGACTGCAGCTCCACACGGATCGGGAAGCGGCCCTGCAACTCCGGGATCAAATCGCTGGGCTTGGCCAGGTGGAATGCACCCGAGGCAATGAACAAGATATGGTCAGTTTTGACCATGCCGTACTTGGTGGACACGGTCGTGCCCTCCACCAAGGGCAGCAAGTCACGCTGCACACCTTGGCGCGACACGTCAGAGCCACTGGCCTCCTGGCGGGTGGCCACCTTATCAATTTCATCGATAAAGACAATGCCGTTTTGCTCGAGATTACTCAGTGCGCGGGTTTTGGTCTCTTCCTCGTTAACAAGCTTGGCGGCCTCTTCATCCACCACTTGCTTGAGTGCATCTTTGATTTTGAGCTTGCGGGTCTTGCGCCGCTCTTGCCCCATCTGGCTGAACATGCCGCGCAACTGCTCAGCCATCTCTTCCATGCCCTGGGGCCCCATGATTTCCAACTGAGGCTTGGCGTCCAGCAGCTCAATTTCAATCTCTTTATCGTCCAGTTGGCCTTCCCGCAACTTCTTGCGGAAAATCTGGCGTGTATTACTGCCTTCTGTTGCCACATCACCTGTGCGCGCTGGGGGCAGCAGTACATCCAAGATACGCTCTTCTGCTGCGTCTTCAGCCCGGATGCGCAGCTTTTTCACCTCGCTCTCGCGCGCTTGCTTGACCGCGATTTCTGCCAAGTCGCGGATGATGGAATCCACATCCTTGCCGACGTAGCCCACTTCAGTGAACTTGGTGGCTTCCACCTTGATGAAAGGCGCATCCGCCAGCCGCGCCAAGCGACGCGCAATCTCGGTCTTGCCGACACCTGTGGGGCCAATCATCAGGATGTTCTTGGGCGTTATTTCCTGGCGCAGTCCATCAGCCACCTGCTGGCGACGCCAGCGATTGCGCAGCGCAATCGCTACCGCACGCTTGGCACCGGCCTGGCCCACGATGTGGTTGTCCAACTCAGAAACGATTTCCTGGGGGGTCATGGAAGACATATTCAAATATCAATCAAATCAGCGTCTAGCACATACGCAAAAAGGGCTAGCAGCTATAAATTCTTAGAACGCAGACTTACAAAGTCTCAATGGTGTGGTTCATGTTCGTGTAGATGCACAGCTCGCCAGCGATCTCCAGCGACTTCTTCACGATCTGCTCAGCAGTCAAGTCGGTGTTGTTGAGCAGCGCCTTGGCTGCCGAGTGGGCATAGGCACCGCCAGAGCCAATGGCAACAATCCCCTGCTCGGGTTCGAGCACATCACCATTGCCCGTAATGATGAGCGAAGCGGTGTGATCAGACACTGCCAGCATGGCTTCCAGCTTGCGCAGCACGCGGTCGGTGCGCCATTCCTTGGTCAGCTCAATCGCTGCGCGAGTCAGGTGGCCCTGGTGCTTTTCCAGCTTGGCTTCAAAACGCTCGAACAGCGTGAATGCATCAGCAGTGGCGCCAGCAAAACCTGCCAGCACTTTGCCGTGGTAGAGCTTGCGCACCTTGCGTGCGGTGCCCTTGACCACAATGTGACCCAAGGTCACCTGTCCGTCGCCGCCAATAGCGACCTGAATGCCTTCGGGCGTCTCGCGACGCACGCTGATGATGGTTGTGCCGTGATACTGTTCCATAGCCTCAGCAGATGGGGTCTGCGCCTGTGAATGCAAGCGCACATTCTGCATTTTTTACCCCATCAAGCGAATGTTGCCTGCAGCGTCGCGTGCTCGTGAATGCCGATCACGTGAAAGAACGTTGCCACCAATTGATGCAACTGCGTAAATCGCAAGGCGTAACCTTGATTTTGCATATCAGCAGCCCAGTTCAAGATGCTGCCGGCCGCTACAAAATCCAGACGAATCAGGTTGCCACAAGCGATGTCCAGCACTTGCCCGCGCTTAGCCTGCGCCGCCAGTGCATTCAACCAGTCTTGAGGGTCACCCTCGATCACGCCAGCCAGACCTTTGCTTCTATCTGGCAGCAACGCTGGCTGCGCAGCGGCACCTTGCTGCTGCAGCATGGAATGCGCAGAAGCCTCTTGCAGCACGGAGATATCGGCCTCCCCCTCTTCCTGCACAAGGCAATAGGAAGCTGGCTCCATCCAGGGCGGTGGAGATACCTCATAGGTGACGCAATAGTCCAGCGCAACCTGCTCGTAGGCATCCATGCGATGCATCAAACGCAGCACCGCCAAGCGCAGCAGCCACCATGGCGCTGGGTTTGAATGGTCCTGGGCAAGGGTGTGCTGCTCCAGCACTTGCAGCAACCTGCACGCATCAGAGAACACGAACTGCCCGCGCCCATTGGCCCATTCATCCAGCAACCGGGTCAGCGCTGGCAAAGCCGCTTCATCGATGGATGCCAGGCGCGTCCAAGACATGCTCCAAGGCTGTGGAGCTTGTGCTTGCGCTGTGCGCAAGGCTGTGACAGCTCCAACGGTCAACATGGCAGGACTTCGCCATTGGAACTGGCGTTTCTGCACAGCCTGGCGTGAAGTGCCGTGCAAGGCAGGCTCACCAATGCGATCTGGAATGGATGCCCACAGGGGTGCAGAGCGGCCAAAATGCTCTGCATAGTCAATCGCCAGAGGCTCGAATGCGTCCTCATCGCCAATGGCGCGGCACAGATCCAGCACCGCATGCCAGATCACAGCGACTTTCTCTTCATCCACAGGCTGGGCACCGAGAGACTGCAGCAGTTGCTCCAGCAAACGCGTGCGGGCACCCTCCACATCCCCGTGGGCAAACAAAATCGCAGCCTCCTCCAAGTCCGGATGCGGTTTAAACGTGCGCATAGCTGCCACCATAGAGGCAGAAGCAACCGGCGGCGGTGCTGAACTTTTTGGTACAGGCTGCTTTGCAGGCTGCACAGCCGCTACAGATGGCTGCACTACGCTGTCTTCGCCCAATATGGGAAGGTCACTCAGTTGCCTGGAATTGAGCTTGTGATGGGTCAGAGGTTTGCCAACTTTGGCTGCCAGATGGGCTGGCGATCGCCACCACTGACCCGACATTTGCGCTTCGATGGCATCAATCTTTTGCAGCGTTGAGGTGCTGCGGGTCTCCTGGCCGAGCAAAGAAGACAGCGCATCTTCTGGGTGTGCCTGGGCGGCCACCGTATGGACATCTGTCTCATGCCGCTGACGCAGCAGACGCAGTTGTGCAAATTCTTTCTGGCGAATGGCTTCGTTGCGGCGCTTGCGAACCATCGCCTCTTGCAATACCTCACGGGCACTCAGACTGTCTGGGTCTGCAGTGCCTGCTGCACCGGTGGTGGCTGCGCTGCCACGCACCAAGTGCATCACCTTGTTCAAAAAACCGCCTGATTTTCCGCTGTCTGGCTGCATGTGCTGTATTTAAAGCCGTGCGTGAAGCACGGCCCTCCCTCAATCTCCGAACATTTTCTGTTTGAGCTCGCGGCGTTGCTGCGCTTCCAGCGACAAAGTGGCTGTGGGGCGTGCCAGCAAACGAGGGACACCGATTGGCTCTCCCGTCTCATCGCAGTAACCATAGTCACCTGCGTCGATTCGAGCAATCGATTGTTCGATTTTCTTGAGCAATTTGCGCTCACGGTCGCGTGTACGCAACTCCAGCGCATGCTCTTCTTCAATCGTGGCACGGTCTGCAGGGTCTGGCACGACCACGGTGTCTTCGCGCAGGTTTTCTGCAGTTTCACCCGCGTTTTGGTGCATGTCTTGCTTGAGCTTGACCAGCTTGGCGCGGAAATACGCCAGCTGCACATCGTTCATGTATTCGTCATCGGACATGGCCACGATTTCAGCGTCGGTCAGCTCTTCCAAAGGCTTGGTCTTCCAGTTGTTGGCAAGCTTGGGATCACGTTTGGTCACGAAGGAAGTAGGCGCAGAAGTAGTCGTTGGCATAGTTGTGTTGGAAACGGCCTTGGTAGCTGCAGCAGGGGCTACAGGGGCCTTGGTGGGTTCATGGGTTACTGCACGGGGCTTGCTGCCCGCAGTGGTTTTGGCAGCAGCAGTGCTGGGCTTGGCCGCAGTTTTCTTGGCTGCTGGCTTGCCTTTCTGCTCGACGGTGGTGGCAGCCACTTTGGCTGTGGCTTTTTTCTTGCTCGTTTCGACTGCTGTCACTTCCTGTCTCCTCACAGTACTAGCACGGCCCAATCGGTTCACCCTCACGGCATGAAACTACCGGGTTCTTGTCAGGGGCGCGATTGTATCTATCAGATGCGACCTAGCCCCTAAAGTTGTACATAACGCACAAACTTACCCGGTTAAACCAGTATCAATGCGAAACATTGACCAGGTTCAACCTATTCAAACTAGGCACTGATCCAGACCCTGGCGCAGGATGTCTTGCGGCAGGTCAATGCCGATGAATACCATCTTGCTCTGGCGCTTTTCATCGCCCGCCCATTCTGGGCCCAGATCGCTGCCCATCAACTGGTGCACGCCCTGAAAAATCACCTTGCGGTTGGTGCCATGCATGTTAAGCACACCTTTATAGCGCAGCATCTTAGGGCCATAAATATTGACGATGGCACCCAGAAAGTCTTCCAGCTTGGCAGGGTCAAAAGCTTTGTCAGCACGGTAGACAAAGCTCTTGACGTCATCGTCATGGTGGTGATGGTGTGCATGGGTGCAGTGCTCGCCATGCGCATGCTCGTGCCCACAGTCAGGACCATGCTCGTGGTGCTCATGCTCATGTGCATGGTCGTGATCGCAGTGACCGTGGTCATGGTCACACGCGCTGTGGTCGTGGTCGTCTTCCTTGAGAAAATCAGGATCGATGTCCAGCTTGGCATTCAGATTGAAGCCACGCAGGTCAAATACCTCGTTCAGAGGCACATCACCAAAATGCACAGCCTTGATGGGGGCACGTGGGTTCATGTGCTTGAGGCGGTGGATCAGCGCGTCCTTGTCAGCCTCTGTCACCAAATCGGTTTTGGACAGGAAGATCTGGTCTGCAAAACCCACCTGCCGACGCGCTTCCTGGCGGTCATCCAGCTGTTTGTTGGCATGCTTGGCGTCCACCAGCGTCAAGATCGAGTCGATGAGATAGGTCTCGGCAATCTCGTCGTCCATGAAGAAGGTTTGCGCCACGGGGCCGGGGTCGGCCAGACCGGTGGTTTCGATCACGATGCGGTCAAACTCCACCAAGCCCTTGCGGCGTTTGGCGGCCAGCATTTGAAGGGCTTCACGCAGGTCCTCGCGAATGGTGCAGCAAATGCAGCCATTGCTCATCTGCAGAATTTGCTCCGTCGATTCAGTGCGCAGAATGTCGGTATCGATGTTTTCTTCACCAAACTCGTTCTCGATCACGGCAATCTTCATGCCGTGCGACTCGCTGAGCACACGCTTGAGCAGCGTGGTCTTGCCCGCACCTAAAAAGCCGGTGAGGATGCTGACGGGGATGAGTGCCATAGAAATACAACCTTGTCGCAATGCGCAGGCTGCGGTGAACACAGCCTGCTTAACAGTCAAACATTGGCGCCCAGCAGCCAGTGGCTGCACGCCAGAGGCGGCAAGTGTAGCCATGCCATGAAGCACCTGACCGCACCAGGGCTAGACACGTTGAATATGCCACATATGTTTTTTGTCTTCAGCACTTATGCACAAAGCGCTGACAGCTATCAATATTCATGGCTTTACTATGCAGCTACACGGTTTTCCAGCAAGCTGGCCATGGAAGCCAGATTCAGGTCTCCCACCAAAACGCCTGCAAACCGCCTGGCAGCGCCATAAATGGGGACAGCAATCGTCAGGCAAAAATCTTCCGTCGCACTGGACAGGTAAATCGGAGAGACGAAAGGCTGGCCACTGTCGCGCACATGGGCAAAGTACGACTGCCCACTGCGGTTGGCTCCGGCACCACCGGCACGAATCCGTCCGTACATGGCGGGGTTGATCCAGTTGGCATAGGTTTGCACGCCCTCGGCATCCAGCTCGAACAGCACCTCAAAGAAAGGATAGGCTTTGAATACATGGTCCAGCGCCCGGACATCACGCCCCCTTGGCGCTTGCAGCAGGCGCTGCAAGATGTCCAGCACATGCTCCTCCCAGCCCGCCATGCTGGGGTTGCAGCCCTCGGGCTGAATCACACGCGCAGCGCTCACCGCTTCAACCACAATGACATTGCCGCCCGCCGTTTTACCCACCTTTTTAAGCTTGGCCGCACGCGCCGAGGCTTCCACACTGTCTTGCGGCATGCCTGTGCTGCCGTTGACGCACGAGACCGACATGCTGGCCACCGGGTGCGTCTCTCCGTCTTCGGTCACAAAGTAGCCGCGCTGCAGGTCTTCCGTGTCGTACAGGTGGCGCGCCAGGGTGTAAAACTGCGCCATGGCGCGTTGCAGCTGCGGGATCAGCAAGGGGTCTGGCTGGTCAAAAAGCACGATGAAATCGTCACCGCCAATGTGCCCCAGCATGCACTCCGTGCTCATGGCGAACACGTGGCGCAAAATTTCTGCCAGCGTGCGGATCATGGCGTCACCGCGCACAAAACCATAGCGATCGTTGAAGGCCTTGAAATGGTCCAGGTCGATATAGACCAGTTCCAGACAGCCATGTTTGCGCGCAATGCGCATCTCAATGGCTTGCCGCAGCGTAGGGCCGGTGGACAACTGTGACAGCGGATGCAAGCTGGCGCCGTGCTCTTGCCGCGCCAGCAGGTGCGAGACCAGCATCATCGGCTCCAGCGTGCCGATGTAGCAGCCTTGCTCATCCACCACCGCCCACGGCGTGGCCTCTACCCGCTCCAGATACAGGCTGCGCGACAGCGCCGTCAGCCCTATGTTGAATGGCAGTGTGCGGTGCAACGGCTGCGCGCCCTGCGCCACCGTGCGAACGTTGCGTGCCAGCGCCTTGCCCCGGTGCAGCACACCTACGGGGCGGTCTCCATCAGTCAGTACGCACCAGGGCAGCTCAGGCGCTTCGCGAAAAGCCTGACGTACCAGGGTCAGTGGAGCCTGTATGTCGAAAGCAGGCGGAGACTCGATCACATCGGTGATGCAAAAGCGGTCCACGCGCTGCATCTTGATTGTTTTTTCGCTGGGGGGCACCCCCAGCTTGCCCGTTAACGGTGCATACGAGGGTTTGGCCAGCAGGAAACCCTGCACCAAATTGATGCCCAGTGCACGGCAAAACGTCACGTCTTCCTGCCGCTCCAGACCTTCTGCAATGACTGTGGCACCCAGCCTCTCGGCCATGGAGACCAGTGCCTCCAGCAACACCGAGCGCACTCTGCTGCCACGTGCCTCATGCACCAGCCCGCGGTCAACCTTGATGAAGTCCGAGCGCACCATGGCCAGCACAGACAGACAGTTAAAACCCGCCCCCATGTCGTCCAGCGCAATGCGCAGGCCTTGGGAGCGCAATTCATCACAGCGCTGCGCCAGCCCACCCGGGTCGACTTTCTCGCTTTCAACCACTTCAATCACCACTTCATGGTGATCCACGCCATAGTCACTGAGCCATTGGAAAAACTGCGACGGCCATTCTGGCTGCATGAGCGTAGAGGGCAGAACGTTCAGAAACAGTGTTACGCCGGGCTCAAAGTCGCTCACCTTGCGCTGCAGCGCCTTTTGCTGCAACGCCATATCCAGCGCATCCACCCGCCCAAGATGGCGCGCCAAGGTGAAGGTTTCGTAGCCCGTGAGCAGCTGCCCTTCAGGGGTGCGCAAACGGCACAGAGCCTCATGGGCATAAATGCGCCCGCCATCTGACAGATCAATGATGGGCTGAAAGTGCACTTCCACGTACTTTTCCATGCCACTGTGCAGCCATGGATAGCGCAAACGCGTCAGCAGCACCATGAAGGGGACTGCCGTATCCAGCAGCATGGCCGCAGACTGCTGGGCCGCCACATCGACCACGGCCACCAGCGTCAGTGCCAGCACCTGTGCGTCTGTATCTTGGGCCAGCTGATGCATAAGCGGCAGCACATCATCTTTATGACCCAGCTTGAACACCCAGACATTGCGCCCCATGCGCATGCCGTGCAGGCGCTTCCAACTGACTGGAATGTGGTGACCTTCGAATTTGAGGAGTAGCTCCATGGCACCTGGCTTGCGCTGATTGACTTGTATGCATCCGTAACAAGCAATAAATGCACCATCTGCACTCGTCAAAAAAAGTAGCTGTCAGCGCTTAATAAACAATGAATTCAGCATTAAAAGTATCTGAAAAGATTATGGAATATGCGATAGATGCTCTTATTTAAAAATCAAACTAACCTGGTTTTTTTCGCGCTCGCGGGTGTGCCAGGTCATATGCCTGCGCCAGATGCTGAAAATCCAGCCGTGTATAGATCTGGGTGGTGGCAATGTTGGCGTGCCCCAGCAACTCCTGCACGGCGCGTAAATCACCGCTGGACTGCAGCACGTGGCTGGCAAACGAATGGCGCAGTACATGCGGGTGCACCGCGGCAGGCAAGCCCGCTTGCTGACTGCGCTGGCGCAGGCGCAGCCAAATCGTCTGCGCTGTAATGCGCGCACCGCGCGTACCCACAAACAACGCAGGTTCTGCCCAATGCGCAGAAAAGCGAGTGCCACGCACTTCAATCCAGCGCTGCAGCGCCTGTTTGGCTGCGCTGCCTACAGGCACACTACGGCGTTTACCGCCTTTGCCTGTCACATGCACCAGCCCCGCCTGCAAATCCAGCCAGCCCAGGCCTGAGCCCGCCTGCACATCCAGCTGTGCCAGCTCGCTGACCCGCAGGCCACTGCTGTAGAGCAGCTCTGTCATGGCTGCATCGCGGGCTTCGTCCCAGGGGTCGGCATCAGGGTTCACAAAGGCGGCCAGTTGCACGGCCTCATCCACCCCCAGCGCTTTGGGCAGCGGTTTGGCTGTTTTGGGGGCACGAATACCCTCCACCGGATTGCGCTCTACCCAGCCCTGCCAGGCCGCCCAGCGAAAAAAACCACGCCAACACGACAGCCACAAGGCAATGCTGCGCCCGTGCCTGCCCTGGGCATGCAAGGCAGCCACAAAGCGACGGATATGCGGGGGCTGCAGGGCCAGTACTTCATGGCCCGCTTGTGCGGCCATGGCCTGCAATTGCTGCAGACCTTCGGTGTAAATAGCTACCGTTCGCACGGCCAGCCTGCGCTCGCTGGCCACATGCTGCACATAAGCTTGCAGCGGTGGCGCTAGCGCAGCGGTGTCTGGCATGCGCGCAGATTAGTTGCCCGAAGGCAGCACACGCAAGCGCCCCAGCGCTGCGCTGGCTTGCTCGGCAATGCGAGAGAGAAACTCGGTGCCCATGGTGGCGTCAAAACGCAGCGGATCGGGAGAGCCCAGCACCAGCAGCCCGAAAGCGGCGCTCTGGCTGTCGTTCTGACCGTCGCGCAGCGTCAGCAGCGCCATGGATTGCACTTCTTCGGGATTGGGCAGCCACGCTGTGGGCTCAAAGCCCAGATTGGGGCCACAAAACGGCATGGTCAACGATGTAGCAAAGGCCTTGGCATCTTCACTGACCCCCATGGTGAACAGCGAACCCATATAGGGGCCGGCCACATCCCACACACGAATACCTACCTGAGGAACATCAAACTCCGTCTGAATGCCCGTAGCAATGGCACGTGGCAGCTGACGCACGTCCTGCACCGCAGACAGGCCACAGTTCCAGCGGTGAATCTTGTGCGCAATCGCAGAGTTCTCACTGCTGTTGCGCACCATCTCCATGATGCGCTGCTCCAGACCCTTGATCTTGTCACGCAGCATTTCTGCCTGGCGCTCTTGCAGGCTCACTGCGCGCTGGCCATGGCCACTGCTCAACTGCACGCTGGACAGCATTTCAGCGTGGCGCTCAAAAAATTCCGGGTGTTGCAGCAAGTACTCGGCAATGCTGGAGTCATTCATGGCGTGTGTTTCTATGCTGTTCATAGTTCTTCAGGAATGTGAATTTGGCCTTCAAAGACCGTGGTCGCTGGCCCCGTCATCATGACGGCGTCTTGGGCGCCACCGGCCCATTCAATGGTCAGCAGGCCCCCGCGAGTATGCACGTCAACGCGGTGATCCAGCACCCCCAGAAGGATACCGGCAACCACCGCCGCACAGGCCCCGGTTCCGCAGGCCAGTGTTTCCCCCGCACCGCGCTCATACACGCGCAGCTTGATGGCCTGACGCGACAGCACCTGCATAAAGCCTGCGTTGACGCGCTGCGTAAAACGTACATGGTTTTCAATCAGAGACCCCACAACGGCCACCGGCGCGGCCTCTACATCAGCGACAAGCTGCACCGCATGCGGATTGCCCATGGACACGGCAACCACTTCAACCTGTGGCTGTAGTGCAGGCGCCTGCAACTCCAAAGGCCATGTCAAGGCCTGCGCCTTGCGCTGCTCTGGCAGGCCCGATGCATCAAACGGTACACGGGCAGGCTCCAGCACCGGCGCTCCCATGTTGACCGTGACACGCCCATCGTCAGTGAGCCTTGGAGCAATCACACCGGCTTGTGTCTGCACGCGAATTTCGGTTTTGGCCGTCAAGCCCTTGTCATGCACAAAACGTGCAAAACAACGCGCTCCATTGCCGCACTGCTCCACTTCGCCGCCGTCGGCGTTGTGGATCACATATTCAAAGTCCACCCCGTCGGTGGGCGCAGGGCGCACCGTCAGAATCTGATCGGCACCCACGCCAAAGTGGCGATCCGCCAGAAAACGGTAGTGCGCGGGCGTCAGACCCAGACGGCCCTGGGTTTCATCCAGCACGACAAAGTCGTTGCCAGCGCCTTGCATTTTGGTGAATCGAATTTGCATAGCAGTGCAGTTGTGGAAAAGTTGAAAGCTTAGAACTTTTTAATGAAAGCCCACTGCTTTAGTAAAAACCTACGGCTTTGCAGCGCGCAGCTTGTCCAGCGCACGCTCGACAAACATCAAACGGTCCTGCCCCCAGAAGCGCTCGCCGTTGAGCACGAAGATAGGCGCGCCAAAAATGCCTTTTTCTACAGCTTCTTCGGTGTAGGCCTTGTATGCAGCCTGCACAGGGGCAGATTCTTCCAGCGCCTGCAATGCAGCGCCGTCATAGCCCGCTTCGTTGGCAATGGCGATGCGTACATCGGCATCCGAGGTCTTGCGCTCTTGCGCCCACAGGGCACGCAGCAGAGCATGCGACAGGGGCAATGCATCCAGACCTTGGAGCTGGGCCGCAATCACCATCCATCCGGGCTTCTTGTTCCAGTTCACATCGTCGGCAACGCCCTGAGGGTAGTGCGCAGGCTGCAAATTCATGGGCATGCCCAGATAGTCACGCCAGCGCGCCAGCTCCAGCGCATGGTAAGTCTTGCGAGGCTCAGGACGGGTCTTCAGGGGAACGCCACCGGTTTGAGGCACCACCAGCTGGAAGTCATAAGGTTTGAGCACCAGCTTGACGTTGTGGCGACGCACGATGTCTTGCAGCTGGGGCCCCGCGAAATAAGCCCAGGGGGAAGAAAGGCTATAGAAACAGTCAAGTTGGGTCATAGATGGATTATCTTCGCGGCTGTGAGCTACGAAACCAATTCCCCAATCGTTGACCGGGCGCTGGCGCCAGTCCCCCTGCAAACCATCAGCAGTTCGCGCAACCATGACGCCTTGACTGCACTGAGCCAGCAAGCGCGGCGTGACCTGCAGCGGCTGAACTACCCTGCCCCCAATTGGGTCATCGCCCCCCACGCTGACAGCGTGCTGGATGTCCTCATCGTCGGGGCTGGCATGTGCGGCCAGACCGCTGCGTTTGCCTTGCAGCGCGAGGGTTTGCGCAATATTCGCATCATTGATGCCGCTGCACGCGGCGGCGAAGGACCATGGGCAACCTATGCCCGCATGCTGACGCTGCGCAGCCCCAAGCAACTCACCGGTCCCGATCTGGGCGTGCCCAGCTTGACCTTCCGGGCCTGGTATGAAGCCCAGCACGGCAGTGGCGACATCTCTAATTTCGATGCCAGCATGCCCGGTTGGGCAGCGCTGCACAAGATTGGCCGAGTGGACTGGCGCGACTACCTGCTGTGGGTGCGCGATACGGCAGACATTCCCGTGGAGAACCTCACCCGGCTGGACAGCCTGACCGACGAAGACAGCGTAGCGGTTGCCCGGATCACAGGCCCGCACGGCAGCGAGACCGTACGCGCCCGCAAAGTCATTCTGGCGCTGGGGCGCGATGGCAGCGGTGCACCGCGCTGGCCCAGCTTCCCCAGCCTGTCCATGCAAGACCCGCTGGCCAAGGGCCGCGTCTTTCACACCATGGATGAGATGGACTTCACAGCCATGCAGGGCAAAACCATTGCGGTGCTGGGTGCTGGTGCCTCCGCTTTTGACAATGCGGCTTGCGCACTGGAAGCAGGCGCCACTGTGCAGCAATTTGCACGCCGCAAGCTGATGCCGCAAATCAACAAGAGCAAGGCAGCATCATTTCCTGGATTCCTGCGCGGCTATTCGCAGCTGGACGACCAGCGCAAATGGCGTTTTTATACGTATATTTTTGACGAGCAGGTGCCACCGCCATGGGAAACCGTGCGCCGCTGTGATGCGTTTTCTACGTTCAGTCTGCAACTGGGTTGCGGCTGGAAAGATGTGCAGCCCATGCAAGACAGTGTGCATGTCACCCTGTCTGATGGCAGCATCAAGCATTTTGATGCCGTCATTTTTGGCACCGGCTTTGATGTCGACATGCTCAACCGCCCAGAGCTGGAGCGCTACAGCGCCTACATCGACACCTGGGCACACCACGTTTCGCCCCAGCAGGCGGCCTCCAGCATCGAAGCCGCGCGTTTTCCATACCTGGCGCCCAGTTTTGCACTGCAAAGCGTGGACGGCACACACGCTGAGGCCATGGGTCGCATTCACCTGTTTAACTGGGGTGCCACCATGACGCATGCTGCCGTGGGCAGCGACATTCCTGGCCTGGGCGTTGGCTCAACCCGCCTGGCCCACGCCATCGCGGCAGACCTGTTCGTCCAGGATGCGGATCTGCACTGGCAGCACCTGCAGGAGTTCGACGAATCAGAACTGCTGGAGACACGCTGGCACCAGGCTGGTGAAGCTTGAATGAAAAATAGCCAGCTGCGCCTTGTTCACAGGCGTTGCAAGCCCATTGCACATAAAAAAAGACCAGCAAGCGCTGGTCTTTTTTTTGAGGCAGGGAAGTACCAATTACATCTTGATCTTGGAGATCTTTGCGCCCTGCACCGAAACGCCGGCTTCCAGGCCAGTGTTCGTCAGCACATAGCTGCTGATGGGTGCGTTGGCTGTGGCCGTATCAACACTGCCATTGGCTCCGGCCTTGCCCACCGCCACCGTGGCATCGGCGCCCACCGACCAGCCATCGCTGTTGACAAACTTGTTGTAGGCATCCTGCGTATTAAAGACATAAATGACGGCCTTGGACTGGCCACCGGCTTGCCAGCCCACCGAAGCTGCTGTGGTGCTGTAGTAACCGCGGCTGGTGCCGTTGGAGCGCAGTACACACTTGCCATGCTCAGCGCCGATCACAAAGCTGCCCCCGATCACAGCCGGGCATACCAGCACACCCTTGGACTTTGCTACCAGTTCGCGGGTGCCGGGCATGGCGCTGTACAAGCGAGTCAAAGCAGCCGTAGCTTGAGATTCCAGCTCAGCACGACTGTCTGGTGCCGAGCCCTTGCCTTGTGTATTACCCGTCGTGGTACAGCCGACCATGGCCACAGAGGCCACAACAGCGGCAGCCAGAACGGAAGAGCGCAGAGAGAAAGACTTTTGCATAGTTGGAATCCTCTTTGAATGAACCTGAAAGGGCACACTCCGTACGCGCCATCGGGCAGCCTTTGGAATGTGGCTGAAACCATCCTAGGGGGCAAATCACCACCAAGGTGCACTGTTCAGGCATGTCTCAATGCAAGCCTACAAAGGCCGCGCGCCTTGTCTGCCATATATGCAGGATTTCTACGCACAAGCAATGGTTTACGATGGTGTTCGCCCTGTTTTACCCGCTACCATCGCGGGCAGTCACCACTTAAGCTTGACCCTATGAGCGTTTGGAAAAACTTTCACCATCCCCGAGCCGCCATGGTGCTGCTGCGCGTCACTTTGGCCATATTGGTTCTGTTTCACGGCTGGGCCAAGATCACGAATGGCATTGGCGGCATTGAAGCCATGGTCGTCAAGGCCGGACTGCCCGCCTTTGTGGCCTATGGCGTGTTCATTGGCGAAGTGATCGCCCCCCTGTTCCTGCTGGTGGGCCTGTTTGTTGTTCCCGCAGCACTGGTGATTGCCATCAACATGGTGGTGGCTCTGGTGCTGGTGCACGGCAGCCACTTTTTGCAGATCAGCAAATCTGGCGGATGGGCACTCGAGCTGCAGGCTTTTTTCCTGATTACGGCCATTGTGGTGGCCATGGGGCACAGCCGCAGCAAGTAGGCCCCGTACAAAGACAACAAAAAAGGCGCGAAATTCGCGCCTTTTTTGTTGCCTGAGCGACAGCGTTTAAAAGCGCTCCCAGGGCATGGCATAGCGCCACTGACCTTCTTCCAGTTTGGCCATGGAGATACGGCCCACGCGCAAGCGCTTGAGACCTATCAACTGCAGCCCCACGCCACGGCACATGGCGTCTATCTCTTCCGGAAAGATACCCTTGAGGGCAAAACGCAGGCGATTGTCACTTTGCCAGCTGACCTTGATACGTGGCAGACGCTTGCCTTCAATGGATGTGCCCTCACACAAGCGCTCCAGTCCGTCCTCATCCATGGTGCCTTGGACATGGGCAATGCATTCTTGCTCTATGTACAGCGCCTCTTCAGTCAGCTTGCGCACCATGCGGCGATCTTGGGTAAAGATCGTCAATCCACTGGCCGGCACGGGAATAGGCGTCAGGCATTCCAGATTCTGAAAATGCTTTTGCAACATGCGAATGGGGGCAGGCGTATCGCCTTGATTCCAGTTCGAAGGCAGCAGCAGCTCCAGCGCATTTTTGGCCCCTCGCCCTCCAGCATGCACGGTATAGCCCGCTGGCTTGTGCAAGAAGATGGTGACAGGGGGTACGGCTTGTGCCTTGGCGCCTTGCTGGACCGTCACTTCCTGCTCGGGTCGCACGCGCGCACCCAGCGTTTCGACGGTGACGCCGTCCACTTTGACGGTGCCGTGTTCAATGTACAGCTCGGCCTCGGCGCGCGAGCATTGCAGTTGCTCTGCCAGTCGCTTGGACAGGCGGACGCTGTTGTCGTTGTTCTTGGGTTGTTCAGTCTGAGACATGGTGCAAGCCTAAAGCACGAATGCGTTCCACGTGCGCGATCAGGCTTCTTTCCGCCAGCTTCCACAGGGCTTGTGGCGTATCGGCGTAGGCCAGCGCCACCCAGTCTTGCGTGGTGCCCGCAGGTTTTTGCTGCATGGCGGCAAGCACCCTGGCCTCACGCGCCAAACGGTGGGCCTTGAGCCTGGCAATCACACCAGGGGCATCACCCAGCGCATAGCCATGCGCAGGCAGCACGAACTCGACACCTTCTGTTGTGCACAGATGGGCCAGCTTGTCCAGGCTGGCAAGGTAGTCATGCATGTTGCCGTCTGGCACATCAATGATGGTTGTGCTTCCATTGAGGATGTGGTCGCCACTGAACAGCAAGGCATCTTCCTGCAGCAGCAGGCACAGATGGTTGGCGGCATGACCGGGCGTATGCACGGCACGCAAGGTGTGCGTCTGGCCTTGCATGCTGCGGGCCTCTGGCACTTGGGGTGACAGCGTTAGCTGCTGGCCATCTTCAAGCACTGCATCAGGCACAAAATGGCTGTTGGCCCGGGCTGTCGGAGCAGAAGGCAGGCCGTAGATCAACGGTTTGACCTGGCCTTGCTGCACGCAATGCGCCTGCAGCAAGAATGCACCGGGCGAATGATCGGCATGCGAATGCGTGCAGACGATGGCGCGCACATCCCGCCCAGCAGCCTCCCACAGACGGGCCACGTGCGCTGCATCGGCGGGGCCGGGATCGATAGCGATATAGCCTGTGCTGGCCTCACCTACCAGATAGCTGTTGGTGCCGGGGCCCGTCATCACATTGGCGTTGGGAGCAGTGAGCCGCAACAGGTTCTTGCGCAATGGCACGGCACGTTCGCTTTGCCACGCCAGTTCATGCAGGATCTGTCCATCAGGACACACCATGGCCAATTCGCCATAAGCGCCATCGTGCTCCATGCACCGAAACTCTTTGCCCAACATACGCCCGGCGCGTGGTGCACTGATCCACAGCGGCCCCTGCGCCACCGCATCCAGCACCGACTGCGCAGTAGGAAAGCCTGACAGCCGCTCCAGCGTACGCAGTGTCGGAAAAATCATCGGCATCTGGCCCGCTTCATAACGCGCCAAGGCTTCCTGGGGGTTGACCCAGACAGGTTCAAATTGCTCTGACTCATCGGCCACCGGCGTTTGCCCCTGAGGCATTTGCGCCACAAAAAACGGGACGGCGAAACGCTTGGGCAAATTGCGGTCAGCCGTCCAATGCGCCAGTTGCCAAACACTGCGTACATCCAGCTGCAGCCCTCTGCCCGCCAGCTGGGGCCACAAAGGGGCACACCGGTCTATGGCGTCCACATCTGCCTGGGTGGCAGCCCGGCCATCGGCATGCACAGCCAGCAGCACGCCCATTTCTTCCATTGTCTCGCGTACTGCGGCAATGGCCTCGGTCAACCCATCTGCAGGCGCGCCTGCCCGGTGCGCCACCTGTGCATGGGACTGCGCGTCTTGCGCCTCTATGCCGCCCCCAGGGAACACATAGGCACCCGGGACAAAACTGGCCTTTTCAGAGCGGCGCGTCATCAGCACCTCCCAGCCACCTTCCGCGCGGTCTCGCAGCAGCAGCAAGGTAGAGGCATGTAACGGTGTGACAGGCACACGCTGGGGATGGAGCAATTGTTCAGGACGCAGCATGGTGCGCATTATTCCGCGCTCTTGGGCAACAGCTTGTCACCAAGCTTAACCACGCCTCATACCCAACCTGCATAAGCAAGCATATAGACATACATAAATCTTATGAAGATGCATTCACAATGCAGGTACTTGACACACATCAGAGACACCACCGCCATGTCACCCATCGCTCACCGCATCCTGCTTTGCACCGCTGCTGCTTTTGCATTGACTGCTGCACCTGCCGCTTTCGCCCAAGGCGACTGGCCCACCCAGCCCATCACGGTGATGATGACTTTCAACGCGGGCTCTGGTGTGGATGTTGTGGCCCGCCTGATTCAAGAGCCGGTCTCAAAAATTCTGGGCCAGCCCGTGATTATTGATTACAAGCCCGGTGCCGCAGGCAATATCGCCAGCGAATACGTCTCGCGTGCCAAACCCGATGGCTACACCCTGGTGTTTGGCACGGCCGCCACGCATGGCACCAACGCAGCGCTGTACCCCAAGCTGCCCTTTGATGTTGAAACCGACTTCGTGCCCGTCACCCCGGTGGTCACCGTCTCTAACGTCCTGACCATCAATCCTGAGGTCATCAAGGTCAACAACCTCAAAGAGTTTGTCGCCGAGATCAAGGCCAACCCAGGCAAATACAACTTTGCCTCGACCGGCAACGGCACTGGCACACACATGGCGTTTGCCGAGCTGAACTGGCGCCTGGGCCTGGACATGGTGCATGTGCCCTACAAGGGCGGCCCCGATGCGATCACCGCCGTGTTGCGTGGCGAGACCTGCTGCATCATGAATCAGGTGCAGACCGTGCTGCCACATGTCAAATCCGGCAAGCTCAAGCTGCTGGCTGGCAGCACCGCCGAGCGCATTGCTGCGGTACCTGATGTACCCCCAGTGGCTGACAGCGGCTTGCCGGGCACCAAGGGTTTTGACAGTGCCATCTGGTTTGGCATCTTTGCCCCCAAGGGCACACCCGCCCCCATCGTGGCCAAGTTCAATGCAGCGGTACAGCAAGCGCTGCAGCAGCCACAAATTCGCGAACGCCTAGAAAGTACCGGCAACAGCCTGCGCCTGGAAAGCCCGGAACAATTCAAGAAGACTGTGCATGAAAACCGCAAGAATCAGGCAGAAATTGTCAAGGCTGCGCATATCGTGATTCAGTAACGAAGGATTGAATTGCGCATAAAAAAACCGCGTACGGAGCGATCCGTAGCGCGGTTTTTTTATGGCCTGCTCATGGTGAGCCAGCCGCAATCAAAAGTGTGAAGTCCGCCGATAAGCCGGATTCTGTGCACATGGTTGCCCATGCGTGACTGCCATTACTCTGGGCTGGGAGTCGCCCCACCAGCTCGATGCTACCTACCCGCACACTCCGGGGGCCCCGTCAACGTGTGCCTACTTGGTATTGCTGCGCGTAGAGATTGCCCGTTTCACCCCCGGTGGTTTACCTTGCGGTACGCCCCCGAGACTCGTCTCTGTTGCTCTGATCCTCACCTCACGGTGGACAGCTGTTAGCTGCTACGCTGCCCTATGCAGTCCGGACGTTCCTCCAGTGCCGTGTTTCCACGATTGCACCAGCGACAGTCTGGCGAACTTCACGGGCGCAATTATCGCTCAGGAACCCACATCTTTCAGGAGCCTGCGGAAAGCACCCGAACGTCATAGACGATCACACACATCACCGCCAGCACGCCCAACATCATGCAGCCCCCGCCCCAGCGGGTGTCGCGGTAGGAAAAACCAACCAGCAACGAGACGCAGGCGATGGACATGGCGATCATGTTGAAGTAAAGCAGAGACATGTGTGATTCCTATAAACAATGCAATCAGAAGTATCTGCGCAGTATGCGCATTTGCATTTTGCGCAGCGCATGTCCTAATCAAACAGTGCACTTATCTGCTTTGGACATATCGATATCGCTGCGGGTATGAACAAGTACGCCAGAATGTGTTTTTTAAGCTTTACCCCTCAAGGAGATGCTATGAAATTCGACAACATCTTGCAGACCATTGGCAACACCCCCGTTGTACGCATGAACCGTGTGTTTGGCAGCAGCGCAAACGTGTGGATCAAGTCGGAGCGCAGCAACCCCGGAGGGTCGATCAAAGACCGCATCGCCCTGTCGATGGTGGAAGCCGCCGAAAAATCTGGCGCTCTGGTTCCCGGGGGAACCATCATTGAGCCCACCAGTGGCAATACCGGTGTGGGTCTGGCTTTGGTGGCCGCTGTCAAAGGCTACAAGCTGATCTTGGTCATGCCTGAGAGCATGAGCATTGAACGCCGTCGCCTGATGCTGGCCTACGGTGCCAGTTTTGATCTGACGCCCAAAGAAAAAGGCATGAAAGGCGCCATCGCCCGTGCTGAAGAGCTGGCCGCACAGACCCCCGGCGCATGGATTCCACAGCAGTTTGAAAACCCCGCCAACGTTGAGGTGCACGAGCGCACAACGGCACAGGAAATTCTGGCTGACTTTCCCGAAGGCATTGATGCACTGATTACCGGTGTGGGCACAGGTGGCCACCTGTCTGGTGTAGCCAGAGTGCTCAAAGCCAAATTTCCCCAGCTGAAAGTCTTTGCCGTTGAGCCTGCGGCATCGCCTGTCATTTCGGGTGGCGCTCCTGCGCCCCACCCCATTCAGGGGATTGGCGCTGGTTTTGTACCCAAGAACCTGGACACCAGCCTGCTGGACGGCGTCATCCTGGTTGAAGCAGAACCCGCGCGCGAATACGCCCGCCGTGCTGCAGCCGAAGAAGGCCTGCTGGTGGGCATTTCATCGGGAGCCACTTTGGCTGCCATTGCCCAGAAACTGCCCGAGCTGCCAGCGGGCGCCAAGGTACTGGGCTTTGCCTACGACACGGGCGAGCGTTATTTGTCGGTCGAAGGCTTTTTGCCCAACGCGTAAATACAGCCACCCCCATCAAAAAAGCCGCGGCACAAAGCCAGCGGCTTTTTTTATAGCTGCCAGCGCTTACAGACAAACGCTTTCAAATAGTTTTATATCTGAAAACAAGCACACATAAGCGTTAGCAGCTCTTATTTTAGAAAAGCATTCTCCTTATCCTGTCGAGGGCATGGCTGTCACCTACCATCGGCAGCACAAGGAGTAACACCATCTTGTTTGGCTTTTTCGAAAAACGCATCCCTCCCTATCCCACCGCAGAGCCCACTCTGCCCCCCACGGGTTTCGTCGCCTTTCTGTGGGCGTGCACGCGCGGCATGCGCGGCTGGATTTTGCTGCTCACGCTGACCAGCGCCGCGCTGTCCGTGTACGAAGCTTTCTTGTTCGGCGTCATGAGCCACGTGGTCAACTGGCTGTCGACCACGCCGGCAGCAGGTTTCTGGGAGCTGCAGCGCGGCAGCCTGCTGGGAATTGCCGCCATCTTGCTTTGCAGCATTGGTCTGCTGGCACTGCACACCATGGTCATGCACCAGGTGCTGGCCATCAACTTTCCGATGCGCATGCGCTGGGTGTTTCACCGGCTGATGCTGGGGCAGAGCATGTCGTTCTACGCGGACGAGTTTGCAGGTCGCATCACCACCAAAATCATGCAGACGGCACTGGCCGTGCGCGAGGTGGTGTTCATCGTCGTTGACGTGCTGGTCGGCGTGGGCGTGTACTTCATCAGCATCTTGCTGCTGGCGGGCAGCTTTGATGTGCGCCTGCTGCTGCCGTTCGGGCTGTGGCTGCTCAGCTATGCGGCAGCCTGCTGGTTCTTTGTGCCCCGCCTTGGAAAGATTGGCAAGGCACAGGCCGATGCACGCTCGCTGATGACGGGCCGCGTGACCGATGCCTACACCAACATTGCTACGGTCAAGCTGTTTGCCCATACCCGCCGCGAGGCCGAGTACGCGCGCAACGCCATGGACGATTTCAAGCGCACCGGCTATGCACAGATGCGTCTGGTCAGCCTGTTTGAGCTGACCAACCACGCCATGATCACGCTGCTGATTTTGAGCAGCAGTGGCTTGTCACTGTGGCTGTGGATGCAGGGTCAGGCCGGGGCCGGTGTGGTGGCTGCCGTCATTGCCATGGCGCTGCGCATTGCAGGCTATTCGCACTGGGTGATGTGGCAGATGACGGGGCTGTTTGAAAACGTGGGCACCATCCAAGATGGCATTACAACGCTGACCAAGCCACGCACCATCACCGACATTCCGGGCGCCCAGCCTCTGCACGTGACACAAGGTGCGATTGCCTTTGAAAACGTCAGCTTTGGCTACAAGGATGGTGGCAAGAAAGTGATTGACGGGCTGAACCTGCAGATTCGCCCCGGTGAGCGCATTGGCCTGATTGGCCGCTCGGGCGCTGGCAAATCAACGCTGGTCAACCTGCTGCTGCGCTTTCACGAGGCCCAAAGCGGGCGCATCACCATCGATGGGCAAGACATCACACAGGTCACGCAAGACAGCCTGCGCGGCGCCATTGGCATGGTCACGCAAGACACATCGCTGCTGCACCGCTCCATGCGCGAGAACATTCTGTATGGCCGCCCGGATGCGAGCGAAGAGCAGATGCGCGCTGCGGCTCAGCGGGCACAGGCGGCCGAGTTCATTGACACGCTCAGTGACCGCCATGGCCGCAGCGGCTATGACGCACAGGTGGGCGAGCGCGGGGTCAAGCTCTCGGGTGGCCAGCGCCAGCGCGTAGCCATTGCGCGGGTGATGCTCAAAGACGCGCCCATCTTGCTGCTCGATGAAGCCACCAGCGCGCTGGACAGCGAGGTCGAATCCGCCATTCAGCAAAGTCTGGACAGCTTGATGGAAGGCAAAACCGTGATTGCCATCGCCCACCGACTGTCCACCATAGCCGCCATGGACCGCCTGATCGTCATGGACAAGGGCCACATTGTGGAAGAAGGCACCCACCAGCAATTGCTGCAGCTGGGCGGCATCTACGCCAAGCTGTGGGCGCACCAAAGTGGGGGGTTCCTCAGTGAGCCAGAGGAAGGTCAACTTTGAGTCATGCGCAAGAATTGATCCAACACAAACAGTACGTAACTGACTGCTGGATTACAAGATAAACGGTTCGTCATTTAGACCGGGTCTACCTAGCATGTGAAGCCATTTTGTGCGGGCCTATCGTCCGCCCAATCAAGGATTCACACCAAGGCAAGCACCATGCACCCCACCATCGAACGCACTTCGGCCAAAAAACCCAGCGTTCCTGCAGCCCATGCTGCGACCAAGACCACCAGGCAGACACCGCCCCCCAAGCCGGTGTTTGAACCTGCGCTTCGCACCGTTGCCCCCCCTGCCATGGCCGCACTGCGTGACGAAGAATTTGTGGTGCCAGACAGCGAGCTGCTCATGTCCACCACGGACCGCACAGGCCGCATTACGCATTGCAACGCTGCCTTTACCCACGTCAGTGGCTTCAGCATGGATGAGTTGATGGGCCAGCCCCACAGCATCGTGCGCCACCCCGACATGCCTGCAGAAGCATTCAAGGACCTGTGGGCCACCATTGGCCACGGACGCGCATGGTCTGGCGTGGTAAAAAACCGCCGCAAGGATGGCCGCTACTACTGGGTGCGCGCCTATGTCACGCCCATCATTGAGGGCGGCAAGCCGGTGGGCTACATGTCGGTGCGCGTCAAGCCCTCAGAGGGCGAAGTACGTGCCGCCAGCGCCCTCTATGCAAGCTTCAAAAACGGCGCACAGGGCAATATCTACCTGCATGCAGGACGTGTCCGTAAAAATGGCTGGCTCAACCAGCTGGGCAAGCTGCAACGCGCCAGTTTTACCCAGCGCCTGCTGGCATTGCTGGCGCCCATGTTGCTGGTGGCCATGCTGTTCCCGCTGATGGGCTGGAACGCCGGGTGGCAGCTGGGCTTGCAGGCGGGTCTGCTGGCTGCACTGACGGCGCTGACGCTCTACCGCCAGCACATCCGTGTGACCCAGCCGTTTCATGCCGTTACCTTTCTGGCACGCGATATTGCAGGCTGCAAGCTGGACGGGCCTTTGCCTGAATATCTGGGCCGCCACCCCATGGCGTTTTTGCTGGAACGGCTCAAGCAGGTGCACATCAACCTGCGCGCCGTGGTGGGCGATGCCCGCCATGAGATTGAAGGCTTCACGATGCTCTCGGGCAACCTCACGCAAGGTGCCACCAACCTGGCCCAGCGCACAGACCGCCAGGCTCAGGACCTGCAAGAAACCGCCGCCGCCATGGAAGAGCTGTCGGCCACCGTTGCCAACGCCCAGCAGGCCACGGAAGAAGTCAAGGTACACAGCGAGCAAAGCGCCAGCCTGGCCGTACAAGGCGGCAAAGCCATGGACGAGGTGGGCACGCTGGTGCAAGACATGCACAAGTCTTCACAGCAGATGGGGCAAATCATCTCCACCATCGAAAGCATTGCCTTCCAGACCAACATCCTGGCCCTGAACGCGGCGGTTGAAGCTGCCCGTGCGGGCGAGCAGGGCCGTGGCTTTGCCGTGGTCGCCAGCGAGGTGCGGGCTCTGGCCAAGCACAGTGCGCAGGCGGCGGGAGAGATTCGCCATCTGATTGCCGAATCCAGCGAGCAAATGAACCAGAGCGCGCGCCATATGCAGCACGCGGGGCACACGATCACCCAGGCCGTGTCTTCAGTGACACAAGTGAGCGATTTGATCAGCAGCGTGGTGACTGCCACACGTGAGCAGACGCTGGGTATTTCGCAAGTCAATGATGCGCTGAACGATCTGGATGCCGTCACTCAGGACAACGCGCGCCTGGCCGAAGAATCTGCCCACTGCGCACAAGACATGAACACCAATGCCGGCATCCTGCGCCGCACTCTGGACGTGTTCCGCATGTAATGCAGCCACCGGATCTCACACCATCTCAAGCCCCTTCAGGGGCTTTGTTCTTTATAGCTACTGGCGCTTGCCAGATGGTCACTTCAAATACATTGAATGCTTAAAGCAATAGTGCATCTGCGCTAGCAGCTCTTGTTTTTGAATTCTGTTGCACGACCACGACGCAAACAGTCTCCCATCGCTGTGGTGCATCAAACAGCGTGCAGGCTGCAGTACACACGGCCACAGACCTTGATGTGCATCGCTGGACAGGCGTGGCTGATGTTTTCTATGGTGCTGGCATTCACACCATTGGGCACACACCATGAATGCAACCCCTACCCTGCCGGAATACCTGCAAATTTTTGGCGAAGAAGGCCCGGTCACTGTAGAAGTGCACGGCCCTTGCGGCCCGCTGCCCCTGCCTGCACGCCGCATCTGCGCCGAAGACATCGTCTGGCTGGTCAGCCTGGATGGGCAGTTGCTGCGCCAGGAGATGTGCTTTGACGGGCAGGTGATGCAGCTGCTGCGCTGCGAGCTGAACCCCACGCTGCAGCGCATCCATCTGTACGTGAAGTAACCAGCCCGGCTGCCTGGCCTTTACTCCAGGCCAATGCCCTGAACAATGTCCTTTTCCTGCGCAAACGCCTGCTTGGCGAAGGCAGCGTAGGCTTTGTGGTCGCGGTAATCGGTGCGGATGCCATAGTTGGCAATCACCTGGCGAAACGCAGGATCATCCATCGCAGCCTTGATGGCGGCATCCAGCTTCTGCACCACTTCCTGCGGCATGCCTTTAGGCCCTGCAATGCCCAGCGGAGACGGCACATCAAAGCCATAGCCGGCCTCCAGGAAGGTAGGGACATCTGCAAAAGCTGCCGGGCGTTTGTCGGCTGCCGTTGCCAAAGCGCGCACCTTGCCTGACTGCACCATGGGCAAGATGCTGTTGGCAAAAATTGCCGACTTGATGTGGTTGCCCGACAAGGCGTTGATGGCATCGGCATCGCCCTTGAACGGCGCGTGGTTCAGGGTAATGCCCGTTTTCTTCTCCAGCAGCGCCATGGCCACATGGTTGGCCGTGAACTTGCCCGGTGTGCCGTAATCCATCTCGCCCGGGTGCTTCTTGGCCCACGCCACATAGTCCTGCAGGGTTTGAATCGGCGAATTGGCCGGCACCGTGAGGATGAAGTCATACGTCATGAACGAGGCGATGTAAGTGAGATCGCGCACCGGGTCATACGAGACTTTCTGGATATAGGGCTGGCGAAAAATGCCCACGGGTGCCAGCGTCAGGCGGTAACCATCGGCCTTGGCCGTCAGCATGTCCACCACGCCCATGGCCCCGGCAGCGCCCGCCTTGTTCTCCACCACCACGGTCTGCCCCAGTGTCTTGCCCATGCCCAAACCCAGAGCCCGCGCAATCACATCCGTCACCCCGCCCGGCCCATACGGCACGATCAGCGTGATCGGCTTATTGGGAAAACTGTCACCCTGCGCATGCGCAGAACCGATGGCCATACCCATTGCCGTGGCCAGTGCGCTCAGGGCCAGAATTCGTCGCTGCATGCTTGCCTCCTTGTGATTTGCCGTAGAACATGGTTTGAATCTAAAAGGCATTGCGCAGTCCGCTGTGCGGGTCTGCCCTGAAGCGTTACAAACTAGGACAAACCACATCGTGCGCTGCAGCATGCCGCTGGCAATGGCGTGCAAGCCGCGCCCACAGCGGCTTTGCGTGCAGGCACACAGCCCAGTAGCGATGGTGCAGCGCCGTCTTGGCCGTCCCACGCGCGACTGTGCATGGCACATGCCGGGCGGCAATTGCATGCATCAGCGCCACCCACACCGCCCCAGCCAGTTGCACCCAAGCACCAGCACCCGGGCCAAAGGGTTGATAGCATCGCTGCTTGCTCCTTTACACCGCCGTCTGAACACCTTCCATGCGCATCCTCCATACGTCTGACTGGCACCTTGGCCAAAGCTTCATGAACCACAGCCGCGAGCGTGAGCACACGGTGCTGATCGACTGGCTGCTGGATCAGGTCGATGCCCAGTCAGTGGATGCCGTGCTGATTGCCGGTGATATTTTTGACACCGGCACCCCCCCCAGCTACGCCCGCGCGCTGTACTACCGCTTGATTGCGCAACTGCACCAGCGCAAGGTGGCCCTGCTGCTGCTGGGCGGCAACCATGACTCGGTCAGTGTCCTGACCGAAAGCTCCCCGCTGATGCACCACCTCAACACCACAGTGATTGCTGCCACAGGCAATGCCGCGCAGCACGTGGTCACACTGCCCCGGCGCGGCAGCGCCACGCCCGGCTGCATCGTCTGCGCTCTGCCCTTCATCCGCCCGCGCGATGTACAGCAAAGCCAGGCGGGCCAGAGCGCGCAAGACAAGCAGCGCAGCCTGCAAACTGCCATTCAAGAGACCTATGCACAGGTGTTTGCCGCCGCCCAAGCCCAGCAGGCTGCCCATGAAAACGCACACGGCCTGCGCCTGCCCATCATTGCCACCGGCCACCTCACCACCGTTGGTGCCAGCAGCAATGAATCAGTGCGTGAAATTTATGTGGGCGCTCTGGAGGCCTTTCCCACCAACGCATTCCCCCCGGCTGACTACATTGCGCTGGGCCACATCCACAAACCGCAGAAAGTGGGTGGGCTGGAGCACATCCGCTACAGCGGCTCGCCGATTGCGCTGGGCTTTGATGAAGCCCGTCAAAGCAAAGAGGTGCTGCTGGTGGATGTGAACGCCAGCGGCCTGCAAGCAGTCACGCCCCTGCCCGCACCGCTGTGCCAGGTGCTGGCCAGCGTCAGCGGCAACCTCACCAGCCTGCCTGCAGCTTTGTCAGCGCTGTCTGCGCAAGGCACACCAGAGCACCCCGTATGGCTGGAAGTGACCGTACAAGAAGATGATTATTTGCCCGACCTGGCCCCCCGCATCGAGGCCATGGTGCAAGGTTTGCCCCTGCAAGTGCTGCGCGTCAAGCGCCAGCGCAGCACGGCCATGCCCCAGTTGTTTGCTGATACGGGGGAATCACTCGATGAGCTCTCGCCCACAGAAGTCTTTGCGCGCCGACTGGCGCAAGAGACGCTGGAGCCTGCGCTGAGCCAAGCTTTGACGACGCGTTACGCACAGGTGCTGCGCCAGCTGCAAGCCGGAGATGCGGCATGAAAATTCTGAGCCTGCGCCTGAAAAACCTGAACGCACTCAAAGGTGAGTGGACGATCGATTTTCGCAAGCCACCATTTGCCGACAACGGTCTGTTTGCCATCACGGGTCCGACGGGCGCGGGCAAGTCCACGCTGCTCGATGCCATCTGCCTGGCGCTCTACCACGAGACACCGCGCCTGGGCGGCCTGAGCACCACCAGCAACGACTTGATGACCCGCCACACCAGCGACTGCCTGGCAGAGGTGGAGTTTGAGGTGCAAGGCACCACCTACCGTGCGTTCTGGAGTCAGCGCCGCGCGCGCGACAAAATCGATGGTGCCCTGCAAGCCCCCAGGGTCGAGCTGGCGCAAATTCATGCAGACACCGGTGAGGGAGTCATTGTCACCACCCACCTCAAAGAAAAAACCAAACGCATCGCCGACATCTCGGGGCTGGACTTTGGCCGCTTTACCAAATCCATGCTGCTGGCCCAAGGTGGTTTTGCGGCATTCCTGAACGCCAATGCCAACGACCGCGCCGAGCTGCTGGAAGAGCTGACCGGCACCGAGATTTACGGCCAGATTTCACAAACCGTGTTCGAGCATGCACGTGCCGCACGACAAGCGCTGGAGACACAGCACGCGCAGGCGCAAGGCATGCAGCTGCTCGACGAGAGCACGCGCACCGCCCTGCTGGCACAGGCCAGCGCGTTGCAAGCCACGCTGAATGATTTGCAGGCGCAGCAGACACAGCTGCAGGCCGTGCAACGCTGGCAGGCACAAACTGCACTGACCGCGCACGAAGTCACCCAGGCCCGGAGTGCCCAGAGCAGTGCCCAGCAAGCCTTGCAAGACGCTGCAGCGCACTTGCAGCGCCTGCAGGCCCATGGCCCTGCGCAGGCAATTGCCCCCCTGCACGGGCTGTGGCAACGTGCCCACAACCAGCATGCAGCACAGCTGCAGCAACTGCAGCACCTGCAAGCCCAGGCGCTGCAGACACAAAGCGAGCAATGGCTGCAGCACCAGCAGCTGCAGCAACTGTCCGCACAGTCCCACCACGCTGCAAAGCAGCAGCTGCAGGCCGCCTTGGCACAGCAAGATGACTTGAACACTTGGCTGCACACCCATGCCAGTCACGCCCATTTGGGTGAAAGCCTCAGCGGCTGGCGTGAGCAGCTGCAACAGCACCAGCAACTGCAGCAGCAATGCCAGCAAGCCGGCAAGCTGCTCACCCAGCTGCAAGAAAGTGCCCGGCAGCTACAGCAACAAACCGCCGCACAAACCCAGCACGTCAGCCAGACTACGCAGCACACAGAACACGCCCTGCAGGCACAGCAAGCTGCGCAGCATGCCCAGCACCTGCGGCTGTCCGCCCACAGCGCTGGGCTGCCCGGGCTGCGCCACCACTGGCAAGCCGCACAGCGCCAGTGGCAACACTGGCAGCAACTGCAAAGCCACGCAGCCTTGCGTTCGCCGCTGGCGCAGCAGCTGCAAGACAACGCACGGGCGCTCAGCAGCATTGCCAGCCTTGTCCAGCAGCAGCTGAGCCAGCGTGAAGACCTGCGCAGCCGCTACAAGGCGCTCAAAGACAGGGTGCAGGACAAGCAAACGTTGCTGCTGCAAGAGCAGCGCATTCAAAGCCTGCAAGCGCACCGCCTGGCCCTGCAACCCGGCCAGGCCTGCCCGCTGTGTGGCGCACACGAGCACCCTGCCATCACCGCCTACGCGGCGCTGGACATCTCAACCACCCAAACGGCCCTGCAGGAGGCACTGGCCAAGCGCGATGCCCTGCAGCAGCAAGGCGAGCAGCTCAATACGGCACTGGCCACCCGCCAAACGCAGCACGAGACGCTGCAAACACAGCGCGAGAGCCTCACCACCCAGATTGCCCAGTGGCAAACCCACTGGGAGGCCTTGCGTGCGCAGGCTGCAACGCAGGTGGATGACAGCGCCTGGCAGCAGCCCGAACAGTTGCACCTGGGTGGCCAGCAGGCCCAAGCGCAGATTGCAGCGCTGGAACAAACGCTGGCTGAGGCAGAAACCGGCGAACGCCAGTTGCAAACCTGCAAAGAGGCCTACCAGACAGCGCTGCAAACCCAGCAGCAGGCAAGCTTTGCTCTGGCTGGCACCCAGCAGGCGCTACAAGACAATGCCGGGCAGCAGCAACGCACCAGCGCCACACTGCACGACCTGCAGCAGCAAGCCAGCAACCTGCACACCAGCTTGAACAACGCCGTGCAGGCTGTGGGCTATGACTTGCCAGCCACAGCAGCAGTCAGCGACTGGCTCACCGCGCGCCAGCAAGAATGGCAAACATGGCAACAGCAGCAGCGGACACTGCAAGCACTGGTGCAGCAACTGCAAGGGCTGCACCAGCATTGCCAGCAAGCGGCGCAAGATGCCGCGCATTGGCTGCAACGCAGCCAAGCCCTGCCCGCCCTGCCTGCTGACGCCCCCAGCGCCACGGGCGCTCTGCCCGCCAGCTTGGCCGAGGCAGTGGCGCAACTGGCGCAAACCGAGCAAGCACTGACATCCATACAGGGGCAGATCACCCAGGCCAAAACCAGCTTGCAGCAGTTGCAACTGGCCTGCGAACAGGCCCAGACCGTGTGGCTGCAAGCCCTGCAAGCCAGCCCGTTTACCGATGCAGCCGCATACGCCGCGGCCTTGCTGCCTGAAGAGGAGCGCAGCCGCCTGCAAACGCTGAGCGAGCAGCTGCACGCCGCCGCGCAGCGCACGGCCACCGTATGCACGGACGCCAGCCAGCGGCTGGCCACACTGCAGGCGCAAGCACTGAGCGAAGACACCCCCGAGGCCGTGAACGCACACATCGCGGCACTGGAAACCGAACGCACCCAGCAGGCCGAACAACTGGGTGCCCACCGCGCCCGACTGGCTGACGATGCGCAGCGACGTGCCGGACAGCAAACGCTGCTGGCCCAGATTGCCGAGCAGGAAAAAGACAGCGAGCTCTGGCAGCGCCTGAGCGGGCTGATCGGCTCCAAGGAAGGCGATAAATTCCGCAAGTTCGCACAAGGGCTGACGCTGGACCATCTGCTGCATCTGGCCAACCAGCATTTGGCGCGCTTGCACGGCCGCTATCTGCTACAGCGCAAATCCACGGGCGAGCTGGAGCTGGACATTGTGGACAGCTGGCAGGGCGATGCCGCCCGCGACACGCGCACACTGTCAGGGGGCGAGTCGTTCCTGGTCAGTCTGTCGCTGGCTCTGGCTCTGTCGGACCTGGTCAGCCATAAAACGTCGATCGACTCGCTGTTTCTGGACGAAGGTTTTGGCACGCTCGATGGCGACACCCTGGAGACGGCACTGGCCGCGCTGGACAGCCTGAACGCCAGCGGCAAGATGATTGGCATCATCAGCCACGTCGAGGCACTCAAAGAGCGCATTCCCGTGCAAATTCGTGTCGATAAAGCCGGCGGCGTGGGGCATTCCAAGCTGTCCTTTTAAGCACCACCCAGCAGGCTCTGGCGCACACACAGCCTTGCTCGCAATCTCAGCAAGATAAAAGGAAAAGCAGGTGCTGTTCAGCGCCAGCCTTGCCTTCCTTAATCTGCGTGCCGACGTGCCAGTGTGCGCTCGTGCTTGAGCCACTGCTTGAGGGCGTCTGGCTCCTCGTCCAGCGCCTTGAGCAGCTGCTGCAGGTAATCGATGCCGCCTTGCAGTTGCTGCAAGCGCTCGCGCACCTGGGACATCAGCTTTGCAGGCTGTAAACGGGTGGTGGCATCCAGACCAAACTCACGGGCAAATGCCTGCATGCGTGCTTGCGCGTCGCGCTGCAGATCACTCCATTGCTCTTGCAGCATGCGGTTGTACGGTGCCAGGCGTGCATCGCTGAGCTGCGCCAGCCGTGCCGGGTCCATCTGCTCGGCTTCCCACTGCAGCTCCAGCAATTCCATCAAACGCCCTGCTTCATACGCAATGTTCACGCGCTGCATCAAGGCCGTTTTGCGCTCGCGCTCTTGCGGGTCTTGTTCGCGGTCAGGGTGCAAGCGGCTGGCCAAACGCCGGTACACCTCGCGCAGTGACTGCGTGGCCAGCTCTGCGGCTGTCGGCCCTTTGGTCTTCTGGGCTTGCTGGGCCTTGCGCTGCTGGCGCTTGGCCTGATGCTGGCCACGGGCGCGTTCAGCCTGCGCTGCGCCAGCCTGGGCCTGGGCTTCCAGAAACTGCGCCACCGCTTCCATGTCTTCCCAGTCAATGTCCTGACTGGCTGACTCTGGCGCAACCGCCTGCGCAGCAGCACCGGTTGCATCGCCCGCGTCGTCGTCATCTTCTTGTTCAGGCGTATACCGCCGCACCAGTTCTTGCATGGCCGCCTGCTGGGCGGGGGTGTCACTCAAGTCCGCCACTTGCTGGGCAGACTCCAGAAGGCAGGTCTCCAGCAACTGGCGCTCTAATTTGGAGAGTTTGCGACCCGCTTGCTGATCCAGGTACTGCGCCAGATCTGCTTGCAAATCAAGATAACGGGTGCGCAGCGGCGCGCCATCGCGCGCAAAGCGCGTGCGGCAGGCTTGCACGGCCTCGTCCCAGGCTTGCAGCCAGGCACGCTGCTGTGCAATGCGCTGCACCCAGGTGTTAAAAAGCTGCTGCTCGGCACTGAGCGGCACTTGCGAAGCGGTTGCATCAATACGCAACAAAGAAGAAGCCACAACGGGCACGAAAGAAGGTGCATTCACCCCCGCATTGTGCGCCAGGGCCCGCACCCCGTGGTGAGCGGGGGCGTTAATAATTAACGATCAAATCCGTCTTTATCGCTTACGCAGATTACATCTGTCGCTCACTTTTCAAAACCGTGAAGCCCGCCCAAGCACCCCAGTCAGCCCAAGCGCTGATGGCCGCTTCACGCTAGGATGGCCGGCTTCTTCTTGCTTGATCACTACAAGCCATGATTCGCCTCGCAGAACTCAAACTCCCCCTCTCGGCACTGGAATACCACCCCGAGAACCACACCGAATTCCTTCCTGAAGCCCAGTTGCGCACGCTGGCGGCTGAACGCCTTGGCATTGCGCCTGCGGCCATTGCCCAGCTGAACGTGTTCAAGCGCAGCTTTGATGCGCGCCAAAAGGCCGAGTTGCTGGCCGTGTACATCGTGGATATCGGCCTGGCAGATGCCAGCCAGGAAGCGGCCTTGCTGGCGCAGTTTGCAGAGCACTCGCATGTCAACCCCACGCCCGATATGTCGTGGACAGCCGTTGGCCAGGCCCCGGCAGACTTGCAGCACCGCCCTGTGGTTGTGGGGTTTGGCCCCTGCGGCATGTTTGCAGCACTGGTGCTGGCGCAAATGGGTTTCAGGCCCATCGTGCTGGAGCGCGGAAAAACCGTGCGCGAGCGCACCAAAGACACCTGGCGTCTGTGGCGCAAGCGCGAGCTGACGCCCGAATCCAACGTGCAGTTTGGTGAAGGCGGGGCAGGTACGTTTTCAGACGGCAAGCTTTACAGCCAGATCAAAGACCCTCGCCACCTGGGCCGCAAAGTGCTGCAAGAGTTTGTGACCTATGGCGCCCCCGAAGAAATTCTGTACGCAGCCCACCCGCACATCGGCACCTTCAAGCTGGTCAAGCTGGTAGAGGGCATTCGCGCAGAAATTACCCGTCTGGGCGGCGAAATTCGCTTTGAGCAGCGCGTCACTGACATCACCGTGGCGGGCGAAGGCGATGCGCGCCACGTTACCGCGCTGCAGGTTCTGAACCAGGCCAGCGGTGAAAACTACGCGCTGCAGACCGACCAGGTGGTCATGGCGCTGGGCCACAGTGCGCGCGACACCTTCACCATGTTCTATGAGCGTGGCGTCTACATGGAGGCCAAGCCCTTCTCCGTGGGCTTTCGCATTGAGCACCCGCAAAGCGTGATCGACCAGGCGCGCTGGGGCAAGCACGCCGGCCACCCGTTGCTGGGTGCCGCCGACTACAAGCTGGTGCACCACGCCAAGAATGGCCGTGCGGTGTACAGCTTTTGCATGTGTCCCGGCGGCACCGTGGTGGCAGCCACCAGCGAGCCCGAACGCGTGGTGACCAACGGCATGAGCCAGTACTCGCGCGCCGAGCGCAATGCCAATGCCGGCATGGTCTGCGCCATTGAACCCAGCGACTACCCGCAGGATGTGAAGTCGTTTGCCTGGGCTTTTGAGGGCAAGACCTATGGCGTAGAAAACCTGCCCGCAGGCCAGTACCACCCGCTGTCTGGCGTGGTGCTGCAGCGCCAGCTGGAATCCAAGGCCTATTTGCTGGGCGGGCGCAACTACAACGCCCCGGGTCAGCTGGTGGGTGACTTTATTGCCGGCACTGACTCCAGCGCCGTGGGCGATGTTCCGCCCTCCTACAAGCCCGGTATTACCTGGGGCAGTCTGCACCATGCCCTGCCAGCCTATGCCATTGAAGCCATGCGTGAAGCCTTGCCGGTATTTGGCAAAAAACTGCGCGGCTACGACATGCACGAAGCGGTGCTGACGGGGGTAGAAACGCGCACCTCCTCGCCCGTCAAAATCACACGGGGTGCCGACTTTCAAAGCGTGAACACACGCGGCCTCTACCCCGCTGGTGAAGGTGCCAGCTACGCAGGAGGCATTTTGTCTGCAGGTGTCGATGGCATCAAAGTGGGTGAAGCCGTTGCCTGCGCAGTGCTGGGCCTGCCAGTGCCCTCATCGGGAGCACGCAATTCAGGCGGCATGGCCTAATCCGGATCTTCAGGTTCACCATGCGCTATCCATCTCCTACCCCATCCCAGCTGTCCGTGGCCGTACTGGCCATGGGCATGGTCGTGCTGTCATCCAACATCCTGGTGCAATACGCCATCAACGACTGGCTGACGTGGGGCGCCATCACTTATCCATTCGCTTTTTTGGTAACCGAGCTGGTCAACCGTGCCTTCGGCCCCGCACAGGCCCGCCGCGTGGCATGGGTAGGCTTTGCCGTGGCTGTAGCTGCATCAGCCATGCTGGCGCCTGTACGCATTGCTGCGGCATCCGGTTTGGCATTCTTGCTTTCGCAAATGCTCGACATTTCTGTGTTTGACCGCCTGCGTCAAAGCCGCTGGTGGCGCGCACCGCTCATCGCCACCATGCTCGCTGCTGTACTGGACACCTGCGTATTTTGGGGTGTCGGTTTTGCAGGCGAGGACCTGCCTTGGGTCACCTGGGCGCTCGGCGATCTGGGCGTCAAGCTGGTCATGGCCGTCTGTCTGCTTTTGCCTTTCCGTTTGCTGATTGGCAAACACGCAACCACCAATGCAGTTCCCCGCACCTGAGTCACAACTGCCGTGACTTTTTGATCACATGCTTGCAAGCCATCTGCAAGCATGTGTGAAAAAAATTCTTCATCATCCCTACTTGGGTATTGCCGGGCCCGTGCATGCGCACCGTGCCACTGACTAACAAATGATCGGAGACCAGCGTTGACCCCCACCACACCAAACCCTCGCTTGCGCATTGCAGTGCTGGGCTGCGGCCTGATGGGCCTGCCAATGGCACGTCGCCTGCTGGCCGCCGGCCATGAAGTACACGCATGGAACCGCACCCGCGCCAAAGCCGATGTCTTGGCCGCTGACGGGGCTTATGTGCACGACACACCGCGCCAGGCCTGTATCAAGGCGGATTACATCGTCAGCATGCTGGAGAACGGCAGCGTCGTCGGCGAAGTGCTGTTTGGCATGGGCCAAGATGGCGCCATCCATGGCATGTGCCAAGGCACGCTGGTGGTGGACATGGCCTCCATCCAGCCCCGGGAGGCACGCGACCACGCAGCACGGCTGTCGGAACGCGGCCTGCGCCATCTGGATGCCCCCGTCTCTGGCGGCACCGTTGGCGCAGAAGCTGGCACCTTGGCCATCATGGTCGGCGGCAAGGCCGAAGACTATGAAGCGGCACAGCCCCTGCTCGCACCTTTAGGCCGCGCCACACACGTGGGGCCGCATGGCGCAGGCCAGCTGACCAAACTGGCCAACCAGATGATTGTGGGCATCAGCATTGGTGCGGTGGCAGAAGCTTTGCTGCTGTGCGCCAAAGGTGGAGCAGACCCGGCCAAGGTGCGCGAAGCCATTACTGGCGGTTTTGCAGACAGCCGCATCTTGCAGTTGCACGGCCAGCGCATGGTGGAGCGCGACTTTGCCGCACGCGGAAAAATGACCGTTCAACTCAAGGATATGCGCAATGCCCTGGCCACCGCTGCTGAGGTTGGCTTTGATGCCCCCATCACCCAGCTGTTCGAGCAACTGTACGCCGATGGCGTCAAGCACGGCCTGGGTGAGCTGGACCACAGCGGCCTGTTTGTCGAGCTGGCCAGCCGCAACGCCATGCAATAAATTTGCAATTCCCACCAGGGAAAAAGCACGTACTTTCCCGTAGCAATAAAAAAATTGATGCATAATAGCGGTCTTGCTTGATTGCCAGGCAAGAAAAGTGGGCTCTTAGCTCAGCTGGTAGAGCAGCGGACTCTTAATCCGTTGGTCGAGTGTTCGAATCACTCAGGGCCCACCACTTTTTTTACTGGTTTGTTTTTTCAAACAAACTGGTGCTTCGGTTTGAGACCGAAGGGCTCTTAGCTCAGCTGGTAGAGCAGCGGACTCTTAATCCGTTGGTCGAGTGTTCGAATCACTCAGGGCCCACCAAACATTCTTTTCATTGCCATCGCGCAATCATCTTCTGGTTACAGAAGGGCTCTTAGCTCAGCTGGTAGAGCAGCGGACTCTTAATCCGTTGGTCGAGTGTTCGAATCACTCAGGGCCCACCAAACAAAACCCGTCTTGTTACCAAGACGGGTTTTTTGTTGTGCGCATTGCAAATATTCATAGCTTGCAGCGCAATAGATACAAGCACTTCAGAATGAAAACTATCTAAAGTTATTAGCGGACTTACGTTAGAAGCTATATTTTTAGACAAACACACATACTCCCCACAACAAATGTGCAGTCCAGACGCAAAAAAAACCGGCCAATGGCCGGTTTTTTTACTGAGCAACTGGCAACGAATCAACGCTGCCAGCTTTGCCCATTATCGGTCGCGCGAGAAAGTCTTGCGACCACCGCCGAAACCGCCACGGTCTTCACGAGCACCGCCAAAGGACTTACCTTCACGACGCTGACCACCACCAAAGCCGCCACGGTCGCGATCACCGCCACCAAAGCCACCGCCAGCAGGGCGCTGCTCACCGCCGCCAAAGCGAGGGCGATCACCACCAAAACCACCGCGGTCACCACGGTCTGCAAATGCAGGCTTGCGGTCGCCACCACCAAAACCACCACGATCGCCGAAAGCGGGCTTGCGGTCTGCACCGCCAGCAAAACCACCTTCACGACGCTGGCCGCCACCGAAACCGCCACGGTCGCGATCACCGCCACCAAAGCCACCGGCAGGACGCTGCTCACCGCCGCCAAAGCGAGGGCGATCACCGCCACCAAAACCACCTTCGCGGCGCTGACCGCCACCGAAGCCGCCACGGTCACCGCCAAAGCTTGGCTTGCGACCATAACCATCACCGCCACGGCTGTTGCCACCGCCAAAGCTACGGCCACCACCACCGCCGCCGCCACGACGACCATCACGCTCGCCGGCTGCTGGGAAGCGCTGCTGGGGCTCCAGACCTGGAATCACTTCAGCAGTGAACTGCTGGCGTGTGTAGGCTTCAATATCAAAAATACGGCGACGATCACGGAACTCACCAAACGTCACAGCAATACCACTGCGACCAGCACGACCGGTACGGCCGATACGGTGGGTGTAGTCTTCGGCCTTCATGGGCAGGCCGTAGTTAAACACGTGAGTGATCGTGGGCACGTCAATACCGCGAGCAGCCACGTCAGTCGCTACAAGCACTTGGATTTGACCGTTACGCAACGCCATCAGACGACGGTTACGCAAGCCCTGGCTCAGCGCGCCATGCAAAGCAGCAGCAGAGAAGCCCGCTTCTTGCAAGTCGGTCGCCAGACCGTCGCACTCCACCTGGGTGGATGCAAATACGATGGCCTGGTTGATGGACTCGTCACGCAGCCAGTGGTCCAGCATCTTGCGCTTGTGCTGGGCGTTGTCAGCCCAGAACAGCACTTGCTTGATGTTGGAGTGCTTTTCCTGGGGCGAGTCGATCGTGATCTTCTTCACGCCAGCGCCGTTGTCGTGCATCACGCGCATGGCCAGCTGCTGCACACGGGGTGCAAACGTAGCGCTGAACATCATGGTTTGCTTGCGCTGCGAAGTCATCTGATTGACTTCAGCCAGATCATCCGAGAAGCCCAGATCCAGCATGCGGTCAGCCTCATCCACCACCAAGAACTGAACCTTGTCCAGCTTGATTTGCATGGAGCGCTGCAGATCCAGCAAGCGACCTGGCGTTGCCACCACCAAGTCAGCGTTTTGCAACTTGGCAATTTGCAGCTGGTAAGGAATACCACCCACCACATTGGCAACACGCAGACCACGGCAGTGCTTGACCAGCTCGATGGCGTCATGCGCCACTTGCTGAGCCAGTTCACGTGTCGGGCACAGAATCAAAGCACCAGGTACGGCAGCCTTGAAGTTACGGGAATTGGTTGGGTCCTTACGCTTGGCACGCTTAGGCAAGGGCTCACCCTTGGCAGCAGCTTCAGCACACTGGCGATCAAACTCAGCCTTGGCTTCAGCTTCTGCCTCAGCGCGCTGCTGAAGAATCGTGTTCAGCACAGGCAGCAAGAAAGCAGCCGTCTTGCCGGAACCAGTCTGGCTAGACACCATCAGGTCGATAAAACCATTGGCATCTGCACCTTCACCCATGGCCAAAGGAATGGCCTTGAGTTGCACAGCAGTTGGCTGGGTGTAACCCAGATCTGCAACAGCCTGCACCAGCTCAGGCGCCAGGCCCAGCTCAACAAAGCCGTTAGGTTGTACTTCAACAGCCTCTTGCTCGATTTCAGCAGCGGTGTCGATAGATTCGATAATTTCAGCAACTGCCTCAGCAGCAACATTCAAAGTGGAAGCGTCCAAAGCAGTATCCGCAGTGGCCAGTTGGCCCTGCTCATTCAAAGAGTCGTTCATGTTTTCTCACGCGAAAAGCGGCCCATGAAAGCGGGCAACGCTTTTTTGACGGTTATGGAAACATCAACCGTCAAACGATACCAGCGGCGCGCATAAGGGCAGCTGGTGGGCCATTCATTGCTACGGCGCTAGCGATAACCTAAGTTTTCGCAATAGCGGGTGGCGGGCCCGGTGAGTGATGGGAGATGCACAATTGTTGCATCGCTACGTAAGCGCTAAGGCTTCAAACGTGCAAGACGGCAATTATCACACGTTCTTGTTTTTTCTGCTGAGCTGCAGGGTTAATACCACCAGCAAAGCCAAGGCTGCGTGTATTCAGACCACCAAAAAGCGGCTGCGATAGTGCTGCAGCTCGTCGATGGACTCAATCACATCCGCCAGCGCCGTGTGACGTTGCGCTTTCTTGAAGCTGGTCACCACCTCTGGCTTCCAGCGGCGCGCCAGCTCCTTGAGCGTGCTGACATCCACATTCCGGTAATGCAGGTAAGCCTCAAGCTTTGGCATGTAACGCGCCAAAAAACGGCGGTCTTGTCCAATGCTATTGCCGCACAGCGGCACCTTCCCCTTGGGCACATACTTGCTCAGAAACGCAGTCAAAGCAGCTTCTGCCTGCGCCTCAGAGATCTCAGAAGCCTTGACCCGCTCGATCAAGCCACTGCGGCCATGCGTACCCTTGTTCCAGGCATCCATGCCGTTGAGCAATTCATCGCTTTGGTGAATGGCAAATACCGGCCCTTCCACCCGGATGTCGAGGTTGGCATTGGTAATGACCACAGCAATTTCAATGATGCGATCGTGCTCAGGATTCAAACCAGTCATTTCGCAGTCAAGCCAAACAAGGTTCAAGTCAGACTTGGGCAACACAGGGGTTTCAGAAGAGGGGGCTAAAGACATGCTTAAATTGTCGCCTACACTCGCCGCCAATGCCGACCACGAATGAACTTTCCCCCTCGATGCTGCTGACACTGGCATTTGCCATTGCATTAGCCCTGCAACTGCTGGTGCAACTGTGGCTCAACACGCGCCAAGTGCGTTACGTGGCCCAGCACCGCCATGAGGTTCCTCAGAGCTTTGCCTCGCACATCTCCTTAGCAGCCCATCAAAAGGCTGCCGACTACACCCTGGCAAAAGCCCGCTTTGGCTTGCTGCACATGGCGTGGGGGGCAGTCATTTTGCTGGGCTGGACCCTGCTGGGCGGCTTGAATACCCTGCAAAACACCCTGCTGCAATGGATGGAGCCGGGCATGGTGCAGCAGCTGGCCTTGCTTGCCGCGTTTGCAGCCATCTCTGGCTTGCTGGATCTGCCTTTCTCGCTCTACCAGACCTTTGCGCTTGAAGCGCGCTTTGGTTTCAACAAGAGCACGCCAGCGATATGGCTGGGTGATTTGCTCAAGTCCACTTTGCTCGCTGCCATCATTGGTCTGCCGATTGCGTGGATCATCCTCTGGTTCATGGGCGCTACAGGCAGTCTGTGGTGGTTGTGGGCCTGGGGAATCTGGACGGGTTTTCAGCTGCTGCTGATGTGGATTTTCCCGACCTATATTGCCCCCCTGTTTAACAAGTTTGAGCCCTTGGCTGATGAGTCCCTCAAAGCCCGTGTCACCAGCCTGATGCAGCGCTGCGGTTTTGCTGCCAAAGGTTTGTTTGTCATGGATGGAAGCCGCCGCTCCGCACATGCCAATGCCTACTTCACGGGTTTTGGCGCCTCTAAGCGTGTGGTGTTTTATGACACCCTGCTCAAGCAATTGAGCCCTGACGAAGTAGAGGCCGTACTGGCCCACGAGCTGGGGCACTTCAAGCACAAGCACATTACAAAACGCATGATTGGCATGTTTGTGCTGAGCCTGATTGGCTTTGCCGTGCTGGGCTGGCTGTCACAGCAGGTTTGGTTCTACACAGGCCTGGGCGTACTCCCCAGCACTGCCCTCGCTTTTGGTCAGCCTTCGCACGATGACGCACTGGCCCTGCTGCTGTTCATGCTGGCCCTGCCCGTGTTCACCTTCTGGATCTCTCCGGTGATGGCACACTTTTCACGCCGTGATGAGTTTGAGGCCGATGCCTACGCCATGCAGCAAGCCAGTGGCGCTGCCCTGGCCAGCGCACTGCTCAAACTGTATGAGGACAATGCCTCCACCCTCACGCCCGACCCGGTGTATGCGCGCTATTACTACTCCCACCCTCCTGCGGTAGAGCGTCTGGCGCGCATGCCCCTGCCTGCAACCTCCAACCCTGTGAGTGCCACATGAGCCGCAGACATAGCAAATCCGCTGTCGCCTCGGCAGCGGCCTCCACCGAAGGCCTGATCGTTGGCAGCCACGGCCGCCACTGCATTGTGGAAACCGATGATGGCGTACGCCGCATCTGCCACCCGCGCGGCAAAAAAAGCCAAGCCGTAGTGGGCGACCGCGTGCTGTGGCAAGCACCGCCGCCCGGTCAAGGTGAAGAAGGCACCATCGAGAAAGTGCTGGAACGCCGCAACCTGCTGTATCGCCAGGACGAAATCCGCACCAAAACCTTTGCAGCCAATCTGGACCAGGTGCTGATCGTGATTGCGGCTGAGCCCGTGTTCTCTGAAAGCCAACTGGCACGCGCCCTGATTGCGGCTGAAGACGCAGGCATCACCCCCATCATCGCGCTCAATAAATACGACCTGCAAGAGCCATTTGCAATGGCTTGGGAGCGCTTAGAGGCCTACCGCAATATCCTGAATGAAGACGGCAGCGACCACTACCCCATCATTCCGCTGAACCTGACCAGCGACGATCCTGAACAAAAAGAAGCCTTGATGGCTTTGCTCGAAGGCAAGCGCACCTTTGTGCTCGGTCCTTCAGGCGTGGGAAAAAGCACGCTGATCAATCTGCTGGTACCCGGCGCACAGGCGGCCACCAACGAAATTTCGCGCGTTCTCAACACCGGCAAGCACACCACCACCACCACCAGCTGGTACTGGATGGATGCAGAGCGCACCACGGCCATCATCGACTCGCCCGGTTTCCAAGAATTTGGCCTGTACCACATCAAGGCCACCGAGCTACCCAAGTGCATGCCAGACATCGGTGCATTGGCCAACCAGTGCAAGTTCTACAACTGCACGCACCTGCATGAGCCGGGCTGCGCGGTCATGGCAGAAGTCGATAACGAAGGCAGCCCGCACTACATCCATCCCAATCGCTACCGCATCTACACCGAGCTATTTGAAGAGCTAAACACCGACTTCAAGTACTGAACCGAACCAGCCTTGCATAAAAAAACCTGCTCGATTACGGCAGGTTTTTTTACATGAAACGGGCTTAAAGCACTGGTACTGAAAAAGCTAAAAGGTATTCAGTTAGCCCAGCAAACGCGCCAAGCTGAGCAGCGCCAGCAGCAGCATCCAGACCACCACACTGCGCCACACCAAGCCCACCACCGAACGCAAATGGCCCAACTCTGCCTCTCGCCCTGGCGTTACCCCAGGCTCTTGCCAGGCATCTTCATCGTCATAGATGGGCGCAGTTTTCAGCTCTTGTCGCATCTTCAAAGCACTGCCGCCCAGCCGTACATTGATAGCACCTGCCGTGGCCGCCAAGATCACGCCATCGTTGTCATTCGGAAAATGCTTGGTGTGAAAGCGCCAGCCATCAATGGCTTCTTCAAAGCTGCCCACAATGGCAAAGCTCAGCGCAGTCATGCGTGCAGGCAGCCAATCCACCAGCAACCACGCTTGCTTGGCCGATTGCTGCAGACGCTCACTCACCGGGGCTGCGCCTGCCACCGACTTGCGCGACCAGTAGCGCGACAAGTACTCCGTCAACCGGTAGAACACGGCACCTGCTGGCCCCAGGCCCAAAGCAGCCAGTACCGCAAACCAGAACAGCACGCCAAACACATGGCGATGGGCGCTGAGAGCGGAGTATTCAATGACATGGCGCACCACTTCGCTGCGTGGCACTTCGGTGGTTTCAACTTGTTGCCACTCGGCCAACGCTTCGCGGGCAGCATGCTCGTCACCACTTTCCAAGGCATCACGAATCCGGGTGAAGTGGTGGCTGAACTGGCGAAAGCCCAAAGTGACGTACAGCACCACCACGTTCCACAGCATGGCTGCAGGCCAGCCTACCCAGCGCATCAGCAGCCAGTAAACACCCACCGTAAAAAGCACTGGGGGCACAATGGCCAGCCCCCAGGCCACCCATCCATGGTGTTCCTTACCTGCGTCAAAATTGCGACGAACAGACACGGTCCAAGCCCGAATTCCTGCATGCACAGGGTTGTCCCGCGACAGTGGTCGGGCTTGCTCCAGCAACAGGGCAAGCATGATGGCGAAGAAACTCATGTCCAGATGATACTGGCAAGCATTCCGAATGCCACACCGATGCCGTGGACTTTGGCTCAAGCGACCATAAAACGATAGAAATTGCGCAGCATGCCAGCGGTTGCCCCCCAGATGTACCGCTCACGTCCCGCATCGTCATAAGGCATGGAATACCACTGACGCTCCATTCCCTGCCAATGCAGACGATGGCGCAGGTGATTGCGAGGATCCAGCAAAAACCGCAGCGGCACTTCAAACACATCCGCCACCTCATACGGATTGGGCTGAAGCTGCATGTTCGGCTGCACCAAAGCCACCACCGGGGTCACAAAGAAAGCGGTGCCTGTTTCATAGACAGGCAAGCTGCCCAAGACCTCAACCTGATCAACTGCCAGCCCAATTTCTTCCTGTGCCTCACGCAAGGCAGTGGCAGTGGCATTGGCATCTTCGGGATCTTGTTTGCCCCCCGGAAATGCGACCTGCCCAGAGTGGGTGGACAGATGCTCGGTACGCTGCGTCAAAAGTACCGTCAGCTCATCGCGCATCACCAGAGGAATCAACACCGCTGCCTGCGTCGGTGCACGCTCACTGAAACGATCTTCACGCCGCACCTCTGGCTGCCACACAGGTGGTCGCGCGAACCGTGCGCGCAAGGCTTGCGGCGTTTGATTCGTCAACGCCACTGCAGGCAAAAGCCTGTCAACGCCAATGACTGGCACCTGGCGTGGATCAAAGTTGGGAATACTGGCGGTCAGAGACACCGGCCGCAACTGCTCTGAATGGGAAGACAAACGACATCTCCGCAGGCATAAAAAAAGCCGCTACAGCGAACTGTAGCGGCTTTTGCCTGAAAGGCTGAACGCGAATTACGCAGCTGCGACAGCAGCCTTCTTAACGCGTTGTGGCAGCTTTTCCTTGATACGTGCCGACTTACCGCTGCGCTCACGCAGGTAGTACAGCTTGGCACGACGCACGTCACCACGGCGCTTGACTTCAACGCCAGCAATGATGGGCGAGTAAGTCTGGAACGTACGCTCCACGCCTTCACCCGAAGAGATCTTACGCACTGTAAAAGCGCTGTTCAGACCACGGTTACGCTTAGCGATCACCACGCCTTCAAAGGCCTGCACACGCTTGCGTGCGCCTTCAACCACGTTCACAGACACGATCACTGTATCGCCAGGAGCGAAAGCAGGGATGGTCTTGTTCAGGCGAGCAATTTCTTCTTGCTCAAGAGTCTGGATCAGATTCATGATTTCATCCAACTCGATCGTGTCCGCGCCAAAATTGGCAGGCACCGGGATTGGTGCTATGGCTGCATTCAAACCGATGCAGCGGCCGGATATAGGATCGAAGAACCGGGGATTATAGCTTGCCCGCGTTTTTTGCCAAAAACCCTTCGTCTTTGGCGTTCAGCAGCCCTTGCGCACGAGCCTGATCAATCAGTTCAGGACGGTGACTTGCCGTAATGCGCAAGCGCTGGTCGCGGCGCCAACGCTCAATGTTGGCATGGTGACCCGACAGCAGCGCGCCGGGCACCTCCTGCCCCTCCCACACTTCAGGGCGTGTGTAGTGGGGGCAATCGAGCATTCCATCCAGCGCAGGATTAAAGCTGTCCTGCTGAAAGCTGCCCTCATCGTTGAGCACGCCGGGCTGCAAGCGCGCAATGGCATCGAGCATCACCATGGCGGCCAGCTCTCCGCCAGAAAGCACAAAGTCACCCAAACTCACCTGGTGCGTGACATGCTTATCAATAAAGCGCTGGTCAATGCCCTCGTAGCGGCCGCACAGCAAGACGGCACCTTGGCTGTCCGACCATTGCGCCACCACCTCGTGCTTGAGGGTAACGCCAATGGGTGAAAACAGCAGCACGGGTGCAGGCTGCACCTCGCCAGCTTCTGCGCGCGCAGCACGAATGGCGTCCAAGCAATGCTGCAATGGCTCCACCATCATCACCATGCCGGGGCCGCCACCAAAGGGGCGGTCATCTACACGGCGATAGTTGCCTTGCGCGTAATCACGCGGATTCCACAAATGCACCGCCACCTGCCCCGAGGCATAGGCACGGCGTGTCACGCCGCTTTCAAGGAAAGCAGCAAACATCTCGGGGAACAAGGTGATGATGTCAAAACGCATGCGCTGCACTCAATAGTCCAGCTGCCAGTCAGCAATGATGGTTTTGCCAGCCAGGTCGACCTTGTCGATATACGCATCCACAAAAGGGATCATGCGCTCGAGTTCTTTGCCATCTACTTCATAGCCCAGCACCAGCGTGGTTTGCGGCCCCGTAGCCAGCAGGTCTTTGACCACACCCAGGTTTTCACCTTCGCGGTTATGCACCTGCAAGCCCATCAGGTCGACCCAGTAAAACTCGCCGTCATCTGTCTTGGGAAAGTGCTCGCGCGAGACAAAAACGCGCGAACCGCGCAAAGCTTCGGCTCCATTGCGGTCCAGCACCGCTGGTGAGGTAGCCACGATGGTGTCGGAGTGAGGGCGCACCTGCTTGATCGGCAGCAGACGCGTACCCGTGAAATTCTTGGCCCCTTTTTCGGCTGGCAACAGAAACCATTGCTTGGCGGCAAACAGGGCCTCAGGGTCTGCGCTGTGCGCAATGACCTTGAACCAACCCTTGATGCCCCAAGCGTCCGCAATGCGCCCCACCTCCACGGCATCTTCAGGCAGCGCGGCAGATTCGAGTTCAGGCATGTGACTCATGGATATTTACAAATGGCAAGTGACAGAAGAAAAAGAAAAAACGGGCTCCGTCAGACTAGCCAACGGAACCCGTTTTCAATGGGGGTGCTGATTAAGCAGCAGCCTTAGCGGCAGCTTGCTTGAGCAGGCGTTCGACAGTGTCGGAAGCCTGGGCGCCAACGCCCTTCCAGTAAGCCACGCGGTCCAGCGCAACGCGCAGACCTTCTTCAGCGCCACGGGCGGTAGGGTTGTAGAAACCCACGCGCTCGATGCAGGCACCGTCGCGGCGAACGCGCTTATCGGCAACAACAATGTTGAAAAACGGACGAGCCTTAGAGCCGCCGCGGGAGAGTCGAATGACGACCATGATTTATCCTTCGGGTGGTTGCAGCGAAATTTGCTGCAATATTTTCACGACGTTTGAGACACGCGACATGGCCACCCGGCCAGCGACACGTCGAAAAACGTAGATTATATAGGCTTCTGATTTCCATGCCCATTCTTCGCGCCAGCCAGCCTTTGGATATACCGGCCATTACCGCCATTTACCGCCACCACGTGCTCAATGGCACCGGCACTTTTGAAATCGATCCCCCTTCTGTGGCAGACATGTCAGGCCGCATGCAGGACGTACTGAGCAAAAACCTGCCCTGGCTGGTGGCCGAGGGAGAAGACGGCACCATTTTGGGCTATGCCTACGCCAACTGGTTCAAACCACGCCCGGCCTACCGGTTTTCGGCGGAAGACTCGATCTACGTGGCCGAACACGCACGCGGGCAAGGCATTGGCCGCTTGCTGCTGGATGCTTTGTGCCGTGAGTGCGAGGCCCTGGGCGTGCGCAAACTGATTGCGGTCATTGGCGACAGCACCAATGCGGGTTCTGTCGGCGTGCACCGTGCGGCGGGGTTTGCCGATGTGGGCACCTTGCGCGGAGTGGGTTGGAAGTTTGACCGCTGGCTGGACGTAGTGATGATGGAGAAGTCCCTAGGTGCAGGCACCAGCACCTCGCCCGAATAATGGGTGCATGAAAAACAAAACGGTTGCTGCGTGGCTGGCATTCATCGGCGGGCCTTTGGGCTTGCACCGGTTTTACCTGTATGGTCTGGGTGACACCCTGGGCTGGCTGCTGCCCATCCCTACAGCGCTGGGGCTGTATGGCATTCAGCGTGTGCAGCAGTTTGGGCAGGACGACCAGCTCAGCTGGGTGCTGATTCCTCTGCTGGGTTTCACCATCACCGGCTGCGCCCTGGTGGCTATTCTTTATGGGCTGAGCAGCCCCGAAAGATGGAACAGCCGCTTTAACCCGCAGGCCCCGCAAAATGCAGTCCCCGGCACAACCAACTGGTTCACCATTGCTGCGATCGCGGTGTCACTGATGGTGGGTGCAGCGGTGCTGATGGCCAGCCTGGCCTATAGCTTTCAGCATTACTTCGAGTACCAGATCGAAGAAGCACGCAAGATTTCTCAATGAAACGCTTTCTTTAATAAGTGAGCATCCAGCGCTTAAACAAAAAGGACTTCAAAGTGTTTTCACCTTGAAGTCCTTTGTTTTCAAGCGCTATGCGCTCATTTATTACTCAGCGGCTTAATAAAGCTGCAGGCTCACCCAGTAAGCAACAGCGGCCACAAACGCACTGGCGGGAATGGTCAAAATCCAGGCCCACACGATATTGCCCGCCACGCCCCAACGCACAGCGCTCATGCGCTGCGTTGAACCGACGCCAACAATGGCACCAGTGATGGTGTGCGTGGTTGACACAGGAACGCCCAGAAACGTTGCGAAAAACAGCGTGAACGCACCACCTGACTCGGCGCAGAAACCACCCACCGGCTTGAGCTTGGTGATCTTCTGGCCCATCGTTTTCACAATGCGCCAGCCACCCATCATGGTGCCCAGGCCAATCATGGCGTAGCAGCTGACAATGACCCACATGGGGGGCGCAGCCTCTTCGCTCGACATGTAGCCAGTGGCCACCAGCAACAGCCAGATGATGCCGATGGTCTTTTGCGCATCGTTACCACCGTGGCCCAGCGAGTAGGCACCGGCAGACACCAGCTGCAAACGGCGGAACCACTTATCGACCTTACTGGGCCGCGAGCGACGGCAGATCCAGGCGACGATCACCATCATCAGCGAGCCAAACAGGAAGCCCAGCAAAGGCGAGATCAAAATGAACGCCACCACCTTCAAGATGCCGCTGGCAATCAGCGAGCTGGTGCCTGCCTTGGCAATCACAGCACCCACAATGCCGCCAATCAGCGCATGCGACGAGCTCGATGGAATGCCGTAGTACCAGGTGATCAGGTTCCAGACAATCGCGCCGGCCAGTGCGCCGAACACCACGTGGGTGTCTACCACCTCAGACTGCACGATACCCTTGCCCACGGTGGCAGCCACACTCAGGTGAAAGACAAAAATCGCAATGACGTTAAAGAACGCGGCAAACAAAACGGCTTGCCCGGGCTTGAGCACGCCAGTAGAGACAACAGTAGCGATGGAGTTAGCGGCATCATGAAACCCGTTCATGAAGTCAAACACCAGCGCCATTGCCACCAGCAAAATGACCACCCACAGGGCGGCTTGTACGGTTTCCATGGTCAGGATTCCCAGTGCTGGTCGATCAGGAGTTCTCGAGGACGATGCCCTCGATGATGTTGGCCACGTCTTCGCACTTGTCGGTGATGGTTTCCATCAGCTCGTACACGGCCTTGAGCTTGATCAGCTCACGCACATCGTGCTCTTCGCGGAACAGCTTGCTCATTGCAGCACGCAGCACACGGTCAGCGTCCGACTCCAGACGGTCGATTTCTTCGCAAGTCTTCAGCGCCGCTTCAGCAGTGGCTTGGTCGGCAATATGGTCAAGCAACTTGACGGCATCGCGCAGGCGTTCGCAGCACTTGAGACTCAGGTCGGCCAGACGATGGATTTCATCGTTCATGCTGCGAATGTCGTACAGGGACATGGCTTCGGCAGAGTCCTGAATCAGGTCGGCCACATCATCCATGCTGTTGATCAGGCTATGGATGTGTTCGCGGTCAATCGGCGTGATGAAGGTCTGGTGCAGTGTTTTGCTCACTTCATGCGTAACGCGGTCCGCAGCGCGCTCGGCGTTGTCCACGTCACTGTTGTATTTGTCGCGCAAGTGCGGGTCGTTGTAGTTCGCCACCAGTTGCGAGAACGCACGGGCTGCTTCAACAATGCGATCCGCGTGTTGATTGAACATTTCGAAAAAATTGCCTTCGCGCGGCAAGAGCTTGCCAAACAGCATGGGCGCCCCTTCAGAGGATATTGCTTGTGAAAGTTGAACAGCCCACACGCGAACAGCGCGCAGGCAGCAGAAAATCTTGTTTGCCAGGTCACAGTGCCAGAGCAGATGTCAATCCGCACAGGCTTGGGCTACGTCACGTATCGCCCAGACTTGCACGCAACGGCTGAACACATCAGCCGCCGCTGGCTGCCGCGATTTTCCATGACAACGGCATGAAGATTTAATTAAATTTTTATGACAGTCTCGTGACATCACTTGTAACAAAACCAATGGACGTGAGCGCACGCTCTGAATCTGGACTTTTGCAGTCAACCATCGTAAAAAAACCTTAACGTGCTGCGAACCTGCCTGCGGTTTGTTGCAGCGCAACAACAATCACGCCACCCAAAAACCCTCTAGGACTTGCGGCGCTCAGCTGCCGCCGCGTTCAACTGCCGCAAGCGCTCAAGCTTTTCTCCGATTTTGATCTCCATCCCCCGGGCTACTGGCTGATAGAAATGGGGGTTGTCCATGCCATCAGGAAAGTAATCCTCGCCTGCCGCGAAGCCGCCGTCTTCATCGTGGGCGTAACGGTAGCCCTTGCCCCAGTCCATATCTTTCATCATCTTGGTGGGTGCATTGCGCAAATGCATGGGCACTGGCTGCGTGCTGCCAGACTTCACCAGAGCCTTCATCTGGTTGTAGGCCTTGTAGCCGGCATTGCTTTTGGGCGCTACGGCCAGATAAATCACGGCCTGCGCCAGGGCCAGCTCCCCCTCGGGGCTACCCAATCGCTCATAGGTGGCGGCGGCATCATTGGCCATTTGCATGGCGCGCGGATCTGCAAGGCCAATGTCTTCCCATGCCATGCGCACAATGCGCCGCGCCATGTAGCGCGGATCAGCTCCACCATCGAGCATGCGCACCAGCCAATAAAGTGCAGCATCGGGGTCTGAGCCGCGCACCGATTTGTGCAGCGCGCTGATGGTGTCGTAGAACTGCTCGCCCCCTTTGTCATAGCGCCGCATGCGCTCGCCCAGCACTTGCAGCAGCCATGCATCGGTCATCACCTCGATCTTGGCCTGCTCGGCCGTAATCGACAGCGTCTCCAGCGTATTGAGCAAGCGGCGGGCATCGCCATCGGCATAGGCGATCAAACGCTCAACCGCCTCATCTTCTATCGCTGGAACCGCATGTATCGCCTGGGCTTTCGCCACAATGTTCTGCAAGTCCTCAGGCGTCAGGCTTTGCAGCACATACACAGCAGCACGAGACAGCAGCGCCGAGTTCACCTCAAACGAAGGATTTTCGGTCGTGGCACCAATAAAGGTGAACAGCCCGCTCTCAACGTGTGGCAAGAAGGCATCTTGCTGACTTTTGTTGAAACGGTGCACCTCATCGACAAACACGATCGTGCGCTGCGGCATCAGGCCACTGCGTGCAGCTTCGGCTTTTTCTACTGCTTCACGAATATCTTTGACACCGCCCAGCACGGCGCTGATGGCAATGAACTGCGCATCAAACGCATCGGCCATCAGCCGGGCGATGGTGGTTTTGCCCACACCAGGTGGCCCCCAGAGAATGCAGCTGTGCGGGCGTCCGGATTCAAAAGCCAGCCGCAAAGGCATGCCTTCTCCCAGAACATGCTGCTGCCCAACGACCTCACCCAAAGTGCGTGGACGTAAACGCTCTGGCAACGGCTGGTGCAGTGCAGCATTGCCACCTGTATTGACGTTGGACAAATCGACTTCGCCTTTCAGGGTTGTTTGAGATTTGGTCATATAACAGAACTTCAGATGCGGCAAAATAAGTACTTCAGCGGATCTATGCTCTTCTTGTGCGATGGCTACCCCCATCGCCTTTGAGGACTGCATCACCTGACCAGCAAGCCACAAGCTTAACGGTACGATGCCCCACACCGCTTGCCGGCGCTGCAATCCACGCTTGGCAACGCTTCTAAATCCTGATTGCACTGAATTTTGTAATTAGTGAGCACCCACTAGATTCCGCAATCCCTTGATTTGCAACACACCTACCGCGTGCACTGACCTTGCTGCGGTGAATGAGGTATTTCGGTTTTTCCCATGAAGACACTCAAAACGCGGGACATTGTCGCCCTCGGTTTCATGACCTTTGCGCTCTTTTTGGGCGCAGGCAACATCATCTTTCCTCCTAGCGTGGGCCTGGCTGCTGGTGAATTTCAGTGGTCGGCAGCGCTGGGCTTTTTGCTGACCGGCGTGGGCCTTCCCCTGCTTGGCGTGGTGGCGTTGGCGCGCGTAGGCGGTGGCCTGGACACCCTGACCAGCCCCATCGGCCGTGCCGCCGGCACACTGATGGGCTTGTCCATTTACCTGACCATTGGTCCTTTCTTTGCTACGCCGCGCACAGCCACGGTTTCTTTTGAAGTGGGCATGGCCCCCTTCACCGGGAACACGCCTGAAGCACTGCTGATTTTCACCATCGGCTACTTCGCTTTAGTGATGATGCTGTCGCTCTTTCCGGGCAAGCTGATGGACAACATCGGCAAGGTCATAACACCCGCACTCATCGTCGTGCTGGCCGTTCTGGGAGGGGCAGCCGTGGTTGCACCTGCCGGAGCCATCGCGACACCCGCCGCTGAGTACGCATCATCCGGTGCAGCCTTGGCCCAAGGCTTCTTGCAGGGCTACCAGACCATGGATGCACTTGCCTCTTTGGTGTTTGGCATTGTGATTGTGGCCTCCATCAAGGCCGCAGGAGTGACCGACACCCGCCTGCACACCCGCTACACCATCATTGCCGGCACTATTGCCGCTGTCGGGTTGGGATTGGTTTACCTGTCACTGATTTATCTGGGCGCCATGAGCGGCTCCGTGATTGACCCCAACGCCAGTGGCGTGCAAATCTTGACCACCTACGTCGAGCACACTTTTGGCACCGGTGGCATTTTGCTGCTGGCCGCCGTCATTTTGCTGGCGTGCTTGACCACAGGCGTAGGCCTGGTCAGCGCCTGTTCTGCCTATTTCAGCGCGTTGCTGAATGTGCCGTACCGCACCGTGGTGATTGTGATGTCGGTGTTCAGTGCTGCCGTAGCAAACCAGGGCCTGGCACAGCTGATCGCTGTGGCTGTCCCTGTGCTGGTGTGCATTTATCCGGTAGCGATTGCCTTGATCGCTCTGGGCCTGCTGTCCAAGCTGTGGAAGCATCCATCTCGCGTATTCATTCCTGTCATGAGCGTGGCCCTGTTATTTGGCATTGTGGATGCCATCAAGGCCACAGGTTTTACCCAGATCGTGCCCGCCATGCTTGATGCAATGCCTGGCAGCGCCATGGGTCTGGGCTGGCTGCTCCCCGTGAGCATGGTTTTGGTCGTCGCTGGTACGCTGGACCGTATCCGCCCACTGCCGGCTATCGCACGCGCTTAAACGCACCTTCATAAAAAAGCCCCACTGACCTACGGCCAGCGGGGCTTTTTTAATGGAGCGCCATCGCGCTTATTGCGTCATGACATCTGCCCCCATGGGCACTTCAAATTTGAAGTTCGCAGCAGGCAGCGCAGGCAGCACTTTCAGATTTTGAAAGCGAATCACCGAACGCTGCCCAAAACCGTCCAGGATGTCCATCGCAGCCAGGCTCTCACCCTGAAACCCTACGCGTACATTCTTAAGCTGGCCATCGGCTGATTTGGGCGTTGCCTCCACCCACTGCAGACCGTCGGCATCCGCAGCTGCCTTGAGTGTGAAGTCCTTTTTCAGGCTCGCCAAGTCATTGGCTGACGCCAAAATAGCCGCAGGTGTACTACCCAGCGCCTGCGCTTGGTTACGTTGCGTCACCTGATTCAAATCCACGTCGTACAGCCACACCGTTTTGCCATCCGCCACAATGGTTTGTTCAAACGGCTTGGTATAGACAAACTTGAACTGACCCGGGCGTTGGAACGAAAAATCACCGCTGCTGGTTTTGGAGCGCACAGGCTGCCCCTCTTTGGCTGGCGCTGTTACCGTCTGCGTAAATTGCGCCTGACCCGCTTTGGCATTGCGCATGAATTGCTCCAAGCTTTGCAGCCCATCAGCCCATGCAGCCAAGGGCAAGGCCGCCAACACTGCGCATACACCTAAAGTCTTTTTCATCCAGATATTCCTTTCAAGGCATGGACTTGCGCCCACCTCATGCTGGAGGCGCGAACTTATGTCCCGCCTCTTTACTCCGGACGCGCTGGCACCAGTACTTCTCGCTGACCACTGCTGGTGAGCGAACTCACCAAACCTGCTGCCTCCATCTGCTCGAGCAGATTGGCCGAGCGGTTGTAGCCGATGCGCAATTTGCGCTGCACATACGAAATACTCGCCTTGCGGTCCTTCAAAACAATTTCCACCGCTTGGTCGTACATCGGGTCTTTTTCGCCCCCGTCACCACCATCACCATCAGCGCCACCATCTTCCGACGTTGCCGCCTCAAGTACTCCTTCGATGTAATCGGGCTCGCCTTGTTCCTTCAAATAACTCACCACACGATGTACTTCATCGTCTGACACAAAGGCACCGTGCACACGGATAGGCAAGCCTGTGCCGCTGGCCATGTAAAGCATGTCCCCCATGCCCAGCAGGCTTTCCGCCCCCATTTGATCTAGAACGGTTCGGCTATCAATTTTGGATGACACCTGAAAAGCGATTCGTGTCGGAATGTTGGCCTTGATCAGGCCTGTAATCACATCCACGCTGGGCCGCTGGGTGGCCAAAATCAGATGAATGCCAGCAGCGCGCGCCTTTTGCGCCAGGCGGGCAATCAGCTCTTCAATCTTCTTGCCAACCACCATCATCAGGTCGGCCAGCTCATCAATCACGATAACAATATGCGGCAGGCGATCCAGCGGCTCAGGCGCTTCTGGCGTAAGGCTGAAGGGGTTACCAATAATTTCACCCTTGACCTTGGCTTCACCAATCTTCGTGTTGTAGCCCGCCAAGTTGCGCACACCCAGCTTACTCATCAGTTTGTAGCGGCGCTCCATCTCGGCCACACACCAGTTCAGGCCATTGGCAGCCTGCTTCATATCCGTCACCACAGGGCTCAGCAAGTGCGGAATGCCTTCGTAAACGGACATTTCCAGCATCTTGGGGTCAATCATCAAGAGGCGCACATCCTTGGCCTCTGCCTTGTACAGCAGCGACAAAATCATGGCGTTGATACCCACCGACTTACCTGAGCCCGTTGTTCCCGCCACCAGCACGTGGGGCATTTTGGCCAGATCGGCAACCACGGGCTTGCCTTCAATGTCTTTGCCCAGACCCATCGTCAACATGCTCTTGGCCTCGTGATAGACCTGAGAGCCCAGCACCTCTGACAGCCGGATGGACTGGCGCTTGGCGTTGGGCAATTCCAAGGCCATGTAGTTTTTCCCGGGAATGGTCTCGATCACCCGCACCGATATCAGCGACAGTGAACGCGCCAGGTCCTTACCCAGGTTCACCACTTGTGAGCCCTTCACGCCCGTGGCCGGCTCAATCTCATAGCGAGTGACCACCGGGCCCGGCGTGGCCTGCACCACACGCACTTCCACGCCAAAGTCTTTGAGCTTTTTCTCAATCAGACGGCTGGTCATCTCCAGCGTATCGGGCGAGACGCTCTCCTGTTTGGCAAGCGGTGCATCCAGCAAATCTACCTGCGGCAGCCCACTTTCGTGCATTTGAGAGTCTTGAAACAAAGGCTTTTGGCGCTCTTTCAGAACACGCTCACTGGGCACTGCAGGTGCTGCCTGCGGCGTCACGATCAGTACGGGCTCATGGTGGGTCTCTTCAATTTCAATGCGCTCTTCTTCCACCACCTTGGCACGCTCTTGAGCAGCCTTGCGGCCTTGCGCCACATCTTTGCCTTTTTCACGATTTTGCTGACTAAGGCGCACCAGCCCTTCGATACGAGCACCCAGTTTTTCGGCCGCTTTGCCCCATGAAAAACGAAACACCAAGGCCATGGCCAGCACCATCAGCACAATGCCAATCAGGCCTGAGCCTGTAAAGCCCAGCCAGCGGACGCCCCCCAAACCCAGAGAGTAGCCCACCACCCCCCCGGCATGTCCGGGTAAAAACGATTCAAAGCGATACAGGCGCGACCATTCCAGTGCGCAACTCACACCCACCAGCAAAAAAACACCAGCCCACCACTGCAAGCGCTCTTTCAAAGGAGTGTCCAGCATGCTTTGGCCACGCACCCAGCGCAAAGATGAGCGCGCCAAGGTGTAGGCAGCCAGCAGCACCAGCCACCAGACAGACAGGCCGAAACCGAAGTAGCACGCATCGGCTATCAAGGCACCCAGGCGCCCCATCCAGTTGTTCATCAGCGCCACATCGTTACTACCTGAGGTAGACCATGCAGGGTCCATGCTGGAGTAACTGAGCATCGCCAGCAGCCAGAAAAACAGGCCAAGCGAGCCAGCGATCAGGCAAATTTCATGACCAAACCGTGCCAAACCATTACGGGGCACTGTTTTAGCGGAATTTGCATTCAAGGCATTCGAGGAATAAGTCATACGCAGGCGGAAGCTTACCTTAGGCCCACCACTCTCCAACAAACGGTTGCAAACACCAATGCAAGCACTTGCAACATCCGATGAGTGACAAGGGTTCCGCCAGCTTTCTACAATGATCAATCGACCCGTGCAAGCGTCGGCAGTGATTCATTGGCCGACAGAGTAGTCCACCGTACTGCCACACTGCTGTGGCAGCTTCCAAAGAAAAGCAACGATGTCCACCAACCAACACGCCAAAGTATTGATTCTGGGTTCCGGCCCTGCCGGCTACACCGCCGCCATCTACGCCGCACGCGCCAATCTCAGCCCCATGCTGGTCACAGGCATGGCCCAAGGTGGCCAGTTGATGACCACAACCGAAGTGGACAACTGGCCCGCAGACGTCAATGGCGTGCAAGGCCCGGAGCTGATGCAGCGCTTCATGGAGCATGCAGAACGCTTTAAGGCCCAGCTTGTGTTTGACCACATTCACAGTGTGGACCTGTCCAAACGTCCGTTCACACTCACCGGTGACAGCGGCACTTACACCTGCGACAGCTTGATCATTGCCACAGGTGCTTCTGCCAAGTACTTGGGACTGCCCTCCGAAGAAGCCTTCATGGGTCGTGGCGTTTCAGGCTGCGCAACGTGCGACGGCTTCTTCTACCGTGACCAGCCTGTATGCGTCGTGGGCGGTGGTAACACTGCAGTAGAAGAAGCGCTGTACCTGTCCAACATCGCCAGCAAAGTCACTGTGGTGCACCGCCGCGACAAATTCACGGCTGAGCCCATCTTGGTCGACCGCATGATGGAAAAGGTCAAGGAAGGAAAAATTGAACTCAAGACCCATTTCACACTGGAAGAGGTCCTGGGCGATCAATCCGGCGTAACCGGCATCCGCATCAAAAGCACAAAGGACGGGCACAGTGAAGATGTGGCTCTGCAAGGCTGTTTTATTGCCATCGGCCATGCCCCCAACACAGAGATTTTCCAGGGTCAACTGACCATGGAAAACGGCTACATCGTCACGCAAGGCGGTCACAAGGGGTTTGCCACCCAAACCAGCGTACCCGGCGTATTTGCTGCTGGTGACGTACAGGACCACGTGTACCGCCAAGCCATCACCAGCGCAGGCACAGGCTGTATGGCAGCGCTGGATGCCCAGCGTTTCCTGGATCAATAAACTGCCACTGCAAGGGGTATTGGAGGCTAAAACCCTGCCATGCCCCGCCTTTTTTCACAAAGCCCGTATAATCGCTGGCTTTGCTGCAATTGGACGGTGTTTTTCACTGCGCCTGCTGTAACAAATTTGGGCTACCGCCACCCTTTATCTGGCGAGGTGAGGTTATCGACACATCTTTGTATCTGCAAAGATCCGGCGTCGGTGACCGTTTCAAATATCGGAGTGTCCAAATGGCACGCGTATGTGAAGTTACGGGCAAGAAGCCCATGGTGGGCAACAACGTTTCCCACGCCAACAACAAGACCAAGCGTCGTTTCCTGCCTAACCTGCAGTACCGTCGTTTCTGGGTTGAAACAGAAAACCGCTGGGTGCGTTTGCGCGTTTCCAGCGCTGCTCTGCGTTTGATCGACAAGAACGGCATCGACTCCGTGCTCGCAGACATGCGCGCCCGTGGCCAAGCTTAATTTCCACTGAAGGAGAATCAACATGGCTTCCAAAGGCGGACGCGAAAAGATTAAGCTGGCTTCTACTGCCGGTACAGGTCACTTCTACACCACAACCAAGAACAAGAAGACGATGCCTGAAAAGATGTCGATCACCAAGTTCGATCCCAAGGCTCGCAAGCACGTCGAGTACAAGGAAACCAAGCTGAAGTAATTCAGCCGTTTCTTCGGACAATAAAACCGCCACTGCGCAAGCTCTGGCGGTTTTTTGTTGCTCGCCGTTTAGCTCCCCCTCAGGAACGCGGCGCTTGTCCCAACTGTGCGCAAGCCATGCTACCCAGCAGTTGCATGGCTTGCTCCATCACTGCATCGACCGGCTGTGTGCAGGCCAAACGCAGGCAATGCTCATAGCGCCCGGAGTTGGAAAACATGCTGCCCGGAGCAATCCGGATGCCTTGCTCCAGCGCCTGCCCAAACAAGGCAGCACTAGAGAAACCATCTGGCAGCTCAACCCACAGGCACAAACCACCAGCAGGCAAGCTCATACGGGTTCCCACAGGGAAAGTACGCGCAACCAGACGGGCCATCGACTCGCGCTGATTTTTCAGCTGCATTTTCAAACGCTCCAAACTGCGCTGGTGCGTGGGTGACCCTAACACCTCGGCCACCACCAGTTGGCCCAATGTCTGGGTGTTGCGACTTTGCGCAAATTTGAGCATTTGCACCCGTCCATGCCATTGACCACCATTCATCCAGCCCTGACGCAAGCCAGGCGCAAGGCTTTTGTTAAAGGCCTGGCAGTAAATGACCTGCCCCAGACCACTGTCCCACGCTTTCAACGGCTTGACCGGTTGCGCACCCTCTACAAACAGCCCGTAAGAGTCATCCTCAATCAAGGCTGCCCCGTAGCGCGTGCACAGCGCAACCAGCCGCGCCTTGTGCGCATCGGGCATGCGAGTACCCAAAGGCATCTGCAGCTCCGGCACCACGACCACGGCCTTCAGCCGGGGCTGGGTTTGAAAAGCCAGCTCCAGGGCCTCGATCGACAACCCCGTGCGCGGGCTGCACGGAATCTCCAGGGTCTGCAGCTGGAGCGACTCCACCACCTGCAGCAAACCATAGTAAGTCGGCGATTCCACTGCCACCATATCTCCCGGCACAGCTACCGCAGCCAGCGCCAGGCTCACTGCCTCCGAATTGCCAGTGGTTGCCAGTACATCTGCAGGGGCCACCCGAATGCCAGTGGCCAAAGCCCGCCTTGCCATGGCTTGCTGAAACACCGGATGGTTACCCTGATTGGCCAGCAAGGAGCGCCCCTGCACCAGCAAGGTCGGCTGCTCCCGCAACAGGCGCGCCACCAGCTGGTTCAGATAACGGTGATCGAACAGCGCAGCAGGCGGTGTGCAGCCTCCAACATCCAGGTCCACCTGCGCCTGCCGTCCTCGCTCCAGCAGCAACGAAATATGCTCATTGATCCCCACGAAGTGGGCTTGAGCATTGGGCTGCACGGGCTGACTTAAATCTGGCTCACTGGTCAACGCCAGGCTGCCACTTAACGGCGTGCGTGCATCACGCACAAAGTAGCCGACTCGGGGTTTGGCCTCCAGATAGCCTTGCTCTTCCAGATAACGCAACACCTGCAAAGCAGTGGAGAGACTGACTTGATGGCGCCGCATCAATTCGCGCACCGAGGGCATCTTCTCCCCCAACTGCAGCGTTCCAAGACCCATGGCCTGCACGTATTCAGCCGCCAATCGGCGGTACAGGGGGCGCGAAGCCGTCGATACAGAAGTCAACATGGGTCTCATTGCCAAGCAAACACAGGAGGCGTCCATCATGCCCTAGGCTTCTGTTGTGCAACAGATACAGATAGATCACACAGAGACCAGAACAGGCTGCCAACTTCTTGCACTGCTGCGGTGCAACAAGGCGATCTCTGTGTCTGGTGAGACCAAGGGTTCATCCCTAAGCTAATCCGTCTGTTTTGCCTGATTGCAGCTCTGTATGAACACCCTGACACAGCACCTCCCCCTTTCCACCTCCCTGCGACTGACCACCGGTCACAGCCATGCCTTAATGCTTGCCCGTGGTGATGAACTGTTCTGCATCCACGGCCCACTACTGCTGAGCACCTCCCCCATGAGTGGCATTGAAGGCACGCCCAACCTGCAGATACGCCTGCACTCCGGTCAAAGCTGGCGTGCGCCGTGCATGCTGACTGCGCAAGTGACCGCGCTGCAAAGTTCAGGACAACTGCGTTACTACCCAGCTCCAGCAGCGATGAAAGCAGGTATTGCCAGCACCACAACCCCTTGGTGGCTCCGCCTGCACGCTGGCATCACCCGCGTCTGGCCCCGCCGCTTGCTGCGCTAACCCTTTTCATCTCTTGTCAGGCCATGGCGACTGCAGACGCACTGCCATCGTTCTACAATCTGTTTTGTCGCCTCATCGAAAGATGGGCGACATACGTTCTCAGGGCGGGGTGAAATTCCCCACCGGCGGTAAGCAGCTTTAGCTGCAAGCCCGCGAGCGCTTGGATGGCTCTGCCATCCAAGGTCAGCAGATCTGGTGCAAATCCAGAGCCGACGGTCACAGTCCGGATGAAAGAGAAACGTGAAGACCTGTTCTCCAGCCCACGGCTGGACGTGCGCCTGCACGTCCTGTTTTGTGCTGTGCCTGCCTTCGCGCGCCCTGATTCATTTGTTGCACGTCTTTGAAAGACACATCCCATGAATCAGACCATGACCAAAACTTCCTCCAATGCCGCATTGGCACAAGCCCGTATCGCCATCATCAGTGCCAACTGGCACACCGATGTGGTGCACCAGGCCCGTGACGCTGCCGCACTGCGCCTGCAACAGCTTGGCGCCGCACCTGCCCGCATTCACCAGGTTGAAGTGCCTGGTGCCTTCGAGATCCCGCTGATGGCGCAGAAACTGGCCGCCTCCGGCAAGTTTGACGCAGTCATTGGCTGCGCAGTGATCGTCAACGGAGGCATCTACCACCACGAGTTCGTTTCAGCCGCCGTGGTCGACGGCCTGATGCGTGTGCAACTGGACACCGGTGTGCCTGTTTTCTCGGTGGCCTTGACACCCCACAACTTCCAGCCTTCCGAGGATTTACTGGGCTTTTTCCACGCGCACTTTGTCAAAAAGGGCGAGGAAGCGGCAGATTCCTGTGCGCAAACACTGGCAGCGCATGCAGCAGTAGATGCGCTGCTGGACGAAGCTGTACCCGCTTAAGTCTTTGCAGGTTTTAGGGCCCTATTACCTTCAGACGTTGTGTAAGCAACATTTAAAACCTTCTTATCCACCCTGAGCTGCAACCGAGCAATGGATGGCAGGACTTACGACATTGCTCAAACAGTCGCCAGAGATTCGAAGGTCACCCATGGCATATGCAACGCTTGCGTATGCCATGGGCACGCGAATGCGTGGCGCTGAAAAGAGTTTTACGTAATTCCTCTCTGGATACCCCCTTATTCAGCCTCCAGAGGCAAAGTCAAATCAGCCTCTAACACCCATCTTGAAAGCACTGACAGCTATCAAAAACAAAAGCCTGCTGCTAAAGCATTGCAACAGGCTTTTCTGCTTTCCAGATACAGCACGGCAGCTACAAGCGCACACGCCTGTCAAAGCAATCGGACAGCGACCACCCCCATCTATGCAGCATGCTGGCGCAACTTGCAGGCACACCAGCGTAGCGCCATACGGGGCTGCTGCGCTAGCCGACTAACTCATCGCAGCTGTCTGAGCGAAGCGCCACAGGTGCATAGCAATGTCCATCGAAGGACTTCCACAGCGCTTCGTTGGCTACTACTTGAGCGCGATAAGAGAGTGATTCTCCAGCGGGTGCGACGAGCCGCCTCCTGCCACACAACTTGCAGCAGCAAAAAAAGAATTAAATCAACGTCTGACGCCCACTCAGCAAACACCAGCAGTTATCGCAATAATCAATCCAGCCATCCCTTTGGCTTTTTATCTTGTTTGTTCTCCACCGGATTGGCCAGCATCCAGTTAGCGGGATAGGCCCGCATGAATTCGCGCGCTTTGTCTTGGCGAGCTGTCAACCAAGCGTCGTACGTGCCCTCACCCAAAATGGCCGGCATGCGCTTTTCACTGCCTTCATGGCCGTAACGGCGCATCAGGGCATGGCTGTTGGCATTAATAGTCAACAGCGCGTAGCTCATCAGCTCTTGGCCTGTTTCAGGATCTTTCCAGCTATTCCACACCCCTGCCACGCCCATCGGCTGGCCATCCACGCGCGCAATACGTGTAGGAATGGCTTTTTTTCCGCTGCGCATATCGTCTTCATAAAACGCCTGCATGGGAATGATGCAGCGCTGCCCCGCCAGCCACGCATCACGAAAAGCTTGCGTGGTGCTCACGGTTTCGTTGCGTGCTTCCTGCAGTTTGATGGATCGCAGCCGGGCATCGGAGAGCGATTTGGAGGCGTTCGGCACAAAGCCCCATTGGGCAGGCACCCACTCCCGAATCACACGGGGTGCAGCTTTTTTGCCCACGGGAAGCTCTTCAGTGCCCGCGTCGACTGCGGTATCCACGGCAGGCGTTACAGCATTGCTGGGCTCCAAGCTGGCAGCTTCGGCCACAGGCTCTGCCGTACCGCGGATGAACCCGCTCATGCGGCGTGCGCGCATCTGCCGCTCAGGCAGTTCATGGGGGGTAACTTTGAAAAAGTCGGTCCACAAATCCAGTGTGGCGAGGTTTTCGTATTGGATTGTCATGCCGACATGGTACGAAGATGCAAGCCCCCCCGGAGCTTGCCAAGTATTGCCCGCAGTAAAAATTAAGAAAATGCTGGAAATCCAGGCGAGAAATGCACTTTTAACGCTGAACAGCCCATTCTTCTTGAGTGTGTCAGCAGCTACAAAAAAGCCCCATTAGCTTGCGGCTATGGGGCTATGGACTGCTTGCAGCAGTGGCAGCGCCGGTACGCCAGCACTGTCAAAACTTTGGAAAGCCTTACTTACGTTGCCATGCGGCTGCAAAGAAACCGTCGGTTTGATGAGCATGGGGCCACAGACGCACGTACTGCGTGCCTGTTTCGCCACCGGCGCAAAGGCTGGCGGCGTTATCGACCTTGAGTTGGGCCAGCGTTTCGCCTGCATCCAGAGGCACGAAGTCGGGGTTCGCTTGCTGAAACGCTTGCGCAATCAGCTCATTTTCTTCAGGCAGCACGGAGCAGGTGGCGTACACCAAGCGACCGCCGGACTTCACCATGCGCGCAGCGCTGGCCAGGATGGCCGTTTGCTTGGCAGTCAGCTCGGCAATAGCCGTCTGGTCCTGGCGCCACTTCAAGTCAGGGTTGCGGCGCAAGGTGCCCAGGCCCGAGCAAGGGGCATCCACCAGTACCCGGTCAATCTTGCCGGACAGGCGTTTGACCCGCTCATCGCGCTCGTGCGCCAGAGCTGCGGGGTGCACGTTCGACAGACCACTGCGTGCCAGACGGGGTTTCAATGCCTCCAGACGGTGGGCGGATACGTCAAACGCATACAGGCGACCTGTGTTGCGCATTTGGGCACCAATGGCCAGCGTTTTACCGCCCGCGCCAGCACAAAAATCCACCACCATTTCGCCACGCTTGGCATCCAGCAACAAAGCCAGCAGCTGCGAGCCTTCGTCTTGCACCTCGATGCGGCCTTCCTGAAAGGCTTCCAGACGGGTCAGCGCAGGCTTTTCATCAATGCGCAGGCCCCACGGCGAGTACGGCGTGGGCACAGCCTTGATGCCAGCCTTGGCCAGCTCTTTCTGCACGGCTTCGCGCTTGGCATTCAAGGCATTGACACGCAGGTCCAGCGGGGCAATTTCCAGCATGCTGGCGGCCAATGCTTCAAATTGGTCACCCACCTGGGCTTGCAGGGCATCGGCCATCCACTGGGGCAGGTTATGGCGGTGCTGGGGCATCAGCTCTTCGGGCTTGATGGCATCGCACTCGTCCACCCACTTGATTTCTTGCTCGCTCAACGCGCTTTTCAAGAAATTCCGGGGGCCGTGAAAACCCAAGATGGCCAGACGGCGTTCTTTAGGGCCGGAGCCAGAGCGGGCCAGCGATTCAAACAAGGTCTTTTTGCGCAGCACCGTGTACGCGGTCTCAGCCAGCGTGGCGCGCTCGCGCGGCCCCAGGTTGCGATGGTCGCGAAAATAACGGGACACCACGGAGTCGGCCGGGTGTTGGAATTGGAGGGTCAGCTTGACCAGTTCGGAGCAAGCGTCCAGAAGGGCTTTGGGATGCATAGCCTGTATTGTCCCACTGCGCACAAATCCCGGTGGCGCGCTGGCTGCTGCGGCTGTGCAAAATCATTGCTGACGCACAGTGCAACCCTTGCGATCAAAGTCTTTTACGCTGCCAACTCAATGCCAAAAAGCGCTGGCAGCTCTCTTTTTTACAAACCCTCTATGTCTGACGAAAATCTACCCCCCTTGATTACCACCCCGCCCGGCCTGTACCGTCACTACAAGGGCATGCTGTACGAAGTGATCGACACAGTGCGTCACAGCGAAACACTGGAGCCGCTGACGTTGTACCGCGCCCTGTATGGCGAACGCGGGCTGTGGGTGCGCCCGGCAGCCATGTTCAATGCAACAGTGGTGATAGATGGTGTGGCCCAGCCACGCTTTGCCAAGACAGATATCGCCTGACCAAGGTCTGTCTGAGACTGCTGCCAACCTGCGCTACTTTGGCATGATGAACCCGCTTGTTACCCACGAACCACTATGTACACACCTGCCCACTTTCATGCCAGCGATGCAGACGCTTTCCATCTGATTCGCACCCATCCTCTGGGTGCGCTGGTGCATGCACATGCCAGTGGTCTGGATGCAAATCACATTCCATGGGAGCTGGAAACGCCAGATCAAGCGCCTGCGCGGCTGATTGGCCATGTCGCCCGCGCCAATCCGCTATGTACACAACTGCAGGACGGTACGCAGGTGCTGGTGATTTTTCAGGCGGAACAAGGCTATATCTCGCCCAACTGGTACCCCAGCAAACACGAACACCACAAACTGGTGCCCACCTGGAATTACCGCGTGGTGCACATCCACGGAACGGTGCGCCTGCACGATGACAAAAAATGGCTACTGGCAGCCATTGGCAAGCTCACACGCACCCACGAGCAGCGCACCCACCATGCACTGCCCCATGCTGCGGGCCCATGGAAGATCAAAGACACGCCACCCGAGCACCTGGAAAGCCTGATTGCGAACATCGTCGGCATTGAAATTGCCGTGCAACGCGTTGAGGCCAAGTTCAAACTCAGCCAAAACCGCAGTGAAGCAGACATGCACAGCGCAGCTACGCAAGTCAGTGCAGCGGGCAACCCCGCCCTGGGCACCGCCATGGGCCAGGCCTGAGCCGCTTACTCAGTGCTTTTGCAGGAAAGCTGCTACGGCGCGCGGATAGATCACATGCTCTTGTGTAAGCACGCGCGCGGCCAGTGTCTGTGCAGTATCGTCTGGCAAAACAGGAACGGCGGCCTGATCCAGAATGGGGCCCACATCCAGCTCGGCCGTCACGCCATGCACACTGCAGCCGGCAAACTTGCAGCCCGCATCAATCGCCCGCTGGTGGGTATGCAAACCTGTAAAGGCTGGCAGCAATGAGGGGTGGATGTTGACCATTCGGCCTTCAAAGTGCTGCACAAAGCCCGGCGTCAGAATACGCATGAAGCCGGCCAGCACCACCAGCGTGGGGGTGTAGCGGTCTACCACCTGCGCCAGTTGGGCATCAAAAGCCTCACGGCTTTCAAACTGCTTGTGGTTCAACACCTCGGTGGCAATGCCGTGGTCCTTGGCAAAAACCAAGCCCTGTGCATCCGCCTTGTTACTCACGACAGCCGCCACACGAGCGCCATAGCGGCGCTCCCAGTCCTGCTGTTTGGCTGCCTTCACAATGGCAGCCATATTGGATCCGCCGCCAGAGATCAAAATCACGATGTTTTTCATTGCGCCGCAATTATCCCTGCCATGACCTTCGACCATCAGAACCATCCCCTGTCTCCGACTGAAGCACGTGTGCTTGCCACCCTCATGGAGAAAGCGCGCACCGTGCCAGACAGCTACCCCATGACACTCAACAGCTTGGCCAGCGGTTGTAACCAGAAAACCAGCCGTGACCCAGTGATGCAGCTGAGCGATGCGGACATTCTGGCCACGCTGGACAGTCTGCGTGACCGCCATCTGGTGATGGAAGTCAGCGGCCAGCGCGCCATGCGCTGGGAGCACAACTTTGAACGCGTGCTGGGCGTGCCCAGCCAGGCCAGCGCCCTGCTGGGGCTGCTGATGCTGCGTGGCCCACAAACCGCAGCCGAACTGCGCACCAACGCCGAGCGCTGGCACCGTTTTGCCGACACCGGATCAGTGGAAGCTTTTCTAGAAGAGCTGCAAGAGCGCAGTGAAGAAAAAGGCGGTGCACTGGTGCAGTTGCAGCCCAAGGCCCCCGGTGCCCGGGAAGCACGCTGGGCGCATTTGCTGTGCGGCACCCCCGTTGTGCCCGTACACAGTGGTAGCAATGCCACAGTAGGTCCATGCACAGATGCATCGCGCATTGAAACCCTGGAAGCGCGCGTGACCGCTCTTGAAGCACAGGTACAGCGCCTGTGCACGGCATTGGGTGATTCCGCCTAACGGAACCAGAGGCACCTAAGCGACAAGTTCTCCGCGTTCCCCCTGTTGCTGCGCAGCAGCAGGCCGCTGCAAGCTCTCTGTCATGGCGGACTGGATGTCCGTCTTGCTAACTAGGAGAGCACCTGCATGGACTTGGCATACACGCCCGAAGAACAGGCCTTCCGCGAAGAAGTACGCGCTTGGCTCAATGACCACCTCGACCCCGCACTGGCCACCAAGGTGCGCGAAGACCAACGCCTGAGCCGTGATGACATTCAAGGCTGGGCCAAGGTGCTTGGTAAAAAAGGCTGGCTGGCCTATGGCTGGCCACAGGCATTCGGTGGCCCCGGTTGGGGGGCTGTGCAAAAGCACGTATTTGCCGAAGAACTGGCCCGCGCAGGCGCTCCCGCCATCGTGCCGTTTGGCCCCGTGATGGTGGCCCCGGTCATCATGGCATTTGGCACCCCTGAGCAGCAAAAGCGCTTCTTGCCCGGAATTGCCAGCGGTGAAGTCTGGTGGAGCCAAGGCTACAGCGAACCCGGTTCGGGCTCTGACCTGGCCAGCGTCAAAACCCGCGCCGAGCGCGTGGGCGACCACTACATTGTCAACGGCCAAAAGACCTGGACCACACTGGGCCAGCATGGCGACTGGATGTTCAATCTGGTGCGCACCAGCAACGAAGGCAAGCCGCAAACCGGCATCAGCTTCTTGCTGCTGGATATGAAAAGCCCCGGCGTAACGGTACGCCCGATCAAGTTGCTGGATGGCGAGTGCGAAGTCAACGAAGTCTTTTTTGACAACGTGAAAGTGCCCGCTGACCAGCTGATTGGCGAAGAAAACAAGGGCTGGACCTACGCCAAGCACTTGCTGGCCCACGAACGCACCAACATTGCCGATGTGAACCGCAGCAAGCGCGAGCTGGAGCGCCTCAAACGCATTGCCAAGCAAGAAGGCGTGTGGGAAGACCAGCGCTTTCGCGACCAGATCGCCCTGCTGGAAGTGGACATCGTGGCGCTGGAAATGCTGGTGCTGCGCGTGCTGTCGGCTGAGAAAAGCGGCAAGAACTCGCTGGACATTGCAGGCCTGCTCAAGATCAAGGGCAGCGAAATCCAGCAACGTTACACCGAGTTGATGATGCTGGCCGCCGGACCCTACAGCCTGCCTTTCATCCAAGAGGCCATGGCCGCAGGCTGGCAAGGTGACTTTCCCGGTGGCGAGGTGGCCAACGCGCCGCTGGCCAGCCGCTACTTCAACATGCGCAAAACCACCATTTACGGTGGCAGCAATGAAGTTCAAAGAAACATCGTCGCTCAGACGCTGCTGGGTTAAGACAGGGAGACAAGCACATGGATTTCGATTTTTCTGACGATCAGCAGCAACTGCGTGATGCTGCCCGCCGCTGGGTAGATAAGGCCTACAGTTTTGAGCACCGCCGTGCAGCGGTGGCCGCTGGCGGTTTTAGCCGCGATACCTGGAATGCCCTGGCCGAGCTGGGCCTGACCGCCTTGAACGTGCCCGAAGAGCACGGTGGCATGGGCATGGGCGCCGTGGAAGCCATGGTGGTGATGGAAGAGATGGGCCGCGGCATGGTGCTGGAGCCACTGGCGCAAAGCTTGATAGCCGCCAAGGTACTGGCCAATTACGGCACCGATACCGTGCAAGCCGATTGGCTGCCCCGCATTGCCAGTGGCGAAGCGCTGGTGGTGCTGGCACACCAGGAACGCCGTGCGCGCTATCGCCTTGATAAATGCGAGTCAAAAGCAACCAAAACGCTCACTGGATATACGCTGACAGCTCACAAAAGCTTAGTTCCTGCAGGCGATCAGGCCGATGCCTTCTTGGTACCAGCCCTGCTCAATGGCACACAGGCATTGTTTCTGCTGGAGCGCAGCGCGCCGGGCGTAACCACACGCGGCTATCTCACCCAAGACGGTAGCCGCGCAGCTGAAGTCGAAGCCGAACACAGCCCCGCCACGCTGGTTACACCCGAAGGGCTGGCTGCGCTGGAGCTGGCTGTCGATATCGGCAGCGCCGCAGTCTGTGCCGAGGCTGTGGGGGTGATGGACCAGGTGATGACCATCACCGCCGACTACCTGAACCAGCGCAAGCAGTTTGGCGTGGCGATTGCCAGCTTTCAGGCCTTACGCCACCGCCTTGCCGATATGAAGATGCAGCTGGAGCTGGCACGGTCCATGAGCTACTACGCCAGCCTGCAGCTGGAGCAGCCCGCCGAACAGCGCCGCCGCGCCATTGCTCGTGCGCGCGTGCAGCTAGGCCAATCCATGCGTTTTGTCGGACAGCAAGCCGTGCAACTGCACGGTGGCATTGGTGTAACGGATGAGTACATCGTTTCGCACCAGTTCAAAAAGCTGACACAACTGGAGATGACCTACGGTGACAGCCTGCACCATCTGGGCGAAGTCTGCGCACGTATGCAAGCCACCGCAGGCGTAGCTGATACATAACCTGCACCCACAATGAGCAAAAAGGCCACCTTACGGTGGCCTTTTTTTCAGCTCCAGTCTGCGCTGTGCGTCTTCAGGTCAGCCTGCACTCCACAGGTTGCATGGGCGCTGGCAAATCTGGGTCGCCCAGTAATTGCAGCAGATTGATTTCCATACTGCGGCACATGGCATCGAGTGGCAGATCGTTGTTCTCTGTACCAAAAGGCTCCTCCAGTTCATCGCCCAGCGCATCCAGGCCAAAGAAGGTGTAAGCCACAATGGCCACCACAAAAGGTGTCATGAAACCTGTCACATCCACCAACCCGAAAGGTAGCAAAAAACAGTACAGGTGGGCTGTACGGTGCAACAACAAGGTGTACGAAAACGGAATGGGGGTGTAGCGCAGGCGCTCGCACGAGGCTGCGGCAAATGTCATGTGCGTCAGCGTTTCATCCATCTTGGTGGCGGTGCAGGGGTCCATCAGCCCTTGACGCAAACACTCTGCCAGGTCATTGGCATTCGCTTGCACGATGGCATCGCCTCGATAGGGCAAAGGCAGGTTGCGCACTTTGTCCCAATCTGCAGCGGTCAGCCAGCGCTCCAGGGAACGGTCATCTACGTGGTCACGCAACTGAGCGCGCAAGGCATGGGCATGGGCAATCGCGCGGTGCACGATGCGCACGCGCACGTCCCCTTCGCGGTTACTCGGATCCAGTGGCTGATCCAGACCAATCAGGCTCAGACACTGGCGCGCCAAAACCCGGGCTCGAATGTTCAGATCCCCCCACAGCTTGCGCCCTTCCCAGTAACGGTCGTAAGCGGTGTTGTTCCTGAAGCCCAGAAAAATGGCCAGCGGCAAACCAATCAGTGTGAAAGGAATAGGGGTGACCGTGATCTTGATATCGAACAGGTTGCCGTGAGCCAGAGTCACCAGTGCTGCCAGCAAGATGTTGAGGCTGAGCTTCCAACGGATGCGCTGCAGAACGGACCCTCTCGAGATGAGAAATAAGGTCAGCCCATTGGGTCGCTCTTGAACAATCATGGCGGCATGTGCAATTAAGGGAAAACCCTATATTTCACCACGCAGCCAGAGCTGATTTCAGGCATCGCTGCAATTTTCAAACTCTAAAGCATGGTCTTTGCTCTGTGCCTGCCGCGATGTCTTAGGCACATGCATGCGCAAAAACTCCATTTGATCGGCCAGGATGCGGCGGTTGCGAAGAATGAAGTCCTCCCAGATGCTGGGTACATAGGGTGCATATAGCAGCGGCATGCGCGCCTGCTCAGGAGTACGAGGGCCTTTGCGGTGATTGCAGCCTTTACAGGCCGTGACCAGATTCATCCAGGTGTTCTGGCCCTGCTGACAGATGGGCAAGATGTGCTCGCGCGTCAGGTGCTCCACCGCCAGGGTCTTGCCGCAATAGGCGCACACATTGCAGTCGCGGGCGAAGAGCTTGGTATTGGTCAAGCCCGGTTTCATGCCATGGGGGTTGACACGGGGCACGCCACGCGTGCCGATGATGCTGTGCACTTCAATGCACGACTGCTGGCCTGTTGCAGCGTTATGTCCACCGTGAAATACAGCCACAGAGGAGCCCATGGTCCAGCGCACATCATCTGCGGCGTAGTGCAGCACGGCATCTTCCAGCGTGATCCATGACTGGGGCAAGCCATGGGCGGACAGCTTCAAAACTCTCACGTTCGGCCTCCTTGCATAACGGCAGGCAATGCTGTGTCACCCGCAGTCGGGCTAAGCGCGCCGTCCATCTTCAGAGCAATATACTTGCTTTCGGTGACAACCTGCCACCACGACACATACGGCAGGTTTTGCAAGCTATAAAAACCCAAGCACACAATGAAGATTTTTCGCGGATTCAAGCACCCGGGATTGGCCCCACATTGCGCCGTCACGATCGGCAACTTTGACGGCGTACACCGGGGACACCAAGCCATGCTGGCATTGCTGTCCGCCGAAGCTGCGCAGCGCCATATTCCCACTTGCGTCCTGACGTTTGAGCCGCACCCGCGCGACTACTTCGCTGAAAAATTCAAGAAACCTGAGCTGGCACCTGCCCGTGTAGGCACGCTGCGCGACAAGCTCTCGCAACTGGAGTTTTGTGGTGTGGACCAAGTGGTGGTTCTGCCCTTTAACCAAGCCTTGGCCAGCCAGTCACCAGAGGCATTTATTCAGCAAGTCCTTCTGGATGGTCTGGGTGCCCAATATATTTTGGTGGGCGATGACTTCAAGTTTGGCTCCCAGCGTGCGGGTGACTACGCCATGCTGGATGCCGCCGGTCAAAAGCTGGGATTTGATGTGGCGCGCATGAACAGCTACGAGGTACATGGCGAGCGTGTCTCCAGCACCACCGTGCGTGCTGCCCTGGCGCAGGGAAATATGGCGTTGGCCGCGCAGATGCTGGGACACCCCTACACCATCTCCGGTCATGTGGTTCATGGCCGCAAGCTGGGGCGCCAGTTGGCCGAATCAGCCCCCGGTGCCATGGACGGATTTCGCACCTTGAACCTGCGCTTTAACCACTGGAAACCCGCTGCCAGCGGCATTTTTGCCGTACTGGTGCATGGCTTGACCGAAGCGCCGCTGCGCGGTGTCGCCAACCTGGGGGTGCGCCCTTCCATTGACCCCAACGATGTCAATGGCGGGCGCGTCTTGCTAGAGACCCATTGCCTCGATTGGCCGCCTCAACTCGGTGGCGAAGGGGGCTACGGTAAAATCATCCGCGTGGAACTTTTGCACAAACTGCACGACGAGCTGAAATACGACAGTCTGGCCGCCCTCACTGAAGGCATTGCCAGGGACTGCGATGACGCGCGCGCGTTTTTCGCAACCTATACCGAAACGCATCGCCAAACCACGCGCGACCGAATTTGACGCTCGCCTTCGTCAGCTCGGGTGCCGGCTGCGCCCGGTGCTCCTCCCCCGCTTTTTTAGCCCGGCCCTAAAGCCCGGCATGCCTTCAAGGTTCCCCCATGTCTGAATCGAAATCCAACAAGCCCGAAGCGTCCGTGTACCGCGCCACGCTGAATATGCCTGACACGCCATTCCCCATGCGCGGCGATTTGCCCAAGCGCGAGCCCCAGTGGGCCAAGGACTGGGATGAGCAAGGCGTCTACAAGAAATTGCGTGTGGCCCGTGCGGGTGCGCCCAAGTTCATCTTGCACGACGGCCCACCGTACGCCAACGGACAGATCCACATCGGACATGCAGTGAACAAGGTGCTCAAGGACATGATCGTCAAGAGCCGCCAGCTGGAAGGCTACGACGCGCTGTACGCACCCGGCTGGGATTGCCACGGCCTGCCCATCGAAAACGCCATTGAAAAGCTGCATGGCCGCAACCTGCCCCGCGACGAGATGCAGGCCAAGAGCCGCGCTTTTGCCACCGCGCAGATCGCACAGCAAATGGTGGACTTCAAGCGCCTGGGTGTCCTGGGTGAATGGGATCACCCCTACAAAACCATGAACTACGCCAACGAGGCCGCCGAGTTGCGCGCCTTGAAGAAGGTGATGGAGCGTGGCTTTGTCTACCGCGGTCTCAAGCCCGTGTACTGGTGCTTTGACTGCGCGTCGTCGCTGGCCGAGTTTGAGATCGAATACGCAGACAAGCAGTCACAGACGCTGGATGTGATGTTCCCTGCCGCCGAGCCCGCCAAGCTGGCTGCCGCCTTTGGCCTGCCTTCGCTGAACAAAGAAGCCTTTGTGGTGATCTGGACCACCACTGCGTGGACCATTCCTGCCAACCAGGCGCTGAACGTCAACCCCGATCTGGAATACAGCCTGGTGGACACCGAACGTGGCCTGCTGGTGCTGGCCTCTGCGCTGGTTGAAAAGTGCCTGGCACGCTGGAAGATGGAAGGCACCGTGGTGGCCACAGCCCAGGGCAAACAGCTGGACCACATGCCCTTCAAGCACCCGCTGGCGCACGTGGACAAGGGCTTTGACCGCATCTCGCCCGTGTATCTGGCGGATTACGCCACCGCCGACGACGGTACCGGTATCGTGCACTCGGCCCCCGCCTATGGTGTGGATGACTTCAACTCCTGCATCAGCAATGGCATGGAGTACAAGAACATTCTCAACCCCGTGCAAGGCAACGGCGTGTACGCAGCCGATCTGCCCATGTTTGGCGGCCAGCACATCTGGAAGGCCGTGCCCGTCATTCTGGACGCCCTGAAGGTAGCCAATCGCCTGATGGACACCACCAGCCTGACGCACAGTTACCCGCATTGCTGGCGCCACAAGACGCCGGTGATCTACCGTGCCGCTGCGCAGTGGTTCATCCGCATGGACGAAGGCGAAGGCGTGTTCACCGACCCTGCGCAAAAACCTGCGCAAACGTTGCGCCAGATTGCGCTGGATGCCATCGAGCAAACCAGCTTCTACCCCGAAAATGGCCAGGACCGCCTGCGCTCCATGATCGCTGGCCGCCCGGACTGGTGCATCTCGCGTCAGCGCAGCTGGGGTGTGCCCATACCTTTCTTCCTGCATGTGGATACGGGCGCTTTGCACCCCCGCACCATGGAGATCATCGATCAGGCGGCGGCCATGATCGAGACCGGCGGTATCGAGGCCTGGAGCCGCGTGACCACCGAAGAAATTCTGGGTACCGAAGAAGCCAAGCACTACACCAAGAGCACCGACATTCTGGAAGTGTGGTTTGACTCTGGCTCCACCTTCTGGCACGTGCTGCGCGGCACGCACCCTGAGCATCACCACGACAAAGGCCCCGAGGCCGACCTGTATCTGGAAGGCCATGACCAGCACCGTGGCTGGTTCCACAGTTCGCTGCTGCTGTCCTCGGCCATCTTCGGCCGTGCACCGTATCGCGGTCTGCTAACGCACGGTTTCACCGTGGACGGTCAGGGCAAGAAGATGTCCAAGTCCGTGGGCAACACCGTGGCCCCGCAGGACGTGTCCAACAAGATGGGCGCAGAAATCATCCGCCTGTGGGTGGCTTCGACCGATTACTCGGGCGATCTGGGTATCGACGACAAAATCTTGGCCCGCGTGGTGGACAGCTACCGCCGCATTCGCAACACGCTGCGCTTTTTGCTGGCCAATACCAGCGACTTCGATGCCGCCACCGAATCGGTGGCCTACGCCGACATGCTGGAGATTGACCAGTACGCACTGGCACGTGCGGCTGAGCTGCAAAAAGACATCCTTGCGCACTACAAGGTGTATGAATTCCACCCCGTGGTTGCCAAGATTCAGTTGTTCTGCTCGGAAGACCTGGGCGGCTTTTATCTGGACGTGCTCAAGGACCGCCTGTACACCAGCGCACCCAAGAGCCTGGCCCGCCGCTCGGCACAAACCGCACTGCACCAGATCACCCACGCGCTGCTGCGCTGGATGGCTCCGTTTTTGTCGTTCACCGCTGAAGAAGCGTGGAAGATTTTTGGTCACAGCGAATCCATCTTCCTGGAGCAATTTACCGATCTGCCCGAAGGCAGCGAGGCCTTGCTGGCCAAGTGGAAGCGTCTGTGCGAAATCCGCAATGTGGTCAACAAAGACATCGAAGTGGTGCGCGGCACCGGCGCTGTCGGCTCTTCTTTGCAAGCTGAAGTCACTTTGACGGCCGAGCCCGAAGACCTGGCCCTGCTGCAAAGCCTCAGGGATGACCTGAAGTTTGTCTTCATTACCTCTGCAGCGACTGCCGTGGCCGGCGATGCACTGAGCACAACTGTGAAAGCCAGCGAGCACGCCAAGTGCGAGCGTTGCTGGCACTACCGCGACGATGTGGGCGTGAACCCCGCACACCCCACACTGTGCGGCCGTTGCGACAGCAACCTGTACGGTGACGGCGAAGTGCGCACCAAGGCTTAAACATGCTGGCAAACGCTGGGATCGCTCTTACAAAAAGAGCGACCAGCGCTTGTATTCACTAGATTTCAAATATATTTCATATTGAAACTTAGTATTCACGGCGTTAAACGCTATTGTTTTAAAACGACTTCACCTTCAAAGGCACGCCATGCGCTCTTCGGCAACTCTCCCCAGTGGTGCAATCCGCAAGCCTGCTTATTGGCCCTGGCTGTTATGGGCAGCATTGCTCATTGGGGTGGATCAGTTCACCAAACAGTGGATCTTGAGCTTCTACCAATACGGTGACTGGACGCCCATCACCAGCTTCTTCAACATTGTGCGCGCGCACAACACCGGGGCAGCCTTTTCATTTCTGGCCAGTGCCGACGGCTGGCAGCGCTGGCTGTTTGTGGGCATTGGCGCGGTAGCGACCGTGCTTATCGTCTGGCAGCTGCGCAAGCACCCCGAACAAAAGTTCTTTTGCTTTGCCATCTCGTGCATTCTGGGCGGCGCCTTGGGCAATGTGATTGACCGCCTGCAGCACGGCTATGTGGTGGACTTTCTGGATTTTCACTGGCGCGGTTCGCACTACCCCGCCTTCAATGTGGCTGACATTGCCATCTGTATCGGGGCCGCCAGCCTGATTCTGGATGAAATTTTGCGCGCCAGACGCACCAAAGCAGCCCGTTAAACACAGGTCTGCCCTGCGCACCCTCAACCCGCTGATCCGTTGTGGCAGCGGGTTTTTTCTTTTTTGCACTCGACGTGTCGGCGTTTTCATGCGCCCAGCCGTTGATCAGGCTTGTGAAGCTCCATGGCTGTCGTGGCTCGTGGCATAGGCCACCGTGCCATTCACTTCGCAACCCGCAGCCGCTGCAAGACTCAGGGTATTCCCTTTAGCGTATGAAAAATTTTAGATCCAGTCTAAAAAGAACAGAAACGAAAACTATATTCACTCAATCCGCACTGAAATGTGCGTCTTGGAGCGTACCCCAGAGCCATGCATGGGCGGTCAGGGGTATATTCGATCGCTTCCTCGCTTGCCGCACATGAAGCACTTACTGAATCTTTTAGCCGCCATCGCCCTGCTTGTCTGGGGCACCCAACTAGTCCGAACCGGCGTTTTACGCGTCTTCGGGGCTAATTTGCGCCAATTTATTTCGCGTGGGGTCAGCAACCGGCTCAAAGCAGTTCTGTCCGGCGTTGGCGTGACAGCCATCGTGCAGTCAAGCACCGCCACTGCGCTCATCGTTTCATCGTTTGTCGGCCAGGGCATGATTTCGCTGACGGCTGCACTGGCGGTCATGCTGGGCGCCGATGTGGGCACCAGCGTGATGGCCGTGGTGTTCTCGCTGGACCTGTCGTGGCTGTCGCCGCTGTTTATTTTTGTTGGTGTCGTGATGTTCATCTCGCGCCAGGACAGCACCGTCGGCCGCGTGGGACGCGTATTCATCGGTCTGGGCCTGATGCTGCTGGCGCTGCGCCTGATTACCGAGTCCACGACGGTGCTGACCCAAAGCCCCACCATGCTGACGCTGCTGGAAGCCTTGACCAGCGACATCACCATGGAAGTGCTTACGGGCGCCATCATCTCCATCATTTCGTACTCCAGCCTTGCCACCGTGCTGCTGGTGGCAACCTTGGCTGCATCGGGCGGTATTCCGGTTGACGTAGCGCTGGGCCTGGTGATCGGTGCCAATCTGGGCAGCGGCTTGCTGGCCGTACTGACCACTTTGAAGGCCAATGTTCAGACCCGCCAGGTGCCTCTGGGCAACCTGATGTTCAAGATGGTGGGTGTCGTGCTGATGATTCCCTTGGTGACCCCATGGCACCAGCACATGCGCGGTATTGCGCCCGACGTAGGTACGTTGGTAGTCATGTTCCACCTGGCTTTCAACACGGTGGTGGCACTGGTGTGCATTTTGCTGACCGGCAAGGTGGCATGGCTGGTTGAAAAAATTCTGCCTGTACAAGTGGCCTCCCCGTCCACCTCGCGGCCGCACCATCTGGATGCTTCAGCCCTGAGCACCCCGTCGCTGGCAATTTCATGCGCTGCGCGCGAGGCACTGCATCAGGCTGACGTGGTGGAATCCATGCTCATGGGGTTGCAAAAAGTGTGGATGACGGATGACCAGAAACTGGCCGAGCATTTGCGCAAGCTCGATGACGAAGTGGATGACCTTTACTCCGCCATCAAGTACTACATGACCAAGATTTCACGTGCTGAGCTCGATGAAACCGAAGGCCGCCGCTGGACAGACATCATCAGCTTCACCATCAATATGGAGCAGGTGGGCGACTTGATCGAGCGCATCCTGCAGGATGTGGAAGACAAAAAGATCAAAAAAGGCCGCCAGTTCTCGCAAGCGGGCCTGGAAGAAATCAACCTTTTGCACGCGCACCTGGTCTCTAACCTGCGTTTGGCCATGAGTGTGTTTCTGAACGGCAATGTCCGTGACGCCCAGAAACTGCTGGAAGAAAAGGCACGTTTTCGCGACCTGGAGCTGGCCTACTCTGCCACCCACCTGGATCGCCTGTCTGACAACACGGTGCAAAGCATTGAGACAAGCTCGCTGCATATTGACCTTATCAGCGACCTCAAGCGCATTAACTCGCTGCTGTGCTCGGTGGCCTACCCCATCCTGGAGTCGGCCGGTGCGCTGGCACACAGCCGCCTTCGTGAGCCCTCGGTCACTCGCTGAGTACGCCAGCTAGCAACACCCACGCACGAAAAAAGCCGCTGATTCAGCGGCTTTTTTCGTGCACTCGCTTGGCTAAAGCTTGAGATAGTCAGCCAGTACCAAAGAGGCCTCTGGCGTGAACTTGCCCTGCACCAGCCATTCCATCAGCGTGGCCTGGTCAATGCACTGGAACTGCTGCACTTCCCCATCCTGGTTTTTAGGCTCCATTCCTTGCGGCACAGTGGCTGTGAACCAGTCAATACGCTCGCGCATATAGGCCACGCCACCCGAGACTTCATCGCTAGGGCAGGCAAACGTAACCTGCCCCCCATGCTGCAACTGCAGCAGCTGCGCCAAGTCCAGTCCCGCTTCTTCCTGTGTTTCACGCGCCAGCGCTTGCTCCAGCGTATCTGCGGCGGAGACCATGCCTCCCATCAGGGTGTCCCACTTATTAGGGTGGTTGGGTTTTTTCTTGCTGCGCTGCTGCACCCACATGCGTCCATCAGGCGTCAAGCCAATCAGATGCACGGCATGCGTGTTGACGCCCAGCAAACGCACGGCCCCGCGCTCCACCGTAGCTACGCGCTGGCCCTGAGGGGTACACACGGCAATTTGCTCATTGCGCCAAGGGCCGCTGCGGCCTTTTTCACGCATCAGCTGAGCCAATGCGTTCAGACCAAAACTGGCATCAGGTGCCGTGAAGCTCCACGTTTCACCCAGACCCGGGGTTTTCTTGTGCGTAAAGGTAATGCGTTGTCCGCGCAGAAAATCTACGTCCACACTCTCCAAAAAGCCTGGGGCCACCGTACCGATGACCTGCCCGCTCCACAGCAACAGCATGCGCGGTTGTGCGGGTGGGCGCTGTGCTTCGTCACGTAGTTTTTCCAACCAATTCATCATCTCTCCTCTGGGGCTTACACGGTCAAGATTGTTGACCCCGTGGTTTGCCGTGCTTCCAAGGCCTCGTGCGCTGTGCGCACCTGCTCCAGTGCATAGCGCTGGGCAATATGAATATTGACCTTACCGCTGGAGACCACATTGAACAAGTCATCAGCCATCGCTTGTGTTGCGCTGCGGCTATGGGCATAGACAAACACGCTGGGGCGTGTCACATACAGACCTTTGGGGGCCAGCGCGGCCAAACTCAGGGGCGGCACTGGACCTGACGCATTGCCAAATGAAACCATCAGACCAAAACGACGCAAGCTGGCAATGGAGCCCTCCCAAGTGTCTTTGCCCACACTGTCATACACCACTTTCACGCCTTGCCCGCCCGTAATGGCTTTGACCTTGGCGGCAAAGTCTTCAGTTCTGTAATTGATCGCGTGTGATGCACCATTAGCTAGAGCTAGCTGACATTTCTCATCAGATCCTGCGGTGGCGATCAACTGCAGTCCCAGTGCTTTGGCCCATTGGCAGGCAATCAAGCCGACGCCACCGGCAGCGGCGTGAAACAGCACAAAATCACCAGCCTGCAAACCTTCGGCAGGCAGGCATTGCTTGAGCAGATACTGCACCGTCAGGCCCTTGAGCATCATGGCTGCACCGGTATCAAAGCTGATACTGTCCGGCAGCTTGCACACGTGCGTGGCGGGCATTACCCGGCGCTCGCAATAACTGCCTGGAGGGTTGCTGGCATACGCCACTCGGTCACCTGTTTGGAGATGGGTCACACCGTCTCCTACGGCCTCGACCACACCGGCACCTTCCATGCCCAGCTGTAAAGGCAACGGCAGGGCATACAAACCAGAGCGCTGGTAAACGTCAATGAAATTCAAACCCACGGCGTGATGGCGCAGCAAGATTTCACCAGCGCCGGGCTGTCCAACATCCCGTGTAACCAGCTCTAGAACTTCGGTGCCGCCATTGCGTGAAATTTGCACGCATTTACTCGTTGTGGTGACCATGCTTGTCCGTCTCCTTGTGTGTTTACATGCAGGCAAGTCGTCTATCGTGCCATGTCCGTGCCGCTACACAATGACACAGCCACGCTACCATTCGGGCAATGAGTTCCCCATTGACATTCGGCACAGCAGCCATGCTGACCGCAGCGCCCCTGCTCTGGGCAGGCAATGCCATTGTTGGCCGCCTGGTCCACGACTTAATCTCGCCCTTCACTCTCAATCTGATGCGCTGGGGCCTGGCCTTGCTAGTGCTGCTGCCACTGGCTGGCCATGTACTACGCAAAAACAGTGCCATCTGGCAGTGCTGGAAGCAGTACGCCTTGCTGGGCGTGCTGGGCATTGGCAGCTACAACGCACTGCTGTATCTGGCGCTCAAGACCTCGTCGCCCATCAATGTGACGCTGGTGGGCTCCAGCATGCCCATCTGGATGCTGCTGATTGGCCGCTTCGTGTTTGGCAGCACAATCAGCGGGCGACAGGCAGTGGGTGCTGTGCTGTCTATGCTGGGGGTGGCCTTGGTACTCAGCCGTGGCAGCCCACAGCAGCTGCTCAGTCTGCAGCTGGTGCCTGGTGACTGGTTTATCTTGATGGCCGCCATTGTCTGGTCGCTCTACAGCTGGCTGCTGGCGCGCAGCGCGCAAACCATGCCCAGCCAGGCACAGGTACGCAGCAATTGGGCGGCATTTCTGATTGCCCAGCTTATTTTTGGTATTGGCTGGTCTGCCGTCTTGGCTGGAGGTGAAGTTGTCACCGGCCATTTTGTCTGGGTGCCCCGCGCAACGCTGGCTGCCGCCATGCTCTTCATTGTGATTGGCCCGGCCATTCTGGCCTACCGGTTCTGGGGTGAAGGCGTCAAACGCGCGGGTCCGGCAACAGCGGGCTTCTTTGCCAACCTGATGCCGCTGTTCACGGCCTTGCTGTCTATCCCCATCCTGGGTGAGATGCCTCAGCTGTACCACGCGCTGGCGTTTGCACTGATTGTGGGCGGCATTGTGGTGTCGTCACGGCGCTAAGCACCTGCACACAGTCATCAGCAGAACCATAAAAAAAAAGGCAGCCGTGGGCTGCCTTTTTTCTTCAACGATGCGCCTGCTGCAGGCGGCCACTTAGAACGTACCGTTGTACAAACCGCCATCGGGCAGGATGTTCTGGCCTGTCATATAGCCTGCGTGCACACTGCACAGGAAGGCGCAAATGGCACCAAACTCATCGGCATTTCCAAAGCGCTTGGCGGGAATTTGCGCCGCTTGTGCACTTCGGATGTCGGCCACCTCTTTGCCACTTTTACTGGCCGCTGCCTGGTGGGTAGAGGCCAGACGGTCAGTGTCAAATTTACCGGGCAACAGCGAGTTGATGGTGACGCCATGACCGGCAATACCAGAGCGTGCCAAGCCTGCAACAAAGCCTGTCAGGCCACTGCGTGCACCGTTGGACAGACCCAGAATGTCGATAGGTGCCTTTACGGCGCTGGATGTGATGTTGACGATGCGGCCAAAACCACGTGCAGCCATGCCATCCACCACCGTCTTGATCAGCTCAATGGGGGTGAGCATGTTGGCGTCCACCGCCTTGATCCACGCATCGCGGTCCCAGTCGCGAAAATCGCCGGTAGGGGGGCCGCCTGCATTGGTCACCAGCATGTCAAAGGCAATGCCGGGGCCACCCGCCACGCCAAACACCGCCTCGCGCCCGGCAGGCGTGGTGATGTCGCAGGCCACCGCTAGCACTTGCGCAGGCTTTTTACCGCCAGTGCTGGCTGCATCAGCGCTGATAGCTCTCAATTGTGCAGCTGCTTCTTGCAAGGCTGCATCGCCACGCGCATTGATGACCACGTTCACACCTTCCTGCACCAGGGCCTTGGCACAGCCATAACCCAAACCCTTGCTGGCGCCACATACCAGCGCCCACTTGCCCGCGATTCCCAGATCCATGGTTTCTCTCCTGCTTTTTTAGGTTGCTACTTCGCTGCGCCCGGTTTTCTGGCCCAGCGCGTGAATACAAAAATGCCCACCATGACCAGACTGGTGCCGGCCACCATCCAGACATTGAGCTGCTCATCGAGCAGCCACACCCCCATCAAGATGGTGGACAGCGGCCCAATCATTCCGGTCTGTGCCGTCATTCCCGCGCCAATGCGCTCAATGGCCATCATCACCATCAGCACGGGGGCCACAGTGCACGCAGTGGAATTGAGCAGCGACAGCCACAGCACCTGCGGTGCAACGTGCATGGCCGACAGCGGATGGGTGATCAGAAACTGCGCAATGCAAAAAAAGCACGCCACGCTGGACGCCAGACCAACCAAGCGCATGGAGCCCAGGCGTTTGACCATCTCGCCGCTGTAAACCATGTAGATGGCATAGCTGATAGCGCTGCCAAGCACCAGCAGTGCGCCCCATACGGCGTTACTGCCTTGCGCACCCACCTCATGGCCAAACACCAGCAACACGCCGCAGTAGCTCACCAGCATGCCCGCAAACTGCCCCCAGGTGATGCCGCGCTTGTAGACCACCCAGCCAAAGATCACCACCAAGGTGGGGTTGAGGTACAAGATCAAGCGCTCCAGCGCTGCCGAGATATAGGCCAGCCCGGCAAAGTCCAGATAGCTGGCAAGGTAGTAGCCCGAAAAGCCCAGCCCCACCACGCCCATCCAGTCCTTGCGTGTCAGCGCCGCTTTGCCGCGCCCCGCCCACCAGGCCATGATGAGAAACACCGGCAAGGCAAACAGCATGCGGTACATCAGCAGCGTGACCGCATCCACGCCATAACGGTAGGCCAGCTTGACAATGATGGCCTTGCCACTAAAAGCGATGGCCCCGAGCACGGCCAGCGTCAAGCCAATCGCTACACCTTTCTGAGCAGCTTGCGCTGATGAATTCTTAACTTCAGACACTTTTCTCTTTCAAACCCAGCACAAACAAGCGCTATGCGCTCTTATTCTTTAAGAAGCTGTTTCAATGCTTGTCGCCAAACAAGCGGTGGTGCAGACGGCGCAATGACCACCAGACGCTGAACGCCACCACCGGAATGGCAATGGCCGCAGTGACTTCTGGCGACAGCGGCCAGCCCACTTTTTGCGCACCTTTGCTCAGGTAGGCAATCAGGCCGGTGATGTAGTAAGTAATGGCAGCCACCGACAGGCCTTCCACCGTGGACTGCAATTTCAGCTGCATGCCCTGACGGTCATTCATGGTGGCTAAAATTTCCTGGTTGCTTTGCTGCTGCTCAATCTCGACACGGGTGCGCAGCAAGTTGCTCACACGCGATACGCGCTGTGACAGCGCATTCTGGCGGTGCGTGGCCCATTCGCAGGTGCTGCGTGCCGGAGACAGGCGCCGCTCCATGAACTCCTGAATCGTCAGCAGCCCCGACAGGCGCTCTTCGTGCAGATCGTGAATGCGTTTGTCCACCAGCTCAAAGTAGGCCTTGCTGGCCGAAAAGCGCGAGTGCGTGGCTGCATATTCACTCTCTACCTGCCCGGCCAGACGCGTCAGCCGGTCCAGCAGCACAGGCTCGTCTTCACGCCCGGCTTCACGAATAGCATGCGCCAGCTCGGCCAGCTCTTTCTCGGCAGAGCCCAGCACCCCGGCCGCTTTGCGCGCTGCAGGCAAACCCAGCAACGCAGCCATGCGATAGGTTTCAATCTCCAGTACCCTCTGCACCAGACGCCCCAGACGGCGTGCACTGATGCTGTCCGAGGGCTTGACCAAGATGCGCGAGTAACCATCGGCATGGATCGCAAAATCAGTGCACACCTCTGTATGGCCGATATGCACTGTCGAGCCTGCCAGCGTCTCATCATTGAGCATTTGCTGCACCAGATGCCTGATGCCATGGCCCTCGCACTGCGCGTCTTTGATGATCCACAGGTGCACGCTGCTCAGGCACAGACCGGGCAGATTTTTCAGCCACTGCTGGGGCACCTCTTCAATTGCTGTCGCAGGGGAGCGAGCATTCAAAACGCCCTCTGCGGGCAGCGGCACCATGAAAGTCCAGCACACAAACTCAGTGTGCAGCTCCCAGCGCAGGCGGAATGCGCCAAAGTCCATGCGCAAATGCGTGCAATCAGCATCCGGCCCCGTGCGGTGGTGGTCATGCATCAATGTCGCCAGATGACGCCGGCTGGCTTCGCGCTCGGCCGGGTCGGTCAGCATCACCAGATGCGTAATGGCGGCGGGCCCTTGGACGGGTTCTGCGGGACGGGCGTGCACCTCGTTGTGTAGCAAGGCGCGCAGGGGGTGCTGGGTAGGCTGGGGCAAAACGGGCATGGAGCGGTGCGGAACAACGGCAAATAGGTGCTTATTGTGGGGCTTTGTCTGCATGGGCGACAGCACAAACAAAGTGGCCCCGCATCGCGGGGCCACACCAAAGCATGACAGCACCTGCATCCACACTGCCTGACAGCACCATGCATGTGCCCCTGAAAATGCCCAGCAGCAACCAGCTAATCAGAGCTTGACAGCCAAGACGCTGTGCCAAGCAGCAGCTTGCACGACACTGCAAAGCATCAATGCCTCCACACATCAAGGGTGGTGCAGGCGGTCTTTAGAAAGACTCCCATTCGTCAGTCTGGAGGGCTGCAGGCTTTGAAGCGGCAACGAATGCGGGCGCAGCCACAGGCTTTGGCACCCTGGCCGCTTGCTGGGTGCGGGTGACTGGGGATGCGGGCAGTTTCACTGAGGCTGCAGTGGGAGGCAAAGCGGGCTCAACACCCGCAGCTGCCGCAGAGGTCCATGCTGTCTGCCCCACCTTGAATACCGCCATGGCCTGAATCAGCCGCTGCGCCTGTTCACTCATGGCGTTTGCCGCTGCGCTGGACTCTTCGACCAAGGCCGCATTTTGCTGGGTCATCTGGTCCAGATTGCTCACTGCCTGATTCACCTGCACAAAACCATCACGCTGCTCATTGGTTGCCGCAGTGATTTCACCGATCAGATCAGTCACCCGGCGCACACTGGCCACAATCTCATGCATGCTGGCGCCTGCTTGGCTGACCTGGGTGGAGCCAGCGTCCACATTGCTGACACTGGCTTCAATCAGGCCCTTGATTTCCTTGGCCGCTTCTGCACTGCGGCCAGCCAGACTGCGCACCTCGGCGGCCACCACCGCAAAACCGCGGCCTTGCTCACCGGCACGTGCCGCTTCAACGGCGGCGTTCAGTGCCAGGATGTTGGTCTGAAACGCAATACCATCAATCACGCCAATGATGTCGCCTATCTTGCGGCTGGAGGTGTTGATCTGCTCCATGCTGAGCACCACCTGCTGCACCACCTGACCACCGCGCTCTGCTGCCTGCACAGCCGTTGCCGCCAGCTGATTGGCCTGGCGCGAGGTATCTGCCGACTGATTGACGGTGGCTGTCAGTTGCTCAATGCTGGCAGCTGTCTCTTCCAGATTGGCGGCTGTCTGCTCTGTGCGCGCCGACAGATCCTGGTTGCCGTTGGCAATTTCAGCAGCTGCCGTAGACACTTCATGCACACCACCACGAACGTTCAGCACCACATCCCGCAAGCGCTGTGCCATGGCATCCAGGGCCTGCATCAACTGACCAAACTCATCCTTGCGCTGACTGGCGGCGTGAATGGTCAGGTCGCCCCCACCGATGGCTTCCGTCATCTTCACCGCCTCGCGCAGCGGCACCGTAATGCTGATCACCAGCCAGCGTGCAAGCAACACACCCAGCAACAGCAGCACTGCTGTGCTGAGCCAGCCCATCCAGATGCTGCTGCGGCGCACGGCATCAGAATTTTGCATCAGTGCACTGAGCTGCTGGCGCTGCGCACCAATGAAGTCTTCAATCTTGCTGCCGTAAATTTCGGACAGATTGGTGTACTCACCAAACGCATAGTTGGCCCGCGCGTTGTAGTCATCCAGATCCATGGTGTCCAGCGCCGTCTCGCGGCTGTTCTTCAAATCCTCAAAGGCTTTGAGTACGGATGCAAAGGACGCACGCTCCTGCTCGGACATCAGCGAGTTTTCCATCTCGGCCAACGCTGCCAAGGCAATGTCATGCTGCCTTTTAAAGCGCGCTTCAAACTCGTTTTGAAGGCGGTTTTCATTCGTCGCCATCAGTGCTGTCCCAGCCTCAATGCTGCGCAGTATCTTGCCGCGCATGGTCTCGGCCAGCGCAATCTTGCGCTCAATACGCTGCACGTCTTCCCGGGAAGTTTCCAGCGTCTGCATCGTGCTTTGCTGCACCCAGAAGTTCGACAAAGTCATGATGACCAGCAAACCCAAAATAGTAGTCCATAGCTTTGGAGCTACCCGAATGTTCGAAAAATTCATGATGGATATAAGACTTCACACAATTTGGCCATGCGCGCCCATCAGCAGTGGTTGCGCGCGTCAGAGGATGCCAAGATGCCTGCATGGCCTAAGCCACGGGCTCTGTGCTAGACAGGAAACAGCAAAACGTCTCCTCCAAGACGCTCACAGGCAACCCGGCGACCATGACTTGCAGGACAAGCGTTAGGCCCGTGGCTTTGCGACGCTGGCTTTCGCGCAGGTGTGCTTCGGCATAAAGCCATTATCCAGTAACTTTTATTTACAAATAATGGTTTACACCAATAACCTTGGTTGGCAACTTTCCATAAAAAAAGCGCCCCGCAGGGCGCTTTTCACAGTGCAACAGCAAGCTCTGTCATTCCTCAACAAAAGCTTCTTCGCGTTTACTTTTCACTGCTGGCAAGCATACGATCACCAGCAACACCACAGCCAGGACCAGCATCACAGCCGAGATAGGACGTGTCACGAACACAGACCAGTCACCACGCGACAGCAGCAGAGCACGGCGCAGGTTTTCTTCCATCATTGGGCCCAGGATGAAGCCCAGCAACAACGGTGCGGGTTCGGTGCCCAGCTTGTAGAACACATAGCCAATGAAACCGAAGATACCGACCATCCAGACGTCGAACTCGGAGTTCTTCGTGCCGTACACGCCCACTGCACAGAACAGCACAATGGCGGGGAACAACCAGCGGTAAGGCACTGACAGCAGCTTGATCCACATGCCAATCATGGGCAGGTTCAAGATGATCAGCATGGCGTTACCAATCCACATCGATGCGATCAGACCCCAGAACAGTTCTGGGTTGCTGGTCATCACCTGAGGGCCAGGCTGGATGTTGTGAATGGTCATCGCGCCCACCATCAGTGCCATCACGGCATTCGGTGGAATGCCCAGTGTCAGCAAAGGAATGAACGATGTCTGTGAACCAGCGTTGTTGGCCGATTCAGGAGCCGTCACACCACGGATATTGCCTTGACCGAAAGGAACTTCACCAGGACGCAGCTTGGTCTTCTTTTCCAGTGTGTAGGAGGCAAAGGCCGACAGCATGGCACCACCACCGGGCAAGATACCCAGTGCAGAACCCAGCAACGTACCGCGCACCATGGCGGGGAACATCAGTTTGAAGTCCTGCTTGGTGGGCATCAGGCCCGTGACCTTGGCCGTGAACACTTCGCGCTCGTCGTCAGGCTTGGACAGGTTGGCAATGATTTCACCGTAGCCGAACACACCCATGGCGATCACGACGAAGTCGATACCGTCGGTCAACTCAGGAATGTCAAAGCTGTAACGTGCCACACCGGAGTTCACGTCCGTACCGATCATGCCGAACAGCAGACCCAGCACGATCATGCCCACAGCCTTGAGCAAGGAGCCGGAAGCCAGCACCACAGCACCGATCAGGCCCAGAATCATCAGCGAAAAGTATTCCGCAGGGCCGAACATGAAGGCGACTTCTGTCAGCGGAGGAGCAAAGGCAGCCAAGATGATCGTGCCCACGCAACCTGCAAAGAACGAGCCAATGCCCGCAGCGGCCAGCGCAGGGCCAGCTCGCCCCTTTCGCGCCATCTGGTAGCCGTCAATCATGGTCACAACGGACGACGACTCCCCAGGCAAGTTCACCAAAATGGCGGTGGTCGAACCACCGTATTGCGCACCGTAATAGATACCGGCCAGCATGATCAGCGCAGCCACAGGAGGCAGCGAGTAAGTGGCAGGCAGCAACATGGCGATGGTCGCCACTGGGCCCAGGCCAGGCAAGATACCAATCAGCGTGCCCAAGACACAGCCGATCAGGCAGTACATGAGGTTTTGCGCTGTAAACGCAACGCCAAACCCCAGCGACAAATGTTCAATCAATTCCACGATGCAAGTCTCCTGGGGGATTAGCCAACGATGAAGGTAGGCCAGACGGGGAACTGCAGGTTCAAGGCCCACACGAACACCGCATAGCTGCCAGCTGCCAAGATCAGGGAAAGCACGAGCACTTCCTTGTAATTGACCTTGCTACCAGCAGTACTGGCGATAAACACCAGAGCAATGATGGCAACCATCAGACCCAGGCCAGGAATACCCAGAGCAGGCACACCAACCAGCAACAGACCAAAAGCGAAGTTGGCAGCCAAGACAAAGAACACTTGTTTCCAAGCCCACTTGCCCACTGGATCACCATCGCCAGGGCCATTGACCGTTGCCTTGAATGCGATCATCAGACCGATCAGCGACAAGATCACACCCAGAATCAACGGAAAGTAACCAGGACCCATACGTGCTGCAGTGCCGACGTTGTAGTCAATAGCACCAATAGCAAAAGCAAGGCCGACAACCAGATACATCAATCCGGCGAAGAAGTCTTTTTGACTCTTAATTTTCACGAAACGTCTCCCATCAGAGGATTTGCGACTGGTGGGATTCTGTAAGCAAAGTGAAGGCAAATTCATGTGGATTCCACCTACTGAGATGCCTTTTACGCACCCTGTCAGCAGGATTACCCAGTGTTTACCCTCGAATAGCGCCCAATGCAGCGCCATCGCCATGCATCAGTGGATGCGCGCCTGAGCTGGGCTGGGCAGCATGGATTGCACTGGAGAAAACGCCTTAGCGCAGTGGTGGTGTTGCGGCCATCACTTCAGCCAAAGTGGTCAGCCCTTCTGCCACGCGCAGGGCACCAGCCAGTCGCAGTGGTCGCATGCCGTCTTTCACGGCTTGGCGGCGCAGCGCGTCCATCGATGGACTGTGGTTAATGTGCTGCTGCAAACTCTCGCTGCCAAGCAGCAGTTCATACAAGCCCATTCGCCCTTTGTAGCCTGTCATGCGGCAAGCCTCGCACCCTACGGGCTGATAGGGTTTGAAGCTGCCACTGAATTTCCAGGGGCTCATCACCTCGGCCAGACTTTCTGGCGTCAACTGCGTATCCGGCTGCTTGCACTGAGGGCACAGCACCCGCACCAGTCGCTGCGCCAGCACCCCCAGCAAAGTAGCATTGAGCAAGTAAGGCGGCACACCCAGCTCCATCAAACGGCTCACAGCACTGGGCGCGTCATTGGTATGCAGGGTGGAGAACACCAGGTGCCCGGTCAGTGCGGCCTGCACAGCCATCTCTGCCGTGGCCGTATCGCGGATCTCACCCACCATGATGATGTCCGGGTCTTGTCGCATCAGCGCACGCAGGCCTTCGGTAAAGCCAAAGTCCAGCAACGGCTGCACCTGTGTTTGATTGAAGGCAGGCTCAATCATTTCGATGGGGTCTTCCACCGTGCTGACGTTCACCTCCTCGGTGGCCACGCGCTTGAGGGTGGAGTACAGCGTGGTGGTCTTGCCCGAGCCCGTAGGGCCTGTCACCAAAATGATGCCGTGGGGGCGCTGCACCAACGCCTCCCAGCGCTGGGCATCGTGCGGCATAAAGCCCAGCTGATCGAGCTGCTTGATGGTGTTGTCGGGATCAAAAATGCGCATCACCATCTTCTCGCCAAAGGCCGTGGGCAAGGTCGACAGGCGCATTTCAATTTCTTCACCACGGGGATTACGCGTTTTGATACGGCCATCCAGAGGGCGCCGTTTTTCCACGACATCCATACGCCCCAGCAGTTTGATGCGCGCAATCATGGCGTTGAGCACGCCCATAGGCATTCGGTAGACCGAGTGCAGCACACCATCAATGCGAAAACGGATCACACCCTGTTCGCGCCGTGGCTCCAGATGGATGTCGCTGGCGCGCTGGTCAAAGGCGTATTGCCACAGCCAGTCCACCACACGGATCACACCCGTGTCGTTCGCATCCAGCTGTTTGTTGGTACGCCCCAGCTCCACCAGTTGCTCAAAACTGGCGGTTGATGTCCCCCCCAGCTTTTGCGCTGAACGCACAGAATTGGCCAGTGCAAAAAATTCACTGGTGTAGCGCTGAATATCCTGCGGATTGGCCAGCACACAGCGCACTTTGCGACGAGTCTGGCGCTCAACTTCTCCCACCCATTGCATGACAAATGGCTCAGCAGTAGCCACCACAATGTCGCTGTTGCTGATCTGTACCGGCAGGACTTTATGGCGCTGTGCGTACTGGACACTCATGGCGTCACCCACCCGGCCCACATCGACCTTGAGCGGGTCAATGCGCAGATACGGCAAGCCCGTGCACTCTGCGACAAAGGCAGTCAATGCTTCAATATCCAGCGTCACGCCATCCGCCAATCGGGTAACGCCCACACTTGCCAGCCTGATCAGCGGGTGCTGCGTACTGTGAGCAGTAGAGCAGCGTGCGCGAATGCGTGCACATTCGGCCGTATCGACAATACCTTTGGCCTGCAGCCATTGCAGCACCTGCACCCAGTCCAAAGGGTGATCGATAGAAGCCCCGGCGGGGGAAGAAAAAGGTGCAGTAATTTCTAAAGACATAGCAGGCAAAAAAAGTCAACAAGGCCGGTGCATTGTGCAGCTTTGCCCAGATATTGAGCGTGCGCTCAATCAGGCGTAGGTATCCACCTGGCTACCCAATGTGCTCAGATTGCTGCGGCGCGCAGCAACGCTCTCTTCACTGCCCAGCACGGCCTTGTTCAGCGCACCGTCATTGCTCTGGATTTGCTGCTGAGTTTGCTGCTGTTGCAAGGCCTGAATCTGCGACTGAATGGCTGCAATCTGGGCCTGCAGCATTTGCAGCATCTGGGTCTTCGCCTGCGCTTCCATGTCAGAGTCGCTCGTTGCCTTGAGCTTTTGCGTCAAGTCCTTGAGCTGGCCCTGCAACTGCGAGATCTGACCCGAGACATTAGGCTTGGAGGAACTGGCAGCGCCAGCGCTGCTGGAAACGGCAGGAATAGACATAAAAGTGCAGTGCGTTCATTGTCAGAATAAATGCCAGTGTATGCCTGCTTAATGCCGCGGGCCTGTATTAAGTACTGGGTGTAACTTCTACCTGCTTGAACACCTTGAGCCATTTACTGGCGGGCAAATCCCAGCGGGCCTGCACAGCCTCAGCCCGCGCCACCAGCTCATCGCGTGTCAGTGGTGTGGACACACGCTGAGCCAGCACAATCGTGTTGCCTTCGCGCGTTGGCTTGAAGGCCCAGACATGGCCTTCACCAAACGCTTGCATGATTTTTTCCAGACTGCGCTGGTAACTGGATGCCCGTCCAAACAGGTTCACGGTCATCGCGCCTTCCGGCGTGAGCATATTGCGGCAGTCGTTATAGAACTCCACGCTGTCCAGCACAGGCGCTGCAGCATTGTGGTCATACAGATCTACCTGCAAGGCATCAACCACACCCTGCCAGCGGCTCTTGAGGATTTCCATGGATGCATCACCCAGCACGACCTCCAGCATGTCGTTATCAGGCGGCAGCTTGAACCAGTTGCGACAGATGTTGACCACCAGCGGATTGATCTCAATGGCGGTGGTGTGCATCTTGAGCTTCTTGTAGTGAAACTTGGTCAGCGCAGCGGCCCCCAGGCCAAGCTGCACGGCATGCCGTTCGGCCACACTTTCTGGCTCGACAAACAACAGCCACGCCATCATGCGCTGCACGTACTCCAGATCAATCTCAAACGGTGCTTTGAGCTTCATCGAGCCTTGCACCCATGGGGTCCCCAGGTGCAGATAGCGTGAGACACCGTCGTCCGAGACACTCACCTGAGGCATCTCTTCTTCGGTAAAAGCGCTGGAGTTTTTCTTGCGTGCAGCCACGGTTTAATCTTCTTTCTTCAAAAGGCCTGCGGCCTGCATCACATCACGCCAGGCGTTGAGCTTGCGCTCAAAGCTCCACCCGGCATTGGCCGGGCTGGTCGAGGGAAGCTTGTAAGCCTGCAGACCCAGACCTTGCAGCGCGCTGGCGTGCTTGTAGCTTTCTGCGCCGTTGTGCGCAACAGCCTGCAGTTGCGGGCAATGTGCTCTCAACGCCTCAAAATTATTGACCTGCGGTGTGCGGATGGCACTGTCCAGGCTACCTTGACGCTCACAGCTGTCATAGACATCCCACAACCCCAGCCCACGTGCCAGCAGCCATTCGCACCGCGCCGCATAGTCGCTGTGCGCAGGCTGAGGATGCTGCGGCCACAGTGTCGCCAAGATGGGCCACAGCTTGTTTTGCGGGTGTGCGTAGTACTGCTGCGCACGCAGCGAAGCTGCACCAGGAAAACTGCCCAAGATGATCAGGCGGGTGCGTGCATCAGCCACGGGCGGCAAGCCTTGCAAACGCAGTGATTCATCCAAGGTTGGCGCAGACATGGCTGAGCATTGTCCGTGCAAACCTGTGCCGCTTGCCGCAGGTGGAGTTTTAAGAACCATAGCTTCGCCCGCAGTACTGCTGCGCACTGGTACGTTAAAGCAATGGAAATGCTGGCAGCCCTCGCAATGCGGCGCGCGCATTGCGGCCCGTCGCTTGTGCCAGCTGCTCAGGGGCAATGCCACGCAAAACTGCGATTTCAGCGGCAATACGGGGCAACTGGGCAGGGCTGTTGCGGCCCTGCGCTTTACCAGCGGCGCGTGCCTGTGCTGTGGTGTAGAGCCAATGGGGCTGAATGTCTGGCGCATCGGTTTCTACAACGATGCTCTCCAGGGGCAGCGTCGCAGCCAGTTCACGCAATTTGAGCGCGCGGTCATAGGTGACGGCACCGCCAAAGCCTAATTTAAAGCCCAGATCTATGAATGCATGAGCCTGCTGCGCGCTGCCATTGAAGGCGTGGGCAATGCCCCCCACAACAGGCCATGCACGCAAGGTTTTCAGCAAACGATCACTGCTTTTGCGTACATGCAAGATCACGGGCAGCTTGAATTGACGCGCCAGCATGATTTGCTGCTCGTAGAACCAGATTTGCTGGTCCCCATCTAAATCTGGCACAAAAAAATCCAGTCCGATCTCCCCCACCGCAACCAGATGCGGGTCGTCCTGAACTTCGAGCAATAACTCACGCAGCGCTGCGATGTCTGCTTCCTGCGCACGCGGGGTGTACAGGGGATGGATGCCCAGCGCGTAGCTGTCTCCATGGCGGTGCGCCAGCGCGATGACCTCACGCCAATGCGCCCGCTGCACAGCGGGAATGACGATGTGCCCCACACCAGCTTCACTGGCTGCCGCACGCACGGCATCGCGATCCGCATTGAATTCAGCGGCATCCAGATGGCAGTGGGTATCAATCCAGCAAGTCATGCGGGCCATCATGCCACCGACTGCGCATGAAATGACCAACGGTCTCAGCTCCTTTCAGCCAATCTCCCGCGCTTATGACGACACTCCTCCTACAAACAATTACTCACACTTAATCACAATTTGTAGAAATTTTTCACCCGGCTGCAAGGAGTTTCCTATGCCGAGCTTCAATTGGTCATGGTTACGAGCAAGTGGTGGTCAACGCCAAGCCGCAGAACTGGAAGGGCAACTGGCCGCCATTCAAAAATCGCATGCGGTGATTGAGTTCGACCTGCAGGGCAACATCCTCACAGCCAACCAGAATTTTCTGGACACCATGGGCTATGAGCTGGCAGAAATTCAGGGCCAGCACCACCGCATGTTTGTGGATGAAGAAACGGCAGCTTCTGCGCAATACGCAGATTTTTGGCAACGCCTCGGACAAGGCTCTCACGATGCAGGCCGCTACAAACGCATCACCCATGACGGCACTGAGGTGTGGCTGCAGGCCAGCTACAACCCCATATTCGACCGCCGCCACCGTCCCTGCAAAGTCGTGAAGTACGCCACCGACATTACAGAGCAGCAACGTCGCAACGCCGATGCACAAGGCCAGCTGGCAGCAATTTCCAAGGTTCAGGCCATCATTGAATTTGACCTTGAGGGCTACATCCTGGCTGCCAATGACTTGTTCCTCAATGCCATGGGCTACCGCATCGATGAAATTTTAGGCAAGCACCACAGCATGTTCGTTTTGCCGCAAGAGCGGCAAACCGCCGCCTATGCACAGTTTTGGCAAGCGCTCAGCCATGGCATCAACGATTCCGGGCAGTACCTGCGCATTGGCAAAAATGGCCGCCAAGTCTGGATTGAAGCCAGCTACAACCCCATCCTGGATGCAAACGGGCACCCCTTCAAGGTCGTGAAATTCGCCACTGACATCACACGCCGCTTCACCGCAGCCCAGACCCTGCGCGTCACCGTGCAAGGGCTGACGGAAAGCGCAGAGCGCGCTGGCCACGCCAACCAGCTGGCACAAAACGCCTGCCGCGTGGCTGAAACCGGCGGCGATACCGTGCGCGAAGTCATTCACACCATGGAGAACATCTCCAGCAGCTCACGCAAGATCAGCGAAATTATTGGTGTGATGGACACTATTGCGTTTCAGACCAATATTTTGGCACTCAACGCCGCGGTTGAAGCGGCTCGCGCGGGCGAGCAAGGCCGGGGCTTTGCCGTGGTGGCTGGCGAGGTGCGCACGCTGGCACAAAACAGCGCATCGGCCGCCAAAGAAATCAAGCAGCTGATTCAGGCATCCGTCAATCAGGTCTCGCAAGGCGCTGAGCAGGTGCGCAAGGCGGGCACAACCATGGAAGACATTGTCAATTCATCCCACCAGGTGACGACCATCATGTCCGAGGTGGTGCAGTCTTCACTGACTCAGTCGGCCGAACTTCAAGCCGTCACCCAAGACCTGACCGCACAGGATGTTGCGGCTTCGCCTGCTGGCCAGCGCCACGCCACACACTCGCCGGGCCAGACACCTGCGCGTTCCATGCCTTCATTGCACAGTTCGCAGGCCGTTGCATAGCTGCTGCAAGAGAAGCAATGGGGCTGTACGGATGCGGGTGGGGTTTAGCCCTCTATTTACTCAAACACTGATGTGGCGCTGCTGCATCCACCGGATTGCAACGAGATTTCGACTCACCACAAGCGCCGCTACCGTAGCATCAACTGCAAGCGATGCATTGCATCAATCCAAGCACCAGGGTCAGTGAGGCCATATGAGCAATGCTTCAGTGCTGCCAGATTGAATACAGCCGTTGCCCGAGGATGAAACACTTGAGAGCGTGACGGGCGATGGAGCGTTGTGCCGCCTCAATCATTCCTCCTCACAGGGCTGCGCGAATACACAAAGACAAAGCCTTTGAACGCCCAGTCACTGCGCTGCATATCCGAGCGCAGCTATCTGCAATCGTTTAACTGACCTGGTCCGTTCTCAGACGATGGTCATGGCATAGCAGCAGCTGGGGTTTGGGGCAGCTCGCCTCAAACTGGATTTATCCAGCGACGCCGGGACTGCATATTGAAAGACGTCGTTAAACTTACCGTCTACATGGCAGACCTCAGTGGTTTCGCCACAGTCAATGATGTGATGGCTGCCACCTTCACTGCCCCTGACCCTGCTCGTGCCACCGTTGAAGTTGCCGCTTTACCCAAAGCAGCAGGTATCGAAATCGAGGCAGTTTTAGCCCTCCCAGTCTGCCTAGGATAACCATGCATCACTCTAATTCCTGGACCTCTGCCGCTGTTAAGCGCATCTCTCGTGACTTTCATCGCTCAGCCGATACACACATGATTCCGCTGGAGTTGCCGGGCTTTGCAGACATTCCGATGTACATCAAAGACGAGTCCACCCACCCCACTGGCAGCCTCAAGCACCGCCTGGCGCGTTCGCTGTTCTTGTACGCACTGTGCAACGGCTGGGTACGTGAAGGCTCCACCATCATTGAAGCGTCGTCAGGCAGCACGGCGGTCTCTGAGGCCTACTTCGCACGCATGCTGGGCTTGCCTTTTATCGCAGTCATGCCACGTTCTACCTCCCCTGCCAAAGTGGGCTTGATCAAGTTCTATGGCGGCCAGTGCCACTTTGTGGACCGTGGCGACCAGGTGTATGAAGAGGCTGCAAAGCTGGCCATTCAAACCGGGGGCCACTACATGGACCAGTTCACCTACGCCGAGCGGGCCACCGACTGGCGCGGCAACAACAACATTGCGGAATCCATCTTCAGTCAGCTGCAAGCAGAGCAGTACGCTGTGCCGCGCTGGATTGTCACGGGCGCTGGCACAGGCGGCACATCGGCCACGATTGGCCGCTACATCCGCTACCACGGTCATGCCACGCAGTTGTGCGTCGTTGACCCCGAGAACTCCGTTTTCCTGGATTACCACCAGTGCCGGGACAGCTCGCTGTGCAATGCACAGTCGTCAGGCGTGGAAGGCATTGGCCGCCCCCGGGTAGAACCGTCTTTCATCCCCGATGTGATTGACCGCATGCTGCGCGTGCCGACGGTGGACTCGTACGCCGCAATGCGCTATCTGGCCGAACTCACTGGCAAACGCTTTGGAGGCTCCACGGGCACCGACTTTTATGGCGCACTGCAGCTGGCCAGCGAAATGAAGGCCGCGGGCGAGAAAGGCTCGATCGTATTTCTGGCCTGCGATGGCGGTGACCGCTATCTGGACACCTACTACGACGACGCCTGGATGGCTGCGCAAGGGCATGATCTGCAACCGCATATTGCAAAAATAGAGCACCTCTGCGCCACAGGTCAGTGAATAAAAATACGCAACTTGGCAGCAAGTGCTGACCGCTTCAGGCGCAGCCCCCGGGGGGGGGCCTGAAAGCAGCCACCCCGGCAAGGCGCTGCATGCAAGCTTTGCTTGATGGCGTTGCTGAATAATTAATCAATAAAAATAGCACCCATCGCTTTGTATTCAACGCTTTCAAATAGTTTTCACTTTGAAATGCTTTACATACAAGCGATGGGTGCTATTTTTTTAACCACAGTCCGGTTAAGAGCCGTTAACACACACCATGCTGTAAATCTTTCATTTGCGTTGGAGACGGGGCGCGAAGCCACTGGCAGTACAGGTGTACAACAAAACCAAGCAACAGCGTATTGCACAAGGCGTGTGAGTGGGTCTAAGTCAGTTGCCCCTTGACCAGGCGCACCACGCGGTCGCACTTGGCGGCCAGCGATTCATCGTGCGTCACCATCACAAAAGCGGTACCGTTGGTGCGCGCCAGCTCCAGCATCAAGGCGAACACGGTGTCAGCGGTGGAGCGGTCCAAATTGCCGGTTGGCTCATCGGCCAGCACACACGCCGGGTGCGTGACCAGAGCACGTGCAATGGCTACGCGCTGGCGCTCGCCGCCTGACAGCTCCGCAGGGCGGTGCGCCATGCGCTCTTTCAGTCCGACGGACTCAAGCATGTGCGCGGCCTGCTCCAGCGCCTGTTCTTTGCGGTCACGGCGAATGCGCAGCGGCATGGCCACATTGTCCTGTGCGCTGAACTCGGGCAAAAGGTGATGAAACTGGTAGATAAAGCCCAAGTGCTGGTTGCGCAGTTCGCCCTGGCGTTTGGGACTGAGCGTATGCAGGGGCTCGCCCTTCAAGTGCACGCTGCCTTGTGTGGGGGCATCCAGCCCGCCCAGCAAATGCAGCAAGGTGCTTTTGCCCGAACCCGATGCACCCACAATGGCCAGCGTCTCACCGGCATGCACCTGCAAATCCACATCGTGCAGCACCTGCACGTTCAGGTGCCCATCTTCAAAGCGCTTGGAAATACCGCGCGCCTCCAAAACTACTGGATTACTCATAACGCAGCGCCTCTGCAGGATTCACGCGGCTGGCACGCCAGCTGGGGTAAATGGTGGCCACAAAAGCCAGAATCAAAGAAATGATGGCAATTGGCATGATGTCGCTGTACTGCGGCTCGCTGGGCATCTTGCTGATCAGGTAAATATCCTTGGGCAAGAAGGTGGCCCCCAGTGCGTGCTCGATGGCAGGCACGATGACGTCGATATTCAGCGCCACACCCAAGCCCAGCAGCAACCCGGCGAACGTGCCTATAACGCCCACCATGGCGCCTTGCACCATGAAGATGCCCATGATGGACGCGGGCGATGCGCCCAGCGTACGCAAAATGGCAATGTCAGCACGTTTGTCTGTCACCGTCATCACCAGCGTGGAGACCAGATTGAATGCCGCAACGGCCACGATCAGCGTGAGGATGATGAACATCATGCGTTTTTCCAGCTGCACGGCCGCAAACCACGTCTTGTTTTGCTGTGTCCAGTCACGCAGGTACAAGAACTCTGTGATCATGCCCGCCAGCTCCTTGGCTACGCGTGGAGCCTCGTGCAAGTCTTTGAGCTTGAGACGAATGCCTGTAGGGCCTTCCAGACGGAAGATGCGCTGGGCATCCTCAAAATGCAGCATGACCATGGCCGAGTCGTACTCGTAGTGGCCCGAGTCAAACGTTCCGGCCACCGTCATCTGCTTAAGGCGCGGCACCACCCCGGCAGGCGTGACCTGCCCACTGGGAGCAATCAGCGTGACCACATCGCCCACGCCCACGCCCATCTGCCGGGCCAGCTCCTGCCCCAGCACAATGTTGAAAGCGCCCGGCGTCAGGCGTTGGAGCACATCGGCATTCGCTGCGGCCAGATCGGTCACTTCGCCCTCGCGCGCAGGATCAATGCCGCGCACCAAAGCCCCCTTCATGTCTTCACCGCGCGCAATCAGGCCCTGCGCAGCCACAAAGGGCGCAGCGCCAATCACTTCAGGGTGCTGCTTGGCCTGCAGCATGGTGGTGTCCACGTCCTGCATGGCCTGACCATTGGGTGCAAAAATTTCAATGTGCGAAACCACACTGAGCATGCGGTCACGCACTTCTTTCTGGAAGCCATTCATCACGCTGAGCACGATGATGAGCGCGGCCACGCCCAAGGCAATGCCCAGCATGGACACCCCAGAAATGAATGAAATAAAGCCATTGCGCCTTGTGGCGCGGCCTGCGCGCGTATAGCGCCAGCCTAGAGCGAGTTCGTAAGGAATTTGCATACTTGGGCGCCATTGTGGCACTGGCCGCAGCACTGCCATGTCATACAAGGCTGACGCGGTGCAGCGGTTTAGGGACAATACGCGCTTATGCCCACTTCTTCGCCTGTCCTGCCTTTGCCTTTTGCGGCCTCGCCGATTGCGCCAGCCCCCCACCACCATCTCGTCTTGCCTTACGCTGCCATGCAAGACGCCAGCTGCCAGCATGTGCTGCAAAACCTGTCGCTGCCGCATCTGGACCAATTGCTCCAGACACTGAGCCCAGCGCAAACCGATGAAGGACAGCAAGACCACCCCATTCCACCGCACGAACGTGCAGTCGCTGCTGCCTGGGGGCTGAACCCTTTGCAGCCTGCCTGGGCTGCACTGGCACAGGGCATGACGGACACTGCCTGCGCATGGCTCACGCCCTGCCACTGGACGGCAGGCCCCGATCAGGTGCGCATGGATGACCCCGCTGCTTTGCAGCTGGACATGGACGACGCCCAGGCTCTGCACGCCCTGCTGCAACCGTGGTTTGCTGAAGATGGACTGACGCTGGAGATCGTGCACCCACATCTGTGGTGCGTCAGCGGCACTGCTTTGGCGCAGTTGCAGACAGCCTCTGTGGACCGGGTCTTGCTGCGCGACGTCACGCCCTGGATGCCCTCTGCGCAAACGGCACGCAGCCTGCACCGCCTGCACAGCGAAGTGCAGATGCTGCTGTACACCGACCGTTTTAACGAGCACCGCGCCGAGCGTGGCTTGCAGCCTATCAACGCCTTCTGGCTGCATGGCGCAGGGCTGCTTGACCCCGCAGCACTGGCGCATGCCCACCAGTGCCAATCGCACATGCAGGTGCAGCTGTGGGACGAATTGCGCCAGACCGCCTTGCGCCAGGACTGGCCGGCCTGGAAGCAGGCGTGGCTGGCCGCCGATGCTGGCCCTGTGGCTGCCCTGGTGCAGCACATCGCCCAAGGCGGGAAAGCCGCGCTCACGCTGTGTGGCGAGCACCATGCCCGCAGTTTTGACACCGCACCGCGCAGTCTGCGCGACAAGATCAAGAACATTTTCAGACCCCAGCGCTTTGCGGGACTGCACCAGGTGCTATGAAGATTATTGAAAGAGACATTCCCGAAACCACGGTGCAAGCCCTGGTGCAGTCGGGCATCAGCCCACTGCTGGCACGCCTGTATGTGGCGCGTGGCGTTCAATCCTGTGAAGAGCTGGACACCGGGCTGGGCAAATTGCTGCCTCCTTCGGGGCTGATGGGCATCCAGACTGCCGCGTGCGTACTGGCCGATGCCATTGCCGCGCAAAAGCGCATCTGCATCGTGGCCGACTACGACTGCGACGGCGCCACCGCCTGCGCCGTGGGCGTGCGCGGGCTGCGCATGCTGGGCGCACAGCATGTCACGTACGAAGTGCCTGACCGCATCACCGACGGCTATGGCCTGTCTGCCCCCATCGCCCGCCGAGTACACGACAAAGGGCACGAGCTGCTGCTGACCGTAGACAACGGCATTGGCAGCGTAGAGGGCGTGGCCGAGGCCAAGCGCCTGGGCATGACCGTGGTGGTGACCGACCACCACCTGCCCGGCGATCAACTGCCCGCACCGGATGCCATGGTCAACCCCAACCAGCCCGGCTGCAGCTTTGCCAGCAAGCACATGGCTGGCGTGGGCGTGATGTTTTACGTGCTGCTCGTGCTGCGTGCCGAGCTGCGTGCGCGTGGCGTATTTGAGGCGGGCAACCAGCCCAAGCTCGATACGCTGCTGCCCCTGGTGGCACTGGGCACCGTGGCCGATGTGGTCAAGCTCGATGCCAACAACCGCCGTCTGGTTGCGCAAGGCCTGCAGCGCATTCGCAAGGGCCACATGCAGGCGGGCATTCGCGGCCTGTATGAGGCGGCAGGCCGCTCTTACAGCCAGGCGGCCACCTCTGACTTTGGCTTTGCACTGGGCCCGCGCATCAACGCTGCCGGGCGACTGGCCGATATGACCATTGGCATTGAGTGCCTGCTGACTGACAACGACGCCCTGGCGCTGGAGCTGGCGCGCACGCTCAACAGCATCAACCGCGAGCGCCAGGAAATTGAAGGCGGCATGCGCCTGCAAGCCTTTGCATTGGCCGATGAGTTGTTTGAAGACGGCGTCACACCGCCCGCAGCGATTAGCGTGTTTGACCCGGAGTTCCACGAGGGCGTGGTCGGCATCGTTGCCTCGCGCGTCAAAGACCGGCTGCACCGCCCCACCTTTGTGTTTGCCGCCAGCCAGGCAGAGGGCAAAGCGCACGAGCTCAAAGGTTCGGGCCGCTCCATCCCCGGGTTTCACCTGCGCGATGCGCTGGATTTGGTGGCCAAGCGCCACCCCGGCGTGCTGCTGCGCTTTGGGGGCCACGCCATGGCCGCAGGTTGCACGCTGGTGGAAGAACACTTTCACACCTTTGAGCAAGCCTTTGCCCAAGTGGCGCAAGAGTGGCTGGATGCCAAAACGCTGACCCGCTGCGTAGAAACCGATGGCCCGCTGGACCCGGCCTTTCGCCACTCTGAAGTGGTCGAGCAACTGAATCTGCAGGTGTGGGGCCAGGGCTTTGCCTACCCCACCTTCAGTGAAGATGTGGAAATCCTCTCGCAGCGTCTGGTGGGTGAAAAGCACCTGAAGCTGCAACTGCGCCACCGCGGCGATGTGGTGGATGGCATCTGGTTTGGCCGCACCGAGCCACTGCCCGACTGGGTGCACATGGCGTTTCGCCTGGACATCAACGAATTCCGTGGCGAGCGCAAGGTGCAATTTCTGGTGGAAGGCACCGAAGGCTAAACACCAACAACAATTAAAAAAGTAGCTACCAGCGCTTAATACACCATCACTTCAGCATGTTTTCACTTTGAAGTCATTGATGGGCAAGCGCTACCAGCTATCAAAAAAAACAAAGGCCTGCAATGCAGGCCTTTGTTTCATGGAAACACCTCACGCGCCGTAAGCACCGCGTCTGCCCCCCCCCACAGCCCCCTGTCAACTGCAGGCTTGCGCTGAAAACGCGCAGCAAGCACGCAATCAAGGGCAGTGTCAGCGGGGTTTTAAAAGCTCTCCCAGTCGTCTTCTGCGCCCTGTGCCACGGCTTTTTTGGGGACTGCAGCTGCAGGCTTGGCAGGTGCCACCAACTTGGTTGCTGCTGCGGGTTTTTCAGCCTGCACAGGCTGCCCTTTCGCCCGGCCCAGCGACGCAGGGCTGCCCGACGGCTGTTGCGCTGGGGCTGGCTTTGCGGCTGCAAAGGTGCTGGCCACCGCCGGCGCTTTGACGGCTGCGGCCTTGACCGCCGTAGTGCCCACGTTGAACACGGCCACCACTTGCGCCAGACGCTGTGCCTGCTCATTCATGGCCATGGCGGCCGCGCTGGATTCTTCAACCAGGGCCGCGTTTTGCTGCGTCATCTGGTCCAGATTGCTGACCGCCTGATTCACCTGCGCAAAGCCATCGTGCTGCTCGCCCGAAGCGGCGCTCAACTCACCAATCAGGTCAGTCACGCGGCGCACACTGCTCACAATCTCCTGCATGCTCTCGCCGGCCTGCGTGACCTGTGCCGAGCCGGCATCCACATTGCTCACGCTGGCGGTGATTAAGGTCTTGATTTCCTTGGCCGCCTCCGCGCTGCGCCCGGCCAGACTGCGCACCTCCCCGGCCACCACGGCAAAACCACGGCCTTGTTCGCCTGCGCGGGCGGCTTCTACCGCCGCGTTCAGCGCCAAAATATTGGTCTGGAAAGCGATGCCGTCAATCACGCCAATGATGTCGCTGATCTTGCGGCTGGAGCTGTTGATTTGCGCCATGCTCTGCACCACTTGCTGCACCACCGCGCCACCGCGTTCTGCCGCCTGTACCGCCGTGCCTGCCAGCTGATTGGCTTGCCGCGAGGTGTCTGCAGACTGCGTGACGGTGGAGGTCAGCTCTTCCAGGCTGGCAGCGGTTTCTTCCAGATTGGCAGCCGTTTGCTCGGTGCGTGCCGACAAGTCATGGTTGCCCGTAGCAATCTGGCTGGCCGCCGCAGATACAGATTCAACACCACTGCGCACTTCGCTCACCACAGTGCGCAGCTTGTGGGTCATGGCGCTCAGGCTGCGCAGCAAATGGCCCAGCTCGTCCTTGCGATCGTCATGTACATCGACCGTCAAGTCACCCGCCGCAATGGTGTCTGCCAGATCCACGGCACGGTCCAGAGGGCGCGTAATAGAGCGCACGATCATGCCCGCCAGTCCCAGCCCCATCATGACCAGCAACAGGCTGATAGCGCCCACCCACCAATACGCTTGCTGGCGCTGCACCATGGCCTGCTCGCGCATTTCATTGCGCAAGCGCTCTTGCAGCTGCAGCAAATCTTCTTGCGACTGCACATAGACCGCCACCGCCGGACGCAGCTGATTGGTGGCGATATCCATCGCCAGCAGAATGTCACCTGCCTCACGCGCCTGATTAATTTTGGCCACCGCTGCCAACGCCTGCGCCCGGTTGGCCCCGACTTTGGCCAGTTGCGCTTTTTCCTCATCGGTCTCGGCCATCGCCTCCACCTGCTTTTGCAGCTCTGTCACACCGGCAATGCCTTTGCTGCCCAGCTGCGTCATCTCATGAACCAGCGCGGCCTCCGAAGACATCGCGCTGACCACGATGCGCTCTACCGTCAGCTCTGTCAGCGCCTTCCAGCGCATCGTGGTGGCAATACGTTGATCGGCTTGCTCTGTCTTTTGGTTCACGGCGCTCGCACGCTGCTCAGCCAGCATGGTCAAGATGACCGCCAGCGTGAGCATGGATGCCATAGAGCCCAGCACCACACCCCAGAGCTTGAAAGCGACTGGCAGGTTGTTCAAACGCATGATTGCTCCCTCTTCCTTATTGTTCTTGCTGGCCTCAGCAAGTGAAATCGCTACACGGTTTTGCGCAACACGAACATGCAAAACACCCTCTTGGTGCACTGCAACCAAGAGGGTGATTGATTTTTTCACTGCTGTTGGGCGACAGTTGCTCTCGCAAACCCTTGGTCGGCAAAGGTCGCTTAAAAACTCTCCCAGTCATCTTCTGTCGCGGCTGTGGTTTTTTTTGTAACAGCACTCTCTAACTTGGCTGATACCGGCCTGGGAGTGGCCGCTACAGGCCGGGCCACCTGCCTGGCGACTGCCTTCGCTGGGGTGTTTGCTGGTGTGTTTGCTGGCGCAGCACTTTCACGGCTGGCAACGGGCGCCATGGCCTTGGGCTGTGCATGTGTCTGCATGGGCCGCACCGGCTGCATGGCTGCCATCTGCCCGACTTTGAACACAGACACCACCTGGGCCAGACGCTGCGCCTGCTCGTTCATGGCTGTAGCTGCCGCGCTGGACTCTTCCACCAAGGCCGCGTTCTGCTGCGTCATCTGGTCCAGATTGCTCACCGCTTGATTGACTTGTACAAAGCCGTCTTGCTGCTCATGGGTTGCGGCGCTGATCTCGCCAATCAAATCCGTCACACGGCGCACGCTGGCCACAATCTCATGCATGCTTTCACCAGCCTGCGCCACCTGACCAGAGCCCGCGTCCACATTGCTCACGCTGGTGGAGATCAGCGCCTTGATCTCTTTGGCCGCTTCTGCGCTGCGCTGTGCCAAAGAACGCACCTCAGCTGCCACCACCGCGAAACCGCGGCCTTGCTCACCTGCGCGGGCAGCCTCTACCGCTGCATTGAGGGCCAAGATGTTGGTTTGAAAAGCAATGCTGTCAATAACGCCAATGATGTCGGCAATCTTGTGGCTGCTGCTGGTGATTTGCTGCATGCTGCTGACCACCTGCTGCACCACCTGGCCCCCACGCTCGGCCGCTTGCACGGCCGTGCTGGCCAGCTGGTTGGCCTGGCGCGCCGTATCCGCAGACTGGGACACCGTAGCCGTCAGCTCCTCAATGCTGGCGGCGGTCTCTTGCAGATTCGCCGCAGTCTGCTCGGTGCGCCCGGACAGGTCATGGTTGCCCGTGGCAATTTGCGATGCAGCCGAAGACACGGCATCCACACCATTGCGCACTTCAGAGACCACATCGCGCAAGCGCTGCGCCATGGCACCCAAACTGCGCAGCAGGTTGCCCAGCTCGTCCTTGCGCTCGTCTTGCACATGCACCGTCAAATCGCCTGCAGCAATTGTGTCAGCCACGGAAACGGCGCGTGCCAAAGGAAGGGTGATCTGGCGCACCACAAGGATTGACAGCAAAAGCCCCACCAGCACCACCCCAGCCAGCGCCACACTGCCCCACAGCATGGCCGTAGCCCGCGCTTCAGCGCCCTCTTGCTGAGCCTGGTCACGCAGGCGCTCTTGCAGCGTCACCAAATCAGTTTGCGCCTGGTTAAAAAGCGCAACACCTGGCAGCAACTGGCTGTCCAAGAGCGCACGTACGCCAGCAAGGTCAGAATCTGCGCGCAGCTTGTTGATGGTGCCAATAATGTCCAGCACCCTGGCGCGTGCCTGTGCAATTTTTTCTAACTGCTGACGTCCTTGTGAGTCGGTCAGGGAACGCTCCAGCTGCCCTTGCAAGGCTGTCGCAGCCTCAATACCTTCTTTGGTCTTTTCCTGTGCGTACCGGCTCAGCCCATCTTCTGCCGACATCGCGCCCATCACCACGTGGGCGACCGAGTAATCCGTCACACCGCGCCACTGCACAGCCAGGCGAATGCGCTTTTCGTAGTCCTGCAACGCCATCCGCTCCCGGTCTTGCACGCTGCTGATGTAGTTGGTCATGCCAAAGCCTGCCGTCAGGGTCAGCACCAGCACCCCCAGCAGCAAGGCCCATATTTTTTTAGACACCGACAGGTTCTTTAATTGCATATAACTCCCTTTATCTTTCATATTTTTAATACTTCCCTCAGTGGCACTACGTGGCGTACACGCGGGCCTGCAAAGTATCTAGAAGTGTCAAGAAATGCGAATGACAGACCCGCCGAAACTTGCGGAAACTCAAACAGGGTTAAAAAGGCCTTCTCTCTCATTGACTTTTAAAGCCTGCTGCCCACGCTCTTGCGAGCTGCCGCACATGGCTCCATTTCTTTTCTATGTCTGACACTTTCTGCGCCGATCTTCATTGCCATTCCACGTTCTCTGATGGCACGCTCTCGCCCACCGCATTGGCGCAACGTGCCCAGCGCAGCGGGGTCACGCTGTGGGCATTGACCGATCACGACGAAACGGCCGGTCTTGCTGAAGCACAGATGGCTGCCAGCGCACAAGGTCTGGATTTTTTAACGGGCGTAGAAATCTCTGTCAGCTTTGCCAACACCACGGTGCATATCGTGGGCTTGGGGTTTGATGCGCAAGACCGCCAGCTGCTCGAAGGTCTGGGCAGCCTGCGCAATAGTCGTGGCCCGCGCGCACAGGAGATGGGGCGACAGCTGGAAGCTGCCGGTATTGCACATGCCTACGAAGGGGCCCTGAAATACGTCGGCAACCCGGCCTTGATTTCACGCACCCACTTTGCACGCCATCTGGTGGAGGCTGGCATCTGCAAAGACACCTATGAAGTGTTTCGCAACTACCTGGTTGAAGGCAAACCAGGCTTCGTGCCCCAGCGCTGGGCTACGCTGGAGGAGGCTGTGCGCTGGATCAGCGCCGCCCAGGGGGTTGCCGTCATCGCCCACCCCGCGCGTTACGGGTTCACGGCCAATGAGGAGTACGCTTTTTTCAGCAGCTTCAAAGCCTATGGCGGACAGGCTGTCGAAGCCGTCACCGGCAGCCATGCCCCGCACGAGTACCTGCACTACGCGGATTTGGCCAAAGAGTTTGGTTTTGCCATCTCGCGTGGCAGCGATTTCCACAGTCCCCAGGAATCCAAGATGGACCTAGGTGCCCTGCCCAGCGACCCTGCCGGCTACGTCTGCATCCACGAGCTGCTGGCCCATCGCATCCACAAAGCACCCGGCCGTTCGACATAAATTGAGCCAGTGGCTGCGTTGCGCAGCACAATGCAGGCACAGCGCAAAACAAAGGACACCCCATGGCACAGTACTTTGAAGTTCATCCGGATAACCCCCAGCCTCGATTGCTCAAGCAGGCAGTGGCCATCTTGCAAAAAGGCGGGGTACTGGCCATTCCGACGGACTCCAGCTACGCCCTGGTTTGCCAGCTGGATGATAAAAATGCCGTCGACCGCCTGCGCCGCATTCGTCAGGTCAATGACAAGCACCACCTCACGCTGCTGTGCCGCGATTTGTCAGAGCTGGCCAACTATGCCGTGGTTGACAACAAACAGTACCGCCTGATGAAGCTGGCCACCCCCGGCCCCTACACCTTCATTTTGGATGCCACCAAGGAAGTGCCACGCAGGGTCAGCCACCCTTCGCGCAAAACCATCGGCCTGCGTGTGCCTGACCGCAAAGGCACCCAGCTGCTGCTGCAACTGCATGGCGCACCATTGCTGGCCACCACCTTGATCGCCCCGGGGGAAGACATCCCCATGAATGATCCGCAAGAGATTCGAGAGCGGTTTGAGCACGAGATCGACGCCGTGGTCGATGCAGGAGCCTGCCCGCTGGAGCCAACCACCGTGCTTGACCTCACGCCCATGGCAACGGGTGGCGAACCCAGCTTGATGCGACAGGGTGCAGGCAGCTTGCCCGCGATTGGTTTGTAGCAACTTCCCCTAGTACAAGGACAGTGGCACTGATGTTTGCGACAATCACCGGGTGAACGAACTCATACAAACTGTACTCATCTACGCCCTGCCCGTGCTTTTCGCCATCACGGTGCATGAGGCCGCGCACGGCTACGCTGCCCGCTACTTTGGCGATCACACGGCCTCCATGCTTGGTCGCATCACGCTCAACCCCCTCAAGCACATTGACCCCATCGGCACAATACTGATGCCCTTGCTGCTGTACTTTTCGACCTCAGGGGCCTTCTTGTTTGGCTATGCCAAGCCCGTGCCCGTGAACTTCGGCAATCTGCGCCACCCAAAGCGCGACATGATCTGGGTGGCGCTTGCGGGCCCTGCCTCCAACTTCATTCAGGCCATCGTGTGGGCCGTCGTACTGGTGGTCTTGGTGGCCACCCGTACCGACGAACGCTTTTTTCTTGAAATGGCGCGTGCCGGCATTCTGGTCAATCTGGTCATGTGGGCCTTCAACCTGTTTCCGCTGCCACCTCTGGATGGCGGACGCATCCTGGTCGGGCTGCTACCGACCAAAGCAGCCATGACCGTCTCACGCATAGAGCCCTATGGCTTCTTTATCGTTTTGGCGCTGGTGCTGCTGGGCATTGTCGGCACCATCTGGCTGCGCCCTCTGATGAACCTGGGCTACAGCGCCATCGATTTCATCATCACGCCACTGATGGCTGTGCTGAGATAAAGAAAAAAACACGCATTCAGGCTGCTCCAAGACGCAGTCCACCCCTTAGAACTTGGTTTGAGATATGAGCAACACCCGCTTTCTGACAGGCATTACCCCCTCCGGCACACCCCATCTGGGTAACTATGCAGGCTCCATCCGCCCCGCAATCGCTGCCAGCCAGACATCCGACGTTGAAAGCTTTTACTTTCTGGCGGACTACCACGCACTGATCAAGTGCCAGGATCCAGCACGCATACAGCGCTCCACCCTCGAAATTGCAGCCAGCTGGCTGGCTTGCGGGCTGGAGCCAGAAAAGGTGGTCTTCTATCGCCAGTCTGATATCCCCGAGATTCCTGAACTCAACTGGTTTTTGACCTGCGTGACCGGCAAAGGCGTGCTCAATCGCGCACACGCCTACAAAGCCTCTCAGGACAAGAACGCAGAATCAGGCCGTGAACTGGACGACGGCGTGACTGCCGGCCTGTTCATGTACCCCGTGCTGATGGCTGCCGACATCTTGATGTTCAACGCCAACAAAGTGCCTGTGGGCCGCGACCAGATCCAGCACATAGAGATGGCGCGCGACATGGCCTCCAGCTTCAACCACCTGTATGGCGAGCACTTTGTTTTGCCTGAAGCCGCGATTGAAGAGAGCGTTGCCACCTTGCCCGGCCTGGATGGCCGCAAGATGAGCAAGAGCTACGACAACACCATCCCCCTGTTCTCTACCCGCGAGCAGCTCAAGAAGCTGATTGGCAGCATCGTCACCGACTCGCGTGCGCCAGGCGAGCCCAAGGACACCGAAGGTTCGGCCCTGTTCCAGCTCTACCAGGCCTTCTCCTCCAGCCAAGAAACCGAGACCATGCGCCAGGCCTTTGCCAGCGGCATTGGATGGGGCGATGCCAAGCACATGCTGTTTGAGCGCATTGATGCAGAACTGGCCCCCAAACGTGCGCGCTATGAAGACCTGATGGCACACCCCGAAAAGGTAGAGGCCGCGCTGCAACTGGGTGCCCAGCGTGCACGTGCACTGACCCGCCCATTCATCACCACCTTGCGTGCAGCTGTGGGCTTGCGCAGTCTGTCCAGCCAGGACAGCGGTGCCAAAAAATCCAAATCCGCCAAAATCGCGCTGCCCAGCTTCAAACAGTACCGCGAAACCGACGGCAAGTTCTACTTCAAGTTCATGGCTGCCGATGGCAGCCTGCTGCTGCAAAGCACCGCTTTTGACCAGCCCAAACTGGCCGGACAAAGCATTGCCCAGCTGCAGCAGCAAGGTGCTGATGCCCTGGCCGCTTTGGCAGCCGTGGTGCAGCCCGCCGATGGTGTGACGCAAGAAGACATCGTGCAAGCTTTGCATCTGCTGCAAGAGGCAGCCAAGGCCTAGCATTCCAAATCAATAAAAAGAGGGAGACCGCTGAATGCGCATTGCCGTTTTGGACGACGATCGACTGCAGCTGGAGCTGATGGAGCGTGTTGCCCATGAAATGGGCCACACGTGCAGCCTGCACACTACGGGCCAGTCTTTTCAGCAAGAGCTGCGGCGCGAAACTTTCGACATGCTCGTTGTGGACTGGGTATTGCCAGACACCAGCGGCCCCGAGGTGATCCAGTGGGCACGCACCAACCTGGAGCATGCCCCACCTATTTTGTTTATTACACACCGCAGTGAGGAAAGCGACATTGTCGAAGGCCTGCAGTGCGGTGCAGATGACTTCATGGTCAAGCCACTGCGCCTGGCAGAGCTCAAAGCGCGCATCCATGCACTGCTGCGCCGCGCCTACCCGCTGTGCACGGACGATGTGCAGCGTTTTGGCCCCTACACGTTCACCCGCTCAGCCCTGACCGTGGGTTTTGAAGGCCAGGAAGTGCTCCTGACCCACCGTGAATTTGCGCTGGCCATGCTGCTGTTCCAGAACGCAGGCCGCCTGATGTCTCGCGATCATTTGCGTGAATCGGTATGGGGACAAAACCCGGATGTCCTGTCCCGCTCGCTGGACACCCATGTCTCGCGCTTGCGTCAGGTTTTGCAATTGCGCCCGGGCAATCACTACTCGATTGCAGCGGTGTACGGTCTAGGCTATCGCCTGGATGCGCACGAGAACTAGCTTTTCCTCACTACTTTTTTGTGTATGCACCCTATCGCTGCGAACCATCTCCCATTGCCCAGTTTGCACGTTGCGGCCATCGCGCTGGTGACACTGGTTTGCAGCATGGCCGCCACGCCTGCAGTTGCACAGCAAATACCTTTGCACCCCACGGCAGTTACCCACCGCATCACCCCGGGCGATACGCTGGAGCAACTGGCACAGCGCTACCTCGGTGATGCCGCTTTGTGGCCCGCACTGCAAAGCCACAACAGTGTAGGCAGCCCTTACCGCTTGAAGCCGGGCTCCGTGCTGGAGATCCCCCTGCAACTCATGCGTGCCGCCACAGCTTCGGTGGACTATGTCCACGGCACCGCCCATGTCAGCCGCAGTGGCGTTGCAGCCCCCGCTGCACGCGGCATGTCTTTGCAAGAAGGCGATCAGATCAAGCTGGACCCCAACGCTTTTGTGGCCGTGCGCCTGGCCGATGGCAGCACCGTACGCGTACAAGCCACTTCCCAGGTGGAGCTGAGCCAGCTGCGCCGCCGGGGCCGTTCGGGCAGCCTGCAATCGGTGCTGCAAGTGCAGCAAGGTGGCGTGCAAGTGCAAGTGCCCGGGAAACCTGATGCACAGCGTCGTCTGGACATCATCACGCCAGTGGCCTCTACCAGCGTGCGCGGCACAGAGTTTGATATGCAGCTGCTTGCCGATGGGCGCACGACCTCGGCCGTCTTGAAAGGCCGCACAAATGTGCAGGCGCTGGCAGATGCAGACAAAGCATCGCCCACTGCTGTCTTGCTGGCCCGTACAGGCATTGCCGTGAGTGCCGACGGCCATGCCGGGCCGGTGGCCCACTTGCTGCCAGCCCCTGCGGCTGGTGAGCTGCCCTCGCTCAACGAAGACGCGCAGTGGCTGAACCTGCCGCTGCCGCAATGGGACAACGCACAGGGCTGGCGCGTCAGCGTCAGTGAAGATGCGCAGGGCCACCATGTGCTGCGCAACGGCCAGTTTGCTGGCAGCGATGCACGCTTTGCAGCCCTGCCCGATGGAGCATATTTTCTGCACGTGCGCGCCATGGATACCCAAGGCATCAGTGGCATGCCTGCCGTGGCACCTTTGCGCGTTAAAGCCCACCCCGTACCACCCCTGACACAGAACCCGGCGCCAGGCGGCGTGCTGGCACAAGGCGAGGCCCAGCTGCAATGCACCCCGGTGGATGGAGTCAGCAGCTATCGCCATCAGGTCATTGCGCTGGAAAGCCTGGAATCTCCTGCCCCTGCAGCAGCGTTTGCACAGGCCTTGCTGCAAAGCACCAGCCAGGCGCAGTGCGCCATGGATTTGAACGCGTTGCCACAAGGCACGTATGCATGGCGCGCAGCCAGTGTGCGCATGGTCAAAGGTCAGGAAGACCAGGGCCCATTTGCAGCAGCGCAAACGTTCCGGATTGCACCCAAGCCAGCAGCACCATCGCTGGATGATCTGAAGGTGCAGACGCAAGCAGGCTTGTCCACCATCCACTGGCCTGCCGAATCCGGTCAGCGCTTTCGCTTGCAGGTTTTCTCCACCCCTGCTGGCACCGAGCCTGCACTGGACACTACGCTGGACACCCCACGCTGGACTGCCGCAGGTTTGCCTGCCGGAACGTGGCACGTTCGCATTCAGGTGCAAGACCCCTCAGGTCTGAACAGTGCGTTCTCTCCGCCTCGCAGCGTGCAGGTACTGGCTTTGCTGCACGACAGTGACGGCAACCCTGTCAGCTCGGGAACGGGCTTGGGTGTTGAGTACCGCTAACGCATTCATGCACAAAAACAAGCTGGCATGAAGCGCTCACTCTCGCTGGAATGGCTGCTGATGTCGCTGGGCCTGCTGGCCGTGGTGTTCTGGCTCTCCGGCCCCCAGCAGCTGTCGCGCGCCAATCTGTGGCTGCAAGATCTGACGCTGCCACTGCAACGCCACCAGCCCTCACCCAACGTGGTGCTGGTACTGGCTGATGAACGCAGCCTGAGCAGCATTGGCCGCTGGCCCTGGCGGCGCGCCCTGCACGCCCACCTGATCAACCACATCAGCAGCGGCCAGCCCCAATCCATCGGCCTGGATTTTTTACTCTCAGAGCCTGACCTTGATTACCCCGAAGACGACGTTGTGCTTGCGCAAAGCATGGCCCGCAGCGGCCGCGTCGTACTGCCCGTTGTGCGTGGGTTTGGCGATCAGCCCGCCAGCTTGCCTCTGCCCATGTTCACACAAGCTGCCGCACGCCTGGGCCACGTGCACCTGCCGATGGACGACGATGGTGGCGTGCGCAGCTTTTACGCTCGTGAGGGTGTCAGTGATCAGCTGTGGCTGCATCTGGGCCTTTCCATGCTGTGCATCAGCCAGCCTGAGCGCCCCGCCTGTGCAGACACCAACTCCAAACAAATACCCAGCTTCGGCACGTGGCAGCGCGATGACCGCACCTACATCGCCTTTGCCCAGGGCCGCCCGCCGTTTGCCATGTACGCCTACATTGATGTGCTGCAAGGCCGCATTCCGGCACAGGCATTTCGCAACAAGCATGTGCTGATCGGCACCGCAGCCACGGGACTGGGCACAACCCTGCCCACCCCCAGCGGCGCCAGCCAAGCGGCAACCTACAGTGTGGAGCTGGTTGCTCACATCGCCAGTGGAGCCTTGCTCAATCAGCATGCGGTCAGCGCCAGTTCCTGGGCCAACCGTGCCTTTAACCTGGTGCCTGCCGCTTTGGGCCTGGCGGCGCTGTCCGTGCTGGGCCCCTCCGCCGCTTTGCTCGCCTGCATGGGTCTGGGCCTGCTCACCCTGATTGCCAGTGCCCTGACCCCAGGATGGGCGCACACGGTTTTCAGCCCTGCTGCGGCCTTGCTGATATTGACACTGGCCTACCCTCTGTGGAGCTGGCGACGCCTGAATGCGGCTGCACGTTTTTTGAATCAGGAAATGCAGGGGCTGCGTATTCAAGGACTGCAGATCAACACACAGGCTCCCCACAAGCGGGGCGATTTTTTGCAGCACCGCATTGATGCTGTCGAGCAAGCCTCGCAGCAGTTGCGTCAGCTGCACCAGTTTGTGACGGAAACACTGCTGCAACTGCCATCCCCCACGCTGGCATGCAATCGCCATGGCCACATCTTGCTGGCCAACAGTGCAGCCCACCGTTATGCGCACAGTCTGGGGCGCACACTGCAGCCTCAGCAGCCCCTGGCCGACCTGCTGGACGGTGCCATGGAGCGCGGCAGCTTGCAGCCGCTGTGGGACAGCAGCTGCCCTCCGCCGCTGGATCACACCATTCAGCGCGAAGGCATTGATCTGCAAAAGAACAATCTTTTGATGCTCAGCCAGCCCTTTACCGTTGCCGATGAAATCGGCTGGCTGGTCACTCTGGTGGACATCAGCGACCTGCGTCAGGCCATGGCACAGCGCGATCAGGCCATGCATTTCATCTCGCACGACATCCGCGCACCTATTGGTGCCATCCTGACGGTGATTGAGATGGAGCAGCACTTTGGCTCAGAGCCCGTCTCTGCGCTGCTCATTGAACGCATTCAGCGCTACGCCCGTACGGGCCTGGCTCTGGCCGATGACTTTGTGCATCTGGCACGCGCTCAAAATGCACTGGCACAGCGCACACCTGTGGAGCTTGGAGCCGTGATTGACCAGGCTCTGGATGACACTTGGGCAGCCGCACACGCGCGCTTTATCAAGCTGGACTGGATGCCGCAGGAAGAAGAAGCCTGGGTGCTGGGCGACGCCAGCATGCTGCGCCGCGCCTGCGGCAACCTGATCGGTAACGCCATCAAGTACGGCCCGGTAGAGGGCACTGTGTTTTGCAGCCTGGCACTGCAGGATGGCCACTGGTGCATTTCTGTGCGCGATGAGGGCGATGGCATCAGCCCTCAGGAACAGGCGCGCCTGTTTGCCCCATTCACACGCCAGCACCAGCACGCGGGCAGCACCATCCCGGGCATTGGTCTGGGCCTGGCCTATGTGCATTCGGTAGCACAGCAGCACGGCGGCAGCATTGAGGTGCAAAGCGAAGCAGGCCAAGGAGCCTGTTTTACGCTGCGGCTGCCACAGGCTGCGCCACCCCCCATGCACTAAGCTGAGCGCGAGCATTCACAGCTAGCAGTGCTATCTAGCATCCACGCCGCGCACTGCCAGACAAAAGCAGCAACAACGAAAAAGCCTCAGAACTTTTCAGTTCTGAGGCTTGTCGTTTGGTGCGGCTGGCAGGAATTGAACCCACGACCCCTTGGTTCGTAGCCAAGTACTCTATCCAACTGAGCTACAGCCGCTAAGCCACGATTATATGCACAGTTTTGGATCACTTTTTTCAAACTGCGCAAATTCCCGGAATATTTACGCCTTGCCCAAAGACACTGTAATTGCATACAGTTTATCGCAATAAAAAACGCAATATCACCTTAGAATTCATGGCTTGCATGCTATCAGCGCACTAGCAGACGGCGGCTGACCAGCATGTTCCATGGCTACGCGTAAAAAAAACAAATCCCTTCCCCCTGTCACCTGGTTGCGCCGGCTGCGCCAGCGCCTGACCAGCCGCATGGCCTGCTTTGTCTGGGGGGCCATTTTTGGCAATGCGGTATTGAGCCAGCCCATCAATCCGCTGAACCTGATTTTGCAGCCTCCAGAGAGCATGCTCAGCGCAGCCTCCAGGCAATGGCTGCAAGAGTTTCGCAGCGTAGTACGCAGCATCAGCACCCACTTCACGGGCAGCGCGCTGGATGTACTGCGCACTCAGGCCGCAGATCTGGTGCCTGTCCCGGCAGCAGCCCCTGCGCCACCAGCACAGACTGGCGGGGGGGCATTTGCAGCCTGCCTCGACCAGTTTCCACAGCAGCGGCCTTTGCAGGTCACCACCATCAGCAGCCAATGGGCACCACTGCCACTGTGCTCAGACGCATTTGCGGTGCTGTACTCCGGGCTGACCAAAACGCCCATGGTGGTGGTGGAAAAACTCAATCGCCAGCGCATGCAGAAAGCGGCGGGGCTGGAGCGCACCGATAAATTCTTTGCAGACACACGCGTGCCCGAACAATGGCGCGCAGCCCTCACTGACTACCAGGACAGTGGTTTTGACCGTGGGCATCTGGCCGCAGCAGCCAACCAGCCCAGCGTACAAGCGATGGCCCAATCCTTTGCACTGACCAACATGGTGCCGCAAAACCCCACGCACAACCGCAAGCTGTGGTCCAAGCTGGAGGCCGATACCCGCAAGTACGCACAGCGGGCTGCAGGCAATGTGTATGTGTTTTCTGGGCCTCTGCACGAAGGGCAGACACATACGCTGGGGCGCAATGCGGTCTGGATACCCAGTCACCTTTTCAAGCTGGTGTATGACGAATCACAGCAGCGTGCATGGGCCTATGTACTGCCCAACCGTGCCGATGCGCTTATCACCCGCCCCATGGATTACGCCAGCTTTGTACAGCGAACGCAGTGGCCGCTGCTGGAAGGCTCTGCCGTGCTGGGCACGATCCGCTAAGCCTCAAAAGCCAAACACCAGACGTCAAAAAAGCACCACTGGGGTGCTTTTTAAAAACCGGACAGCCTGCCCCGTAATGTCAATGCTGCTCAGACAGTTCATCTTCAGAACGGACACGCACATGCATCCAGAAACCACGGGGCTCGCCTTGCTTGACCAGACGGGTCTCCAGCTTCATGCGGTTGAGCAGTGGTGTGGGAATCTCGTAGAGAGAGGGGGTGCGCAAAATAGCTTCTTGCGAAGGCATTTTCCAGTACTGGTCGTAGCCTGCGTGGTACGCAATCTCTTCACACCAGCCAAGGCGATGCAGGTCTGCTGTCATCTTGGCGGTCAGCTCCTGCCCAGTTGCCACACCCAGATCAGACACCAGCAGCAAGCGCTGGGTGGTGGGCTGCACATGCAGCCAAATGCTGGAAGGCCCGCCCGCAAGGCCCTGTTCCACCACAGGCTCAGGCTGGGATTCCGCACCTGAACGGCCCATGAAACGCTGACGTTTCTCGTCACCCTCAGGGGTTGGTGTCTTAGCAGGTGGCTGGGCTGGGGTCCCATCGCCACCCGTCAACGTCGAAATCAACCGGTCAAAAATGCTCACTGCGTTTTTCTTTCAGATCAGCCCGCGGCTGCAGACCATCACCACTCCATCAAAGTCGTTATTGTGGCAAAAAGCCGGGCGCTATGACTTTCTTGAAGCCTTGATAACCCTGGGTTGCCCACCCTTCTTTTTGCAATTGGACACTATGACCGCCAATCATCCCGCAAGGCTTGAGCTTGATCAATAGCGTACGGCCTTATGCCAGCAATGCCAACACCAAGGCAGATTCCGGGATGTGTACGCTGACTTTTCGCCCTGCACGCAGGCCGCTTCCAGCCGGCGCAAATCCCACCCACTGCACACCCGCGGCCATCTGCATAGCCACCTCATCGCCCATGGCACCCTGAGTCACTCGCGTGACTTTTCCCGGCCAGGTATTGGCTGCGAGCGTCTGGCTCCAAGCACGCACGTCCACCGCAGTGGCTTTGCACATGGCCAGCACCGGCATGCCAGCCTGCAGCCCCAGCAACTGCGCACTTTCCGCCGTAATACGGGCCGTCAGCTGCAAATCCCCGTGCTGACTTTGGACATGCACCAAGGCCAGCGCCCCGGCAATATCAACGCGCTGCACCTGGCACGGCCACTGATTGCGCATGCTGGTCTGAATCCCCAGGCGCTGCAGCGCAGCGGGCGACTGCAATTGCTGCATGACCGCACCACGCGCTTGCGCCATGGCCTGGGCGGCACGCAGCAGCTCCTGACCCGCAGCAGTCAGCTTGGCACCGCCGCCACCGGCACCGCCCACGGTTTTTTCCACCACCGGCACCCCCGCCAGATTGCCCAGCGTATCAATGGCCTGCCATGCGGCCTTGTAACTCACTCCCACCTCGCGGGCGGCTTGCGAGATGGAGCCACATTCACCCAAGGCCCGCAGCACCTGCAAGCGGCGGTCAGACAGCGGGTGCCCCAGCGCCTGCATCAGGGAGGGGGCAGGCGTGGACGTAACAGCGGCAGCGGCAGTTGCAGCGGCTTGGGTGGCTGCGGTGATGACATTGGAACGAGACTGGGGCATCTGCCTATCATGCCGCCAACTGCGCGACAGTTTGAGCCAGTGTGGCTATACTTTCGTTATTCACAAAAGGAATAGCGATTATGTTCACATCTCCCTCCGTGCGTGCCTGCGTCCTCATCGCCGCCCTGTTTACAGGTGCTGCCCACGCGGAAACCATTTCGGTCGCCGTCGCCTCCAACTTCACTGCACCCATGCAAAAGATTGCGGCGCAGTTTGAAAAGGACACGGGCCACAAGGCTGAACTTTCGTTTGGTGCAACGGGCAAGTTCTACGCCCAGATCAGCAACGGCGCACCCTTCGGCATCTTGCTGGCGGCTGATGACAAGACCCCGGCCAAAATTGCGCAAGAGGGCAAGGGCGATGCGGCTTCACGCTTTACCTACTCCATTGGCAAGCTGGTGCTGTGGAGCAAACAGGACGGCTATGTGGATGCCAACGGTGAAGTACTCAAGACTGGCAAGTTCCAGCACGTAGCCATTGCCAACCCCAAGCTGGCCCCTTACGGTCTGGCTGCCGAGCAGACCCTGACCAAGCTGAACCTGCTGGATGCCATCAAGCCCAAGTTTGTGCAAGGTGAAAACATTGGCCAGACCTACCAGTTCGCAGCCACTGGCAACGCAGAGCTGGGTTTTGTGGCGCTGTCGCAAGTGATGGAAGACGGCAAGATCAAGTCCGGCTCGGCATGGGTAGTGCCCGCCGAGATGCACGAGCCCATCCGCCAGGACGCCATTGTGCTGAACAATGCCAAGGACAATGTGGCGGCCAAAGCACTGATGGATTACCTCAAAGGTGACAAGGCACGCGCCATCATTACTGCTTACGGCTATGATTTTTAAAGCATCTAACGCTTAACTACCAAGCACTTCAGCATCAAATGATGCTGAAGTGGCCGTTTCACCTGCGCAAGCAGCTCACTCTTTCTTAGACCTTGTCCATCCTTTCCTCTGAAGACTGGGCCGCCATTGCCCTGACGCTGGAGCTGGCCGCAGTCACCACCGTACTGCTACTGGTTCTGTGCACGCCGCTGGCATGGTGGCTGGCCCACACCCGTTCACGCTGGAAAGGGCCGATTGGTGCTGTCGTGGCGCTGCCTCTGGTGCTGCCTCCCACCGTGATCGGCTTTTACCTGCTGGTCACCATGGGCCCCAATGGCCCTGTGGGGCAATTTACGCAATGGCTGGGTCTGGGCAGGCTGCCCTTTACCTTTCCCGGTCTGGTCATCGGCTCACTGATTTACTCCATGCCGTTTGCCGTGCAGCCACTGCAGCGCGCATTCGAGAGCCTGGGCAGTCGCCCGCTGGAGGTGGCCGCCTCTTTGGGAGCCAGCCCGCTGGATCGTTTTTTCACTGTCGCCCTGCCCATGGCACGCCCCGGCTTCATCACCGCTGCGGTACTCAGCTTTGCGCATACGGTGGGTGAGTTTGGCGTGGTGCTGATGATTGGCGGCAACATCCCTGGCGTAACGCGCGTGGTATCTGTGCAGATTTACGACCACGTAGAAGCCATGGAATACGCCAACGCCCACCTGCTGGCCGGCGGCATGGTGGTGTTTAGCTTTATCGTGCTGATGCTCTTGCACTGGCTGCAACCCAAGGAGCCACGCACATGATCGAAGCCCAACTGCATGTCAAACGTGCGGACTTCACACTGGATGTCCATCTGCAACTGGCTGGCCACGGCATTACGGCACTGTTCGGGCCGTCGGGCTGCGGCAAGACCACCTGCCTGCGCGCAATTGCCGGTCTGGAGCGTGCCCAGGGCCGCGTCATGGTCAACGGCCAGATCTGGCAAGACGACGCCACCCAGCAATGGCTGCCCACGCACCAGCGCGCACTGGGCTATGTGTTTCAGGAAGCCAGCCTGTTTCCCCACCTGGGCACACGCGCCAATCTGGAATACGGCCTCAAGCGCACACCCGCAGCGCGCCGCAAAGTGGCGCTGGAGCAGGCGGTCGAGCTGCTGGGCCTGTCTCATCTGATGGATCGCAGCGTGCAGACCCTGTCGGGGGGGGAGCGCCAGCGCGTGGCCATTGCCCGCGCTCTGGCTACCAGCCCGCAGCTGCTGCTGATGGATGAGCCTCTGTCAGCGCTGGATGCAGCACGCAAAGCTGAAGTGCTGCCCTATCTGGAACGCCTGCAGCGCAGCCTGGAGATCCCCGTGCTTTACGTGAGCCACTCGCAAGATGAAGTGGCGCGCCTGGCCCACCATGTGGTGCTGCTGCAAGCCGGCAGCGTGGTCACTCAGGGCAGTACCGCCAGCACCATGGCGCAGCGTGATCACCCCATGGGCCCTGCCGCAGATGCCGCCAGTCTGGTGCAAGGCCATATCACTGCTTATGACGCACAGGACCACCTGAGCACCGTGGCCTTTGAGGGCGGCGAGCTGTTCATCTCTGGAGCGTCACAGCGCACAACGGGCGAGCCTGTGCGCCTGCGCGTGCTCGCCCGCGATGTCAGTGTGGCACTGCAATCGCCCACCTGCAGCAGCATTTTGAACCGCCTGAGTGCACGCATTACTGCGCTGCGCGAAGACAGCCCAGGCCACGCCATGCTGACCTTGCAAGCGGGCAACACCACGCTGCTGGCACGCGTTTCAGCCCGCTCTGTGCGCGAGTTGAACCTGCACGAGGGTTTGAGCGTGGTAGCCCAGATCAAAAGCGTGGCCCTGCTGGATTAACGCCGCAGCCCTATCATGGCGCGCTATGACTGACGCCAGCGCCTGCTCCATGACACCCTCAACCCCAGCCGCCCTCACCACCTGTGAGGTGCGCTTTCACCACGCTGAGCGCGCTGTGGTTGCTCAATCACGCGTGCTGGCCAATGAAGTGCCCATTGCACTGGTCTTCAACGGCATCTCCCACGCCGTGATGATGGGCACGCCGCTGGATCTGGAAGATTTCGCCATCGGCTTTGCGCTCAGCGAAGGCATCATCGACCACGCCAGCGATTGCTATGGCATAGACGTACGCCCTGTCGATGCCGCAGCGGCGGGCTTGCCGGCAGGCATGAACGGCATGCAGGTGCAGGTCGACATCTCCTCGCGCTGCTTTGCACGCCTTAAAGACCACCGCCGCAGCATCAGCGGGCGCACCGGCTGCGGCGTGTGCGGCGTAGAGAGCTTTGCCGCGCTCGATCTGTCGTTTGACGCATTGCCTGCACGCGACTGGGTATCGCAAGTGGATTTACCCACCGTGCTGACTGCCATCAACAACCTGCCCGCCCTGCAAACCCTCAATGCCCAGGCTGGCGCCATCCACGCTGCAGGCTGGGCTACGCTCAATGGACAGGTGCACGAGGTCATTGAAGACGTGGGCCGCCACAACGCGCTGGACAAATTGCTAGGGCGGCTGGCACGCACAGATCGGCTGGGGCAACCCGGCTTTGTCGTGCTCTCCAGCCGAGGCAGCCATGAACTGGTGCGCAAATGCGCCAAGCTGGGCATTGGCGCACTGGCCACTATTTCTGCACCCACCGCCATGGGTGTACAAATGGCCCAGCTGACGGGTTTGCGCTTTTGGGGCCTGTGCCGCCCCCCGCAAGCCACGCTCTACGCAGCGGGCGCAGGCTTGCCACTGGCCTAAGGCAGGTCTAACTTGAGCACAGCGCCGCACCACCCACACTTTCGTAGAATGCTGCATCTGTCAGCCCCTGGATGAACACCATGAATCGCTGCGTGCTTGCTTCTTTGATTGCTGCGCCACTGCTGGCCACCGCAGTAACCAGTGCAGCCCAAAACACATCGCCATCGACGCCCACCACGTTGCCGTCGGTGCAGACCGTGCTGCCTGTTGCACAGCCCGGTCACCGCAATTTCCCACACACCGCCCAGCTGGGTGTGCTGCGCATTGACCAAATCCCCAATGCGCAAATCAATGGCCAAGCCATCCGCACCGCGCCCGGTTTTCGCCTTTTCAGCGCAGACAACCGGCTGATATTTGCCCACACCGTGCAAAGCAAAGAGCTGCGTGTGGCCTATCTCAAAGAAGCCAGCACCCAATGGCTGCTGACAGCATGGGTCCTCACCCCTGAGGAACTGGCCAGCTTGACTGCCAAGCGCTAAAACCACTGCGCCGCAACACGACCACTGCGCCCCAGGCGCTCTGTTCTTCTTTCCCACAACGACCGTCCAGCTTGGCCTGGCAGGCGTTTTTATTGAAAGCGACCGCAACTTCAAAGCTGCGGCGCTGCGAACACGATGAGCAAAAAAGTATTTATCAAAACCTTCGGCTGCCAGATGAACGAGTACGACTCGGACAAAATGGCCGACGTGCTGGGCGCAGCCCAAGGCTACGAGCCTACCCAGAACATGGAAGAGGCCGACCTGATCCTGTTCAACACCTGCTCGGTGCGCGAAAAAGCCCAGGAGAAAGTGTTCTCTGACCTTGGCCGCGTCAAGCACCTCAAGGAAAAAGGCGTTTTGATCGGCGTAGGCGGCTGCGTGGCCAGCCAGGAAGGCGATGAAATCATCAAGCGCGCCCCCTATGTGGACGTGGTGTTTGGCCCCCAGACCTTGCACCGCCTGCCCGAGCTGCTGAACGCCCGTGCCGCCAAGGCCAAGCCCCAGGTCGACATCTCGTTTCCTGAGATCGAAAAATTTGACCACCTGCCGCCTGCGCGCGTGGAAGGCGCTTCGGCTTTCGTGTCAATCATGGAAGGCTGCTCCAAATACTGCAGCTACTGCGTAGTACCCTACACCCGGGGCGAAGAAGTCAGCCGCCCATTTGAAGACGTACTGGTAGAAGTGGCAGGTCTGGCCGACCAGGGCGTCAAAGAAGTCACGCTGCTGGGTCAGAACGTGAATGCCTACCAGGGCAAGATGGGCGAGACAGCCGAGATTGCCGACTTTGCCCTGCTGCTGGAATACGTGGCCGAAATCCCCGGCATCGAACGCATTCGCTACACCACCAGCCACCCCAATGAGTTCACACCGCGCTTGATCGAGGCCTACGCCAAGATCCCCAAGCTGGTCTCGCACCTGCACCTGCCTGTGCAGCACGGCTCCGACAAAATCTTGATGGCCATGAAGCGCGGCTACACCGCTATGGAATACAAGAGCACAGTGCGCAAGCTGCGCGCCATCCGCCCCGATATGGCGATGAGCTCGGACTTCATCGTGGGCTTTCCTGGCGAGACCGAGGAAGATTTCCAGAAAATGATGAAGCTCATCCACGATGTGCGCTTTGACAACTCGTTCAGCTTCATCTTCAGCCCTCGCCCTGGCACCCCGGCAGCCAACCTGCACGATGACACTCCGCATGAAGTCAAGCTGCGCCGCCTGCAAGAGCTGCAAGCGGTGATCAACCAGAACATCAAAGACATCAGCATGGAGCGCATGGGCACTGTGCAGCGCCTGCTGGTGGAAGGTTTCAGCAAACGCGACAACGGCGAGCTGATGGGCCGCACCGAATGCAACCGTGTGGTGAACTTTCCGGGCCACGAGCGCCTGCTGGGCCAGCTGGTCGACGTCAAGATCACCGAAGCCATGACCTATACCCTGCGCGGTGAAGTCCTCATCCAGAACTAAGTTTTCACACCCTCACAAAAAAAGCCTGCCGTTGTTAACAACGGCAGGCTTTTTCAATGGCTTCGGCAGGCTGTGGGCTACCTGCGGAGCGCTGAAAGCTTTTGTTGTCAGAGAAAAATCTCAGTTCGCCTCTGCCCCCGAGATCTTCACGACCTTGGCCCACTTCTCGTTCTCAGACTTCACATACGCCAGAAACTCATCGGGCTGCGATGTCTTGATGGTCACCCCGCGCTCCTCCAGCTTGGCGCGGATCTGCGGGTTGTCCAGACTCTTGGTCAGTGCGTTGTGCAGCGTTTGCACTATGGGCTTGGGCAGGTTCTGCGGAGCCATCATGCCCACCCACGCATCCACCACCATATCGGGCAGACCGGCTTCGATGGCGGTAGGCACATCGGGCAGCTGGCTGATGCGTTCGCGGGAGGTAATGGCCAAGGGACGTAATTTGCCGCCCTTGACCAGCCCAAGTGCAGAGGGCAGATTGTCGAACATGACGTCGATTTGACCGCCGACCAGATCCGTGAGTGCCGGGCCACTGCCCTTGTAGGGCACGTGGCTGAGATTCACGCCAGTCAGTATCTTGAAGTACTCACCCGTCAAGTGCGGCGAGGTTCCTGTGCCTGGCGAGCCAAAGTTCATCGGGCGTCGGGTTTCCTTGGCATAGGCAATCCACTCGCCCAGCGTCTTCACCGGTATGCCAGGGCTCACCAGCACGAGATTGGTGTAGTAACCAATCTGGCTGATCATGGTGAAGTCCTTGATGTGGTTGAACGGCAGTTTTTTCTGCAGCACAGGGTTGATGCCATGCGTTGCCAGCGTTCCCAGGTAGATGGTGTAGCCGTCCGGGGGTGAACCCGCGACAAACTGCGACGCAATGTTGCCCCCTGCCCCAGGCTTGTTCTCCACGATGACGGGCTGCTTGAGCTCCTCAGCCATTTGCGCAGCGACAATGCGTGTCACCAGATCCGTGGAGCCTCCGGGCGGGAAACCCACAACGAATTTGATGGGACGGCTTGGATAGCTGTCCGCCATGGCTGCAGGGGCCAAGGCGGTAGCCAATGCGCCAGTAGCTACGGCTGTAAGCGCGAATCGAATCAGCGTGCGTTTTTTCATGACCATGTTGTCTCCTTAGTATTGTGCTGGTTGATTGCCTGGGGTCGAAAACAGAGAGCGCCGGTTTCAGGTCTTTCCAAACTTGCTGACGAGTTCGTCTCGCAACTGGCGCTTTTGAACTTTGCCCAGCGAATTGCGAGGCAGATCGCTGATCAGGTGAATGGCTTTGGGTGTACGCACAGCGCCCAGCTTCTCCCGGATATGAAGGCGCAATGCTTCAGGTGCAATGCTGCGCCCGCGCTTGAGCTCCACCACCGCTTCAACGCGCTCACCCCAATGCGCGTCGGGGATGCCAAACACAACGCTTTCGGCCACGTCATCGTGTCTGGCCAGGGCCTCTTCCACATCGGATGGATAGATGTTGAACCCTCCGCTGATGATCACATCCTTGGAGCGCCCTTTGATGTACAGATAGCCACGCTCATCAAGATAGCCCACGTCACCGGTCTTGAGCCAACCATGGCTCATCACCTGCGCGGTCTCCTTGGGCATGTCCAGGTAGCCACTCATCAGCAAGTCACCGCGCGCCACCACTTCGCCAAGCTCGTTGGGCGCGCAGAGCATGCCCCCTTGCCCCATGATGCCAAGGCGCGTCAGCGGCCCGCAGCGGCCGGCGCTGCCCAGATTGACATCGTGCGCACTGTCGCTGCCGGGCATGCCAGCAATGATCACTGGTGCCTCAGTCAAGCCGTAGGTCACGCCAATCACAGGGCCAAGCAGGGTACGCGCCTGCAGCAGGCGCTCCATGGTGGAGCCTGCGCCGCCATACAGCAGGTTGCGCAAGCGGGGCACAGCGCGTGGTTTGACCTGCTGCGCATCGAGCATCTGATACATCAGAGTCGGGGGTACCCATATGCCCGTTACTTCTTGGGCAGACATCGCGTCCAGCAGTGGTTCGGCCCGTACACCGTCCATGATGACCAGAGCCCCGCCGCTGGCAAGAACCGGCAACACGAACGCGCCAGCACCGTGAGTCATGGGCGGGTTCAGCAGGAAGCGGTCAGTGGCAGAGAACGCATAGACCTGCTGGATGGAGGAGATCATCGTGTTCAGGCAGCGCACGGATTGCAGTACCGCCTTGGGACTCCCGGAAGAGCCACCCGTGAATTTGAGCGCGATGATGTCTTCGCCCTGCGCCTCCGGTACCTGAGGCATGGCATCGGCAAAGCGCGTGAGCAAGGCCTCAAAAGAATCCACACCTTCCTGCGCCGCTCCAATCTGGACGACAGGCACTGAATGCCCGCTGCTCAGGCTTTGCACCGTATCGTCGATGACGATCACATCCGCCTTGGCCACGCCAATTTGCTCACGCAGTTCCGCTTCCGGGTTGTTGGGCGTGAGCGGAATCAGTACGCCACGGCACAGATAGGTAGCCAAAATGGCCGTGAGCATAGCCATGCCGTTGTGGCACACCAGCACCACCCGCGGACGTTGCTGGCCCGTCAGGTCTTGCAGCGCGGCCGCAAAACTCAGCACCTTGCGCTCAAGCTCTTTGAAGCTGGCGCGCTCAAGTACCTCGCAGTTGCCTGAGAGCACCACGGCAGCCTCAGCATCTGGGTAGCGCAGTACCGCGCTCTGGAAGAAATCGAAAGGAGTCATGTCAAATTTCCCTTCAAGCCCTGTCCAGCACCGTAACCACGGCGGCGGCATCTTCAATGCGGATGAAGCCCCCGCCGTTTTCTGCCACAGCAATGCGTGCTCCGCTCACCTGACGCGCGCCCGCTTCACCGCGCAATTGGGTGACCAGTTCATGCATCTGAATCAGTCCGGTTGCGGCAATGGGGTGGCCTTTGGACACCAGGCCGCCGGACACGTTGACCGGGCATTGCCCACCCAGCGAAGTGGAACCGCTGGCTGTGAAGGGGCCGCCTTCTCCGCGAGCGCACAGGCCTAAATTTTCGATCTGCAAAATTTCAGCAAAGCTGGATGCGTCATGCACTTCCACAACGTTGATCTCTTTGGCCGAAATTCCCGCTGCCGAATAGGCTCGGCTGGCCGCCAGCGCTACGCAATGCGATTCAAGCGCTTGTGCGGCGCGGTGTACGGTGCTCGAAACCCCCATGCCGCGAATGCGCACAGCGCGTGCGCGATTGAGCTGTTTCAGTCCATTTTCATTGCACAGCACGGCAGCAGCAGCGCCATCTGAAATGGGCGCGCACATAGCTCGCGTGAGTGGCCAGGCAATGGTGGGGGTCTGCAGTACCTCTTGCAGCGTCATCGGCGTGTTGTACTGAGCCAGTGGATTGAGCGCAGAGTGCGTATGGTTCTTGGCAGCTGCAAAGGCAATCTGCTCTTGCGTGGTGCCGTAGAGCTTCATATGCATGCGCGCCAGTGAGGCGTATACATCCATGAAAAAGCTCTGCTGCTTCCAGTCGCCGCCAATTTCCTGCTCAGGCCCGATGCCCGCACCAATGCTCTGCAGACCATTCCAGGTGTTCTGCATCTCATGGATATCGGTGCCGCCAAAGAAGGCCTCCATCATGGCCTGGCGCTTTTCCGGATAGAACATCTTCTCCGTGCCTGCCACCAGCACAACATCAAACAGCCCGGCCTTAAGGGCTGCATAAGCCTGATACACCCCTGAGCTGCTGCTGGCACAGGCGTTTTCCACGTTGAAAATGGGCAGCCCGCCAAACCCCATGGCCGTCAGAGCACATTGCCCTCGAATGGAGTTCTGCGCCTCCATCTGGCCCTGTCGAACGTTGGAAAACCAGGCAGCGCCTACAGCATCTTGCGCTACGCCTGCATCCAGCAGCGCGCCGGTGACGGCCTCGCGCGTCAGGTCCTTGACGGATTTCTGTACATGGCGCCCGAGCTTGGTATGGGAAATACCGGCGATGAAAACATCCATTTTTAATCCCCGAATCAATGCGTATTAGTTTTTCCGAAATATGGAAACAATTCATAAGACTGAATAGTTTTCCCCTTTGCTTTCAGCATAGAACTTAGAATCAGCTCCACAATTAATTTCCATCTATCGGAAAAATGGCACAAGGATCGCAAACTCTGGAACGCGGGGTGGAGCTGTTGAAGCTGGTGGCAGCACACCATCCGGAAGGGCTTCGACTCACAGATCTGGTACAGCTGTCGGGGCTGGAATTTCCCACCGCGCACCGCTTGCTTACAAGCCTTTTGCGCGAAGGTCTGGTTGCTCATCAGGAAACAGGCAAGCGCTATGTGCTGGGCCAGTACTGCCAGCAGCTGTCGCTAGCCGCACACAACAAAGCGCCTGTGCAGAACATCTACGCCCCACTGCTGGAGGACATCGCCAGCACCACGACCGACGCCACATTTCTTGTCATTCAAAGCGGCCTGGACACCCTGTGCATCGCACGCGCATTAGGTACCTACGTGATCCAGGCACTGGCCGTGAACGTGGGGCATCGCCAACCCATCGGCGTAGGCGCAGGCGGTCTCGCCATGCTCGCGGCCATGCCGCACAAAGATGCCGATGCGCTCATCCGCACCAACAGTGATCGGCTTCCTTACTACCGCAATCTATCGACGACAGAGCTGAAAAAAATGGTCTCGCAAGCCCGCGCAGATGGCTATGCAGTCATCGGCAACTACGCAGTTTCGGGTGTAGTGGGCGTTGGTGTTGCACTGCATGACGCCATGGGCAACATCATTGGCGGCGTGAGCGTGGCGTCCATCAAGTCACGCATGAACAAGGAACGCCAGCAACAGGTAGCTGAGCAGATCAAGCGGAGCATGAGTTTGTTTCTGGACAGAGGCTGATTGGGGTGCTGGCTGTGCGTAGATCAGTGCCGCCTCAGTGACTCATGGACATAAAAACTGCCGTTGCCCGCTGAAAAGCGGAGTTCTTAGTGCTGTTCAAAACGCAGACTTGAAGCTAAGAAATGGTGGCCAAGCAAGAACGAGCTGCTGCAAAAACCTTTAGTTATCGGAGCTAGACCATTTGTTTGCCCCCTGAAGGAAAGCAGCGCTTCAACCAACCAGCCCCACCAAACCCGGCCTGATTCACAAGCAGGTGCAAGCCAGCTTGACTGCAGGTGTACGGCATCTGCACCTGCCAATCCAACTGCCGCCTGCACCAGGTGCTGAAGTCCGGAGCAGCCCAAGCAAGGCCGCAAAAATGCTATACGGCGTTCACCCAACCCGCCGTTTGTCGCAGTGGACTTTCCCTGCTCGGTGTTGCTGCTGATTGGCTGATTGGCTGATTGGCTGATTGGCAATTCGACTGGTAATGACACCGCATGGACGCAAAAGGACGAACTGCGCAATTCAAACTCGGACCATGACTGCGTACTGAGATGTGAGGCAGAAGTCGGGTGTTGCGAAGAATTCAAAACGCCTGAACAACTGTTTTTCTCACTGCGTTTTCCATAATTTCCTGATGATTGCTTGCTGATTTTCTAGATTTAATTTCCTAGAGAGGCTGTTGCGTGAATCTCGTGGATATATATGGTTCTGAGAAAATCTCCTATTACCCAAGAATGATCTGTCCAATAGAGCGCATCGGTTTCATCTTCAGGAAGATCACCAGAAATATGAACGATAGATCAATAAGCAGGACGGATATACTTCCCCCTGAAATTAATCATCAATAATGACTTCCAAGGACCTGAGGTGTCGTGCAGGCGCTAAGCAGGTGATTGATGTGCAAAGTCGAATCTATATTGTTCATGAATGGCAATATTTGCCGTTTCAGTACAAATCAGGCACCCATGCCTGGTTTTTCAGATGCTGAAGATTACTGCCAGAGCATTGATTTATATGGTTATTCATCCTTGCAAGAGCAGCGATTTTTTGGGTGCTTGTCAGGACTGAATGTGAATGATCTTCTTGGCTTTGGCAATTTCTTTTCTCTTTTGTGTTTTGGCTTGCATTCGCCGTTAACGTAATGGCTTATCGCTGATCAAGAAATTGCAGCAAAGTGAATGTCGCCTGACTGAAACCTGCATATCTCACATGTTCCGCAGTAGAGAAGGCATGTATTTCTTGATTCTATTGGGTGTCGTTGCTTCAGTATTGAAGTTCATGCGGTTTGAGCCAGTTGTGGATTGGTCGCTGCACCCATTACGTATGTTTTTTTTATTTTTATTGCTGTGATCGGTTTGGCAAGCATTCGCAGAAATCGTAAAAAAACAAATAGCGCAGCGTGTAAATAAAAAATTTATCAACTTAAATCACCCGAAACAATCGAAAGCACACGCCTTGGAAAATATTCCTGAACTTCTATAAGAATTTTCTTGTTTTGATATTTTGCTGTGGGGATTTTCTGGGTTTCCGCCTAAATTCGCACTTTGAATTCAATAAAAACTGAGTATCAATGCATAAGAGTGGGTGTGTAAGAGGCTTCACGCTGATTGAAATTCTGATCGTCATAGCCATGATGGGCATCCTGATGGCAATCGCCGTGCCTAGCTATAGCGACTACCTCAAGCGTGGCCGCATCGTCGATGGCCTGGTGCCTCTTGCGGACATGGGAGCCAAGCTGGAGCAGTATTTCCAGGATCACCGCAAGTACACCGGTGCCTGCTCGGCGGACTCGATCGCGCCGTTGCCTGCGGAAACCAGCCATTTCAAGTACACCTGTGCCCTGGACGAAACACCCCCGACGGTCACCGCCTCGGGCAAGGGCGGCATGAGCGGCTTTGTCTTCACCCTTGACACACAGGGCGTGCGCAAGACTGCCCAAACGCCTGCTGGCTGGACGAAGCCTGAAGCCAACTGCTGGTCTTCACGCAAGGATGGAAGTTGCTGATGCGCCGTGCCGTACAGGGCTTCACCCTTGTCGAGATGCTCGTGGGCCTGGGTCTCACAGTCTTCTTCATGATGATGACGCTGCCCAGCGCCAGCGCCTATCTGACCGACGCTCGCATTCGCGCAGCGGCGCAGGCCTATTACAGCGGCGCGCAACTTGCGCGCGCCGAGGCCGTACGTCGCAATGCCGAGGTACGGCTCCTGCTGACCGATGATCCCCGCGCTTCACCGCCCACTGCCAGCGTGAATGCCCTCGGCTGGGTCATGCTGGCAGGTGGTTTGCAAGGAGTCGACTGGAGCACGCTCGAGGGAGCGGAATGGGTTGACAGCAAAGATCCGCAGGAAGCACGAACAACGGGACTGAGCGTTGCGGCCAACGAGGCCGTCGTGCAGTTCGACGGCCAGGGGGCGGCCTCCGTCAACCAGGTCGTCAAATTTCTGGGCCCCGCAGCGGACACCTGCTATCCGCAGGGTCCCCGCCGCTGCCTGCATGTCGTCATATCGCTTGGCGGACAGGTTCGTTTGTGCGATCCAGGCATTTCAGACAATGGAGACAACCGCAAATGCTGACCTCACCCGCCAGTACAGGCGCAAGACAGGGTCGCAACCAGCACGGCATTGTGCTGCTCGAGTCACTCGTATCCATCATCATCGTCATGACCGGCATTCTCGGAATTGCCGGGCTGACCATGAAGTCCGCGACCTGGGCCGGCCATGCGCAGTACCGCACGGAGGCGGGCATGTTCGCTTCGCAGATCGTGCGGCTGATCGAACTCAAAGTAAGCCGCAGCTCGCCAGACAATCTGGCGAACTCGCTCACCGCGTTCCAGCACCAGCCCGATGGCGAGATGTGTAACTTCAGCGGCAATAGCGCAGGAGACTCCACGTTCAAAGGCGTGCTCAAAGCCGCACGGGGCGAGCAACCCAACGTACATGGCCTGCCGGGCGCCACGGCTGCCATGCAGCAAGTCAGGGTGGATACGGCGGACGACAACCGGATCACGGTCACGCTGTGCTGGCAAGGGCCCAATGACCCTGCTGTGCGCAACTACCAGATCCAGGCCTTCGTGCACTAGGGGGCATGCCAATGCACAAACGCAAGCTCCCATGCGCAACGTCACCGGCGATGGGTCGGTCCCTCGGTTTTTCCCTGATCGAAATCATGGTGGGATTGGCCATAGGTCTGGCCAGCATGCTGGCCATCTACCAGTTGTATGCAACGTCCGAAGGGCGGCGGCGCACCATCGTCTCGATCAGTGAAGCGCAGACGGCAGGCTCCATGGCATTGTTCGCCATTGAACGCGACATTCGCTCGGCAGGGCTGGGGTTTGCAGGCATCGACTCCCGACATCTCAACTGCTCAGTGAAAGCGTACAACAGCGGACGCAGCACGGCCGCTTTCGACTTCCCGCTGCTACCTGTGCGCATAGCAGACGGGAGAATCTGGGTGCTGACTGGCTCTTCCAGCAATATGTTTGCTGGCGCCCGCTATGTGGGCAGCAGTGGCGGTGAATTCAAGATGGAGAAATCCAATGCGGGCTTTCAGGCCGGTGATGTGATCCTGGGCACCAGCGACAGCTTCACCGATAGCTGCCTGCTGATGGAAGTGACCGCCGGCGCTGACCCGACATCCACCACGGCAGCCGCCAACAAAAACAAGGTCCATCGAAAGACCGGCTCCTACCAGGATTTTTACCAAGGCAAGGAGGTCGATGCCACGCGCAATGGTGGCGCTCACACCAGCCTCCTGGATTCGAGCCAAAGCAATCTGGGCGAAGGCATGCTCTACAGCCTGGGGCCGCAGCCCACCCTCACCGTCTGGAGCTTGGACGACAAGAGGCAACTGACCCGCTACAACCATCTCAATGAAACCGAGACGGGCAAGGTCGCCGTGGCCCAAGACATATTTCAACTTCAGGCCGAATACGGCTATGACGCCAACGCCAATGGCGCGATCGATGAAGAAGCCGAATGGACTGCCTCGCTTTCTCCTGATACGACCAGTTGGGAGCAGGTTCTTGCCGTGCGTATCGCCGTACTGATGCGCATTCCGCACTACGAAAAAGACAAAGTCACCAACTCCGCACCCCGCTGGGCCAACGGCACCAAGCAATTCAGCATGGGAGACGGGGAGGAATGGATGCACTACCGCTACCGGGTATACGAAAGCATTGTCCCGCTGCGCAACACGCTATGGGGGCAGCAGTTATGAAAGCCGTGCATCCACCTACACGTCATCGCGCCAGGCCCCCCAGGCAGGCCCCGCAACGCGGTGTCGTCCTTCTGGTCGCACTGATCGTGCTGCTGGTGATGACGCTCACCGGCCTGGCCGTGGTGCGCACCGCCACCCAGGGCGCCAGCATGGCGGGCAGCCTTGCACTCAAGCAAGGGGCCACATCAGGTGCCGACTTGGGGCTGGAGAAAGGCATGGCCCAGCTCGATGCGCTGTATTCCGCTGGCAGTGCGACGCTGGAGGCCGACGCTGACGGTGGCTACTTCGCCAGCCATGACCCCAGGGCACCGCTGGACTGGAGCCAGGCCGAGTTGGTCACCGAAGACGATGGCCTGGGCAACAAGGTGGAATTTCTCATTCACCGGCTGTGCAGAGATGCTGGCCGCTGGGATGCGGCTGGCCAAAGCTGCGTGCTGCCGCACGAGCTGGAGTGCCCGGGCTCCTCAGAGACGGCAGGCAGTGTTTCCTCTTGCAACGCCCGTCCCATGTACCGCATCACGGCACGAGCCACGGGCCCGCGCAGCACCCTGAGTCTGGTGCAGATGACCGTGTATTGACCGTGGTGGCCATGAATGGCGGCAAAACGCAGGCCGTAGGCAGCTCGGCATGCATGCAGACCAACAGACAGACAGGCACTCGGATTGCCCGAGATTAGAAAAGGGAGGCTTGAGATGCACCAGAAACTGACATATAGGCTGCGGCCATTCGTAGCGGCGTCGCTGGCAGGGGTCGTCAGCTTGGGCATGCTGGTCTTCGCTGGCCGCATGGCCGTGGCCGAAGCTCCGGCGCAGGATGTCGTGCAGATATCGGACACGCCGCTGGGCATCATGGCCGATCAGAACAAGCCGAACGTGATGCTGCTGCTGGACACCTCTGACTCCATGAAGTGGACCCACATGCCCGACGACTGGGAGCAGGACACCACCACCTACTTTCCCGTCGGCTACAAAAGTGCGCTATGCAATACGCTGTACTACAACCCGCAAACTACTTATGAGCTGCCCAAGAGGCCTGATGGCCGGGATATGGACGCGCCTAGGTTTGAGAACGCCTGGAAGGACGGCTACGACCAGTCTCTGGGTACGGTGGACCTGTCCAAGAACTTTCAGGCCTACGACAACGACACCCGCCGCAGGGCGCTTTATGAAGATCCCGCCCAGCCAGCCTATTTCTTTGAATGGCGTAATTACTACGCTGCTGGCATAAGGCCGGAACCTCACTTTGAGGAGCCGTCCGAAAAGGTCGGTGTTTGCAACAAGATCAGCAGCAGTTCGAGCTATTACTCATTGCGCGTGGACGACGGCACACTGCGCGTCAACGTGCAAAGCCCCAACGTCTATGGGGATGGTGGCCCAGACGGATGGTGGACACGCCGAGCCATACCAGCTGCCCAGAGGCAAAATTTCGCCAACTGGTATAGCTATTACCGCACGCGCATCAACATGGCCAAGTCGTCGGTCAACCTGGCTTTTTCCACGCTGAACGACAATTTCCGCATCGGTTTTCTGACCGTAGCCAATCCTGGTACCGGGCCGCACAGCAAGTTTCTACCGGTAACTGACTTCAACACAGAGGGCAAGCAGCAGTGGCTCGAGGCCATACAGACGATCAAGACTGGCGGTTCCTCGCCCGCCCGCGAGGCGCTGGCTCGCGTAGGCCGCTACTATGCAGGCCAAAGCGACAGCATCAATGCCAGCATGACGCCTTTCGTCGACCCCGTGGTGTCGGCCTGCCAGCGCCATTACGCCATTGTTACCACTGATGGGTACTGGAACATCGGACAAGAGAGCGCAGGGCCTGTGAAGATTGATGGCAAAACCCTGGTAGGCCAGCAGGACGGCCCGCCAGCATCGCTGACCGATGCCGATGGACTGCGCCCGCGGCCTATTTTCGACGGCTCGGTTGGCGGCACCAAAGACGTACACGATGCCAGCGTCAGCTATCAGTGGGCACAGTGCGAACTGGGCTGGAAGGTGACGACGCCAGGCGGCGGCACCAAGACCGAGACCACCTACAAAAAGATCGTCAAGAAGGACGTTCTCAAGAAACAGTGGAGCACCGCCACTCTTCGATGGGCGAAGAAAAGCACGAATACGCTGCTGGAGAGCTTCGGAAAAATCAGCAACAAAGAGGAGGAGCTGCAATGGCTCAAGCGTGTCCGCACCTACTGGCATTCACAAAGGACAGACAAGGTCACCAGCAAGCGCTACAGGCAATTGCTTACCTGGGACTATGTCACTAAGGCGCAATACCGCTTCAGAGCGACAACTACCTGGAGTACGGAAACACAGACGCCCTGGGCTTCGGCCCTGGCCATACAGACCCGGCAAAAGCGCTATTTTTACTGGTACAAGAACCCTGCCGTGGGCGAGCAGGACCTCAAGACCACCGACAAAACGGTATGCAGTCAATTTGCAGGCGGTTGCAGGCTGGAGGGCAACGACCAGTGGAGCGTGGTGCAGTCCTGCTCTGCCGGCACAGACGGATTCTTCAAGGTCGAGTGCGAGACCTCGTCCGAGCCCGTCAGTGCAAAGGATTTTTGTGGCAGAAATGGCCAGTATGTGGAGGGACTGGGGCTCATCAAGTGTGACGGCACCTGGGTCGCACCTTATTCCGGGCCTGTTGCCTCTTGCGGGGCCATTCACCCGGACCTGCGGGACAACATTCTGGCTGCATCGCAAGGCCATGCCGGCAATCCTCTTTCAATGGTGCAGTTCTCCAACTGCAACACGGGGCACAGGGAAGAAAAATTCGTCACAGCCGACGAGTGCAAATCGGTTTCGCCCACCAAGGACAACGGATTCAAGACGACCAGTTGCATGAAAGTGATGGCCGGATCGGTCACGGACAATAGCTGCCAGATTACGACCACCCCCGTGCTGGATGCATCCAGCAACAACCTGTATTCGGAATGCACAAAGTCTTCTGGCCAGGAGTGGACTGCAGTCTGTACCCCGGGTCCCATTGCCGACACACCGCTGCGCATGAATACCCAGTGCGGCAGCCGTGGGGACCCTGTGGTCACGACTGTTCCTCCGAACTCTTGCACAGCCGGCGCCACGAACGGATATTTCTATGAATGCACGCCCTTGCCGAGCACTTGGAGCGGTCCGGTTCAGCCGGACTCCTCCACCTGCCGGACAAATACTTCGGCGGGCCTGACCTGCGAGGAAAAAAGCAGTAGCTGGCGCCCTGCGAAGACCTGCGCGGCTGACGAGACTCCCTCGGCGAGCAACGGCTGGATCGGCCGCCAGTGCAAAAACAAGGGCGAAGTCACAGACCCGCCATCGTGCAAGCCAGTGCCAGGCAAGGAGGGCATTGCCATCCCGGAGGACCGTCCCATGGCTCCAGGCACCTGCACACCACAGGCTGCCACGGCAGAAAATGGCTGTATTTACAGCAGTTGCACTGTTGATGCCCCCGATCCGATTGACGTTGCAACGAGTCAGTGCACTCCCAGCGCCCCTTCGGCGGCCAATGGTTGGACGCAGACCACATGCACCAGTGTCTCCGAGCCAGGCAAATCGGTGCCTTCGTGCTCGGAATCAACGATAGGTTTCCAGAGCGTTTCAGGCTGTAAAAGCAATTCCGATGCCACGGACATGGCCTTCGGCACCTGCGAATCTTCACTGCTTGGGCTGGATGGGGGCGGGAATCCAACGCAAGCCAATGGCTGGACCACCAGCAGCTGTCTCAAGATCGATGAAGGGGCGGGCGGACTGAGCTACTTGCAATCCGAAGCGGACTTTGCGGCTTGCGAGGCCAGCAAGGGAACGGCTGAAAATGGTGTCGAAATCCAGTGCATCAAGGACGGCCCCCACACCGTCGCAGTGCTCCAGGGCGAAGCCTGTATCCCAGGCTACAACGCGAGCACGCAAAAAGTGACGGACTGCGCAGGCGTGGACCAGCCCACAAGCGAAATCGTGTCCGAAAAACCCGCCAATTGCCCTGCGGCAACCTGCGAGAAAGTTTTTGGCAGGAAGAAGACCTACGAGGGCAGGTATTGGTCCGACAAGAAGGTGATGACCGGCACGGTCGAGACGGAAACGTCGACAGGTAACCGAATTGCCTTCAGCGGTGACTTGGAGTCCCCTGCAAGATGCTATGCACCTGAGGAATGGGTTGCACTGGATCCGCTTGAACAGCCCCCGGGAGGGCAACCGCAGCCAGGAACGCCGCCATGGACACAGCTTCCCGCGACCCACACGGCCTGTGGCAAGCTGCCCTGCGAAGAATTGAATATGCAGGACGCCAAAGGGGGAAGCACCAACTCGCTGGCCGACGTGGCCCAGTATTACTATGCGACCGACCTTCGCCCTGACAGCGACAACGTGGTAAAGCCCGCAGGTAACGGTGCGGAGGACGATAAGGCTACTTGGCAGCACATGAGCACCTATGTCATTGGCATGGGCGTTTCAGGGACGCTCAAGTACGACAAGAACTACAAGAATGGTGCGGGTGATTTCGCCGACCTGCGCACGGGCAAAAAGACCTGGCCGATCTGGCCCATTGAGGGCACGTCAAACTACGAGCAGCGGCAATCCATCGATGATTTCTGGCATACCGCCGTGAATGGCCGGGGCCTGTACTTCAGCGCCAATGATCCCAAAGCCATCGAGGCCGGCCTGAGCGAGGTGTTTACAGACATTCGCGCCGTCATGGGTTCGGGGGCCGGCGTGACGGTTTCCTCTGCACTGGTCAGTGCCGACAGCCACTACGCCTATGGTGCCACTTACAAGACCGGCCGATGGTCTGGCGATATGCTGGCCTACGAGATCGATCCGCAATCGGGCCAGCGTACCCAGATCGACGGCTGGTCGGCACGGGCCAGGCTCGATGCCCGTGATCAGGCCAGCGACCCCCGTACGATTTACTTCATGGACGGCAGGACGCGAAAGCCTTTCACATGGAGCGAGCTGGGCAGCCTGCAAAGCAACTTTAACGGCACCAATGCCTCAAGCCGTCTGGCACAGTACGACCAGATGTCGGCAGCGCAAAAGCAGGCCGCCCTGGGCCAGAATCTGGTGGACTTCATTCGTGGCGACCGGAGCAAGGAAGGCTTCACCAAGGACCAGATTGGCAGGCTGTACCGTACGCGCGAGAGCAGGCTGGGCGACATCATCGGCTCCCAGCCACTGTATGTGGGGGAGCCACTGCGCAAGTACCGGGATGCAGGCTATAGCGCCTTTCGGCTGGCCCAGCGTGGCCGCACGCCGATGGTGTATGTGGGTGGCAACGATGGCATGCTGCATGCCTTCTATGCCGAAGTGGACCCGCGTGCTTCCGGCACCGAAGGCCGCAAACAGGTGCTGACGGCTGCACGCGAGGCCTGGGCCTTTGTGCCAGCGACCGTGATGCCAGAGCTGCCCAGACTGGCAAGTGTCAGCTATGAAGGCGGTCACCGCTACTTTGTGGACGGCTCTCCGGTGATGGCCGACATCCAGGCCGGCAGCACCTGGAAAACCATCCTGGTGGGCGGATTCAACAAGGGTGGCAAGGGCTACTATGCGCTGGATATCACCGACCCGCAGGACCCCAAGCCGCTATGGGAAGTCAACAGCACGAGCATAGCCACCATGGGTCATAGCTTTGGGCGGCCACTGGTGTCCAAGTTGCCTGACGGCCGCTGGGCAGTGTTCCTGACCTCGGGCTACAACAATACGGATAACAACGGGTATCTCTATGTGCTTGATGCCAACGACGGCAGCATCATCCACACGATTGCCACGGCAGGCAGCGGCCTGAGGGAGATCAACAACTACGCACGCAACCCAGCCATCGACAACACTACGCAGCTGCTGTATGGCGGCGATCTGCAAGGCAATGTCTGGCGCTTCGAGTTCAACAAGGACGGCTCAGCCAAGGGCGCAAAGAAGGTCGTTCAACTAGTGGACGAACGCAGCAATCCTCAGCCCATTACCACGCGCATGGAACTGGTACCCACCTCTGCGGCATCCGAGAGGCCGCGCATCCTGGTGGGAACCGGCAGGCTGTATGCCGCATCCGATCTTGCGGACAAGAGTACGCAAAGCGTCTATGGCTTTGATGACAAGATGGACAACATTTCGGGGGAATCGCTGCGCAGCCGGCTCAATAAGATGCTGCTGAAGCCAAGTACTGGAGCGGGCGGCCAGCGCACACGCACGATAGAGTGCTTGGGTAGTTCGACTGACTGCAAGGATGATGCCAAAGGTTGGTACGTAGATTTGCCCGACTCAGGTGAACGCGTGAATATCGACATGCGGCTGGCCAACTCAACCCTGGTCATCGCCAGCAACGTGCCTTCACCCGATATATGCCTGGCAGGCGGCTATGGCTGGATCAATTACCTGAACTTCAACACTGGTCAGGCCATCAACGAAGGGCCGGATGGCAAGGGCGATGTATCGACCATGGTGGATGGCTCAACGATTTCGGGACATGCCACCACTACCACGGGCGATGGCAAGGTAACCGATCACATATCGACGACCGGCGTCGGGGACAAGCCTTTGGACATTGACATTCCCTATGCCGCACCCAAGCCGCTGGGTAGACGCATTAGCTGGCGTGAACTGGTGAAATAAGCATGAGGGAACCTTCTGCATAACTCCCGGCACGCATGTGCTTGCACATGCGTGCCGGGTGCGGCTGCATCGTGGCCCATGCAGCAATCTGATCTCGGCCTGAGCCTTTCCACCAGGAAGACCGGCAAGCGTGAATTCCTTGAGCAGATGCAGCAAGTCGCCCGCTCGCCCTGATCACACCTTACGCGCCAGAAGGTCGCAAGAGCCGCCCTCCCGTTCCTGTCGATATGCTGCTGCGCATTCATTTATTGGGGTGCTGGCTGTGCGTGGATCAGTACCGGCTCAGTGACTCAGGGACATAAAAACTGCCGTTGCCCGCTGAAAAGCGGAGCTCTTAGTGCTGTTCAAAACGCAGACTTGAAGCTAAGAAATGGTGGCCAAGCATGAACGAGCTGCTGCCTGCACAAGGTGCTGAAGTCCGGAACAGGCCAAAGCGGATCGATCCGCATGATCCTAATGATCCGTCTTAGCGACGAATGACGGCCCGGTAAGTGAACTTGTCGGGTCGAAAATACATCTGCGCATATATCAGCGGCTGGTTTTCGATGTCATGCGGCACAAAGCTCACATACAAGAGCGGCGTATCAGGTGCCACGTTCAAAATTTTGCCGCGCTCCACGCCAGCGGCCACAGCGCTGGCTTCGATGTGCGTGCTTTCCAGCCGATACCCCAAATTGGCTTCCAGCACGCTCATGGTGTCCGCTGTCTCCAAGTCGTGAGCCAGCAGTGCCTCTGCCATGGAGGGAGGTGCAAATAGCTTGCCGCAGACGATCGCCTCGCCGTCAACAAGGCGCACATGAGAAATGCAGGTCAGCGGTGCGCCTACCGCCAGCTTCAGACTATGTGCGACACGTATCGACGCTTTCACTGTGCGCACCGAAAGCGTTTTGCCCTGCGCGTGATAGCCCTTGGAACGCATGTGCTCATAAAAGCCGGTGAGCATTCCAAGCTGCGGCGCATTCGAGGGACGGGTGACAAAACTCCCCTTGCCATTAAAGGTTTCCACCAAACCTTCCGCCTGAAGCGCTGATAACGCCTGCCGCACCGTGATTCGGCTAACGCCAAACTGCGCTTGCAGCTTGGATTCGGAAGGAAGTTTTTGCCCTGGTGCGAGCTGCTTTTCCAAAATGCTTTGGCGCAGGCTTTGCTGCACCTGTGCAAACAGTGGCAGATCGGTTTGAATTTTTTGTTCTTGCTGCGCCGCTGATGCGCTGGCGACAGATTTTTCGGTCTTGGTTTTAGGCATGTCTGACGTGCACTATATCCGCTAGATATTGGGTTGGCAGGCAGAACTTGATCACCCTTGCAACCATGCGCTGTCATAACAGGTATTGCTAGATCTTCGCATGCAACCTATTATGACAGGTGTGTGCAGTGGAGTTTTTCCATTGCACATAAAAATGGAGACAAGACATGCAACGCAGAAAAATCATGAGCGCGCTGCTAAGCGGCGCGGCTGCCTTGGGTGCCAGCACCTTTACGGGTAATGTGCTGGCCGCGCCGGATGGCGACTATCCAAAACGCCCTATCCACGTCATCGTGCCCTATGCTGCCGGTGGCGTGGTTGATGTGCAGACTCGGGCGCTCACTCAAACGCTGCAAGGCATCCTCAAACAACCTATCGTGGTGGAAGCCAAGCCCGGTGCGAGCGGCAGCATTGCCGCTGAAACGGTGGCACGTGCAGCGCCAGACGGCTATACCTTGCTTGTGTCGGCCTCGTTTCTGATCAACACGCCGCTCATGGAAAGCAATCTGCGTTGGAAAATGCAGGATTTCACGCCAATTGGCCGCTTTTCGCTGTCCACCAGCTACTTCACCGTGCCGATGACATCGCCCGCAAAGACTGTGCGCGAATTCGTCGACATGGCCAAGAAGGCTTCACCGCCGCTGCAATACGCCGATGGTGGCATCGGCACGCCGCAGTCCATGTCCACGATGATGTTCCGCACGGCTGCGGGCATTCCGCTGGAGATGGTGATGTACAAGGGTGCTCCGCCCGCGATTCCGGATCTCATCAATAACCGCGTGTCGATGTCGATCCTTCCGTCTGCCGTGGCAATTCCGCAGATCAACGGCAAGAAGCTGCGTGTGCTGGCCAACATTAGTGACACGCGCTCCAATGAGTTGCCGGACGTGCCAACGTTCGCAGAAGCCGGTTTTCCTGAAGCAACTGCTGTGTCTTGGTACGGCTTACACGCGCCCACAGGCACGCCGCAAGTCATCATTCAAAAGCTCGAAGCCGCAATGCGCGAGGCCACTTCCACAGAAGAAGTGAAGAAGCGCCTCATTGCCGCCGCTGGCGAAGAAGCCTTCATGGGCACCAAAGAATTCACCACATTCATCGAAACAGATGTCCAGCGCTGGACCAAAATGATGAAGGCGATTCAGCGATGAGAACGCGCCCCGAACACGAGTTTCAAATCCTGATCGGCGAGCTGCGCGAATTCATCGCCAGCGAAGTCGTTCCGCAAGAGCATTTGCTTCAAGCTGGTGATGCCAAAGCCTTGCAAGAAACCACGCGCGCGTTGCAACGCAAGGCCGTTGCACGCGGCTTTGGCGCAGCACGCACAGCGCGGGAGTATGGCGGCCTCGCGCTGAGCTGGGAGGAATGCTGCCGCTATCTGGAAGAAGCGGGCCGCAGCTTTTTGGGCCCTGCGGTTTTGCAATGCGCTCCGCCAACTCAGCCAGACATATACGCGCTGGAAAAGTTGGGCTCGCCCGAGCAGCAACAACGCTATCTGGAGCCGCTGCGCACGGGCGATCTGCATTCCTGCTTTGCAATGACCGAACCCGCGCCTGGCGTAGGCTCTGACCCGCGCATGCTCAGCGCCACGGCCAAGCGTCTGCCTGAAGGGGGCTGGGAAATCAATGCCCACAAATGGTTTATCACCGGTGCCGTGCGGGCCGACGTAGCGATTGTTGTGGCACGCACCGAAGCCGGTGTTTCCTGGTTTCTGGTGGACACAGACACCCCGGGTTATCGCCTGGTGCGCGACGTGCCGACGATGGAGCCGTTTGATGCCGGTGGCCACGGCGAGATCACGCTCACCAATTGCCGCGTGCCTGCGAGCGCATTGATCGGCGAAGAAGGCCGTGGCCTCGAATACGCACAGCTACGCCTTGAAGGCGCACGCCTGTTTCACTGCATGCGCTTTATCGGCATGGCGTCTCGTGCGATGGATATCGCGCAAGAGTACGCATCACGCCGCGAATCTTATGGAGTGAGGCTGGGCGAGCACCAGATGGTGCAGGCCATGATTGCCGATGCGCATATCGAGCTTTACGCCGCACGCCTGATGACGCGCGATGTAGCGCGAATGCTGGATGCGGGCGAATCGATTCGCCATCACTCCTCCATGGCCAAGGTGTTTGTCTCCGAAGTGGTCTGCAAAGTGGCGGACTCAGCGGTGCAAATTTGCGGCGCACTTGGTATCTCCGAGGACACGCCGGTGTCGATGATTTATCGCCAGATGCGGCCTTTCCGTATTTATGACGGTGCGTCCGAAGTCCACCGATCGGCGATTGCCAAACGTGCGCTGCGCCATCGCATTTGCGCCTGATGCAGGCTGATCCCGCTTGAATTTCACTCTAGGTTTTTACACCCATGCAAGAGACCACCGAACTTGCGGCATTCCGCAAAAAAATACGCCAATTTGTCGGCGAACACCTTCCCCAGGACGTTCGCGAAACCACGCAGCGCGGCCAGCAGCACACGCGTGAGCAAATGGTGCGTTGGCACAAAATCCTTACCGCCGATGGCCTGCTCGTGCCGCATTGGTTCAAGCGCTGGGGCGGTCAGGAATGGAGCGTCGAACAGCAAATGGTGTTTGACGAAGAAATGGCGCAAGGCCACGCGCCGGAGCTCAACAGCGTGACATTCGACATGCTCGGCCCGGTGATCATGCACTACGGCAGTGAGGCGCAAAAGGAGCGCTTTTTGCCTGCGATTGCCGCTGGCGATCAATGGTGGTGCCAGGGCTACTCGGAGCCCAACGCGGGCTCGGATCTCGCGTCGCTCGCTACCCAGGCCAAGCGTGATGGCGATCACTACGTGGTCAACGGTTCGAAGATCTGGACTTCGTATGCGCAGTATTCCGACTGGATGTTCTGCCTCGTTCGCACAGCCCAGGGTGGCAAGCCGCAAGAGGGCATTTCCTTTTTGCTGATCGATATGAAATCGCCCGGCATCACTGTGCGCCCCATCGTCGGCATTCACGGTTGGGTGGTCTTCAACGAAGTGTTCCTCGACAACGTGCGCGTGCCCGTGGATCAAATCGTAGGCGAAGAAAACAAGGGCTGGACGGTGGCCAAGTCGCTGCTGGAATTTGAGCGGCTGAAGCTTGCGCGCATCGGTGAGAACAAGCGCCGCATGACACGTGCGCGTGAGATTGGGCTTACGCACATGCATCTGGGCAAACCCGTTGGCGAGCAGCACTGGTTTCGGGAACGCTTTGCCGATCTGCAATCGCGCTTGCTGGCGCTCGAAGCCAACGCGGGCCGCTTCATTCAACGCCAGCAGGCGGGCGAGTTGCTTGGCGCGGAAGTCTCCATGCTCAAGATGCGTGGCAGCCGCTTGATTCAGCTGTGGGAAGAACTCATCGTCGACGGCCTCGGCGCCGATGCGTTTGCACTCAGCCCCGCCTGGCTTGCTGGCAAAAGCGATGCCCCGCAGATGGGGCGCATTGCGGGCACAGCATCCTCGCGCCGCTTTCTTGCGCGGGGCTACACCATCGCCGGTGGCTCCAGTGAAATTCAACACAATATTCTCGCCAAACAGGTACTCGGACTATGAGCGACACCCAGCAACAAGAGCAGCAAATGATTGCCGACAGTGTTCGGCGTTGGGCAACGCAAACCAGCTCGCCCGCACAACGCGAAGCCTCGGCCGCACACAACAACGGCTGCCCGCCAGAGCGCTGGGGCGAAATCGCCGAAATGGGATGGCTGGCCTTCCCTATTCCCGCCGAAGACGAAGGCCTTGGCGGCAGTCTGGAAGACCTGTGCGTGCTGGCCGAAGAGTTGGGCCGTGCGCTACTGATCGAGCCCTTTGTCGCCAACGCCATCGTCGCCAGTCATTTGATGGTGCAGACCGCCGAAGGTGCGCTGCGCAGCCAATGGCTTGGCGATCTTGCAAGTGGTCAAAAACGTATGGCCTTTGCGATGTGGGAGCCGCAATGCGAGGGCCTCGTGATGCCTGCAAACGCCACGGCTCAACAGACGCCTGACGGCTTTGCAATCAGCGGCGCCAAAGGACTTTCGCCCGGACTTGCGGGTGCGGATGCATTGCTGCTGGTTGCACGCATTGCCGACGACGACTACGGCCTATTTTTCGTCAACGCCGATGCGGCTGGCCTCACGCTCGGCAACCAACGCCTGTACGACGGTCGCCACGCTGCCTCTTTGCAGCTAGAGAAATCACCGGCAACGCTGCTGCGCAAGGCCCCTTGGGCGCAAATGCAAGTGTTGGTGCAATCGGCTATTGATCGCGGCATCATCGCGCATTGTGCGGAAACGGCTGGCGCGGCCAGCGTGGCGCTGGCCACCACCATTGAGTATGTGAAGACCCGTAAGCAGTTTGGGCGCAGCATTAGCAGCAACCAAGTGGTGCAGCACCGGCTGGTTGATCTTTATGTAGAAGTGCAAGAGCTCAAAGCCTTGTGGCGCTACGTCGCCAACGAGCCATCGCCAGGCAATGTGTCGGCGCTTGCCATTCGCTGCATCGACGTGGCCCGTCACGTGTGGGAAGAAACCCTGCAGTTGCACGGCGCGATCGGCATGACTGAGGAGTACGAACTGGGCGAATACCTGCGCCGCCTGGCGCTGGCTACATCGCTGTATGGCGGCGCAGCCGTGCATCACGAGCGCCTTGCCGCTCTTTCTTTTAAGGCAGGCTACGCATGACAAATACGCAAGAGCATCCATCGCTCATCACCACACGCGAAACGGGCGTGCTGTGCATGACCATCAATGCGCCGCAAGTGCGCAATTCTTTGCAAGCGCCCGGTGTGCTGGACGGTTTGCTAAACGCACTCGAAGAGCTGGAGCAAGACCCCACGCTGCGCGCTGCCGTGCTGACGGGCGCGGGTGGCGCGTTCTGTTCGGGCGGCGATCTGCGCCAGCTCTCGGAAAAAAACGAGGCCGAAGTGCGTCGCAATATGACGAGGAATGCTTGGCTGTATCGACGCCTTGCGCTCAGCGACAAGCTCATCATCGCTGCGGTCGATGGCCCGGCCTATGGTGCGGGGCTGGGTCTGGCGCTGGCCTGCGATTTGGTGGTGGCGGGAAAAGACGCAATGTTTTGCAGCGCCTTCACCCGCGTCGGTGCGATGCCGGATGCCGCGCTGTTTTGGTCGCTGCCGTCACGCGTCGGTACTACGCAAGCCCGCCGCATGATGCTGCTGGCCACCGAAGTGAACGCCGAGCGCGCCTTGCAAACCGGCCTTGCCGATGAGCATGTGGCGGATGGCAGTGCGCTGCCCACAGCGCTTGCGTTGGCGCACAAGATTGCACGTGGGCCGCAGCGCCCGTTTGGCCGCATCAAGGCCGGCTTGCGCCGCGCGCCAATGTCGCTGGAAGATGCGCTCGCGTTCCAGCTCGACAATGCGCCCGGACTCTTTGCGGGAGCAGACTTCAAGGAAGGCGCGAATGCTTTCTTTGAAAAGCGTCGGCCCGTTTTTGGACAGCAGGATCAGTAAGCGCCATGACATCTGCCATCAACTCTGTACCAAACGACGCGCCGCTGGCAGGCGTGCGCGTGGTCGAATTCGGCCAATACATTGCCGTGCCCGCCGCAGCCCAATCGCTCGCGGACCTGGGCGCGGAGGTCATCAAGATCGAACCTTCAGCAGGCGATGCAGCCCGTCAGCTCGGCTGGACCGACGACGACTGTGGCCCCATGTTCACCGCCTACAACCGCGGCAAGCGCTCAGTAGTGCTCGACTTGCGCAGCGATGCGGGGCGCGCCGCTGCGCTCAAGCTGGTTGCCAGTGCCGACATCGTCTTGCAGAACATGCGCCCCGGTGCCATGCACAAGCTGGGCCTGAGCGCCGAACAACTGATGTCGCAGTTCCCACGCCTGATCTATGGACAAGTCAGCGGCTTTGGCCAACGCGGTCCTGCCAGCTTGCGGGCAGGCCTTGACATCGCTGCCCAGGCCGAAAGCGGCATGATGAGCCTGAACGGCGAGGCCGGGCGCGATCCCGTTCGTGTTGGCTTCACCGCTGTCGACATACTCACCGCGCAATCGCTCACCAGTGGCGTGCTGGCAGCGCTGTTTCGCCGCAGCGTGAACGGGCGCGGTGCGCTCATTAATCTCTCGTTGATCGATATTGCCGTGGCGTCGCTCGCCAACGCTTGGGCAGAGTACCGCATGTTCAACAAAGTGCCGCTGCGCCGCGGTAACGGCCAGCCAACCGTGGCACCCGCGGCCGAGGTGGTGGCGACGAGCGACGGCATGGTGGTGGTTTCTGCCTATACCGAGGAGCATTTCCCGCGTCTGTGCAACGCCATCGGCAGCCCGAAACTCGCGCAAGACGCACGTTTTGCGACCAATCGCGCACGCGTGGAAAACCGAGGGGCATTGCTTGCGGCGCTCAACGCTGCCTTCAACCACCACAGTACCCATGCGGTTTGTGAGCTGCTGAGCAACGCTGGCGTTGTAGTCGGAGCCATCCGCACCATGGACCAGATTCGCGCCGGGCAGGAAGGTGTTTCCAAGGATTTGTTCGTTGGAACCCAGGCCGGTGAACGCGCGCCTGCCGATATTCCAGGAGTCGTCTTAATCGACGACTACAAACACCGCCCTGGCCGCGTGCCATCGCTGGGCGAGCACACTCGCCAAGTGCTTTCCGAACTGAACCAAGCCAACTGATCAAGAGACATGAAAACCCGAATCACAGAACTCTTCAACATCGAACGCCCCATCATTCAAGGCGGCATGCACCATGTTGGCTTGGCCGAGCTGGCGGCTGCGGTCTCCAATGCCGGCGGCCTTGGCGTCATCACCGCACTCACCCAGCCATCGGCTGAGGCCCTGTCCAGGGAAATTGCGCGCTGCCGCGAGATGACGGACAAGCCTTTTGGTGTGAATCTCACCTTTCTGCCTGTGGTCAATGCCCCAGACTATCCCGGCTATGTGCGCGCCATCATCGAAGGCGGCGTGAAGATTGTGGAGACCGCTGGCAACAATCCACAGCAATGGCTACCGGCACTGCATGAGGCTGGCATCAAGGTCATCCACAAATGCACCTCGGTGCGCCACGCGCTGAAGGCACAAAGCATTGGCTGCGATGCGGTGAGCGTAGACGGTTTTGAATGCGCGGGCCACCCCGGCGAAGACGACATCCCCAACTTCATCCTGCTGCCGCGCGCGGCGGAAGAATTGAAGGTGCCTTTTGTGGCCTCTGGCGGCATGGCCGATGGCCGCTCACTGGTCGCAGCGCTGGCGCTGGGCGCTGACGGCATCAACATGGGCACACGTTTTGTCGCCACGAAGGAGGCCCCCGTTCACGACAACGTCAAGCAGGCAATTGTGCGGGCTACCGAACTCGACACGCGCCTTGTGATGCGCCCGCTGCGCAACACCGAACGCGTGCTGAACAACCCCGCCGTCGAGCGCCTGATTGCCAAGGAGCGTGAGCTGGGCGAAAAGATCAAGTTCGCAGACATTGCCGCCGAGGTCGCGGGTGTTTACCCGCGCGTGATGAAGCAAGGCGATGTCGATTGCGGCGCTTGGTCCTGCGGCCAGGTGGCCGGACTGATTCATGACGTTCCGAGCGTGCAAGAGCTGCTGGACCGCATCATGCGCGAGGCACATGAGATCGTGAATGAGCGGCTGCTCAAGCGCTTTGGGATCTAAAGACAGGGTCCAAGCCAACACACAGGGACCCTTGCCAGTCACCTTGTTCCCGCCCGAACCTGCGCTGTCACGTGTGACCTTACCCCTCAAAAGTGGAGTTCTTAGCTTTGTCCAAAATGTAGACAAGGAGCTAAGGATGCTCTGCATAAAGCGGTTTCAGCCGTGGTAACGACAACCTGAGCTGCTCACACGAATTTCACAGCTCGCTTGGCTGCTCAAGATGCCCGCGTCTCGCGGGCATCTTGTCTTTCAGGCCTTCACCACAGCCGTCAAGGCCGTGAATCCTAGCAAGCGCCCACGGATCATGCATAAGTTCGCCGGCAAACAAAGTGTGCAATTGCAGGGTGCTCCTCTTCGAGCCTCGGTAGCGTGTCTTGACATGACCGAACTGGTGTTTGATGACTCTGAATGGGTGTTCGACCTTGCCCTGATGCTGGACTTGACCTGCTCGAGTTGCTCTTGCAAAGCTGCAATCGGTTTGAGCAACTCCAGAGCCTTGCGCTTGCTGCGCTTCATGGTGGTATGCCACTTCAGGACATCGGCTCGCTTGTCTACGCCCTGGTAACCCGCATCGCCGTAGCCATCGGCTTCCTGTCTGTGCAGCAGACTATGGCCACCACGACATCGCTGACATCGGCGGCTGTGCCGCGCACGGTGTGAGCCAAACCTGAATCTGCATCCACTCCCGCATAGTCCGCGTGTACGTGGGGACTCCAAACAAGCAGGAGGAGGCTCCCTAATGCATCCCAGCGCTGACTAACTAATTATTTTTTAAGCTGAATGCCAGCTTACGACCCGTTGCTGTCGTTCGTGATTTTCCAGCGGGTGCCTGCTTTGCAGCGATTGCCGACAGCCATGCCTGCAAGTCCAAGTTCCGGTTACGGGCAGATAGTAGCCATCACGTGTGTCATTGCTACACGTTTTCAACGTGTTGATTGACGATGAGAAGCTGATAGTGGGGAGCAGTATTTCAAAGACGAGTCTCAATGCTCGCGCTCACGGAGCATCAAGTAGCGTTAACGATCCAGAGCAGCCCTGGAAGCCTCTCCGAGCACCGACTACTGTGCAGTGGATTGCTGCCTATGGAGTCAAGCAACGTGAATGACTGCGATTTGCCGACCAAAAGTCGCTCAGTGAAAATGACTAAAGAGTTCTACGAAGTCGGAATCCATCTAGGAAATTTTGGTCGATTCAGTTACAGCGATTAGCATCAGCTCACCAAAACAAAAGAACGACGAAAGCTTGGAGATATGGCTCGCATAGAAAACCACAAATACAGCATCGAGGAAGCCTTTAGGGAGTGCTACTACATCGTTCCAGATTACCAGCGTGAATACGTATGGACTGATAAGGAAGTGCATCAACTGCTTGAAGACATTGGAGAACAGATTGATGCAAGCACCACGCGTGAATACTTCATTGGTACGGTTCTCGTGTCGCCAACGGATCAAAGAAATCATTACGAAGTGATCGATGGCCAACAGCGCTTGACTACATTCTTTCTACTGCTGTGCGCGCTCCATCACCTATTTAAGGGCGAGCCACAGGAGCAGATGATTGCAGGACTCATTTCGACAAGCTACGTAGACAGTAGTGGGGAGGTTTGCGCCACGCTAAAACTGGAGCCGCGCTACGAGAGTGCAGGTGAAGTGATGGCTAAGCTTGTGAAACTTAATGCCGACCCACAAACGGTGCGAGGTGGTATCCAGGCCGCGGGCATCGCGAGCTTCGGTTCTCTGGAAAACCTGATCAACTCCTACAGTACGCTGTATCGTTATTTGAGGGATAACTACTACGATTTGGCTAAGTTAAAGAAGTATTGGGGCTATCTAGCCAACAACGTAGTATTTATCCAGATCTCCACAGACATCAGCAGCGCGCTGAAGATTTTCGAGACTATCAACGAGCGTGGAGTCGGCCTGAATCCGATGGACTTGCTTAAAAACCTGCTCTTCACGCAGGTCAAATCAACACAGTTCACGCAACTCAAGGACGAGTGGAAAAAGGTTACCAAGCCACTGGAGAAAGCAAAGGAAAAGCCATTGCGTTTCCTGCGCTATTTCCTGATGGCCAATTATGTGATCAAAAACGAACGCGGCGACGCGGTAGTGCGCGAGGACGAGATCTACGACTGGTTCACTGCCAAGAACAACGCGGCGTTGTGCAACTACGAAGCCAAGCCATTTGAGTTTGTTCGCAAAGTGATTCGTAACGTCGAACACTATCTAGCCTTTGCGAACGGTCTGGGCAATGATGGCAAACCCAGTCTGGTTATGGATAGCCTTAAGCGATTGACCGGTGGGGCGTTCAGTTTGCACTACGTGCTGCTGCTGGCGGCGGCGGGTCTACCCAAGCCACTCTTCGATCACTTCGTGGCACAACTCGAGAGCTTCCTCTTCTACTACATATTCACGAAGACTCCGACCAAAGATCTGGAGCGAAACTTTTCGCAATGGGCCGATGAGTTACGTGCGATTGGTGAGACGATCGATCTGGCGCAACAGAAGATGATGCTTAACGCATTCGTTGCCGATCACTTCGAGAAGAATATGGCAGGAAAATCGCAGGAGCTTGTCGACGCTCTTAAACGTTTCACTCTGTACTCGATGCAGCAGTACCGCACGCGCTACTTGCTGGCGAGGTTAACGCAGAACGTCGAGATGGCGTTCAGCGGTTTGAAGGTGCCGGGCAGTCTAGAGCCGTTTACCAAGTTGGAAATCGAGCATATCCTTCCCGATAATCCGAAGGCGGCACTGCGCGCTTCATGGGCGTCAGAGAATCCCAATACGGAATATGACGACTACAAAAACCGCCTTGGCAATCTGACCTTATTGGAAAAGCCGATCAACATAGTCGCAGGCAACGATTTCTACCCTGCTAAGCAGGCCGAGTACAGCAATAGTGGCAACTACTTGACTCGCAGTCTTGTGGCACTTGCCGATGTCGGGAAGAACACATCTGTATCGCGGATCAATACCAAGTTGAAGGCTTTTTCTGTATGGAATGCCGCTGCTATTGAGGAGCGCCACGCGCTCCTCATAGCTATGGCAAAGGAAGTCTGGAAAACAAAAGCCATTGATGTCTGATCACCGTTTGGACGGCCGATCTACGACTGCTTTGGGATGTAGCAGTCGTTAACTCTGTTGAGTTGACCGACTGCAACCAGCCTAAACGTGCCGCCGGCGGTTTTGACCCGAAGGACTGCTTGTAGCCGAAAGCAGAGATAGCTACTTGTAAAAAATAAACCGTGAGCCTTCCAAACTAGCTCGGCGCACTATCCACGAAACACCAGAACCACGTGCAAGAATTCACGTGGAAAAGTCTCCAAAGGCATGAAAAACAAAAAGCCTGCTATGCAAAACATAGCAGGCTTTTCTTTATCCATATGGTAGGGCGTGACAGACTTGAACTGTCGACCAAAGGATTATGAGTTCGACAACCTCATGCGAACTCTAACGAAGTACAGCGTAATCGAGCTTAAAGTACAGTAGTTTAAATTACTTTAATATCAACAGCTTACCTGAATTTAGCGAAATTCAGCGAAGTCTATAGATGTACTTCTACTGTACCGCAGCACACAGCGATCGGTAGCAGCGAAAGCCGCCACTTCATCCGGAAAGGTGACTCACGGCCTCCCGATCTTCTTCTAAACCGTCAAAACCCAGAGTCGGCTTTCATCACCTCGACGCGCGAGGACACTAAACTGCATGTTGAACTCGGCTGTGCCTTGCACGGACGAGAAAAACAACAGAGAGACTGAGCATGGCGAATCGACAAATCACAGGAAAGACGGAGATCAACGGCGAGGGGATCAAGAAACACTTTCGAACCACCGATCCGTGGCGTGCAATCGCCGAGCTAGCTTGGAATGGATTCGACGCCAAAGCGCCAAACGTCGAAGTGCTGGTGGACGAAGGGTCGATGGGCGGTGCGACGAGAGTGGAGATCTTCGATGATGGGGAAGGCATCGATCTTGAAACGCACGCAGATACATTTGGCCGGTTCAATGACTCCAGTAAAAAAGAGGACGTGACAACGCATGGTTCGCATGGCCGTGGTCGACTGTCCTTTCACAGGCTCGCCGAACGGGCCGTTTGGTGGACAAATTCCGCTGGTTCGGGGCCCGCAAAAATCGAAGTAAACGGCACGTCGCTCACGAACTATGAAGGCCAATCAATAGAGCCATCGACATTGCCCTCAAGGATGCACTTAGGCAAGACTGGCACAACCGCAGAACTGCTCAACCTGCATGCAGCACTGCCGACCATCTGCGAACTTCACAACCTTCTTTCCATAGAGTTCGGCTGGTTTCTCGCCCTGAACCCCATGAAGAGGCTCCGCCTTAATGATGCAGAGGTAGCTGTACCATCGCACGACCTAACCCAGCGCAAGCTTTCCATCGATGGCTATGACTTTGACGTGTCCGTCCTTCGCTGGGACCTCAGGCCAGGCTCAGAGAAATCATACGTATACCTCTTGAACTCCTCGGGCAAGAATGTCGATAAGAAGCTGAGTACCTTCAACCACAAGGGAAATTTCCATACCAGCATCTATGTGAGCTCAACGTGGATTGATACCTTCAAGCCGACCGGAGGTGACTTGGCTAGCCCAGACGCAACGGGCTTCGATTCAGAGACGTGGCGAAAGGTAATACGCGAACTCAACAAGATCACCAATTCTGTCTATGAAGACTTCCTGCGCAAGCAGTTCGAGCGGGAGATTGAAGGTTACGTTACCGATGGCGTTTTTCCGACCTATGCAGGCCTGCCCGAGGATTACAAGAACTGGCGATTTGAGAACACCAAAAGCATCCTGCGTGCTATTTACACCGCCGATCCGACGGTATTGAAATCACTTAAGCAGAAGCAGAAAAAGATCATCGTGCGGCTCCTCGACAAGCTAGCGGTTTCAAGCGAAAACGACGCTATCTTCGAGGTACTCAACAGCGTTCTAGAGCTCGACGACGTATCGACTAAGCTGTTTGCCAAGCAGCTGAAGAGCGTGTCGCTACAAAGCATTGTGTCGGCCATTGAAGTCCTTCGCCGTAGACACGAAGTAGCCGAAAAACTGCGAACACTCATGAACGACCACTATATGGAGACGCTTGAAACTCCCGATCTGCAGGGCATCATCGAGGCAAACACGTGGCTGTTCGGTAGTTCATACGAAACGCTTGGCGCGGAGGAAGACACGTTTACCAAGATTGCAAAATCGCTCCGAGACGCGGTCAAGGGGATTGACGAGATCTCCCTAGACGACTTGGACGCAGATGAACCTACAGCCGTCGAGGGCGCGAACAAACAACCGGATTTATTCCTCGCACGCAAGGTTCTACACCATGACTCGATGGGTCGTAAAATTTATCGCTGTATCGTGGTGGAGATCAAGCGACCAAGCCTCGCGCTCAATTACAAGCATCTCCAGCAGCTCGATGGCTATGCACAACTCATCAAAAAGCACGCAGAGTTTGCCAGTAGCGATGCAATGCACTTCGAGCTCATTTTGATCGGACGCAAGATATCGGAAATGGATACGGAAATTCGCAGTCGCATGCAGGGCCAGGTCGCCAAGGGCTTGCCTGGTCTCGTTAGCGACGATCCACAAATGAAGCGCTTCGTTCTCAGCTGGTATACGTTGCTAGACAACTTTTTGCTGACTAACCACGCCATGATTGATGCACTTAAGTTAAAGCGCGACACTTACGCCGACTCTTCGCGACTTGAGCTGATCGACGACATGCAAAAGTTGGCTGCCTGAGGAAGGTCTGAGGAAAGCCCGCTTGCGCAAGCAAGCGAGGTCAGATGCGTTCGATTCCATCAAGAAACTCTATGACTCGATGCTTGGGAACATCAATCCGATAAGCTTCTAGAACCTTAGGTCGGTGTCTACAAGACCGACTGCTGCCTAGACAGCTCGTTTTCGCCAGCAAGCCTCAACGCCTTGCTAACAGCTTGACGGCTTACGCCGAAATGTCTGCCTATCTCCGCACCAGAAAGCCCCATTTCGGCCATCTGCCGCATTTTTTGCACCCGTGGCGACCAACCCCCGCGGACCTTCCAGTAAGCCGCGTAGCGAGCCTCAGACTCGCTTGGAATCACACTTACCCCCAAAGACGTTGCTCGCCAAGACTTCCAGAAGTCATCAATGGCTATCCTGAACTTCGTTCGATTCCGATGGTCAGATCGATATCGCGATGAAGGATCTTTTGGGTTGTGATCCTCACAAAATCGTGCACTGGCAAAGACAGCCAACTCAGCACCAGTCTCAAGAGCACACGCCTTCATGGTATTTCTCCAGCACAGCTCGCAGAACGGATAGTCTGGACTCTGCACCCTAGAAAAATTGATAGGCTTAGTAGCTTTCTCCGCTGATGGTCCAACTGATTTCTCCGGCCTCTTGAGGTGCACGAACAAGCCAATTTCGTAGGCAACCTCGATAAGTGCAAAGGCTTCCGCTTGACCGGAGTGGAGCCGTTGAAGAGTTGAGCGTGCCCGAGACAATCGACTCAATCGAACACCGCGCTCGTTTGGAGCTAGCCCCATGTGAAGCCAGGTCGACAGCGGAGAAGAAATCAGATGATCAATTTGGTGTTCCGCCAAGGCTCGCCTAAAAGGCTCATCGAGTACGTTGCGCACCAAAGACCAGATCGAGTAGCGGCGCGAACCTGTCGTATACGAAGGTGTGCATTGGCGCTCAAAACTAGCTATGGCATCTCGGACGTAAGCCGGGCACCGATCCCGCACGTAAATCTTGCTTTGCTGAGACATCGCCATTGCTGTGGAACTCATGTCAACTTATTTGTCATATTCCATTGCTTTCAATTTAACAACATTCCAATAACTTCGCTACCTATCGGAATCATTCGAAGGAATAGCAAATGGACTCTCCGGAAACAAAGGCTCAGATAAGTGCACTGGAAGAATCTCTAACCAAAACTTACGGACCTCTTCTCAACATTCCTCAGCTTGCAGCGTTGCTTCACCGCAGCCCAGAAGGACTTCGCGTTGCACTTAACTCATCGCAACCATATGCAAGAGGCTTTCAAAACGCACGCATTCGCATTGGCAGGCGCGTGTATTTCAAAACAGCAGAAGTAGCTGCCTACCTGAACCGTGCAGGCATGTGATGTTCAACCGGGTTAAGTGGGTTTTTGAGCTGGAGCTCAAGCCTGTCGAGAAGTTGATCTTCCTTGCGCTGTGCTCGATGGCGAATGAACAAGGTGATTGCTATCCACGTGTGGAACTCTTAGCCAAGTACTGCGGAGTTTGTACGAGAACAATCCAACGCGCCCTTAAAAGGTTCGAAGCGAACCATTGGCTAGTCGTGACTCCTCGGTTCAGAGCAGACGGTCAGCAGACGTCGAACAACTACCGTTTATCGCCTCCCCAAACCACCCAATCCGACATCAAGCAAGCCCCAGACCACCCTGACAATTTGTCACCCCCACCCCGACAAATTGTCACCCCGGGGGTGACACAGCTGTGTCAGGGTGGTGGTGACACAGCTATGTCACCCCAAGAAGTACATACAGAAGAATCAATTAACTATGTAGTACGGAAACAAGTTGTGGATAAGTCTGTTACCCCTCCCCGGCTGGTATGGACAGAAGACGATTTGAGAACAGCAAAACAGCTTTTAAAAGCGATGGCACCAGATACCAGAGATGCGCTCTTTGCAGAAGTAAATGAAGCGATGAGAAAACCAGGAGTGATAAAAACGACTCCAATTAGATATCTAAGAGGACTAATTTCAAAACACCAAAAAGGAGAGTTCAACCCATATTATTCAAAAAATAAGATAAAAAACATCAATAGCAACAAAACTATAAATAAAAGTGAATATCAAACCTCAATAGCCGATATATTAAAGAAATACATTCACTTAACTTAGAAAATTATAAAAATCAACAGAAAACTACCAAGCAGAAATCAATTAACCTCAATGAAATATCAAAATATTATTAAATTTATTTAAAACCAAAGGTCAAAAAACAGCGCCCTACACACAACAACGCAAAACTATGCACAGAAATGCAAACTAATGCACAGAAATGCAAACTGACGCGCAAGAATGCAAAATATCAAAAAAAGGCCCTGCCAACCTTAGTGGAGTGCCTGAATAGTGACAACACTGGATGGCAAGATGTGTGCTGTAGGCCTGCGCAGCTTCGCTACTCTGCCTCCATCACCTCCCCTTACTCGCCTTAGGCTCGACGAAATTCAAAATAAATTAGGATGTTCATGCACTAGAGAAAATTAGTTCTAGATATTTATAGAAAATGTATTTAATGCCATCTGTAAATTAATTTCCTAATTTTCGATGGAGCTAACGAGCATCAGCTTTCGACCGAGGTTGTGTGAAACCGTATCGAGCGCTGGCATCAGCAAAAAAGCGACCTCTCAGATCGCTCTGTATGCGTTTTTCTTGACCGAGGCAAGGGTGAGACCCCTTAATTTGATGCTTAAACGAGTTTTCACACGGCCTCGGTCCAGAGCAGACGACCACTAATATTGGAGTTAAGCGGCTCACTTTAGTGGACATACTTGAATGACTCTTATATTCCACTTGCGCAGAACTCCACTACAACACCTACGAAGTTATGGATAGTATCCGCATTTATCTCTTGATATTCACCATTATCTATTACTTCACCCATTAGGTCTTGGCTAATCCGATGGACAGAAACCGTCTTACGAATTTCTGGAGTTTGGGTGAGCTCAGAAAGCCAATTTACATACGTACTCCTAAGATTTTCAGCCTTTATTTCCTCTTCGCTTTCAGTTCCAACTTTAGGCCAAGCGTGGAGGGCACCAAACAGGGTTGAGCCAAGCACACTGCTTCCGGTATTTCCTTTTATTGAAAAGTATTCTAAATTTCGTTTGAGGTCTTCCAGCACAAGGGCTCTTGCAGGATTGAAGGCCTTTAATTCGATAGCGCAGATCGGTTGATGACCCAGATAACCGTTGTTTGAAATATCCTCATAAACCGAGATATCTATACGGCCATTTCTGGATATTTTGGGTGTCCCATTTCGAATAGAGGTATTACCCTTGCGCAAAGGATTTCCAAATTTTACGGGAAGCAGGCAATCTTGTGCGAATTCTCGAGTCTTCTTTTCCAAATGAATACGATACGGATCTCCATAGTATCCGTTCAAGCCATCAATTTCTTTTGCGACGGCAACGGTAAATAGATACTCCGCATTTAGTCGTTTAGCAGGCTCACCCGAGAATCGAAGCATATCTTCACATGCGCGTTTCATGGCTTTGACAAGAGGATCACGAAAACTGGTTGGCATAAAAATCCAAGTAAATTAAAGCAGAAATCAAACGCGGGCGTCGATTGGATAAAAAGCTTTATGAATGGGATGACAGGAAAGCCTAAAAACTCGACGGCTTCAGAAAGCCAATGATCGACTGTCCGCTGTTTAACGAACTGTGACAGTCCCTGATTGGCCAAGGAGGTTAGTGATTAAATCCGAACAAAAACGACCATGAGCGCCCGGGACACCGACTGCAGAAACAAGAACCTCCTGCCCTAATGGAATAAGGGCTAGAGGCCCAAGCAGGATTAATAAGTTTATTAATGCGAACCACGCCATTATTGGCCTCATGGATGAGGCTTGTTAAAATTCTACTTATATTGATAAAGATCTGAGATCTTATTTTTATTTAATTCTTGACAGATCTTTGACAATTGATCGGACATTGTATATATCTCTTTTAAAGAGTTCGTTAGCTCATTCTCCAATATGGTTTTTATTGACATCTCGTTATTTGGGATGATATGCCTACTTAATCTCATTCCCGTGCAAAGCTCTTCATCATCAAAATAATCAAAAACAAATTTCACATACCTTTGTATTGAGCCGTCAATCTGCAGACCTAGATCCATTAATTTTTTTAGAGTTTGATTATTTTTTTTAGATAAGTAGTAGCTAAGCTTTCCTAATTCAGAGTCGAGCCTCATGAGAGCGTTAACATTTCTACATATTGATTCCCCTGCACGTTGTGATGATTTCATCCTATGGATTACGCCCTCACGAAACCGATCTTTGGTTCTATACTCCAAAAATTTCCCGTAATCAGGTGTAATGTTAATTCCCCCTATGGTCAACCTCGATACCGAAAACAAAGAATTTTCTATATTATTTAATGAATTGATGAATTCTTGTGATTTATTATAGGCATCCGACATTAGACTTTCTTTGAAAGTATCATTTCCTTTTTTTTGTTGGCGATAACCAAAAACACTTACGCTTAGCGCGCAGAATGCAATGATGTCACTAATAGACACTTTGGATATAATTTCTCGCAATTTAATATTTGTCCAAAAATCTTCCATCATTAATAATTCTCCAAATAATATTTTCAATCTATTGTTTGTAATTGTAACTTAAAAAGTTATGCAAGCTGCTGGAAAAGATTTATCGCATAAACAGATGCTATTTCATCAAACTCATTAGGATAAATCTTTTGCTATCGTTTAGACTAATCTAAAAATCTGAATATGAAAGGATCGTCCGCTCTTGGCTGTGTGAAAACGCATTACGCACTGACCTCGGTAAAAAAATGACCTCTCAGATCGCTCTGTATGCGTTTTTCTTTAGCAGGGTAATAGTGAGAATACCCCTGAATTTTAAGCTTGGACGAGTTTTCACACAGCCTCGGTCGAAAGCAGTCTTTTAAGATGAATTAAGCACTACAGAACCTGTGATGCTCAATTGCATGACATAGAGACGATAAAAAGAATGTTTTCTCAAACTGGAAAACTCACGTCTCTTACATCCGCGCAGATTTGATTAAATCCAACTCAGCTACTAAATCTTCTGCTCTCAGATGCGTATAGCGCCTAAGCATCTGCATCGACTTGTGTCCGCTTATAGAAGCAACCTGCTGATCACTCAACCCACCCTCAACCAGTCGACTAACTGCTTCATGGCGCAGATCATGAAACCGCAAGTCCTTCAAACCCAGCTTCGTCTTTAAAACTGTCCAAACTCGATTGAATTCATAGGGCCTGCGGGTCCCATCACGACCTGGCTCTCCAAAGAACACCAATGCGGTATCGCCTGGCCTTACAGCATTCGCTAATGCCTGTCGAAATGCTTCCGTAGCCCTTAAGCTTAGTGGCACAGACCTCGCACTGTCATTTTTGGTGTCTAGAAGGCGGACTACCCGACGCCCAAGATCGACCTGCGACACGCGCAGACTTGTAATCTCTGAAGAGCGCATTCCTGTCTCAATTGCTATGGTTACGATCCAGCCCAGCATTGGATTGCTGTGACTGTTAACCGCCGCCATCAACTTCCGCTCTTCCCCAGGCTGAAGCCTACGATTTCGTCCCTCTCCAGGACTGGGCTTTCGAATGTTCAGCACCGGGTTGAATGTCAGCCCCAACCCCCACTCCTGAATAGCGACTGTGTATAGGTGACTGAGCAAAGCAAGCTCGAGCCGTACGGTGTTGTTGCTTGTCACGCCACCACGCGACGTAAGAGTAGCCAAACGCTCGTCTCGATAACCAGCCAAGACATCTGCAGACAAGGCAGCAAGAGAATACTTTCCCAAGCCTTTAATGAGCTGCTTGGCCTTCGTATGCTCAGCTTTTTGAGTTGAAGGCTTCTTCGTTGGAGTGATGTCGCTGAGATAGCGCTTCAGTGCGACCTCGACCGTAGTTCGTTCTGATCCACTGCGGTGGATGTAGACACCACGCACCATTTCATCTTCGGTGCGACGCGCCCAATCTTCAGCGTCACGTTTGATGCGGAAAGTTTTGATCGTCGAAGGCCAGCCGGTTTTTCGGATGACCGCCTTCCATGTTCCGGAAGGCGTTTTGACGATAGTAGGCATAGAAATGATCCTCAAATTGCACCGTACTCGCTGAGCACTGTACTGAATTTGTACCTTTGGACCGTAGGACTAGCGCTGCCAATTCGCTAAGTCATTGAATTTAATGGTAGGGCGTGGCGGACTTGAACCGACGACCAAAGGATTATGAGTCCTCTGCTCTAACCAACTGAGCTAACGCCCCAACCTGACTTCCCCGGCCCGCTAGGACCAGAGAAACCTTCGCATTGTAACGGCTAGCGGTGGTGGCTCAGCGCATTGCTGACCAACTTGGACGTTATGTCCACGATTTGAATCATCTTGTCGTAGTGCATGCGTGTGGGGCCAATCACGCCCAGGGTGCCCACAATCTGGCCGTCGACTTCGTACGGGGCGCTCACCACCGACAGCTCCTCAAAAGGCACGACCTGGCTTTCGCCGCCAATATAGATACGTACGCCTTCGGCTTTGCTGGAGAAGTCCAGCAGGCGCAGTATCTGGGTTTTTTGTTCAAACAGCTCAAAGGCCCGGCGCAGGTTGCCCATGTCGCTGGAGAAATCACTGACGGCCAGCAAATTGCGCTCGCCAGAGATGATGACTTGCTCTTGGGGGGCTTGCGACATCACTTCTGCGCTGACGTTGACGGCTGCCTGCATCAGGTTGGCCACCTCTCCGCGCAGCTGGTCGACCTCTTGTTTGATGCGCTCGCGCACTTGCTCAATATCCAGCCCTGCGTAGTTGGCGTTGATGAAGTTAGAGGCTTCAATCAGTTGCGACGCAGAAAACTCTGCGTCTGTAAATATCACCCGGTTTTGCACATCGCCCTGCGGCGAGACGATGATCACCAGCACGCGCCGTTCTGAGAGTTTGACGAATTCGATGTGCTTGAACACCGAACTGCGGCGCGGTGCCATGACCACGCCCACAAACTGCGACATGTTGGACAGCAGCTGCGCCGCGTTGGCAATCACCTTCTGTGGTTGTTCTGCAACCAGCTCGGGGGCCACCAGCCCGCCGCTTTGCACCGTGAGCATGGTGTCTACAAACAAGCGGTAGCCACGGGCAGTGGGAATGCGCCCTGCAGAGGTGTGGGGGCTGACAATAAGCCCCAGCTCCTCCAGGTCCGACATGACATTGCGAATGGTCGCAGGTGACAATTCCAGGCCTGAGGCGCGCGACAAAGTACGCGAACCTACAGGTTGGCCGTCCGAGATATAGCGCTCGACCAGCGCTTTCAACAACAACTTGGAACGTTCATCGAGCATGTGATGATTTTAATGATGTAATTTCCGTTATGACGTCCAAGTTTCGCCACGTAGCGCTGGTTGGCAAATACCAGTCTCCTTCTGCCTCTGGTGCTGCCACCGAGCAGTCTCGCCAAATCCTTTTTGAGATTGCAGGTTTTCTGCAACAGCAGGGCTGCGAGGTGGTTTTAGAAGAAGAAACGGCCACCCAAACCGGCTTGCACCATAGTTTTCGGTCCATGCCTGTCGATGACCTGGGCCAGCACTGCGATCTGGGCATTGTGGTGGGCGGCGACGGCACCATGCTGGGCATTGGCCGCCAACTGGCCAAGTATGGAACACCCTTGATTGGTATTAACCAGGGCCGCCTGGGCTTTGTCACCGATATTCCGCTGGATGATTACCCACAGGCCTTGCTGCCCATGCTGCAGGGCCAATACGAACAGGAAGCCCGCCCCTTGATGCACGCGCGCGTGGTGCGTCAGGGCGAAACGGTTTTTGAGGCACTGGCCATGAACGATGTGGTGGTCAACCGTGGCGGCACGTCGGGCATGGTGGAGCTGCGTGTGGAGGTTGATGGACAGTTTCTGTCCAACCAGCGTGCTGACGGACTGATTGTGGCCACGCCCACAGGCTCTACGGCTTACACCTTGTCGGTGGGCGGGCCACTGATGCACCCCTCGATTCCCGCCTGGCTGATGGCGCCGATTGCACCGCACACGCTGTCCAACAGGCCCATCGTGCTGTCGGACCAGACCGAAGTGATGATGGAAGTGGTCAGTGGGCGCGACATCAGCGCCAACTTCGACATGCAGTCGCTGGCCTCTTTGCTGCATGGCGACCGTATTTTTGTCCGCCGCTCTGAATACAGCGTGCGGTTTTTGCACCCCGTAGGCTGGAACTACTTCGCAACGCTGCGCAAAAAACTCGGCTGGAACGAAGGGGGCTACTGACCATGGCGCTCAAACGCATCACCTTGCGTGACTTTGTCATCGTGCAGCAGCTGGATCTGGATTTGCACACAGGTTTTACCGTGCTGACGGGCGAGACCGGGGCAGGTAAATCTATTTTGATTGATGCCCTGCAGCTGGCGCTGGGCAGCCGCGCCGATGCTGGTGTGGTGCGTGAAGGTGCTACGCAGGCCGATATCAGCGCAGAGTTTGATGACCCCGCCCACTTGCATGCCTGGCTGGAGGAAGGCGGCTTTGCGCTGGAAGACACGCTCTTGCTGCGCCGCGTGATCGACACACAGGGCCGCAGCCGCGCCTGGATCAATGGCGCGCCGGCCACAGCCACCCAGTTGCGCGCACTGGGTGAAGCGTTGCTGGATATTCACGGCCAGCACGCCTGGCAGAGCCTGACGCGCGCCGACGCCGTGCGTGAGCTGCTGGACGCTTATGCGGGTGTCTCCACCCACGGCCTGCACCAACACTGGACAGCGTGGCGCGCTGCCTCCAAAGACCTGGAGCACGCAATCGCCGCGCAAGACACCCTGCAGCGTGAACGCGAGCGTTTGCAATGGCAGATTGGCGAGCTGGACAAGCTCAACCCCGGCATGGACGAGTGGGACGAGCTGAACACCCAGCACACCCGCCTGTCGCACGCGCAGGCACTTCTGGAAACTGCACAGAACGCGCTCTTCCTGCTGGAAGACGATGAAGCCGGCATCAGCAGCCCGCTGGGGCGTGCGCAGGACATGCTGCAGGACAACGAGCACCTGGAGCCCGAGTTTCAGGCGATTGCCGATGTGCTGGCATCCAGTCTGGCACAGATCAACGATGCCCAGCATTCGCTGCAAATCTACCTGCGCCGCACCGAGCTAGACCCCGAGAAACTGGCCGAACTAGACCAGCGCCTGTCGCTGTGGATGCAGCTGGCACGCCGCTACAAGCGCACCCCGCAAGAGCTGCCTGCACTGCTGCAGTCGTGGCGCGAAGAGCTGCGCCAGCTGGATGCGGTTGTTGACATTGACCGCTTGCGCAAAGCCGAGCAACAAGCGCAAGAGGCATTTCAGACATCGGCACGCGCACTGTCGCAGCAGCGCGCCAAGGCGGCGCCCAAGCTCTCGCGTGCCATCACCCAGGCCATGCAAGGCCTGGGCATGCAAGGCGGCAGGTTTGAAGTGCAGCTGGACAAGCTGGCCGAGCCCGGCGCGCATGGCCTGGACAGCGTGCAATTTTTAGTGGCTGGCCACCCCGGTGCCACGCCCAAACCGATTGGGAAAGTGGCCTCGGGGGGTGAGCTTTCGCGCCTGTCGCTGGCCATTGCCGTCACCACCAGTGAGCTGGGTCATGCTGGCACCCTGATTTTTGACGAAGTCGACTCTGGCGTGGGCGGAGCCGTGGCCGAGACCGTCGGCAAGCTGATGCGCGCTTTGGGCAAAGACCGCCAGGTGCTCGCCGTTACCCATTTGCCGCAGGTGGCTGCGTGCGCCGACCATCACTATGTGGTGGCCAAAAAACGTGACAAAGCAGGCACCAGCAGCACCGTCACCCCGACCGATACCAGCCAGCGTGAGCGGGAGATTGCGCGCATGCTGGGCGGAGAAAAAATCTCAGCCACTACCATGGCCCATGCGCGTGAAATGCTGGTGCAGGCAACGCAAGAGATAGGCTGACAACACAGAGGGCAGAAATGACAGATTTGGAAATTGTGCTGATCACCGGAATGTCTGGTTCTGGCAAGTCCGTGGCCTTGCACGCTCTGGAAGATGCCGGCTATTACTGCGTTGACAATCTGCCGCCCGAACTGCTGGAAGACTTTGTGCGACTGCAGCATGTGCACCATGGCAAGCGCGTAGCCATTGCCATTGATGCACGCAGCGCCACCAGCCTGCCCAACCTGCCGCGTGAGCTGGACAAGCTGGAGCGGCTGAAAGCCTCGGGCCTGCATTTGCATGTGCTGTTTCTGGATGCCTCCACCGGCACTTTGGTGCGCCGCTTTTCGGAGACACGACGCCGTCACCCGCTCTCAAAATCTGAAACCCCCGATGGCCGCCAGGCGCTGATGCAAATCATCGAGCAAGAACGCGAGCTGCTGGGTGATCTGCGTGAGCACGCCCACGTCATTGACACCAGCAACATCCGCGGCTCACAGCTGCAAAGCTACGTCAAAGCGCTGCTCAAGGCACCAGCCAACCAGATGACGCTGGTGTTTCAGTCCTTTGGGTTCAAGCACGGCATTCCAGTCGATGCTGACTACGTATTTGACGTGCGCATGCTGCCCAATCCGTATTACGACACAGAGCTGCGCCCGCTGACTGGCAAAGACGAAGCCGTGCAAAGCTTTCTGCGCCAGCAGCCCGACGTAGCCGCCATGCAAACGCATATTGCGCAATTTCTGGACCACTGGCTGCCGGTGCTCAACGCCAACCACCGCAGCTATGTGACCGTGGCCATTGGCTGCACAGGCGGGCAGCACCGCTCGGTGTACCTGGTCGAACAGCTGGCCGAGCGCTACCAGAGCCAATGGTCCACCTTGCGCCGCCACCGTGAGATGGACAGCCGGGCCTGGGCTGCCATCACAGCCGTATCCCATTAAAAAGAGAGCTACCAGCGCTTACTAGGACTAACTTTCAGATACCAAAGTATCTGAAAGCCTTTGTACATAAGCGTTAAGCGCTCCTTTTTTACAAAGACTCCAGCAACTTGCGCACTGGCGCTGGCAAACCCAGCTGCGGCCAGGCTGCACCAGCGTGCCAGCCCCAGTCCGCCAATGCGGGGGGCAATGCAGGCAGCACACCCGCCACATCCACCACCACCGGGTGCAAAAACAAGTCTCGGTGCGTCAATACATGCAGTTGCGCGGGCCAGTCCTGTCGCGCCACCACGGTCAGATCGAGCGACTGCAGGCTGGCACCCGCCTCAGCCAGACTGGCATAGACCGGCGGGCTGAACAAACCTGCCCAGATCCCTGTATCGCCCCCGCTGGACGGCCTGCGCTGCAAGCACACATGGCCTGCGGCATCACGCAGCACCAGCAGCCACCACGCCTGAGAGCTGCGCTTGGTCTTGCGCGTCTTGACCGGATAGCTTTGCGGATTGCCGTGCTGCGCCGCCCGGCACTGGGTTTGCAGCGGGCACACCAGGCACGACGGATTGCGCGGCACACAAAGCGTGGCCCCCAAATCCATCAGACCTTGCGTATAGCGCGGCATGGCGTTGTGCAGATCGTGCGTGGGCAACAAATCTTCGGCCAGCTGCCACAGGGCCTTTTCATTGCGGCTGCTGGACAAATCTTCGCCATAGGCCAGCACGCGCGTCAGCACGCGCTTGACGTTGGCATCCAAGATAGCCACGCGCTCTGCAAAGCAAAACGAGGCAATCGCCGCCGCCGTCGAGCGGCCAATGCCAGACAGCGTAGCCAGCACAGCGGCGCTGCGTGGGAACACGCCGCCATGCTCGGCCACCACTGCCTTGGCGCATTTGTGCAAATTGCGCGCGCGGCTGTAGTAGCCCAGGCCGCTCCACAGCGCCATCACCTCGTCTTCTGGGGCCGCCGCCAAGCTGGCCACATCGGGGAACTGCTGCAAGAAGCGGTCGTAATAACCCAAGACCGTGCTGACCTGGGTTTGCTGCAACATGATTTCAGACAGCCACACGCGGTAAGGATCGCGCGTTTGCTGCCAAGGCAAATGATTGCGGCCATGGCTGGCCTGCCACTGAACCACGTTCGTGGCGATTGAAGGAAGCAAGGAACTCAAGGGAAGGAGAAAAAACGGAGGCTGAAGAAAAGCAGAACGCAGCTTTCAAGTCGCCTGGCCCTCGGCCACCAGCTCCTGCGGTTGCACTGCATAGGGCTGCACCAGCTGCTGCATCCACTGGGCCAGACGCTGCTCCAAAGCCGAAAGCTGCTGCTCAGCGGATTCAATTTCAGCAATCCGCTCCATCAGGCCACTGGCGGCTTCGTTGATGCGATCCACAGCCTCAATACGCCGTGCAAAGCTGCGTTTGCGCTCCTTCAATTGTGCATCCAGCTGCGAAGTGGCGCTTTTGCTCCATAAATCCAGGTCATTGGCTGCGGACTCAAAGACTGCCCGCAAACGCATGCCCAAGGCATTGACCATGCGCTGGCCAAACAACGGATTTGCCAGCTTGAGCGAATGCCCAAATCCCAGATATTGCAGGTAACTTTCTTCAATCTGCGCCAACTCACGATCAAAGTCATGCAGTTGCAAATCACTGGGCGGCTGCAGAGAAAAGCCGAATTCGGTGTTCAGGTCTCTGAAAGTTCCCCCCAGCATGGCTTGAATCTCTGCTGCAGTAGCTTTGCAATGCGCACCCAAGCCGCGCAGTTGCTCGAACGTAGAGGCATACACCTTGCGCACCCCCATCTTCAGGCCCGACTGCGCCAACGCACCCGTCAGCTGCTCCAGCTCCCGGCGCAAAGACGTTGCACCCAGAAACTGAAAGGCCTGGTTCATCAATTTCAGGTGCACGGAGCGCACTGCCAAAATCTTGGTACTGCTGGCTTCAAACGTGCGCTGCTCCTGCCGTATGCGCTGGCGCATGCTTTCGATCACCGTGGAATTTTTGCCGCGCAAACTGCGCAGCTCCAGCATCTGCTCGTCGAGGTCGCGGCGCCGAATATGAATCGATCGCAGCACCTGCGCTTGCAACTGCATGACCCCTTCACCCACCACGCTGCACAAAATGCTCTGGCGATGCGCCAGGATGCCCTGCGCCAGCAAATCCTCAAACAACGGCAAACCACTGTTTTTGAGCAAGCTGGCATTGCTTTCAATTTTGGCCATCAGGCCTTTTTGCGCAGACAAAGGGACGATGCGCGCCGGGTCAATCTCCAGAACCTGCGCACTGTGCGCGCGTTGCCGGTTGAGCTGGGCCTGCACCTCGGTGCCAGAGTCCAGGCTGCCCCATAAAGTATCAATTTTATTGAGCACCACCAGGTGCGCATTGCCTTCACGGTGGCAAGGCAGCAAGTGTTCTTTCCAGATAGCCAGATCAGATTTGGTCACCCCGGCATCGGCCGCCAGCAAAAACACCACCGCGTGTGCCTGGGCAATCAGGTTGACCGTCAGCTCAGGCTCGGTTCCCACCGCATTCAAACCCGGTGTATCCACAATCACCAGACCTTGCTTGAGCAAAGGGTGCGACAGATTGAGCAGTGCGTGGCGCCATCTGGGAATCTCCACCATGCCCAGGGCATCGCACACCGGGTTGTCAGCCCCGGCCTCATCGCTCCAAAAACCCAGCAACTGTGCTTCTTGCACTGACACTTTGCGCACTTGGGCCACATAGGCCACGTTGTGTGCCAGCTGATCTGGGTCATTCACATCCAGTGGCAATTGCACCCAGGCCGCAGGGCGGTTGCGCCATTCCGCCAGACTGTGCGGCTGCGAGCGCGACTCTACGGGCAAAAGACGCAAACTGGGCGGCAGAGCTGGGTCGTAGCCCAGCTCTGTGGGGCACATGGTGGTGCGCCCCGGGGTAGCCGGCATGATGCGGCGACCGTAATGCGCAAAAAAGACCGCATTAATCAGCTCTGACTTGCCGCGAGAAAACTCCGCCACAAAAGCCACGCACACCTTGTCATCGCGCAGCAGGTTTTCAAGGCGCTGCAAATGATCTTGTACAGCCGCATCCAGCAAATCCTGCGCGGCCAGCCACCCTCTGAAGCCTGCCATCTGCCCCGCAAAGTCTCTGCGCCAGTGGCCAAACCGGTCAAATTGCTCGCTAAATGAAGGACCCACGTCTCCCCCCTCGTTGCATTGTTGTACCGACCGTACTGAATATACCCCCCCTGCTTTTTGCAGGAAGTGCCATAACGCAGTGGATTGACTATGTCTTTTGGCAGTGTGGGCAGTAGTAAGTGCTGCGCTGGCCTTGGCGCAGCAAAGCAATTGCGTTGCCACAGCGCATGCAAGGCAAGCCGTTACGCCCATACACCTGAGCTTGTAACTGGAAGTGTCCAGGCATGCCATCAGCGCTGGAAAAGTCACGCAACGTGGTGCCGCCACGCTCTACAGCCAGCGCCAAAATCTCACGAATCGACTGGTAAAGACGCCTGGCTTTGAGCGTACTGATGCTGTTAGCCGCAGCGGTTGGCGCTATGCGGCTGGCAAACAGAACCTCAGAGGCATAGATGTTGCCCACCCCCACTACCAGCTTGCCACTGAGCAGCAGGGGCTTGATAGGTGAGCGGCTGGCCTGCAGCCCCGCATGAAAAGCTTCCCACCTGAAATGGCTGGCGTCCAGCGGCTCCATTCCCAAACCATCTAGCAGCTTGCGTGCGACGGGGTCGTTTTCGCCGCTGGTTGCAATCACTGCGCCAAAGCGCCGGGGGTCATGCAAGCGCAAAGTCCCCCTGTCGGTACGCATATCAAAATGGTCATGCACGCCCAGTGCGGGCAAGTCGCTGGCAAAACGCAAGCTGCCGGACATTCCCAAATGCACCATGAGCATGCCGCGGTCCAGATCAATCAGCAGGTACTTACCGCGACGGCGCACTTGCTGCACCTGAGAGCCGACCAGCTTGTCAGGCACGCACCCCAAGGCCCAGCGCAAAGGCTTGCCCATGGTGACGGCCAGAATGCGGGCCCCTTCAATCTGGAGGGCAAAGCTGCGACGGGTGACTTCGACCTCTGGAAGTTCTGGCATCTGATGGTTTCGCTCACAACAGTGAAATGCTTGGATTATTATGGTTCCATGGTTTCCAAACTTCGCAATTTCCGCTTGGCCTTGATGTCCGCACTTGTTCTCGGAACATTGCCTACTTTGGCGCAAGAAGCACCCTCCCTCGACAGCACGACGTCAGAGGCCCTCCCCCCATCAGCAGCCGACACAGCGGCAGCTTTGAGCGCCGAGCTTTTCTACGACCTGCTGGTCGGAGAGATGTCGGCCTCTCAAGGAGATGCGGTCAATGCTGTGGCATTGCTGATGGAAGCAGCACGCCAGAGTCACTCGCAGCAGCTGTATCAACGCGCAGCCGAGCTTGCGCTGCAATCGCGTTCAGGCCAACGTGCGCTGATGGTGGCCGATGAGTGGCAAAAAAACTTCCCGCAGTCTCGCGAAGCCAATCGCTTCATGCTGCAGGTTCTGCTGATGCTCAACCGGGTCTCCGAATCCCAGGACGCCTTGAGCCGCGAAGTTGCATGGACACCAGCAGCCGCCAAGCCAGCCACCTACCTGTCGATTGCGCAGCTTTACAGCCGCGCTAGCGATAAAGCACTGGCTGCCGCCGTCGTCGAGCAAGCTTTGCAGCCAGATCTGAAAAACGCCAGTCTGGCCCCTGCAGCCTGGGCCACCATTGGCCATTTGCGCATTGCGGCCAATCAAAAAGACTTGGCCCTCCAGGCCTTGAAGCACGCTTATGCACAAGGCCCCCGCAGCGGAGCTACGGCCTTGCTGGCCCTGGAGTTAATGGAATCAGGCGTCTCTTCCGCAGAGCCAATGGTGCAGGAATATATGCAGCACCAGCCTGCACCGACCATACAGATGGCCTATGCCCGCGTGCTCATGGCTCAAAATCGTCTGGACAACGCCCTAGAGCAGTTAACCCGGCTGCTCAAGGGCAAGCCGGATATGCCCGATGCCTGGATGGCCCTGGCCAGCCTGCATGCCCAGCAAGCCAACTGGAAGAAAGCGCAAGAGGCATTGCAGCGCCTGGAAAGTCTGGTTGAAAAAATGCCGGCACTGGCTCAGCGCACCCAGGCCCTCACCCAGGCTTACATGCTGGGGGGGCGCATTTCTTTGCAGCAAAAAGACTATGCGCAGGCGCTGAACTGGCTGGAAAAAATTCCAAGCGGCATTGACACCTTGAACGTGCAGAGCCTCAAGGCGCAAGCGCTGGCCAAGCTAGGCAAGCTGGCCCAGGGCCGTGCCTTGATTCGTGCCGTACCAGCCGACAGCGAAGAGCAAGAGGTGCAAAAACGCCAGGCAGAAGTCATTTTGCTGCGTGACAACGACGCACCCCAGGAGGCTTACTTGCTGCAGCGCACCTTGTATGAACAATTGCCTGACGACGCCAACATTGCTTACGAAACGGCCATCCTGGCTGAGCGCGCAGGAAAGATCGATGTCATGGAAAAGATCCTGCGCGAGATCATCCAAAAACATCCCGATCACCACCACGCCTTCAATGCGCTGGGTTACTCGTATGCAGAGCGCAATATTCGACTGCCAGAAGCCAAAGAACTGATTGAGACAGCGCTGCAGCAAGCACCCAACGACCCTTTCATCCTCGACAGTCTGGCCTGGGTGGAGTTCCGCATGGGCAACAAGGACCGTGCCTTGGCCCTTCTGGAAAAGGCATACGCACTGCGCAATGACGTGGAGATTGCTGCCCATCTGGGAGAGGTGCTGTGGAGCACTGGCAATCAGGAGCGTGCCCGCAGTGTTTGGCACCAGGCGCTGATCCAGGATGCAGACAACGAAACCCTGCGCACCACACTTGAACGCCTGCAGGTCAAGCCCTAATAAGCCATGTCACATCGATTCACACGCATGACTGGCTGGCAGGCGGCCCTGGCGCTAGGCCTTGCGCTGGCACTCACCGGCTGCAGCACCCCGCACATCCCCAAGCCCGACCCAGCAAGTTCTTCGGGCATGGCCTGGAGTGGCCGCATGGGCCTGCAGGTACAGGACCCCTTGGAGCAGGAGCAGTCATTCAGCGCCTCTTTTCACCTGCAGGGCAGTCCAGAACAAGGCAGCCTGGACGTTTTCAACCCTCTTGGCTCGCAGATTGCCAAACTTCAATGGCAGCCGGGTGCAGCACTGCTACAGCAAGGCGATCGCATCACCCAGTCCGATTCTTTGCAAGAGCTGTTGCGCCAAAGCCTGGGCACGGCTTTGCCTGTTCAAGCGCTTTTTAGCTGGTTGCAAGGGCACAATGCCAGCGCCGAAGGATGGCAGGTGGACCTAAGCCGTCACAGTGAAGGCCGTATCACAGCGCAACGCATCACACCTTTGCCACACGCCACCCTGAGAGTTGTTCTTCAGCCTGTTGACTAAAAGCAGTGCGCAAAGCTTTGCCACGTATTTCTTGCTCTTCACACATGCATAGCCTCTACGACGTGCCGGCCCCGGCCAAACTCAACCTGTTTTTGCACATCACAGGGCGCAGGGCGGATGGCTATCACCTGCTGCAATCTGTCTTCATGCTGATTGATTGGCAAGACACCTTGCACTTTGAACACATCCAGAGTTCAGAAATTTCGCGGCAAGACCTCAACCCGGACGCCCCGCAACTTCCCGCAGATGATTTGTGCGTTCGGGCCGCACAAGCCTTGCAAGCCGCCACAGGCTGCACCCAGGGCGTGCGCATTGCGATTGACAAGCACATCCCCTCTCAAGCGGGCATGGGTGGAGGCTCTTCAGATGCGGCATCTACATTGATCGCCCTGAACCGGCTCTGGAACCTTAACCTCACCCGTGCACAGCTGGAAGGTATCGGCATCCGGCTGGGTGCTGACGTGCCCTTTTTTATTCGCGGGCACAACGCCTGGGTAGAAGGCATCGGCGAGAGCATTACGCCTTTATGTGGCGCTCACGCCTTGCCTTCCCGGCTTTTCTGGGTCATCAAGCCACAAGCGGGCCTTAACACCCAAAGCATTTTTACTGACCCGCGCCTTCAACGCGATACAAAGCGTGCTAAAATCGAAGACTTTGCTGCAGATCACTACGGCTTTGGCCACAACGACCTGCAGCCGGTTGCTGAAGCTTTGTGCCCCGATGTAATGAAAGTCAGAAATTGGCTGAATGCATCTGGAATGCATGCTACAATGACTGGCTCTGGAAGTGCGGTATTTGCACAAGCCAGCAAAGAGATTGATTTTTCACATGCGCCTAGCACATGGAAAATCAGGCTTTGCAAAAATCTGGAAAATCATCCATTGATCCAATGGATTCCAGAATAACAAGCTACCGGTTAATTGTTATCGACGACAATTGACCTGTGTAGGGGAGTCGCCAAGTTGGTTAAGGCACCGGATTTTGATTCCGGCATGCGAGGGTTCGAGTCCTTCCTCCCCTGCCAAATATCTTTATGCGTTTAAGCAAACCCAATACTGGGAAGCTCATGCAATCCAATAATTCTGAATTCGTGGTTTTTACGGGCAATGCCAATCGCAGCATGGCCGAAGAAATCGCCAAGCATCTTGGCGCATCTTTGGGCGCTGCTGATGTTGGTCGTTTCTCTGACGGTGAAGTCACCGTAGAAATTAAACAAAACGTCCGCACCCGCGATGTGTTTGTGGTGCAGCCTACTTGCGCCCCCACCAATGACAACCTGATGGAGTTGCTGGTGATGGTGGACGCTTTGAAGCGCGCCTCCGCACAAAGCATTTGCGCGGTCATTCCCTACTTTGGCTACGCCCGTCAAGACCGCCGCGTGCGCTCTACCCGTGTAGCGATTACCGCCAAAGTGGTTGCCAACATGTTGCAGGCCGCTGGTGTAAACCGCGTGCTGACCATGGATTTGCACGCTGACCAGATTCAGGGCTTCTTCGACATTCCCGTCGACAACATCTACGCTTCGCCCATCCTGCTCAAGGATCTGAACGAAAAGAAATATGACGACCTGATCGTTGTATCTCCAGACGTGGGTGGTGTGGTGCGCGCACGCGCACTGGCCAAGCAGCTGGGTTGCGATCTGGCCATCATCGACAAGCGCCGGCCCAAGGCCAACGTGTCGGAAGTGATGCACGTGATCGGTGACATCGATGGCCGCAACTGCGTGATCATGGACGACATGATCGACACGGCTGGCACTTTGGTCAAAGCCGCAGAAGTGCTCAAGCAGCGCGGTGCCAAGAAGGTGTATGCCTATTGCACACACCCCATTTTCTCTGGCCCTGCCATCCAGCGTATTTCCGAAGGCGATGCTCTGGACGAAGTGGTAGTGACCAACACCATTCCTTTGAGCCCCGCAGCTCAGGCGTGTGGCAAGATTCGCCAATTGTCCGTGGCACCTCTGTTTGCAGAGACCATCCAGCGCATCTCTACCGGTGACTCGGTAAGCAGCCTGTTTCAGGACTAAGTTTTTCCTTCGGGACATTGCACAACCTCCTTCGGGAGGTTTGCGTTTTCCGAAGTTTCATCCAGGGCACAAGCCTTGGGTTTTTAACCGAGTGGAACTGGTCGCGGTCCACTCATATTGGAGTTAGTTATGCAAATCGCTGCAACAGCACGTAATCTGCAAGGTACGGGTGCGAGCCGCCGCCTGCGTATTTCCGGCAAGGCACCTGGTATCGTTTTTGGCGCTGGCCAAGACGCACAAAAGATCGAAATCGATCACAACAGCCTGTTCCACGCTCTGAAGAAGGAATCTTTCCACACTTCGATCCTGGACCTGGACATCGACGGCCAATCTTCCAAGGTTGTGCTGCGCGACGTGCAATACCACCCCTTCCGTGCTCAGATCCTGCACATCGACTTCCAGCGCGTGGACGAGAACACCAAGATCGAATCCAAGGTTGCTCTGCGTTACGAAAACGCTGACAAGTCGCCTGCTGTAGTGACTGAAGAAGGCACTGTGACGCCTCTGATCACCGAAGTATCGGTGCTGGCTGCTCCTGCCAAGACTCCTGAGTTCATCTCCGTGGACCTGTCCAAGCTGTCCTCCAAGGCCATCCCCGGCCTGCAGACCGTGAAGGCTCCTAACGGCGTGAAGATCATCGCTCGTGGCGCAAACAAGAACCCCGTTCTGGTTTCCGTGAAGCTGCCTGAGGCTGCTGTTGTTGCTCCCGTGGCAGCTGCTCCTACCGACAAGAAGAAGAAGAAGTAATTTTTCTCCTCTTGCCGCCGCAGCCCCTGGGGGCTGCTGGCAAAACAAATGGCCCGCCTTGTGTGGGCCATTTGTTTTGCTGAACATGCATTCCCTGCATGCAGCCCTGACTGGATAATCCTCGCATGATCAAACTGTTTGTGGGCCTTGGCAATCCTGGCCCGGAATATGAAGACACTCGCCACAATGCCGGCTTTTGGTGGATTGATGGCCTGGCCCGTGAGCTCAAGGTGCATTTGCAGCCAGAGCGCAGCTACTGGGGCCTGATGGCACGCACCAGCGTGCAGGGCCAGCCCGTGTGGCTGCTGCAGCCACAGACGTTCATGAATCTGTCTGGCAAGTCCGTAGGCGCACTGGCACGCTTTTTCAAGATCAAGCCCGAAGAAGTGCTGGTGGTGCATGACGAGCTGGATTTTGAACCTGGTCAGATCAAGCTCAAGCGCGGCGGCAGCCACGGCGGTCACAACGGTCTGCGAGATATCCATGCACAGCTGGGCAGTCCTGACTACTGGCGTCTGCGTGTGGGCATTGGTCACCCCGGCCAAAAAGGGGATGTCGCCAGCTGGGTACTCAAAAAACCGCCGCAAGAACAGTGGAACGCCATTCACGAGCAGATTGACCGCAGCCTCAAGGCCTGGCCTTTGCTGGCCGCCGGAGAGATGGAAAAGGCTACCGTGCTCATCAACACCAACAAGCCGCCACGCCCCAAGCCACCGCGTAAACCGCTGCAGGATGCAGACAGCACACCAGCCTTGCCGAATCAATAAAAAATAGCTGCTAACACTTACCCAAAGAAGCGTTAGCAGCTACATGACTGGTTTGACTGGTGTTTTTATATCTTCAGTGACAGTGCCTGCAGGCGTTCAAATTTCTGCAGCAAGGTTTCCTGACTCTCCACAAAGTCCGGATTCACAGGAATGCACGAGACAGGACAGACCTGCATGCACTGAGGCTCATCAAAGTGCCCTACGCACTCTGTGCATTTGAGGGGGTCAATCTCATAGATCAGCTCCCCCATGTAAATGGCGTCGTTCGGGCACTCTGGCTCACACACATCACAATTGATGCATTCTTCCGTGATCATCAGCGCCATGGCATGCCTCCTCGGCGCAAGGCCGTACACAGGCAAACGGCTCGGTCATAGGTGTTCAGCACAGGGGACATGGCGCAATTATCGTGCGCCCGCCGCCAAACCCGATTCAAGGACACACACTTCCATGCTTTGCACTGTGGGATTTACCGCTATGCTCGGAGCCCGCAAAACCTTGACTGTCTTGACTTCATGAGTGTTTTTCTCGCCAAACGCCTGCTTACATTGATAGCCACCTTGCTGGGTGCATCCATGCTGGTGTTTGCTGTGCTGGAAATTTTGCCGGGCAATGCCGCACAAGTGCTCATGGGGCCTGACGCCGATCCTCAGGCCGTGGCGGCCATGACTGAGCAGCTGGGCCTGAACCAGCCCGCACTGCAACGCTATGGCGACTGGTTGCTGGGCTTTTTCACTGGCAATCTCGGCAACAGCTACGCTTATGGATCGCCGGTCTGGGATCTGGTCACCGAACGGTTGGCTCTGACCCTGCCCCTGGCAGTATTGGCCATGCTCATCACCACCGTACTGGCCTTGCTGGCCGGTGTTTATGCAGCATCGCGCCACAACAAGCTCGGTGATGTGGGCATCATGGGTCTGGCCCAGCTGGGTATTGCCATACCGAATTTCTGGTTCGCCATTCTTTTGATCTTGCTGTTTTCAGTCAAGCTGCAGTGGTTCTCTGCGGGCGGCTTTCCTGGCTGGAGCCGTGAATTTGGCGGTGGCTTCTGGCCTGCCCTGCAATCGCTGCTGCTGCCGGCCATTGCGCTGGCTGTCGTACAAGCGGCAATTTTGGCGCGCATCACCCGCTCTGCGGTGCTGGAGGTGCTGCGCGAAGATTTTGTGCGTACTGCACGCGCCAAGGGCTTGAGCCAGCGCGCCGTTCTCTGGGGCCATGTGCTGCGCAACGCCATGATTCCGGTCATCACGGTCATGGGCCTGCAGTTTGCCAACTTGCTGGCTGGCACTATCGTGGTGGAAAACGTGTTTTATCTGCCCGGGCTGGGCCGTCTGATCTTCCAGTCCATTGCCAACCGCGACCTGATCGTGGTGCGCAACTGTGTCATGCTGCTGGCCGCCATGGTCATCATGGTGAACTTCATTGTCGATGTGCTGTACGCCATCATTGATCCCCGTGTGAAAGCCAGCGACTTATGAGCCAGCCCCGCACCTTGCTGCAGCGCGGGCTGCATCACCCCAGCTTTGTCGTTGGTGCTGTACTGACACTGGCCCTGGCTGCCTGCGCCCTGCTTTCTTTCGTCTGGACACCCTGGAGCCCTTATGAGATGAACATGCAGGCCAAGCTGCTGCCTCCCAGCGCGCAGTTCTGGATGGGCACCGACGCTTTTGGCCGCGATGTGCTGTCTCAAATCATGGTGGGTGCGCGCAGCTCCATTGCAGTGGGCGTAATTGCCGTCAGCATTGGTCTGTGCTTTGGCGTGGCTCTGGGCCTGATCGCAGCCGCTTTGCGCGGCTGGGTCGAAGAGGTCATCATGCGCATGTCTGACTTCACCTTTGCCTTCCCTGCCATCTTGTCGGCCATCATGATGACCGCCGTTTTTGGCCCCGGCATGGTCAACGCCATCATTGCGATTGGCATCTTCAACATTCCCACCTTTGCACGCATCACCCGTGCTTCGGCCAACGCGATCTGGTCGCGTGAATACGTGATGGCTGCGCGTGCCTGCGGTAAAAACCGTTTCAGCATCACACTGCAGCATGTGCTGCCCAACATCATGGGGGTGCTGATCGTTCAGGCCACCATCCAGTTCGCGCTGGCCATTTTGGCTGAGGCTGCGCTGTCCTACCTGGGACTGGGCACACAGCCTCCGCAACCGTCTTGGGGCCGCATGCTCAGTGATGCACAGACATTGATGTTTCAAGCCCCTTTGCTGGCCGTGTTCCCCGGCGTAGCGATTGCGCTGTCGGTGCTGGGCCTGAATTTACTGGGCGACGGCCTGCGCGACCTGCTGGACCCGCGCCTGAGCCGCCAGCGCTGAGCGACCGGAGAGACACGAATGCCCTTGCTTGAAGTCACTGGCCTTAATCTTTTTCTGCGTGGCAGCCAAGGCACGGTGCAGGCGCTGCGCCACCTTTCGTTCAAACTGGAGCGCGGCAGCGCGCTGGGCATTATTGGTGAGTCCGGTTGCGGCAAATCCCTGACCGTGCAGACCCTGATGGGTTTGCAGCCTGACAACGCAACGGTCACGGGCAGTATTTTGTGGAACGGACAAGAGTTGCTGGGTCAGACCGAGCGCCAGTGGCAAAGCCTGCGCGGCAATCGCATGGCCATGGTGTTTCAAGAGCCCATGACGGCCTTGAACCCTGTACATACGGTAGGCCGCCAGGTGGCAGAACCCATGCTCTATCACAAGGGGCTGGACAGGGCCAGCGCGCTCAAGGCCGCCACAGCCTTGCTCGAGCGCGTGGGCATTTCCAATGCCAGCGCCCGTGTCCATGATTTCCCGCACCAGTTCTCTGGCGGACAGCGCCAGCGCATCACCATTGCGATGGCGCTGGCGTGTGAGCCTGATGTACTGATCGCTGACGAGCCGACCACGGCGCTGGATGTGACCGTTCAGCAGCAAATTCTGGATTTGATCAACGATGTGGTGGCCGAGCGCGATATGGCACTCATCCTCATCTCGCACGATTTGGGTGTTATTTCACAGAATGTGGACGACATGCTGGTCATGTATGGCGGGCAGATTGTCGAAAGCGGGCCCACGGGCGCGCTCTTTCGCCACATGGGTCACCCCTATACGCGCGGGCTGATGGCGGCGCGCCCGCGGCTGGATGCACCGCGCCAGCCCAGCGGCAAACCCCACGATCTGTTCACCATTGCCGGCACAGTCCCGGCCTTGGCAGACTTGCCACGCGGCTGTACCTTTGCCGGTCGATGCACATTCACGCAAGAGCGCTGCTATGAAGACAAGCCTGCGCGTGTTGGCATCCCCAGCTTTCAGCCGCATGAGGCTCAACACAGCAGCCTGGGGGTGCACCAGGTGCGCTGCCTGCGCCCGGAAGCCATGCGCCCTGGCAACACTGAGGCCTGGAAATGACGCCTGACAACCTGCGCCCCCCTTTGCTTCAGACGATTGGTCTGGGCAAAACCTATGCGCTGCCACGCCGCCAGCTGTGGCAGGCACCGCCGCAGGTTATCGCCTTGCAAGATGTCGATCTGACGGTCTACGGCGGGCGCAACGTAGGCATTGTGGGTGAATCTGGCTCTGGCAAGTCCACGCTGGCGCGCTTGGCCATGGCACTGGACAAGCCCACCACAGGCCAGGTGCTGTGGAATGGGCAGGCACTGAGCGCCATGTCCGGCGCGGCCTTGCGTGCCGCTCGGCGTGACTGTCAGATGGTGTTTCAGGACCCCTATGGCTCACTGGACCCACGCATGACCGTGCAGCGCATTGTGGCCGAGCCACTTCAGGCCCTCAGCCACACCAGCCGCGCCGAGCAGCGTGAGCAGGCCGCCGAGGCCCTCACCCAGGTGGGGCTGCACCACAATGATCTGGACAAGTACCCCCATGAATTTTCAGGTGGCCAGCGCCAGCGCATTGCCATTGCGCGCGCGCTGATTACGCGCCCCCAGCTCATCGTTGCAGATGAGCCCGTCAGCGCACTGGATGTCTCCATTCAGGCCCAGATACTCAATCTGCTGCTGGATTTGCAGCAGCGTTTTGGCATGACGTACCTGCTCATCAGCCATGACCTGGCTGTCGTCAATCATTTGTGTGATGAAGTGCTTGTCATGCAGCAAGGCCGGGTGGTGGAGCAAGGCTCGCCCAGACAACTGTTTAGCCACGCCCGCCATCCCTATACGCAAACTTTGCTCAATGCAGTGCCGCAGATTGCCCCCGGCCGCGCACGCGCGCTGCGTAACCTGCGTGCGAAAGCAAGTTCTAACTTGGTGTAAAAAGCGGTCTGCTTCTTGATCGTGCGGTACAGCATGGAAAGTTGCTGCCTGCCCTACCCACTGAGACATATCGGAGACCCTGAACCATGATTGACCGCCGCAATTTGCTTGCATCTGGCGCTTTGGCCGGTTTGACCGCGCTGTTGCCGCTTCACAGCATGGCGCAAGCGAAAAAAGAGACGGTGAACCTGGCCCTGACGCTGGAGCCCCCGGTACTGGACCCGACGGCCAGTGCCTCCTCCTCGATTGCCGAAATCACGCAATACAACATCTTTGAGACGCTCACCAAGATCAATCCCGACGGCAGCGTCTCTCCCCTGCTGGCGGAAAGCTGGGAAGTCTCGCCAGATCTGAAGACCTACACCTTCCGCCTGCGCAAGGGGGTCAAGTTTCAAAACGGCCAGCCTTTTAACGCAGAAACCGTAAAGTTCTCGCTGGAGCGCGCTGGCAGCGAAAAAAGCACCAACAAGGACAAGCGCAGCTTCAGCGGCCTGAAAATCCGTGTGATCGACGCCTTCACCATTGAAGTCGTGACGCAGGAGATTGACCCTGACTTTCTGTTTGTCATGGGCCAGGGCACATCCATCATCGTTGAGCCCAAGAGCGCCGCCACCAACACCACGCAGCCAGTGGGCACCGGCCCCTACAAGCTGGGCCAGTGGCAAAAAGGGGCCTCTATCACCTTGGTGGCATGGCCTGAATACCGCGACGCCAACAAGATCCGCATCAAGCGCGCCACATTCCGCTTTATTCCCGACTCAGCGGCCCAGGTGGCCGCCCTGATGGCGGGCGATGTGGACGCCTTCCCCCGCGCCACACCACGCAGCGTGCCGCAGTTCCAGAAAGACCCACGCTTTCAGGTCATCGTCAGCGGCTCACGCGCCAAAACCATTTTGGCCATCAACAACGGCCGAAAGCCCCTGAACGATGTACGCGTGCGTAAAGCCATTGCCGCCGCCATTGATCGCAAAACCATCATTGAAGGGGCCGCAGAAGGCTACGGCGTGCCCATTGGCAGCCATTACGTACCCGGCGCCTTTGGCTATGTGGACACCACCGGCATCAACCCGCACAACCTTGACAAGGCCAAGGCCCTGCTCAAAGAAGCGGGCGTGCAGCTGCCGCTGAAGCTGACCATGACGCTGCCCCCGGCCCCCTATGCACGCCAGGGCGGCGAGATCATTGCCGCGCAGCTGGCCAAGGTGGGCATTGAGGTCAAACTGCAGAACGTGGAATGGGCGCAATGGCTGTCTGGCACCTACGGCAACAAGCAGTACGACCTGACCATGATCAGCCATGTAGAGCCTTTTGATCTGGGCAACTTTGCCAAGCCCGATTACTACTGGGCCTACGACTCGCAAGAGTTCCGCGATCTGTTCGAGAAGATCAAGAACACCCCCAAGTCCACCGACCGCGCACGCCTGCTGGGCGAGGCACAGCGCATGCTTGCCAGCGACGCAGTGCACGGCTTCCTGTACCAGCCCCAGTGGGTCACCATTGCCAACAAAAACCTGCGCGGGCTGTGGAAAGACATGCCTGTCTTTGTGAATGACCTGTCGGCCATGTACTGGAGCGACAAGAACTAGCGGTTTTTAGAAAAATTTAGAAAAAAGTAGCACTTAGCGCTCATCCACAAAGGGTTTCAGATAGTTTTATATCTGAAACCCTTTGTTCATATGCGCTAGCAGCTCTTATCTTTGCACCGTCAGTAAACGCACTGCCAGCCCTAAAAACACCACGCCCGCCAGCCGGTTCAACCACCACTGCGCACGTGCAGAGCGCTGCAAGATGCCGCCAAACACGCCCGAAAAACAGGCAATGGCACCAAATACCAGCAACGTGGCCAGTACAAACAACAGGCCAAAACACACGATCTGCAGCGCCACGCTGCCGCGCGCCGGGTCTGCAAACTGCGGCAAGAAAGCCAGAAAGAAAATCAGCACCTTGGGGTTGGTGATGTTCATCACCACGCCGCGCCCCACCATGCGCAGCGCTTGCTGCCATGGCAGCGACTGGGCCGTGCTGCTGGCTTGTGGCGTATCACTGGAGCTGACTGGCGCACGCAAAGCGCCCCATGCCAGCCAGGCCAGATAAGCAGCACCACACCATTTCAAAGTGATGAACGCCGTGCTGGATGCCGCAAACAAGGCCGCCAGCCCCAAGGCCACCGCCGTGGTGTGCACCACAATGCCCAGGCACAGCCCTATCACCACGCACATGCCCACGCGCCAGCCACGCTGGATGGACTGCACCAGTACAAACAGGTTATCGGGCCCGGGCGTCAGCGCCAGCAGCACCGCCACGCCCAAAAAGGCCACCAAAGCATTCCACGCAGGCATCTGTCCATCGCTTTCACAGGGCTTGAATAAGCCGCCATTGTGCGGCGGCTGCAAGCACGCTGCCAAGCCAACGGGCGACGTCAAGGCCACACCACAACGCACCAAGCGCAGCGTGCGCAGCCTTAGAGTAAGCAAAAGAGGAAGCAGAAAAATTCAGCGCGAGGGTGGCAGCAACGTTGGCTGAGGGCGGCACTGCGCATTGCGAAACGGCCCATCCCCCCTGCTCCAGCCCTGGCTGGGCATGACCTGGGCGCACACCCGGTGCCCATCCAGCTTGCTCACCCACCAGTACCACGGCGCAGGCTGCGCCCACGCGGCATTGGCCCATGCCAGCACCACCGCCACACCACCTGTCAGGCACACCGTACGCAACATCATGGTCTGCACTTTATCCCAGAGCCAGTGCCGTCACGCCGATCGCAATCAATACGGCTCCGCCAATGCGCACCATGCGATCGCCTTCACGCAGCAAATGCCCGCCAATCAGGGCAGCAAACAGCATGGACACCTCGCGCGCCGGGGCCACATGTGAAATGGGCGCGCTTTGCATGGCAAACAGCACCAGTACATACGCAATCGGGCTGACCACCGCCACCAGCAGCGCCCAGCGCCACTGCTGCTGCCACAGCGACCTGGCCTCAGCCACATTGCGCAGCACCACAGGAGACAGCAAGATCACGCGCAGGCAACTGCCCAGATAATCAATCAGGATGGGTGACAGCAGCAGCACCTTGACGCCGTAGCCATCTACCACGGTGTAGCCTGCAATGAAAACGCCCGTCAGCACTCCATAAAACAGCCCTTGGTGCAAGCGATGGCGCGCTGCAGGATCGCTGCGCTGGCGAAACAATCTGGGGCCGCCGGCAATCAAAAATACCCCCAGCACCACGCCAGCCACCCCCAGCACACCCAGCTGCGAAAGCTCCTCGCCCAGCAGCGTGATGGCCACCAGGGTACTGATTAACGGGCCGCTGCCCCGCGCCAGAGGGTAGACCACGGTGAGGTCGGCCTTGCGATAGCCGCGCAGCAAGATCACGTAATAGGCCAGATGCAGCACGCCACTGACCGCCACCAAAGCCCATGGCTGCCAGCCCCATTGCGGCACAACGTCACGCCCTACCCACCACGCCAGCGGGGCCCAGACAATGATGAGCAAGATGGAGGTGAAAAAGGCAAACCGCGCATCGCCACCGGCTTTCTTGGCGGCAATGTTCCAGCCTGCATGGATGATGCCGGCCAAAATAATGAGTGCAAAAGCTTGCAGTGACATGGGGCAGTCAAACGGCCATAAAAAAGGCTGCGCAGTGCGCAGCCTCTGGGGCCTGAGCGAGGGGGTTAATCGTTGCGGCGGCCGGGAATGAGCGCCAGAAACTCACGGCGCAGTGTGGGGTCCTTCAAAAACGCACCACGCATGACGGAGTTGAGCATCTTGCTGTCCTTTTCGCGCACACCGCGCCAGGACATGCAAAAGTGCGAGCACTCCATGACCACGGCCAGACCGTCAGGGCGGGTCTTTTCCATGATCAAATCAGCCAGCTGAATGATGGCCTCTTCCTGAATCTGCGGGCGCCCCAGCACCCAGTCCACCAGACGTGCGTACTTGGACAGGCCAATGACGTTGGTGTTCTTGTTGGGCATGACACCAATCCACACCTTGCCCATTACAGGGCACAGGTGGTGACTGCATGCGCTGCGCACCGTAATGGGGCCAACGATCATCAGCTCATTGAGGTGCTTGCCGTTGGGGAACTCCGTGATCGAAGGCGGCTTGTGATAGCGGCCTGCAAACACTTCCTTGAGATACATCTTGGCCACACGGCGGGCTGTGGCCTGGCTGTTGTGGTCATTGGCCGTGTCGATGACCATGCTGTCGAGCACGCCCTGCATCTTGACTTCCACCTCGTCGAGCAATTGCTCCAGCTCACCGGGTTCGATGAAGTCGGCAATATTTTCGTTCGCGTGAAAACTGCGGCCAGCCGCCTGCACCCGCTCGCGAATCTTCACGGAGACAGGGGTGCCGTGCGGGTCAAAACCTGCGGGCTGTTTGTCGGATGCGGCAACCAAATCTTGAAACATGGGCGCGATAGTAACAGTGAATCATCAGGCCGACAGGGGCTATGGAATTGGCAGGCGGCCTACAGTTTGAACTCTGCGATCAACGGCAAATGGTCTGACATGCGCCACCAGATACGGCCTTGCGGAACCGTCAGGCTGATGGGGTCCAGACCACGCACGTACACATGGTCCAGTTGCGCCAGCGGCAAACGTGCCGGATAGGTGAAGGTGCTGCGGTCACCGTCGTACTCATACAGGCCAAAGCCGGCAAGCATGCGCTTGATATGGTTGCCCCAGTCATTGAAATCCCCGGCCACCACCACCGGGACTGCCGGGGGCACTTCGCGCTCAATGAATTGCTGCAGCTGATATATCTGGCGCACACGGCTGCCAGCAATCAGGCCCAGATGCACCACCACGGTGTGCACGGAACGCCCGTGGAACATGACCTCTGCGTGCAGCAGACCGCGCTGCTCAAAACGGTGGTCCGATACGTCCAGGTGCTTGATATCGCGCACCGGCCAGCGCGAGAGCAAGGCGTTGCCATGCTCTCCATCGCGTGTATAGGCATTGGTGTGATAGACGGCCTCGTAGCCGTCCGGTGCCAGAAACTCTGCCTGCGACACTTCAGGCCAGTTGGCAAAGTACGCGGCCTCGCGCCGGTTCATTTTGCGCACTTCCTGCAGACAGACGATGTCGGCATCGAGCTGCTCTACGGCCAGCCCCAGGTTGTGAATTTCCAGCCTGCGTGTGGGCCCCAGACCCTGCACACCTTTGTGAATGTTGTAGGTGGCCACACGCAAAATACCCTGCTCGGCGGGCACCAAGAGGCCAGAGGGCGTGGTTTCCATGGGCGGCAGTGGTGGCGTGGTCTCAGGCGTCATGCAGGCAATGGAAGAAAAACAGGTAGATGAAGAATAGCTTCAGCATTCGAGGGCGCGTAGCAACGGTCTGCCGCTTCGCGCCAAGCATGCCAAGCAAATGCGGTGTGTTCGCGCGGATTCAAGGTGACTTGGGCGTAGGACGCAACCTCCAGCCCAAACACACGCTCGGTATTGACAAAGGTTCCGGGCGCGTAGCGATGCAGCCACTGGGGGTAAATGGTGTAGATGTTCTCCAGCCCCCAGTCTTGCAGCTTGCAGCCTTGCGCGTGCACATCAATGCCCGCCTCCTCCCACACCTCGCGTGCAGCCACCTGCTCCCAAGGCTCATCGTGCGTGTCTTTGCTGCCGGTGACGGACTGCCAGAAATCGCCCCCGTGGCCATCACCAAGGGTGCGCTGCAACAGCAGCACCTGACCTTGCGGGGTGTAAATCACCACCAGAACCGACTGCGCAATTTTGTAAGGGCCTGCGTGCATGCGCCCTATCTTCACACTGAAAGCATGCCCAAGACGTAAAAAAAGCCTTTGCGCTGCCGCAAAGGCTTTTTGTGTTTTAAGCCTCTAGCCCTTGCGCACTAAGCGCAAGAAGCTATGACTTTAAGAGCCATCGATTTACGATGCCTTGACCGCATCGATGTTGCGCAGGCGAATGTGCAGCTCGCGCAGCTGCTTTTCATCGACAGGCGAAGGCGCTTGCGTCAGCAAGTCTTGTGCACGCTGTGTCTTGGGGAAGGCAATGACGTCACGAATCGACTCAGAGCCTGTCATCAGCGTGATCAGACGGTCCAGACCGAAGGCCAGGCCACCGTGGGGAGGTGCGCCGTACTGCAGTGCATCGAGCAGGTAGCCAAACTTGGCGCGCTGGTCTTCAGGGCTGATGTTCAAGGCAGCAAATACCTTGGCCTGCACGTCAGCGCGGTGGATACGCACCGAGCCGCCACCCAGCTCCCAGCCGTTCAAGACCATGTCGTAGGCCTTGGCAATGCACTTGGAAGGGTCGGTCGCCATCAGCTCTTCATGGCCATCCTTGGGCGATGTGAAGGGATGGTGCACAGCCACCCAGCGGCCGCTTTCTTCGTCATGCTCAAACATGGGGAAGTCCACCACCCACAGCGGGGCCCACTTGTCTTCAAACAAGCCGCTTTTCTTGGCGAAATCGCTGTGGCCCACCTTCAGACGCAACGCACCGATGGAGTCGTTGACGATCTTTTCCTTGTCAGCACCGAAGAACAGCAGGTCGCCGTCCTGTGCGCCTGTGCGCTTCAGGATTTCGGCAATCGCCGCGTCATGCAGGTTCTTGACGATGGGCGACTGCAGGCCTTCGCGGCCCTTGGCCACTTCGTTGACCTTGATCCATGCCAGACCCTTGGCACCGTAGATCTTGACGAACTCGGTGTAGCCATCGATCTCGCCACGCGAAATGGAAGCACCGCCGGGCACGCGCAGGGCCACCACACGGCCACCCTTGGTGGTAGCAGGCGTAGAAAACACCTTGAAATCCACATCGCCCATGCAGTCGGTCAGTTCGGTGAACTCGAGCTTGACGCGCAGATCGGGCTTGTCCGAACCAAAGCGGAAAGCCGCATCCTGGTACGTCATGACGGGGAATTCGCCCAGGTCCACGTTCAGTTGCTGCTGGAACACTTCTTTGATCATCTGCTGGAAGATGGCGCGAATTTCTTCTTCGTTCAGGAACGAAGTTTCGCAGTCGATCTGCGTGAATTCGGGCTGGCGGTCAGCGCGCAAGTCTTCGTCACGGAAGCACTTGGTGATCTGGTAGTAGCGGTCAAAGCCCGAGACCATCAGCATCTGCTTGTACAGCTGGGGCGACTGGGGCAGCGCAAAGAACTGGCCGTCATGCACGCGCGAAGGTACCAGATAGTCGCGAGCGCCTTCGGGTGTGGACTTGCCCAGCATGGGGGTTTCGATGTCGATAAAGCCCAGCTTGTCCAGGAAGTTGCGCACCTGGATCGAGGTCTTGTAGCGCAGCATCATGTTGCGCTGCATCACCGGGCGACGCAGGTCCATCACGCGGTTGGTCAGGCGCACGTTTTCCGACAGGTTCTCGTCGTCCACCTGGAAGGGCGGCGTCACTGCTGCGTTGAGCACGTTCAGCTCATGGCACAGCACTTCAATCTGGCCGCTCTTGAGCTTGTCGTTGGTCGTGCCAGCAGGACGGGCACGCACAATGCCCTTGACCTGCACGCAATATTCACCGCGGATTTCTTCGGCCACCTTGAACATTTCAGGGCGGTCGGGGTCGCACACCACCTGCACATAGCCTTCACGGTCACGCAGGTCAATAAAGATCACGCCACCGTGGTCACGACGACGATTCACCCAGCCGCACAGGGTAACGGTTTCGCCCATCAGGGCTTCGGTCACAAGACCGCAATATTCAGAGCGCATGGCCATGGTCTATCTTCCTGCGCCCCAGGGGACGCGCTTTTTGGGTTGTTTATCGTTCTTCGTCAGGGATGGGCAGTGGCGGCGGTGCCACCACACCCATGGAGACGATGTACTTGAGCGCAGCTTCCACGCTCATCTCTAGTTCCACGCAATCGCTCTTGCGCATCATCACAAAGTAGCCCCCAGTGGGGTTGGGCGTTGTCGGCACAAATACGCTCACGTATTCGTCGCGCAAATAACGGGCCACTTCCCCGGCTGGGCTGCCAGTGATGAAAGCCACGGTCCACACGCCTTCACGGGGCCATTGCACCAGCACGGCTGTGCGAAACGCATTGCCACTGTCCGAGAAGACGGTATCCGAGACCTGCTTAACGCTGGAATAAATCGAGCGTACCACCGGGATGCGGGTAATGAGGGCATCGCCCCAGGACACCAGCTTGCGGCCAACGAAGTTACTGGCAATCGCACCGATGGACAGCAGCACCACCAGTGTCAGCAGCACCCCAAAACCCGGAATATGCAAACCCAGCAGATAGTCAGGCTGCCACTGAGCGGGCAAAAGGTTCAGGGTCTGATCCAGCGTGCTGATGATCCAGTGCAGCACCCACACGGTGATGACACCGGGCACGATGACCAGCAATCCGGTGAACAGCCATTTACGCAATGCAGACATGGCCAATCTCAGACCTCAGAGGCTGCAGCGCAGCCCGCTGCTGCACAGGCACTGCCACCGGCATCACACGCTGCGGCAGGTGCTGGGGCTGAGGTGCTGCTGCTCGAGGAGCCACCCTTGAAATCGGTGGCATACCAGCCCGAACCCTTCAACTGGAATCCAGGTGCAGTCAATTGCTTGGAAAAGGCCGCAGCACCGCAAGCCGGGCAATCGGTCAGCGGGGCATCGGACATCTTCTGGAGAACATCCTTGGCGTGGCCACAGGTGCCACACTTGTACGCATAAATCGGCATAGCTTTGGGTCAGCGTGCTTAAGGCTAAGAAGAGGAAATTCGCAAAACCTTAGATTATAGGCGGCCATGCCCTTTTGGCTTGTGCAAGCGGGCATCCGCCTGAAAAGACAAAGGGCGCTTTTTGCGCCCTTTGTCTGCCGTGCACGACCTGTTAATCGAGCTGAGAGCCCTGATAGTGCTTGACCTGGCCCTGGGTGTTGGCCATCCACTGCGGCAGCAGCGAGCCAAAGACCATACCGATGAGCGCACCTATCAAGCCCGCCAGTTGCTGCGGGAAAGCATCGGCCCAGCCGGGCACAGCCCAGAAAATCAGCCATGTACCAATGCCAAGCACCACGGCGGCCAAAGCGCCTTGCGTGGTAGCGCGCTTCCAGTACAGGCCAAATACCAAAGGCACAAACGCGCCAACCAATGGCACCTGGTAAGCACCCGAGACCATTTCATAGATGGAGCTGTCTTGCATGGTAATGGCATAGACCAGCACACACACAGTGAAGCCCACCACCGCCAGCCGCATGGCCTTGAGCGTGGCCGCATCCGACATGCCGGGTTTGATGTTGCGAAGAATGTTTTCGACAAACGCGGTCGAAGGCGCCAGCATGGTGGCCGATGCGGTGGACATGATGGCCGACAGCAGCGCGCCAAAGAAGGCAATTTGCACAGCCAAAGGCATGTGCTCCATCACAAGGCGGGGCAAGATTTTCTGCGGGTCATCGCCCATCAGGGCTTCAGAGGCCTCCGGCATGATCAGCACAGCCGCCGTCACCACAAACATCGGAATAAAGGCAAATGCGATGTACAGCGCCCCGCCAATGATGGGACCCAGACACGCCACCTTCTCGTTTTTGGACGACATTACGCGCTGGAACACGTCTTGCTGCGGAATCGAGCCCAGCATCATGGTGATGGCAGCGGCAAAAAAGAAGAGCCAGGTTTTGCCATCCGCGTTCTGAGGCAGGAACTGCATCTTGCCTTCGGTCACGGCGTAGCCAATCACTTTGTCAGAGCCACCGGCCAAATCTGCGGCAAACCAGGCAATCACAATCAGGCCACCACAAATGACCACCATTTGCACCAGATCGGTCATGGCCACCGACCACATGCCCCCGAACAGGGTGTAGATCATCACGATCAGGGTGCCCAAAATCATGCCCGAGGTAACAGACATCGCGCCATCGGTCAGCATGTTGAACACCAGCCCCAGCGCAGCCACCTGCGCCGCCACCCAGCCCAGATAGCTGAAGATGATGATGATGGAGCACAGCACCTCCACCGTCTTGCCGTAGCGCAGGCGGTAGTAGTCGCCAATGGTGATGAGGTTCTTCTTGTAGAGCTTGTAGGCAAAGAACAGGCCCACCAGGATCAGGCAAAAGCCTGCGCCAAAGGGGTCTTCCACCACACCGCCCAGGCCTTCTTTGACAAATTCTGCCGACACGCCCAGCACCAGCTCGGAGCCAAACCAGGTCGCAAACGTGGTGGCTACCACCACATACAGCGGCAGATTGCGCCCTGCGACAGCGTAGTCCGCCGTGTTGTGCACGCGGCGTGCTGCATAAAGGCCAATGCCGATCGAGACCAGAAGGTACACGGCGATAAAGGTCATCAGCATGTGCGCTGCTCCCCTGTCAAAGAAATAAATGGGTTGTAAGAAAATTCGAGGCGCGATTATGGGCATTTGTGATGCCCCCACACGGAAAAAACCTGTGCTGTGTTCTACAAGCGACAAAAAAAGAAGAGCGCCTGACGCTTTGTTCTTCAGAACCTCAAAGTCAAAAGACATTGAAAGTTTTAAAGAACAAGCGCAAGGCGCTCCTCTTTTATTTCAACTTAGTACCTGCTTACGCAGCAAGCACTGTATTGGGCCAGCTTTAGAAAATCCGGATTCGCGTAAGGACTTGCATGGCCAGCATGCCCAGTACAAACCCGAGTCCCCCGTAAATCAGCCCTTGCAGCAAACGATTGGTACGCCGCTGTTCACGTAGCAACTCCTGTACCAATTGCTGATCGCTGCCATTTTTTTGCTGCAGATAGCCATAGACCAGCCGAGGCAGTTCAGGAATCAGCTTGGCGTAACGCGGGGCTTCGGCCTGCAGCTCGCGCCAAAAGCGCTGTGGCCCCATTTGCTCGAGCATCCACTTTTCCAGAAACGGCTTGGCGGTGCTCCACAGATCAAGGTTCGGATCGAGCTGGCGACCCAGGCCCTCGATGTTGAGCAAGGTCTTTTGCAACAGCACCAGCTGTGGCTGTATCTCCACCTGAAAGCGGCGTGAAGTCTGGAACAGGCGCATCAGCACCATACCCAGAGAGATTTCAGCCAGCGGGCGGTCGAAATACGGCTCGCACACCGCACGAATCGCCGCTTCCAGCTCCTCCACCCGCGTGGTGGCTGGCACCCATCCGCTTTCGATGTGCAAGGCAGCTACGCGCTTGTAATCGCGGCGAAAGAACGCCAGGAAGTTTTGCGCCAGGTACTCTTTATCGAACTCGGTGAGCGTGCCCACAATGCCAAAGTCCAGCGAGATATAGCGCCCAAACGTGGCTGCATCCAGGCTCACCATGATGTTGCCGGGGTGCATGTCCGCGTGGAAAAACCCATCACGAAACACCTGCGTGAAAAACAGGGTCACGCCATCGCGTGCCAGCTTCGGGATGTCCACCCCCGCTTCGCGCAGTCGATCCACCTGGCTGATGGGCACGCCTTTCATGCGCTCCATCACCATCACTTCAGCGTGGCAGTAATCCCAGAAGATTTCTGGAATCAGCACCAGGTTCAGCCCTTCCATATTGCGGCGCAGCTGCGCAGCATTGGAGGCTTCGCGGATCAGGTCGAGCTCATCGTGCAAGTAGTTGTCAAACTCAGCCACCACCTGCAATGGCTTCAAGCGCTTGCCCTCGTTGGAGAGCTTTTCCACCCAGCCCGCCATCATGTACATCAGGGCGACGTCTTTGTCGATCACCTTTTTCATGCCCGGGCGCAGCACTTTGACGGCAACCTCACGCTCCTGACCATCGCGGTCACGCACGGTGGCAAAGTGCACCTGGGCAATAGAGGCGCTGGCCACGGGTGTGCGCTCAAAGCTGACAAAGATCTGGTCCAGCGGTTTGCGGAAATTGCGCTCAATGGTTTCGATGGCAATTTGCGAATCAAACGGGGGGACACGATCTTGAAGCTTGGCCAGCTCCTGGGCCACATCCGGTGGCATCAAGTCACTGCGCGTGGACAGCACCTGCCCAAACTTCACAAAAATCGGCCCCAGTTGCTCCAGTGCTTCTCGCAGGCGCTCGCCGCGTGGAGCCTCCAGCTTGCGGCCAATCGTCAGCACACGGCGCAGCGTGTTCAGCGACGGATGCTTGAAGCCCGAGAGCACCAGCTCATCCAGACCATAGCGCAGCACCACCCAGACGATGGTCAAACCTCGGAAAAATCGGCTCATTGCGGCAGGCGATCTGCATCGCTGGCGGGTTTGCCATCGGCCTGGGTCATGCGGCCACCCACAAACTGGCGCACCGCAGCGGCCACCGTGCGACCGATATTGGCCAGGGTATGCGCTGGCACATCACCCATGATGCGGGCCATGTCTTCTTCGACATCCCACTGCACGTTGTCCACCAGCCAGTTGATATCAGCGGCCAGCTGCACATCACCTTCGATGCGCAGGGAAGGCTTGTCACCACGCAGCGCCACCTGCGCCAGGGCCAGCGGGTTGCTGTCCATGATCTCCAGTTGCAGATCCGGTGTTGCACCTTCAGCAGCCACATTCAGCAGGCCTGCAGGGGTGACCACCAGTGCCATATTGAAATTGCGCCACTGCACACGGGCCACACGCCCTTTTTGGCGCACCAGCCGCTCCATGGCTTCGCGCTCCTGCATCAACACATGGTTAAGAAACAGCACGGCGCGCTGCTGGGTTTCGTGGACGAGCCAGCTTGGTGGCTGCACGACTTGCACCGCGCGTTCCACTAAACCGTTCAGGAATGAAAAAGGGGACTGTGTTGCCATAGTCCCCTGATTATTCCTGAAGTGGAGCGTTTTTTAGCCTAAGGCTTGTAAACCCGCAACCAACCAGCCGCTGGAGTTGTTTTTAGGCTTGGCCATATTCCATACTTCACGGAAGGGGCTAGGGCCCGAAGAGACATCTTCGCGGATCAAGCCCGAGAACTCCACGCTGGCCATGTAAGAGCCGCCAACGTCTTCAATACCCAGCAGTTGCGCGTCAATCATGACGACATCCGTCTGATTGGGCTCGCCACTGCTCTGGCTTTCGCGCTCTTCCAGCTGGCTTTGAATTTCAGCCAGCATGTCATCCGTCATCATGGAGCGCAGGGTGCTGATGTCGCTCTTGTCCCATGCAGCCTGCAGGGTCACAAAGTTGCGCTTGGCAGCATCCAAAAAGCCGTTGGCATCAAAGTCTGCAGGTACATCCCAGGTTGACGCAGCAGCGGCAACGCCCGAACCAATCATCGAGCCTTGCGCGCCAGGAATCTGCTCCCAAGGGCGGGCTGACGCATCATTGCCCACGTTCTGGGGCTTGTACTGCGGTGGGGTTGCAATGGCCTCAGGTGCCACCGGGGCTCCTGCACCCTGAAAAGCAAACGGCGATGGTGCGGCGTGCGATGCAGCAGGTTTCTTGTTAGCGCGGGCACGCAAGATGGCTCCGATCACCACCATGACGACCATGGCCAGCAAACCGAACATCAGCATGTTGGCAAACGCCTCACCCAAGCCCAGTGAGTTGGCCAGCCATGCCAGACCCAGACCTGCAGCCAAGCCACCCAGCATGGCGCCCCATGGCTTCTTGGGTGCTGCAGCAGCAGGTGCTGCAGGCTTGGCGGCTGCATTGTTTTGTTGCGCATTTTGCTGCTGCGCAGGACGTGCAGGCGGAGCGGCTGGAGGTGTGGCTTGGCGCTGCGTCACATTGCTGGACTGTTTGCCAAAGGATCCGCCACCGCCCATGCGCTTGGCTTCTGCCAGGGGATGGATGACGACCAACGCCGCCGCCAATGTCACTGCCCACACCTTCTTCATCGTTGTATCTCCGCTTAAGTTTGAAAGTAACCGCTGATCAGCCAAAACCGGCAAAAAAACTATGCATGGGGAAACGCTCCCTGTTTAGCACTTGATACCCATGTGCAGCGCGACGATGCCGGCTGACATGTTGTGATAGTCCACGTGGCCAAAGCCGGCCTCATGCATCAGGGCCTTGAGCTCTTCCTGACCTGGATGCATGCGGATGGATTCAGCCAAATAACGGTAGCTGTCTGGATCACCCGCCACCATCGAACCCATCTTGGGAAGGATATTGAACGAATACCAGTCATACACTTTTTCCAGGGGCTTTGCGACCTTGGAGAACTCCAGCACCAGCAGCTTGCCGCCGGGCTTGAGCACGCGATTCATTTCTTTGAGCGCCACGTCCTTGTGCGTCATATTGCGCAGGCCAAACGCCACGCTGACCAGGTTGAAGTGGCCATCGGGGAAGGGCAGCTTTTCTGCATCACACACCAACGTAGGCAGCAAGATGCCCTTGTCGGTGAGGCGGTCGCGCCCCACACGCAGCATGGCTTCGTTGATGTCGGTGTGCACCACGGTGCCGCTTGCGCCCACCTTTTTGGAAAAGGCCATGGACAAGTCGCCGGTTCCGCCCGCAATGTCCAGCACCTTATCGCCCTCTTTGAGGTTGGCCACCATCAAGGTGTAGGCCTTCCAGGCGCGGTGCAAACCACCCGACATCAGGTCGTTCATGACGTCGTACTTGGACGCCACCGAGTCAAACACGCCGCGCACGCGGCTGGCTTTTTCTTTCTCGTCGACCGTCTGGAATCCAAAGTGTGTGCTGCTCATAAGCTTCAAATGTAAGCAGGACGCTGCGCTGAGACCAGCGACAACCCCGTATGGTCACAGGGCATACAGTGCCTGCAGTCAAAAGTCTGTACTGCCAAAGGTGCTCTAAAAGCCTGCCTTTACAGCTACGGTAAATATAGCATCGCACCAGGAAAAAAGGCGAAAACCCGAGGATTTCACCTGTGACTGCGATGCATCACATGCATTGTTTGCCAGCGGCGCCAACACCGCACTGACAAGCTATGCGGCAAAAACCTTGCACTTAGCTGGCGCAGCCGCAGGAGCCGCTGCCGCAGCCACCACCACTGCTAGCGGCGCTGGATTCCGGCGCGGGGGCACTGCTGCCACACCCGCCACCCGTACCGCAGCTTGAGCCGGCCTTTTGCGGCATGGGCGCGTCACGATCGACACCGGCAGCTTGCAGGCGCGCCTCGTACTCTTTCCACAGCGCATCCTGCTTTTCGCCCAGCTCGTACAAATAGTGCCAGGTGAACAAGCCGCTTTCATGGCCATCGCTAAAGAAAGGCTTGATGGCGTAGTTGCCCACTTGCTCAATGTTGTCGATGCCGACGTGGCGCTTGCCGGTCTGCAGCACTTCCTGGCCCGGGCCGTGGCCTTGTACTTCGGCCGAGGGCGAGTACACGCGCATCAGCTCAAAAGGCAGGCGAAAGGTCTTGCCGTCGGAGTAACCGACCTCCAGCATGCGCGAGGCTGCATGCACGGTCAGCGATTGGGGAAGAGGCATGTCTGCCATGGAGTGCCACCTATCTAAACAATAGCTACTTACGCTTATAAACAGGCGTTTTCAGCATTAAACATACCTGAAACGCGCGTGTAGTCAGCGCAAGCAGCTTATCTATTCATTAAGCCCACGGTGCCAGCGCCTGAGCAATGGCGGCATCGCAGGCTGCGAGTTCTTGCAGCAATTGTGCTTGTCTGTCCAAAGCACGCGCACGCAAGGGGCTTGCCCAGACGGGGGCTGGAAAATGGCTGTCCCATTCATAGCGCGCAATCACGTGCCAGTGCAGGTGGGGCACCATGTTGCCCAGCGCTGCTAGGTTGATTTTGGTGGGCTGCAGCTGAGCGCGCAGCACGCGTTCTACCTCGGCCACCACCGCCATGCAGGTGAGGCGATCGGCTTGTGACAGATCAGAAAACTCGGCCACATGGGCTGTCCAGATCACGCGATAGAAAGCGGGAAAGCCATCTTCTTGCGCACGGATGACACGCAGCTGCGCGCCCTGCCAGACGGGCAGGCCACCCGCCTCGCGGCACAGCACACAGTCGGCCTGTGCGCCGCTCACAGCAGCACCCGCTCAATGCCGCCCGCGTTGGCACGCTGCACGTAATCGGGCATCCAGTTGTCGCCCAAGATCTGCTTGGCCATCTCCACGACGATGTAGTCGGCTTCCAGCAGGCCGTTTTGCAGGTCATTGCCGTAGCGGTTCAGGCCCTGCAAGCAGCTGGGGCAGCTGGTCAGAATTTTGACGTTGTCGTTGGCACCTACCGAGCCGTTGGCGCGCAGCTCGGCTTCACCCTTGAGCAGCTCGCCTTCCTTGCGGAAGCGAATTTGCGTGGAAATGTCCGGACGCGTCACGCCCAGCGTGCCCGATTCACCGCAGCAGCGGTCGCTCTTGATCACGCCCTCGCCCACCAGGGCCTTGACGGTCTTCATGGCGTCTTGCTGCTTCATGGGGCTGTGGCAAGGCTCGTGGTACAGGAAGCCACCCTGGCCCGCAGGCAAAGTGACACCCTTTTCGAGCAGGAACTCGTGGATATCAATGATGCGGCAGCCGGGAAATATCTTGTCAAAGCTGTAACCCTGCAACTGGTCAAAACATGTGCCGCAGCTCACCACCACGGTCTTGATGTCCAGATAGTTCAGCGTATTGGCCACGCGGTGAAACAGCACGCGGTTGTCCGTGATCATCTTGTCGGCCACGTCCATCTGGCCCGAGCCGCGCTGGGGATAGCCGCAGCACAGGTAGCCCGGGGGCAACACGGTTTGCACGCCGGCGTGCCACAGCATGGCCTGTGTGGCCAGGCCCACCTGGCTGAACAGGCGCTCAGAACCACAGCCGGGGAAATAAAACACGGCTTCCGTGTCCGCATGCGTGCTCTTGGGGTCACGGATGATGGGCACGTAGTCCTTGTCTTCAATGTCCAGCAAAGCACGCGCTGTCTTCTTGGGCAGACCGCCGGGCAGCTTCTTGTTCACAAAGTGAATCACCTGCTCCTTCAGTGGCGCCTTGCCTACAGAAGCCGGGGGGCGCTTCATCTGGGGCTTGGCCACGGCGTGCAGCAAGTCCGATGCCATGCGCTGCACCTTGAAGCCCACGCCCACCATGCCCTTGCGCAGCAAGTTGATGGTGTCGGGGTTGGTGGCATTGAGCATGGCCATGGCCATCTTGTTGCCCGGATTGAAGCTTTTCTTGCCCATCTTGCGCAGCAGGTTGCGCATGTTCATGGTGACATCGCCAAAGTCGATCTTGACGGGGCAAGGCGTAAAGCACTTGTGGCAGACGGTGCAGTGGTCGGCCACGTCTTCAAACTCTTGCCAGTGCTTGATCGAGACACCACGGCGGGTTTGCTCTTCGTACAGGAAAGCTTCCACCAGCAGCGAGGTGGCCAAAATCTTGTTGCGCGGCGAATACAGCATGTTGGCGCCCGGAATGTGCGTGTTGCACACGGGTTTGCACTTGCCGCAGCGCAGGCAGTCTTTGACCGAATCGGCAATCGCGCCAATGTCGGACTGCTGCATGATCAGCGACTCGTGGCCCATCAGGCCAAAGCTGGGCGTGTAGGCGTTGGTCAAATCCGCGTACATCAGCGCCTCGCGCGGCGATTCGGCGGGCACCAGGCCGTTCTTTTCACGGATCAGCTTGCCACGGTTAAAGCGGCCCTGCGGGTCAACGCGCTGCTTGTAATCGGCAAACGGCTGCAGCTCTTCGTCGGTCAGAAACTCCAGCTTGGTAATACCAATGCCGTGCTCGCCCGAGATCACGCCATCCAGACCCCGCGCCAGCTGCATGATGCGCGCCACGGCTTCGTGGGCGGTCTGCAGCATTTCGTAGTCGTCAGAGTTGACGGGGATGTTGGTGTGCACATTGCCGTCACCGGCGTGCATGTGCAGCGCCACCCACACGCGGCCCTTGAGCACGCGCTGGTGAATGGCGACTGTCTCGGCCAGGATGGCATCAAACGCTTCGCCGCTGAAAATTTGCGCCAGAGGCTGGCGAATCTGTGTTTTCCAGCTGGCGCGCAAGCTGTGATCTTGCAGCTGCGGGAACAGTGTGGCCACATCGGCCAACCAGCCGGCCCACAGGTCGCGCACGTCCTGCACCAGCTCAATGGCCTGGTGCACGCGGTCTTCCAGCAGCTCGGCGGCGGGAATCTCGCCCGCATCGTCTTGCTTGCCCAAAGGCAGGTTGCCCTTTTCAAAGAAGGCCAGCAGGGCGTCACAGAACTTGAGCTTGTTGCGCAGGCTCAGCTCAATGTTGATGCGCTCAATGCCGTCGGTGTACTCGGCCATGCGTGGCAAAGGAATCACCACGTCCTCATTGATCTTGAAGGCGTTGGTGTGGCGCGAAATGGCGGCTGTGCGCTTGCGGTCCAGCCAGAACTTCTTGCGCGCTTCCGCGCTGATGGCCACAAAGCCTTCACCGTTGCGTGAGTTGGCAATGCGCACCACTTCGCTGGTCACGCGCGCCACTTCGTCGGCGTTGTCGCCCACGATGTCGCCAATCAGCACCATCTTGGGCAGCTTGCCATTGCCTTTTTTGGACTTGGTGGCGTAACCCACGGCCTTGAGGTAGCGGTCATCCAGATGCTCAAGGCCAGCCAGCAGCACGCCGCTGCGCTTTTGCTCCTCGAACATGTAATCTTTGATTTCCACGATCGAGGGCACGGCATCCTTGGCATTGCCAAAGAACTCCATGCACACCGTGCGGGTGTGCTCTGGCATGCGGTGCACGATCCAGCGCGCGCTGGTGATCAGGCCATCGGTGCCTTCTTTTTGCACACCGGGCAGACCCGACAGGAACTTGTCGGTCACATCCTTGCCCAGGCCCTCCTTGCGGAACTTGTGGCCCGCAATGTCCAGACGCTCGGTGCGCAGCGGTGTTTTGCCGTCGGCGGCAAAGTAGCGCAGCTCAAAGCTGGCCATCTCTGCGTCGTGAATCTTGCCCAGGTTGTGACCAATGCGCACCACCTCCAGCCACTCGGCATCGGGGGTGACCATGCGCCAGCTGGCCAGATTGTCCAAGGCCGTGCCCCACAGCACCGCTTTTTTGCCGCCTGCATTCATGGCAATGTTGCCGCCAATGCACGACGCCTCAATCGAGGTAGGGTCCACCGCAAACACATAACCGGCACGCTCGGCCGCATCGGCCACGCGCTGGGTGACCACGCCGGCTTCGGTCCACACCGTGGGTACGGGCTGGTCCAGGCCGGGCAGCATCACTTTTTCTACTTCGGTGATGGCTTCGAGCTTTTCGGTATTGATCACCACGGAACGCCAGGTCAGCGGAATCGCGCCCCCGGTGTAACCCGTTCCGCCCCCACGCGGAATGATGGTCAGCTCCAGCTCAATGCAGCCCTTGACCAGCAATGCCATCTCTTCTTCAGTGTCTGGCGTCAGCACCACAAACGGGTATTCCACGCGCCAGTCGGTCGCATCCGTCACATGACTGACACGCGAGAGGCCATCAAACTTGATGTTGTCTTTGTGGGTGAGCTTGCGCAGCGTCTTGCGCACACGGCTGCGCAGCAAGGCAGCCTCGACAAACATGCGGTCAAACTCTTGCACGGCACGGTTGGCCGCGGCAATCAGCTCGCACACCAAGGCATCGCGCTGGGCGTTGTCATCGGGCATGCGGCGCTTTTCCACATCGGCCATGCGGTGCTGCAGCGCCTCCACCAGCAGCTTGCGGCGGTCAGGGTTGTCCAGCAGGTCGTCTTGCAGATAAGGATTGCGCTGAACCACCCAGATATCGCCCAGCACTTCATACAGCATCCGGGCAGATCGACCCGTCTGGCGCTCTTGGCGCAATTGATTAAGCACACCCCAGGCGGATGTACCTAACAGGCGGATCACGATTTCTTTGTCGGAAAACGAGGTGTAGTTATAGGGGATCTCACGGAGACGGGCGGGTTCGGCAGCGTGGTTCACCAGTGCTGTCAGCGCAATCGGTGCATTCATGGATGTAGACCGGGTTGGGCGCTCAAGGCGCACCTTAAGTCATGGGGACCGCAATTTTATGTCAGCGCCCAAAGTCTGCTCAGAGCGCACCAAGAGACCCGCCCCGTGGATTGCCAAAACTGTTGCGCTATCAATTAGTGAGTTTTTCGCAACTACGCAAATCCCACAATTGCGCAACGAATTACTCAAAAAAGAAAGAAAAACGCAAATATCCTTATTCACAAAACCGAGTCCGCTCCTAGAATTCGAGCCACCGTTCTTACCCCATGCGCTGCTTTGGCGTTAAGAGGTACAAAGCACGGTACGGCAAGTCCTCTTTAGCCCTTTGGGCTCAATGACTGTCATAAAAGTGCCTCATTCCTTCTTAGGATGAGAGGCACAAGTTTCTACACGTAGAGGAGTTTCCCATGCAATTCAAGCAACTGGCCCTGTCTGCTGCCCTCGCGGCAACCACCCTGAGCGCAGCCAATGCCGCCACTGAAATCCAGTGGTGGCATTCGATGACTGCCGTGAACAACGAGTGGGTCGGCGATCTGGCCAAGCAGTTCAACGAAAGCCAAAGCGAATTCAAAGTGGTACCCACCTTCAAGGGTGTGTATGACGAAAGCATGACAGCTGCTATCGCTGCGTTCCGTTCGGGCAACGCGCCCCACATCCTGCAAGTGTTTGAAGTGGGCACCGCCACCATGATGGCCTCCAAGGGCGCGACCGTGCCAGTGGGCAAGGTCATGACCGACGCTGGCGCCAAGTTCGATCCCGCAGCCTACATCCCCGCCGTGGCCGGTTACTACACCGCCCCCAATGGCCAGATGATGAGCTTCCCGTTCAACAGCTCCACCACCATCTTCTATTACAACAAGGACGCCTTCAAGAAGGCCGGCCTGAACCCCGACCAAGCGCCCAAGACATGGCCTGAAGTGTTCGCTGCTGCCAAGAAGCTCAAGGAATCTGGCCACAGCTGCCCCATGACGCTGGCATGGCAAGGCTGGACCCAGCTGGAGTCGTTCTCCACCTGGCACAACGTGGAATTCGCGACCCACCAAAACGGCCTGGGCAAGGAAGGCTACAAGGCACGCATGAAGGTCAACTCGCCTCTGCACGTCAAGCACATCGACAACCTGGCTGCTGCAGCCAAGGCCGGTGAATTTGTCTACAAGGGTCGTGCTTCTACTGCCCAGGCTTCGTTCACCGCCGGTGAATGCGCCATGATTCAGACATCGTCGGGCTTCTACGGTGACGTGGCCAAGAACGCCAAGTTTGCCTATGGCCTGGCACCCTTGCCTTACTACGACGACGTCAAGGGCGCACCACAAAACACCGTGATCGGCGGCGCTTCGCTGTGGGTCATGGCTGGCAAGAAGGCTGAAGAGTACAAGGGCGTAGCCAAGTTCTTCGAATTCCTGTCCAAGCCTGAAGTGCAAGCCGCTTCGCACCAGCGCACTGGCTACCTGCCTGTGACCATGGCTGCGTTCAAGCTGACAGAAGATGCGGGCTTCTACAAGAAGAACCCTGGCACCGATGTGGCTGTGAACCAGATGATCCGCAAGGTCACTGACAACTCGCGCGGTATCCGTCTGGGCAACTATGTACAGATCCGCACCATCGAGGACGAAGAACTCGAGCAAGTCTGGGCCGGCAAGAAGAACGGCAAAGACGCGCTGGACAGCATCGTCAAGCGTGGTGATGAGCTGCTGACACGCTTCGAACGCGCTAACAGCAAGTAATCCAAGTTGAAAATTACGGGGGAATTCCTAGTAATTCCCCTGTAACTCGCCTTGAACCCACTGGTTTTTCTGGCAGATAGCCCGCGCGCTAGGCACAATACGCGCACATTTCACTCAATTTACTCTTTCGAGTCGCTTCGTTTTGACGCGATTCGGGCAAGTTACTTGAGCTGGTCCCCACTATCCTCCAAGGCCATTTGAAGGTCTCGGCGGTTTTTTTATTTGTGACCCCCATGGAAAAACGCGTACTTTTCCGATCGCAATGGCTGCCTTGGGCATTGATCCTGCCTCAGCTGCTCATCATTGCCATTTTCTTTTTCTGGCCCGCCGGCCAGGCTGTATTGCAATCTTTCCAGATGGAAGATGCTTTTGGCCTGAGCACCGAATGGGTAGGACTGGAAAATTACCGCAACCTGTTCAATGACGCCACGTATCTGAACGCCTTTCAGCGCACAGCCCTGTTCTCTGTGCTCGTCGCTGGTATTGGCATTGCAGCGTCTTTGGGTCTGGCCATTTTTGCCGACCGCATCATCCGCTTTGCAATGATCTACAAGACCTTGCTGATCGTGCCCTACGCTGTAGCGCCCGTGATTGCAGGCGTGCTGTGGGTGTTCATGTTTTCGCCCTCCATTGGCGTTGTGACCCATTACCTGGGCAAGCTGGGCTACGACTGGAACCACCTGATGAACGAAAACCAGGCCATGGCCCTGATCGTCATCACTTCGGTGTGGAAGCAGATCTCGTACAACTTCCTGTTCTTCCTGGCAGGCTTGCAGTCCATCCCCAAGGCACTGATTGAAGCGGCTTCGATCGATGGTGCAGGCCCATGGCGCCGTTTCTGGAATATCCAGCTGCCGCTGCTCTCGCCCACCACGTTCTTCCTGCTGGTGATCAATATCGTCTACGCCTTCTTTGACACCTTCGGCATCATTGACGCAGCCACCCAAGGTGGTCCCGGCCAATCGACGTCGATCCTGGTCTACAAGGTCTACCAAGACGGCTTCAAGGCGCTGGACCTCGGCGGCTCTGCTGCCCAGTCCGTGATCCTGATGATGATCGTTGTCGTGCTGACCGTGATCCAGTTCCGCTATGTTGAAAAGAAAGTGCAGTACTGACCATGGTTGACCGTAACCCCTGGCTCACTATCATCTCGCACGCCGTACTGATCTTGGGCGTGGCCATTGTGGCCTTCCCGCTGTATCTGGCACTGGTGGCGTCCACCCACACGGCCGACGCCATCGTGCAGTCGCCCATGCCGCTGCTGCCCGGCGCCCACATGTGGGAAAACTACAAGCAGGCGCTGCTGGGCTCCGGCAAGCTGGGCTCCAACACCAATGTGGTGCACATGATGTGGGTGAGCTTTGTCACCGCCATGATCATCACCGTGGGCAAGATTGCCATCTCGCTGCTGTCGGCGTTTGCCATCGTGTATTTCCGCTTTCCCTTCAAGATGCTGTGCTTCTGGGCCATCTTCTTGACACTGATGCTGCCTGTGGAAGTGCGTATCTTGCCGACCTACAAGGTCGTTGCGGATCTGGGCTTGCTCAACAGCTATGCGGGTTTGTCGCTGCCGCTGATTGCTTCGGCCACGGCCACATTCCTGTTCCGTCAGTTCTTCTTGACCGTACCTGATGAACTGGTCGAAGCCGCACGCATTGACGGCGCTGGCGCCATGCGCTTTTTCAAGGACATTCTGGTGCCCTTGTCCAAGACCTCGATTGCTGCGCTGTTTGTGATTCAGTTCATCTACGGCTGGAACCAGTACCTGTGGCCGCTGCTGATGACCACCTCGGAAGACATGTACCCCGTGGTGATTGGTATCAAGCGCATGCTGGCCGGTGGCGAAGCCGCCGTGGACTGGAACATCGTGATGGCCACGGCTATTTTGGCCATGCTGCCCCCCACCGCTGTGGTGATGCTGATGCAAAAGTGGTTTGTTAAAGGTCTGGTGGATACCGAGAAGTAACGCTCGCTCCACAGCCACTCACCATCTTCTTTTGCCCCATTGAACGAATACTTGGAATACCTCCCATGGCATCCATCTCTCTGAAAAACATCGTCAAACGCTACGGCACCGGCAAGACTGCTGTGCCTGTCATTCACGGCGTCAACATCGAAATCAAGGACGGCGAATTCGTCGTGCTGGTCGGCCCTTCGGGCTGTGGCAAGTCCACCTTGCTGCGCATGATTGCCGGTCTGGAAGAAATCACTGGCGGTGATCTGATGATTGGCGACAAAGTCGTCAATGATCTGGAGCCCTCCAAGCGCAATATCGCCATGGTGTTCCAGAACTATGCGCTGTACCCGCACATGACCAACTACGAGAACATGGCCTATGGTCTGAAGCTCGCCAAGGTGCCTGAAGACGAAATCAAGCAGCGCGTGGACAAGGCTGCCAAGATTTTGGAGCTGGGCCACCTGCTGGACCGCAAGCCCCGCCAACTGTCGGGCGGCCAGCGCCAGCGCGTTGCCATGGGCCGCGCCATCGTGCGCCAGCCTCAGGTGTTTCTGTTTGACGAGCCGCTGTCCAATCTGGATGCCAAGCTGCGCGGCCAGACCCGCATCGAAATCCAGAAGCTGCACGCCGAGCTGGGCATTACCAGCCTGTTCGTGACCCACGATCAGGTGGAAGCCATGACGCTGGCCCAGCGCATGGTCGTGATGAACGGCGGTAACGTGGAGCAATTCGGTACGCCCGAAGAGGTCTACCACACCCCTGCATCGACCTTTGTGGCCAGCTTTATTGGCTCGCCCCCCATGAACTTGCTCAATAACGCCCCGGGTGGCCAGACCGGCCTGATCATGGGTATCCGCCCTGAGCACATTGACCTGGTCAGCGAAGGCGGCTGGGAGTTCAAGGTGGACACGGTGGAGCTGCTGGGTGCCGAGCGCCTGCTGTACGGCACCGTGGGTGGTGAAATGGTCACTGTGCGCGTGGAAGAAGGCAAGCCCTATCCCAAGCCCGGTGAAACCACCCGCATCACGGCCCGCGATGACCGACTGCACTGGTTCAACGCCGAAACCGGCAAACGCATCTAAACCAACCCCACCAAGGGCCGACGTCTCAAGCGATCGGCCCTTGTGCCAAGCACATGCCTGCACTGATCCACGCCACCGTTCCTGTCCTTCCCTCTTTAAATCTTGCACAGAGTGAAGCGTTCTACGTTCAGCGGCTGGGCTTTGCTGTGCTGCTGCGCATGGACGAGTATTTGATTGTGGCGCGCGAAGGCTGTGAGCTGCATTTTTGGCCTTGCAACAACCCAGAGCTGCCCCGCAACAGTGCCTGCTACGTGCGCGCAGACACCCGCTCCCTGCACACTGAATTCACCCAGAACGGCTTGCTCCTGCCCCCGCCCCAGGCGCGTGAGTGGGGCATGCGTGAGCTGTATGTGACTGACCCACACGGCAACCTGCTGAAATTTGGAGAACCTGTCCAATGACCTCCCTGGCAACCTGGCCCTACCCTATGTGGGTGGCCCACCGTGGCGCTGGCAAGCTGGCCCCAGAAAACACCATGAGCGCGTTCCGCCTGGGCGCAGCGCACGGCTATCGCATGTTTGAGTGCGATGCCAAGCTGTCCAAGGACGGCGTGCTGTTCCTGCTGCATGACGCCACGCTGGATCGCACCACCAATGGCCGCGGCACTGGCGGCGCACTGACCATGGGCGACATCGCCCAGCTGGATGCAGGCAGTTGGCATTCGCGCGCTTTCGCGGGTGAAGCCCTGCCCACGCTGGAGGCACTGGCGCGCTGGTGTCTGGCCAACCACCTGTTCCTGAACGTGGAAATCAAGCCCACGCCCGGTCAGGAAGAGGCCACCGGCCGCGCCTGCGGTGCGCTGATGAACCGCATCTGGCCGCAAGACATCGTGCAGCCGCTGTTCACCTCCTTCAAGCCTGAGGCTTTGAAAGGTGCCATGGATGTGGCCCCCCACATCCCGCGCGGACTGCTGGTCGACAAGTTTGCCGACGGCACCGGCGACGCTGATTTGAAGATTGCTACCGGCCTGGGCTGCAGCGCGATGGTGCTCAACCATGCACTGTGGAACACCGAGCTGGTGGCCAAGGTACACGGTGCAGGCCTGCGCTGCAGCAGCTATACCGTCAATGATGAATGGGCCGCGCAGCGCCTGATCGATCTGAACACTGACGGCATCATCACCGACCGCGTAGATCTGTTCAGCCCCGCACAAACAGGCCCCACACGCTGAGAAAAAACAAAAAGCTAGCTATCAGCGCTTACCACGAGCTGTTTTCAGATACAAAACATACTAAAAAGCTTTAAATACAAGCGCTGAGTGCTCCTTTAAATAAAAAAGGCCTTCCAATACTGGAAGGCCTTTTTTGCATGTGCAAGCACTGCAGCGTCAGTCCATCTTGGTGCCGGATTGCTTGACTGCATCGGCCCAGCGGGGCATTTCACTGGCCAGAAACTTGGCAAAAGTGTCTGCCCCCATGAAGTCGGGGTTTGCGCCCTGGCTGACCATGCGCTCGCGCAGCTCTGGGTTCTCCATCACTTTCTGGAACGCTTTGCTCAGGCGATCCACCACGGGCTTGGGTGTACCTGCCGGAGCCAGAAAACCGTAAAAGCCCACCACTTCAAATCCCTTGAGGCCACTTTCAATGGCTGTGGGCACCTCAGGCAGTGCCGGATTGCGCTCTTTGCTGGTTACGGCCAGAGCGCGCACCTTGTTTTGCTTGTGGTAAGCCGCCGCCTGCGGAATGCTCTCCGCCATGAACTGCACCTGCCCGCCAATCAGGTCCGTGAAAGCGGGCGCGCTGCCCTTGTAGGGGATGTGCATCATGTCAATGCCCGCCGCGCTCTTGAGCATCTCTGGCACCAGATGGCTGATGCCACCGTTGCCCGCCGAGCCAAAGTTCACCTTGCCGGGATTGGCCTTGGCGTAGCTGATCAGCTCAGGCAAGGTTTTGGCGGGCATGCTGTTGCTCACCAGCAGCGCCAAAGGCTGCATGGCAGTGCGCGCAATGGGCGTGAAGTCACGCAGAGTCTGGTATGGCAGTTTGGGGTAGATGGCGGGGTTGATCACCATCACGCCGGTGTTGGCAATCATCAGCGTATGGCCATCCGCTGGGGCCTTCATCACATCTTGCGCGCCCAGCGTGCCACCCGCACCCGGCTTGTAATCCATGATGATGGGCTGGCCCAGCTCTGTTTGCAGACGGTCCGACAGCAGCCGTGCATGCTGGTCCAGCGGCCCCCCGGCCGGAAAACCCATGACGATGCGAATCGGTTTGCTCGGAAAGTCTTGCGCTTGCGCGCCCACCACTGCCATCAGGCAAGCTGCCGCTGCCAAGCATGTACGCAAGGTTGTTTTCATGAAATGCTCCTCGTTGTTGGAATTTTTACGTGCAGCCCTCACCGCACGAAGTTTTGGCAGATTCTAGGCAGCCGCCCTGACGCATTGCGCACGCAGGCGACAGTGGCGCTGCCTGTAGCGAAGGCACATAAAAAAACGGGATGGCCGCCAGTGCCATCCCGTTGCATGTCCGCTCTGGCGCCGCTCTAGCCGCGGGGCAGATGGCGCATGGCATCGCGCACATAGTCCGCCACGCGGGCCATCACTTGCTGCAAGTGCCGCTGCACCTGCGCGAAGTTGTCACTGGGCTCGCGCGTGTCTTCATGCATGTAGATGCGGCGGTTGATTTCAATTTGCAGACTGTGCCGCTGGTAGGCCGGCTGGCCAATGCGGCCAATCAGCGCCACCCCTTTGTAGGGCTCGTTGTAGGCCACGCTGTAACCCTGCGCCTGCAAGGTCTGGCCAATCAGGCCAATGAACGCGGGGTCGCAGGTGGTGCCATCGCGGTCGCCCAGCACAAAGTCAGCCAAGTGTTTGTCGGGCGTGCCCAGCCGCTGGTAGACATCGCTGGGCATGGAGTGCAGGTTGATGTGCCATACGCCGCCAAAACGGTCCATGCTCCACTCAATCGCCTTGGCCAGCTCAGCGTGGTAGGGACGCCAGTAGCGCGCAATGCGCTGCTGCACCTCAGCCACGCTGAGCTGGCGGTCATACATGGCCGTGGACTGACCCGCCTGGTTGATTTTTTCCCAGATCAGACCCAGCCCCTGCTGCGTCTTGATGCTGGGGGTCAGCGGCGCCGGCCAGACACCATCGAGCATCGCAGGATTGAGGTCTTCTTCCTCGCGATTGGGATCGATGTAGGTGCGCGGAAATGTGGCCTCTACCAGCGTGGCTCCGTACTGCGGAAATTGCTCCCACAGCGTGTGCACATGCGTGTCTTCCCCCCGGCGCAGCAGCGCCATGGGTACAGCCACACCAAAATCTGCCGGGTAGGCTGTGCCACTGTGGGGTGAGTCACACACCAGCGGCAGCACCACGCCCTGGGGCGGGTGCACCCGCACAGGGGCATCCGGGCAGGGCTTCAGGAAATCAGGCAATGCTTGCATTAATCAATCTTGATGTTGGCGCGCTTGGCAACTGCGGTGTAACGGGCAATGGCAGCATCAATTTGCTGGGCAAACGCCTGCGGCGTATTGGCCATGCCTTCACCGGCAATGTCTTTTTGCTTGGCCTGGTAGGCCGGGTCTTGCATCACTTTGTGGGCTGCGGCGTTGAGCTTGTCAATGATGGGCTTGGGGGTGCCTGCAGGTGCCACCAGACCAAACCAGCCGCCATCACCCATCTGGGGGTAGCCCAGTTCGGTATAGGTGGGCACATCGGGCAGCAGCTCTGTGCGCTTCAAGGCCAGCACAGCCAGAGGGCGCAGCTTGCCTGCCTGAATGTTCGTCAGCGAGGAAGACAGGTTGTCCGTCATCGCATTGACCTGACCGCCCAGCGCATCATTGAGCGCCTGACCGGCCCCTTTATAAGGAATGTGCAGCAGCTCCACGCCTGCCAGATTCATGAAGTTTTCAATATTGGCATGGCCCAACGAACCGGTGCCTGGCGAGGCAAAGGTGTACTTGCCGGGGTTTTTCTTGGCCAGTGCAATGAATTCCTGCATGGTCTTGGCAGGCACGCTGGGGTGCACCACAAACACGCTGGGCACGCTCATCACGTTGGTGATGGGGGCAAAGTCTTTCTTGGCGTCATAGGGCAGCTTGCTCATGATGGCCGGGTTGGCCCCATGGGTCGATACGGTGGCCATGCCAATCGTGTAGCCGTCCGGTGCCGAGCGGGCAATTTCTGCCGCACCGATCGAGCCACCCGCCCCGCCCTTGTTCTCAATCACCACGGCCTGACCCAGGATAGGGCCCATCTTGTCAGCCAGCAGCCGGGCCACGATGTCGGTGGAGCCTCCTGCGCCAAAGGGCACGATCAGCTTGATCGGGCGACTGGGATAGTTATCAGCCGCCACAGCAGCAGGCGCCACGCAGGCCAAAGTAGCAGCGGCAGCAACGGTCGATAGCAAGGTACGGCGCAAGAACATGGGGTTTCTCCTAGGGAATCTTTGGTTTATGAGGAATGTGCACGCATTCTTTTCGAGAGAGCAGACGGAGAAAAGCGACAAAAAAACAAGCAGCCATTACCAATGCTCATAATTGCACCGCTATGCGCTTGCAGTCCCCCTCCATCTCCGAACTCCACGCCTTTGCCCAGGCGGCCCGCTTGGGCAGCTACACCCAGGCCGCCGATGCGCTGCAGGTCACACAAGGGGCCATCAGCCGCGCCATTGCCCGGCTGGAAGAACATCTGGGCTTTGCCGTGTTTGAGCGCCAGGGCCGGCGCAGCGTTCTGACCACTGCGGGGCGCCAGTATCTGGATGCGGTAGGCCCGGCAATTTTCACCATTGAGTCGGCTACACAGGCCATGCGCCGCAAACGCGAGGGGCGGCATGTGCGCTTGTCCATGCCACCTACGTTATTCAGCCACTGGCTCATCCCGCGCCTGCCTGACTTCACTGCGCACCACCCGGGCACCGTGCTTTCCTTTGCCCCTTACCGGCGCGACGATCCCGTCACGTCCCCAGACATCGACGCGTGGATCCGGATTGGCAGCATGCCCTTTCCAGACACCCTGCACGCCAGCTATCTGGTGGGGCGTGATCTGGTGCCCATTTGCCTGCCCCACGATGCCTTGAGCATCTGCCGCCCACAGGATTTGCTGCGCCGTCCCTTGCTGGCCCATACCAACTACCCCGACAACTGGGCGCGATGGTTTGAAAAAATGGGCTGCGAAGGCCCCTGCCCGGCACCCGCGGCAGACTTTGAACTGGTGGGCATGCTGGTGCAGGCGGTGATTGCGGGCATGGGCGTGGCCGTGGTGCAGCGCTGCCTGATTGAAGATGATTTGGCAGCAGGCCGTGTCGCCATCCCCGTGCACCGCCCTTTTCAAATTGAGCGCGGCTACTTTTTATGCCAGCCGGCATCGCGTCCGGCCTCGCATGCACTGCAAGATTTCCAGCGCTGGCTGTTGCAGCAAGCGCAAGTGGACTGTGCACGCTACGCAAGCACCTGACCCGGTGAAATCAGAAAAAATGCCTACCAAGCCTTTGCTCTACGCCCCGCTCTGGGTGGGCCAAGGCTGTGAATACCTCTGCTGGCCTTAGTGCCGCCAGCCACCAGACATCAGCCACTGGCAAGTGGACATGCCCAGCACCAAGACCGCATACGTACCCATGCGGCCATCCTGGCCGGTGAGCACCAAGCCCAGAGCCAGTACCAAAATTCCTAGCAAGAAATTGATGCTGGCCATGTGATACCAAGGCAGCAGGTGAGATTTTTTTCGCCAAACCAGACGCGCGCCTCCCGCCAGCAGCACTGCCAGACAACCAGCAGGTGCCGCAAAGTTGAGCAGGTGATTGAGAAAGTCAAGGATGGGCATGGAAATGACGCAGATCAAGGCTTTGCCCTGTAGGACAACACAAAGCGGCCAGCAATTTTATAATCAGCGACTATGGCAGTCTGGGCACTTGGCATCAATCACAACACGGCACCGTTAGATTTACGGGGCCGTTTCGCGTTTGCGATTGACCAGATCGCTCCCACGCTGCATGGCCTGCGCGATGCACTGAGCAGCGCCACCCGCCACCCGGAGGTGGAAACTGCCATTCTCTCCACCTGCAACCGCACCGAGATTTACTGCGCAGCTGGCGCTCCGGCGCTGGACCACACCCTGGGCTGGCTGGCCCATTCGGGCGGTGTCAGCACCGATGTTCTGCGCTCGCACTCTTACCTGCTGGAAGAAGGCTCGGTGGCACGCCATGCGTTCCGCGTAGCTTCGGGTCTGGATTCCATGGTGCTGGGAGAAACCCAGATTCTGGGGCAGATGAAAAACGCCGTGCGTGCCGCAGAAGAAGCCGGCGCACTGGGCTCAACACTGAACCAGCTGTTTCAGCGCAGCTTTGCCGTTGCCAAGGAAGTGCGCTCGTCCACCGAAATTGGTGAGCATTCGATTTCCATGGCTGCCGCTGCCGTGCGTCTGGCCGGCCAGCTGTTTGAAGACCTGTCCAAGATTCGTATTTTGTTTGTGGGCGCTGGCGAGATGATCGAGCTGGCCACCACGCACTTTGCAGCCAAGAACCCTGCCCACATCACGATCGCCAACCGCACCATGGAGCGCGGCGAAAAGCTGGCGGCACGCTTTGGTGCCAGCGTGATGCCTTTGGCCGAGATTCCCGAGCACCTGCACGAGTACGACGCCATCATCAGTTGCACGGCCTCTAGCCTGCCCATCATTGGCCTGGGAGCGATTGAGCGTGCACTGAAAAAACGCAAGCATCGCCCCATGTTCATGGTGGACTTGGCCGTGCCGCGTGACATTGAACCTGAAGTCAAAGACCTGCGCGACGCCTACCTGTACACCGTGGACGATCTGGCCACCGTGGTGCGCACAGCCCAGGCCCAGCGCCAAGCCACCGTAGAGCAGGCTGAAACCATCATTGACGCAGGCGTGCTGAACTTCATGCAGTGGCTGAACCAGCGCGCTCAGGGGGGCGTAGTGCCCTTGATTCAGCAGCTCAATGCCCAGACCGACGAATGGCGCGCTGCTGAAATCAGCCGTGCCAAAAGACTGCTCGCCAAGGGTGAAGATGTGGATGCCGTGCTCGAGGCACTTTCGCGCGGCCTGACCCAGAAAATGATGCACGGCACCTTGTCAGCCCTGCACAAGGGCACGCCTGAAGAGCGTGCCCACACCGTCGATACGGTCTCCAGACTTTTCCTGCGCCCCGGCAGCAAGCCCGGCCAGCGTTAGCGCTGCTGTCGTTACTGGCTTTTCAGCCAGACCAGCCCTTGGCGCTGACTGAGCCAGCGCAATTAGCTACCTTTCTTGTAGCACATCATTTTCTCTGACTGACCATGAAACCATTCCTGCGCACCCAATTGGAGCGCTATGCCCAGCGCCTTGAAGAGCTGGACTTCCTGCTGTCGCGCGAAGACATCATGGGCGACATGCAAAAGTACCGAGCCATCTCGCGCGAGCATGCCGATGTAACCGCTGTCGCCGGGCGCTACCAGCGCTACCTGCAGTGCGAGGCCGACATTGCCACCGCCCGCCAAATGCTGGACGACCCCGACATGGCCGAGATGGCGCAGGAAGAAATCACGGTGGGCGAGCAAGAGCTGATCAAGCTCGAAGACGAGCTGCAGCGCCTGCTGTTGCCCAAAGACCCGGACGATGAACGCCCCGCCTATGTGGAAATCCGCGCAGGCACCGGCGGTGACGAATCTGCCCTGTTTGCCGCAGACCTGGCGCGCATGTACACCCGCTATGCCAGCAACGTGGGCTGGAAGGTGGAAGTAATGAGCGCCAACGAAAGTGAAATCGGCGGCTACAAAGAAGTAGTGCTGCGTATTGAAGGCGAGAACGCCTACGGCGCGCTGCGCTTTGAATCGGGTGGTCACCGTGTGCAACGCGTACCAGCCACCGAAACGCAGGGCCGCATCCACACCAGCGCCTGCACCGTGGCCGTGATGCCCGAGCCCGATGAAACCGTCGCCATCACGCTCAACCCTGCCGATTTGCGCATCGACACCTTCCGCGCCAGCGGCGCAGGTGGCCAGCACATCAACAAGACAGACTCCGCCGTGCGCGTGGTGCACTTGCCCACAGGCATCGTGGCCGAGTGCCAGGATGGCCGCAGCCAGCACAGCAACAAGGCCAAGGCCCTGCAGGTGCTGCAGGCGCGCATTCAGGAAAAGGAACGCAAGGAGCGCGAAGCCAAGGAAGCCGCTCTGCGCAAAGGCCTGATTGGCTCGGGCGACCGCTCTGACCGCATTCGTACCTACAACTTTCCGCAGGGACGTTTGACCGACCACCGCATCAACCTGACGCTGTACAAGCTGCTCAGCATCATGGAAGGTGACCTGGGCGATGTGATTGAGGCCTTGAAACAGGCCCGTGAAGCCGAATTGCTGGCCGAGCTGGAAGTCAATGCCTAGAAGGCAAAGCGTCCCTTACCCCAATAACGTCAACCACCAGTCCAAGTGAATACACCGCACACCCTGCAGCAAGCCTTGCTCCATGCGCACCACCAAGGCATGCAGCGCATTGACGCGCAGATGCTGCTGCTGCATGTACTGGGCCAGCCCCATGCCGGGCGGGCCTGGCTGCTGACGCACGACAGCGATGTACTCACGCCCGCGCAGCAAACGCAGTTTCAGTCGCTGTGCGCACAGCGACTGGATGGTGTGCCTGTGGCGTATCTGACGGGCTGCAAAGAATTTTTCGGTTTGCCACTGCACGTCGATGCCCGCGTGCTTGACCCCCGCCCCGACACAGAGACACTGGTGCAATGGGTGCTGGATGTGGTTGAAAAAACGGTTTCACCCTCCATCCTCGATCTAGGCACCGGCAGTGGAGCCATTGCGCTGGCCATTCAAAGCCAGCGCAAAGATGCCACAGTCACCGCAGTTGATTTCAGCCAGGACGCGCTGAATGTCGCCTCTGCCAACGCCAGACAGCTGCAGCTGCCTGTGCAGTTTGTGCAATCTTCGTGGCTGCATGCGGTAGATGGGGTGTTTGATGTCATCGCCAGCAACCCGCCCTACATCCGTGAAGACGACGAGCACATGCACGCCCTGCGCCACGAACCGCGCCATGCGCTGACCAGTGGTGCCGATGGGCTGGACGATATTCGCACCATCATCGTGCAAAGCCCTGCCCACCTGAAGGCCGGTGGCTGGCTGCTGCTGGAGCACGGCTGGGACCAGGCCGAAGCGGTGCAGCAACTGCTGCGCGATGCGGGCTTTGTGCAGGTACACAGCCGCCAGGATTTAGCGGCAATTGACCGCTGCACAGGCGGGCAAATTCCAGCAATCGCCAATTGTGGCAAGACAATGAAATAATCACAGGCATTGCCAGGTGTGAACAACACCGGCTCCCCTGCAAGGAGAACCCCATGAGCGACACCCAACAACGCATCGACCAACTGGTCAAAAACAACGACATCCTGCTGTTCATGAAGGGCAGCGCCAGCTTTCCCATGTGCGGCTTCTCGGGCCGTGCCATCCAGATTCTGAAGGCTTGCGGCGTTGACCCCAAGGCGATTGCCACCGTGAACGTACTGGAAGACCAGGAAATTCGCCAGGGCATCAAGGACTACAGCAACTGGCCCACGATTCCCCAGCTGTACATCAAGGGTGAATTCATTGGTGGCTCGGACATCATGATGGAGATGTACGAGTCCGGTGAACTCAAGCAAGTCATTGACGGCGAAGCCTGATTGCAATGCACACCCTGGGACCCATGCCGACCCCGATGACCAGTCCTACTGGCATGGCCCCTGCTTTATCTAAAACCGCCCCCTATGGGCGGTTTTTTTGTCTCCGCCCGCTTGGCCGCGGGCTGGAAATTTTGAAGGGTTGACCCTATTTCTTGAATGACCACTGAGCGCTGAACGCAGAACGCGGTGCCTTGTACCAAGGGCGCACAGCGCTGGCAGACCGTTCAAGAACATTCAGGCAACTCACAATGCCGGCATGCGAAGGAGGCATGCAAAATGGTGACATTCGGCCGTCACCGGCCACCCCACTCACTTATGACGTTGACACAAAGCCTGTTCATCATTGCCTGCCTGATTGCCGCCAGCGGCTTCTTTGCCGTGGCCGAAATTTCTCTGGCCGCTTCACGCCGTCTGCGTCTGCGCCAGCATGCCGACGAAGGCGACCTGCGTGCAGACAAAGTACTCAAAATGCAGGAGCAACCCGGTGACTACTTCACCGTGGTGCAAGTTGGGCAAAACGGCATTGCCATTTTGGGCGGTATCGTTGGTGAAGGAGCCCTGAGCAGCACCCTGACCAGCCTGCTGATCTTGTGGCTGCCTGAAAGCACGGCCCAGTCACTGGCATCGGTGTGCTCGTTCCTGATCATCACTTCGCTGTTCATTTTATTTTCCGACCTGCTGCCACGCCGCCTGAGCATGGTCAAGCCTGAATACTGGGCCGTGCGCGTGCTGGGCCCCATGCAGCTGTGCATGACCGTTTTTCGCCCTATCGTCTGGTTTTACGCACGCACGACCGACGCGCTGTTCAAGATACTGGGTCTGCCCGACAAGCGCGACGAGAGGATCACCTCTGACGACATCCTGGCCATGACCGAAGCCGGCGCGCGCGCCGGCGTACTGGCCCGCCGTGAGCAGCAAGCCATTGCCAACATTTTTGAGCTCGATTCACGCACCGTGTCTTCGGCCATGACGCCGCGCGACCGCATTGCCTACTTTCTGCGCGACGATCCTGACCATGTCATCCGGGCCCGGATCGCTGAAGAGCCCTTTTCCACCTACCCTGTGTGCGATGGTGATATTGATCACATCGTTGGCTATGTGGATGCCAAGGACCTGTTTCAGCGTGTGCTGAACAACCAGCCCATTTCGCTCAAAGATGACAGTCTGATCCGCAAAATCCTCATCGTGCCCGACAAGCTCACGCTGGCCGAGGTGCTGGACCAGTTTCAGCAAGTGCATGAAGACTTTGCAGCCATCCTCAACGAATACAGCCTGATGGTCGGCGTGGTCACGCTCAACGATGTGATGAGCACCGTGATGGGCGACCTGGTATCGCCCGACGATGAAGAGCAAATCATGCGCCGCGATGAACATTCATGGCTCATCGACGGTGCGACCCCGATCGATGACGTACAGCGCGCACTGGGCATTGACGAGCTGCCGCACGACGAAGAATACGAAACCCTTGCGGGCTTCCTGATGGTCATGCTGCGCCGCATTCCCCGGCGTACCGACAGCGTGAACTGGGGAGGCTACAAGTTCGAAGTGATGGACGTGGACAGCTACCGCATTGATCAGGTGCTGGTACTGAAGCTGGACCCCGACGCACCCGTGGTGGGCGATAGCAACGGCGCCGTGGCCACCCAGCCCATTCCCACCATGCCGGTTGCCGCCATTGCGGCCATTGCCGCAGCAGTCACTGTTGACGATGAAGAGGCCACCACCAGCTCCGCACCGCCCGAGCCTCCAGCACCTAGCGTCCCTTAAGAAATTAATAAACAATAGCTACCAGCGCTTATAAAACAAAGGTTTCAGATATAAAACTATCTGAAACCTTTTTAAATAAAGCGCTGACAGCTATCTTTTCATTAATCTTTAGCCTCAGGCTTTGCGTGGCGCATTGGCATCAAACAGCCATTGGCGCTGGGCGCCCAGCACCAGATTGGGGTATTTGTCTTTGCCCCGGCTGCCGTTGTAGCGCCCCAGTGCCATGAACAAATCACCGCGTTCACGCTCCAGATAGTGGCGCAAGATCACACAGCCAAAACGCACATTGGTCTGCATGTGAAACAGCTTGCCCGCATCTCCATCGCCAATCACCCGTGTCCAAAACGGCATGATCTGCATATAGCCGCGTGCACCAGCCACTGAAACAGCGAATTTGCGAAACCCGCTCTCCACCTGAATCAGCCCCAGCACCAGAGACACTTCCAGCCCCGAGCGCTTGGCCTCATACCAGACGGTTTGCAGAAAATCGCGCCGGACCTCCCAGTCGGGCATGCGGCGGTGCAGCCTGTCACTCATGCTGGTCAGCCAGCGCAGGTATTCCATCCGTGCATCGGTCGAGGCAAACAACGGCTCTGGCGGAGCCAAATCACTGACGGCTGCACTCAACGCACTGCGCACCGCATCGGCCAGAGGCTCTTCCAGCTGTGCCCCCGCATACGCAGGGGCTGCGCCCACAGCCATGCTGGCCAAGCCAAAGCCCAGCCAGCAACGACGTGTCATATCTGCAGTCAGAGCCCTCATCCCTCTCATCCATCAAATTGGTCTAGTGCCAAGTTAGCAGTGTGGACCACGCGAACCACTTTCAACAAGCAAAAAGGCAGCCGCCGCTGCCTTTTTGCACCTGACGCAAGATTTAGTGCAAGCCCAGCTTGCCCTTGAGGTGTGCAAGCACATCGGCGGGCGCAATCTTGGTGGCCTCCGTGTCACGGCGGGCCTGGTATTCCACCACGCCCTCCTTGAGCCCGCGATCACCCAGCACCACGCGGTGCGGCACGCCAATCAACTCCCAGTCGGCCAGCATGGCGCCGGGGCGCTCATCGCGGTCGTCCAGGATCACGTCCACGCCCAGCGCCAGCAAGGCTTCATACAGCTTGAAGGCTTCTTCCTTGACCGCCTCGCTGCGGCCCATGCCAATGGGGCAGATCACAACGGTGAACGGCGCAATCGCATCGGGCCAGATCATGCCGCGCTCGTCGTGGTTTTGCTCCACGGCGGCAGCTGGCAGGCGCGTAACGCCAATGCCGTAGCAGCCCATTTCAAAGTGCTGCGGCTTGCCGTTGTCACCCAGGAAGGTGGCGTTCATGGCTTGCGAATACTTGGTGCCCAGATAGAACACGTGGCCAATCTCAATGCCACGCTCAATGGCCAGCTCGCCCGCGCCGTCCGGCGACAGGTCACCCGCCACCACATTGCGCAAGTCAGCAATCAAGTCGGGCTCAGGCAGATCACGGCCAAAGTTCACGCCGGTGATGTGGAAATCCACCTCATTGGCACCGCACACCCAGTCAGCCATCACGGCCACTTCGCGGTCCACCACCAGCTTGACGGGCTGCTTGAGATTGATGGGCCCCAGGTAACCGGGCTGGCAACCAAAGTGCGCTTCAATTTCACCCACGGTCGCAAAGCGGAAATTGGCCAGTCCAGCGACCTTCGCCGCCTTGATTTCATTCATGTCATGGTCACCGCGCAGCAGCAGCAGCCAGACCTGGCTTTTGACGACTTCACCGTGCTCATTGGTCTCGTCCGTAGCCAGCACCAAAGACTTCACCGTCTGGCTCAAGGACAGACCCAGCTGCGCAGCCACCGCTTCGCAGGTGCTATTGCCCGGTGTTGCCACCTTTTCCATCGCCTTGCCTGCCGCAGGACGAGGGCCGGCGGGTGCCAGGCACTCGGCCTTTTCAATATTGGCCGCGTAATCGCTGTGGGGGCAGTAAACAATGGCGTCTTCACCCGTGGAAGCGATCACCTGAAACTCTTCGCTCAGGTCACCACCGATGGCACCGGAGTCCGCGCGCACAGCGCGGTACTGCAGGCCGAATCGGTCAAAAATGCGCTTGTAGGCTTCGCGCATGGTCTGGTAGCTGATCTGGGCCGTGTCGCGGTCTTTGTCGAAGGAGTAGGCATCCTTCATGATGAACTCGCGACCGCGCATCAGGCCAAAGCGCGGACGGCGTTCGTCGCGGAATTTGGTCTGAATCTGATAGAGGTTCTTGGGCAACTGCTTGTAGCTCTTGAACTCCTGGCGCGCGATATCCGTTACCACTTCCTCAGAAGTGGGCTGCACGATGAAGTCGCGGCCATGGCGATCCTTGATGCGCAGCAACTCGGGGCCCATTTTTTCAAAACGGCCAGTTTCTTCCCACAGCTCAGCGGGCTGCACCACAGGCATGGTCACTTCAATGCCGCCTGCGCGGTTCATTTCTTCACGCACGATCGCTTCGACCTTGCGGATCACACGCAGACCCATGGGCATGTAGTTGTAAATGCCAGCCCCCAGCTTTTTGATCATGCCAGCCCGTGTCATGAGCTTGTGGCTGACCACTTCAGCATCGGCAGGAGCTTCTTTGAGGGTGGAGATGAGAAATTGGGAAGCTTTCATGAGCGGGAGAGCGTGGGATAAAGCCGCGGCAGTTTGGCTGGGCCCGGACTGCCGTGCATAATGAACGCAATATAGAAAATTGGGGTTCGATTATGCTTGACCGGGACGGATTTCGCCCGAACGTCGGCATCATCCTGCTCAACCAGAAAAACCAGGTGTTCTGGGGCAAAAGAATTCGTACCCACAGCTGGCAATTCCCGCAAGGCGGCATTGATCGGGGAGAAACACCCGAACAGGCCATGTTCCGGGAGCTGCATGAAGAGGTGGGTCTTATGCCCGACCACGTACGCGTGGTTGCAAGAACAAGGGACTGGTTGCGCTACGAGGTGCCGGATCGTTACATACGTCGCGATGCGCGAGGTCATTACAAAGGCCAGAAGCAAATCTGGTTTTTGCTTCAACTCCTCGGCCAAGACTGGGATTTGAACCTGCGTGCCACCGACCATCCTGAGTTTGATGCCTGGCGATGGAACGACTACTGGGTCCCACTGGATGTCGTGGTGGAGTTCAAGCGCGGTGTCTATGAAATGGCGCTGACGGAGTTGGCCCGCTACATTCCGCGCTCAGAACTACAGCGCAACCGCTATCTGCGCAGCGGCATGCGACCACGCGACGGGCAGCCGGAGCAATCCAGCATGATCCAGCGCCCAGCCCCCATGCTGCGCAGCCACGGACTGATTCAAAACCCCGGCATGGAACTGCCTCCCGGCGCCAGCTTTGATCCAGATCCGCAAGGTGATAACAACAATCGCTGAATAAATAAAAATCCCGCTCGCGTTATAGCTGCAGCGGGATTTTTCTATCTATTGGGTCTTTGCGCGCCTGCTAGTGCAGCACCACCATGTTGTCGCGGTGCACCATCTCGGGCTCCCCTCGATAACCCAGCAATTGCTCCACTTCAGACGATGCGTGCCTGCACAGCAATCGCGCTTCCGAGCTGGAGTAGTTAGCCAGGCCACGCGCAATCTCTACGCCCTGGGCATCACGTACTGCGATCACGTCCCCACGCGAGAAATCGCCTTCCACCGCCACCATGCCCACCGGCAAGAGGCTCTTGCCCTCATCGCGCACTTTGAGCGCCGCCCCCGCATCGATGGTGACTGCACCATGCAACTGCAGGTGATCCATCATCCATTGCTTGCGCGCCTGGTTCTTGTGCGTAGGTGCAACCAGCAAGGTGCCAATCGATTCACCCCGCGTCAGACGCAACAGCACAGCGTGCTCACGGCCCCATGCAATCACGGTCGATGCGCCAGAGCCAGCGGCACGCTTGGCCGCCAAAATTTTGGTCAGCATGCCTCCCTTGCCGATGCTGGATCCCGCACCACCTGCCATGGCTTCCAGCGCCACATCGCCCGCTTGCGCTTCGTGCACAAACTGCGCGTGCGGATTGCTGCGCGGATCAGCCGTGTAGAGCCCCTTCTGATCGGTCAGGATGATCAATGCATCGGCGTCCACCAAGTTCGCAACCAGTGCGCCCAAGGTATCGTTGTCGCCAAACTTGATTTCATCGTTGACCACGGTGTCGTTTTCATTGATCACCGGCACTACACCCAATTGCAGCAAGGTCAGCAGCGTCGAACGCGCATTGAGATAGCGCTCCCGGTCCGCCAGGTCAGCATGCGTCAGCAGCACCTGGGCACTGCCAACGTTGTAGGTACGCAGCTTGGTTTCATACATCTGAACCAAGCCCATTTGGCCAACCGCTGCAGCGGCTTGCAATTCATGGATTTCCTTGGGGCGCGTTGCCCAGCCCAGCCGCTTCATGCCCTCAGCGACAGCACCGCTGGAGACCATGATCACTTCACGGCGGATGCCATCATCACCATGCACGAGGGCAGCCAACTGGCGCGACCATTCTTCAATGGCCCCTTCATCGAGGCCACGCCCCTCATTGGTCACCAAACTGGAGCCGACCTTGACGACGATGCGGCGCGCATCTTGCAAAACACGGGAAGACATGATTGAGAGCTTTTTTGGCCTCTAGCGCTTACTGCAAAGCGCTAGCAGCTATGAATCAAGAAGCAGCAGAACTGCGTTTTAGTCCGGCGCGTTGCCAGCAAAACGTGGATCGTACTCCGCTTCCTGAGGCTGTTCTGTCTTTTGTACCACTTGGACGTGCTTGTAGATGTCTTTGATCAGCCTGTCGGTGCCTTCGCGCGCCAGGGCCGAGATTTCATAGACCGGCCCCTTCCACTTGAAGCGTTTGACGAAATCCTTGACCTTGGCTGCACGCTCTTGCTCGGGCACCATGTCCATCTTGTTGAGCACCAGCCAACGCGGTTTGTTATAGAGCTCGTCGTCATACTTCTTCAGCTCTTGCACGATGGCCTTGGCCTGCTCCACAGGGTCGACGCCATCGTCAAAGGGAGCCATGTCAACGATATGCAGCAGCAAGCGTGTGCGCTGCAGATGGCGCAAGAACTGGTGGCCCAAGCCTGCACCATCCGAGGCGCCTTCAATCAAGCCTGGAATGTCGGCAATCACAAAGCTTTGCTCAGCCGCCACACGCACCACACCCAGATTGGGGTGCAAGGTCGTGAAGGGATAGTCCGCAATCTTTGGCCGCGCATTGGACACCGCCGAGATAAAGGTGGACTTGCCCGCATTGGGCATGCCCAGCAAACCCACATCGGCCAGCACCTTCAGCTCCAGCTTCAGCGCAAAGCGCTCGCCCAGACGACCGGGTGTTTTTTGGCGAGGCGCACGGTTCACGGCGCTCTTGAAGCGCAAGTTTCCAAAGCCACCGTCTCCGCCCTTGGCCAGAACAATTTTTTCGCCAGGCGTGAGCAGCTCAAACAACACTTCGCCGGTTTCCTGGTCCGACAAAATCGTGCCGACTGGCAAACGCAAGGTAATGTCTTTGCCCGCAGCACCGAACATGTCATTGCCCATCCCGTTTTCGCCGCGCTCAGCCTCATGGCGGCGCGAGTAGCGGTAATCAATCAACGTATTCAGATTCACATCTGCCACGGCATAGACGTGGCCGCCGCGGCCACCATCGCCACCATCGGGTCCGCCGAATTCCTTGTATTTTTCGTGCCGGAACGTAGCAGCACCATTGCCGCCATCACCGGCAGCAATTTCAATATAGGCTTCATCGACGAACTTCATGAGGCATCCCGTAATTCATTAGTAGACCAGCACCACTGGTGCCGGCAAAGCATAAAGCAAGCACGTGCTTGCTATGCAGTACGGGGCTTGCATAACCCCTTAAACAGTAAAGCCCCGACAAGTCGGGGCTTTACTGGAGTCAGTGAACGCGACGCTTAGGCAGCGGGCGTGATGCTGACAGTGTGCTTAGACAAAGCGCCCTTTGTGTCAAAAGACACGTGGCCCTCTACCAGAGCAAACAAGGTGTGATCCTTGCCAATACCGACGTTGGTGCCGGGGTGGAACTTAGTGCCACGCTGGCGAACAATGATCGAGCCTGCGCTGATCAGTTCACCACCGAAAGCCTTCACACCCAGCATTTTTGGCTTGGAATCACGTCCGTTGCGCGTAGAGCCGCCGCCTTTTTTCTGTGCCATGACTTAGCTCCTTCGGAATTAAGCAGCAATCGCCACGATTTGCAGTTCGGTGAACTGCTGACGATGGCCTTGGGATTTAGCGTAGTGCTTGCGACGGCGCAGCTTGAAGATACGCACTTTGTCGTGCTTGCCGTGGGCAACAATTGTTGCCTTCACAGTTGCGCCGGACACCAGGGGTGTGCCAACCTTGAGTTCAGCGCCGTTGCCGACTGCCAAAACTTGGTCGATCACGATTTCCTGGCCTACGTCCGCAGCAATCTGTTCTACCTTGATTTTTTCGCCGGCGGCAACACGATACTGTTTGCCTCCGGTTTTTATGACCGCGTACATGTAAACCTCTTTCGAATCTGAGAGTCCCGCAGACGAATTTCTACGGAAGCCGGCTATTGTACGCACAAACGCCTTTTCCTGCCTGCGCGACAACCTTATTTACCCCTAGGACATCCGGCAGCTCTTCTTATAATCGGCCACTCTCTTGGCGGCATTATTTTGACTACAGCAAATCACACCCCCAATCCACTCGCTCTGATTGCAGACGACATGCAGGCCATGGACCGCGTTATTGCGCAACGCTTAACGACCAGCGTCCCTCTGATCGGCCAGATTTCCCACTACATCATTGCTGCAGGCGGCAAGCGCCTGCGCCCCGCACTGCTGCTGATGGTGAGCAATGCTCTGGGCGACAGCAACCCCGTCAAGCACTCTCTGGCCACTGTGGTGGAATTGATCCACACCGCCACACTGCTGCACGACGATGTCGTGGATGAGTCCACGCTGCGCCGTGGCCGCCCAACCGCCAACGAGTCCTTTGGCAATCCAGCCAGCGTCTTGGTCGGCGACTTTCTGCATACCCGCTCCTTTCAGATGATGGTGGAAGCAGGCAACATGCGCATCCTGCAGGTGCTCTCAGATGCCACCAACATCATTGCCGAAGGCGAAGTCCAGCAACTGATCAATACGCACGATGCCTCGCTCGATGAAGCTGGGTATCTGCACGTCATCCGCTCCAAGACCGCCAAGCTGTTCGAAGCCAGCACGCAAATTGCAGCCATCCTGGCCCAGGCATCTCCCAGCGTTGAAGCTGCATGCGCAACCTATGGACAGGCGCTGGGCACCGCGTTCCAGATCATTGACGATGTTCTGGATTACGATGGTGATGCCCACGAAATGGGGAAAAATCTGGGTGATGACTTGCGCGAAGGCAAGTGCACCCTGCCTCTCATCATTGCCATGCAACGCGCCAGCGCTGAAGACGCACGCATCATCCGTGAGGCCATCGAACAAGGCTCAACCGATCAATTACAGAGCATTTTGCAGATCGTCAAAAGCACAGGCGCGCTGGATGCTACGCGCCAAGCGGCACATGATGAAGCTGTGCGCGCAATGCAAGCGCTGGAGGCATTGCCTGCAAATGCCTACACACAAGCCATGCAGCAGCTGGCTTCGCAGTTATTGCTGCGCCGCACCTGATGACTGACTAAAGCGCAGTTACGTGCTGTTTATGCGTGCCGCATCAAAATAGATGCAAAAAGCCTGCTCAAGCAGGCTTTTTGCATCTGTACAGTTAGGTTTTGATCAGAGATGATCATGACTAGAACAACCTTTCCCTGCTCGGGTACATGACCGCTGCTCCTCACATCGCCTCTACTGCCCCCCCTCCACTTGCTGGCCTGGCTCGCGCCTTAGTCAGTGCAGGTCAATTGACTGAGAGCATTGCGGCAGATATCTCTCGCAAAGCTATTGCCAGCAAGAGCAGCTTTGTTGCACAGCTGGTTGCAAGCGGACACTTGCCCGCGGCAGAGCTGGCCTATCAGATTTCCCTGATTTTCAGCACCCCTTTGCTGGATTTAAATACGGTAGACAGCACGCGCTTGCCCAAGGATTTGCTGGACACAAAACTGTGCACTACACACAAGGTGCTGCCGCTGCACAAAAGGGGCAACCGGTTGATCGTGGCAACAGCAGATCCATCGGACAAAGAGGCCTCTGAAAAAATCAAGTTCTCCGCCCAGGTGGGGGTGGACTGGGTGATTGTGGAATATGACAAGCTCATCCGCCTCATTGAAGCATCGTCTAAAAGTATTTCTGAAACACTGGACACGTTCACCACAGACGGTGATTTCCAGTTTGACGACATCAAAGATGCCCCGGAAACGGAAGAAAAAGACACCGGAGCGGCAGAAGTAGAGGATGCGCCAGTCGTCAAGTTCCTGCACAAGATGCTGCTTGATGCATTCAATATGCGCGCCTCGGACTTGCACTTTGAACCCTACGAACACACTTACCGCGTGCGTTTTCGAATTGATGGGGAATTGCGTGAAATTGCAGCCCCGCCGATCGCCATCAAAGAAAAACTGGCCTCACGCATCAAAGTCATTTCGCGCCTGGACATCTCGGAAAAACGCATCCCTCAGGATGGCCGGATGAAGCTCAAAGTCGGCGCGAACCGCGTCATTGACTTTCGCGTATCAACGCTTCCAACGCTGTTTGGCGAAAAGATTGTGATCCGCATCTTGGATCCTAATAGCGCGAAAATGGGCATTGATGCGCTGGGCTATGAGGCCGACGAGAAGAAACGCCTGCTGGATGCCATCGAACGCCCTTACGGCATGATTTTGGTCACAGGCCCCACGGGTTCGGGCAAAACCGTCTCGCTTTACAGCTGCCTGAACTTGCTCAACAAACCCGGTGTCAATATTTCCACGGCCGAAGATCCATCGGAAATCAACATGCCTGGCGTCAACCAGGTCAATGTCAACGAAAAAGCGGGCCTGACCTTTGCCGCTGCACTCAAGTCTTTCTTGCGCCAGGATCCTGACGTGATCATGGTCGGTGAAATCCGCGATCTGGAAACTGCTGACATTTCGATCAAAGCCGCCCAAACCGGCCACCTGGTGCTATCTACCCTGCACACCAACGACGCCCCGACCACACTCACGCGCATGCGCAACATGGGGATTGCACCTTTCAACATCGCCTCTAGCGTGATCTTGATCACGGCACAGCGCTTGGCACGCCGGCTGTGCCCTCAATGCAAACAGCCGCACGATGTTCCACAAGAAACGTTGCGAGAAGCGGGCTATGCAGAGCACGACCTCGACGGTTCCTGGACACCCTACAAAGCCGTTGGATGCAGCGCCTGCAACAATGGCTACAAAGGCCGCGTCGGCATCTACCAGGTCATGCCCATCTCAGAGGAGATTCAGCAAATCATCCTGCGCGATGGAAGCGCGCTGGATATTGCCAACCAGGCCAAACTTGAAGGTATCAAATCTTTGCGCGAATCGGGTTTGGACAAAGTCAAACTGGGCGTAACTTCCTTGGAAGAGGTACTGGCAGTTACCAACTTATAAGTACCGTAGCCCTGCATAGGCTGCGTGCAATCGAAACACAACAATACTGACAGCAGAGGGAGCAGCGGCATGGCAAACGCAGCAACAGGCAAAACCAATCCCAAAGAATTCATATACGAGTGGATAGGGAAAGACCGCCAAGGCAAAGAGTTGCGCGGAGAGATGCGCGCAACTGGTGAGGCGCAAGTACAAGCTTCGCTGCGCCGCCAGGGCATCTTCATGACCAAGCTCAAAAAACGCAGCATGCGTTCGGGCAAAAAGATCAAGCCCAGGGACATTGCGCTGTTTACCCGCCAGATGGCCACCATGATGAAAGCTGGTGTGCCGTTGCTCCAATCATTCGACATCGTGGGGCGAGGCAACCCCAATATCAGCGTAACGAAGTTACTCAATGACATCCGCCAGGATGTTGAAACCGGCACATCACTCAGCGTGGCATTTCGCAGACACCCGCTGTACTTCAATACGCTTTACTGCAACCTGATTGAAGCGGGTGAAGCTGCAGGTATTTTGGATACGTTGATGGACCGGCTGGCCACTTACATGGAGAAAACCGAGGCAATCAAAGGCAAGATCAAATCCGCCTTGATGTACCCCATTTCCGTGGTCATCGTTGCATTTGTGGTCGTCGCCGTCATCATGATTTTTGTTATCCCGGCGTTCAAGGAAGTCTTCAGCTCCTTCGGCGCTGACTTGCCTGCCCCGACTTTACTGGTCATGGCAATCAGTGATTTTTTTGTCCAATACTGGTGGCTTATTTTTGGAGTAATTATTGGTGGTTTTTATTTCTTCATGCAGGCATGGCAACGCAGTCCAAAGGTGCAACGTGTGATGGACCGCATCTTGCTAAAAATACCTGTGTTTGGCCCTCTGATCGACAAATCCTGTGTTGCGCGCTGGACACGGACGCTTTCCACCATGTTTGCAGCAGGTGTGCCGCTGGTGGAGGCCCTTGACTCTGTGGGCGGTGCCTCAGGCAACACGATTTACCGCGAAGCTACTGAGCGCATTCAAAACGAAGTGTCAACGGGAACCAGTTTGACCGGTGCCATGAGCAACGCCAATGTTTTCCCCTCCATGGTCTTGCAGATGTGCGCCATTGGAGAAGAATCAGGCTCTATTGATCACATGCTGGGCAAGGCGGCCGACTTTTACGAACAGGAAGTGGACGAAATGGTGGCGGGCCTGTCCAGCTTGATGGAGCCCATCATCATCGTTTGCCTGGGCGGCCTGATTGGCGGCATTGTGGTGTCGATGTACCTGCCGATCTTCAAATTGGGACAAGTAGTTTGATGGATTTTTTCTTCCAGAGTGATATCGCCCTAGCGTGCCTGCTGGGCCTGCTGATCGGTAGCTTTTTGAATGTTGTTATCCACCGCCTGCCACAAATCATGGAGCAGCAATGGGATGCTGAATGTGCGCATCATCTCGCAGCCAAAGCAGGTTCAGCCTATGTCCCAGCCCCCCCTTCCATCACGCTGAGCCGGCCACGCTCTCGCTGCCCGCATTGCGGTCACGCCATCAGGTGGTTTGAAAACATTCCAGTGCTCAGCTGGCTGCTCCTGCGCGGCAAATGCAAGCAATGCAGCCAGCGCATTAGCGTGCGCTATCCCCTGGTCGAAATTGCTACAGCAGCTTTGTTTGCATGGTGTATTGCCCGCTGGGGCTTTACCCCTGCAGGCTGGGCATGGTGCGGCTTTAGTGCGGCATTGCTGACCCTGGCATTGATTGACTGGGATACCACATTTCTTCCAGACGACATCACCCTGCCTCTGGTTTGGGCTGGCCTGGTGGCTGCTGCTTTGGGGTGGACTGGCATCGCGTTGAACAGCGCTGTGTGGGGAGCTGTCGCTGGTTACCTGTCGCTGTGGAGTATTTACTGGCTATTCAAGCTGCTCACAGGCAAAGAAGGCATGGGCTACGGAGACTTCAAACTGTTTGCAGCTCTGGGGGCCTGGTTTGGCTGGCAGGCCCTGGTTCCCATCATTTTGATGGCCTCTGTCATTGGTGCCATCATTGGTATCGCCATGAAATTGCGCAGCAATCTGCGCGAAGGTGGCTACATCCCTTTTGGGCCGTTCCTGGCTGGTGCAGGTTTTACCGCCATGTTTTTTGGTGCTGAAAATATTTTGCTCACTCTGTTGCACGCACTCGGCTTATGAACATGCACCGCGCTAAACGTTTGGGTCTCACAGGTGGCATCGGCAGCGGTAAAAGTACCGTAGCGCGCATGCTGGCTGAGCGCGGCGCGGCCATCGTCGATGCCGATGCCATTTCGCGCAGTCTGACGACAGCCGGTGGCCTGGCCATGCCACAAATCGAGGTGGAGTTTGGCAACAATGCGGTGGGCGCTGACGGCGCGCTAGACCGCAGTTTCATGCGCAATCTGATCTTTCAAGAGCCACAAGCACGGTTGCGCCTGGAAGCCATCGTTCACCCTTTAATCAGCAGCTTGACTGAACGCCAGGCACTGCAGGCCGAGGCCTGTGGTGCGCAGCTATTGGTATTTGACGTGCCGCTGCTGGTGGAATCTGGACGCTGGCGCCAGCAAGTGGATGCGGTGGTGGTGGTCGACTGCGAGGAAGAAACTCAAATCCTGCGAACAATGGCGCGCAGCAATTTAGAACGCCCGGCAGTCACGCACATCATGGCTGCGCAGGCCTCCAGACAGCAACGCAGAGCTGCTGCGGACTGCGTCATCTACAACGATGGACTAGATTTAGCTGCATTACGTCAAGAAGTGCTATCAATTTCGGCATGGTTACAGCTATGATGGCATCTGGCGCTTCTGTAACACTTGGCGAGCCTAGCGTTCAGAGGCTGCAAACACCCATTTATTGGCCTGCGCCTACCGGGATACTGCCAGCGTGATTCTTTACGAGTACCCTTTCAACGAACGCCTACGCACGTATTTGCGTCTGGAACAATTGTTTCGGCGTTTGTTCGAACTCGTCACGCGCGAATCACCCGTTGATCACCATTTCGCGCTGGCAACCATCTTTGAAATCATGGACGTGGCTGCGCGTGCCGACCTCAAGTCGGACCTGCTGCGCGACTTGGAGCGCCACAAAAGTCTGTTTGAAGGCCTGCGAAACAATCCCGCCATTGCCCAGGACATGCTGGACAACATCATTGCCCAGCTGGACCAGTGCTACACCCAGCTGCACGCCCAAACCGGAAAAACCGGCCAGCCACTCACCGAGATTGACTGGCTGATGGCCATCCGCAGCCGCATTGGCATTCCTGGTGGCACCAGCAGCTTTGACTTGCCCGCTTACCACCGCTGGCAAAACAAGCTGCCCACGCAGCGTCAGGCCGACCTGCAGCAGTGGACGCTGTGCCTCAAGCCCTTGGCCGACGCACTATCGCTGCTGCTCAGTTTGCTGCGCGAGACAGGCTCCCCCCAAAAAGTGGCGGCCAGCAATGGACAGTTTCAACAATCGCTGCCCGCTGGCAAGGCCTACCAGTTGCTGCGTCTGCGCATAGATGCGGATTCAGGGCTGATTCCTGAAATCAGTGCCAACCGCTTGATGGTGTCTGTGCGCCTGGTGCGCCCCAACGAAAGCGGCAGCCTGCAATCGACCACGGAAAACGCGGCTTTTGAATTGACCTTGTGTGCCTGAGGGCGCCCTTGTGTCAGACTTCAAACGATGAGCGACAACACCTCCCACGCCCCAACCGTTCAGTGCCCCACCTGTGGTGGCCCCAGTGTGTTTGAACCGGCCAATGCATGGCGCCCGTTTTGCAGCCAGCGCTGCAAAAACATTGATCTGGGTGCCTGGGCTGCAGAAGAATTTCGTGTGCCTGCACAAACACCACCGCAAGATGCGCAGTATGGTGACCCGCGCACGGAAGATTAATTAGCCAATTTCATAGCTATCAAGGCATAAAAACAAAGGGTTTCAAATAGTTTTCTATTTGAAACCCTTTGTTTTTAAGCGTTAGCAGCTCTACTTTTTACCTCTGCCGTTACATAGGTACTGGCATCAAAAGGCAATCCACGCTCTTGGCTGAGCCACTGCAGCGCAGGCAGCGCCCCTTCCAGCACAGGCTGCACCTGCAGTGGCAGTTGCTGCCACACCATTTGCTGGCCTTCACGCATTTCAAATTCACCCGACCATTGCGTCACCTTGCACCAGTGCAGGCGCACAAGGGCATGGCTGTAGGCATGCTCCGTCACCTGCCAGGCGATGCAGTTTTCGATGGTGATGCCAATCTCTTCCTGCAGCTCGCGGCGCAGGGCCTGCTCCACGGTTTCGCCGGCTTCCAGCTTGCCGCCAGGGAACTCCCACCAACCCGCACGCGGTTTGCCTTCAGGGCGGCTGGTGATCAGTAAAGCGCCATCGCTTTGGCGAATCAGCACGCCCACGGCAACTTCGGTATGTTTGCGCTCGGCAGTCGTTTCAGCAGTCACAGTCACTTGTTTTCTCGTTGAACTTCAAATTTCAGCGCCATCGGCCAGACCATCAACATCAGCAATGGGCTGCACTGCGGCAGGCTTGTGGTTGTCACGGCCGGCGTAGTCGCGCGCAAACTGCTGGGCAACACGACCGCTGCGCGAGCCACGCTCGAGCGCCCAGATCAGCGCTTCAGGGCGCGCTGCCTCAATGGCTGCGGGCGATAGGCCCATGCTGGACAGCCACTGCGCCACCACACGCAGGTATTCGTCCTGGCTGAAGGGGTAAAAACTCACCCACAGGCCAAAACGTTCAGACAGAGAGATTTTCTCTTCCACCACCTCTCCGGGGTGAATCTCGCCGTTGTCACCCTTTTGCGTGCTCAGGTTGTCCGTCATGTATTCGGGCAACAGATGGCGGCGATTGCTGGTGGCATAGACCAGCACATTGGGCGTGGCCGCGCTGACCGAGCCATCCAAAATGGATTTCATCGCCTTGTAGCCGGGCTCGCCTTCTTCAAAGCTCAGATCATCACAATAGATGATGAACTTTTCAGCCCGGCCAGCAACCACGTCCACGATGTCGGGCAGATCGGTCAGATCGACCTTGTCCACCTCAATCAGGCGCAGCCCCTGCGGGGCATAGGCATGCAAGCAGGCCCGAATCAGCGAAGACTTGCCCGTGCCGCGCGCACCTGTCAGCAGCACATTGTTGGCTGTGCGGCCTTGTACAAACTGCGCAGTGTTGCGCGCAATCTTGTCTTTTTGGCCATCGATGTTTTGCAGATCTGACAGCTCCATTGCGCCCACATGGCGCACCGGCTCCAGCACACCACAGCCATTGGCGCGCTTACGGTAGCGCCAGGCAATCGCCACACTCCAGTCGGCAGGCGCTTGCAGAGCCTGGGGCAGCACGGATTCAATGCGCTGCATGAGCTGCTCGGCACGCTCGACCAAACGCTCCAACGGGTTCATCACATCTTGCACAGCGCTGTCTCCATTCATTATTTCGATAGCTATCAGCGCTTTATTTATAAAGACTTCAGATAGAAAAGTATCTGAAAACCAATAAACACAAGCGCCATTAGCTCCTAAAACCAAAAAGAAGTCTGACTACAGGCTCCCCTTGCTGATGCACGCCACCATCTGGTTGTGCAAACGGCCCCGCCCGCAGGGCAAGCGAGACGAGGCGCAGAACCAAAGACAGTAGCAGCGCTACGGCGAGGTTCGGCAACGACGTATCGAGGGTCGTATGCACAACCACCCAATTAAGAGCGGTAGTCGGCGTTGATCGTCACATAGTCATGGCTGAAGTCACACGTCCACACGGTCTGGCTGGCCGTGCCACGGCCCAGACCCACGCGCACGGTGATCTCAGACTGCTTCATCACGCGCTGGCCGTCTTCTTCCTTGTAAGAAGGATTGCGCCCGCCATCCACCACCACATGCACATCGTCCAGATGCAGGTCAATCTTGCTTTGGTCCAGGTCATCGATGCCTGCGTAGCCCACGGCAGCCAGAATGCGGCCCAGATTGGGGTCCGAGGCAAAGAACGCCGTCTTGACCAAGGGCGAATGCGCAATCGCATAGGCGGCCAGGCGGCATTCCGCTTCGGTCTTGCCGCCATCAATTTGCACGGTGATGAACTTGGTGGCACCTTCACCGTCACGCACAATGGCTTGCGCCAGCAGGCGTGAAACCTCCAGCAGCGCTGCCTTCAGCGCCTGGGCGTCTGCGCTGTCCCAAGCGGTAATCTGTGCATTGCCCGCCTGGTGCGTAGCCACCAGTACGAACGAGTCGTTGGTCGACGTATCGCCATCAATCGTCACGCGGTTGAAAGAGCCATCGGCCAGCTCCTTGACCAGGCTTTGCAGCAACGCAGGCGCAATCGCGGCATCGGTGGCCACATAGCCCAGCATGGTGGCCATGTTGGGGCGAATCATGCCCGCACCCTTGCTGATACCCGTGACCGTCACGGTCTTGCCACCCACCTGCACCTGGCGGCTGTAGGCCTTGGGCTGCGTGTCGGTGGTCATGATGCCCTCTGCTGCCACCGCCCAGTTGTCGGCCTTGGCGTTGGCAATGGCTGCAGGCAGGCCCGCAACAATGCGCTGCACTGGCAGCTCTTCCATGATGACACCCGTGGAAAACGGCAGAATTTGCTCGGCCTTCAGGCCCAGCTCCTTGGCCAGCGCAGCGCAGGTAGCACGGGCATTGGCCAGGCCGGCAGCCCCCGTACCGGCATTGGCATTGCCGGTGTTGATCACCATGGCACGAATGCCCTGGCCAGCGGCCAGATGCTCACGGCTGACCTGCACCGGTGCAGCACAAAAACGATTTTGCGTAAACACACCCGCCACTGTGGCACCTTCGTCGAGCAAGAACACGCTCAAGTCTTTGCGGTTGGCTTTGCGCACACCGGCTTCGGTCACACCAATGCGCACACCGGCGACTGGAAACAGGTTTGCGGCGACGGGAACAGGCAAATTCACAGGCATTGCAGGGCTTCCTACAGAGAAACAGTTAGACGGCAATTATGGAGACAAACCACGGCGCACAACGAAAAACACGGGCCTGCGCCCGTGTTCTTTGTGTATGGCGGTGTTACCCGCCACGCGATACATCTCAGGCCAGCTTGCCGTGGCAGTTCTTGAACTTATTGCCACTGCCGCAGGGGCAGGGGTCATTGCGACCCACGCGTGTGCCGGCTGGCAGCTCAAAGCTGTCGGACTTGTCACCATCCGCGCTGGCATATTGCAAGGCACTCTGCGCACTTTCGGCGTGGTGTTCAATGCTCTGTGCCACCTCATCTAGCTGCTCAGGCTGCTGGATGCGCACTGTCAGCAGCACGCGCGTGACTTCATTCTTCACCGAATCAATCAGCTGGCGGAACAGCTCAAACGCTTCGCGCTTGTACTCCTGCTTAGGTTGCTTTTGGGCAAATCCACGCAGGTGAATGCCCTGGCGCAAATAGTCCAGAGCCGCCAGATGGTCGCGCCAGTTGGTGTCAAAGCTTTGCAGCAGCACAGCGCGCTGGAAGTTCATGAACTGCTCAGAGCCCACCTGATCGAGCTTGCTTTGGTAGACGTCGTTGGCAGCCTTCACGCAGGTTTCGAGAATTTCTTCATCGGTGATGCTGTCTGAATCCTTGACCATGGCCTGCAAATCGACATGCACATTCCATTCGGCCAGCGCCTTTTCCAGCGCAGGCAGGTTCCACTGCTCTTCCATGGATTCGGCAGGCACATACTGGCGCACCATGTCGGCCACGCAGTCTTCGCGCATGATGTTGATCATGTCGACCAAGTCTGCAGTGTCCAGAATTTCATTGCGCTGCTGGTAGATCACCTTGCGCTGGTCGTTCGACACATCGTCGTATTCCAGCAGTTGCTTGCGCATGTCAAAGTTACGCGCTTCCACCTTGCGCTGCGCCGATTCAATCGAACGGGTCACGATGCCCGCTTCAATCGCTTCGCCCTCAGGCATCTTCAGGCGGTCCATGATGGCGCGCACGCGGTCACCCGCAAAAATGCGCATCAACTGGTCGTCCAGGCTCAGGTAAAAACGCGAAGAACCTGGATCACCCTGGCGGCCAGAACGACCACGCAGCTGGTTGTCAATACGGCGTGACTCATGGCGCTCGGTTGCAATGATGCGCAAGCCACCCAGAGCCTTCACTTCATCGTGATCTTTTTGCCACTGGGCATGCAGCTCATCCAGCTGCTGTTGCTTGGCCGCATCATCCAGTGTGGCATCTGCAGCAATCGCCGCTTCCTGCTTGCTGATATTGCCGCCCAGCACAATGTCGGTACCACGGCCAGCCATGTTGGTGGCAATGGTGATCATGCCCTTGCGGCCTGCCTGCGCAATGATGTCCGCTTCCTTGGCGTGCTGCTTGGCGTTCAGCACCTGGTGGGGCAAGCCCACCTTGGTCAGCATCTGGTCGATGATTTCCGAGTTCTCGATCGACGTTGTACCCACCAGCACTGGCTGACCACGCTCGTAGCATTCGCGGATATCTTCAATGGCTGCGTTGTATTTTTCTTGCGTGGTCTTGTAGACACGATCCAGCTGGTCTTCACGCTTGCTGGGCTTGTTGGGCGGAATCACCACCGTTTCCAGGCCATAAATGCTCTGGAATTCAAACGCTTCCGTATCCGCCGTACCCGTCATGCCCGACAGCTTGTTGTACAGACGGAAATAGTTTTGGAAAGTGATCGAAGCCATGGTCTGGTTCTCCGCCTGAATGGCGACACCTTCCTTGGCTTCTACCGCCTGGTGCAGGCCATCGCTCCAGCGGCGGCCTGACATCAAACGGCCCGTGAACTCATCCACGATCACCACCTCACCGTTTTGCACCACGTAATGCTGGTCACGGTGATAGATGTGGTGGGCGCGCAATGCCGCATACAAATGGTGCACCAGCGCAATGTTCGAGGGGTCGTACAGCGACGCACCTTCGGGCAGCAAGCCAGCGGCAGACAGAATCTGCTCGGCCTTTTCATGCCCATCTTCCGTCAGAAAGACCTGGTGACTCTTTTCGTCCACCGTAAAGTCGCCGGGCTTGGTGACGCCTTCGCCGGTACGAGGGTCAGCCTCGCCTTCTTGTCGCACCAGTTGAGGGGCCAGTTGATTGATGGTCTGGTACATGGCCGTGTTGTCGTCAGCCTGGCCAGAAATGATCAAAGGCGTGCGCGCCTCGTCAATCAAGATCGAGTCCACCTCGTCAACAATGGCAAAGTTCAGGCCACGCTGCACGCGGTCTGCTGCGTCATACACCATGTTGTCGCGCAGATAGTCAAACCCGTACTCGTTGTTGGTGCCGTATGTAATGTCGGCCAGATACGCCAGCTGCTTTTCATCGCGTGGTGCCTGGGGCAGGTTCACCCCAACAGCCAGACCCAGGAAGTTGTACAGCGGGCGCATGGTTTCTGCGTCGCGGCTGGCCAGGTAGTCATTCACGGTCACCACATGCACACCTTGGCCTGTCAGCGCATTCAGGTACACAGGCAGCGTAGAGGTCAGCGTCTTGCCTTCGCCCGTACGCATTTCCGAAATCTTGCCTTGGTGCAGCGAGATACCACCCATCAGCTGTACGTCAAAGTGACGCATCTTCAGAACGCGCTTGGAAGCTTCACGCACCACGGCAAAGGCCTCTGGCAACAAGTCGTCCAGCGACTCCCCCTTGGACACACGTTCCTTGAACTCTTGGGTCTTTGCCCTCAACGCCTGGTCATCGAGCTTTTCCAGCTCTGGCTCCATCGCATTGATTTGAGCCACCGTCTTGCGGTACTGCTTGAGAAGCCGATCGTTGCGGCTGCCGAAAAGTTTGGTAAGAAAGTTGACCATGCGAACGGAAGCCGCTCCACGATGCCGGTACAGCACCGAAAGCGGCCAAATCCCTAATGTAGAGTTGCCATGCAGATGGGCTCACTCAGCAGCAAAACAAGAGCCTAGACCGCTGGAAGCCAAAAATTGATTCTAACTGCCGCTTGCGCTTTGGCACTAGCAGCCTGCCCCTGCAAGCACACAAGCAACAGGGTGCGCTGATAATGAGCCATTCACTCAGAGCTCAAAAATCATGCAACGGCGCCGCCATTTAGCCATCTCGCTGGAACAAGCAGCACAGTCTTCGCCTGCGTTATCGTTGCTGGTCAGCCAAGCACGCGAAGCCAATGCGCGCATGAAGGCCATTGAACCCTTGCTCCCACCAGGGCTGCGCCACAGCGTGCAGCCAGGCCCCATTGAAGGCAGTACTTGGTGCTTGATCATCAAGAACAACGCGGCCGCCAGCAAAGTGCGCTACCTGCTACCCAGCTTTGAAGCACATTTGCGCACAAAAGGATGGGATGTGGCGCGCATTCAGCTCAAGGTACTCAGCACTTCGCCATGACAAAGCCCGCTCTAATTCATTCAAAATAAATTAAAAGCTCTAGAAAATTCAGGGGGGGGGATGGTGCCGGTTGTCGGATTCGAACTGACGACCTACCGCTTACAAGGCGGGTGCTCTACCAACTGAGCTAAACCGGCGATCCGCTTCGCAGGCCAGAGGCTGCTGAAGGGACAAGATGCAACAAAAAAAGAAGCACCAAAATTGGTGCCGGTTGTCGGATTCGAACTGACGACCTACCGCTTACAAGGCGGGTGCTCTACCAACTGAGCTAAACCGGCGAAGACCGCGATTCTAATACAAGTTTCGCAGTCAAAAAACGAAATCTGATTATTTCACGCGCTTAAAAGCGGGTCGACCGCCGCCACCCGGGCTTGGTGGCCGTGGCTGATCATCGCCAGACTCAGAAATTTTGGTCGTCGAAGTGACCAGCTGCATGACCTGAGACGCGCGCTCTTCGTCCTGTGCTGGCACTTCAGACAACCCATCCTCCGCAGCGTCACTCAGGCCAAGATCTGTCGCAGCATCAGAAAGCTCAGACAACAGGTCGTCCACCACGGGGAAAGACATGCCCTGCCCCGATTCACGCGCATAGATCGCCTGCACACGCTCAACAGGCACCATGATTTCACGCGGTTTTCCACCAAACCGGGCCTTGAATTCAATGTATTCATTGCCCAGCTGCAGATTGCCTGTGGCGTCATAGCCCACGTTCAGCACAATCTCGCCATCCTTGACAAATTCGCGAGGAACTTGCACTGAACGATCGACCTTCACAGCCAGATAAGGCGTCAGACCATTGTCCGTACACCATTCATGGAGGGCGCGAATCAAATACGGCCGCGTTGAAGTGGTGGTGGGCTCGTTCATGTACAAATTCCAGCGACAGCAAAAACAGAAGACTCAGGCACTCACGCAATTACTTGCGCATCACCTTCTCAGAAGGCGTCAGCGCTTCAATGTAGGCAGGACGCGAGAAAATGCGCTCAGCGTACTTCAGCAAGGGCGCAGCATTTTTGCTCAGCTCAATGCCGTAGTAATCCAGACGCCACAGCAAAGGTGCAATCGCCACGTCCAGCATCGAGAAACCCTCGCCCAGCATGTACTTGTTCTTCAAGAACACCGGTGCCAGTTGCGTCAGGCGGTCACGGATGTGCTGACGCGCCTTCTCAACTTCCTTCTCATTGCCCTTGACGTTGCGCTGCTCCAGCGTGTTCACGTGCACGAACAATTCTTTTTCGAAGTTCAGCAAAAACAGACGCACGCGTGCGCGATCGACAGGGTCACCGGGCATCAACTGAGGATGAGGAAAGCGCTCATCAATGTACTCATTGATGATGTTCGACTCATACAGGATCAAATCACGTTCGACCAAGATCGGCACTTGGCCATAGGGATTCATGGCCGCGATCTCTTCGGGCTTGTTGTACAAGTCCACGTCACGGATTTCGAAATCCATTCCCTTTTCGAACAGCACAAAGCGGCAACGGTGGGAATAAGGGCAAGTCGTTCCCGAATAAAGCACCATCATGGCGGAAGCTCCTAAAAATCAAAAAGAGTGGGACGCTCAAAAAGCGCCCACTCCACCAAGACCAGACCGCTTTGCACCCAGGTGCAAAGTGGCAACAGGCTGTCTATTTATTTGACGTCTTTCCAGAAGGCGGCATTCAATCGCCAGGCGATCAAAATAAAGATGCCCAGGAAAATCAAGACGCCAACACCGACGCGAATACGGGTATTTTGGGCTGGCTCCCCCATCCATTGCAGGAAGTTGACCAAATCACCAACTGTCTGATCGTACTCTTGTGTGCTCATTGTGCCTTGAGAGATGGTTTCCCAGCCCTTAAACACTTGGGTGTTTTGCCCATGAACCTCGACATTTTCCAAGATTGCACGGCGCTCGCCCTGCAACTGCCACAGCACGTGTGGCATACCCACCGAAGGGAACACCAGATTGTTCCAACCTGTGGCTTTGGTTTCATCGCGGTAGAACGTACGCAGGAAAGTGTAGAGGTAATCTGCACCAGAGCCCCCTGCACCTGCACGTGAACGGGCAATCACCGTCAAATCAGGTGGATTGGCACCAAACCAGTTGGTCGCCTGCTTGGGATCAATCGCGGCCACCATCGTGTCTCCTACCTTGTCGGTAGTGAACAACAGGTTGCTCTTGATCTCTTGCTCGCTCAGACCGATGTCTGTCAATCGGTTAAAGCGCATGAATGCAGCAGAGTGGCATCCCAGGCAGTAGTTCACAAACAGTTTGGCACCGTTTTGCAATGACGCTTGGTTGGTGGTATCAACCGGTGCCTTGTCCAGCGGCACCAAGCCGCCGCCCGCAGCGAGTGCGCCACCAGCCAGGCCGAGCGCTGTCACCAGCGTGAGGATTAGTTTTTTCATTGTTCTTGTCTCCTAGCTCAGTGGGGCTTGAAAGTCACGCGATCAGGCACAGGCTTAGGTGTGCCCAGCTGGCTCCACCAAGGCATCAACAAGAAGAAGCCGAAGTAGAACAAAGTGCCAACTTGCGAAACGCGCTCGCCGATGGGCGATGGAGGCTGCACACCCAGGTAGCCCAAGATCAGGAAGTTCACCACAAACACGGCATACAGGTATTTATGCCAGCTAGGACGGTAGCGTATGGACTTCACAGGGCTCAGGTCAAACCATGGCAGGCCAAACAAGATCACCACCGCACCACCCATGACCACCACACCCCAGAACTTGGCATCAATACCCAGCATCAAGGCCACGACGACAACCGCAGCACCTGCGATCACCAGCTTGAACAAGCCAGCCATCTTGGTTTTGAACACCGCAAACACGGCAGCCAAGCCCACGCAGGCAACCAGCACGTACATCATCTCCGTGGTGATCGCACGCAGCATCGAATAGAACGGCGTGAAATACCAGACGGGTGCAATGTGCGCAGGCGTCTTGAGCGGATCAGCAGGAATAAAGTTGTTGTATTCCAAGAAGTAGCCACCGAACTCAGGCGCAAAGAACACCACCGCCGAGAACAGGAACAGGAACACACCCACGCCAAAGATGTCGTGCACCGTGTAGTAAGGGTGGAAGGGAATGCCATCCAGCGGGTTACCCTTGGCATCCTTGGGCGCGCCAGGGGCCTTGATTTCCACGCCATCAGGATTGTTCGAACCCACATCGTGCAGCGCCAGCAAGTGCGCAACCACCAAGCCCAGCAGCACCAGCGGCACGGCAATCACGTGGAAGCTGAAGAAGCGGTTGAGCGTTGCATCTCCCACCACGTAGTCACCACGAATCAGCAGCGCCAGATCGGGCCCCACGAAGGGAATGGCTGCAAACAGGTTAACAATCACCTGCGCACCCCAGTACGACATCTGGCCCCATGGCAGCAGATAGCCCATGAAGGCTTCGGCCATCAGCGCCAGGAAGATGGCACAGCCAAAGATCCAGACCAGCTCACGCGGCTTGCGATAGGAACCGTACAAAAGGCCACGGAACATGTGCAAATACACCACCACAAAGAAGGCCGAAGCGCCTGTGGAGTGCATGTAGCGAATCAGCCAGCCCCAGGGCACATCACGCATGATGTATTCCACAGAAGCGAATGCCTTTTCAGCATCTGGCTTGTAGTGCATGACCAGAAAAATACCGGTCACGATCTGGATCACCAGCACCAGCAGCGCCAGCGAGCCGAAGATGTACCAGAAGTTGAAGTTTTTAGGAGCGTAGTACTCCGACATGTGCTGCTTGTAGCCAGCAAATGCCGATGGAAACCGGTTTTCAAACCAGTTCGTCACCTTGGCGCCGGTGGAGGCATTCGGGTCGAGTTCTTTGAATTCGTGGGCCATGTTGTGTTAACTCCCTCAAGCCTTGTCTTCACCGATCAGGAGTTGGGTCTCTGACAGGTACATGTGGGGTGGCACTTCCAGGTTGTCTGGAGCGGGCTTGTTCTTGAACACGCGACCAGCCATGTCAAAGGTTGAACCGTGGCAAGGGCACAGGAAGCCGCCCTTCCAGTCGGCGGGCAGCGAAGGCTGAGCACCGGTGTGGAACTTATCGACAGGCGAGCAACCCAAGTGGGTGCAGATACCTACGCAGACCAGAACCTCTTCCTTGATCGAGCGCCAGGTGTTGCGGGCGTAAACAGGAGTGAACTCGTCAGGGTTGCGCTTGGAGTCCGGGTCAGCCAGTTGCGAGTCCAGGGTTGCCAGATCGTCGAGCTGCTCTTTGGTGCGACGAATGATCCACACGGGCTTGCCGCGCCATTCAACCGTGAGCTTCTCGCCAGGTTGCAGGGCGGAAATATCTACCTCTACTGCGGCCCCAGCGGCCTTGGCCTTTTCCGAAGGCTGAAAGGTACTCACAAAGGGTACAGCGGCTGCCACGCCGCCTACCGCACCAGCACAGGCGGACGTGATGATCCACGTCCGTTTGCTGGAGTCGACAGGTGTTTCGCTCATGGGGATCCTCGATAAACATCGCTAGGTATAAGGACAATCGAGAAATTGTAGCGGAGCGAAAAACAGGAATCCAAGCACGCGTCTGACACGCTTCTTGCGTTAGATCACGCAATATGCCGTATCTCAATCAATGTGTGGAGCACGTGTATGGGCATGATGCAGGAGTTTCGTGAGTTTGCGGTCAAAGGCAATGTGATGGATTTGGCCGTTGGCGTGATCATTGGTGGGGCGTTTGGGAAAATCGTTGATTCCGTCGTCAACGACCTGATCATGCCAATGGTCGGCCTGGTCTTTGGCAAGCTGGATTTCTCGAACTTGTTTGTTGTTCTGGGCTCAGTGCCTGAGGGCACACCGCGCACTTTGGCGGCGCTGAAAACGGCTGGAATTCCGGTTTTCGCCTATGGCAACTTCATCACCGTGGCTGTGAATTTTGTAATTTTGGCCTTCATCATTTTCATAATGATCAAGCAAATCAATCGCTTAAAACGTGAAGCGCCTGCAGCACCTGCGCAACCCGAGGTCGCAACAGAAGAGGTGCTGCTGCTGCGTGAAATTCGCGACCAGTTGCGCCGTTGATTCAACACCTTTCGCCCAGCGGTTGATGCACCGCTGGCACCCCACCCGGGCCGCTCCATGAATGGGCGGCCTTTGTTTTAATGGTCGGCTGGCGCAGCCAAACGCCATGCCATGCGCACCGCTTCAATCAGGCTGGATGCGTTGGCAATACCTTGCCCAGCGATGTCAAAAGCGGTGCCATGGTCAGGGCTGGTGCGCACCAGGGGCAAGCCCAAAGTCACGTTCACCCCCTCCTCAACACCCAAATACTTGATCGGGATCAACCCTTGGTCGTGGTACATCGCCAACACCACGTCGAATTCCCCAGCGTGGCCGTCAACATCTCTTGCGCGCATAAAGATTGTGTCGGGTGCAAATGGTCCCTGCACATCCATTCCCTCCCCGCGTGCAGCAGCCACAGCGGGGGCAATGGTGGTGCGCTCTTCACTGCCAAATAATCCGCCCTCCCCGGCGTGCGGATTCAGGCCTGCCACTGCGATGCGCGGTACACGGCCCAGCATGCGCTGCAAAGCCGCATGGGTGATGCGCAGTGTCTGCAAGATGTTGTCATACGTCACGGCCTCAATCGCCTGCCGTAGCGAGACATGAATGCTCACCAGCACGGTGCGCAACTCATTGTTGGCCAGCATCATGCGCACTGGCATGGCCTCCAGGCTGACCCTCGCATGCTGTGCTGCCTCGGCTTGCAGCAACTCGGTATGGCCCGGAAAGCGCACCCCAGCGGCGTGCAAAGCTTCTTTGTGCAGCGGCGCCGTCACCAGGGCCGCAATATCACCATGCAGTGCCGCGCGCGTGGCCCATTGCACGCTCAATGCCGCACCCCGGCCAGCCTCTGCACTCACGGCCCCCCAGGTTACTGGTGCAGGCATATCAGGCACCTGCAGCACAGGCATGCAGCGCGGTGGCACCTGCCATGCCTCCTCAGGCGAGGCAATGACCGCCACAGGCAAATGACCGTCTCCTGCTTGCAAGATGGCGCGGGCACCACGACGCATGGTTGCGACATCACCTGCCACAAAGCAGCCCTGCAACAGTGCTGGCTGATCACGAAATGCTTTGGCGATGATCTCGGGCCCAATGCCCGCTGAGTCGCCTTGTGTAATGGCGATGGCTTTTCTATTTTTCATGTAACCGGCCTCCAAAGCTTATGCAGTAACCGCCAGCAGCTATCAAACTTAAGCCGGATTATCAATTTCAATGAAACGATGTGACACACCCAGCTGCTGCGCTGCATGCGCTGCCACAGCAGGTGCGCCATAACGCTCTGTGGCGTGATGACCTGCAGCAATAAAAGTACTGCCTGTTTCACGGGCCAGATGGGCCTGTGGTTCCGAAATCTCGCCGGTGACAAACGCATCAGCGCCAGCGGCCAAGGCACTTTCATAAAAGCCCTGGGCCCCACCCGTGCACCACGCCAGACGCCTGATAGGCTGGCTGGGCGCACCACTCACACAAGTGACGGGCCGGCCCAGCACTGCCTGAACGTGTGCAGCCAGTGCATCGGAGTTGGCGAAGCTGACATGGCCCAGCATGCCCAGAGCCTGATCACCAAAAGTGCCATCGCATTGCACGCCCAGCCGAGCGCCCAGCTGGGCGTTATTGCCCAGCTCAGGGTGCGCATCCAGCGGCAGGTGGTAGGCAAACAGACTGATGTCATGCGCCAGCAACAGGCGGATGCGTTCTTTCATCCAGCCGGTAATACGTCCATCCATGCCACGCCAAAACAGCCCGTGGTGGACAAAAATAGCGTCAGCCCCATCGGCAATGGCGGCCTCGATCAAGGCTCTGCTGGCCGTAACACCGCTGACGATGTGGCGTATGTCTGTCTTGCCCTCGACCTGCAGGCCATTGGGGCCGTAGTCTTTGAAACGCTCAGGCTGCAGCAGGGCATCGAAATGGGCGAGGAGGTCTTGGCGCTGGATCATGGGCTCGATTGTGCCAAGCCATCACACCCACAACGCGCACAGGCACAAAAAAGGCAGCCGAAGCTGCCCTTGAAATCGAGGACCAGACCAGAGGCCTGTTTACTTCCTGACTTTGGGCTGCCAGCCACGCGATGCCATGGGCCAGAAAAAGCCGATGGAAGCACCCAGCACACCCATGGCGGCCACATAGTGGGCCGGTGCCATCACATCGGCCTGCTGCCACACCGACACCAGCATGGGAGTCAGGCCACCGAACACGGCGTAAGCCATGTTGTAGGCAAAGGACAAGCCCGTAAAGCGCACGGCCACAGGGAAGGCGCGCACACCGACAATGGGCAGCAGCGAGATAGAGCCAACAAAGAAGCCCACCAGCGCATAGCGCAGCACCAAAGTATCTTCGCCGGGCAGGTTCAGGTAAAAGAAGTAGGCAGAAGCCGTCATGCCGCCCCAGCCCAGCACCATGGTCCACTTGGTGCCAATCTTGTCGTTCAGCCAGCCCCAGAACACGCAGCCAATGGTCAGCGTTACGGTGGCCACGGCATTGGCCATCATGGCAGCCGCTGGGGCGATGTGAAATACCTTTTGCAGGTAGGACGGCGTCATCAGCACCACCACCACCACGGCGGTGGACAGCACCCAGGTCATCAGCGCCACCAGCCAGCAAGCTTGCTTGTGCTCACGCCAGATGGTCTTGATGGGCATTTCCACATCGGCAGCCTTGCGTTTTTGCATGTCCTGAAACAGCGGTGTCTCATGCAGAAACTTGCGCAGATACACAGAAACCAGGCCCAGTACACCACCCACGATGAACGGCATGCGCCAGGCCCAGTCGTGGATTTCAGCCTGTGTATAGGTGCTATTGAGCCAGACGCCAAAGATGGAGCCCAGGAAAATACCGCCGGTAATGCCCGACGTCAGCGTACCAATGGCAAGGCCGTAGTTCTTGGCTGGCGAGTGCTCAGCCACAAACACCCAGGCACCTGGCATCTCGCCACCAATGGCAGCACCTTGCAGCACGCGCATCAGCAGCAGCAGCAGCGGCGCTGCAATACCAATGCTGACGTATGTAGGCAGCAGACCAATGACCAGCGTGGGCACGGCCATCAAAAAGATGGACAGCGTGAACATTTTCTTGCGGCCAATCTTGTCGCCGTAGTGGGCAATGATGATGCCGCCCAGAGGACGCGCCAGATAGCCGGCGGCAAAAATGCCCAGCGTTTGTAGCTGGCGCATCCACTCGGGCATGTCAGCTGGAAAAAATAGCGCGCCGATCACGTTCTGAAAGAACACGAACACGACGAAATCGTAAAACTCCAGTGTGCCGCCCAAGGCAGACAGGCTCAGAGTCTTGTAGTCCTCGCGGTTGAGAGGACGATGGTGTGCACCGCCCGCCACTTGGTGGGCTTGTGCATTCGGATGCTTACTCATGGGGTTGTCTTTCCGGTTCAAAAGGTCAGACAGCGCGAGAGCCATGGCAACGGATAGATGCGTCAGGGCAAGACTGGACTGTTCTTCAGGACTTCACGGTGATGAAGCCTTTGCATTGCTGAACCTGCGCGGGTGAGCGAGGTCAAGAGAGAACACAGTGTGGCGCAGTCGGGAAAACATTCTAGGGTTTGTACTGACAGGGTTTTGACTAAACATCGCAAACCACGATGTGGTTTCGCGAAATAGATGCAACCCATCTCCGTTTGCGACACCTTGCGTGCACCATGCTCAGGACGGCCCATCCGGCCTGCAACAGTTGTGCGTTTGCGCGTACGCTCTGTACCTATTGCCCTACTCACTCCTCTGTATATGAAGCGCTACTGGCTTTTGTTTTCCCAGGCTGTCACCGTGCTGCTGGCTGCTTATTTTGTCGTTGCCACTTTGCAGCCCAGCTGGCTCAAGCGTGGCGCCACCTACAGCCGTGCCGGCATTTCTTTGCTGGAAGCGCCTTCAGAGCCACGCACTGAATTTGCCCCTGGCAGCCTGGCCGCTGCCGCACAAAAAGCCATGCCCGCCGTGGTCAGCATCAACACCAGCAAAGAAGTGCGCCACCCGCGCAGCAACGACCCCTGGTTTCAGTTCTTCTTTGGTGATGTGGGGGCGCAGCAGCAGGCCGGTCTGGGCAGCGGCGTAATCGTCAGCCCAGACGGCTACATCCTGACCAATAACCACGTGGTAGAAGGCGCAGACCAGATTGAAGTGACGCTGTCAGATGGCCGTCAATCCAAAGCCCGCGTCATCGGCACCGATCCGGACACCGACCTGGCCGTACTCAAGATCGAACTGGACAAGCTGCCCGTGATTGTGCTGGGCAACTCTGACCACGCCGTGGTGGGCGACACCGTACTGGCCATTGGCAACCCATTTGGCGTGGGCCAGACGGTGACCAGCGGCATTGTCAGCGCCCTGGGGCGCAACCAGCTGGGTATCAATACGTTTGAAAACTTTATTCAGACCGATGCCGCCATCAACCCCGGCAACTCCGGTGGCGCACTGATCGATGTGAACGGCAATCTGCTGGGCATCAACACCGCCATCTACTCGCAGTCGGGCGGCAGCATGGGCATTGGCTTTGCCATCCCCGTATCGACCGCCAAACTGGTGATGGACGGGCTGGTCAAAGACGGCCGCGTCACCCGGGGCTGGATTGGCGTGGAGCCCAATGAGCTTTCACCGGAACTGGCTGAAACCTTTGGTGTCAAAGCCCGCCAAGGCGTCATCATTACCGGCGTACTGCAGGCTGGCCCTGCGGCCAAGGCAGGCATGCTGCCCGGTGATGTGATCGTGCAAGTGAACGACCAGGCCATGCGCAATGTCGGCGAGATGATGACGGCAGTGGCCGCACTACCCCCGGGCACGCCTGCCAGCTTTGGCATTCAGCGCGGCAGTGAAAGCCTGACACTGAGCATCACCCCCGGTGAACGCCCAACGCCACAGCGTACACGCCAGCCTCGTTGATCCAGTAAAAACAAGAGCAGCCGGCGCTTGATATATGGGAATTTCAAAATCAAAAGACTTTGAAAATACCTAAAAATAAGCGTTGGGTGCTATTTTTATTAAGAGTGGCTAACACCACCTAGCAAATCGCAGATTTTCGACTGAGACGAGACGTGAAGCCTTAGGCAGTACAGGCGTACGACAAGGCAAAGCAACGACGTATCGGAGGTGGCGTTAGCGGCTCTAAATATCCCCTCATAAAAAAAACCCGCTGACAGTGCATGTCAGCGGGTTTTTTTATGGGTGAGCTGATGCAAGCATCAAACTTGGTCTGGCTCTGCGTCTTCCGGCTTTTTAGAAGCTTTCACAAACCAGCCTGCAGCCACAATGCCCACCTCATAGAGCAAGCACATGGGAATGGCCAGCGCCAGCTGCGAGATCACATCGGGCGGCGTGACCACCGCAGCAATGATGAAGGCCAGCACAATGAAATAGCCCCGAAAGCTCTTGAGCTTGGCGATCTCCACAATGCCAAAGCGTACCAGCAGCATCACAACAATGGGCACCTGAAACGCCATGCCAAAAGCCAGGTACAGGGACAAAATCGCCTCTACATACGAGGCAATGTCGGGCGTGGCCGCTACGCTGTCGGGGGTGAAGCCCTGAATGAAGGCAAACATCTTGTCCAGTACAAAGAACTGCACAAACGCGATACCCACGTAAGCGAGCAAGCTGCCAAAAATAATCAGCGGCAGCGCAAACTTCTTTTCATGCACATACAGGCCCGGTGCTACAAACGCCCACAGCTGGTACATCAGCCACGGCAGCACGGCCAAGATGCCCACCATCATCAGCACCTTGAGCGGCACAAAAAATGGCGTGAACACACCCACCGCAATCAGCTTGGAATCGGGGGGCATGTGCATCTTGATGGGATGCGCGATGAAGTCAATCAGGCCATTGGGCCCGGGCCAGATAGCCAGAACCGCCACCGCCACGGCAATGCCGTAAATGCAGTACAGCAGCCGATCACGCAGCTCCATCAGGTGCTGCACAAAGGGCTGCTCGGTGCCGGCCAGCTCGTCGTCTTTGGAGGGTTTGTCGGACATGGTCAAAAAAGAACCGGGCCCTGCGGCCCTGCGGATCAAGAAAATAAAAGCACCAGCGCTGCCTTCATTACAAAGTGCCGCACTGTTTCATCAGGCTTGAGCGTTAACGCTTGGGCCTGAAACGCGCCACACGTGCTGCGCCCGATTGCACATGCGTACGCACCCCGGCGCGCGCCTTGTACCAGCGTGGCACCGCCCCACGCTTGATACGGAAGTTTTTGCCCGGATTTTTGTACGCTGGAGAGACGGTACTGCTGCTGTCATAGCTGCTGTAGTCGCTGGCCAGTGTGCTGGAGCTGCTGTCGAAATCAGACTCGAAATTGGTGGCATCGCGCCAGTCTTTTTCCAGGTCACTGGAGGCTGAATGCACCGACTTTTCGACATCGTGCACTGCAGTCTCCATCGACTCCTTCATCTTCTTGAGCTCGTCCAGCTCCATGGAGCGACTCACTTCAGCCTTGACGTCGGACACATAGCGCTGCGCCTTGCCCAGCAAGGTGCCCACCGTACGTGCCACTCGTGGCAGCTTTTCGGGGCCGATGACCACCAGGGCCACTGCACCAATCAGCGCCAGCTTGGAGATACCGATATCAATCATGCCAACGCCCCTTGCAGGTGCTTGCTGCCATGTTCAGCCATTAGCTCTTTTGCTTGGCGTCGACATCAATCGTGGTCTTGTCAGCGATGGACTGGTCTGCCACTGCGGCTTTGTCAGCCGTGGTGTCAGCAGCAGCGCCGCCTTCTTTCATACCGTCCTTGAAGCCCTTCACTGCACCACCGAGATCGCCACCCAAGTTTTTGAGTTTCTTGGTGCCAAACACCAAAACGACGATCACCAGCACGATCAACCAGTGCCAAACGGAAAACGTTCCCATGAGATTACTCCTAACGAATACCAGCCATTTTAGACGTGCCGCCGCAACACAGCGCCAGAGATGGCCTTAAGTTTGCGCGTGCGGCTGTGTATGTTCACCCAGATTTAGCCGTGCTTCCAAGGGCGGGGGCCACCCATCACATGCACGTGCAGGTGATGGACTTCCTGGCCACCCTCGGCGCCCGTGTTCACCACAGTGCGAAAACCACCTTCCGGGTATGGATTGCAGCCCTGCTCCAGTGCCAGCCTGGGGGCCAGCACCATGATTTTGCCCAGCAATGCCTCATCGTCCGGGCAGGCGTGGGCCAGCGAGACAATGTGCTTTTTAGGCACGATCAAGAAATGCACGGGCGCAGCGGGACGAATGTCATGGAAGGCGAACAGTTCTTCGTCTTCATACACTTTGTTGCTGGGAATTTGGCCTGCAGTGATCTTGCAGAAAATACAGTGGGGGTCATGCGCAGGGTGTGCGTGATCGGTCATGGCTGGCTTTGGAAAATCGGTGTTGTCGGTGTCAGATCTGGCCGCTGAGGGCCTCAGTCATGGATTGTCCACAATCTGCAGCGTCTGGCGAACGCCCACATCGCTGCGGTGATCATGCACCCATTGCTCACCTTGCTTGCGGCCCAGCTCAAACAATTTGAGCAAGAAAGCCATGTCTACCCGCGATTTGCTGGAAGCACCATAACGGCTGAGCGCAGAGCCTCCGTCGATACGGTGCATCAGCACGTTTTTGTAGCGCGCGGCATCCAGCCGCCCCTCAGCCAGCATGCGGCGCACAAAATCAATCGCACGCAGTTCACTGAGCAGGCCGGCATTGAACGTCACCTCGTTGATGCGCTCCATGATGTCGTTGGCAGTGTCTGGCAGGTCTGGGTGCTCCACGGGGTTGATTTGCACCAGCAGCATATCGGTGCATTCGGTGCGATAGATCAGCGGGTACAGCGCAGGGTTGCCGGAAAAACCGCCATCCCAGTACCGCTCACCGTCAATCTCCACAGCCTTGTACAGCTGGGGCAGGCAGGCAGAAGCCATGATGGCATCGGCACTCAGGCGGGTATCGGTAAATATTTCACCTTTGCCGGTGCGCACATTCGTGGCACAGACAAACAGCTTGGGCATGCCATCGCGCCCCCAGGCCTGGGTCAGCGTCTCAAAATCTACGGTCCGCTGCAGCAGTTTGCGCAGCGGATTGATGTCCAGCGGATTGGTCTGATAGGGCGACAGGAACTGGCTCATCATGCCCATCAGCGGGTTGTTGGCTACTGGCACCCCCCAGGTGAAAGCGCCCATGGCGCCAACCCCTTCCCACAGTTTGCGCAGCGCAGCGCGGGCATGGGCGCAGGACGCGCCATGGCGGCTGGCCTGATCCTGCGGAAACTCCAGGGCACCCTGCGCAAAGCCCTGCGCTACGGCCACCGCATTGAGCGCGCCGGCACTGGTGCCGCTGATACCGGGAAACTGGAAGCCGCCATCTTCGAGCAGCGCATCCAGCACACCCCAGGTAAATGCACCGTGCGATCCCCCGCCTTGCAGTGCCAGATTCAGACATTTCACAGAAGCGGGAGGGTGCGTCATGGGCAGCAATCGTGAGGGTTAAACCGGCAGCGGCTGCTGCTTGTTCATGGCAATCATGCCGCGCACGATGCGGTAGAGGAACCAGATGGAAATTACGCACCATGCGATCCAGCCTGGCACAAAGAACAGCAGCCACAGCGGCGCCGTCACCACATACAAAATGCCTGCCCAGATCATGCTGCGCAAACGCCATGTAAAGTGCGATGCGTGCCATGTGCCCACGGCATCTGAGCGCTTGACCAAGTCAATCACCAGTGCGATCAACAGCACTGCAACGCTGACCTGGGCACCGGGCAATACCGCCGCAATAGCCACGATCAGGTGCAGCACATAGCTCACCCAGCCCCAAGCGTTGAGGCCATCGAGTGTGGCCTGGTCGACAGCGCGGACTTCAATAATGTCATCGTTCACTCTGATCTCCCTTCCTGCACAGCCCGGTCCTGGGCCTTGCGTAACGCTTTTTCTTCCAGACCGCTGGTGCCTTCACGGCGCTCCAGCTCGGCCACCACGTCAGCGGGCGTCAGCCCATAGTGCGACAGCGCAATCATGGTGTGGAACCACAAGTCCGCAACTTCATAAAGGATTTTTCCTTTGTCAGCGCCTGCGTCCACGTCCTTGGCGGCCATCACCACCTCGGTGGCTTCTTCCCCGATCTTCTTGAGAAAAGCATCAGGGCCTTTATGCAACAAGCGGGCCACATAGCTTTTATCGGGATCGCCCCCGTTCGCAGTCTTGCGGCTTTCAATGACAGCAGCAAGACGGGCCAATGCGCCTTCAACCGACGCGGTGTTGTGTTCAGACATGACTTTATTTGTAGATGGATGCTGGATCTTTCAAGACCGGATCAATGGCTGCCCACTGCCCGTCCTTCAGAACACTGTAAAAACAAGAGTGCCGTCCCGTATGACAGGCAATACCGGGCACGTGCCCTTGCTGGGTAATTTTGAGCAAGATGACGTCGTTGTCGCAGTCAATGCGCATCTCGTGCACGGTTTGCTCATGGCCTGACTCTTCGCCCTTGAACCACAGCCTGTTGCGCGAACGGCTGAAGTACACGGCACGGCCCAGTTCAGCCGTTTTTTGCAGTGCCTCGCGGTTCATCCACGCAAACATCACTACATCGCCGCTGCTTTGCTCTTGTGCAATCACGGGCACCAGACCCTGTGCATCCCATTGAACTTGATCCAACCAGCTCATAGACGTCCTGATTTTTTATATAGCTACCAGCGCATACTGGAAGCCGATTTCAAATATAAATCACATGCAAATGCTTATAAACAAAGCGTGAGCAGCTCACTTCTTTGACGCTTCAATGGCCAGCTCAGCACACCTGCAAAGCTGCAGCGCAGCGCCTGCACCAAATACTGCAGCAGCGCTGCGGCAACCGCGTCCCACGCCGCCTCAAGCGCTGTTTTCCACTCACAGACGCACTGGAATGCCGCGCTCGCGCATGCGTTCCTTGGCCTGCTGCACCGTGTATTCACCATAGTGAAAAATGCTGGCCGCCAGCACCGCGTCAGCGCCGCCTTGCTGCACACCGTCTGCCAGATGGTCCAGGTTGCCCACACCACCCGAAGCGATCACGGGCACGCCCACGGCATCGGCTACGGCACGGGTCAGCGCCAAGTCAAAACCGCTCTTGGTGCCATCCTTGTCCATGCTGGTCAGCAAAATCTCACCCGCACCGCGCTGTGCCATCTCTTGAGCCCAGCGCACCACATCCAGCCCTACATTCTTGCGGCCACCGTGACTGTATACATCCCAGCCAGCGCCCATGGGCGTGCCACCGGGCCCAATGCGCAGCTCTTCTTCGGGCGTGCGGCGCTTGGCATCAATAGCGACCACGATGCACTGTGCGCCATATTTGTCGCTGCAGGCGTTGATCGTGGCCGGGTTGGCAATGGCGGCAGAGTTAAAACTGGTTTTGTCTGCGCCCGCATTCAGCAGGCGGCGCACGTCTTCTACGGCGCGCACGCCCCCGCCCACCGTCAGCGGAATAAACACCTGTGCGGCCACGGCCTCAATGATGGGCAAGATCAGATCACGGCCATCGCTGGTGGCGGTGATATCCAGAAACGTCAGTTCGTCTGCGCCTTGCGCGTTGTAGCGCGCTGCAATTTCGACCGGATCGCCTGCGTCGCGCAGCTCCAGAAAATTAACGCCTTTGACCACGCGGCCACCGGTCACGTCGAGACAAGGAATGATGCGTTTGGCGAGCATGAAAAAGCGTTTTCTATCGAAGAAGATCAGACATATAGGCAGCGGCCCTTAAGCCACGACCTGCAAAGTTTGCGCCGCATGCCAGCGCTGGCCTGGGTGCAGGGCCACGGGCTGGTTGATGGCCGCTGCTTCTACGCACAGCATGCGCATCCAGTCACCAGCGTTCATATCGGGCAAGCTGGCGCACAGCGCGGCCCCGGGGTTCCATACCACCGTGTCTGGCCAGGCGGCATCCTGGCTGATGCGCAGACTGCCTGCCGCATCCCTCAGCTCCAGCGCCTGCAGCGGACGTGCATACACACGGTCCACCTCTTCACCCAGCACCACGCTGCCGCTTTGCACCGCCGGTGAAAAGGCTTTTGCAGCATTCCAAAAAGCCGCCCCTTCCAGCCCGTTCAGGGCTGCAATGTCTGCACCCTGTATGGCCAGATAGGTGTGCAGCGCGCCTGTAAATGCAAACGCGGTGCCTCCGGTGTTGGTGGCAGACAGTTGCACGGTCAGCGTATCGGGCGATACCGTCACCGCCACCTCGGCACGCACGCCGTGCGCAAAGTCGGCGTGCCAGGGCACAGCCGCATCCCACAGCCAGCGTGCCGTGATGGCCTCGCCGTGCACTTGTGCGCTGCGCCATTGCCAGGCACTGCGCCGCACCAGCCCGTGCTTGGGCAAGGGCCCACGCTGGTTGAACTGGGGAAAGCACACAGGCACACCACCACGAATGGCGGCAGAGCCGTCAAGCACAGCAGCTTCAGACAAAAACAGTCGCTCTTGCCCACCCACCTGCCAGGACAGCACCTGCGCGCCCAGGTCAGACACCCGCACACAGTCACCGCTGGGCAAGGTGATCTGGGTGCAGGCTAGGCCACGCCAGATTTCACGCGTGGCTTGGGGTTCGGTCATTGTGGGTATTCGCTGTCGTCGTCTTCGTAGCCATTGAGCTGATCTGCCAGCTTCTGGCCTTCGGCAAAATTCAGATCACCGGTATAGATGGCGCGCCCGCAGATCACGCCTTCTACGCCTTCGTCTTCGACAGCGCACAGATCCCTGATGTCTTGAATGCTGGCCAGACCGCCGGAGGCGATCACCGGAATCTTCAGCGACTGCGCCAGCTTGACGGTGGCATCGATGTTGATCCCCGAGAGCATGCCATCGCGGCCAATGTCGGTGTAGATGATGGATTCCACGCCCCAGTCTTCAAAGCGCTTGGCCACATCCAGCACATCCTGGCCGGTCAGCTTGCTCCAGCCGTCGATGGCAACCTTGCCGTCCTTGGCGTCCAGCCCGACGATCACCCGGCCTGCAAAGGCGCTGCAGGCATCTTGCAAAAAGCCCGGGTTTTTCACCGCAGCCGTGCCAATGATGACGTACTCCAGCCCCGCATCCACGTAGCGTTCGATGGTGTCCAGATCGCGGATACCACCACCGAGCTGGACCGGAATCTCACCGTTGACTTCCTTGAGGATGGCTTTGATGGCTGCCAAATTCTTGGGCTGGCCAGCAAAAGCACCATTGAGGTCCACCAGATGCAGACGGCGGGCCCCGGCATCCAGCCAGCGACGGGCCATCTCAGCAGGGTTACCGAATGTGGTGGACTGGTCCATATCACCTTGTTTGAGGCGGACGCACTGTCCGTCTTTGAGGTCGATGGCGGGAATCAGCAGCATGATGTGCGAGAGGCTTTGCCTAAAGGAGGCCGACTAACTCAGGGGTGGCCAGGGTTGAAGAAAAAGGAGACTTACGGATTCCAGTGCAAGAAGTTGCGGTACAGGGCCAGGCCATGGTCCGCACTCTTTTCCGGATGGAATTGCGTAGCAAAAATCTTATCGCGTGCAATGGCAGATGCAAACTGTCCGCCGTAATCTGTCTCAGCCGCGCAATGTGCTGCGTCAGCCGGCACCGCATAAAAACTGTGCACAAAGTAGAAATACGCCCCATCAGGAATGCCATCCCACATGGCGTGGCGTACGCCACCGGGCGAGCTCTGGAACACCTGGTTCCAGCCCATTTGCGGCACTTTGTAGCGGCTGCCATCGGGTTGCATGCGGCCTGCCAGCTCAAAGCGCTGCACGTGCCCCGGAATCAGCCCCAGCGAGGGGGTATTGCCCTCTTGGCTGTGCTCCAGCAGCATTTGCATGCCCACGCACACGCCAAAAAGCGGCTTGGTGGCCGCAGCCTCAAGTACCGCCTCTTGCAGGCCTGAGGCCTTGAGCGCGGCCATGCAGTCGCGCATGGCGCCTTGCCCGGGCAGCACGATGCGGCTGGCGGCACGCACCTGGGCCGGGTCTTGCGTGACGATGACACGCACGTCCGTCCCCATGGCCGCAGTTTTGACAGCTTGCGAGACCGAGCGCAGGTTGCCCATCTCGTAATCGACCACAGCCACGGTGTTGTTCACTGAACTCATAGCACTTAGCGCCCGTTATCACTGGGTTTCAATGTACTTTCGCTTGCAAACATAGAGTAGACAAGCGACAGCCGCTCATATCTTTACAGACTGCCTTTGGTGGACGGAATCACACCCGCCATGCGCTCATCGCGCTCCAGCGCAAAACGCATGGCACGGGCAAACGCCTTGAAGATGGTTTCGCACTGGTGGTGGGCGTTGAAACCCTTCAAGTTGTCAATGTGCAGTGTGACCCCGGCGTGGTTCACAAAGCCCTGGAAAAACTCGAACACCAGCTGGGTATCCAGCTCGCCAATGCGGCCCGCGGTGAACTTGCAGTCCATGTGCAGCCCGGGGCGGCCCGAAAAATCAATCACCACGCGCGAGAGCGCTTCGTCCAGCGGCACATAGGCGTGGCCGTAGCGGCGAATGCCTTTTTTGTCGCCCACGGCCTTGGCAAACGCCTGGCCAATGGTGATGCCAATGTCTTCCACCGTGTGGTGGCCGTCAATGTGCAGATCACCCTCGCAATCCACATCCAGATCAATCAGGCCGTGGCGGGCAATCTGGTCGAGCATGTGGTCCAGAAAACCAATGCCAGAGCGCAGCTGCGCCTTGCCCGTGCCGTCCAGATCCACGCGCACGTGCACATGGGTTTCGGCGGTGTTGCGCTGCACCTCGGCCACGCGGGCGGTGCTCTCAGCAGAAGCGGTAGCGGTGGAGGGGACGAGTGCATTGCTCATAACGATTCCTTCAGGGCTGCCAACATGCGGGCATTTTCTTCGCGGGTGCCCACGGTCAGACGCAGGCAATTGGCCAGCAACGGGTGCATGGCCGAGACATTTTTGACCAGAACGCCGCGCTCCTTCATGGCCGCCTGCGCCCTGGCGGCATCTTGCACGCGCAGCAGCACCATATTGGCCTCTGAAGGCCAGACTTTGTCTACCCCGGGCAAAGCAGTCAGTGCATCGATCAAGGGCTGGCGCTCAGCGCGGATGGCAGCGGCCTGCTCTGCGTACAGATCGGCATGCTCCAGCGCAAAGATCGCAGTTTCGCAATTGAGCACGCTGATGTTGTAGGGCGGGCGCACCTTGTCCAGCTCATTGACAATGGCCGCCGGGCCAATCAGGTAGCCCAGTCGGGCGCCGGCCAGGCCAAACTTGGACAGCGTGCGCATCAGCAGCACATGGGCATTGCGCGCAGGGTTGGCGTGCATTTGCGTGATCCAGCTGCGGCTGGCAAAAGGCTGGTAGGCCTCATCCATCACCACCAGGCCGCCAATGGCACCGACCGCATCAATCACGGCCTGCACCTTGTCTTCGGCCCACAGCGTGGCGGTGGGGTTGTTGGGGTAGGCCAGATAGGTAATGGCGGGCTGCTGCGCGGCTATGGTGGCCAGCATGGCGGGCACATCCAGGTCAAAGTCGGCTGTCAGTTGCACAGGCACAAAGTCCAGCCCCTGCAACTGCGCACTCATGGGGTACATCACAAAGCCGGGCATGGGCGCCAGCATCTTGGCGCGCCCCTGGGCACCCGGTTGTGCGGTCGCCAGCGCCAGCAAGGTGATGATTTCATCCGAGCCATTGCCCAGCAGCACCGCGCTGCCCTCAGGTGCACCGGCGTAGTCTTGGAGCATCTGCTTCAAAACGTCCAGGCGCTCGCCGGGGTAACGGTTGATTTCCAGTGCGCCCAAACGCTCTCCCAGCGCCTTTTGCAGCGCCTGCGGCAGACGGAACGGGTTCTCCATCGTGTCCATCTTGAGCAGGCCCTGCGAAGGCTGCACATGGTAGGCATGCATGGCCCGCACGTCGGCACGGATGCGTTGCAGCGCTTTGGCTTGGGTCGAGGAATCAGCAGACATGGGGTTCACACTTTCAAATTTCTTGCAGGCATGCAGTGGCTGGATCATCCGCCCTCAGGCAACATCTGCGCCGGGGCTGGCCGCCTGCTGCAAGGGGTGCACCATGGTGACGCCACCGTAGTGCGCCCCGTGGGGCAGATGCAGCGTCAGCATTTGCTCGCAACCACTGTGCTGGGCACAGGCCACGGCCAGACAGTCAGCAAACGGCAATGCGTGGCGTGCCTGCACCGCCCACGCGGTTTCCAGCGTGGCGGCATCGGTTTTCCAGGGGTTCCAGGTCTGGTAGCGGCGAATGGCAGCGCGCGCATCGCCTTGGGGCATGGGAGCAGCCCCCGTGGTGACCTGGTCGTAAAACTCCACCAGGGCCTGATTACCGGTACGCCCCGTGCGGCTGCGCCACAGCAGATCCAGCCAGTCGAGTACGGCGGCATACAAGGCAGGCTGGCCCACATCTTCTGCGGCAATCAGTGCCGATGTATCGACGAACACCGGGTTCATGCCACACCTTCATGGTTCAAGTCTTTGGGGCCTGCAGCACGCTTGCCCGCGGCACTGCGCGCTGCGTTTTTTGTGGACGATGCGCCCCCCGCTTGCCAGGTGCGCTCATCGGTGCGCCACGCCAGATAGGCGCGTTCATACGTATCTTCGCGGCGCTGCATCTCGGCCATAAAGTCACCCAGCATGCGCGAGACACTGGTGCCCCGGCGCGCTGCCTCGATGCGCGCCCATTCAAGCACGCTGTCTTCGACGGTGATAGTGACGTTCTTCATGCGGACTAGTCTACACGAATTTCGTGTTGCACGAAGTTCGTGTAGCCAGATTTATACCTTCCGCATGCTCCCGTCCAGATGCGGGCAAATGCGTCGCGTGGGTTCAGCGGTAGGCCGGTGGCGGCGCATAAATCGTGCTGCCTGCATCTGCCGGGAAAGCCTGTGGCCCTGCGGGAGCCTGTGTTGGTGCCGTGGGCTTGAGCTCAAACAAGGCAACACCCATCGCGCCCAGATTGCGCGCATCGCCCGCAGGCGTGTTGGCGGCATAGGCCTGGGGTTTGCTGGCAAAGCGAAAGGCCGCTACTTCACTGGCGCTTTTGCGAAAGCCATCAATGCGCATGGTCTGACCGGGCTCCAGAATGTAGCCCGCAGCTGTCTGACTGCCGGTGCGGCCACCGAGCACATCCAGACCATCTACGGTGGCCACCACCTCATAACGGGTCTGGCTGCGATTGACAAACTGCAGCTCATAACGCTCACCTTGCTTGCCCGCTACACGGTAGTCCTGCGCACCGCGCGTGCTGTAAATGGGCAAGGCTTGCTCCTGCTCGCCCAGTACCGACCACTCCACTTTGCCGCCAGCCAGCAAAATATTCAGCTGCTGGTTGGCGCGGCGGCCCAGCGCCTGCTGAATGCTCGCCAGATCGGTGTAGGCAATTTGGCGCAGTTCTTGCGACTGCTGCGTCACCCGCTCGGCGGGCACATAGCGCACGGCGGATTCACGCCCCTCGCCCCATTGCGTGCCCAGCGTAGAAGCCGAGGCACGGGCGGGCGGTGCCAGCCGGCGTTCAGCGGTTTGCGAACTGTTCTGTACCTGCTGCGCAGACGTCGCGGCGCTGGAAGACTCGTTCACTGCGTCCGAAGACCGCCCTGCCTGCATGGTGGGTGCACACCCCAGCAAAGCCCCCAACACGAACCCCACCACACACCACCGCTGGGTGCGACCGAACACGTTCTTTCTCAAACTCAACACCATGCTGCCTCCTGCTGCTGGGCCCTGGCAAGCTGCCAAGGCATGTGCGCAGTGTTCAACAAATTGCGCAGAATTCACCACCTGGCCACACTTGGTTGCACTTAATTGACTCCCGCCATCAAAAAACCGCGCTCAAGAGCGCGGTTGGAGTGACAGCGGCACGCCTTACTTCAGGCGCATCTCTGCTGCACGGGCGTGACCTTGCAGGCCTTCGCCGTAGGCCAGCTCGGCTGCGATCTTGCCCAGCACCTGCGCACCTGCTTCACTCACTTCAATGATGCTGGAGCGTTTCTGGAAGTCGTACACCCCCAAAGGCGACGAGAAGCGCGCCGTGCCGCTGGTAGGCAGCACGTGGTTAGGGCCTGCGCAGTAGTCGCCCAGCGATTCACTGGTGTAGGCACCCAGAAAAATGGCCCCTGCATGCTTGAGGCTGGGCTCCCACCGGTGAGGGTCATTGCTGGAGACTTCCAGATGCTCGGGTGCAATGCGGTTGGAGATGGCACAGGCCTCTTGCATGTCGCGCGTCAAAATCAGTGCACCCCGGTCGTTGAGGCTTTTGGCGATGATGTCCTTGCGCGGCATTTCGGGCAGCAGACGGTCAATCGATTGCTGCACGGCGTCAATATAGGCAGCATCAGGACACAGCAAGATGGACTGCGCCAGCTCGTCATGCTCGGCCTGGCTGAACAAATCCATCGCCACCCAGTCGGGGGGCGTGGTGCCATCTGCCAGCACCAAAATTTCAGACGGCCCGGCAATCATGTCAATGCCCACCATGCCAAAAACGCGCTTCTTGGCGCTGGCCACATAGGCGTTACCGGGACCAGTGATCTTGTCCACCTTGGGCACAGTGGCCGTGCCATAGGCCAGAGCCGCTACAGCCTGCGCCCCACCAATGGTGAATGCACGGTGCACGCCCGCCACATAGGCAGCCGCCAGCACCAGCGGATTTTTTTCACCCTTGGGCGTGGGCACCACCATGATGATTTCGGGCACACCTGCCACAAGGGCTGGAATGGCGTTCATTAGCACGCTGCTGGGATATGCGGCCTTGCCACCGGGCACGTAAATGCCTACGCGGTCCAGCGGCGTCACCTTCTGGCCCAGCAGGGTGCCGTCTTCGTCACGGTAGCTCCAGCTTTCGCCGTTGGCCTTCTTTTGCGCCTCGTGGTAGGTGCGCACACGTTGCGCGGCCGCTTGCAGCGCATACTTTTGCGCAGCGCCCAGGCTGTCAAAAGCTGCCTTCAACTCTGTCTGCGTCAGCTCCAGCGCCTGCATGCTGGGCGCATCCAGCCCGTCAAAGCGGGCTGTGTAATCCAGCACCGCAGCATCACCACGGGACTGCACATCGGCCAGGATATCGGCCACGCGCTGCTCAATCGCCGCATCCGTATCGGCTGACCAATGCAGGCGTTGCGCAAAATCATGTTCGAAATTGGCATCCGCGGTGGACAGACGAAGGGGGGTTGCTGCGATTTCCATAGTGTTTACTGCTTCAACAGTGGGAGAAAATTAGTTGTTCTTGGCGGCCACAGCCTGCGCAAACGCATCAATGATGTGGCGCAGCGGTTTTTGCTTGAGCTTGAGCGAAGCCTGATTGACCACCAGCCGCGAGCTGATGTCGATGATGGGCTCCACCTCCACCAGATCATTGGCTCTGAGCGTATTGCCGGTGGACACCAGATCGACGATGGCATCGGCCATGCCCGTCAGCGGTGCCAACTCCATCGAGCCGTACAGCTTGATCATGTCCACGTGCACGCCCTTGTTGGCGAAAAACTCACGCGCAATCGTTGTGTACTTGGTGGCCACCTTCAGGCGTGCGCCCTGCTTGACGGCGTGTGCGTAGTCAAAGCCATTGCGCACGGCCACGCTCACGCGGCATTTGGCAATCTGCAAGTCCAGCGGCTGGTACAGGCCCTGGCCACCGTGCTCGATCAGCGAGTCAGAACCCGAAACGCCCAGGTCTGCACCGCCGTACTGCACGTACACGGGCACATCCGAAGCGCGCACCAGCACCACGCGCACTTCGGGGTTGGTAGTGTCAAAAATCAGCTTGCGCGATTTGTCCACGTCTTCCGTGACTTCAATGCCTGCAGCAGCCAGCAAAGGCACGGTCTCTTCAAATATGCGGCCCTTGGACAGGGCAATGGTGATGCTCATTGCGAGACTCTTTCAATGTCCGCCCCCAAACCACGCAGCTTGGCTTCCATGCGGTCGTAACCACGGTCAAGGTGGTAGATACGATCCACCAGGGTTTCACCCTTGGCCACCAACCCTGCAATCACCAGACTGGCAGAGGCGCGCAGGTCGGTCGCCATGACGGTGGCACCCGACAGCGGTGCGCCACCTTCTACCGTGGCCACGCGGCCATCGGTAGTGATGCGCGCGCCCAGGCGCATCATTTCATTGACGTGCATGAAGCGGTTTTCAAAAATGGTTTCAGTGACCATGCTGGGGCCTTCGGCCACCAGATTGAGCGCCATGAATTGCGCCTGCATGTCGGTGGGAAAGCCCGGGTATTCCGTGGTGCGAAAGCTCTGCGCCTTCAAGCGGCCCTGGCTGCGCACACGGATGCCACCCTCTTCAGTCTGCACCTGCGCACCGGCTTCCAGCAACTTGTCGATGACCGCGCTCAAATGGTCTGCCCGGCCATGGCGCAAAAATGCCTCGCCACCCGTTGCCGCCACCGCACACAGGAACGTACCGGCTTCAATACGGTCAGCCACCACGGCATGCTCACAGCCATGCAGGGCCTCTACACCCTCAATCGTGATGCGGCTGGTGCCGTGGCCAGATATCCTGGCGCCCATCTTGATGAGCATTTCGGCCAGATCGGTGATCTCGGGCTCCATGGCTGCGTTTTCCAGCACCGTCTCACCCTCGGCCAGCGCTGCGGCCATCAGGAAGTTCTCGGTGCCGGTCACAGTCACCATGTCGGTGGTGATGTGCGCGCCTTTCAGGCGTTTCCAGCCCTCAGGCAGGCTGGCATTCATGTAACCGTTTTCCACGGTAATGACAGCCCCCATGGCCTGCAGACCCTTGATGTGCTGATCCACTGGGCGTGAGCCAATCGCACAGCCACCGGGCAACGATACCTTGGCATGGCCAAAACGGGCCAGCAACGGCCCCAGCGCCAGCACCGAGGCGCGCATGGTCTTGACCAGTTCGTACGGAGCTTCGGGGTTGTTCAGCGCACCCGCGTTCAAGGTCACCGTGCCGTTGTCATCACGCTCGGCCGTCACGCCCATGTTGCGAATGAGCTTGAGCATGGTGGCCACGTCTTGCAGACGGGGCACGTTGTGCAGCGTGACCGGCTGCGCAGACAGCAGCGCTGCGCACAGCTCTGGCAATGCGGCGTTCTTGGCGCCAGAAATCAGCACTTCGCCGTGCAAAGGGCGACCGCCGCGAATGAGGAGTTTGTCCATGGCGCTGGAGCCTTGAATCTAAATTTAAATGAAATCACGCTCAACTCCTTGTGAGTCAAGCGCTAACAGCTATCTATTTTTAAGACTTATTCAGTCTTGGCAGACCATTCTGCCGGAGTGAAGGTTTTCATGGACAGGGCATGCACCTCGTCGGTCTTGATGCGCTCACCCATGGTGGCATACACCAGCCGCTGGCGCGCCAGCAAGCGCTTGCCTTCGAACTCCGCAGAAACGATGGTGGCATACCAATGGCGGCCATCACCCTCAACGGCCAGATGCTCGCAGTTCAGCCCTGCGCGGATGATGGATTGGAGTTGATCAGCAGTCATAGTTTTCTCAGTGCCGCAGTGCAAGCGCTGCGGTCAAAAGCAGCGCGCCCCAAAAAGGCACGCCACATCAATGGCGAATTTTGTAGCCAATGCGCAGCAAGTGGATAGCCAGTGCGCTCACGGCCAGCCACGCTGCGCCGACGATACCCAGGCTCACCCAGGGTGAAATATCGCTTTGGCCGAAGAAGCCATACCGGAAGCCGTCGATCATGTAGAAAAACGGATTCAGGTGGCTGACCTGCTGCCAGAACGGCGGCAGGGATTGAATGGAATAGAACACGCCCGACAGAAACGTCATGGGCATGATCAGGAAATTCTGGAAAGCCGCCATCTGGTCAAATTTATCGGCCCACAGGCCGGCAATCAGACCCAGCGTGCCCAGCAGCGCAGCACCCAGGACGGCAAACACCACAATCCACAGCGGTGCGACTGCCACAGGCGCAGTAAAGAACAGGGTCACGATATAGACACCCAGCCCAACCACCAAACCACGAACCACCGATGAGCCGACATAGGCGCAAAACCACGCCCAGTGCGACAGCGGTGTGAGCAGGATGAATACCACGCTGCCCATGATCTTGCTTTGCACCAGGCTGGAGGAGCTATTGGCAAACGCGTTTTGCAGCACGCTCATCATCACCAGTCCCGGCACCAGAAAGGCGGTATAGCCCACCCCTTCAAATACCTGCACATGGTCTTGCAGCACATGACCAAAGATCAGCAGGTAGAGCACCGCTGTCATCACGGGGGCGGCCACGGTCTGAAAGCTCACCTTCCAGAAACGCAGAATTTCTTTATAGAACAGCGAGGTCCAGCCTTGCATCTGGGGGAACATCATGCAGCCCCCTTCATCACTTGCAAGAACACATCTTCCAGATCGGCACGGCGAATTTCCATGTCTTCCATCACCACGCCCGCTTCGCGCAGCGTCGCCAAAAAAAACTCGATATCGTGCGGCCCCTGGGCTGGCAATTGCACCACACGCCCGGTCACACGGGCCACGGGCGCCAGTGTTTCTGGCAGCGCTTGGTCGGTCTTGAATTGCAGCACGTTGGATGAAGCCGTCTTCAGCAGATTGGACGTGTCATCCAGCGCCACCACACTCCCGTGCTTGAGCATGGCAATGCGGTTGCACAAAGCTTCGGCCTCTTCGAGGTAATGCGTGGTCAGCAAGACTGTGTGTCCCTGCTTGTTGAGCTTGGCAATGAAGTGCCACAGCGTTTGTCGCAACTCCACATCGACACCTGCGGTCGGCTCATCCAGCACAATAATTGGAGGTTTATGCACCAGCGCCTGCGCCACCAGCACGCGGCGTTTCATGCCCCCTGAAAGCTGGCGCATATTGGCCTGCGCCTTATCGGCCAAGCCCAGACTTTCCAGCAATTCGTCAATCCATGCATCGTTGTTCTTGACGCCGAAGTAGCCCGACTGCAAGCGCAGGGTTTCACGCACATTGAAAAACGGATCAAACACCAGCTCCTGCGGCACCACACCCAACTGCTTGCGTGCAGCCGCAAAATCGCTGTGCACATCTTTGCCCATGACCGTAATGCGGCCCGAAGTGGCCTTGGACAGCCCCGCCAAAATACTGATCAGCGTGGTTTTACCGGCCCCATTGGGGCCTAGCAAACCAAAAAACTCGCCTTCAGCAATGTCCAAGCTCACGTTATTGAGGGCTTGAAAACCGCCGTTGGAGGTTGCGTAGGTTTTGGAGAGGGATTGGATAGAGACGGCTGGCATGAGCGTGACATTCTAAAGCCCTGCGGTCACCCGTCCTGCGCCACGGGCTTGCGACAGTTACATGACCGCAGCGGCGGCCTCTGGATCCAGCAAAGGCATCACGCCATACACCTGCGCCAGCGACTGCAAGCTCGGTGTCCAGCCTTGCACCCGCAGCACTCGGCCCTGTGCCTGCGCTGCACGGCGGCAGGCAAGCAGCAAAGCCAAACCAGCGGAGTCAAACGACTGCACACCCGAGGCTTGCAGCACAATGCCCTGCCCCTGCGGTGCGGCCTGCATGCTGCGCACTAACTGCGTCTGAACCGTTCCCACGACCTGTGCAGTCAATACGGAAGGAAGTGCAATGGTGTGGCTCATGCTGTCGCTTTACTTGCCGGCCTTGGCATCAGCCGCGATGGTGCGGCTGCTCAGGGCATTGATCAAGCCGTCAATACCGCCTTTGTTGAGCTCTTGCGCGAATTGGGTACGGTAGGTTTCTACCATCCACACGCCCAGCACGTTCAGATTGTAAATTTTCCAGCCAGTGCCGCTGGTGTTTTCCAGGCGGAAGTCCAGCTGGACAGGCTCTCCCTTGCCATGAACCTCGGTCCGCACCAGCACGTCCGTGTCGCCCGGCGCTGCACGCAGTGGCTTGACGACGATGCGTTGATCGCTGACCTGCTTCAAGGCACCTGCGTAGGTCCGAATCAGCATGAGCTTGAACTCCTGCTGCAAGCGTTCGCGCTGCGCAGGCGTTGCCTGGCGCCACTGCGGCCCCACCGCCGCTGATGTCATGCGTCGAAAATTCACATAGGGCATCACGGTGGTGTCAACCACCTGAGAGATACGTGTGATATTGCCGTTGCGCAGCTCAGGGTCGGCCTTGATCGTTTCCAAAATGTCCGTCGACAGGCGCTTGACCAAGGCATCAGGCGCCTCGATGGCAGCAGTCTGCGCCCATGCAGGGGCGGCCAACCACAGGGTAGCGCTAGCAGCCAGCAGTGTGGCCAGTGTGCGTCGTTGCATCATCATCATTTCCTTTTGCACCAAAACTGCGTGTCTTGGCTATGCGGCTTAGTCGTCAAAGCTCTCAACACGACCCGCGTTGTCATCATTTTGCTGGCGGCTGGCGGGATCACGCTGCTTCAAGTACAAATCCCGCATCAATGCATAGCGATCCAGCGATGCGGCATCCAGCGTATCGGTCGCATTGAGCAAGTTGGCACGTGTATTTACCAACCGCAGACCCAGCAAAGTATTGCGATGCGAAACGGGGTGCATGCTGTCCATAGGATGCCCCCACCAGTCAGCAGGCAAAGCGACGGTGTCACGCAGCGTAGATGGGCCCAAGAAAGGCAGCACCAGATAAGGCCCGGGCTTGACGCCCCAGGTCGCCAGAGTCAGGCCAAAGTCCTGCTTGTCGCGCGCCACCTGCATCTCTGTCGCGATATCGAGCAAACCACCCAGTCCGAGCACGGTGTTGGTCGTAAAACGCACCATGTGGTTGTATGTTTTCTCACCATTGCCTTGCAGGGCATGGTTCACCATGGACCACAGATCGCCCAGGTTGCCGAAAAAATTACTGACGCCCGTGCGTAACGGCCGGGGTGTCACCGTCTGGTAGGCCGTAGCTACCGGCTTCAAGACGGCATCGTCCATGGAGTCGTTGAACGACGTCATGGCGCGGTTATAGCCCTCGTAGGGGTCTTGGGGGTTTGTCGCCTGTGTCGATGCACAGCCGACCAGCGCCATGCCAGTGACCAGCAAAAGCGCAGAACCAGCCCTGCGGGCACTCAAGGCAATAAGCATATTTTTTTTAATCATGGGGTCTACCTGATCGCTGGTGGTTACTTCGATGCCTCTGCAGCGCCACCGTCTTCGGCTTTGCTATAGAGAAATTGACCAATCAAATTTTCCAGCACCACGGCCGACTGGGTCGCCGTAATGCGATCACCTTCGGCCAAATTGACATCGTCTGCACCGGCTTCAATACCAATGTACTGGTCGCCCAGCAGGCCACTGGTCAATATTTTGAGGGAGCTGTCCTTGGGAAAGGCGTAGCGCTTTTCCATCGCCATGTGTACGGTGGCCTGAAAAGTAGTGTCATCAAACGTGATGTCCTCCACGCGCCCCACCACGACCCCTGCGCTCTTGACCGCTGCCTTGGGCTTGAGCCCGCCAATATTGTCAAACCGGGCGCTGATCTTGTAGTTTTCCTGAAAGCTCAAGCTCAGCAAATTAGCCGACTGCAATGCCAGAAATACCAGTGCAGCAGCACCAATCAATACGAAGAGGCCGACCCATACGTCGTTTTTAGATGCCTGCATAACAAAATTCCTTGTTGAAACCTGTGCGCCTCAGATGCTGAACATCGAAGCTGTGAGCAAGAAGTCCAGCGCCAGCACCGCCAGCGAAGCCACCACCACCGTGCGTGTGGTGGCACGCGAAACACCTTCAGGGGTGGGCTTGGCAGTAAAACCCTGGTAGAGCGCCACAAAGGTGACCGCCACACCAAACACCACGCTCTTGATCACACCATTGCCGAGGTCATACCACCAGTCGACGCCAGATTGCATCTGCCCCCAAAAGGCACCACCGTCGACCCCGATCATCACCACCCCCACCAGCCAGCCTCCGATGACGCCTACGGCACTGAATACGGCTGCCAGCAATGGCATCACGATAAAACCAGCCCAGAAACGGGGCGCCAGAATGCGCTTGACAGGGTCTACGGCCATCATCTCCATGGCCGACAGCTGCTCACCTGCTTTCATCAAACCGATTTCAGCCGTCAAAGCGGTACCTGCACGGCCAGCAAACAGCAACGCCGTCACCACAGGGCCCAGCTCACGCAGCAGCGACAGAGCCACCAGCAGGCCCAGCGCCTCGGCCGAGCCATAGCGCTGCAAGGTGTAATAACCCTGCAAGCTCAATACAAAGCCAACGAACAAGCCGGAAACTGCAATGATGGCCAGCGAGTAATTGCCCAGAAAGTGGATTTGATCGCCCAGCAGGCGCAGGCGTGCCAGCGTCGCGGGGAGCATACCCAGCAAGCGCAAAAACAGGTGGGTTGCCTGCCCCAGGGCTGCCAGTTGCTGGCGAGTCCACAGTCCCAATGCAGCCACTGCTTTCATGCGTGACCTCCGAAATCTTGCTCCAGGCTGGGGGCTGGATAGTGAAACGGCACCGGCCCCTGTGGTCGCGCATGAATAAATTGCTGCACCAGAGGATCTGGGTTCTGGCGCACTTCGTCAGGCGTGCCCTGCGCGGCAATGCCGCCTGCCCCCAAAATCACGACGTGATCGGCAACATGGAGCGTTTCTTCCACATCGTGAGAGACCAAGATACTGGTCAGGCCCAAAGCGTCATTGAGCGTACGGATCAAGCGCGCAGCCGTGCCTAAAGAAATTGGGTCCAGGCCTGCAAAGGGCTCGTCGTACATCACCAATTCAGGGTCCAGTGCAATAGCGCGTGCCAGCGCAACGCGGCGTGCCATGCCGCCGGAGACCTGGCTGGGCATCAAATCGCGCGCGCCACGCAGCCCAACGGCATGCAGTTTCATGAGCACGATGTCGCGCACCATGTCTTCGGGCAGCTTGGTGTGCTCTCGCAAGGGAAAAGCGACGTTATCCAGCACGCTCATGTCCGTAAACAAGGCGCCAAACTGAAACAGCATGCCCATTCGCCGGCGCATGGCATACAGTTGCTGCGCACCCATGTGACCCACATCCTGGCCATTGACCAGCACCTGACCTTGCTGCGCACGCTCTTGCCCGCCAATCAGGCGCAACACGGTCGTCTTGCCACCACCGGAGGCGCCCATCAACGCCGTAACCTTGCCACGCGGCACCTGCAGGGAGACATCGCGCAAGATGGTGCGTTCACCATAGCCAAAGCTAACGTTGCGCAGCTCCACAAAAGGGGCAGGAATACTCATGCGTTGCAAATTTCAAAAAAATCGAGGGAAAGCACTATTGTGCAGACAAGCCCTGCTTTGCGCCCCTTATTGGCGCAGATAAACATACACAACTGTATGTTTACCTTCGCATCTGATGTGCATGCTGCCGAAAAATATAGCTATAAGTGCTTATTTAACAGACATCCAGGCCCAATTCAACTCAAAAACGCGCAACCGCGGTCGCAGCATTTTTACAACATGTTTTGCAGGAAGGCCTGCGTGCGCTCGTGCTGCGGATTGGCAAAGAAGGCTTCGGCTGTCGCCTGCTCGACAATGTTGCCGCCATCCATAAAGATCACGCGGTTGGCCACCTCGCGGGCAAAGCCCATTTCATGGGTCACCACCAGCATGGTCATGCGGTCCTGTGCCAGCTCGCGCATGGTGCGCAGCACTTCGCCAGTAAGTTCTGGGTCGAGCGCCGAGGTGGGCTCATCAAACAGCATGATGTCCGGATCCATGGCCAGCGCACGGGCAATCGCCACGCGCTGCTTTTGCCCGCCGGACAGACGGTTGGGATAGGCATCGCGCTTTTCCAGCAGGCCGACTTTCTTGAGCAGAGCCTCGGCCTTGGGCACGATCTCGCTGCGCTTGATCTTCTGCACCAGCATGGGCGCTTCAATGATGTTTTCCAGCACGGTGAGGTGCGGAAACAGATTGAAGGACTGAAACACCATGCCCATCTTGTGTCCGATTTTGCGAATCTGCGCATCCGAGACGTACTGTGCTTTGCCTGATGCATCGTTTTGCGCCAGCACTTCGCCCTCGACAATGACGGTGCCGCTGTCGATCGTCTCCAGGTGGTTCAGGCAGCGCAAGAACGTGCTCTTGCCCGAGCCGGAGGGGCCAATCACGGCCACCACTTCGCCACGCATCAGGTCCAGCGATACACCGCGCAGCACTTCATTGCCGCCAAAAGCCTTGTGGATGGCCTGGGCGGAGATCATCACATCAGGCGTCGTACTTGGCATAACGTTTCTCAAGATACTGGAAGCCCCAGGTCAGCACCAGGGTCATCACTAAATAGAAAGCAGCGGCCACTATGAAAGGCGTGGTCGTAAAGTCGCGCTGGACAATGCCGCGCGCGGCGCGCAGCAGGTCATTGAGGGCCAGCACGTAGATCAGGGAGGTGTCCTTGACCAGCGTGATGGTCTCGTTGGACAGCGGCGGCAAAATGCGCGGCCACACCTGCGGAATCACAATGCGGCGCATGGTCTGGGTGTAAGACAGACCCAGCACCTTGGCACCTTCGTACTGCCCCCGGTCGATCGACTGGATGCCAGCACGGAAAATTTCAGCAAAGTAGGCGGCGTAATTGAGCGTAAACGCCACGATGGCGGCAGGAAAGTCGTCAAACCGCACGCCAATGACAGGCACAAAGGGCAGTGCAAAGTAGATGAACAGCATCTGCAGCATCAGCGGTGTGCCCCGCATCAGCCAGATATAGCCCCCCACCAAAGCGCGCAACCCCGCAAAACGGGACAGACGCACGAGCGCAAGCACCAGACCCAGCGGAATGGACAGCACCAACGTGATGGCAAAGAGCTTGAGGGTGACCACTGCGCCATGCGACAGCGGCCCCAGAAGGGAAATAACGTAATCCATGAAACAAGCCTTCAGCGCGACCGCTTGAACGGGTGTCGCAGGCATCTAAAGCGCCCCGCAGTACAGCAACAGGCTGTACCAACAAAAAACACCGGCGGGCCAAGGCGGGCCACGCCGGTGTATGGTCAAGCGCGAAGCTTACTTGACAATGTTTTCACCGAACCATTTCTTGGAAATTTCAGCAGCTGCGCCATCGGCCTTCATGTCCTTGAGGGCCTGGTTCATTTTGCCCAGCAGCTCGGTATCGTCCTTGCGGAAGCCCACACCGTAATCTTCGGTGCCGAAGTTCTCTTCCAGCACGGTGTAAGTGTCTGCCTTCTTGGCAACGTGGAAGCGGCCCACCACTTCGTCGACCACCACGGCATCCAGACGGCCTGTTTCCAGATCCATCAAAGCGGTGATGTTGTCACCAAACTGCTTGAATTCCTTGAAAGAATTGAAGACTGCTTCCTCTTTCTTCATGGCATCCACGGCGGAAGAAGACTCTTGCACGCCCACCACCTTGCCTGCCAGACCTGCTTTGTCCTTGATGTCAGAGCCAGCTTTGACAATGATGATCTGGCGGTTGGCCATGTAGGGGTCGGTGAAAGCAATGTGCTGCTTGCGTGACTCCAAAATGGTCAGGCCATTCCACAGCACGTCAATGCGCTTGCCATTGAGCTCCGCTTCCTTGGCGCTCCAGTCAATGGGCTTGAACTGCACTTCCAGGCCCAGACGCTTGGTGGCTTCGCGGGCCATGTCAATGTCAAAGCCGACCAACTCGTTTTTCTCGTCGCGAAAGCCCATGGGCGGGAAGTTGTCATCCAGGCCCACCACAATCTTGGTCACGGCAACAGGTGCAGCGGCTGCAGGGGCGGTTGCAGTGGCTGCGGGCTCAGACTTGCCGCATGCAGCGAGGATGGCGGTAAGGGCCAGCGATGCGAGGAGAGTACGTTTTTTCATGGCTTCAAAGTTGAGGTGGAAAAACCGGTTTGACCACGGATACAGTCTTTGCACGGGGAAACCCGCAGTCCTGTATGCCGCACTGGCCGAATCCGTTATTGTCACTCAGACAAGCACCAGTTGCCACCTGTCTGGACCATAACCTCGCATGCAAACCACGTGCCTGCGCAATTTCGACACACTTGCCATGGCTGAAACCGTTTTACCCGAGCCTCTGCTGCAGGCCTACCAAACCACCCAGTACCGTTTGCGTGACTGCGACTGGTTTTTACAACTGGGGCAGGTGCAGCCTGCTTTGGCACCTTACTACCAGCGCCACGCTGTGCAGTGCGCCACCTACCTGACGGCCTGCAACCCTCTGGGCGAGCTGCTGCCAGACCATTTGAACGAACGGCGCATGGTGCAGCTGCGTCAGGCCTTGCAGCGCGCAGGATGGTCGTGGCTGGACGGATGTGGTCACGACCCGCTGGGCAATTGGCCCGGGGAAGACAGCGTGCTGGTGTGGGGCATGCAAGCATCCACCGCCCATGCCTGGGGCCAGCAATGGAATCAGAACGCCGTGGTGCACTGCGGCGCGGACATGGTGCCGCAATTGATACTGCTTCGATAAAAAAATAGCTACCATCGCTTACTAGGCATAGCTTTCAGATTTAAAAGTATCTAAAAGCTATACAGACAAAGCGCTAGCAGCTCATTTTTTAATTCTGCTGCGGCTGTATTCATTTCACCCAGCACAAAGGGCACCCGAGGGTGCCCTTTTTTGCAGAGGTGATGAACACTCCCTGCCCAGCGTGGTTCTCGCGCCGCCACCCATCGCGCATTGGCACGGGGCACACACCCTGCGACAAGCAGCAGGGCGAGCCGTTGCGCGCACTGCCAGCCCCAAAAACGGTGCATTCAGGGCGGTGTGGGGCGTACTTGAAACCGCCAGCAACGCCCAGCCGATCTTTGATTTGCGTTGCACACAGGCTGCGAATCAGCGACGTAGCAAGGGTGCTGACGGGTCTTAACGAGGCAGTGTGGAAGCACCCATCAAGAACTCATCAACCGCACGGGCAGCCTGACGGCCTTCGCGGATGGCCCAGACCACCAGACTCTGGCCCCGGCGAATGTCGCCTGCCGCAAACAGCTTGTTCACGCTGGTGGCATAGCCGCCTGTGAAATCGGTCGAAGCCTTGACGTTGCCGCGCTGGTCTTTGTCCACACCAAAGGCATCCAGTACGGTTTGCACCGGAGAGACAAAGCCCATGGCCAAGAACACCAGATCCGCCTTGATGGTCTGCTCGGAACCGGGCACTTCGGTCATCTTGCCGTCTTGCCACTGCAGGCGCACCGTCTTCACGGCAGTCAGCTGGCCCTTTTCACCAATGAATTCCTTGGTGCCAATGGCAAATTCGCGCTCGCAGCCCTCTTTGTGGCTGGACGAGGTGCGCATCTTCAGCGGCCAGTACGGCCACACCAATGGCTTGTTCTCTTGCTCGGGCGGCATGGGCATCAGCTCCAGCTGGGTCACGCTGACCGCACCGTGGCGGTTGGAGGTACCCACGCAGTCAGAGCCTGTGTCGCCACCGCCAATGACCACCACGTGCTTGCCGTCGGCTCGAATCTGGCCTTTGAGCTTGCCGTCGCGCGTGACCTTGTTTTGCTGGGGCAAAAACTCCATTGCAAAGTGCACGCCCTTGAGTTCACGGCCGGGCACAGGCAAATCGCGCGACTGCTCGGCCCCGCCGGTCAGCAGCACGGCATCAAACTCGGCCATCAGGGTTTCAGGGGCGATGGTTTCTGTGGCCCAGTTGGTGACCTTGCTGTCAGCACCCAGGCCATCTTTGCCCGCCACCAGCACGCCGGTGCGAATTTTCAGGCCTTCAGCCACCAGCTGCGCCACACGGCGGTCGATGTTGGCCTTGTCCAGCTTGAAGTCAGGAATGCCGTAGCGCAGCAGACCGCCCACCTGGTCGTTCTTTTCAAACAGGGTCACGTCATGCCCGGCGCGCACCAGTTGCTGGGCCGCTGCCAGGCCTGCAGGACCGGCACCCACCACGGCTACTTTTTTACCCGTCACCGTCCTGGGCAACTGCGGCTTGACCCAGCCTTCATCCCAGGCACGGTCAATGATGGCGTGCTCAATCGACTTGATGCCAATGGGCGCATCGTCAATGTTGGCCACGCAGGCGGCTTCGCAGGGTGCGGGGCAGATGCGGCCCGTGAACTCGGGGAAGTTGTTGGTGCTGTGCAGCACCTTGATGGCATTGGCCCAATCGCCCTGATAGACCAGATCGTTGAAGTCTGGAATGACGTTGTTGATGGGGCAGCCGCTGTTACAAAACGGGGTGCCGCAATCCATGCAGCGGGCACCCTGAATCTTGGCCTGCTCAGGCGTCAGGGCGATGACGAACTCTTTGTAGTTTTTCAAGCGCTCAGCGACAGGCAGATAGCCTTCTTCGATGCGCTCGTATTCCATAAAACCGGTGGTCTTTCCCATGGTGTGTATTCCTTCAATCTGTGTTCGCGGGCAGTGCCGGTGGCGGGCTGGGCCGCGCCACCGTCTGAGGCCTTGTGGATTTACTTAGCGGCTACTGCTTCTTTTTGAGGAGCTGCTGGCGCTTTCGCGGCTTGCTTTTCCTTTTGCTTGCGTTCATAGATCTCGCCGAGCGCACGCTGGTACTCGGTGGGAAATACCTTCACGAACTTGGCACGGGCTGCGCCCCAGTTGTCCAGCAAATCACGGGCACGGGGCGAACCTGTCCAGCGGCTGTGCGCCTCTACCAGTGCGCGCAGTTGCTGGTCATCGCTGTGATCGTTATGCCAGATGCCACGCGAGACGCTGGCAGTGAACTCGTCATGGGGCAGCACTTTTTCCAGCCTGACGCTGGCCGTGTTGCAACGCTCGGCAAACTTGCCGTCTTCGTCGTACACATAGGCCACGCCACCGCTCATGCCTGCCGCAAAGTTGCGCCCTGTCTTGCCCAGCACCACCACGGTACCGCCGGTCATGTACTCGCAGCCGTGGTCACCCACACCTTCGACTACCGCCGTAGCACCTGACAGGCGCACCGCAAAGCGCTCGCCTGCGACACCAGAGAAGAAGGCCTCGCCACGGGTGGCGCCAAACATCACCGTATTGCCCACGATGGTGTTGGCAGTGGAGACGCCACGGAACTCATGGCTGGGGCGCACGATGACGCGGCCACCAGACAGCCCCTTGCCGGTGTAGTCGTTGGCCTCGCCAGTGATATTGAGCGTGATGCCTTTGCACAAGAAAGCGCCAAACGACTGGCCGCCTGTGCCTTCAAAGTGGATGCGGATGGAGTCGTCCGGCAAACCTTCGGGGTGCGCCTTGGTGACCGCGCCAGAGAGCATGGCCCCCACGGAACGGTTGACGTTCTTGGCCACTTCCATGATGCGCACCTTCTCGCCATGGTGAATGGCAGGCTGGCAGCGCTCGATGAGCTTCACATCCAGCGCCTTGTCCAGCAGGTGGTCCTGGCTGGAGACGTGAAAGCGCGGCACATCGGCAGGCACGTTGGGCTGCGCAAACAGGCGGCTGAAATCCAGGCCCTGCGCCTTCCAGTGCTCCACGCCCTTGCGGGTATCAAGCAAGTCGGTACGGCCGATCAGGTCGTCAAACTTGCGAATACCCAGCTGGGCCATGATCTGGCGCACTTCTTCCGCGATGAAGAAGAAATAATTGACCACATGCTCTGGCTTGCCGGTGAACTTGGCGCGCAGTGTCGGGTCTTGCGTGGCAACGCCCACAGGGCAGGTGTTGAGGTGGCATTTGCGCATCATGATGCAGCCTTCCACCACCAGCGGAGCGGTGGCAAAACCGAACTCATCAGCACCCAGCAGCGCACCAATCACCACGTCGCGGCCGGTTTTCATCTGGCCGTCAGCCTGCACACGGATACGACCGCGCAAACGGTTGAGCACCAGTGTCTGCTGGGTTTCTGCCAGACCGATTTCCCAAGGGCCACCAGCGTGCTTGATGGACGACAGTGGCGATGCGCCCGTGCCGCCGTCGTGCCCTGCAATGACCACGTGGTCGCTCTTGCACTTGGCCACGCCTGCGGCAATCGTGCCCACACCCACCTCAGACACCAGCTTGACGGAGATGTCAGCGTGGGGGGCCACGTTCTTCAGGTCGTGGATCAGCTGAGCCAGATCCTCGATCGAGTAAATGTCGTGGTGGGGAGGTGGCGAAATCAGGCCCACTCCGGGCACCGAGTAACGCTGCATGCCGATGTACTCAGACACCTTGCCGCCGGGCAGCTGGCCGCCTTCACCGGGCTTGGCACCCTGGGCCATCTTGATCTGGATTTGATCGGATGACACCAGGTACTCCGCCGTCACGCCAAAGCGGCCCGATGCCACTTGCTTGATCTTGGAGCGCAGGCTGTCACCTTCCAGCAGCTGGATGTCGGATTCGACCTGTTCTTTGCCAATGATGGACGCCAGCGTCTCACCCTTGGTGATCGGGATGCCCTTGAGTTCGTTGCGATAGCGCTTGGGGTCTTCGCCGCCTTCGCCGGTATTGCTCTTGCCGCCAATGCGGTTCATGGCCACAGCCAGCGTGGCATGGGCTTCGGTGGAGATCGAACCCAGCGACATGGCACCCGTGGCAAAGCGCTTGACGATCTCCGCCGCAGTTTCCACTTCATCCACGGCAATGGCGGTGGCGGGATCGCACTTGAACTCGAACAAACCGCGCAGCGTCATGTGGCGCTTGGTCTGGTCGTTGATGATCTGCGCGTATTCCTTGTACGTATTGAAGCTGCCCGAACGGGTCGAGTGCTGCAGCTTGGCAATGGCGTCAGGGGTCCACATGTGCTCTTCGCCACGGGTGCGCCAGGCGTATTCGCCGCCAGCGTCCAGCATGGTTTCCAGCACCGGGTCGTCACTGAAGGCGGCCACGTGGTTGCGGATGGTTTCTTCGGCAATTTCAAACACGCCGATACCTTCCACACGGCTGGCCGTGCCGGTGAAGTACTTGTCCACGGTGGCCGTGTTCAAGCCCACGCCTTCAAACAGCTGTGCGCCGCAGTACGACATGTAGGTCGACACGCCCATCTTGGACATGATCTTGGACAGCCCCTTGCCGATCGCCTTCACGTAGTGATAGATGGCTTTTTCTGCCGACAGATCTGCGCCCAGATCCTGGTGCATGTCGGCCAGTGTTTCCATGGCCAGATAGGGGTGCACGGCTTCAGCGCCGTAGCCCGCCAGCACGGCAAAGTGGTGAATTTCACGGGCGGTGCCCGTCTCCACCACCAGGCCAGTGGTGGTGCGCAGGCCTTCGCGCACCAGATGCTGGTGAATGGCCGACATGGCCAGCAACGCGGGAATGGCCACCTGCGTTGCGCTCACATTGCGGTCGCTGACGATCAGGATGTTGGCACCACCCTTGATTTCGTCCACCGCCTGTGCACACAGCGAGGCCAGCTTGGCTTCCACGCCTTCACGGCCCCACGCCAGCGGGTAGGTGATGTCGATGGTGGCGCTCTTGAACTTGCCGTGGGTGTACTTTTCAATCTGGCGCAGCTTGGCCATGCCCTCAAAGTCAAGGATGGGCTGCTGCAGCTCCAGACGCATGGGAGGGTTGACCTGGTTGATGTCCAGCAGGTTGGGCTTGGGGCCCACAAAGGACACCAGCGACATCACAATGGCTTCGCGGATGGGGTCAATCGGCGGGTTGGTCACCTGCGCGAACATCTGGCGAAAGTAGTTGTACAGCGGCTTGTTCTTGCTGGACAGCACGGCCAGCGGGCTGTCATTGCCCATGGAGCCCACGCCCTCTTCGCCATTCTTGGCCATGGGGGCCAGCAAGAACTTGATGTCTTCCTGGGTAAAACCAAACGCCTGCTGGCGCTCCAGCAGCGTCAGTTCAGGCTTGGCGGGTGCCACAAAATCGGCGGGCACTTCCACCTGATCGAGCTTGATGCGCAGGTTTTCAATCCACTGCTTGTAAGGCTTGGTGTTGACGATGTTGGCCTTGAGCTCATCGTCTTCAATCATGCGGCCCTGCTCCAGATCGATCAGCAGCATCTTGCCGGGCTGCAGACGCCACTTGCGCACAATCTTGCTGTCGGGAATGGGCAGCACACCCGCTTCTGATGCCAGGATGACCAGATCGTCTTCTGTCACCACATAGCGTGAAGGGCGCAGGCCGTTGCGGTCCAGCGTGGCACCAATCTGGCGGCCATCGGTAAACACCAGCGAGGCCGGGCCGTCCCACGGCTCCATCATGGCGGCGTGGTATTCATAAAACGCGCGGCGGCGTTCGTCCATGGATTCGTGCTGTTCCCAGGGCTCGGGAATCATCATCATCACGGCCTGACTGATGGGGTAGCCCGCCATGGTCAGCAACTCCAGACAGTTGTCGAAAGTCGCCGTATCTGACTGGCCCGCAAAGCTGATGGGGTAGAGCTTTTGCAGATCCTCACCCAGCACCGGAGAGGCCATCACGCCTTCGCGCGCCACCATCCAGTTGTAGTTGCCACGCACGGTGTTGATTTCACCGTTGTGCGCCACATAGCGGTAGGGGTGGGCCAGTGGCCACTCTGGGAAGGTATTGGTAGAGAAGCGCTGGTGCACCAGACCGATGGCAGACACGCAACGCTGGTCTGCCAGATCCAGGTAGTAAACACCCACTTGATCAGCCAGCAGCAAGCCCTTGTACACCACGGTACGGCTGCTCATGCTGGGTACGTAGTATTCCTTGGAGTGCTTGAGCCCCAGGTTCTGAATCGCGCCGCTGGCGGTCTTGCGGATGACATACAGCTTGCGCTCCAGCGCGTCCTGCACAATCACATCATTGCCACGGCCAATGAACACCTGGCGCAGGATGGGCTCTTTCTCGCGCACCGTGGGCGACATGGGCATATCGCGGTTCACGGGCACATCGCGCCAGCCCAGCAGCACCTGGCCTTCGGCCTTGATGGCGCGCTCCATCTCTTGCTCACACGCCAGACGCGAAGCGTGTTCTTTGGGCAAAAACACCATGCCCACGCCGTATTCGCCAGCAGGTGGCAGCTCCACCCCCTGCTTGGCCATCTCTTCACGGTAGAGCTGGTCCGGAATCTGAATCAGGATACCTGCACCGTCACCCATCAAGGGGTCAGCACCTACCGCACCGCGGTGGTCGATGTTTTCGAGGATCTTGAGCGCGCCCAAGACGATGTCATGGCGTTTTTCGCCCTTGATGTGGGCCACAAAGCCCAAACCGCAAGCATCGTGCTCATTGCTCTTGGCGTACAAACCGTTTTCTTGGAGGTATGTAATTTCGGCAGCCGTAGTCATGGCGCTATTCCTCTAATTTCTATCGCAGGGAAGGCAAGATTACGATGCGGCATCAACCTATGCAAGAAAATTTAATTAGGGTCAGATACTAATTTACACGCACCAAAAACAAACAAAAGATTAATTAGGGACATATTTAAAAACCCAATAAAAACAACGCGCCTGAAAAATGGGCGTAAAAAAAGCACCAAATCAGTGCTTAAAACCAAGAGACTTATTCGGTTTTTATCGGTGGTGACGCCACCGGACGGCCTGCCTTTTGGCGGGAAAGCCGGCGCTCGGTCTGCAATTGCAGGCTCTGAATAAAGCTCTCAGAACCCAGCACCCAGCCCTTGAGCGCCGCACCCAGCACCACTTCGCTCACCTCCTCGCTAGCCCCGCGGGTTAGCAAGTGGGCGTAGGCTGCCTCGCGCGAAAAAGGGGTATCGCCCAAGCTCCAGTACGCGGCATGCAGGCGCAGCAGCCCGTCGACTTGCACCCCTGCGTTGTGTCGCGCACTGCTCCAGGCATAGTCCACCGCACGCGCCGCCAAACCCTGCTCGACCGCCTGGCTTTCCAGCACCACCATGGCGGGCAGCAGCCAGGCTTGCGCTTCCAGCACCGTGGCGCGATAGCGCCCTTCCCACAAGGTGCCGCTGCGTGCATGCCGGTTGTTAAAGGTGCGCACATAGGTGCGCCCCACGGACTGCATGAACTGCGGCAGGCTTTCGGCAGTCTCTGGCGTTACCAGCAAATGCATCTGATTGGGCAGCAAGATGAAGCCATGCAGCACCACGCCACAGCGTCGCCCCATCTCCCGCAACAGGTCTTTCATGCAGGCATAGTCCTGCCCGTCCATAAAAATGGGCTGCAGGTTATTGCCACGCTGCACCACGTAGTGCGGCAGACCGGGCAATGTCAGACGGGGCAAACGGGCCATGCGCAGTGATCCCTCAAAAAGCGGCAGCTCCAGCGGCGCTGCGCAGCCATTATCGATTCAGCTTGCGTCCGTTATAGACACCGAGCATTAACGCCGTGCGGTGCGCAACAGTTGCGACACTTCCTGCGCCGTGCGCAGCAAATGCGGCAGGATGCGCGCCTGCATCTCCTGGGCGTTGGTACGGTTGGCCTGGCCTGATACGTTGATGGCGGCCACCACATTGCCTTTGGCATTGAACAGGGGCGCTGCCACCGAAATCAGGCCCTCTTCCAGCTCCTGGTTCATCAATGCCCAGCCCTGTGTGCGTACTTGGTCAATGGCTGCCAGCAGGGCGTGGTCTTCCAGCTGCGTGTAGCGCGTATATGCCACGCGCGGGCAGGTGGCCAGCAGTGCCAGCAGCTGTTCTTGCGGCAAACCCGCCAGCAAGACCCGGCCCATGGATGTCCAGAATGCAGGCAAACGAGAACCCACACCCAGATTGGTGCTCATGATTTTATGGGTGTGCACCCGCGCCACGTACACCACATCCAGCTCGTCCAGCACCCCGGCAGAGCACGACTCCTGCAAGGTCTCGGCCAGCGTCTCCATCAGCGGGGTTGCCAGGTTCCACAGGGGCTGTGAGCTCAGGTACGCAAAACCCAGATCCAGAATGCGCGGGGCCAGCTCAAAGTACTTGCCATCGCTGTGCACATAGCCCAGCGTCTGCAGCGTAAGCAAGATGCGCCGCGCCCCCGCGCGGGTCAATCCAGTCTTGGTCGCCACTTCACTGAGTGTCTGTGACGCCGATTCAGCATTGAACGAACGAATTACCTCCAGACCCCGCGCAAACGACTGCACATAACTGTCGCCGGGCTTGGTTTCTGTCGATGTTTCCCCGTTCTTTTCATCTCTTGGGGTTTTCCCTGATGTGGTTTCTACAGCCGCTTTTTTCAATTTCTCGTCCATATAATTCTCTTAGCGAACAAATGTTCTTATAGCGAACATTTTATCAGAGCACATTCCGCTCTGGCCTCTCTGTCCGGCATGGAGACAATACATGATCAACAAAATCGCCGATAGCGTCGCTCAGGCGCTGTCTGGCATTCAAGATGGCGCCACCGTATTGATCGGTGGCTTCGGCACTTCAGGCAACCCGATTGAGCTGATCGACGGCCTGATCGCCCACGGCGCGCGTGACCTCACTGTGGTCAACAACAACGCGGGCAACGGCGACACCGGTCTGGCTGCGCTGCTCAAGAGCGGGCAGGTGCGCAAAATCATCTGCAGCTTTCCACGTCAGGTCGATAGCTGGGTGTTTGATGAGCTGTACCGCGCCGGAAAAATTGAACTGGAGCTGGTGCCCCAAGGCAATCTGGCCGAGCGCATGCGCGCTGCCGGTGCTGGCATTGGTGCCTTTTTCTGCCCCACCGCCTACGGCACCGAACTGGCCGCAGGCAAGGAAACCCGCGAGATCAATGGCAAGCACTATGTGCTGGAGTACCCCATCTACGGCGATGTGGCACTGATCAAGGCCGAGCAGGGCGACCGCTGGGGCAACCTGAATTACCGCATGTCTGCGCGCAACTTTGGCCCCGTGTGTGCCATGGCCGCAAAGACCACGATTGCCACCGTGCATGAGCTGGTGGAGCTGGGCGAGATGGACCCCGAGGCCATCGTCACCCCCGGCATCTATGTCAGCCAAGTTGTCAAAGTGCCCCGTGTCGCCACCCAGGCTGGAGGCTTCAAAGCCACCCCCTGAGGCGCTGCGCGCCTTCCCCCTGTCAGGGGGAACACACCAGCGCGGCGGGGCGGCCCTTGCGCGGTGTTTGTGACTTGGGCCGCGCCAGTTTCACGGGTTGTTCATGGCGTACAGCGCCACGGGCAACTGAATATGCAGGAGATACCAGCATGAGCAACTATCAAAAAAGAACCAAAGATGAACTGGCTGCCCGCGTGGCCCGGGACATCTTCGACGGTGCCTATGTCAATTTGGGCATTGGCCAGCCCACTTTGGTGGCCAACCACATTCCGGCTGACCGCGAAGTGGTGCTGCACTCAGAAAACGGCATCCTCGGCATGGGCCCTGCCCCCGCCAAAGGTCTGGAAGATTACGACCTGACCAATGCCGGCAAGCAGCCCGTCACCCTGCTGCCCGGTGGCAGCTATTTCCACCACGCTGACAGCTTTGCCATGATGCGCGGCGGCCATCTGGACATCTGTGTGCTGGGCGCATTTCAGGTATCTGCCAACGGCGATCTGGCCAACTGGAGCACGGGCGAGCCCGGTGCCATCCCCGCAGTGGGCGGTGCCATGGATCTGGCCGTAGGCGCCAAATCGACCTGGGTGATGATGGATCTGGTGAGCAAGACGGGCGAGTGCAAAGTCGTCTCGGCCTGCACCTACCCCCTGACCGGTCTGGCCTGCGTCAAGCGCATCTACACCGACCTGTGCACGCTGGAATGCACGCCTCAGGGCCTGCGCCTGATCGACACCGTCGAAGGCCTGACGCACGCTGCGCTGGAAAGCATTGTGGGCCTGCCCATTGCACCAGCCAGCGCCTGAAGCACACGCGCCTTAAATACAAGACCAATCAGCCACTGGCGCTTATGAATAAAGCGCTGGCAGCTCTTAATTTATACAGCACCGCTGTCACCGGAGACACCACCATGAGCACTGCACCCCAAGCTTTCATCTGCGACGCGATCCGTACCCCCTTTGGCCGCTACGGCGGCGCGCTGTCCAGCGTGCGTGCCGACGATCTGGGCGCACTGCCCATCAAGGCACTGATGGAACGCAACCCCGGTGTGGACTGGAGCGCAGTGGCTGACGTGCTGTACGGCTGCGCCAACCAGGCTGGTGAAGACAACCGCAACGTAGCGCGCATGTCCAGCCTGCTGGCGGGCCTGCCGATTGAAGTGCCCGGCGCCACCATCAACCGCCTGTGCGGCTCGGGGCTGGATGCCGTAGGCACTGCAGCGCGCGCCATCAAGTCGGGTGAAGCCCGCCTGATGATTGCCGGTGGCGTGGAATCCATGAGCCGCGCCCCCTTTGTCATGCCCAAGGCAGAGTCGGCGTTCAGCCGCAACAACGCGGTGTACGACACCACCATCGGCTGGCGCTTTGTGAACAAGCTGATGAAGGCGCAATACGGTGTGGACTCCATGCCCGAAACCGCCGAGAACGTGGCCGACGACTTCAAGATTGAACGTGCCGCGCAAGACCGCATGGCGCTGGCTTCGCAGCAAAAAGCCGCTGCCGCGATTGCGGCCGGTTATCTGGCCAAGGAAATCGTCAACGTCAGCATTGCCCAGAAAAAGGGCGACGCCATCATCGTCAGCCAGGACGAGCACCCCCGCGCCACCACGCTGGAAGCGCTGACCAAGCTCAAAGGCGTGGTACGCCCTGACGGCAGCGTCACCGCAGGCAATGCCTCCGGCGTGAACGACGGCGCTTGCGCCCTGCTGCTGGCCAACGAAGAAGCCGCCCAGCAATACAACCTGGTGCCCCGTGCACGCGTCGTGGGCATGGCCACTGCGGGCGTTGCCCCGCGCATCATGGGTTTTGGCCCAGCCCCCGCCGTGCGCAAGGTGCTGGCCCAGACCGGTCTGACGCTGGCCGACATGGATGTGATTGAGCTGAACGAAGCCTTCGCCGCGCAAGGCCTGGCCGTGCTGCGCGATCTGGGCATTGCCGATGACGACGCCCGCGTCAACCAGTGGGGCGGTGCCATTGCACTGGGCCACCCACTGGGCGCATCGGGTGCGCGCCTGGCAACCACGGCCGTCAACCAGCTGCACACGCTGGGCGGGCGCTACGCACTGTGCACCATGTGCATTGGCGTGGGCCAGGGCATTGCCGTGATTCTGGAAAAAGTTTAAAGACTGCAGCGAGCGTTTGACATGAGCACCACCACCCTGCACACCGCCACAGGCACATTCCGCATCGACCTGCAAGGCCCCGCCGACGCACCGGTTCTGGTGCTCTCCAACTCTCTGGGCACGACCCTGGAGATGTGGGACGCACAGGCCAGCGCCCTGTCTGCCAATTGGCGCGTGCTGCGCTACGACACCCGTGGCCACGGTGGCAGCGTGTGCAACCCCGGCCCCTACAGCTTTGCGCAGCTGGGTCAGGATGTACTGGCCATTTTGGATGCCCTGCACATTGAGCAGGCCCATTTTTGCGGCATCTCCATGGGTGGTCTCACCGGCCTGTGGCTGGGGGTGAATGCTCCTGCGCGCATGCGCAGCATCACGGTGGCCAACAGTGCTGCCAAGATTGGCGTGGAATCTGCGTGGCTGGAGCGCGCTGCCATGGTGCGTGCCCAAGGTACGGCGGCCATGCAGGCGCTGGCTGCATCTTCGCCCAGCCGCTGGTTCACTGAAACCTTTGCCGCTGCGCAGCCTGCCATGGTGCAAACCGCCCAAGGCTGGATTGCCGGCATCAGCCCCGAAGGCTATGCCAGTTGCTGCCAGGCGCTGGCCAAGGAAGACCTGCGCAGTGCCATCTCGGGCATCACGACCCCGGTCTTGCTGATTGCTGGCGAACACGACCCCGTCACCACGGTGGCCGACGCGCAGGCAATGCAAGCAGCCATTGCGGGCTCGGTACTGGCCACGGTGCCCGCCTCGCACCTGTCCAACCTGGAGGCCCCCGCGGCCTTCGAGCAGGCACTGACCGGATTCCTGAAACAGCACTGACCTTTTTGCACACGCCGGTCCACAACAAGACTCCAGCCACAGGCCAAGGAGCAGACCGGAGCATGGGAGAGACAAGCATGACTGCATCCAATCCACGCTGGCAACAGCGCCCTGAAGGCTCCACCTGGGGAGACTTTGGCGAGAACGACCAGCTGGGCCGCCTGAACCTGCTCACCCCTGAAAAGGTGCGTCAGGGTGTGGCACAGGTGCATGAAGGCCTGCGCTTTTCCCTGAGCCTGCCGCTGGACTATCCGGGTGGCAGTGCGCTCAACCCCAACCGCAAGCCCCCGGTGCTGCGCCCCCTGCAGCGTAAAGGGCTGGTCAATTTCAACTGCCTGCTTCAGACCCTGGAGCCCGGACGCACCGATGTGCTGTCAGATGACATGGCCATTTTGTCGCTGCAGTACTCCACGCAATGGGATGGTCTGGCCCACGTTGGCGCCCTGTTTGACGCCAATGGCGATGGCCTGCCCGAAGCGCTGTACTACAACGGCTTTGCCGCAGGCATCGACATCGTTGGCCCGGCTGACATCAAGGGCACCGGCATTCCCGAGCGTCTGGATGACTCGGCCAGCACCAGCTGCGCCAAGGCACTGGGTATTGAAGGCATGGCACGCAACGGCGTACAAGGGCGCGGCGTGATGCTGGACTTGCGTGCCCACTTCGGCGATGCCCGCACGCTGATCGGCTACGACGAGCTGCAGCGCGTGATCGACACCGACCGCGTTGAGATTGAAGCGGGCGACATTCTGTGCCTGCACACCGGCTTCGCCCAGCGCGTGCTGGAGATGCACAAGCAGCCTGACCCCGAAGTACTCAACAACAGCTGTGCCGTTCTGGATGGCCGTGACGACAGGCTGCTGCAGTGGATCACCGACAGCCAGATTGCCGCCATTGCCGCCGACAACTATGCCGTGGAGGCACACCCGGCAAAACCTGGCGCGGCGTGCTGCGCTGCCCTGCCTTTGCATGAGCACTGCCTGTTCAAGCTCGGCGTACACCTGGGCGAGCTGTGGCACCTGACGCCGCTGGCGCAATGGCTGCGCGAGCACCACCGCCATCACTTCTTGCTGACGGCTCCTCCGCTGCACCTGCCCGGCGCGGTGGCCTCACCGGTCACGCCCATCGCCACCGTCTAGTCCGCCCGCTGCTGCCCACTGCCCCTACTGCTGATACCACCATGCCCTACATCATCGAAACCTTTGACAAGCCCGAGCACCAGGCGGTGCGTCAGGCCCATCGCCCCGCGCATCTGGACTTTTTGACTGCCCACCAGCACCTGCTGCTGGCCTGCGGCGCCAAGCTCGATGACGACGGCAAGGACCTGGGTGGCGGCCTGTACGTGGTCGATCTCGACACCCGGCAAGCCGCGCAGGAATTTATCGAAGCCGACCCTTTCTTTCAGGCGGGGCTGTTTGCCAACGTCTCCATCACCCGCTGGCGCAAGGCCTATCTGGCCGGCGAATGCTGCCTCTGAACTCCTCACAAGACCGCACCATGACTTCTTCTACGCACACACCTGCCGTCTCTCGCCCCCGGGTTCTGATCACCGGTGGTGGCGCCGGCATCGGTGCCGCTGCTGCCCAGCGTTGCCGCGACGATGGCTATGAGCCCATCATCATCGACCGCGTGGTCGAGCACATTCCCGGCGCCATTCAGGCCGACCTGAGCGACATACAAGATACCGCCCGCGCGCTGAACGAAGCTTTGCGCGGTGGCCCCATCACGCGCCTGATCAACAACGTTGGCGTGGTCGTGCCCAACGACGCGGCATCGCAAACGCTGGCCGAGTTCGACTTGGCCATGTCCCTGAACCTGCGCTGCGCCCTGCAATGCATGCAGGCGCTGCTGCCCGGCATGCAGGCTGCAGGCTTTGGACGCATCGTGAACATGTCCTCGCGCGCCGCGCTGGGCAAAGACCTGCGTACTGCCTATGCCGCCAGCAAGGCGGGGCTGATCGGCATGACCCGCGTGTGGGCGCTGGAGCTGGGCCAATACGGCATTACGGCCAATGCCATTGGCCCGGGCCCCATCCGCACCGCCTTGTTCGACAAGGCCAACCCGCCTGATGCACCGCGCACGCAAAAAATCATTCAGTCAGTGCCCGTCAAGCGCGTGGGCACTCCCGAAGACGTGGCCCATGCCGTGTCTTACATGCTGGACGAGCGCAGCGGTTTCGTCACCGGTCAGGTGCTGTACGTCTGCGGTGGCATGACCGTGGGTGTCGCCAGCGTCTAAGTTTTCTCACCGTTATCGCAGGCCCGCCTGGTGTGGGCCTGCGCTAGCACTCTCTGACAAACATCTCACACAACAAGGCCCAACGCCATGTCAAAAATCACCGCGTTCTTCACGGAGCTGATGCGCAAGTATCTGCCCGACCCGTTCGTCTTCGCGATCATGCTCACCCTGCTGACCATGGTGCTGGCCTTTGCCGTGGAAAGCCGCCCCGTGAATCTGGTGGTGCAGGACTGGGGCAAGGGTTTTTGGAGCTTGCTGGGCTTTACCACCCAGATGGCTGTCATCTTGGTGATGGGCTATGTGCTGGCTGCAGCACCTATCGTCAATCGCTTCATGGACAAGATTGCCAGCCATGTGCACACGCCACGCCAGGCCATCATCGTGGCCACCATCGTGGGCTGCGTGGGCAGCTACCTGAACTGGGGCTTTGGCCTGGTCATTGGCGGCATCATGGCGCGCAAGCTGGCGCTCAAAGTCAAGGGCGTGCACTACCCGCTGATCATTGCCTCGGCCTACACCGGCTTCACGATGTACAGCCTGGGTTTTTCCGCCACCATTCCGGTGCTGATCTCCACCAAAGGCCATTCCTTTGAAGGCACCATGGGGCTGATTCCCCTGACAGAAACCATCTTCTCGCTGCCCATCTTGCTGACCAGCCTGGCCGTGTTGATTGCTCTGCCTTTGCTCAATGCAGCCATGCACCCCAAGCAAGGTGAAAAAGTGGTGGAACTGGACCCCGTCACCGCCGCACAAGACAGCAAGCCTGCCGCTGGTGCCGGCGATCTGCTGGGTGATGAAAAGACCCTGGCCTCGCGCCTGAACAACAGCCGCGCGCTCAGCCTGCTGATTGGCCTGTGCGGCATGGGCTACGTGGGCCTGCACTTTTACAACGGCGGCAACCTTGATCTGAACATGATCAACTTCTTCATCCTGTTCCTGGGTGTGCTGTTGCTCAAGACCCCCATGCAGTACGTGGAAAAAGTCAACGAAGGCGTCAGAACCATCGGCGGCATCATCCTGCAGTTCCCGTTTTATGCCGGCATCATGGCCATCATGCATGGCTCGGGTCTGGTGGAATCGATTGCCCACGTCTTCGTCAGCATCTCCAGCGCAGACACCCTGCCGCTGTGGGGCCTGATCAGCTCTTTCGTCATCAACTTCTTTGCCCCTTCGGGTGGCGGCCACTGGGTGCTGCAAGGCCCCTTCATGATCGATGCGGCAACCACACTGGGCGCATCGCAGGCACAGACCGCCATGTCCGTCATGCTGGGCAACGGCTGGAACGATCTGGTGCAGCCCTTCTGGATCTTGCCCGCTCTGGCGCTGTCCAAGCTCAAGCTCAAAGACATCATGGGCTACACCGTGGTCTCCATGATGCTGGTGGGCGCCATCTATGCGGCCACCATGATCATCTGGCCGCACCTGTAAAGCCCGGCCCGACCTCACACCCTATCTTTCTCACGCAGGAGTAATACACATGTTGTTCATGGTTGAAATGATCGTTCAGATTCCCCAGTCGCTGGACGCCGATCTGGTTGCCAAAATCAAGCTGGAAGAAAAAGAATATTCACAAAAGCTGCAGCGCGAAGGCAAGTGGCGCCACCTGTGGCGTGTGGTGGGCGAATACGCCAACGTCAGCATTTTTGACGCCGCCAGCAACGATGAGCTGCACACCATGCTCAGCAGCCTGCCCCTGTTTCCGTACATGCAGATCAAGGTCACGCCGCTGGCCAACCACCCTTCCTCCATCGTGCAGGAATAACAGCACACGCTCACAGGCTGGGTGCTTGCGCCCAGACCTTTTTCTCTCAGGATGACCGGGCCACGCATGCCCGCTCACCACACCTGCCCGGACTATCAAGCGCACACGCACTGCCGTGTGCACGGCAGGTGCTTTCGCTTAATGGCATCTGTTTTTAGGAGACTCTGATGTTGGATTTCACCCGCAATTTTTCACGCCGCAATGGTTTGAAGGCGCTGGCCGCCGCTGCCTTGGCCGTCACAGGCATTGCCCCTGCCGCTGCCCAGACCTTCCCCAACAAACCCATCAACATCATTGTTCCCTTCTCGGCAGGTGGCACTACAGACATTCTGGCCCGCATCGTCGGGCAGGCGCTGGGTACCGAACTGGGCCAAAGCGTCATCATTGACAACCGTCCTGGTGCAGGTGGCAACATCGGCGGCCAGGCCGCAGCGCGCGCGCCCGCGGATGGCTACACCTTGTTCATGGGCACCGTTGGCACACACGCCATCAACGCGGCCCTGTACAAGAAAATGCCCTTTGACCCGATCAAAGACTTCGCGCCTCTGAGCCGCGTGGCCAACGTGCCCAACTTGCTGGTTGCACACCCCAGCCAGCCGTACAAAACCGTACAAGAGCTGATCACTTACGCCAAAGCCAACCCTGGCATGGTCAACTTTGGCTCCTCGGGCAGCGGCAGCTCCATCCACCTGTCTGGCGAGCTGTTCAAGTCCATGGCCAAGGTGGACATGGTGCACGTTCCCTACAAAGGCAGCGCACCCGCTGTGACCGATTTGCTGGGCAACCAGATTGGCATCATGTTTGACAACATGCCTTCGGCCATTCAGCACGTGCGCTCTGGCAAGCTGCGCCCTATTGCAGTGACCACCGCCAAGCGCTCGCCCGAGCTGCCTAACGTGCCCACCATTGCAGAAGCGGGCGTGCCCGGTTACGAAGCCACCTCATGGTTTGGCCTGTGGGCTCCTGCTGGCACCCCAGCCCCCGTGCTGAGCAAGCTGCATGCATCGCTGGCCAAGGTGCTCAAGGACCCCGCCGTGATCAAGAAGATTGGCGACCAGGGTGGCGAAGTGGTGATCGACACCCCTGCCGAATTCGATGCCTTCATCAAGGCTGAAGCCGTCAAGTGGGGCAAGGTTGTCAAAGAGTCTGGCGCAGAGATTTAAGCGCCCGTCCAGCAGTTAACGCTGCTGTCGTTATCTCTCCTGTTTAATACGCCGATGCGCTGAATGCGATCGGCGTTTTTTTATGAACATACCCATAATTTATAGCTATCAGCGCTTATCCACACTTGTTTTCAGATATAAAAGTATTTGAAAACAAGCATACATAAGCGTTGACAGCTATATTTTTCACTTCTTTCACTGCCCGTCAGAGATTCACTCAAAAGGCTGGCGGGGCTGGCAAGCTCGCGCCCTTGATGCGCAGCCACGATGCCGCCTCGGGGGCCACGGCATCGGTGATGTACACCTGCGCAGCTTGCGCCTGGGCTGTGCTGATCATGGCCTCCATCAAATGGCGCACGCCCGTGTTGTGCAACGACTGCTCGGCAAAAAAGCCACCCAGCTTCACATAGCGCAAAGGCAAGCTGGGCAATTGCAGCAAAGCCTTGGGGGCCTGATCCAGCCTGCGCAGCCCCACCCCGACATGCACCTGCGCAGTGGCCGCGCAAAACTCGGCAACGCGCGCAGGCATGACCTCCAGCGCATGGGCATCCAGCTCCAGCACCAGTTGCTCCACTGCCGTACCCAGCATCTGGATCTGCGGCGAGTGCAGCAAAGCTTGCATGCGCGGCACAAAATCGTCCTGCTCCAAAGAAGGCACTGACACCCGCACAATCAGCACCTGCCCAGCATGCTGGGCCAGCCACTGCAAGCCCAGCGAGACGGCCTGCAAATCGTAATCGCCCGACATTCCCAGACGCACGACCGCTGGCAAAAACAGCGGTCCGCCCAGCACACGGCCATCGTCCTCGTGCAGCTCCAGCGAGGCTTCGTGTCGTACATCAGTGCCTATCAGCGAGGCACTGGTAAAGGCTTGCACTGCAATCTGCAACTGCTTTGGGGCCTGCAAGGCCTTGCCCAGCAGTTGCTGCCAGCGGCCCTCGCCTGCAATCACCGCGCCAGGGTAGGGTGCCTGCTCGGCATATTCCACATCGCCATGGCCTGCACTTTCAGCCTGCATCACGCCCTGATCCAGGCGCGATAGCACATCGGTCACGCTGTCTGCTGCGGTGTAGGCCGTCAGCGCAAACGCGCCGCGCGACCATTGGGTATCGTTCAAAGCCATGCTTTGCGACTGCAGCAAATGGCGCAGCTTTTGCACCATGTGCATGCCTTCAGGCCCCAGATTTCCAGGCAGCAGCACCGCAAAATCACTGCCATTCAGGCGTGCCAGCTGCGCAGGCACTTGTGCGTTGTCAGCCAGTAATTTCCGCACCTGCTGCCACACGCTGCTCAGCCAGGCATCCACCTGCTCGCGAGAATGGCTGCTGTTCATTGCCTGCAGGTCGCGCTGGCGCATGATCAGCACGTGCCCTTGTGCATCCACGCTGGTCTGCAGCGCTTTTTGCAGCTCATTGACGAAGTATTTACGGTTGGGCAACTGCGTGACGGGGTCGCTGTTGGTCTCCAGCTCCAGACTTTCAATGCGCTGTGTCTGCGCATTGGAAGCCTGGGTGACACGCACGCGTGCATCTTCAATGGCGTGAGACACTGAGGCCAGCTCGGCCACCCGCGAAGCACCTACCTTTGCATCCTGGGACTGGCTGGTGCCAATGCTCTGCACCTGCGCCTCCACTTCGTCATGCAATACGCGCCGGAACCAGCGCAGCAACATGCCCACAAAGCACGCCCACACCGCGCCAGCCACCACAATCAGCGCTGTCATCTTGCTGCTGCTTGACCACAAATCGTCCATCGCAAAACGGTTGTCCACCGCCACACTCAGCGTGCCCACTTGCCGCCAGCCATCACTGATGGAACGCTCAGCCACAGGCTTGGGCAAAGGCAGCAAACGCGCAAACCACTCTGGTGCGCGGCCTGCTACATCCAGTGTTTTTTTCTCACGCTCAAACAGTGTTTTTTCATCAGGCCCTAGCAACCGAATGGCGGAAAACTGTCCCGTATCAAACAAGGCAGCCATCAGCAACTCCCGCGTGACCGGGTCTTGGGCCGCAGGCTGAGACAGCGACAAAGCCAGCGAAGAGGCAGCGTTCTCGCTCTGATTTTGCAATTGCTCCGACAGGTAGCTGCGCGCGCCACCAATGCTGAAAGCCAGTGTGCCCAGCAAAATACCGACCACCGCCACTGACACACTCAGTAAAAGCTGTTTGAGTAACGACATGGCTTAGTGCCTTTCAGAAAATACGCCGGCGCCGTACATCGTGCATGAACATGCAGCTCGATTGCACGGCCACTTTGGAGTTGTGGATTGCTTTTTCATAATGCATCCGACCCTTCTTTTCGCATTTTTTGCAGCAAATCTTGCCAGCGATTGATACGGTCTGAGGGGGCAGAACGCTCCCCCCGAACATAGATACCCTGCGTATTGAAGCTGAACACAGGGCTTAAATCTGTGCGCTGGCTGGCCAGCTGAATGCTGCTGACCAGGTTGTCCAGCACCTGCGGATCAGCCTGCGGGGTGGCATAAAAGCCCAGAACCATGTGCGCAATGCTTTGCGTGCTGCCCATTCCGCCGATACGTGCACGCACATAAATCAGCCGCATCTGCTGAGGAGGTACCCCCAGATGCGTCAGTGAAAAGAACTTGCCAATCACAAAGTCTTCACAGTCCCCGGCCCCCTTGCCAAGGCTCTCTAAAGGCGTGGCCCAGTAATCGGCCTCTTTCCAAATCAGCATGTCTTCGGATGCCATCAATTGCTGATTCCAGAAATCATTGACTGCCTGCACTTGCTGCGCAACAGAAAGCCCCGACTGTGCTTTAAGCATATCCAGCCACGCCTGCAGCCTGCGCAGCCCCGCCTCGCCATAGCGCGTGCGCATTTCACGGTGCATCAAAGACTCATCCCAGGCTCGCGCGCCCCGCAATGACCAGCAGCCCGCCATCGCCGCTGCACATGCAAGCAGCGACCTGCGGCGCAGGCTATTGATATTGCTGGGAGAACACTCAGGCACCATGGGACCTCTTATTTCACGTAGCCGCCATTGTGCATGGCCCGATTGCTCATGAAAAAAGGGCGCCTGCCAAAGCATGCGCCCTGGATGGTCAGGAGCGCTCTGGCGCTCCTGACGGTCTGCCTCACCTCATTGATGCACATCCAGCTGACCTTGGGCAATCAAGCGGTTGATGCTCTGGTCCATGGTGTCATTGGCTCCTCCAATCAGCGGTCCGGTCAACTGTGGTCAAGCTTGAGCTTGCCTTGGTCAATCAGATTTTTGATCATGGTGTTCTGGTCATGGCTGCTACCCGTCAAGTCCACACCTTCCACCACAATCTGCTGGTTGTAGCCACTGCCGTCTGCAGCCAGGCCGCCAGAAGTCGAGACCTTGATCACGGTATTCACTGTGCCTCCTGTGCCAGCCTGTGTCTCAAGGTGCAAGAACTTGCTCAAGTCACTGGTGTGCTCTTCGCCTTGCAGCAAATCACCCAGCACCAGCTTGTCGCTGCCGGCAGTGCCAAAGCCCTTCACCACATCAACCGGTGCACTCTGTGTCCCCGATTTCCAAGTGAAAAGATCATCACTGCCAGTGCCCACCAGAGTGTCCAGACCAGTCGAGGCAAGAATTTCATGCCCGGCCAATGGTGTCGGAACCACAGGTGTCTCTGTTACAACTCCAGCCAATACCCCTGGCCCGCTGGCATTCACCGTAATGGTCAAATTGGCTGTCGCCGTATCACCATCGGCCTGCGTCAAGTGGTACTCAAAAACATCCTGCTGTGTCGCATGGTAGGGGGCTCCGCTGGCTGTCGTATAGGTATAGCTGCCGTCGGCATTGAGGTGCAACGTACCGTAGGTGCCAACCACATCCACCCCCGCCACACCCACTTTTGTACTGCCCACATACAAGCTCGCACCTTCAGAACCCTGCGAGTCATTGTTCAGCACATTGCCGCTAACGCTTGAAGTGGACCATTGCGGCTCATATGTCACGGGATGAATGACTTGGAAGTCATCTACCGAAACACTGGCCTTGTTGCTATTGGCATTCCCACTGCCATCCGTCACATTCAGATAAATCCGATACTGGCCGGCTGCATCCAACATTTTGGTCTCAATATACTGAGAACTAGAAGTGATGCTGCCAGAGGTGCCTGCACCCGTTAGCGCCACCCAGGTTGCACCCACCTTCTGGTACAGCGCCCATTGCGCCGTATCGTTACCAGTACTCCAATTACCGCGCGCTTCCACCTGGAACGACAGCTTTTCGCCTCCAGCACTACTGGCTGTGTAGATTGGCGTAAACACCTCTCCAGCTCCAGTGCTGCTGCCGTTGTTATCCGTCACGGTCAATCGGCCATCAGCACCATTGGACGACGAAACCGTCGTATTTGCAGAGCGTAGCCATGCGTCTGCCCCCCCAGCTGCAGTTGCTAGACTAGTGAAACTGGCCTGCGTTGCAGAGCTGAAAGACCAGTCCCCATTGTCGTTAGTGTTGAAGTTTGCCTGCGATGTATTGGGCACAGTCACCGGCACCATCGTCGAGCTTGTAGAGACCGATGCACTATCGTCTACTGATGACACCTCGCTGCGATCCGTCAGGGTGAACACCAGATTGGCAGGGTTAGATACCGAGCCGTCCACATCCTTCAGGGTATAGGTGAGTGCAGCAGACAGTGCTGCATTCACATCCGTCGTGTTGTTTGCAGTAAAGGTGTATGTGCCATCCCCTTTGACAACCACCTTGCCAACCGCTCCCAGATCAAAGGTGAATGTATCGCTTGCACTGGTGAAAGTATGGGTTTGCGCACCAAAGGTCACCACACTCACAACAGCACTGCCCCATCCATCTCCTGATGTATTACCTCCTTCGGTCTTCAGGTCCCCCGTCACTACAGCACCAGGAGACACCACTGTCTGCAAAAGCGCATCTTTAAGTGCCGTCACATCGCTGAGGATGACGTGATCATCTTGGGCTGCCGTGGTGTGTGTGCCCTGTACTTCGCCAGCCTTCCAGGCGATTGGTTCAAGGTTGTTGGCATTTGTAGATGTAAGGCCACCAAAACCGATGGCATATGCATCGCTAAAGTTTTTGGAACCAAGCCAAGTAATCCATTGGGATTCTTTAGCCGTTCCAACAGCGCCGTTCGCAGGCTCTCCATCGGACATGAAAACAGAGACATTCTTCCCTGCACCGCCAGGGAAAGTTCCAGCAGCATTTACATAATTCATGACACTTGTCAGTGCGCCATCATAGTTAGTACCGCCAACTGCATTCAGTGCATTCACAGCCAAAATGGCTTGCTGCAACTGTGCTGCGGTGTACCACTGCCCGCCGTTCAAAGCACTATTGTCTGTGGCATACCCACTGGATGAGAATGTAGTAATGAATACGGCATTCACACTGCCAGAATTGAGAAGCTCTGCAACGGCCTCTTTGACCAAGTCAAGCCGAGTTTTACCAGCAACCCCAGAGTCAAAATTCATACTGCCGGAAAGATCGATCGTGAGCACCACATTGCTCTTAGTCTCAGTACGGCTGCTTTCCAGTGCAGAGTGGTCGATGTCATTGACTACAGGCTTTTGATCGACGTTATTCACCGTAATGCTTAGCTGTGCGGTGGTCGTGTCGCCATCACCGTCTTTAACGGTATATGTAAACACATCTTGTTTATCAGACGTGACCGCTGCTGTTGCCTGATAGGTGTAGCTGCCATCTTTGCCCAAAGTCAGCTGACCGTACTGCCCCTGAATCACATATGCACCGCTTCCGTTGGCAGTTGTTACGGAGCCCGAGGTCACGTTATTCACACCCACCACCCCGCCTGCGGTGTCCCAGCCATCTGCACCCGGCTTATCGTTGAAAAGCACACCACCGGCCGCACCCACAGTCAGGGTTGCTCCCTCTGCAACACTGCCAACATCACTTAGTGCCACAGGGATATCGTCCGAGACAGTCACATTGACGGTGCCCTGCGCCGTATCTCCATCGGTGTCGGTGGCCACCACCTTGACCGAACCCAGTGCCGCCAGGTCATCGCCCAGCGCTGTGTGCCCGGTGTAGTTGCTGTTGAGCGTGGCCTTGACGGTGGCGGTGGTGTTGCCTGCATTGGCCGTCAGATCCAGCGTCACGACGGTCGTCGCACCGATCTTGCCGACGATCTGCGTGTCCGAGACACGGCTCCAGACCAGGCCTGCGCTCGTCGACAGAGTGCTCAGGTCCGTACC